>NZ_JAYMEW010000001.1:0-1187431 GCF_037029655.1 Marinobacter sp. CH_CUG1437-1 | reverse complement strand
TACAACCGGTCGGAGGTGTCGTAGTCAGTGGACACGGTCTCCGGGTTGCAGTTGATCATGATGGTTTCGTAGCCGTCTTCACGCATGGCCAGGGCCGCGTGAACACAGCAGTAGTCAAACTCGATGCCCTGCCCGATCCGGTTGGGGCCACCACCAATCACTACGATCTTCTCTCGATCGCTGGCGTCGGCCTCGCACTCTTCCTCATAGGTGGAGTACATGTACGCGGTGTCGGAGGCAAACTCGGCGGCGCAGGTATCCACGCGCTTGTACACCGGGCGGATACCCAGGTCATGGCGCAGCTTGCGCAGGCTTACCTCGGAGATGCCCAGCAGTTTGGCCAGACGGGCGTCGGAGAAGCCCTTGCGCTTGAGGCGGAACAGGGTGGCCTGATCGATGTCGGCCTTGCCGGCGCTCTTAAGGGC
This sequence comes from Marinobacter sp. CH_CUG1437-1, assembly GCF_037029655.1. NCBI lineage: Bacteria > Pseudomonadati > Pseudomonadota > Gammaproteobacteria > Pseudomonadales > Marinobacteraceae > Marinobacter > Marinobacter sp. CH_CUG1437-1. Next base: position 1,187,006 of record NZ_JAYMEW010000001.1, on the reverse strand, counting down.
CTGCTCTTCCTTGATCAGATCCTCGATCTGCACCAGGTACCAGGGGTCCACCTTGGTGTGAGCGAATACGTCCTCGACACTCATGCCGGCCCGGAAGGCGTCACCGATGTACCAGACGCGGTCGGCGCCGGGCACGTTCAGTTCCCGGGTCAGGGTTTCCCGGGCGTTTTCCGAGGTCAGTTCTTCCAGCTTTTCATCAAAGCCTTCGGAGCCTACTTCCAGGCCGCGCAGGGCTTTCTGCAGGGACTCCTGGAAGGTCCGACCGATGGCCATGACTTCACCCACCGATTTCATCTGGGTGGTCAGGCGGGCGTCGGCCTGGGGGAACTTCTCGAAGGTGAACCGCGGGATCTTGGTGACCACGTAGTCGATGGACGGCTCGAACGAGGCAGGGGTGACGCCGCCGGTGATTTCGTTGCGCAGTTCGTCCAGGGTGTAGCCCACGGCCAGTTTGGCGGCGACCTTGGCGATCGGGAAGCCGGTGGCCTTGGAGGCCAGGGCCGAGGAACGGGACACCCGCGGGTTCATCTCGATCACGACCATACGGCCGGTGTCCGGGTTGATGCCGAACTGGACGTTGGAACCGCCGGTTTCCACACCGATCTCACGCAGGACCGCCAGGGAGGCGTTCCGCATGATCTGGTATTCCTTGTCGGTGAGGGTCTGGGCCGGGGCCACGGTGATGGAATCCCCGGTGTGAACGCCCATGGCGTCGAAGTTCTCGATGGCGCAGACGATGATGCAGTTGTCGTTCTTGTCGCGAACAACTTCCATCTCGTACTCTTTCCACCCGATCAGGGATTCGTCGATCAGCAGTTCGTTGGTGGGCGACAGATCCAGGCCGCGGGTACAGATTTCTTCGAATTCGTCGCGGTTGTAGGCGATACCACCGCCGGAGCCGCCCATGGTGAAGGAGGGGCGGATGATGCACGGGAAGCCGATGTCGTCGGCCACTTTCCAGGCCTCTTCCATGGAATGGGCGATGGTGGCGCGGGGGCATTCCAGGCCGATCTTCTTCATGGCCTTGTCGAAGCGGTCCCGGTCTTCGGCTTTGTCGATGGTGTCGGCGTTGGCGCCGATCATTTCCACGCCGTGTTTTTCCAGAATGCCGTGGCGCTCAAGATCCAGGGCGCAGTTCAGTGCGGTCTGGCCGCCCATGGTGGGCAGCAGCGCATCCGGCTGCTCTTTCTCGATGATCTTCTCGACAGTCTTCCAGGTGATCGGCTCGATGTAAGTGGCATCGGCCATGACCGGGTCGGTCATGATGGTGGCCGGGTTGGAGTTCACCAGGATAACCCGGTAGCCCTCTTCGCGCAGCGCCTTACAGGCCTGGGCTCCGGAGTAATCAAACTCGCACGCCTGCCCGATCACGATGGGGCCGGCGCCCAGGATCAGGATGCTTTGGATGTCGGTACGTTTTGGCATGTCTTGGTAAACCTGTCAGCAACTTTTGAATTCTTGCAGCGCTACATATGGCGCCCGTGAGCTTTCCGTGGCGATCGACCTCAGGCCGATCGCGCTTCCATCAGGCGGATAAACTCGTCAAACAGCGGGGCCACATCATGAGGACCGGGGCTGGCTTCCGGGTGCCCCTGGAAGCTGTAAGCTGGCTTGTCGGTCCGGCGGATGCCCTGCAGGGTACCGTCAAACAGGGACTTGTGAGTCGCCTCGACGTTGGCCGGCAGTGTTGCCTCATCCACGGCAAACCCGTGGTTCTGGCTGGTGATCATCACGGTTCCCTTGGCGATATCCTGCACCGGATGGTTGGCGCCGTGGTGGCCATGGCCCATCTTCATGGTTTTCGCACCGCTGGCCAGGGCCAGCAGCTGGTGCCCCAGGCAAATGCCAAACACCGGGATCTCGGTTTCCAGGACTTCCTTGATGGCGGTGATGGCGTAATCGCAGGGCTCGGGGTCACCGGGGCCGTTGGAGAGGAAAATGCCGTCCGGATTCATCGCCAGCACTTCGGAGGCCGGGGTCTGGGCCGGCACCACGGTAATGTCACAGCCGCGGGAGGCGAGCATGCGCAGGATGTTGAGCTTTACACCATAATCCCAGGCAACCACTTTGAACCGGGATTCCTTACGTTCACCGTAGCCCTCGCCCAGGGACCACTCGGTCTCGCTCCAGGACCAGATCTTGTCGGAGGTAACTTCTTTCGCCAGATCCATGCCTTTCAGGCCGGGGAAGGCTTTGGCCAGCTCCAGCGCGCGCTCGGCGGTGGCGTTTTCTCCGGCCACGATGGCACCGTTCTGGGAACCTTTGTCCCGGAGGATGCGAGTAAGGCGACGGGTATCAATGTCAGCGATACCAACAATGTTGTTGCTTCGCAGGTAGTCGTCCAGGCTTCCCTTGCTGCGCCAGTTGCTGGCCAGCAGCGGCAGATCGCGAATAATCAGGCCGGCGGCCTGGATGCGGTCTGACTCGATGTCTTCTTCGTTCACACCGGTGTTACCAATGTGCGGGTAAGTCAGGGTTACGATCTGGCGGGAGTAGGACGGGTCGGTCAGGATTTCCTGGTAGCCGGTCATGGCGGTGTTGAACACCACTTCACCGCTGGTTTCTCCGTCGGCGCCAATGGCGCTGCCGTAGAACAGGCTTCCGTCTGCGAGTGCAAGGATTGCGGGTGTGCTCAAGGCTTGTATCCTCATCGAGTGGCGTATCGGTTCGTCACGAACAGGAACGCAAGCGCAAATTCAGGTTGCAAAAAAGCGAGACGGAGTCTTAACTCGGTCCCGCTTTTTCAGAAACTTTGTGCAAAGGTACGCTTGGTGCAGTCAAACCGCCTTATTGTAAAAAATATGGCGGTTTGTGTCCATGAGAAATGGACTCACTTCAGATCAAGCACGTCCTGCATATCATAAAGCCCCGCCGACTTGTCCTTCAGCCACAATGCCGCCCGCATGGCGCCCTTGGCAAAAGTCATCCGGCTGCTGGCCTTGTGAGTCACTTCGATGCGCTCACCCTCGGTGGCGAACAGAACGGTGTGATCGCCCACCACGTCACCGGCACGAATGGTCTCGAAACCGATTTCCTTGCGGGTGCGCTCACCGGTAAAGCCTTCACGGCCATAGACGGCGCATTCTTTCAGGTCGCGACCCAGTGCGTCGGCGACAACTTCGCCCATGCGCAGGGCCGTTCCGGAGGGCGCGTCTTTCTTGTGACGGTGATGTGCTTCGATGATTTCCACATCGTAGTCGTCACCCAGGGTTGCCGCGGCGGTGCGCAGCAGGTTGAGGACTACGTTGACACCCACACTCATGTTCGGGGCGAACACCACTGGCGTTGCTTCGGCGGCCAGAGCCAGCTGCTGTTTTTCGGCGTCAGACATGCCGGTGGTGCCAATGACGAGCATCTTGCCGTTGGCCTTGCAGAATTCAGCATTCTCCAGGGTCAGATCCGGAAAGGTGAAGTCGATGAGAACATCGAAATCGTCCTTCACATCGGCCAGGCTTCCGGCCATTTTCACGCCGGTTTTGCCAATACCAGTCATCTCGCCCGCATCGGCGCCGATCAGGCTGCTGCCCGGCTCGACGACCGCAGCGCCCAACTCAAGGCCTTCAGTGCCGTCAACGGCTTCGATCAGGACTTTTCCCATGCGCCCGGCGGCGCCGATGATTGCTACCCTCATGCTCGCGTTCCTTTTTGTCGGGCCGATCAGAATTTCATTTCGTCGAAGAAGCTTTTAACGCCTTCAAACCAGGAGCTCTTCTTCGGGCCATGCTCGGTGCCGTTGCTGCCATCCAGGGTTTTCTGGAACTCTTCCAGCAGTTCTTTCTGGCGCTTGGTGAGGTTCACCGGCGTTTCCACGATCACGCGACACAGCAAATCACCGGCCGGACCACCCCGAACCGGGCTGACGCCCTTGTTACGCAGACGGAACAGTTTGCCGGTCTGGGTTTCCGCCGGAATCTTCAGCTTCACCCGGCCATCCAGTGTCGGCACTTCGAGCTCTCCACCCAGGGAAGCATCAACGATGCTGATGGGCACTTCGCAGTAAAGGTTCCGGCCATCGCGCGTAAAGATGGAGTGTTCGCGCACTGCGATCTGTACATACAGGTCGCCCGGCGGCCCACCATCGACGCCCATCTCGCCTTCGCCAGAAAGGCGAATGCGGTCGCCGGTGTCCACGCCGGGGGGCACTTTAACCGACAGTGTTTTCTCTTCCTGAACCCGACCCTGGCCATGACAGGCTTTGCACGGGTTCTTGATGATCTGGCCCGAGCCTCGACAGGTCGGACATGCCTGCTGCACCGTGAAGAAACCCTGTTGCATGCGCACCTGACCCATACCCTTACAGGTACCGCAGGTTTCCGGCTGGGAGCCTTTCTCGGCACCGCTGCCGTCGCACACTTCACATTCACGATGCCCCGGAATCTTGATCTGGACCGTCTTGCCTTTTACAGCTTCCTCCAGATCCAACTCCAGGGTGTAGCGCAGGTCGGCGCCACGGGTGTTGCGGCCACGACCACCGCCACCACCGAAGATATCACCGAACACATCGCCGAAAATATCCGAGAAGCTGGCACCGCCGCTTCCGAATCCGCCACCGCCGGCCTGGCCGTCCACGCCGGCATGGCCGAACTGGTCATAGGCAGCCCGCTTGGACGGCTCTGCCAGTACTTCGTAGGCTTCGCTGGCCTCTTTGAACTTGTTCTCGGCTTCGGTGTCGTCCGGGTTACGGTCGGGGTGGTACTTCATGGCGAGCTTTCGGTAGGCTCGCTTGATTTCCTTCTCGTCCGCGTCCCGGGAAATCCCGAGAATCTCGTAATAATCGCGTTTGGCCATGCTTTTAAAACCCTGTTTTTAAACGCGGAAAACGCGGGGAGCTCCCCGCGTTTTCCAACTGCCTGATGTACGTCAGATTTACCGCTTGTCGTCGTCTTTGACTTCTTCGAACTCAGCGTCGACGGCGTCGTCAGACTGCTGGCCCTGGGCCTGCTCCTGCCCACCGGCCTGCTGCGCCTGATCAGCCTGATCTGCATACATCTTCTGGGCCAGCTCGGAAGAGACTTCAGTCAACTTCTGAGTCTTGGCTTCGATGTCTTCCTTGTCGGAACCTTCCAGAGCTTCTTCCAGCTCTTTGATGGAAGCCTCGATAGACTCTTTCTCGCTGTCGCTGACCTTGTCACCGGCATCTTTCAGGGTCTTGCGAACGGCGTGAACCATTGCATCACCCTGGTTGCGCACCTGAACAAGCTCTTCGAACTTGCGATCTTCCTCGGCGTTGGCTTCGGCATCGCGAACCATCTTCTCGATTTCATCATCGTTCAGGCCGGAAGAGGCCTTGATCACGATGGACTGTTCCTTGCCAGTAGCCTTGTCCTTGGCGGACACGTTCAGAATACCGTTGGCGTCGATGTCGAAGGTAACTTCGATCTGCGGTACGCCACGGGGTGCCGGCGGAATGTCTGCCAGGTCGAAGCGGCCCAGAGACTTGTTCTGGTTCGCCTGCTTGCGCTCACCCTGAACCACGTGAATGGTTACGGCAGTCTGGTTGTCGTCCGCTGTGGAGAAGGTCTGCGACTTCTTGGTCGGAATCGTGGTGTTCTTCTCGATCAGCGGAGTGGCTACGCCACCCATGGTTTCGATGCCCAGGGTCAGCGGGGTTACGTCCAGCAGCAGCACGTCTTTCACGTCGCCAGACAGAACGGCTGCCTGGATCGCAGCACCCATGGCCACGGCTTCGTCCGGGTTAACGTCCTTGCGGGCTTCTTTGCCGAAGAACTCTTTAACCTTCTCCTGAACCAGCGGCATACGGGTCTGACCGCCGACCAGGATAACCTCGTCGATTTCACCGGCCTTCATGCCTGCGTCTTCCAGAGCCACCTTACAGGGCTCGAGGCTGCGCTGAACCAGGTCTTCCACCAGGGATTCCAGCTTGGCACGGGTCAGCTTCACGTTCATGTGCTTGGGACCGGACGCATCGGCCGTGATGTACGGCAGGTTCACGTCGGTCTGCTGGCTGCTGGAAAGCTCGATTTTCGCTTTCTCGCCAGCTTCTTTCAGACGCTGCATCGCCAGGGAGTCGCCACGCAGGTCGATGCCGCTGTCTTTCTTGAACTGGTCTGCCAGGTACTCGATGATTTTCAGGTCGAAGTCTTCACCGCCGAGGAAGGTATCACCGTTGGTGGCCAGAACCTCGAACTGGTGCTCACCGTCCACGTCGGCAATTTCGATGATGGACAGGTCGAAAGTACCACCGCCCAGGTCGTATACAGCCACGGTGCGGTCACCGCTCTTCTTGTCCAGGCCATAGGCCAGGGCAGCCGCGGTCGGCTCGTTGATGATCCGCTTTACTTCCAGACCGGCGATCTTGCCTGCATCCTTGGTGGCCTGACGCTGGCTATCGTTGAAGTAGGCCGGAACGGTGATAACCGCTTCGGTCACTTTCTCACCCAGGTAGTCTTCTGCAGTCTTCTTCATTTTCTTGAGAACTTCTGCAGACACCTGCGGCGGCGCCATCTTTTCGCCTTTCACTTCTACCCAGGCGTCACCGTTGTCCGCCTTGGTAATTTTATAAGGCACCATCTTGATGTCTTTCTGAACAACATCGTCCTCGAAACGACGACCGATCAGACGCTTGATGGCGTACAGGGTATTGTTCGGGTTGGTTACCGCCTGACGCTTGGCTGACTGGCCCACCAGGGTTTCACCATCATCGGTGTAGGCGATGATGGACGGGGTGGTGCGATCACCCTCGGCGTTTTCAATTACCTTCACCTTATCGCCATCCATGATGGCAACACAGGAGTTGGTCGTTCCCAGATCGATACCGATAATTTTGCTCATTGAGTCACTCCAATTCTTCTGAATGCTTTCCCGGAGGGGATTAGCCTCCGCTTTCGCTATTTACTGGCTATATTGGCGCTTTAATCGGCTTTTCAAGCCTGCTCATCAATTTTTGGTGCGTCTTCCGCCTTGGCGACCATCACCATGGCCGGCCGCACAACCCGACCATTCAGCAGATAGCCTTTCTGAACCACGGCAACCACACTGTTTGGCTCTGCATCAGGCGCGGGCACCATGGACATGGCTTCGTGCTGCTGGGGATCGAACGGTTCGCCCACAGGGTTAAGCTGCTCAACGTTGAACTTCTTCAGACTGGACATGAACAGATTCAGTGTCATTTCCACACCTTCACGGATGGACGCAACCAACTCGCCCGATTCCTCGTGCCCTTCAGTGCTCTCGACCGCCTTCTCAAGACTGTCCGCAACCGGCAGCAACTCCTTGACGAACTTTTCAAGGGCAAACTTGTGAGCTTTCTCCACATCAATTTCGGCGCGACGCCGAACGTTCTGCATCTCCGCCTGGGAGCGCAGCATCTGCTCCTGAAACTCCTGAACCTGAGCCTTGAGCGCTTCCACTTCGGAGACTTCGCCGTTTTCTCCAGCCTCGCCTTCGGCTGATTGGGCTTCCTCTTTGGCAGCCTCGAGGGCTTCGTTCAGTTCCTCGTGCTCGTTCCGGTTCTCGTCAGTGCTCATGGCTACTCCTGCTTGTTCGAATGCGGCCCACTATCAGTGGCCGGTTAAACATGGGCTCCGGCCGCAGCGAGCCGGAAAATGTCGTTGCGAACGGATATGGGGCCCGCTCTTCAGGTTTCAACCACCAATGCCTGCATTCCTGAAGAAAATCCCATCCGCCGATTTGCAAACAACAAAAACCCTGTATATATTCACAGCAACTGTATACATCCACAGTGTTTTGCCGGTCTCAGGAAAAACGCGGAGGTTATCTGCATGCTGACTCAACTTACGGTTTCCAATTACGCCATCGCCGAACGGGTGGAACTCCACTTCAACAAGGGCATGACGGCGCTCACCGGCGAGACCGGCGCTGGCAAATCTATCGTACTGGACGCCCTGGGCCTGGCCATGGGCGGGCGCGCAGATGCCGGAGCAGTCCGCCATGGCGCCAAGCGCGCTGATATTACCGCCACCTTCGACGTGTCCGGCATTCCCGAAGCGGGAGACTGGCTCGCCCAGCACGAACTGGATGACGACAACGACTGCATCCTGCGCCGGGTGATCAGCAAGGATGGCCGCTCCCGGGCCTACATCAATGGCCAGCCCTGCCCACTGAACCATTTGAAGGAACTTGGCGGGCTGTTGATGGACATTCACAGCCAGCATCAACATCAGTCGCTGTTACGCAAGGACACCCACCGCAAACTGGTGGACGAGTTTGCCGGCGTTGAAGCCCTGGCCGCCGACACCCGCGAGGCCTGGAAAACCTGGAACCAGATCCGCCAACGGCTGACCGAGCGTCGGCAGAACGCCGACGAAGCGGAGGCCAAGCTGCAACTGCTGCGTTACCAGGTGGAAGAACTGGACCGCCTGGCTCTGGAAGACGGCGAACAGGAACAACTGGAACAAGAGCAGGCGCAACTGAGCCAGGCCGACGCGGTTCTGCACAGCAGCCACCAGGCTGCGCTGCTGTGCACCGAAGATGAGACCAGCGCAGCCGACCTGGTTCGCCAGGCACTGCAACAACTGGAACAGCTTCCCGTGGACGTGCCCGCGCTGGCCGACACCATCCAGATGTTGAACGAAGCCCAGATTCAGATCAGCGAAGCCGGCGACAATCTGCGTCATTTTGTCGAAGATTATGAGGCCGATCCGGCTCGCCTGGCGGAAGTGGAAGAGCGGCTCAGCGCTATTTACCAGATGGCCCGCAAACACCGGATCACACCGGAGGAATTACCGGAATTGCACCAGCAGCTGAGCGCCGAGCTGGCGGAGTTGGACGGCGGCGAAGGCAGCCTGGAACAGCTGGAAGCAGAACTGGAAAGCCAACGAGCACGTTTCGACGATCTGGCCGGCAAGCTGTCAGAAGCCCGCGCCAAAGCAGCAGCCGAACTCGATCAGCGGGTAGCAGCCGAACTTGCCCAGCTGAGCATGCCCAACATGCAGTTCATTACCCACCTGAATCGCAGCAACAGCGAAGAACCGATGCCCCACGGCCTGGAAGAGATTGAATTCCTGGTTAGCGCCAACCCGGGGCAACCGGCGCGGCCACTGGCCAAAGTGGCTTCCGGCGGTGAACTGTCGCGGATCAGCCTTGCCATCCAGGTGGTGGTAGCCCAGACCTCAACCACGCCGACGCTGGTCTTTGATGAGGTGGACGTAGGCATTGGCGGTGGCACAGCCGAAGTGGTTGGCCGACTGCTCCGGACGCTTGGCAGCAATGGCCAGGTATTGTGCGTTACCCACCTGCCGCAGGTAGCAGCCCAGTGCCATCAGCACCTGTTTGTCAGCAAGTTTACCGAGCAGGATGCAACCTTCTCGAAAATCGAGACACTGGACGATCAGGGCAGAATCAGTGAAGTGGCGAGAATGCTGGGAGGCGTTGACATGACCGAACACACGATCGCTCATGCCCGGGAAATGTTTTCGAAGGGGCAGGCAACCCATCACTGAGCCGCGAGCTACTTTCCACTACCCCTCTCGATCCTGAGAGCTGTTGGGGCGGGCAAAACCCGCCCCTTTTTTCGTCAGGCCGACTGGATCAGGCTCAGGACTTGATGGGCTTTACGTACAAAATCAGGCTGTGATCGACGATTTCGTAACCGTGCTCTTCGGCAATCTTCTTCTGGCGCTCTTCAATGATCTCGTCGACGAACTCGACGACTTCACCAGTCTGGGTGCAAACCATATGGTCGTGGTGATCGTCGCCAGCCATCTCGAACACGGCGTGGCCGCCTTCGAAGTTGTGGCGGAGAACCAGACCCGCCGCCTCAAACTGGGTCAGCACCCGGTAGACTGTTGCCAGCCCCACGTCATCGCCTTGATCCAGAAGCTTCTTGTACACATCTTCGGCACTGAGATGATGCTCTTCCGCAGTCTCCAGGATGTTGAAGATCTTTACGCGTGGTAGCGTCACTTTCAGACCGACTTTTCGTAATTCGGCGTTTTCAGATGACATGTTACTATTCACTCTTTGGTGTGCCTCACGGCTTCCGGTATGATGAAGCCGCCATTGAACGGTCAACCCGTGTCACACCTGCCTCTGGCAGGCGATTTCAAGATAGAGGATTTCCCCCGGCGATGCAAAAGCTCACAGCTCTGATTCTCACTCTCGTTCTATCCGGTTGCGTTTTCCCCGGCGTTTACAAGATCAACGTCCAGCAGGGGAACATCGTTACCGATGAGGAGCTGACGCAGCTGACCGAAGGCATGCCCCGCAGCCAGGTGCACGCCGTGATGGGAACGCCCCTTATGCTTAATCCGGTGGATCCGTCCCGCGAGTACTACGTGTATACGTTCCAGAGAGAGGGTGGAGACATCCAGGAACAAAGAATTATCGTGTACTACGAAGACGACCAGTACGCCTACTACGAGGCCCAACTGCTGGAAGAAACACCGGCTTACTGAGCCTGGTCTTTCTTTTTCGCCCGGTTCAATCGCGCCTGTTTGGGATCGATCTTCAGCGGGCGATACAGCTCCACCCGGTCGCCTTCACGCAGTTCGTGGGCCGCCGGGTCTTTGATCACCTTTCCGAACACACCCATATCGATGGTGTCAGGGTCAATTTCCGGAAAAATATCAGTGATTCCGGACAGCTTGGCGGCCTCAAGAGCACTCGTTCCCTCTGGCACATTCACCGGAATAATTTCCTGCCGGTCAGGCCTCGCATAGGCCACTTCCACCTGAATCATGCACCCTCCTTACGGTACAACTCATCGGCACGACGACAGAATGCATCTACCATGGTATTCGCCGCCTGACTGAATACCGGCCCGAAGGTCATCCTTGAAAGCGATCCGGAAAACTCGAACTCCAACGTAAGGATCACCTTGCAGGCATTCTCATCCAGGGATTTGAAGTGCCAACGGCCCGTCAGGTTTCGAAAAGGGCCGTCCACCAGATTCATCTCGATTGCCTCTGGCATCAGCAGCTGATTTCGGGTCGTCAACTTGTGGCGAACTCCACCCTTGGCGATCTCCAGGGACGCAGTTATCTGCTCTGGCTCCTGCTCGTGAATCTCCGCTCCCGCACACCAGGGCAGAAACTCCGGGTAACGGGCAATATCGTTGACCAGGTGAAACATGCGCTCGGCAGAGTGCATAACCAAAGCTGTTTTATCGATCTGATGGGGCATTGGAACCGGTTGTCCTGCTTGCAAACACGCTGTGAAAAGGTTGCAGACTTCTAGAAAGGAAGACAGCCTCAATCACACGCTATGATAAAGGATATCGTCCTGTTTTGGGGCTTTTTCGCCTGGCTTACCACCGCCTTCGTCCTTTTCGGACGACTTCTGGTCGGCCGCAGGCGTCGCACTGTCTCCTTCCGCCTGCTCATCGGATTCTGCTGATTTGCCAGCAGGCGAACGATCGGTCGATGGCGCCTCCTCAACCTCTGAGAGCAAGCTTGCGGGCCGTTCGCACCAGGCCGCCGCATTGCCATTGCTGCAAAGATTGGCCAGTGAAAAGGCCGTGTACTGCACCCCTATCCAGGCGACGACCAGAGGCAGTACAAGGCGCATCACCCAGAACCAGATGCCGGTAAACAGCTTCGGTGCAGCGCCCAGCATGGTACCGGAAAGATGCCTGGTCAGGCACCAGCCTGTAAACAGCGCTACCAGGATGGCCACAAGGGGAATCAGCAAACCACCGGTGACCAGTTCAAGCCAGCGGAACAGGGTAGCGCCGCCAATGCGCTGTTCGGCCCAGACATTGAATGAGAGCAGAGAGGCAAGCCCCGCCAGCCACACTGCCAGGCCAATGAGCAACACCGACAGTTTTCTCGGCGCGCCGGTCCACTCCCGGAACCAGCCAACAATCGGCTCAAGCAGATTCAGGGATGTGGTCCAGACAATCAGCACTACCAGCAAAAATACGGCCGCAATCACGAACTGGCTTGCCGGCAAATGGGCCAGAGTGACCGGCATGGAGACGAACAACAGGCTGAAGCCTCGCTCACCGTCAAAGCTGTTGCCGTCGGTCGCAATCGCGAAGATCATCAGGCCTGCCAGGATGGCCACCAGGGTATCCATCAGCACCACCGCCAGAATCGAGCGCTTCAGACGGGTGTGGGAGGTGGTGTAGGAACCCAGTATAGCCCAGACGCCCATGCCGAGACCGAGAGTGAAGAAGGCATGAAACAGCGCCGCCTTGAGGCTCTCCCAGGACAGATCCTCAGGATGCATTGCCAGGATGTGATCGATGGCGCCGTCGACCCGCCCGTGCCAGGCTGCCAGGGCAAAGAGCACAAGCATCAGCACCAGGGCGCCCGGCACCACCACTCGCAGGGCCCGCTCCAACCCTTTCACCACCCCCTGGGCCGAGACCCACAACACCAGCAACAGAAAAAAGACATGCCAACCCATGAAAACCCGGTATGCCTTGGGGTCGGACACCAGGCCGGCCAGAATGCCGGTTGCCTCCGGCTCGCCGGCACCGGAAAATCGGCCGAGCGCCCCGAAAAACACGTAAGCCAAGGCAATGGCGCCGAACACAGCGGTGAACGAAAGCACCAGGAACGCCGCCAGTATGCTGAGCCGGCCCACCGCCATCCAGGCACGGGACTGCTTGGCACTGCGGATCAGCCCGTCCATAGCGAGGACAATGCCGTGACGGGCATAGCGGCCAATGGCCGCTTCGGTCACCATCAGCGGCAGGGTAACCAGCAGCAGACAGGCAAGGTAAAGCAGGATGAAGAGGCCGCCACCATGCAGGCTGGCCAGGTAGGGGAACTGCCACAGATTGGCAAGCCCCACGGTAGCGCCCACCGCGGCCCAGAAGAAGGTTGATTTTCGGGTAAAGGACCCGATATGTGTCTGATACGGCGTAGGCATTCGCTTCCCTGAGGCCACTGAACAGGTCGGGGAGAAGGTCTGGGCCAGTATTGTAGCTGAAGGATCCCATCGCACACGAGCCAGAAACCGCCACAACGCTGAATTCGTGACCGGTCTGGCAGTGTTGGGCTACAATGCGCCTTTTTCCGGCTGCAGCAAAGCCGGCCCGTTCATTCGTCCGACCCCGGATTCATTGATTCATGAGCAAGAAAAAACCCGGAACGCCGAGCAACACGATTGCGCTGAACAAGAAGGCGAAGCACGAGTATCACATCGAGGAACGCTTTGAAGCGGGCCTCGCCCTCTTGGGCTGGGAAGTGAAATCCCTCCGCGCGGGCAAGGCCCAGCTGGTGGACGCCTATGTGCTGCTCAAGGACGGCGAAGCCTGGCTGCTCGGCTCCCACATTACCCCGCTGATCGCGGCATCCACCCACGTAATCGCAGACCCGACGCGTACCCGCAAACTCCTGCTGCACGCCAAGGAAATTGCCAAGATCGTCGGCAAGGTGAACCAGGCCGGTTATACCTGCATTCCGCTGGCGTTGTACTGGAAAAACAACAAGGTGAAGTGCGAAATTGCCCTGGTTAAAGGCAAGAAGCTGTTCGATAAGCGCGCCACCGAGAAAGAGCGCGACTGGAACCGCCAGAAGCAGCGTATCCTGCGCGAAGCCAACGTTTGATTCCATTCCCCACGAATTAGCAAATACCTGACGCCGGTCATGGCCGGCGTCGGCGGGTATGTCGCATACTCACTCTCTTTGTTCAGAGTTCCTACAGGCCTATACTCGGGAACTCTGGTGCAGGGCAAAGGGAGCCGCTTATGTCACCCAAACAGATACCAATGTCTGCCGTGGACCGCGCGTGGCTGCGCATGGACTCGCCCCAGAACCCCATGATGATCTGTGGGGTGTGGACTCTGGAGCGCCCGCTTTCAATGAGCCGCTTCCGGCATACGCTGGAGGAGCGATTTCTCTGCTTCGACCGGTTCAGGCAGCGGGTGATAGATACGGGCGACCGGGCCTACTGGCAGGACGACCCGCTATTCGATCTGGACAACCACCTGCACCGCATCGCCCTGCCGGGCAAGGCCGACAAATCCGAACTCCAGAAGCTGGTCAGTGATATGAACAGCACCTCGCTGGATTTCCGGCAACCGCTCTGGCAAATGCACTACATCGACAATTACGGCAACGGTGGCGCCCTTCTGATCCGTATCCACCATTGCATTGCCGATGGCATTTCGCTGGTGCGGGTAATGCTGTCACTCACCGACAAAACGCCGGAACCCAGGCTGGGGAAAGTGGCTCGCAAGCGTCGCTCGAAACACCGCCAGAGATCGACCTTCCAGAGCTTTCTGCACCGTGCCGTAGACAGCGCGGAAGCCGCCACCAATCAGGCAAAACTGTTCATCCAGTCTGTTCGGGAAGAGCCCAACTACCCGCTGAAACTGGCGACGACCGCCAGTGGCGTGGCTCTGGACCTTCTCAAACTCGGCCTGGCTCCGGTAGAGCCCAAAACCGGTTTGAAGGAACCCCTATCCGGACGCAAGCAGGTCGCCTGGGCGGATCCTCTCGATCTTGGGGAAGTGAAGGCCTGTGCCAAGGCCCTGGGCGGCACCATCAACGATGCCCTGCTCTGCACCGTCACCTTGGCTCTGCAACGACATTTCAAGGCCCACAAGGAAACCATCCCCGAATGCGGAATCCGCGTGGCCGTGCCCTTCAACTTGAGGCCGCTGGATCAACCGATAGAAACCCTCGGCAACAGGTTTGGCCTGGTACTGGTCACGCTGCCGGTGGAGATACGGGATCCGCTCATGTGCTTCCGCCAGGTGCAGGAGAACATGAACCGGCTCAAGCGCTCCTATCAGGCCCAGGTCACCTACAGCCTGCTTGATATTTTCGGGCGAGGCCCCGATGTTATTGAGCGGCGGGCACTGGATCTGCTGAGTAACAAGGCGTCCGCCGTGCTGACCAACGTGCCCGGCCCCAAAGAGCCTCTGTACCTGGCAGGCAGCAAGGTGACCCAGCCCATGTTCTGGGTGCCCCAGAGCGGCAGTATCGGTATCGGCATGAGTATTCTCAGTTATGCAGGCACCGTGCAATTCGGCATTACCGTGGACAAAGCCATTCATGCCGACCCCGATGCCGTGATGAGCTACTTCCGGGAAAGCTTCGAGGCACTGAGCCACGCTGCTCTGGCCGGCCGGCAGGATGCCATTGAACGCAAGGCAAGCTAGGACTGTAGGTACATCTACAGCCCTGAGAGCACAAAACTGCAACAAACAAACCTTGAAGTCCGGCAAACCGGACACATATACTGAACATAAGGGGACGACATGGCTTCGACGCCGGTGGCGAACCCTTGAGTGCATGTCGAGATGGCAGCCAATCTCGTTAATCCAAAGCTGCAACGCAATAGTCGCAAACGACGAAAACTACGCACTAGCAGCGTAAGCTGCTAGTCGTCCTGACCGGGTCGCCCGTAGCCCGGAAGCAACATCTCAGGACGTCATCGCTTACGGGATGCTCCGTTACCCAGAGTTCACTGGTTAACGGCTAAGATTTAAAGAACTCGGTTCTTGCACCCTGGCTCTCGGGTCGCTTGAACTTAAATCAATAGAGAGACGCTAAACATGTAGACCTCAAGGCTGAGTACTGGCGGACGCGGGTTCAATTCCCGCCGTCTCCACCAAACAACCAAGAGAAAGCCCCTGATTTCAGGGGCTTTTTTTCGTTATGCGTTCTGAAAAACCTGGCCGAACATCAACGAATCGCCAACGGGCATGCGCCCGAACCCATCTGCACCTCAGCCAGCCAAAAATCGCCGTTACCGCAAACATACCGATTCACAATGGCCGCAAAGGTCCCGTCGTCCAGCATTGCCTGCAGCACACGATCAAAATCCGCCACAAACTCGGAACTGACCGATGCTTTGGAGGAAGCGAAGAACGCCGGTTTATTGGACACGACCATCGAGCTGGGAGTAATCATGCCCGAGAGTCCCAACGCCTGAATTTCGTACAGGCCCGTGAGTCTGCTGGCGACCACACCGTCTACCCGGTTGCGGGCCAGCATTTTCCAGAGCGACTCCCGGCGGGAAACATACTGTATGTTTTTTTCGTAGTCCGGATTCTGGACAAGGGCACTGTATTCGTCGCTGTAGGACACGTTGATCTGGGCGCCGAGCCGGAAGTCCGATTTCAGCAATTCTCTCAGGCCGACCGGGTCGAATCTGGCCTCGTCAGAGCGCCGGATAAACAGGATATTGGGGGATACCAGGCCCACCACGTTGGAGTAATAGGCATATTGCTCTCTTTCGGGCGTCCGATAGGCACCGGAGAGCATATCCACACGCCCGTCACGCAGCTCCAGAAGCGCCCTCGCCCATGGCAGTTTCTTCAGAGTAAGACCGCACCCAAGCCGCTCCATGGCTTCACGAACCAGATCGGCGTCAATGCCAACCACCTCGCCCTCCTGGACCATGAAGTAGGGAGGATCATCATCCCAGCGCAAGGAAATGTCGCAGTCGGCATAGCTGGAGGCTGAAAAAAAGAGAACAGAAACCGGGACCAAAGCAAACTGACGCATGAACGGTCCGAACGAGGGCGAGGGCAAAAACCGTGAGAACGGAACTCCGTTACTCTTGCCTTGATACATCTTTGGTGCCGCCAACAAAGAGAGTTAGCTTCACTATAGACCACTGAGGCCCTCTCTCAAAACCGTCGACAAGACCGGTCCAGCACTTACGCTTCCGTCATACTGTGGTCATGCAATCACCATCAAATCAGGGTAGTGTCTGGAGCACACGGTAACGGAGCCCTGACCAACCCCATGAACCAGCCAGACGACCCAGCCAGCCTCACAGAGCTTCTGGAACGCCTCCGCTCGAATACCGCCGGACAGGTTCAGGTGTCTGTGGGCGATGTACTGGAAGCCGTCGGTGAGCGCTCATTCGGCCCGCTGGTTCTGATTGCCGGCGTGATCACCCTGGCGCCGCTGATCGGTGACATCCCCGGGGTACCCACCCTGCTGGGGCTGATGGTGCTGCTCACACTGGGACAACTGGTGTTCCAGCGACATTCGATCTGGATTCCGTCGAAGCTGGCCCGCCGGAACATTGAAAGAGAAAAGCTTGCCAGGGGCCTGGACTGGATGGTCAAGCCAGCCCGCTTTATGGATCGCTGGACGAAACAGCGGCTGCTCTGGCTGGTTCGCGGGCCGGGGCAATATCTTATCGCCATCATTTGCATGGCCGTTGCCGCTGCCATGCCACTGATGGAGGTAATCCCATTCAGCGCCAACGGTGCCGGCATTGCCCTGATGGCCTTTGGCCTGGCTATTGTGGCGCGGGATGGCCTGCTCGCCCTGGTGGCGATCATGGCGACCGGTGGCACTGCCTGGTTCGTTTGGAACAATCTTCCCTGGTGACACTCCTGCAATGAAAGGGTCTGTCACCATTTGAAACAATCCTTCTGAATCCCGATTTACGGTAAAGCTGCTACTATTGCTACATACCCTTGGCTTGCGGGCTTCAAAGGTGCCCGTTATTCAGCTTGCTGAACCCATTTCTTGAAAAGCTCCTGCCTCAGGGGCTTTTGCAGTTGAAAGGATCCGGTTTTATGTCCAGCAAAGCGAAGCAGACCCAGAAACTTCTGCTGTTCCGGCTTTCCGGCGAACGTCTGTTCGGGATCGGTACCCTGAAGATCCGGGAAATCCTGCCTTTCATGCGGCTGACAAAACTGCCCCACAGCCATCATGCGGTCATCGGTACGGCCACCTTCCGGGGTTCCGCCGTTCCGGTGATTGATATGGCCGCGGCCGTGGGCTACCCACCGCTGAGCAGGGAAGAACAGGAAAAGGCCTCGATTATTATCACGGACATCCAGCGCCAGGAAATTGGTTTTCTGGTGCGCAGCGTTCAGCAGATTATCGAAACCGACTGGAAGCAAGTGATGCCGCCGCCCAAGGCCCTAGGCAACAAGGCCTTTATCACCGGCCTGCTGGACGTGGATGGCGATATCATCCAGCTGCTGGACGTGGAATTGCTGCTGGCCAAGGTGTACCCGGAATCCCTGGACACCCAGGAGGTGGTTCTCACAGATGTGCAGAGCGAGACCCTCAAGGCCCTGAACATACTCATGGTGGACGATTCCCAGGTGGCCCGGAAGCAGCTCTCGGACGTGCTGGACAGCAAGGACATCCCCTATCAGGTAACGTCCAATGGCGATGACGCCCTGCAGATCCTGCTGCGCGATCACGAACTGGGCCGGCCCACGGATATTCTGGTCAGCGATATCGAGATGCCGGGGCTGGACGGGTACGAGCTGGCGTTCAATGTGCGGGACAATTCAGCACTGAAGCAGCCCTACATCATTCTGCATACATCATTGAACAGCGAAATGAGCCTGAGCTACGCCAATCAGGTTGGTGCCAACGAAGCCCTGACGAAGTTCGATGCCGAGGAACTGCTTCAGGCCATGCTCAGAGGTGCTGAACAGGCCCGCTAGGGCCTGAGCTGCTGGATGAATTCCTCAGCATCGGCGCGCATCTCAGCCAACTTTCTCTGCCACTCATCCTGATAACGTTCCTGGGTATCCTCACTCAGGCGGGTGAAGCGTTCGCCGGTTTCCGCCACCGTGCGGCTGGCGTTGGCGAGGGATTCCATGGTCGGTTCGCCCAATTCATCGGCCCGGCGATCCAGGTCCTGGGCAGCCTGTTCCAGGATCACCCGGTCATCCTCCGGTGTCGGCTCGCTGTCTTTCAGGGCTTCCTCCACCGACCGCTCAAGTTCCCGCATGGCTTCCTGCAGTTTCTGACCGAATTCATCCATGGCGCTTTCTGCCTGCTGGCCCATTTCATCAGAATAGGCTTCCAGGTCGCGAGCCAACTGCTCCATTTGCTGCTCAAACTCATCAGACGATGAGGAGAAACGGGCACTGAGCTCCTCGCCAAGCCGACTTAGCTCACCCATGATGCTGTTGAACGGTGAGGGATTGAGGATGGCCTCGCCGGTGCGGTCGTAATCCACCAGCCATTGCTCCTGGAGGCGCACGAGGTAAGTCACCAACTCCAGCCGCTCACCCCCAGTACCCGCCTCGGCGGGCAGGCGGGTTACGATGGTGGCTTCCCGATCTTCGATGATGACCCGCCCGAACGAAGGTACGGCATCGGTCCAGCTCCGCTTATAACCGTCGAACGCGGCGGTGTCCGACAGAGTGGAGTATTCCATAACGTCGCCAGCATCATTCTCGGCCATGGCCTGCCAGAACGCCGCCGCCACTTCCTGGGGCGTCTCGGGTCTACTGCAACCTGCGAGAATAGTGAGTGCAAAAACGGCGATCAGGCCACGGGTAAGGAGAAGGATCATTGCTGTGCTACCTCGGGTTCAATATCCGCAGAGCATGATACACCCCTTACAACCTGCAGGTCAGTTCCGCCAGTTCCTCGTCAAACACCCGCCGGTTTTCACTGTAATCCACCGGCACCTCCACCAGATGGACACCGCCTTCTGCCAGGGCCTTTTCCAGGGTTGGCTGCAAATCCTGCGTGCGGGTTATGCGATGGCCTTTGGCACCATAGGACTCGGCATAGGTGACGAAATCCGGGTTGCGGTAGTCCAGCCCGAAATCGGTATACCCCTCCTGCCCCTGCTTCCACTTGATCATGCCGTAGGCGCTGTCGTTGATAATCAACACCACCAGGTTGAGGTTCAGACGTACCGCCGTTTCCAGCTCCTGGCTGTTCATCATGAACCCGCCGTCGCCACACACCGCCATCACTTTCAGGTTCGGATACAGCATGGAGGCCATCATGCCGCTTGGCAGGCCAGCCCCCATGGAAGCCAGAGCGTTGTCGAGCAGCACGGTGTTGTTGTCGTAGGCCGGGTAATTGCGGGCAAACCAGAGTTTGTACATGCCGTTGTCCAGCGTGATGATCCCGTCCTCGGGCATCACCTGCCGGACATCGTGGACAATGCGCTGGGGAATCACCGGGAAGCGGTCGTCCTCGGCCCGTTCCTGCAGGTGGGCGTCCACCGCGTCTTTCACTTCCATCAGGCGAGTGAAGTCGTGGTTGGCGCATTGGCCACAGTTTTCGGCCATGTATTCCACGCTGTTGGCGATATCTCCCACCACTTCGTGCTGGGGAAAATAAACCGGGTCGACATCGGCAGCACTGAAGTTCACATGGATGACCTTCTTGCCGCCGGGCGTCATGAAAAAGGGCGGTTTCTCCACGACATCGTGGCCGACGTTGATCACCAGATCTGCCCGGTCGATCGCACAGTGCACAAAATCGCCGGCCGAGAGGGCCGCGTTCCCCAAGTAACGGGGGTGCCGTTCATCCACCACGCCCTTGCCCATCTGGGTGGTGAAGAACGGGATGCCGGTGACGTTCACCAGATGCAGCAGCGCCTGGGAGACCCGTTTCCGGTTGGCGCCGGCGCCGATCATGATCAGCGGGTGCCGTGCCTCGCGCAGCATTTCGCAGGCCATCTCCAGACTTTTCGGGCTGGCTGAGGGGCGGCGGGCATCACTGGGCTTGAAGATATGGGTGTCGGATTCAGGCACTTCGTCAGCGATGTCCTCCGGCAACTCCAGATGCACCGCACCCGGACGCTCCTCGGAGGCCAGGCGGAACGCTTCCCGCACCTTGGCGGGAATGGTGTTGGCATTGGTGATCTGCCGGGTGTACTTGGTGAGCGGACGCATCAGGTCCACCACATCCAGAATCTGGAACAGCCCCTGCTTGGAGGATTTGATGGGCTTCTGGCCCGAGATCATCATCATGGGCATTCCACCAAGCTGGGCATAGGCAGCTGCGGTTACAAAGTTGGTGGCACCCGGCCCTAACGTAGACAGGCACACACCCACGCGCCCCGTCAGGCGCCCATAGGTAGCGGCCATGAAACCGGCGGCCTGTTCATGTCGGTTGAGTACCAGCTTGATGCTGGAGGTTCTCAGGGCCTCAAGGAAGGCGAGATTTTCCTCGCCGGGCACCGCGAAAATGTATTCAACGCCTTCGTTTTCCAGCGCCCGGATAAACAACTCGGCCCCGTTACGGGCCGGCGAGTGTTCGTTGGCCATGGCCTTCCTCTTGATCTGTGGATTCCGGGTGATCGGCAGGTACCGGGATCAATCGGTTCTGGGCGGCTCCGCCTGAAGCGCTTCTGCCGGTACGCGATCCTGACCCCAGCTGCGATATACACCCTCTGTTACGCGCCGGAGGGCGTCTTCGTTCACTTCCGCAGGCTCGCCCCGCTCCAGGGGATCATAATGGAAGATGTACAGCCGCGATGTGAACTGCTCGAAAGGCAGCGACGACTCGCCGAAACGCTCGCCGTAACCGGAGGTGCTTACCTTGACGCCGTCGCCCCAGTTCTGGCCGCTGTCGTTGTTGGGGTTGAAGAAGTAAATCCGCATCTCTCCATCCGGGTCGAGCGCGGCCCGGAGAATGGTGATGGCGTGCCAGCCGATAAACCGGGCGGCACTGTCGGTAACGGCGATACCCGCCGGCTGCGGATGAATCAATGGCTGATTGCCATTGTAGTAGGGGTGATAGCTGGCGTAGAAGTGGCGGATAAAGCCTTCCAGATCGTGCAGTTTGCCAGTCGCCACATCGACGTTGATGGCAAAGCCGCGGCCAGCCGACCAGCCGTGGAATTCCGGGTTTACCCATTTATGGGGATCACCCTCGCGCTCGACACACAATCGGCCCATTTCCACATAAATGCGGTCCAGGTGTGGCACCACCACCAGCGAAACCGGATCCAGATCGAGTGTTACCTCGGAAGCCACGCCACCGACACTCCGGGCCGATGACACTGGCTGGCCCTCGAAGTGCATGACGATCTCGTTATCACGGGCGGCCCAGGCCACCATCTGCAACAGATAGTCCGGATCGTTGTAGGCCCACATAGACAAGGCGCGGGCCGACTGGCAAGTGGGGTTATTGCCCTGCCCTACACCCAGGGGCTGCCCGAGCATGTTCAGCACGCCCTGGATCAGCCAGGCACCGGGTTGTGGCTGGTAGCCATAGGCCAGCTCAAGGCGTTCCCGGGCGTGGGGGCAGAGGGACAGACGGGCCTGGCGCCAGAGCGCCGGCGCGACCGGAGGTTGATAGAGAATGCCCCGCTCCAGCAGCAGCGCCAAGCCATAGATGCCCTGGGCCGTTTCCGGATAAATACCTTCCTCGATCAAGGTGTGCACCAGCTCCCGGTAACACAACAGGCAGTCCCGGCCGGTACTGGACAGACCAAGCGCTTCACTTAGGAGGGTGTCCTGGTCGGCCAGAATGAACCGTATGAACGCGGCGTGGTAGGGCGACACCAGCCCGGTGTCGTGCATGGAACGCGCGAATCCGGTGGCCTCGTTCTGCAGGGCCTGGGCATCCATGGTTTCCAGTCTTTGCTGGTACACCACGGTTCCCGGGTCTTCACTGCAGGCGCGGGTGGGCCCGTAGAGGCTTGAGATCAGTCGGTCGGCACCTCGACCTGCGCTACCCAGGTCGGCGTGCGGGTCGGCCCGGCACAGAGCAATCTGCGTGATCATCCTGCGCACGTCCGACACCTGGATTGGTCGCTGTTCGAGGATCCGCCAGATTTCCTCGATCAGACTGTCAATCACATGTTCGTAGCCGATGTGGTGGGCCACATACTGAACAACAGCCTGGCTGATCAGTGCCAGCTTGCCCTGCTCCCGCTCGGCCTCACCGGTCATACCGAACAACAGACCCAGGTTGATGGCCAGCACCTGGGTCAGGTAGTGATGGGCCTGTTCGGATGAAACGGAGGGATGGAGGTAACTGCCCCGGGCCACGGCCAGCAGCCTCAGCTCGCTGAAGGCCTCGATGACCACGGTATCGGCATTCTGGCTTTGTAGCGAGTGGGTTGTCAGCGTGGGGAGCAGTATCCCGGGTTCGGCCCAGTCCGTACCGGCAAACACGCCGGCCAGTTCGAGGCGTTCGGCGCGCTCCTCGATAACCTGGCAGCCACCAGGCTGCAGCAGGACCCGTCGGGCGGTATCCAATACGCGCGGTAGCTTGCCGGCCCTGGCAAAGGACCGGCTTTCTTCCATGGCCTGGATTGCATCATCCAGACGTTGAACCAGCTTCTCGAAATTGACAGCTGGCGCTGCGCTGCCCGGTTGGTGATCGCTCAAACGATAGTCCTCAGGGCCTGGCACCAAACCCGTTTGTTATTAATGCTTCTCCTGATTATACATAGAAATCGAGGTCTTCCTGATGTTTCAGGAGGTCCCGCATGACGTAAGGATCTTCACCGAAGAAATACACCAGCCCCCAGTGGGTACCGAACGCAGTACGCTTGGTAACGGTTTCTTCCAGCGGCGGCGTCAGCTCGTGAGACTCGAAATATTCGTGATTTTCGGTCTCTTCCGGGATCTCCAGCCTGCTGACCACCCGGCGGCGCGGATACACCCCGAAGCAGCCGGCATAACCCTTGGCATCCACCACTTCCTTCGGGAAAAAGGCTTTGATTTCTTCTTCGGTGGTTTTCGGATCGAAGGCCAGGATCAGGCCCTGATAGGCGTTGAAGCCATAGGCCTTCTCCAGCAACTCGAACACCTTGAAGCCCGGCGGACGATAGGCCACCTCGCCAAAGTACATGGTCCGGTCGCTGGTTACGAAATACTCGGGATGGATAAATCCGAACTCGATATCAAAGGTCTTGATCAGCTTCTCGATTTCGCCCCGGATCTGGTCCCGGTATTTCTCGAGGTCGGGTGTTGCCGGCACGAACACGGAGTAGCCCAGGGTTACATACTCGGAGATATTCAGGAAGGCGATCTTGCCGTTGTGGATCCAGGCCTCGACCGCAAATTCCCAGCCATCCAGGTGCGACTCCATCAGAACCGGAAATTCTTCTTCCGGGATGGTGTCCACTTCGTCAGGCGTGCGGATCACCCGGTGGCCAAGACAGCCGGCCTTGTCGAACGCCTTGAGGTGGATCGGGTCGTTGGGGTCGCCATCCAGTTTCAGCAGAGTCTGATTTACCCGCTTGAGGAACCGGATAACGTCACCCTTGTCGTGGGCCTCTTCGAAGATACCCACCCGGATGCCACCGAGCTGGGCCCGGCGCTTCATCAGCGCCTTGTCACGCAACAACATGGCCTGACCGAACAGGCGCGGCTTGTCCATCAACACCGAGTTGATGGCACCGGCCCACTCCACGGTTTCCTCAAACAACGGGATGGCAACGTCAACGCCCATCTCCTTGAGGGTCTGTGCAATCTCCACAGAGCGGTCGTTCAGACGCTCAAAATTCCAGGGCACGTAGGGGATGTCGTGCTCTTCGCAGTAGGCTTCCGCCCAATCCGGTGCCACGACAACATACCGACGGTCAAATTTGTCGGCCGCTTCTACCGCATTCAGGCTCCAGCCCAACAGCGCAATGTACCCTTTCTCAGGATTGTACTTTTGCTCACTCACAGGCTCTCTCCTTTCCTAAGGGTTGCCTTATAACCCTACGCGGTAGCTGTGAAATCGCAAATTTCGCCCCCTTCTAAAACGCGAAAAGCACCGCGATCAGCGGGATAAAACCCAGTATTCGCAGTGCCTTTCGGTTTCTTAGACCGTTTGGGAATATCAGCCCAGTTTCAGGGTCGACAGGGTCCTCGCGCGGACTTCAGTCAGCAGTGCTTCGTCTTCAACCAGGGAGTGGCCGTAGGACGGCACCAGCTCTTTCATGCGCTCCTGCCACTCCGGCGTCTTGATCTTTTCCGGGAAGCAGCGCTCGATCACATTGATCATGGCGTTGGCTGCGGTAGAGGCCCCGGGGGAAGCGCCAAGCAGTGCTGCCAGGGTCCCGTCCTTGGCCGCCACGATTTCGGTGCCGAACTCGAGCTTGCCACCGCCGCCATCAACCTGCTTGATGATCTGCACCCGCTGGCCGGCCATACGCAGCTGCCAGTCTTCTTCCATGGCGTCCGGGAAGAAGTTGCGCAGCGAGGCCACCCGGTCACTGTGGGACTGGAACACTTCCCCGATCAGGTAGCGGGTCAGGTCCATGTTGCTCTTGCTCACCGAGAGCATCGGCTTGAGGTTGGTGGATTTCACCGAGCCGATCAGGTCAAAGATGGAGCCCTGCTTGAGGAAGCGGGTGGTGAAACCGGCAAAGGGGCCAAACAACAGGGCCGGCTCGCCGTTGATGATACGCGTGTCCAGGTGCGGCACCGACATGGGTGGCGCGCCAATCGGCGCCTTGCCGTACACCTTGGAATCGTGCTGCTGGACGATGTCGGGCTTGCCACACACCAGCCACTGACCACTGACCGGGAAGCCGCCATAGCCGCGGGCTTCCTCGATACCGGACTTCTGCAGCAGCGGCAACGCACCACCACCGGCCCCGAGGAAAACAAAACCGGTCTCCAGCTTGGTCAGCTCTCCGGTCTTCTGGTTCTTTACGCGAAGCTTCCAGCGGCCATTGTCCCTCTGGTCAATGTAGTGCACCGGCGAGCTGAGCATCAGCTCGAAGTTCGGCTGGGTTTCCAGCCAGCTCACCATGCTGCGGGTGAGAGAACCGAAATCCACATCCGAGCCGTGCTTGATCCGGGTCGCGGCAACACGCTGCATCGGGTCCCGGTTATTGACGATCAGGGGCATCCATTCTTCGAGATCCTTCGGGGACTCGGTGTATTCCATATCACGGAACAGATGATGGGCGCTCAGGCGCTCGTAGCGGCGCTTGAGGAAGGCCACGTCCTTTTCACCCCAGACAAAGCTCTGGTGTGGCGTGCGGTTAATAAAGGTGGATGGCTCGGGCAGGATGCCCTGCTCCACCAGATAGGACCAGAGCTGCAGCGACACCTCGAACTGGGCGTTGATCTGCAGGGCACGATCGATGGTCACGTCGCCATCGTCGGTTTCAGGGGTGTAGTTAAGCTCACAGTATCCGGCGTGTCCGGTACCTGCGTTATTCCATCCATCTGTGCTCTCATGGGCAACGTGGTCGAGACGCTCCACCATGACGATGTCCAGGGACGGATCAAGCTGCCTGAGCATCATGCCGAGAGTGGCGCTCATGACGCCACCACCGACCAGCACTACGTCTGCCTGTCTAACGGCCATTGGTTTTCACCCTAGCTAGTGTTGAGCCTTTTTGCCCCCTCACGATCAGCAAGGAGGCCTGTCGAAAGCCGGTCGGGCGCGAGGTAAACGGCGCCGCCGTCTGCTTCCGGTCTGAATGTGCGCGCAATTATCCCGATTTTCGCCGGGATAATAAATTGCGATTGTCAATCGTTGCGCCCTTATCAGGCTTTTACTGGTTCCACTTGCCGATACGTGCACTTGCGAACAGTGGTTTGCTTCGGGCCAAAGGTCTAAAATCCGCCCGCATGATCTGTCTGGCCGGCTTCGGCCTCTACTCTGACAAACCAGGACGGGATTTCCCAAATGTCTGCCCTTGATGCGATTCTGATTGTTCTCGCGGTTCTGGCGCTGTTGGGCGTCATATTTGAAGAAGTCATCCACATCAACAAAGCCAAGGTAACGCTGTTCTTTGGCACCATGAGCTGGATGCTGCTCTTCCTGTTCAGTGATAGCCCGGATGAAACGTCTGCCATTTCCGCCGGCCTGTCCGAGAGCATTGCCGAAATCGCCGGATTGTGGCTGTTTCTCGTCGCAGCCATGACATTCGTCGCCTACCTGAATAAGAAGGGTATGATCGAAAACGTGATTTACCTGATCATGCCGAAACAGGTAAGCGAGAGGCGGCTACTTTTCCTGACCGGTCTTTTTTGTTTCATTTTCTCCTCTTTGGCAGACAATATCACCGCCACTTTAGTCTCATGCTCGCTGATTCTGTCGCTGGATCTGGAGCTGAAAAAGCGCATCCAGTTCGTCACGCTGGTGGTTTTTGCGGTCAACTCAGGCGGCGTTTCCCTGATCACCGGCGACGTTACCACTCTGATGATTTTCCTCGCGGAAAAGGTGGAAATACTGACTCTGCTGACCCTCGCGATCCCGGCCTCGATTACGGTTTTCATCCTTGCTGTCTTCCTCTCACGGGGCCTGACAGGTACTGTGACACTTCGTTCCAACACCACCCCGGTGCGACGGGTTGATGCGGTCATCAGCGGACTGTTTTTGTTAACAATCCTGAGCACGATCGCCGGCAATGCCCTGTTCGGAATTCCACCGGTTCTGACCTTTCTGTTCGGCCTGTCCATCATGTTCCTGGTATCGCGATTCATGAGTGACGACTCGGACCTGGACCCGATTCTCGAATACATCCGTATCATCGAATTTGAAACCCTGCTGTTCTTCCTCGGCATCCTGCTGCTTGTGGGCATGCTCAAGGAGATTCATGCACTGGACTCGTTGGTGGCCATCTACGATGTCCTGCCACCGCTTTACGCAAACTACCTGATGGGTATCTTCTCGGCGGTGATCGATAACGTGCCGTTGACGGCAGCACTGCTGAAGGCCGGCATCGACATGAGTCCCGGCGAATGGATGGGACTGACTTACGCCGTGGGCGTGGGCGGCTCGCTGCTGGTGATCGGTTCGGCCGCCGGCATCGTGGCAATGAGCAAGGTCCCGGGGCTGACCTTTGCGGCTTATATGCGGTATCTTGCACACCTCCTGGCAGCCTACACCCTTGGCTATGCCGGGGTTTTCATGCTCGGACGTTTCATCAACTGAGGTCTATCTATGCTAATGGCATTTGGCGCAATCATCGCCGGCCTGGTACTGCTGGTCTGGAGTGCCGACAAATTTGTCGAGGGCGCTGCGGCGACCGCCAAACATCTGGGCATGCCCACCCTTTTGATCGGCATGGTGATTATCGGTTTCGGCACCTCGGCACCGGAACTGGCGGTCTCCGCCATGGCCGCCTCCGACGGCAACCCCGGCCTGGCGCTGGGTAACGGCTATGGCTCCAACATCACCAACATTGCCCTGATTGTCGGCCTCACGGCGGTTATCGCCCCGATCGCGGTGCACTCCCAGGTCATCCGAAAAGAGTTGCCGCTACTCATCGGACTCACTCTGATTGCCGGGGTCCAATTGTTGGACGGCCAACTCTCGCGCCTGGATGGCTGGGTGCTTCTGGCGGTCTTCGCGGCAGTCATGGGCTGGTCCATCTACCAGGGCCTGAGAGGCAAGGCCGACCCCCTGGCCGGTGACGCCGATGCAGAGATCATCGCCCATCCCATGCCCCTCAAAACCGCTGTTATCTGGCTGGTGATCGGCCTGGTACTGCTGATTGTCAGTTCCCGCCTGCTGGTGTGGGGTGCAGTCACGATTGCACAGAGCCTGGGTGTCAGCGACCTGGTTATCGGCCTGACCATTGTTGCCATCGGCACCTCCCTTCCCGAGCTTGCCTCGGCCCTGGCGGCGGTCAAGAAGAACGAGCACGACCTCATCCTGGGTAACATTCTGGGATCCGGCATCTTCAACACTCTGGCCGTGGTGGGGCTTGCCGCGGCTATCGAACCCCTGGCGGTGGATCCGGAAGTGCTTTACCGGGACTGGACGCTGATGCTGGCACTTACGGTGGGCCTGTTCCTGATGGGCTACGGCCTGACTGGCTGGCGCAAACTGGTGAGCCGAGTGGATGGCGGCATCCTGGTACTGGTCTACGTTGCCTATACCGGTTATCTGTTGTCCACGGTGGTGGCTGCAGGCACCGCCTGATTTAGCGTAACTGTGTGAGGCCGGTGCTAACCGGCTTCACCATCCCCCAGCAACTCAGTCAGCCTTGCGCGCACCTCGGTCATCACCTCATCCAGGTCGGCCTTGGTCTTGCCGGCCGTCTCCAGAGGCTCACCCACCCGGACGTCCACCGGTTGGCCAAGGTTGATTTGCCAGGTGCGGGCCGGCAACACCCGATGAATGCCACGCACGGCCACAGGCACAATCACCGCCTCGGTATCCAGCGCCAGATGAAAGCAGCCTTTCTTGAAGGGCAGAAGCTTGCCATCCGGTGAACGGGTCCCCTCAGGTGCGGCCCAGAGCACGATTCCGCTCTCCATCATGGCACGGGCCTTTTCCAGGTCTCGCACAGCACGTTGTCGGTTGGAACGGTCCACCGAGGGGAATTCAGCTGCACGCATGGCCTGCCCCAGCAGTGGAATACTGAACAGTTCCTTTTTCGCCAGCATTCGAATGGAGCCCGGCAACGACACGAAGGTGACCGGGATGTCGTAGTGGCTGGCATGGGTGCACATGATGATGTAGCGCCGGCCATCACCAAAATCCGGCACCTGGCCTCGCACCGTCAGACTGGCACGAACCAGCCGTAACAGCGACGCCGACCACTCCCGACAGTATTGATCAACGATGGGCCGGTTCAGCCTCCCGAACAGCGCCCGGAGCAACACCAACAGGGAGAAGAGTGCGGTTAGTCCAACACTGCCAAGAACCACACCCGCCCGCCGAAGAAGCGTTGCCGACTCCGTTAGCGGATTCATCTTCAATCGAATCATCACAGCGCCCTTCTCTGTTTCCCGGTTTCGCTCCCGGCCTTGCCGGGAATCTCAATAGCGGCGAATTATAGCGACTGAAAAACCCGTTGGATAACGCACAAAAGCATTGATTAATTTTTGATCATTATCTATAAGATATAAGGATATAACTCCAAAGAATCGAAAGAGCAGTCCCACCGTTCGACGACAAGCCTAAAAAGGAGACGGATCATGAAGCAGGAAACAGCTCTGATGCGTGGCCCGAATGACCCGGGCCTCCAGAACCCTACCCGGCGCACCCTGCTGCTTGGCAGCGCCGGGGCCATGGCGGCGGTTTCTGTGCTGGGGTTTACGCCTCTGGCCAAGGCCGATGAGCCAAAATCACTGCCGGATTACGCGGCCTGGAAAGAACGCAACGCCCTGATCGTTCACAGCACCAACACCATGGAAACCCAACGGGGGGCCATCGGCAACGGCGTCATCACCGCCAGTGACCGTTTGTTCGTACGCAACAACCTGCCGGCACCACCGGCCTCGGTGACCGACAACCCGGATGTCTGGGAGGTGCGGATCGAGGGCGTCAAAAACCCCCGAACCCTGACAGTCGGTGACCTGAAGCAAATGGGCGTAACCACCGTTGCGTCTGTACTGCAGTGTTCCGGTAACGGCCGGGCGTTTTTCCCTCACGGGGCAGGTGGCACCCAGTGGTCTGTTGGCGCCGCTGGCTGCATCATGTGGACCGGGGTGCCATTGAAGGACGTTGTAGAGGCTCTGGGCGGTCCTGTCGAAGGGGCACGCTACATCACCAGTACCGGCGGCGAGACACTGCCTGACGGTCTGGACCCGAAAACCGTGATCGTTGAGCGCTCGGTTCCCACCCGAGCCATGGAAAGCGCCCTGCTGGCCTGGGAAATGAACGACGAACCTCTGCCCCATACCCACGGTGGCCCTCTGCGCATGGTGGTGCCGGGTTACTACGGCGTGAACAACGTGAAGTACGTCAAGAACGTTGCCTTCACCGAAAACCAGACTGACGCCAAGATCCAGGCCTCCGGTTACCGGATTCGTGATGTTGGTGTAAAAGGCGCCCCGGATCAGCCCTCCATGTGGGAAATGAACGTGAAATCCTGGGTGACCGCCCCTCTGGAAAGCGGTCGGATCGGCCGAAACATGATTTACGGTGTGGCCTTTGGTGGCACCGTTGCCCTGGAAAAAGTCGACGTTTCCGTGGATGGCGGCAAAACCTGGAAACAGGCTCGCTTCCTGGGCCCGGATCTGGGTCCCTACGCCTGGCGGCCGTTTGTACTGGCAGCCGATTTAACCGCTGGAGAGCATCGAATTGTCAGCCGGGCCACAGACGTGGAGGGCAATACCCAGCCTGAGGGCCGGGTCGAGAATGAACGTGGTTACGGCCACAATGGCTGGAGCGACCACGGAGTTACGGTTGCCATCAGTTGATGACTGGTCGGGTCGGCCGGGAGTACGTCGACCCCGATCTTTGCGGAATGCAACAACATGAGAAAAACTGCATTATTTTTCGCGGTAGCCCTGATCGGGCTACCTTCACTGGTTGTAGCCAGTGAGCTGGAGAAAGGAAAGCAGGTCTTCACCCAGGAGGCACAACCCTCCTGCACGATATGCCACACACTCGCCGACGCAGGTTCAGCAGGTGCCGTCGGCCCGAACCTGGATGAACTCAAGCCAACCCTGGAACAGGTGGCCAATGCCGTCACCGGCGGGGTTGGTATTATGCCCGCGTTCAACGAGTCGCTGTCTGAGGAACAGATCCGGGCGGTGGCACACTATGTAGCCACTGTGACAGGCGGCAGTATATAGAATGGGGGCCTGGCGGCCCCCATCACTTCTCAGGCGTTTTCCTCAAACACCATGGCAACCGAGTTCAGGCAGTAACGCTGCCCGGTTGGCGGCGGGCCGTCGGGAAAAACATGGCCAAGATGACTGTCACATCTGGGACAGCGGATTTCGGTGCGGGTCATGCCCAGACTGGTGTCCTCGATGTACCGGATGTGTTCCGGGTCAAAGGGCTGGAAGAAGCTAGGCCAGCCGGTTCCCGAGTCAAATTTCGAGTCCGAACTGAACAGAGGCAGATCGCAGAGCCGGCAGTGGTAAACTCCGGCTTTCTTGTTATCCAGCAAGGTCCCGCAGAACGGGTGCTCGGTACCATGGTCCAGCAATACACGTCGCTCTTCCGATGTCAGATCTGCCGCCTTTTCCTCAACCTGAGCTTCGGTCAATGGCGTCAGGTCATAGCCTGCCTTGGATACTCCCATGGTCTGCCTCCTCAGGCGGTACTGCCTGTGTCGTTGTCTGTAAATTCCGGCTTCAGGCGGTCAGGATAGCTGTCTACGAGCTTTTCCATTTTCGGCGCGGCCACGGCCATGATGTAGGGCTGATAGGGGTTCCGGGCCGCAAAATTCTGGTGATATTCCTCGGCCGGATAAAACGCTTCGAGCGGTTCCAGGGTAGTCACTATCGGATCCGGGTATACCCCGGCCTGATTTAGCTGTTGGATGTAGGCCTCGGCCACTCGCCGCTGTTCCGCCGTTTCATAAAACACCGCCGAGCGGTACTGGGTGCCCCGGTCGTTACCCTGGCGATTCAGCTGGGTGGGATCATGGGCAACCGAGAAGAATACCTTGAGCAGCTCGCCAAAACTGACCTTGGCAGGATCATAGTGGACATCCACCACTTCGGCGTGGCCGGTAGTACCCGAGCACACGGCCTCGTAATTGGCGGAACTGGCATGACCGCCGGCGTAACCGGATTCGACGCTGGTGACGCCATCCATTGCCAGGAAAACCGCCTCCACACACCAGAAGCAGCCGCCCGCCAGCACAACCCGCTGCTCACCTTCTGCCGCTGACAGATCCTGCTCGGGGTCGGGAAAACGGCTGCGCGGAACGTTGAGACCCGGGATACTGCACGATGTCGTCATGATGACCTCTGCGTTCAAGTTTTCTGCCTGTAACGGCCCGATTGTGGCTGGAAACCTGCGGATTTGCCAACCCTTGTACCCGCCGGCGTTAGCCGGCTTATATGTACGCTGTTCAAGGCAGCAGGATCACCCCGCCCAGCGCACTTAGCGGCGCCAGCAGCCAGACCGGCACCCGCCATACGGCCAGGCACAACCAGAGAACCAGCACCAACCCCAGGTCCAGGGCGCTATGGACTGCCGAGGTCCATACCGGATCATAAAGCGCTGCCAGCAACAGGCCGACCACGCCAGCGTTGACGCCGGCCAGAGCAGACCTTGCCCGACGGTGCTCGCGAAGCCAGCTCCACAATGGAAGACCGGCAAAGACCAACAGGGTTCCGGGCAGAAAAACTGCGATAACGGCGACAACACCACCGATAGCACCGGCCTGTGAACCACCCAGAAATCCAGAGAAAGAAAACAGCGGCCCCGGCATAGCCTGAGCAACGCCATACCCCGCCAGAAAGGTGTCCGCGGCCATGGCACCGGAAGCCACGAAGCCTTCCTGCAACCAGGGCAGCACAACGTGCCCGCCACCAAACACCAACGCGCCGGCCCGGTACATTTCCGCAGCGATCCAGCCGAGGCTACCTGTCGCCTGTGGCAGGAAAGAAACCAGCAACAGGACCGCAAAAGCCACGGCAAGAAGCGCAGGCTTCCGGGATTGCAAAGGCACCTGAAGCGGTTCGGATGCCGCACTGCTCCCCAACTGCATAACAGAACCGACAGCTCCGGCGATGGCCAGGGCCAATATCTGCATCCAGGTTTCGCCGATTATCAGTAGACTCACGGCAACCAGCAAAGCCATGGCGATTCGGGGACGGTCCGGACACAGGGTTCGCCCCATCTGCCAGACGGCCTGGGCCACCACCGCCACAACAAACAGTTTGAGGCCGTGTATCCAACCGCCACTGCCGGCCTCGGGCCAGGCGCTCAACCCCAGCGCGAAGCTGATCATGATCAGCGCCGAAGGCAGGGTAAATCCCAGCCATGCTGCGAAGGCACCGCGGTAATGGCCGCGCAGGAATCCGATGGTCAGACCCACCTGGCTGGACGCCGGACCAGGCAACAGCTGGCACAGGGCCACGACTTCTCCGTAGGCACTGTCCGAGAGCCATCGCCGACGTTTCACGAACTCATCATGGAAGAACCCAAGGTGCGCTGCCGGCCCGCCAAACGAGGTCAGCCCGAGCCGGAGGAACAACAGAAAAATCTGCCACGAGGACAGCTCTTCTTCGCCTGGTGATGCAGTCATAAATACTCTGACTCTGATCGTTGGCCGGTTCGGCCTGCCAATATGTCATCAAACATGAACATTATGTCGTTTTGGTTGCATACCTTCGAGGGCCATCCATAATGAGAGTCAGGGTTTGCCACATTGCATATCGGCCATGCCCCGCTCGGCATACAAAGGAAGAAAAATGACGGCAAGGGCTCGCACACCGGAAAACCAGGATGAACTCCTGGAGTACCGCCTGAGCCTGCGGCTCGGCCCTGTTCACGCCCGCCAGAGGCTCGGCATTGAACGGGAGGCTGAAGCGAAGGTATTCGGGCAGGATCACAGCTCCTTCCATCTGGAAAACTGGGCCACGGCGCCCGGGTTTATACGCACCTGTCTGCGCATGGTTGGTCTCTGGGGCCGCGGCCAGAGCAACAGCCGACGTCTGAACACCGTGCATAATCGCTTCCACCTCCCCGGCCTGCCCGAGGCCTTTGAAGGCTTTCGCATTCTGCACCTGACCGATCTTCACGTGGACATGGACGAAGCCAACCTGCAGGCGGTGCTGCGCCAGATTGAACCACTGGACTATGACCTGTGCGTGTTGACCGGCGATTACCGGAAACTGACCTGGGGCCCCATCGAGGGGGCCCTGGACGGCATGGCAAGGCTGCGGGATGGCATAAAGGGGAAACCCTACGCCGTGCTGGGTAACCACGACAGCGTTCGCATGGTACCGGCGCTGGAAGACATGGGCTACCAGCTGTTAATGAACGAAATGGCACCCATTGAGCGCGACGGCCAGACCCTGTACCTGGCGGGCGTCGACGATGCCCACTTCTTCAAAGTCCACAACCTGCACCAGGCCGGTGACAAGATCCCGGCAGGGGGCACCAGCATTCTGCTCAGCCACACGCCGGAGATCTGGCGCGAGGCCGCCCACGCGGGCTATGACGTCTTTCTTTGTGGTCACACCCACGGCGGGCAGATCTGCCTGCCCGGTGGCATACCGGTGACCCTGGATTCTGACTGCCCGCGAACACTCGGACGAGGCTACTGGCGAATGAACGGTATGCAGGGCTATACCTCCCCCGGTTCGGGCACGTCTGTTGTCAATGTTCGGCTCAACTGCCCACCGGAAGTCACCCTTCACACCCTGACCCGTGGGCCGGATTAATGAGGTTGC
Source organism: Marinobacter sp. CH_CUG1437-1 (assembly GCF_037029655.1). Taxonomy (NCBI): domain Bacteria; kingdom Pseudomonadati; phylum Pseudomonadota; class Gammaproteobacteria; order Pseudomonadales; family Marinobacteraceae; genus Marinobacter; species Marinobacter sp. CH_CUG1437-1. The sequence continues at coordinate 1,152,385 of NZ_JAYMEW010000001.1, read as the reverse complement.
CGACGGATCCCGAGGCGGTACAGCAGCGGTGAGCCGAAAATGTTGGACAGGGTAAAAAGCACCACCACAATCAGCACCACCCAGAAACTCACCGGCAGCCAGGCCATGGCCAGCAACATGGGCAGGAGTGCTTCAGGAATCTGATCCAGACCGATGGCCCTTGCGCTGGAGGCCAGACCCAGCCGACGCTTGATAAAACTGCTCAGCATATCTCCAGCCAGCCCGAGCAGGCCGAACAGAAGCCCGAAAAGGAACCCCAGACCGGTAAACAGCGCAAACACCGCACAGGCAAGTGCGCCGGAAACCACCCCCCGCCAGGTTTTGCTTTCACCGAAGACGGGCCGGCCATCGGACCAGAGTCTTCCGCCATCAACCGGCGCTGACCAGCGGTTTTTCAACAACCCGGCAGCGACCACCGGTGTACCGTTGGCCAGCACCAGCATCAAAAACAGCTCCAGAACGATCAGCAAGCGTTTGCGCCTCTCTGAAACGGCCGATCAGGCAATCCCGCCCCGGGTCAGCTTGAGCGGGTCCATCAACTCCTCAAGCCGTTCCCGGCTGAGGCCGCTGCGCTCCTCCGCCACATCAATGACCGGACGCCCCGTCTTGTAGGCCTCCTTGGCGATGTCTGCCGCCAGGCTGTATCCGATTTCCGGATTCAGCGCGGTTACCAGCACCGGGTTCTTGCCCACACCTGCATTGAGGTTGTCGGCATTGACCGTAAAGTCCTTGATCGCTTTGTCTGCCAGCATGATGGCTGCATTGGAGAGCAAATCGGTCATATCCAGCAGGTTCCCACCCACCAGGGGCAGCATCACGTTGAGCTGGAAATTACCGGACTGGCCGGCGATGGCCACAGCGCTATCCAGCCCCATCACCTGGGCGCCCACCATGGCAACGGATTCCGGGATCACCGGATTGACCTTGCCGGGCATGATGCTGCTCCCCGGCTGCAATGCCGGAAGACTGATTTCAGCCAGACCGTGAATCGGACCACTGTTCATCCAGCGCAGATCGTTGGCGATCTTGGTGAGCACAATGGCTGCACCGCGCAGCTGCGCCGACAGCGCCACCGGGGCGTCCACCGCGCTCTGGCCGATAAACTTGTGATCGAGCGACGTAAACGGATAACCGGTATTGGCCCGCAGGAACTTGACGAACTGACCGGAAAATTCCGGCAGCGCATTGATTCCGGTACCCACTGCCGTACCGCCCTGGGGTACCGCCAACAGTTCATCAGCGGCGGCCTCTACCCGCTTTTCAACGGCCAGAAGCTGTTCGCGCCAGGTCTTCAGCTCCTGGCCCAGCGTCACCGGCATGGCATCCATCAGGTGGGTTCGACCAGTCTTAACCTGACTGGAGAATGCCGCCTCCTGTTCATAGATCACTCCGCACAGATGCGACAGTGCCGGCAGCAGCTTCTCCTTGGCCGCAATCACCGCGCTCACGTGGATGGCCGTCGGAATCACATCGTTGGAGCTCTGGCTCATGTTCACATGATCGTTCGGGTGCACCTCGAAACCTGCATTGCGGGCAATACTGGCGATCACCTCATTCACATTCATGTTGGTGCTGGTGCCAGAGCCGGTCTGGTAGCGGTCCACAGGAAACTGATCGGCGTACTCGCCTTTCACAATATCCTCACAGGCCTGGGCAATGGCATCCCTGAGATCGTTATCGAGCAGACCCAGGCTGGTGTTGGCTTCTGCGGCTGCCCGCTTGATCTGCGCGACTGCGGCAATGAACGCCTGGGGCATTGGCTGACTACTGACCGGGAAATTCTCCACGGCGCGCTGGGTTTGCGCGCCCCAGAGCGCATCCCCAGGTACCTGGACGTCTCCGAGGCTGTCCGTTTCCGTTCTGAATTCGCTCATATTCCCTCCTGTCCGTCCATTTGCTGGTGGGCTTTGGGCGTGTACGATCCAGGGCCGGCCCTGGCTCAACCGCCGCCCTGCGACCTGAGCCGAACATGGTCGCAGATGCCCGTAACCTGTTCAAAATTCAGGATCAGGGTATGAACCGTGTTGGTGTAGGTATCATGTAGGTGGAATTTGTAGCGGTGCTGCTTTTCACCCTGCAGGAAGGCGTCGTATTCGCGGACCAGTTCACGCACATCGCCCCCGGAATCCTTGCTCCAGGTGGCATTGAACGGCCCCAGAACGGCACCGCCAGCCAGGCAGACTGTCACTTCGTGGTTCGTCAGACCATTTTCCGGAACTGTCATGGTTTTCTCCCTTTCGATAAACCTGTGATAAGTGTAGTCGCTCCTGACTTTGAAACAGGCCATAGTGCCAAGTCCGTCACAGAACAACGCTTCCAACATTGGACAGGCCCCATTTGTAAGAATTTCCTACACCACTAATTCTCTGCCGTTGCTAGTCTCTTCCAAAACCCATCAGCAGGCCCCCGCACAACAATGGCTACCAGCACAGTGGCGGAGATCCTTCTCCGATATGACGATGACCAGGAACGGCACCATTTCGAAACCCTGTTTGGCGACGATTTCGCGATTCAGGCATTCGCCTCTGATCAGACTGCCCTCGATCACCTCGCCTCCGCTTCCACACTACCGGCCGCCATCGTACTGATGCCTGACCAGCCTGATGGTCACCTCGAATCGTCGCTGCTATCAGAGGTCCGTGACCGCTACCCCTCGATCCTGAAGATACTGATCGGGGATGCCATTGCCCTGAACCTCCTGGTGACGCTGCTTGATGATCAGTTGATCGATCGCTGTTTCGAACAACCAGTCGATCTGGATGTCATCCGGTCTCACGTGTTGGCCGCCGCCCTAACCCGGGAAGCGCAATCATTCGCTCCGGATACCGGAGAGGCCCCGGAGGGCCCCAGCCCGGCGATTCTGATTGTCGATGACGAACCGACTGCCACCCGTTACCTGTCGAGGCAGCTGGCGCACATGCAGACCGAGTTCCGGGTGCTGAGCGCCATCAGTGCCGAAGAAGCCCTTCTTACCCTCCGGGGTGACGGCAGTGTTGCCGTGGTGATGACCGACCAGAGAATGCCCGGGATGCACGGCAAAGAACTGCTGGACGAACTCCGACAGTCGCATCCGACCATTGTCCGTATTCTCACGTCGGCCTGGGGCGAAGTGGATGTGGCGATGGATGCGGTGAACGAAGGCCGGATTTTCAGGTACCAGAGAAAACCCTGGCGCGCCGATGAACTGTTGAACCTTTTCCGCAAGGCACTGGCCCATCATCGTGCCCTGGTTGCAACACGGGACAGCTCCCGCTCAATGGCCGAGCAACAGTTTGCGGAACTGCGCCAACAACGACATGCCCGGCTGCTCGAACACCTGTCTGACAGAGTGGACAGTGTTACCGGCGAACCGACAACCGCCGATTTTCTGGACGCCCTGACAAGCATCCGCACGCTTCCGGCCCAGCCGCCTCACCTGCGGGCGAGCCGGGAAACCGCCCTGGAGCATGATCTGATGAGAGACTTTGTCGGGTTGGTGGGCCGGCAGTTGGACAACCTGGAACCAGACGCACCACCCAACCCCCTGACCAGACGAGCCTTTGCAAGGGCCCTGACCGACGCATTGGACAACCCCGCCGCCGCGAGCGAAACACAAACACCACTTATGATGCTCTGCCATTCACTGGCAACGCTTCTGAATGCGTCGGGCCTGAAGGCCACTGCTTTGGAGATCACTCAGGCCGGGGACCACCTAACTGTAACCAACCCAAATGCGTTTCATATTTACAGCCACCTGCTGGCGCCCATTACCCGGCTTTCACGCCCATTATTGGAACAGCAAACCGCCCTGCTGATGCTGTTCGTAAGTAGCCGGCTGCTGGCAGGCGACATCGATACCGACGGGGGCGACCAGAGTCTCTGGGTCAGCCTGCGACTGCCGGCCAGGGCCGACTGATGGTGGCGGGCCAGCGCAGACTCAGGCTGTACGTCACCATCGGGCAACGCCTGCTCCGTGACAGCCTGCTGTTCCAGATCCTGCTGGACAGCGAGGTCGAACTGGTCGGCGAATCCGAGACCGGCGTTGCAACCCTCAATCACCTGCAGGCGGCCAGGCCGACGGTGCTTTTGATTGAAGAAAACCTCCAGGACAACGACGGGCTGACCATCGCCGAGCATGCACTGACGATGAACCCTTCTCTCTCGGTATTGCTGATTTCGGACACGCCGGTCAGCAACGGGCGAATGGCGATCTATCTGGAAGCGGGCGTCAAGGCCGTGGTGTCCAAGGATCAGCCAATTCAGGAGTTGATCAAGACCCTGTTCTACATTCGAAACGGACAGGTTTATATCGGCAATTGGCGCCAGCAGCCCGAACCGGCGGGCGTGCTCGCATACCAGGCCCTGTCCGGACGGGAACGGGAAGTGGCGCAGCTTATGGCCAGCCGGCTTCCGGTGCGGGACATTGCCGGCCGGCTTGGCGTGTCCTGCAAAACGGTGCACTCCTACAAGGATCGGATATTCGTGAAGCTCGGCTTCGAACGCCTGCCCGAGCTGATACTGTTCATGCAACGACACCAACACGGAGCCGCCGAGTGAAACTGCTTTCCGGCATCGATCAGATCCGCCAACTGCCCGCTTGGCGCCAGCGGCGCTTCGAGCGCTTCTACCACACCCAGTATCGCTACCGGGTGCTGCCGCTGTTCGCTGACGTTTACCTGGTCATAGCCTTCATCGGCACCCTGCTGTTCCTGGGCGGGCTGGCGCTGAACCCGGACGCACCGGATATTTTCGGCACCTACCTGATCTACACAGCGATCCTGACCGGCCTGATTGCCGCTCACCGGTTCACGCGCCTGCGCCGGTCCGCGCCGATGATCGTCTACCTGGTATTTTTCAACATGGCCGTGTTCAGCTACCTGGGGTACATCACAACAGGTGCGACTCTCGCTCCCATCGTGGGGCTGTTCTTTTTTATCAGCTCCGTGGGCATCATTACCCTGTCTCTGCTGCACACCAGCCTGATTATCCTGATTAACCTGTCCCTGCTGGTGCTTTGCACGTTTTTGGCGGTAGACAGCCACGAAGTGGCCGAGACCCTGATCGGTATTCTGACCAACTGGCTGATTCTGATGTGCCTTGTCGTCGCGCCCCTGTCGGCCTGGTTCCTGTCGCAGTTCCTGCGCAATCTGCTGGCTCTCCAGTTCCTGCTGCGCGACCGGAACCGCCAGCTGTCCCGCACCCTGGAGACCCTGAAAGTCACGGAAGAGAGACTGGCCCAGGAGCAGAAACAACAGGCTCTGAGCCATATGGCCAAAGGACTGCTGCACGAAATCATGAATCCGCTGAACTGCGCCAGCCAGGCGGTGGATTTTGCAAGCTCGGTAAACCGGGATTCCGAAGTGGCAGATGCCCTGACGGACGCCAGCACGCACCACAAACGCATCGCCGATATTGTCTCTGACCTGATCGAATTTTCTCGTCCCGTGCCGGAACACAATCTGGAAACAGCCGATCTGCGCAAACTGGTGGCCACCGCAACCGGGTTTTGCCGGCATCAACTGAGAGGCGTGGAGCTTCACATGGACATTCCGGACGGGACCCTGCTTCCCTGCTACCCATCGGCGCTGACCCAGGTGTTCGTGAACCTGCTGCTAAACGGTGCCTCAGCCGTCAGCAACAGCAACGGGCACGGCAAAATCGAGATAACCGCCGAAAGCACCGACACCGCGCATCGCATCCGGATCCGGGACAACGGCCAGGGCATCGCGCCGGAGGATATCAAGCGCCTCGCTGATCCGTTCTATTCCACCAGCGATACACCGGACAACCTGGGGCTGGGCCTGAGCATCTGCCAGACCATCATGCGACATCACAAGGGCAGCATGTGGATTACCAGCGAGCCCGGGCAATGGACAGAGGTAACCCTCACGCTGCCTAAAACCGCAGTATGGCGCGGAGGGTAACAGCGTCTCCGTCCGGCGCGGCCATCAAGGTATTGCCGCGAATATCCGGTATCAGATAGTTGAGGCGCAGCTGGAACACCTCGCCCAGATACCAGGCAAAACCCAGTAGCGTTACATTCGCCTCGCCCCCCAGGTTCCTGTCTCGCAGGTCTACCGCACTGTGCCGGGCGACCAGTTCCAGGGCGCCCGCCCGATGCCGGGGTTCAATCCGGTCAAACTCTCCGCGGCTGTAATAGCGTTGATCGTCAGTCAGGAACACACCGGCCTGAAGGTAAGCGCCAGCGAACTGCCAGCGTGACCCGTCGGTTCGCCGCACGTTCTGGGCCATGGCTTCCGCCACGAGGGTCAGGCGATTATAAAGCCAGGCGGCTTCAAGGCCCGCCAGCCAGGCATCACGGGCTTCAAATCTCGGGCTGCGGATGACATTATCGGCGCTGAACACCTCCCCCTCATCCTTGATCTGGAAACGGCTGTCGCCGAGGTCACGGTAGGAGACCGCCGTGCCAAGATGCACGGTCTGGGTCTCTGAACGAACAGGGGCACGGGTCAGTCTCGCGGTTACGGCGTGAGTGGAGCCGCCATCGGGTTCATCGGTAAACAGACCCAGTGACCAGGTGCCTCGATTGCGATACTGCCCCGCCATAATACCGGTGGATCGCCCGGGTGCGAACGCCGAACTCACCAGCGAACGCTCGCTGGTGTTCAGGTTGGTGTAGCTTGCGAGGCGCTCCAGGCCGAAAGGTTCTTTGAAGCGCCCCACCTGGGCTTCGAACCGGCTCGGGCCATCGTAAACAAGGTAGGCATCACCAAGATCCAGCTCTTTCTTGTCGGCTTCGATCTTGTAGCTGCCGTCCAGCTCTGCCTCCCAGCGCTTTCCCCAGCTCAGTTCCAGTTCAAGCTTCGCATTTCGCAGTACGCCCCGGGTGGTGCTGGGCTCGCCATCCTCGTCATAAAACGCACCGTAATGGTCGACACCGGCGGCAACATAACCACCCAGTTCGGCTTCCAGCGGTGACGCCATAACAAGCAGGGGCTGCAGGCTAAACGCCAGGGTCAGACCGATAACCAGCAATGCCCATTTCAGCTCAGCGAACATGATCGGGCTCCTGTCGAAAGTGCATTCTCAACAAGGCGGTGTCCCGCAGGTAACTGACCGACACCACATCCACCCGGAACACATCCAGACCGGTGCGATCACGAAGGTCGGCAATGAGCAGTTCCCGACGGTCCCGATGGACGTTCTCGATCTTTTCGTACTCCACCTCTCGCTCGCTATGCCTGGGCAGCAGCACCCGGGTTTCGAGCACCAGCGCCAGGACAATGACCAGCAGATTGAGACACACCAGCTCCAGGTGGTGCATCGTGCCAACCGCCGCCAGCAGGGCCATGGCAATCACCAGAAACAGATAGGTCATTTCCTTGATGCCCAGCGCCTCGGTTCGGTACCGAAGCATAGAAAAGACAGCGAAGAGTCCGAAGGCAAAACCCATGGTGACGGTGACCGAATGCAGCAGGGCGGTCACCAGAAAAACGCCGACCCCGAACAGAATGAACGAGGCGGCGTTCTCCCTATGGCGGGAAAAGGCGTAGTAGCAACGGATCAGCACGAACACCGAAGCGGTATTGATTAAAAGCCGGATCACAAAATGGAAATCAACTGCCGATTCCATGGAGTCTCCTCAACAACGGTTTGAAGCGATTGGTTTTGCATTCGTGGCCGAACAACAGGCTGGTGCCAACGCAGTACTTGCTGAACTGCACGGGTCGGCAGCCAAGCTGACCAAGCCGGTCAAGCAGGGGGGAGCAGGGGATTTTCCGATCATACTTGACCTCGAAAACCGCAACGTCGGGCAAGCGAATACCGCTCTGGCGGTCGGCCGAATGAAACGCCAGTCCGGTATCCAGGGTGATGCGCTCAGTCCCCCTTGGGCTCATCAGGGTCATCCGACGATAGCTGACAAAAAGAGCCGGCAGCATCCTTGCCACCGGAAGGCCCAATTGCTCTTCCAGAAAATGGCTCACATGACCGCTCGCAACGGTTCGCGAGGTGAGCGGTAAACGGTTCTTGATGGTTCTCTCCCGATTGCTCTTTTTCTTCACCTCCAGGAAGCTATCCCCGGTTTCGCGGTAGTGGCGGACGCGGAACTTGAACCGGTTCAATTTGCCGTTGTGGTGATCCAGGTACAGCTGACGTCCGGGAGTGTCGAAATACAGGGTGTCGTAGGTGAATCGCCGGTTGCCGTCGATCTCCAACATGGAGTAGTGGTGCTCCAATCCACGCAGGCAAGCATCCAGCCGGTGGGCCGGCACCAGGAACTTGGTGTCGACCCGGTTCATCAAACGGGCCTGCATCTGATCAGCCAGGCTGTGCCCGCGGAATCCTTCCCGCGGGCCGGTGACGGCCATGTTCATTGGATGCCCGAATCGTATTCCAGGGTGGCATCCAGGGTCAGTTCCACGTCTCCCTCACTGGCGCCGGTGCCTGCTCGGGTGATGGTCATCGTGCCCTCCGCGCCCAGGGCCAGGGTACGCACATCGCCGGGCTGGCTTTCGTCCACTTCGAACAGCAGAGCGTTGGTGGCAAAGCCGTGGAACTGATGGGTACCGGGCACGTAATCGGATGCCTCGATAAACAGTTGCAGCACGTAGGGCGTGAAATTGTCGTTAACATCCGCGCCAATCAGCAGCAGGCTTATGACGGCCGGCTTCGACTCTCGATCGACCGAGTACACCAGGCTGTCCACCTCAAAGGCAGCAAAAGTCAGGCTCGCATTCACCGACTGACCACCCGGCAGCGTAAAGCGGAAGGCTCCCGTGTCGGCACCGCCCTCGGACTTGATGCTGCCGGTCAGGCTGGTTGTCGCCGGGGCACCGCAGTCAGGCTCTGTATCCGCAAGCCGATATACCTCCCCGGTGGGCGTTTCTTCGGCGATGGCCTGTTCAATGACGGCCCTGCGCGCTGGCCGGTAGTCGCCATCGCCGGGCTCACCGCGGCCGTTGATAAAGGTTTTCAGGCTGGCTGCCGCGTCCGCGGTGGTTCCCGTAAGTTCGCGAATCCGCTCCACTTCCGCCAGTAATGCGGTTTCGTCCCACTGGGTGGCCAGCAGGTCTTCGAGCTCGGCCTCATAGCGCGCCCGGTACTCGGGGATATTGAACAACCGGTCGGCCAGCGAGAAATTGCGATAGAGCACCCCCGTCAGGGGCTTGAGGGGATGCGCGCCACGGAATGCCGTATCGGCACCCCAGGGAATAAAATGGAACAGGCCGTCTGCGGGGTCCCGGTAGATGTGGAAGTTGTTGGCGTTACCCGTGGCGGAATCCCAGGCGCCCAATAGCGTTTCCACCGCCCAGAACCGGATAAACTCATCTACATCCACCAGCTGCGGCAATACATTCACCATCTGCTCATCGGGCAAAGCCAGAGCATCGGTAACCGCCTGCAGGTCAGTACGGTCGTTCTCTTTTTCGTTGGTTTTCTTCTCGAAACGCTGGCTCAGCCAGGTGCCGAAATCCGCCGTCTGGGCCTCGTACTGGTTGCCATCGTCGTCGCCGAATGCCCGTGCCAGAAACGGCTTCTTGATGGATTCGACATTGGTAAACACACCCAGATCCTGCCCATTCACCGACACCCTGGCGTAGTTGCATTTCGGCGCGGCGAGCCCGGCCTGGCGGAACTGGTCATAGGCCAGGCACTGGCGGGCATTGGATGGGTCCTGACGGTTATTGTTCAGGGTCATCCGGGTCATGTTCTGATAGGTGCGGCCAGGCCAGAGATCGTCAAAATCGAGCTTGAGAGAGGGAATGCTGGGGCTCAGCGAACCCATGTAGCCTTTCTTGCGCACAATCACCCGGTCCATGCGGTCACCGTCGATGGTGACACTGGCGGAAAATTCCGTGTAGTCGAACTCGGGGACACATTCCCGGTCGGTGCTGGCCAGGGTGCGGGCTTCCGATTTCAGTTGGCTGAAATCGGCAGGGCTCATGGTGACCGACACGTTTATCAGCCGATCAGGATCGTAAAGTTCGGCATCGCCGCCGATATTCACGGGCTCCGCAGGTGGTTCGAAATCGGAAGGGCTCGAAACCTCGGTGTCTCCACCTCCGCCACCACAGCCGGCCAGCAGCGCCATGCCGACAAACGCCAGTGACCAAAGCCCGTGTCCATAGCCGGTTTTCCGGCCAAACGTTGTTATTTTCATCTGTTACTCCCTCAGATGTTCTGAAACCTGCCGGTGTCGAAAACCGGTTGAGGGAGTATTTCGCGAAGGGGTTTGGGCTGTATGTAAGAACGTCTTACAGGAGCTGTCAGGCCGGGGCAGACGTCAGCAGGCTGGTCATCAGGGCCCTGAGCCGGTTCGGCTTCACCGGCTTGTTCAGGATTGGCAGGTACTGGGCGCGCAGTATCTTGCGGGTGTCGTCGCTGCGATCTGCGGTGATGATGGCGGCAGGAATATCCTTGCCAAGGAAGCGACGAACACCGTGCACGGCATCGTAGCCGGTTCGCTCATTGTTCAGGTGGTAATCCGCGAGAATGATCGCGGGAATCCGCCCGGTTTGCTCGAGAGTCTCTACAGCTTCGGCCTTGCTGGCGGCCGTCAGTACCTCACAGCCCCATCTCTCAAGCAGCAACTGCATGCTCTCAAGCACCGCCGGCTCGTTGTCGATCACCAGCACCGGTACGCCGTCAAAACCATCGGCGAAATTGTTCAGCGAATCGGCGCGAGCCAGATCCGGGCTGGCCTGGGCGGGTTCCAGTGGCAGGGTCAGTACGAACCGGGAACCACGGCCGGGCCTTGAGGCCACATCAATATCGTATCCGAGTACCCGGACCATCCGTTCCACGATGGCCAGACCAAGACCGACACCCTGACGCCCGCCAGTACCCTGGGGCAACAGCTGGTGAAACTCGGTGAAAATGTCCCTGAGCTTGTCTTCCTCGATTCCGACACCGGTGTCCCAGACTTCAATTCTCAGACGTTCGCCCCGAGATCTCAAAGCCATGACAACCCCACCCTTGCGGGTGTAACGGAAGGCATTGCTGAGCAGATTACGGAGGATACGGATGAGCATGCGCTGATCCGTTCGTACCATCGCCGGAATGGTCCGAACCCGGAACCCGAGGCCGGCATTGCTGGCAACGGCCTCGAACTCCTCTCCAAGGGATTTGGCCAGGGTGGCCACATCGGTATAAACCAGGTCCGGCTTCATTGCCTGTTGGTCAAGCTTGGAAATATCGAGCAGGTCTGCAAGTAGGTCTTCCGCGCCCTCCAGAGCCCGATGAACCTGGTGAACCATGCGGGTTTCCTGCTCGGGGAGCGTGCTGTCTTGAAGCGCGGAGATCATTAGACGGGCGGCGTTCAGGGGCTGGAGCAGGTCATGGCTGGCCGCGGCAAGGTACTTGTCCTTGCTGCGGTTGGCCTCTTTTGCCGCCTCCATGGCAACAAAGAGCTCGCGCTCAACCTTCTCGCGCTCCTCAATCTGGTAACGAAGACCCACGTTGGCATTCTGCAGCTCTTCAGTCCGCTCTTCGACGCGCCGCTCCAGGGTGGCGTTCAATTGCTCCAGTTTCTGCCGGGCCAACACTCGCTCCGTGATGTCCGCGACGAAAGCTTCCACCACTTCCGGACCAAGATCCGGGCGCCTCAACAGGGTGACCGCAACGTGGACCGGTGTGCGATCAGCACGCTGGAAGCGGGTTTCCCGGGCACTCAGGCTGCCCTCATCGAGGAGCTCCTGACGTATCGCATCGAACTCACTGGAACTGCAGAACAACTGTTCACGAAGCCGGATGACTTTCTCAGTTAACGCCTCGGGGCTGTCATAACCGCAGATTCTGGCCATGGCTGGATTACAGGCCAGAAATCCGCCTCGCAGGTTGGCCTGGAAGATTCCGTGCAGGGCATTCTCGAACAACCACTTGTAGCGGTTACGTTCCTGCTCCAGCTCGTCAATGCGTTCCTGCAGAGCGGGGTAATAGTTCTTACGGACAGACTGGCTGCCCAGCCCCAGAAGATCGCCAATTCCGTAGCCGCTGTCGTTTTCGCCGTCCTTGATGTCAGAGGGCTTCTTCATAGACAACCTGGACATCCCGCAGCGATGACTTACGGGGGTTGGTGAGAATACAGGGGTCCTGCAGGGCAAATCCGGACAAATGCGGTATGTCGGATACCGAAACACCAAGCTGGGCCAGCCGTGCTTCAAGTCCAACCCGACGTTTGAGTTCCACAATGCGGTTCATTAGTCGCTTCTTGATTTCCGGTTTGGCCATGCCACGGGTATCAATATCCATAGCCTCGGCGACCCGCCGGAAACGGTCCTCGGCAGACTGGAAGTTGTAAGCCACCACGTGCTCCAGGAGCAGCGCGTTACACAGGCCATGGGGCAAATCCAGGAACCCGCCCAGGCTGTGGGACATGGCGTGTACCGCCCCTAGAATGGCATTGGAAAACGCCAGCCCCGCCTGCATCGAAGCCAGCATGATCTGTTCCCGGAGGTAAGGATCTGCGGTGTTCTCCACCAGCAGTTCCAGATTCCGATTGATCAGGCGAATGGCCTCCAGAGCATGGGTATCGGTCAGCGGGCCACTGCCTGTGGACACATAGGCCTCAATGGCATGCACCAGGGCATCAACGCCAGTGCAGGCGGTGAGGTAGGCATCCATGGTCTCGGTGACTTCCGGATCGATCAGGGACACATCCGGCACCACGGCCTTGCTGATGATCGAGAATTTGAACCGGCGGTTGGGGTCCGAAATGATCGCGAACTGGGACACATCCGCGGAGGTGCCCGCCGTGGTGGGAATCAGGATCAGTGGCGGTGACGGGTTGGTGATGGTGTCGACGCCCTCGAATTCCAGGATACTGCGGCCGTGGGTCGCGACAATACCGATACCCTTGGCGCAATCCATGGGGCTGCCGCCGCCGATGGCGACGATGACATCGCATTCACTGGATTTATAGAGTTCGGCCCCGGTCATCACCTCATCCACCTTGGGGTTAGGTGATACGCCGGTGTAAACGGTCGAGCGGACACCCGCATCGGTCAGCAGCGTTACGATTTCATTGACCCAGCCAGCGGCCGCCACGCCGGGATCGGACACCAGAAACACATGCCGGGCACCGAAATTACTGGCGAAGTTGGCCACGGACTTCCGGGAGCCAGCACCAAACACAATTTCCGGTGACACAAACTTTCGCAAGGAAGAGATATCGTGACTCATCAGACTGCACCCGACCGCTTATTTTTATAGGAATAGTCGAGAGTTTAACTCAAGTTCTCTGTGCGATCATTGGCCTTTTGGCTATGCTTTCGGTAGAAGCTGAACATCCATTCGAGCATACCAGCCTGGTTGCCCTGGCGCCGGAAACCGTGCCCTTCATCTTCGAACCAGTGCAGCTCCGGCGCCCGGCCCGCAGCTTTCATGGTTTCTATCATCGCCCGGGTCTGTTCCGGCACCACCACTTTATCCTGCCCGCCCTGGAAAAAAATCATGGGCGCGGTGATACGTTCGGCTTGAAGCAAGGGCGTTCTTTCCTGCCACCGCTCAGGGTATTTGTCTGGCGAGCCCAGAAGCCAATCCAGGTAACCGGATTCGAAGCGATGGGTCATGGCCCGTAAACGCATGGGATCCGTGACACCGAACATGCTGGCGCCGGCGGTGAAACGCCGACTCCGTATCATCGCCATCAGGGCCGTGTAACCGCCGGAGCTGCGCCCTTGGATAAACACCCTCTGGCCGTCCGCCAGGCCAAAAGAGGCCAGGTGATCCGCTGCGCGCTCCATGTCCTCGACGTCCACCTCGCCCCATCGGCCCTGCAAGGCCATCCGGAATGACCGGCCGAACCCGCTGCTTCCCCGGTAGTTGATCTCGGCCACTGCAAAGCCCCGCTGGCACCAGTACTGAACCTGGGGATTGAACACCGGGTAGGCCGCCGACGTCGGGCCGCCATGGGCGATCAGAATCAGTGGCGGGAGGTCTGCGGAAGCGAGTCTCGGGGTGTAGAAAAACCCGTGGATGGAGCTTTCACCCGGCTTCAGTGCCGGAACCTCGATATCCAAAGGCAGAGCAGCACGGGCACCTGCCATGGCCTCTTCGCCTCCGGCAATGGTTCGAACCTGCCCGGTCTTTGCATCAATCATCAGAACCGCATCCAGACGGCTGGCGGCTCGTCCGATGCAATAGAGTTGTCCGCCAGCCGACTGCAGGCAGCGAAAGTCACCGAAGTCCCGGGCAACCCGGATTTCTTCACCGGTATCGCCGGAGCTCAACCAGAGCTCGCCGGTGCCATTGCAGTAGCGGACTCTCGCCCAACCACCCTCGCCTGTCGGGCAATGATGGGATTCGCCCAGTTGCCAGGGTGCGTTGGCGTGATCCCGCGCCGGCGCAGCGATAGTCTTCCAACCGCCCTCGCCCGAGGTCTCGATACGCCAGGGTTGCCACCAGTCTTCATGATCAGACAGTGCCCACAGCTCATCACCATCAAATACCGGCTGCTGAACAGACCCTTCGGTGGGCGTCGGCCAGTCCCGGCATTGGTCCAGGAGACCGTCACTGCCAACGTTTGCTGTCCAGAGCCGGGTGCGCAGCCAGGGCATATCCGGGAGCTGCCAGCTCGTCCAGGCTATCTCTCGGCCATCGGCAGAAACCGCCGGCGCGCTATAGAAGTCCTGACCCGAATGAAGCACCGTTCGTTCACCGGCCATGGAAACAGCCACCAGTTGCTGCTGGCCGCCGGCCTCCCGCACGGCGAGAACCCGTTCCCGGGATTCGTCGGCCACCAGACCGCCGTAGGCCGCGTCCGGGTCATCGGTCAGGCTGATGCATTGGTCTCCGGTGTGGTTGATGCACCGTATCTGCTGATCCTCACCCACAATGAAAACACCCATGTTTGACGCTGCGACAGCACCGCCACCGTAGCCATTCACCCGGCTGCGAATTGCAAGATGATCGGGGCCAAGACGGACCGGGCCATGATCGGAGAGATGCCAGAGCGTGTTGCGGCCCCTCGCCGGGTCAGTCTGCAGCCAGAACAGACCGGCCGAAGACACGGTCAATTCCCCACGCTGGATATGCATTGCGCAGGCCTCGTAGGCACTCATCACTGATTTGTTATGAGCAAGACCTGCAAAAGTAGAAGCTGAAATAGAGCTTTCCAGCCCGGCCAGGGAATCTTCAGCCCCGGAAGAATAACCGTGAATTGTCCGCATTTCGGTAAACCAGTCCAGTCAGGCCGGCCGTGGCGTGATCCGCAGCTTTCCTGGCTGCCAGTATTCGATCATGATACGACGATTTGTTGCATACTGGATCTGCATTATCCGCATTACCGGTCAAAAGATAGGCCTGGCAGCGACAGCCGCCGAAGTCTTTTTCCTTCTCATCGCAGGAACGACAGGGCTCCGGCATCCAGCTGTCGCCGCGGTAATGGTTGAATCCCGGGCTGTCGTACCAGATGTCCTGAAGATCCATGTCCCTGACATTGGGGAAATCAATGGGCAGAAGCCGGGCGCTGTGGCATGGCAATGCTGTGCCATCCGGCGCCACGGTCAGGAACAGATTGCCCCAGCCGTTCATGCAGGCTTTCGGCCGCTCCTCGTAATAGTCGGGAGTCACAAAGATCAGCTTCATGGCGGAGCCAGATTCCTGAAGCCGCTGCCGGTACTGGTTCACTTCCAGTTCCGCCTGCACCATCTGGGCTTTCGAGGGCATCAACCCTTCCCGGTTTTCAAACGCCCAGCCGTAATACTGGCAGGTGGCCAGCTCCACGTAGTCCGCACCCAGACGCTCGCAGAGGGACATGATGTCGTTCATCTGGTGGATGTTGTGCCGGTGGATCACGAAGTTGAGCACCATCGGGTAGCCCGCTTCCTTCACTGCCCGGGCCATGGCCAGCTTCTGGTCAAAGGCCTTGCGGGAGCCAGCCACGGCATTGTTCAGCTCCGGATCCGAAGCCTGGAAACTGACCTGGATATGGTCCAATCCGGCCTCGGCAAAAGCATCCACCTTGGCCTCCGTCAGGCCCAGCCCTGAGGTAATGAGGTTGGTGTAATACCCCAGGTGCCGCGCTTCGGCGATCAGCTCCACCAGATCCTGCCTTACCAGGGGCTCGCCCCCGGAGAAGCCCAGCTGCGCCGCGCCCATTTTCCGTCCCTGTCGAAGCACACTTACCCACTCCTCGGTGGTCAGTTCCCGTTCAGTCTGGGCAAAATCCAGCGGGTTGGCGCAATAGGGGCATTGCAGCGGGCAGCGGTAGGTCAGTTCTGCCAGCAGCCACAGAGGCGGCCCGGCATCATGCGGGTTATTGGGTTGATTGTGCGCGTGGGAGCAGCTCATGACAGTTCAATCCAGTGTTGTTGCCGGGCGTCCTTCAAGAACTCACTCACGTCTTGGCCAAGGGGGCCCGCGTCCGGGAACTGCTGTTCGAGGCTGGCGACGATGTCGGCCACGGTACGCTGACCGTCCACCTCGTTGAGAATGGCGCCTGCACTGCCGTTGAGCTTTACCATGCCCTCGGGGTACAGCAACACATAACTTTCCTGGGCCGGTTCCCACTGGAACCGGAATCCCCGGCGAAATCTTGGTATCTCCTGCATACCCACCTCCATCACAGACCCCGGTGCCAGACCTGGTCGTCGGTCACGGTGTGGTATGGCGGGGTACGGTGGCCGTAGGCCATGGTCATGGCATCCAGCATGGTCCAGAGAATGTCCAGTTTGAACTGCAGGATCTCCTGGGCCCGGGTCTGCTGGGCCTCGGTGGTGAAGTGGTCCAGGGTGATGGTCAGACCATGCTCCACGTCTCGTCTGGCTTCCGACAGGCGCTTGCGGAAGTAGCTGTAGCCGCTCTCCTCAATCCAGGGATAGTGGGCAGGCCAGCTGTCCAGTCGGGACTGGTGGATTTCCGGGGCAAACAGTTCGGTCAGGGACGAACAGGCCGCCTCCTGCCAGGTCGCCCGGCGGGCGAAGTTCAGGTAGGCGTCCACCGCAAAGCGGACACCGGGCAACACGTGGCGCTGGTCAATCACTTCCTCCCGGCTCAGGCCCACCGCTTCGGCCAGGGATAGCCATGCCTCAATGCCGCCGACGTCGCCGTCGTGGCCATCGTGGTCCAGAATCCGCTGCAGCCAGAGCCGGCGCACACCAGCGTCCGGGCAGTTGGCCATGATGGCGGAGTCTTTCTGGGGAATCTTGATCTGGTAGTAGTACCGATTGGCCACCCAGCCGCGGATCTGTTCGGGCGTGCACTGCCCGCCGTACATGGCTTTATGGTACGGGTGGTGGATGTGGTAGTACTGGCCCTTGGCGCGCAGGGCCTGCTCGAAATCCGTCCGGTTCATGGCGGTGTTGGCTTTGGCGTTCATGGCTGCCCCGACAGGTCGATGTGCATTCCGTCCCAGGACACCTCGATACCATGGCGGGTCAGCTCCGCCCGTTCCGGGGAATCCTCATCCAGGATCGGGTTGGTGTTGTTAATGTGTATCAGGATCTTGCGGCTGGCCGGCATGGCATCGAGCACCTCGATCATGCCGCCCGGGCCGCTCTGGGCCAGATGGCCCATGGCCTGGCCGGTCTTCGTGCCCACTTCCTGGCGGATCATCTCGTCGTCGTGCCAGACGGTCCCGTCTACCAGCAGCACGTCGGCCTGGCGCATCCAGCCGAGAATACAGTCATCCGGCTCGCCCAGTCCGGGGGCGTAGAGCACAGTCTGGCCGGTACGGGTGTCTTTCAGGAACAGACCAATGTTATCGCCCGGGTGTGGGTTGTCCCGGCGCGGTGAATACGGGGGTGCGTTGCTCAGCAGCGGAATGGCGGTCAGCTCGATGGATGGTGCGCAGGGAATGGTAAAGCGCGTCTGCTCGGACGCCTCTATGCGCTGCCAGTTCAGGCCACCGTTCCAGTGCTCGAGCATGGTGAAAAGGGGAAAACCACCGCTGAGGTCTTCATGCACCTGTTCGGTACACCAGACGTCCAACGGCAGTCCCTCGCGCAGGGATAGCAGGCCGGTGGTGTGGTCCACCTGGCTGTCCATCAGCACAATGGCATCAATACCGGTATCCCGCAGAGCACGGGCCGGCTGCATCGCTTCGAAGGATGCCAACTGAGCGCGAATGTCGGGGGACGCGTTAAACAGAATCCAGTGCTCGCCGTCTTCACTGACAGCAATGGAGGACTGGGTACGGGCCCGGGCGTTCAGGGTACCCTTGCGGAAGCCGTCGCAGTTGGCGCAGTTACAGTTCCACTGGGGAAAGCCACCGCCTGCGGCGGAGCCCAGAACGTGAATAAACATGGTGGGTCACTCCACAAGCAAAACGGCCAGCGCAAGGCTGGCCGCTTCAGCACTCAGCGGTTGGCGAAGTACATGGTGACTTCGAAACCGATGCGGAGATCTTCGTAGGCTGGTTTGGTCCACATAATGCTCACCTCTATTGTCATGATTGTTAGCGCATTGAGGGTGAATCAACGACATTGCCGATAACCCAGTTCCCATCCTATCGGCCGGGGCAAGGGGCCAATATGGTACTTTGGAACTGTTTTGGTGCCTCCCTAGGTCGCAAAAACCCGAAGTAGACTGGCGCCCTGGCCTGAAACGAAAAAAGGCCCTGGGAAGGGCCAAAAGAGAGTGACAGAAAAACCCGAACTCTCGTCAGAGAGTCGCCCCGGCCAGACACCGGGGGATGAAGGTGCACGTCCACTGTGCTGACTCACAGGCGGGCCCGTGTGGGAGGCCCGCCTACCGCTCACAAATTCAGAAGAAACCCAGCGGGTTGATGTCGTAGCTGACCAGCATGTTTTTGGTCTGCTGGTAATGGTCCAGCGCCATCTTGTGGTTTTCACGACCAACACCAGACTTCTTGTAACCACCGAAGGCGGCATGGGCCGGGTACTGGTGGTAGCAGTTAGTCCAGACACGGCCCGCCTCTATGGCGCGCCCCATCCGGTAGGCACGGTTGATGTCGCGGGTCCAGAGGCCGGCACCCAGTCCGAACTCGGTGTCGTTGGCAATGGCCAAGGCCTCTTCTTCGTCCTTGAAGGTGGTCACACCCACCACCGGGCCGAAGATCTCTTCCTGGAATACCCGCATGTTATTCCTGCCTTTCAGGAGGGTGGGCTGGACATAGAAGCCATTGTTGTACTCACCTTCCATTTCTTCGCGACCACCACCGGTCAGCACTTCCGCACCTTCCTGCTTGCCAATTTCCAGATAGGACATGATCTTGTCGAACTGTTCCTTGCTGGCCTGGGCGCCCACCTGCACATCAGTATCCAGCGGATTGCCGCGCTTGATGGACTTCGTACGCTCAACGACCTTGGCCATGAATTCGTCGTACATGTCTTCCTGGATCAGCGCGCGGGACGGACAGGTGCACACCTCGCCCTGATTGAAGAACGCCAGCACCAGGCCTTCCACACACTTATCGATAAACTCCGGCTCGGCTTTCATGATGTCGGAGAAGTAAATGTTGGGGGATTTTCCGCCCAGCTCTACGGTAGACGGAATAATATTCTCGGCAGCGCACTTCAGAATATGGGAGCCAACCGGAGTGGAGCCGGTGAAGGCAATCTTGGCGATACGCTTGCTGGTGGCCAGAGCCTGACCGGCTTCAATGCCGTAACCGTTGACGATATTTACCACGCCTGGGGGCACCAGATCGCCGATCAGCTCCATCAACACCAGAATGCTGGCCGGGGTCTGCTCGGCTGGCTTCATTACGGTGCAGTTGCCAGCCGCCAGGCATGGCGCGAGCTTCCAGACGGCCATCAGGAGCGGAAAGTTCCAGGGAATAATCTGGCCGACAACGCCCAGTGGCTCGTGGTAATGGTAGGCAACCGTGTTGTTATCAATGGCACTGGAGGTGTCTTCCTGGGCACGGATGCAGCCGGCGAAATAACGGAAGTGGTCCACGGCCAGCGGCAGGTCAGCGTTGATGGTCTCACGCACCGCCTTGCCGTTATCCCAGGTTTCGGCAACCGCCAGCATCTCGATGTTCTGCTCAATGCGATCGGCAATTTTCAGCAGGATGTTGGAGCGCTCCGTGGTGGAGGTCTTGCCCCAGGCCGGCGCGGCCTTGTGAGCCGCATCCAGGGCCAGTTCAATGTCTTCAGCGCTGGAGCGGGGAATTTCACAGATCACCTCACCGGTAACCGGGGTGATGTTCTCGAAGTACTGACCCTTCACCGGCGCGACCCACTCGCCACCGATGTAGTTCTCGTAACGGGATTTGAAAGAAACGACGGAGCCATCCTTTCCTGGTTGTGCGTAGATCATGGTCTCGACCTCTTGTTGTGTTTGTCGCAGGGCAACGCGGCCTTTCGCGTTTACTCATTCAATGTAGACCTCAATCTTCGAGGTTTGAATGATGCGATGGAGGCGAAAAACTCCTCCCTTGGTAGTAGATGGCTCGAAGGCCACGCCACCAGTGACCCGGCTCCGAAATCAAACTCCGAAAATAAACGCACGAAAAGCGCACTGATTGATGCACCAAAAAAGTGCACCCGCCCAGGCAGGAAGCACCTATACTCCACGCTCGGACCACGACCTCAATTAAATCAAACAGTTGGCGATTGGCATGGACTCTGCAGTGAACAGCGTACGCAGCGAGACGTCGGTTACTGAAACCACAATCAAAGCGCCACAATCTGACCAATGGTCAACTAGGGTTCCGGTCTGCCAACAGTGAAAGCAGACGACTGGTCCGAGAGTTGACGACCTTTTCCAAGGTTACACGGCGGGACAAAAGCCCGGGAGGATCGCTCAGTTACTGACGCCTCTCGCTTTTTTGGATGCCCTAACCAGGAGGAAAAGGCCATGTTGCAAACCGCAGCCTCCCCGTATGCAACACCCCTCTACGACGATCTGATTCCCGGCGGATCCCACTGGTCCTTTATCATGCGCCGCGGCCATGTGCTGCGCCTGATTGACGAAACCGGCGGGGCCAACGTCGGCATGTTGATGTACAACCCCGAGAATCCCCTCGAGCGTTACAACATGCCGGATACCCTGAAGAACCAGCACACCTTTCTGCTTACCAAAGGCCATGTCTTGTTATCCGACATGGGCCGGGTCTTTGCCTCCATCATCCGCGATGACCTCGGCTGGCATGACACCGTCGCCGGCACCTGCAATGCCGACCTGGTGGAAAAGCGCTGGGGCCAAAAGACCTACCAGGAAGCCCACAACCACTACCACCGTAATGGCTTCAACAGCTTCCTGAACGAGCTGGCGAAGTACGGCCTGGGCAAGAAAGACCTGACCGCCAACCTGAACTGGTTCAGCAAGGTGAAAACCGATGACGACGGCAACATGACCTTCGCCGAGGGGCACTCCCACGCCGGCGCCACCGTCGACCTGCGCTTCGAGATGGACACCATCGTGGTACTGCACACCTGCCCGCACCCGATGAACACGGCCAGCGAATACCCCCGCCATCCGCTGCGCTACCAGTTGTTCAAGGCAGCCCCAGTGACCGACGCCGATCCGTGCAAGATCTCGTCACCGGAGGCCGCCCGGGCCTTCGCCAACACCGCGCTCTATCACCTGATGCAGTAATGGGAGGCCCGATATGATCAAGCAAAGCAATTTGAAGCCTGAGAACGCTGCCTTCCGCGAAACCGTCCCGGCGGGCGAGTATTTCCTGAAAGTGGTAAAAGCCGGCGAAACCGTCCGCATTCTGGACCTGGAAGGCAACCAGGCCGCCGACACCCTGTTCTACAACGCCCACAACCCGACCGAACGCTATAGCGCCGTCGACACCATCCGCGAGCAGGGCAACGTGTACCTGACCGCCGGTTCGAAGCTGATGTCCTCGGAAAACAACGTGATGCTGGAAATCACCGCCGACACCTGTGGCCGGCACGACACCCTGGGTGGCGCCTGTGCCGCCGAGAGCAACACCACGCGCTACGCCCTCGAGAAAAAGTGCATGCACGCCTGCCGCGACAGCTGGCTGGTGGCCGTCACCGAACACGAAGAACTGGGCATGACCAAGCGGGACATCACCCACAACATCAACTTCTTCATGAACGTGCCAGTGACCGCCGACGGTGGTTTGACCTTCGCAGATGGCATTTCCAATGCCGGTAAATACGTGGAGATGGAAGCGAAGATGGACGTGCTGGTGATGATCTCCAACTGTCCGCAGCTCAACAATCCCTGCAACGGCTGGAACCCGACACCGATTGAGGTGCTGGTATGGAACTGACCGGCGCCCTCAATAACCCCGACAAAGTCCTGATCGCCAACCGCGGCGCCATCGCCTGCCGGGTGATCCGTACCCTGCGTGAGATGGGCCTGACCTCTGTTGCAGTCTACGCGGAAGCGGATTCCGATTCGCTGCATGTGCGTCAGGCGGACGAGGCCTATTCCCTGGGCGAGGGGCCAGCAGCGACCACCTACCTGGATCAGGACAAGCTGTTTGAAGTCATCCGTAAAAGTGGTGCCGGCGCCATTCACCCTGGCTACGGCTTCCTCAGCGAGAATGCCGATTTTGCCCGGCGCTGCGACGCCGAGGGCGTGGTTTTCCTGGGCCCGACACCCGAGCAGATGGAGCAGTTCGGTCTCAAGCATACGGCCCGGTCGCTGGCCCAAAGCGCCGGCGTACCGCTGTTACCAGGCACCGACTTGCTGACCAATCTGGAGGAAGCGCTTAAAGCCGCTGACACCATCGGCTACCCGGTGATGCTGAAAAGCACCGCCGGCGGCGGCGGTATCGGCATGTCCCGCTGCTACGGACCGGACGATCTGAGCAAGAGCTTTGAGTCGGTCCAGCGCCTGAGCCAGAACAACTTCAGCAACAGCGGCGTGTTCCTGGAAAAGTTCGTGGAACATGCCCGCCATGTGGAAGTGCAGCTCTTCGGCAATGGCGAAGGTCAGGTCCTGGCCCTGGGCGAGCGGGATTGCTCCGCCCAACGTCGCAATCAGAAGGTGATTGAAGAAGCTCCGGCACCCGGACTCACCGAGGACGTCCGCTCCCGCATGCACGCAACTGCCCGTCAGCTGGGCGAGAGCATTGCCTACCGCAGCGCTGGCACCGTTGAATTCATCTATGACCCGGACACCAACGAATTCTATTTCCTGGAAGTAAACACCCGCTTACAGGTGGAGCATGGTGTGACCGAGCAGGTGTATGGCGTGGACCTGGTTCGCTGGATGGTGGAACTGGGCGCCGGCACTCTGCCCGACCTTTCCGAACTGGGCAGCAAGCTTGTGCCTTCCGGCCACGCTATCCAGGCCCGGATCTATGCGGAAGACCCCAACAAGGATTTCCAGCCCGGGGCCGGCCTGTTGACCAATGTCGCCTGGGCAGACCAGGACAGCCTTCGCGTCGACACCTGGATTCAGCCTGGCACCGAGGTCTCGCCGCTTTACGACCCCATGCTCGCCAAGGTCATCGTGCATGAGGCCGATCGCGAGTCTGCCCGTAAGCGGCTGATTCAGGCCCTGGATGACAGCCAGCTCTATGGCATCGAAACCAACCTCAAGTATGTACGCCAGGTCCTGGACGATCCGCGTTTTGCCGAGGGCCGTCTGTTCACCCGCACTCTGAATGAATTCGATTACCAGCCGGCCACCGTGGATGTGATCAGCGGCGGCACCCTGACAACTGTTCAGGACTACCCCGGTCGCATCGGCTACTGGGAAGTCGGCGTGCCGCCGTCCGGCCCTTTCGACAGCTATTCCTTCCGTCTGGGTAACCGCCTGCTGGGCAATTCCGAAGGGGCTCCGGGCCTGGAAATCACCCTTAAGGGACCCGTGCTCACCTTCAACCGCGCCACCCAAGTTGCGCTGACGGGCGCCCAACTGGACGCGACCCTGAACGATGAACCGGTGGCGTTCTGGCAGGTAATCAACGTGCCCGCCGGCGCTACCCTGAAGCTGGGCGCCACCACGGCGGACGGCGCCCGGGCCTACGTGTTGTTCCGTGGAGGGTTGGACTGCCCCGAATACCTGACCTCCTGCAGCACCTTTACGCTCGGGCAGTTTGGTGGCCACTGTGGCCGCGCCCTACGTGCCGGTGATGTGCTGGCCCTGGCGGATTGCGAGCCAACCGGCCCGGCCGCCCTGCCTGCCGAACTGAAACCAACCATCGGCAAGAACTGGAAACTGCACGTCACCTATGGGCCCCACGGCGCGCCGGACTACTTTACCGACGAAGACATCAACACCTTCTTCGCCAGCGACTGGGAGATCCACTACAACTCCAGCCGCACCGGTGTGCGCCTGATTGGCCCGAAACCGCAGTGGGCGCGCAGTGACGGCGGCGAGGCCGGCATGCATCCGTCCAATATTCACGACAACGCCTACGCCGTGGGCACCGTGGACTTCACCGGCGATATGCCGGTGATTCTCGGCCCCGACGGCCCCAGCCTGGGCGGCTTTGTCTGCCCGGTTACGGTGATAAGCGCCGACCTTTGGAAACTGGGTCAGCTGAAAGCTGGTGACAAGGTGCAGTTTGTTCCGGTTAGCCAGGACCAGGCCGTGGCCCTGCGGGAAGCCCTGGACGAATCCGTGGCCACCCTGACTGCAGCGACAGCCCATATCAAACCGATCGCGCCAGCCTCTCCGATTCTGGCATCACTCAGTTCCGATGAACACGAGACCGGCGTGGTCTATCGGGCCGCCGGCGACAACTATGTGCTGGTGGAATACGGCCCCATGGAGCTGGATATCCGCCTGCGTTTCCGTGCCCATGCGCTGATGCTGTGGCTGCGGGAGCAGAATCACGAGGCTATTCTGGAGCTGACTCCTGGCATCCGTTCCCTGCAGGTGCACTACGACAGCCAGAAACTGAATCAGCGCACGCTCCTGGAACTGCTCATAAGCGCCGAAAAGGCACTGGAAAAACAGCCCGAGTGGGATGTGCCCGCGCGCATCGTGCATTTGCCCCTGTCCTGGGACGATGAGGCCTGCCAGACCGCCATCGCGAAATACATGCAGTCGGTCCGCAAGGATGCCCCATGGTGTCCCAGCAATCTGGAATTCATTCGCCGCATTAACGGGCTGGATAGCATCGACGAGGTCAAACGGACGGTGTTCGATGCAAGCTACCTGGTCATGGGCCTTGGCGACGTTTATCTGGGCGCGCCGGTCGCCACCCCGCTGGACCCGCGCCACCGGCTGGTGACCACAAAATACAATCCGGCCCGCACGTGGACCGCGGAAAACTCCGTGGGCATTGGCGGCGCCTACCTGTGCATCTACGGCATGGAAGGCCCGGGCGGCTACCAGTTCGTTGGCCGCACCCTGCAGATGTGGAATCGCTATCGCACTACCAGCCTGTTCGAGGCTGGCAAGCCCTGGCTGCTCCGGTTCTTTGATCAGGTGCGCTTCTACGAAGTCAGTGCCGAAGAACTGCAGCAGATCCGGCGGGACTTTCCCAACGGCGATTACCCGATAAAGGTCGAGGAAACCCGCTTCAACCTGAAGGACTACGAGCAGTTTCTGGCGAACAACAACGACGAAATCCAGACCTTCACCGCCAGGCGCAAACAGGCTTTCGATGAGGAACTGCAGCGCTGGATCGAGTCGGGCCAGATCAATTTCAGTTCCGAAGCACCGATCGAGGATACCGGCGAAGACGACATTGCCAACCTGCCAGCAGGCCAGCACGCGGTGGAAAGCCACGTAGCCGGCAACCTCTGGGAGTGCCTGGTCCAACCCGGCGACACCATCGATGCCCAACGGCCGGTAGCGGTCATTGAATCCATGAAGATGGAAATCGAGTTACTGAGCCCCGTAACCGGACGCGTGGTGGATGTGCGTCGGGAAGCGGGACAGGCGGTCTCGCCCGGAACACCGGTCGTGATCGTCGAAGAGATTACCGAGTAATGCCAGCAACCCAAAAAAACTGAAGAAAGACCAACCCTGCAAACACGGGCAAAGCCCGAGGAGAGACACCATGACTACACGCGACATCACCAAACGCCTGGCGGCCGGTCTGTTCACGGCCTCCCTGGGACTGGGATCCATGGGCGCAATGGCCCAGGAAAGGGACTCCTTCAGCATCGCCTGGACCATCTACGCCGGCTGGGTGCCCTGGCAGTATGCCGAGGACTACGGAATCATGAAGAAATGGGCGGACAAGTACGATATCGAAGTGGATATCGTGCAGGTGAACGACTACATCGAATCCATCAACCAGTACACCGCCGGCCAGTTTGACGGTGTGGTAGCCACCAGCATGGACGGCCTGTCAATACCGGCCGCTTCCGGCGTGGACACGACTGCACTTATCGTGGGCGACTACTCCAACGGCAACGACGGCCTCGTATCCAAGGATGCCAAGACCATCGAAGAACTGGAGGGTGAAACCGTACACCTGGTTGAGCTCTCCGTATCGCACTACCTGCTGGCACGGGCACTGGCAAGCGTCGGTCTCGAGGAGCGTGATCTGAGCGTGGTGAACATTTCCGATGCCGACTTGGTTTCTGCGTTCCAGACCGACGATGTCCGCCACGTGGCTACCTGGAACCCGCTGCTGGCCGAAGTGGAAGCCTATCCGGGAGCTACCAAGCTGTTCGATTCAAGCCAGATTCCCGGCCACATCAAGGATCTGACCCTGGTGAACACCGAAACCCTGGAAGATAACCCCAAACTTGGCAAGGCACTTGTAGGTGCCTGGTTTGAAACCATGAGTATTCTGGCGTCCGATTCCGAGGAAGGTGAGGAAGCCCGGGCGTTTCTGGGTGAGTTGTCCGGCACCGACCAGCTTGGCTACGAAGCTCAGCTGGATGGCATGAAAATGTTCTGGAAGCCGGAGAATTCTGTGGAGTTCATCCGCAGCGATGAGGCCCGTGAGGCGATGGACAGCGTTCGACAGTTCTCTTTCGAGAAGGGCCTTCTGGGTCAGGGCGCCATGAGCCCGGACTTTGTCGGCATCGAGTTCCCGGATGGCTCCATTATGGGTGACACCGGAAATGTGAAGCTTCGGTTTAACGACAGCTACATGGAGATGGCGGCTGACGGAGAGATTTGAGCAAGCCCCACCCCAAGGGTGAAGACCACGGGCACGAACATTCGTGCCCGTTTTTGTTTAAACTTCGCGGGAGGGTTGGTGTGGGGGAGCCTTTCCAAAACTGTGCGGAGCCATGGATGGCGGAGCCCAAGCGTCACATGGATGTGCCGCAAGGAGCGTGTTTTGGAAAGGCTCCCCCACACCAACCCGAAACTCCCAAGCCAGATTGAATAGACGACTCTCATGCGCCGTACCAAGGAAGATGCCGAGAAAACACGCCAGACGGTATTGGAAGCTGCTTTAAAACTCT
Organism: Marinobacter sp. CH_CUG1437-1; assembly: GCF_037029655.1. Lineage (NCBI taxonomy): Bacteria > Pseudomonadati > Pseudomonadota > Gammaproteobacteria > Pseudomonadales > Marinobacteraceae > Marinobacter > Marinobacter sp. CH_CUG1437-1. Next base: position 1,125,224 of record NZ_JAYMEW010000001.1, on the reverse strand, counting down.
TCAGCCGAGATGGTTACTCATTGACGACTTTGAGCCGTATCGCCAAAGAGGCCGGCTGCAGTCGGGGGCCGATCTACTGGCATTTCGAGAACAAGGACGACCTTTACGAGGCCGTACTGGCCTACTCCCAGGAACCGCTGGAAGCCCTGGTCGCGGAGTGTTCGGGCATGCGGGAAACGCCCATCGAAGCCATGGATCATTTCATAGAACGCTGGCTGGGCTTGCTGGCCAATGATCGCAAGTACCGTCAGTCCTTTGAAATTCTGCTGAACAAAACCGAACTCACCGATGCCATGAGTCGGACACTGAAACGGGAACGGGCGCTGACCCGGTCGATTATCGCCATGTTTCGGGATCTGGTGAGCCAGGCCATCGAGCGGGGCCTGATTAGTACACGGGAAGAGCCGGAGGACCTGGGACTGCTGAGCTACACCTATCTGATGGGCATTACCCAGACCTGGCTGTTTGCGCCGAAGCTGTTTTCACTGAAACAGGAAACGGCGTTTTTCCAGCGACAATTCTGGCGACTGTTAGGCAAATCCAACTGAATGGCTCATTCGGCCAGCTAATTCTTTCACCATTCCGGCACCATAATCTTTTGCATTGTTTTACCCTCTGGCGCCATTGCTCGGCTAAGCTAATTGTGAGCAACCTCGTTTTTCACTGGATTGGCCAGAGACTTTTACCGTCCCACACAACGCTCATTGGCTGGGTGTTGGCGGTTAATTTAAAAGGAACTTTTCGCTGTGACAAACGCCAGCATTCCCTACCCTTCAGATTCCAACACGGAACTCGCTTTTCCTTTCCCAGCTCTGGGAGGTGAGGACCTTCAAGCGTATAACACGCTTGTCAGCACCCTTTACCGCTGCCTCCATGACAACACCGGCTTTCAGCCCTTCTTTGATGCGTTCAAACACCATTTCAAAGCCCTGCAAGGTGGCATTCTGGGGCTCACCAGTAACCCTCAGCGCATGATATATGGCTGGACGTTTGGCTACCCGGAAGGGTTCGAAGAGTGGTATATCAACAGTGATCTGCCGGAACGGGACGAAGCGCTCACCCACTATGTAAAGCTTCCACCACGCCAGTTTGACTCCCTCCTTCGTGGTGACACCAGCCGTAGCATTCTCGATATTCTCAGCCCGGAAAGCCGTGCCTGGGTCGAGGAGGCTGGTATGGTCGATAGTGCCGGCATGTTGGTTACTCGTGAAACCGGTACCAATGTGGTATTCATTGCCAACCGACACAAAGAGTTCGGTCCCTACACTTCAGACGAACTTCTGCAGATGAATCTGTTGGCTCCGCATATCGAGAATGCCGTTGCTCTGCACCTGAAACTGTATGAGACGCGCAGCGACAATGAAAACCTGGCGACAGCACTCAACCACGTGAAAAAACCGCTCATTGTCTTCAATGCACTGGGCAATGTTGCCCAGGCAAACGACGCGGCGCAGGCTCTGATGGAAAACAGCAAAAGCCTGTCCATCAACGACTCCGAAAGACTGCAAAGCTCAGACAGTCAGATTACCCGCAAGCTTCAGGATGCCATTACCACCTGCATCGTCCTCTCGCACAAAGGCATTCTCTCACCACAAACGGTATTTACTTGTCGCGGCCAGGAGCGTATCGCGGTCTGTTTGACGCCACTGATTGCTGATAGCGCTGAGAATAACGGCGTATTGGCGGAGCTGTTCAGTTTTGACTCCTCGCTGGAACCAGATCATGACCGATTGCAGACGCTGTTCCACTGTACACCAACGGAGGCGGCTGTCGCCGCGCTTCTGGCCCAGGGCCTGAGCGCCAGTGATGTCGCCGAGAGAAAACAGATTTCCATCCATACCGCCCGCCAACACATCAAGAGCCTGCTCGCGAAAAACGGCTATCGCAAACAGACGGAGCTGGTGTCCATGCTGGTGCGGGCATTGGCGTAGAGCGCAAGCCGTCACTTGAACCAATAATTGTTTTGCCGCTTTTACAGTTGCCAGACAAACAGTTACACATTTCAGAAAAGCTATAGGTTCAGAGCACTTAGTCGCTTTTCGGTGCAGCATACGTCGCAGAATCGGCCTCTCAATCATGCCCATCCCTAAAATGGGTCATGTCTTGATATAAATCCGATGCTAGTTTCCCGATTACCCAATCAATCTGATATTCATCAAAAAGGTGTGGTTATGGGAAAGTTCAAGAAGTTGACTCTGGCGACGGCCATTTCCTCTGCGTTCGTTCTTACCGGTTGTGGTGGTAGCAGCGGCGGTTCTTCCAATGACAGCAACACGGGCGGCACAACCGCCACTGAAACGGGCATCTTCGTTGACGCCGCAGTTGCCGGCATCAATTACACCACCTCACCAAGCGGCACATCCGGCCAAACCAACGCACTGGGCGAGTACAATTACGAAGCTGGCGATACCGTGGTCTTCAGCATCGGCGGCATCGACCTGCCGGCCGTCGAAGCCACCGGCCGCATCACCCCGGCCGACATGGGTAGCGGTTCTACAGACTGGAGCTCTGACCAGACCGTCGTGAACATCCTGCGCCTACTGCAGACCCTGGATTCCGATGGCGATGCCAGCAATGGCATTACCATTTCCGACGCTGTGCATACCGCTTTGCAGGATATGGATCTCGACCCCTCGCTCAGCGAGGCGGACTTCGAAACCCAGGCCAACACGGCCATCAACGCCACCGGCAAGACCCTGATTGCAACAGCAGATGCGGTTGAACACTTCAAGAGCTCCCAATCCGGCGACCTGGTTGGCAGCTGGGTCTTTGAGGAAGCTAATGGCAACGTCAACGTGCTGACTTTCCTGAATGACAGCGAATACCTGATTGCACACTCCAAGGCTGATGACGGTGACCAGCGGGCCGCAAGTGCGGAGTACGGCACCTACACCTGGGACAGTGCCTCCGGTCAACTCGAGCTGACACTGATTGACGAATCAGACCTCAGTGGTGGTCTGATCGACAACAATTCCCCCGCAACCTGGACAATGCAACTGAGCGACGGCGCACTCATGCTGACGTCTGTCGGAGAAAGCGAAGAAGTCAGGTTTGAAGCAGTGCGTAATGCCCAGCAAAGCCTGATCGGTAGCTGGTACCTGGGCGAAGGTTTTAACGAACAGAAGCAAATCGATCGTCACAACGTGCTCACCATTCTTGATGACAGCAACTATGTTGTTGTCCACAATGACAATAGCGAGGTCTACGACGGCGACGTCGTCGAGCCGGTTTCCTCAGAGTGGGGCACCTACAGCTTCGACGGTTCCACGTTTGCGGTAACCTCCGTGTCGGCGGAACTGGACGGCCCGGGAGGCCTGTTTGACGACCCGGCGAAAGACGAAGGCGGAAATGGTTTCGTCGATGGTCCGTCAGAACTCCACCCGACAGGACAACTGACCCTTTCCGACAACCTTCCTGTTGCCGAAGGAGGCGAGCCATTCACCCTCCGTCGCCTGGGCCGTTATGCGGTCACGCTGAAGGACTTCGACGGCGACACCAAGCAGGTCTACGTCGAGGCCAGCGGCAACGACTTTATCGGTGGCGTTACCCAGACCCTCAGCTTTGCCGATATCGATGGCCGAACGCCAGCCGAGGCCGGCATCTACAACATGGATGCTCCGGATAGCGCGACCATTGATCTGGTGCTGAACCAGGATGGCAGCGGTTACATGGACTTTGATGTCACTGGCGACCAAAACCAGATCGACAGCAACGGTTGGTCCGTCCTGACTTCCGGCTCCCTCACCTACGTGGAGGGCGGCGCGGAATGGACCTACCTGCCGATTGAAGGTGACAGCCCCTACACCACGCTGGTGTACCAGGGCGACATGGATCTCATGTTCATCACGGAAGTGACCGAGGCCCCCCAGTAAAGCAGGAATCTTCTGCCCAATCAGAGCCCGTAACGTGGGCTCTCGAATGACTGAGGAACCCCGGTTTTCCGGGGTTCGCTTTGTTTGGCGTTACGCTCACGATTACGAACCTTGGCACTCTCTTTCAAGTAATTTCCGTTTGCGATCCAGCCCCCAGCGGTAACCGCCCAGGGAGCCGTCACTGCGCAACACACGATGGCAGGGAATCAGCACGGCGATGCGATTGCGACCGCAAGCCGAGGCCACAGCTCGAACGGCTTTGGGCTCACCCAGTCGCCTTGCCAGTTCCGTATAACTCACGACCTCGCCCTCGCGAACGCTCAAAAGAAGCTTCCAGACCCGTGTCTGGAAAGCAGTGCCACGGATATCCAGAGGAACCTCCGGGCGAGGCGTGTTCTGGCTGAGGTGGTCGTCCAGGGCGACAATCCAGGCATCCAGTTCTGGTGACATCTTTGCCTCAGAGGGGGAGAGTCGTGCCTTCGGGAATTCCTGTTTTAGCTGCTCTCGCAGGGCCACCTCGTCGTCCCCGAATTCGGCAAAACATACACCTTGATCAGTGGCGGCCATCATCAACAAACCAAGTGAGGATTGCCGGCAGGCATAGGTAATGGTTTCACCCTCTCCCCCCTTGCCGTAACGGGACGGCGGCATGCCGACCTGTCGGTCAGCCTTGCCATAGACGCGGCTGATCGAACCAAAACCGGCATCGTAGATTGCCTCAGTCACCGTTTGACCACGCTTCAGGCCCTGCTTGTAGAGGTTCAGGCGCAGCGCGTCCTGATAGGCCTTTGGCGAGACACCGAAGGCTTCCTTGAACACCCGCTGTACCCGCGATGGCGACAACCCAGCGACAGCGCCGAGGTCGGCAAGGCTCAACGATTCATCTGGCCGGCTCTCGATGTATCTGGCCAGAGCAACCATTCGATCGGCAACAGGGGTGGATGATTCCGCCTCGCTATCTCTCTCGTCACGCATCGGGATTCGGGAACTTGCCATGCTTTGACTCCTTCATGTGCACACAACCCAGCATCCCTATGATGCGCGTTTGCCTCGCCCCCTTCCATCCGATTCTTGCGGGCGCTAAATTGACGGTCAATCAACAACAAAACCAGACGTTTTCGAGGAGTCAGCATTATGTCCGAGCAATTGGCAATTCCATCCAAGAAGGATGAAGTAAGTGAGGAGGAGTGGCAGCTTCGCATTGACCTGGCCGCCGCCTATCGCCTGATTGCTCTCTACGGCTGGGACGACCTCATCTTCACCCACCTCTCCGCGCGGATTCCCGGTGAGGAGCATCATTTCCTGATCAACCCCTACGGCATGATGTTCGAGGAAATTACGGCTTCCAGCCTGGTGCGCATCGACCAGGACGGCAACAAGATCAATCCGGAAGATTTCGACATCAATCCGGCCGGGTTCACCATTCACAGCGCTATCCATGCGGTTCGCGAGGATGCCGCCTGCGTCATGCATACCCACACCACCGCCGGCGTGGCAGTTTCGGCGCAAAAGGAGGGCCTGCTGCCCCTGTCCCAACAAAGCCTGTTCCCATTATCCGGGCTGGCGTACCACGATTACGAAGGTGTGGCGCTGCGGGAAGACGAGAAAGCGCGCCTGCAGGCAGATCTGGGCCAGGCCCGGTTCATGATCCTGCGCAACCACGGACTGCTGACCACAGGCCCCAGCATTGCCGACGCCTTCCTGAATATGTACATCCTGCAGCGCGCCTGTGAGGTGCAGATCCAGGCCATGTCTGGTGGGCAGCCACTGGTGCGTATTCCGGACACCATCCTGAGCTCGATTCGTGAGCAGGCAAAGAAGGTCACCAGGGGCATGGGCGGCAACCTTGCCTGGCCCGGACTTCTCCGGAAGCTTGACCGCATCGATCCTGGCTTCCGGAGCTGACACCCTCCCGGACAGCTATCAGAACATTTTCAGGTAACGATCCACCTCCCAGGAAGATACGTGGTTCTGATAGCTCTCCCACTCGGCTTTCTTGAAGTCCACGAAGCTTTCGAACATGGCGTCACCGAAGACTTCTTTGGCCAGCGGATCGGCCTCGAATGCCTCCACCGCCTCGCCCAGGTTCCGGGGCAGATACTCGATGCCCTGCTCGGCGATTTCAGCATCGCTGTAGTTATACATGTTCTCGTGGTGGGGAGCGCCAGCGTCCAGGCCCTCACGAATGCCTTCGAGGCCCGCGGCCAGGATCAAGGCGCTACCGAGGTAGGGGTTGCACGCTATGTCGGCGGCCCGGCACTCGATGCGCCCGCCCATGCCGGGAATCCGGATCATGTTGGTGCGGTTATTTGAGCCATAACACATGAACACCGGCGCCCAGGTGGAACCGGACATGCTGCCCTGGCGCACAAGCCGCTTGTAACTGTTGACCGTAGGCGCGATCACAGCGCTGATGGCTGCGCCGTGTTTCAGTACACCCGCAGTAAAGTGATAGGCGATCTTGCTGATGCCGCAGTTGTGCAGATCGTCGCCCTCAGGCTCGAACAGGTTCTCGCCGGTTTTCAGATCCGCCAGCGACATATTGTAGTGGGCGCCACTGCCGGTGCGGTCGGCAAAGGGCTTGGGCATGAAGCTGGCGAAAGCGCCATGTTTGCGGGCAATCTCGTTGGCCATCATCCGGAAGAACACCAGGCGGTCGGACATGGTCAGGGCGTCGGCGTATTTGAAGTCGGTCTCGAACTGGCCGTTGGCATCTTCGTGATCAAACGAGTACACATCCCAGCCCAGTTCGTTCATGGCGTCTACCAGCTCATCCATGATCGGCAGGTTGTCCATGAGGGTGCGGGGGTCGTAACAGGGTTTGCCCAGGTTGTCGCGATCGCTCAGCGGCGCAAAGCCCCCATCCTCGGTATCCCGGAACAGGAAGAACTCCGTCTCGATGCCGAGGTTGAAGCGATACCCCATATCAGCTGCAGCACTCAGCTGGCGCCGGAGAATATTCCGGGAACAGGCCTCGAAAGGTTGGCCGTTCAGGAACAGGTTGCCCGGGAACCAGGCCAGCTGGCGATTCCAGGGGCAGATCGCCAGCCCATCGGGATCCGGCATGGAGGCCACCTCGTCGTCAGAGATATCCTGGGGCACGCCATCCAGGGCCGCGCCGGTGTAGAGCTCCGAGCCTTCCATCATTTGCCCCAGATGGGCCAAAGGCACGAACTTGCCTTTGGTCACACCATGGATATCCACATAGCTGGCAATGGCGTATTTCACGCCCGCCTCGCTGAGTTTCTCTTTCAGGGCCTGGGTATTGGTCAATTCCGTCATCCTGCTTTCTCTCCGGCCCGGCATGCGGGCAATCAGTTGGGGTTCTGGCACATTTCTTTCTTGGTTTTTGCCATTCAACATACATGCCAGCGTGTATATATAAGAGCGAAAGCGAGAAACTTCAGGCCACCAGCCAGCCTGAAAGCGAGGACAAAATGACGTCGAAGCAATGGCTTATAGAGGATTTTGAGGCGGGAGACCTGCCCCTGACCTCCGGCGAAACGCTTTACTCAGCAAGATTGCGGTACCACCGGATCGGCGAGCTGAACGCACCAAAAGACAACCTGATTCTACTGCCGACGTACTACGGTGGTGCAGCGGCGGGTAATTACCCGTGGGTCGGGAATAACAGCCCACTGGATCCGGAGCGTTACTGCATCGTCACTCCCTCCCTGTTAGGCGCCGGTGAATCATCCTCTCCCTCCAATACCTCCGGAGAACAGGGCGGCCCGTGCTTTCCCGCGGTGTCCTTATACGACAACGTGATGCTGCAAAAGCGGTTGGTGGAGGAGGCCTTTGACGACGCCGGCATTGCATTGGTGATGGGCTGGTCCATGGGCGGGATGCAGGCGCTGCAATGGGGCTGCCTGTTCCCTGGTCAGGTCCGCGCGGTGCTGGCCACCTGTTGCACCGCAAGGTGCTATCCCCATAACCGGGTATTTCTGGAGGGTGTAAAAGCGGCCCTGACCTGCGACCAAACCTATGAGGGTGGCCGCTACCGCACACCACCTGAGCGCGGACTACGAGCCTTCGGCCGGGTATACGCCGGCTGGGCCTATTCCCAGACGTTCTTCCGACAAGAGCTCTGGCGCAACCAGGGGTTCAACTCGATTGAAGAGCTGCTGGATTTCTGGGAAAAGGATCATCTGGGCCAGGACGCCAATGATCTGCTCTCCGTTCTGGACACCTGGCAAAAGGGCGATATCAGCGACAACCCCATATTTGGCAGGGATTACGAAGCGGCCCTTTCTGCCATCGTCATGCACACCCGGATGATGCCCAGCACGACCGATCTCTACTTTACCGAAGACGACGCCCGCGAGGATGGCAGCCGGATGCCCGGCGCAACCGTGGAGCCGTTGAAGTCGGACTGGGGCCACATCGCAGGTGGCGCCGGCCGGGAGTCCGCCAGCCATGATCGCGTCCTCGCGGCTGCCCGTTCCCTACTTTCGGGAGAGGCATCATGATTGAACACCCGAACCTGCAATGCACCAACCCGGTGCACATTTTTGCCGAGGCCTTTGCAGGAATGACCCGTTTCCGCCCTCTTCAGGAATATGGCATGCCATCTGCACTGTATCGGACTAACGGTTTTCAAAACCCCGATCCGTTTACAGCACTGTTCACAACACCGCAGACCAAGCGGCGAACACGACGGAAACAATGGGTGACTAGGGTTCCGGTCCGGGCAGTCAAGATTCCCGGATGGCTGGTCCGAGAGTTACCGACCTCTGGGGAGGTTACACGGCGGGACAAAAGCCCGGGAGACTGAATCGCAAGGGACGCTGTTACCCGCGATGAACTTGCCGTGTTGTGTAACCAGAGGAGACGATTCATGCGAATGATCAACCATCACCCCGGGCGAGTGTCCGCCACGCTGCTGGGTTTGCTTCCCTTCCTGTTGATCATGCTCATCTACAGCCTCGCCTCCCAGGAGCGGCTGGCAGAAAACCCCAATGACAAACTCCTTCCCGGCCTTGAGCAGATGACCGCCGCCGTGGAACGCATGGCGTTCCAGGAAGACCGCCGTAGCGGTGATTACCTGATGGTACAGGACACCACTGCCAGCCTGGCACGCCTCGGGATGGGCGTCGGCATCGCCGCCTTGCTGGCGTTGGTGGTCGGCATTCTCAATGGCGTATTGCCACTGGTCAGGGCCAACCTGGCGCCACTGGTTTCGGCACTGTCCATGGTGCCGCCGCTGGCGATATTACCCATCCTTTTTATTGTGTTCGGGCTGGGTGAGCTTTCCAAAGTCATGCTGATCGTAATCGGCACCGCGCCGATCATGATGCGCGATGTGGCCCAGCGGGTTCGCGAACTACCCGGCGAACAACTGATCAAGATCCAGACGCTGGGCGCCAACTCCTGGCAGGTTATTACCCGAATGGCGATGCCGCAGGTGTTACCGCGACTGATCGATGCTGTACGCCTGAGCCTGGGCCCGGCCTGGCTGTTTCTGATTGCTGCCGAGGCGATTGCCTCCACCGAAGGCCTGGGTTACCGGATTTTCCTGGTTCGGCGCTACCTGGCCATGGACGTAATCCTGCCCTATGTCATCTGGATCACCATTCTCGCCATCGTCATCGACCAGTGTCTGCGCCTTGCCAATCGCAGACTGTTCCCCTGGTACAACGCAGGAGGCCACTGATGAGCTTTATCACCGTCAACAAACTCTGGAAAGAATACGGCGACCAGGTGGTTCTGGAAAACCTCAGCCTGAGCGTGAAACAGGGGGAGTTCTGCACCCTGGTGGGCGCCTCCGGTTGCGGCAAATCCACCTTTCTGAAAATGCTGCTGGGCCAGGAAACCCAGACCCGTGGCGAACTGCTGCTGGAGGGCGAAGCCTTTCCCGGGGAACCCGACCGCAACCGGGGCATCGTGTTCCAGCGCTACTCGGTATTCCCGCACCTGACCGTGCGCCAGAACGTGCTGATGGGCCTGGAACTGGAACAGAAACCCTGGCTGGGCAAACTGTTCGGAAGCGCCCGCAAGGAGGCGCTTGAAAAGGTGGATGCGATGCTGGAGTCCGTGGGCCTGAGCCCCTCTGCCCACAAGTGGCCACATGAACTCTCCGGCGGCATGCAACAGCGCCTGGCCATCGCCCAGTCCCTGATCATGCGGCCACGGGTACTCCTGCTGGACGAACCTTTTGGTGCGCTGGATCCCGGTATCAGGGGCGACATGCACGACCTGTTGCTGAAGCTGTGGCAGGAAACCGGCACCACCATTTTCATGGTTACCCACGATCTCAAGGAAGGTTTTTACCTGGGTACCCGGCTGCTGGTGTTCGACAAGGTGCGGAACGACCCGCACGACCCACAGGCCTTTGGCGCGACCATCACCTACGATCTGCCGATCGGCCAGACCGACCGGCGCCTGTTCGAAGACATTAACCAGTCGGTCAGTGAGACAGCCCGGAATCAGGCGGCCTGATGTCATTGACTGCGCAATAAAAAAGGTCGCCCGAAGGCGACCTTTTTACTTCTGTCCGGATCAGTTGCTGGCAACCCGATCCTTCGGCAGTTTGAAGGTCCAGACCATACCGCCCTGGTTGAAGTCCTTCACCACCTTGGCGACTTCGCCACCCCAGAGCGGAACCGCGCCGCCCCAGCCGGAGGCCACAGAGACGTATTGCTCGCCGTCCATGGTCCAGGTGACAGGCGTGCCTACCACACCGGAACCGGTGTTGAAGCGGTAAAGCTCTTCGCCCGTCTTGGCGTCGAATGCCTTCAGATGGCCCTCAGGAGTACCGGTGAATACCAGACCACCGGCCGTGGTCATCACGCCACCCCACAGTGGAGCGGTGTTCTCGTAGCGCCAGACTTCCTCACCGGTTTTCGGGTCCATGGCCCGAAGTACACCAATGTATTCATCGTTGGCCGGCTTGATGGTAAAGCCTGCACCGAGGAACGCAGCGCCTTTCTTGTAGGATACCGGCTCATTCCAGATATCCATAGACCACTCATTGGAGGGCACGTAGAACAGGCCGGTCTGCTGACTGAAGGCCATGGGCATCCAGTTCTTTCCGCCCAGGAACGCGGGCTGCGCTACAACGGTTTCACCTTTTTTGCCGTCCATATCAGCCGGGTTACCCGGACGACCGCCTTCGGTGTATATGGGACGACCGGTCTCGGGATCCAGGCCTTTCGCCCAGGTGATCTTGTCCACGAACGGGAAGCCGCGAATAAAGTCGCCGTTCTCACGGTTCAGAACATAGAAGAAGCCGTTACGGTCCGCCGTGGCCGCCGCTTTGACGGTTTTGCCGTTTTCTTCGTAGTCGAAGGAGATCAGCTCGTTGACACCGTCATAATCCCAACCATCGTTCGGCGTGGTCTGGAAGTGCCACTTGATGCTGCCATCGTCCGGATCAATCGCCAGGCGGCTTGAGGAGAACAGGTTGTCACCCGGGCGCAGGTGTGAGTTCCAGGGAGCCGGGTTACCGGTACCGAAGAACAGGGAATCCGTGTCCGGATCGTAGGTGCCACCCAGCCAGGTTGCCGCGCCACCGTTCTTCCACATTTCGCCGGGCCAAGTTACGCCGGCTTTGCCACCGGAAATACCGTTTTCGATCTTCTTGCCGTCCTTGTAGACGTAGCCCATGTGACCTTCAACGGTAGGACGGGTCCAGACCAGATCGCCGGTATTGGCGTCGTAGGCTTCAACCTTGCCGACAATCCCGAATTCACCACCGGAAACGCCGGTAATCACCTTGCCCTTGACGACCAGGGGCGCCGCGGTGATCGCGTAGCCGGCCTGGTAGTCAGCCACCTTCTTGATCCACATCGGCTTGCCGGTGTCCTTGTTCAGGGCCACCAGTTTCGCGTCCAGGGTTCCGAAAATGATTTTGTCGCCGTAGATGGCGGCACCACGGTTAACAACGTCGCAGCAAGGCATGATGCCGTCCGGCAGACGGGCATCGTACTGCCAGATCTCTTCGCCGGTTTTGGCATCGATGGCGTAGATGCGGGAGTAGGAAGCGGTCACGTACATGACGCCGTCCTTAACCAGCGGCTGGGATTCCTGGCCGCGCATTTTTTCGCTGCCGAAGGAGAAAGCCCAGGCCGGTTGCAGATACTGAACGTTGTTGGTGTTCAGATCTTCCAGGATGCTGTAGCGCTGTCCCTGGGTACCCATGCCGTAGCTGACAATGTCCTCAGGGGTCTTGTGATCGTTGATGATGTCTTCGTCGGTTACCGCATGGGCCCCGTAGGATACTGCCATGGCCAGGGCGCTGGCCGCGATGCGAATCCCGAACTTGTTGGTTCTCATGGTTGCGCTCTCCAAGTCTCTTGTTTTCAGTTCTCTTGAGTTCGTTTCAGGCCGAACCGGGAACTTTTCCCGCCTCTGATACGATTCTTGGCTTTGTGGAAAAAACCAACAATTGCTCGCCCGAACAGGTTTTCTAATCACTTGGTAGTACGACTACCCCGGAACTTGAGGCCGGCGCACACCGATCGAACCATCAGAGCTCCCCTTCCGCCCTTGCTATAGCCTGTTCATCCAGAAACGCCCGATAGTAGCCCGGCACGCTGTACCTGAGATTCTGCTCAACCATGAGCTCATTCATTTCACCGGTTTTCACCAACCTGTCGACGATGGCTTCCAGGGCGTAGCCCAGCTGGCGATGGGTGTGTTTGATCGCCATGCCCACATCCCATACCTGTTTGCCAATACCAGGGAAGCCGTTACCGGCCGACTTGAAGCCGTCGTTCTCGGGTTTGGCCAGTTCATGGTCAATTTCCGAGCGCATACCCATGACGGCACTCACCTCGCCCCTACGCATGGCCTCGAACGCTTCGGCGACTTTGTGGAAATGGCGCACGTTCTCTCGCATGCGACCGCCAAACGCGGAAGTCAGGTAAAAATCGGGAAGGGTGTCGATCTCGACGCCGATGGGGTTGTATTGAAAGACCGCCACGGTTTCGACGCTCTCGAGCTTTTCGGGGTTGTAGGCGATCTGCCAGGTTTCCTGCTGATAAGGTCCGAACAGCACCACCTGTTCGTTGATGTACTCACCGGTGGAATCCTGCATATAGGCGTAGGTCTTATCGTAGGGCACCCGCAGCATCACATCGGCGAGTCGTTGCTTGGCCAGGTAATGCCCTTTCCAGACGTTGTTGCGCAGGTCGTCTCCGAGGTTTTCATCCGGGGTGATCCAGTGGACTTTGAACTCCACGCCCATTTCCTCGGCAATCCGGCGACCGAGTTCGACGTCGATGCCCCTGGGCTCACCATCCACCTCGTAAGAGTACGGAGGGAAATTCTCGTAGACGCCGACTTTCAGATAGCCGGAGTCCAGAATGATGTCGTAGGTGCGTTCGGCAGGTCGATTCAGGAGTTCGTTGCCGTCGTTAACTTCCTGAGCCAGGACCACCTGGGCAAACAGCAAAAGGGCAAGCATTCGAGTCAGTGTTTTCATTGTTATCTCCCAACGACGAAGGGCCGGCACAAGGCCGACCCGAATTCAGGCATACGTTTTGGTAGACGCCGCAACGGTTATTCCGGCTTAGGCAGCGATTCCACATACGTGCGGATTGCCCACATGGCATTCTGATCCATGCTTTTCTTCCAGGACGGCATGCCACGGTCGGTGCCATTCATCACCCGACCGATGTAGTACTCGTCGTCCCACTCGGTCAGCTCCCGGAGATCCGGTGTCAGACCGCCAGACATCGCCCGGATGCCATGACAGGCTGCACAGTTACCGGCATAAGCGCTTTCGCCGATTTTGGCCGCCTGGGCGTTGAATTCGCCGAACTCATTACCTTCACGGAAGGGGTTTTCGATGCGCACTTCGTCGCCCAGCTCCGGCAGATTGCCCGTATCCACTTCCTGTGGTGTGACATTGCCGTGCGCAATCGCGAAACCGGCCACGCCAGCCATGGCGGTTGCCATGATCGCTTTGAGTGAAAAGGACATTCCCATTGGTCTTACCTCTGTTATTGGATTCCCCGTGGTTGGCTATTGGATTTGTCTGATGCCAACTTGCTGATCCCCAGTCTAGGAATCCAGGAACCCAATCCGAATGCCACTTTGGGGGTTTTGGCTTAGTTCCTTGGTAGTAGACGGTCGGAGCGAAGGCCAAAGCACGAGGCATCCGGAAAAAACCCGGAAACTGACCACTTTTCATGATGAAGGCTGCGTTTCGGGAACTTTTCCCGGCTTTTAAGGCTATTTTCCCGCAACCCCGATGGCTTTTTCCGTCGCCACCAGCACGAGTACGCGCCAATACTCGGAGCGTCGATGCCATGAGCAAGACGATGGTTACAACAAAAACCAAGGGGAAAGATTATGAACATCAAAACACGCAAACACCCGCTGCTTCGCGGGATTGGAATGGCCCTGGCCCTGAGCTCAGCGGCCGGCCTCGCCAGCCAGGTTCACGCCAAAGACGTGACCTGGGACGACATTGCCAATGACGCGCAGACGCCGGAAAACGTCCTGGGCTATGGCATTGGTCCGAAGGCACAGCGTTACAGCCCCATGACCACCATCAACCGGGATAACGTCGAGCGCCTGGTTCCGGCCTGGTCGTTTTCGTTTGGCGATGAGAAACAACGGGGCCAGGAATCCCAGGCCCTGGTTCATGATGGTGTGGTCTATATTACCGGCTCTTACTCGCGTCTCTTCGCGCTGGACGCGAAAACCGGTGAACGCCTCTGGGAATACACCCACCGCCTGCCTGAAGGCATCCGCCCCTGTTGCGACGTGGTGAATCGCGGAGCGGCGATTTTTGGCGACAAGGTGTTCTTCGGAACCCTCGATGCCGGCATCGTTGCCCTGAACAAAGACACCGGCAAAGTGGTCTGGCGTGAGAAGTTTGCCGATCATGAAGCCGGCTACACCATGACCGGCGCCCCCACCCTGGTAAAAGATCAAAAAACCGGGAAGGTCCTGCTGATTCACGGCTCCTCGGGGGATGAGTTCGGCGTTGTTGGCAAATTGTTTGCCAGGGACCCGGATACCGGCAAGGAAGTCTGGATGCGACCATTCGTTGAAGGCCACTACGGCCGCCTCAATGGCGAAAAGAGCACGCCGACCGGCGACCCTCGTGCGCCCAGCTGGCCAGATGATCCCAACACCGAAACCGGCAAGGTGGAGGCCTGGAGCCATGGCGGCGGCGCCCCCTGGCAAAGCGCCAGCTTTGACGCGGAAACCAACACCATCATCATTGGTGCCGGCAACCCAGCGCCCTGGAATACCTGGAAACGCACATCCCCCGGCGGTGACCCTGCCGACTACGACAATTTGTACACCTCCGGCCAGGTGGGTGTAGACCCCACTACCGGCGAAGTGAAGTGGTTCTACCAGCACACGCCAAACGATGCCTGGGACTTTTCCGGCAACAACGAGCTGGTGCTGTTTGAGTACGACGAGAACGGCGAAACAGTCAAAGCTACGGCCCATGCCGACCGCAACGGCTTCTTCTACGTGGTCGACCGTGAGAACGGTGAATTCAAGAAAGGTTTTCCGTTTGTGGACAACATTACCTGGGCTGAACGCATTGGAGAGGATGGTCGTCCTGTAGAGCGGAAGGGGCAACGCCCGCCACCGGTTGCTGAAGGCGAAACCCGCGGCGAATCCATCGAGGTGTCTCCTCCATTCCTGGGTGGTAAGAACTGGAATCCCATGGCGTACAGCCAGGATACCGGGCTGTTCTATGTACCCGCCAACCACTGGAAAGAGGATTACTGGACCGAGGAAGTCACCTACAAGAAAGGCGCCGCCTACCTGGGCCAGGGTTTCCGGATCAAGCGCATGTATGACGACCATGTGGGCATCCTTCGCGCCATGAATCCGCTCACCGGTGAGATCGAGTGGGAGCACAAGGAGCGGCTGCCGCTCTGGGCCGGCGTCCTGACCACCAAGGGTGGCCTGGTGTTCACCGGGACCGGCGACGGTTTCCTGAAAGCCTTCGATGCGGAAACCGGGGAGGAGCTCTGGAAGTTCCAGACCGGCTCCGGAATCATCTCCTCGCCGATTACCTGGGAGATGGACGGTGAGCAGTACATCGGGGTTGCTTCCGGCTACGGCGGCGCGGTTCCTCTGTGGGGTGGCGACATGGCCGAGCTGACCAAGCCCATTTCTCAGGGCGGGTCTTTCTGGGTCTTCAAGATGCCCTCCTGGGCACAGGCCTCCCGCTAATTTTCCTCCGGTTCGGGCCTGGCGTCTCGCCAGGCCCCTTTTTAAGATCGATTCGGGAGTGAACCCATGAGACCCATCATAACAGCCTCACTGATACTCGCGTTTACACCAGCGCTGGCCGGCGATTACATGGCCGACCTTGATCAGGCGCCGGTCATCAACGGCTGCAAACTGGAAAGGGAGACCCGTTGCCCCGGCGCTGACCTTAAGGGCGTGGACCTGTCGAACATGGATCTGCGCTCCGCCAACTTCCGCGGTGCCAACCTGTCGGGCGCCAACCTGAGCCACACCAGCCTGCGAGGTGCCAACCTCGACGGGGCAAACCTCGACAACGTCACCGGATACCGCCTGCAGGTCTACCGGGCCAGCATGCGGGGCGCGTCACTGAGGAATGCCCGGTTACAGGGGATGCAGGGCGAATACCTGTTTGCCCAGGGTGCGGACTTCAGCGGCGCAGATCTGACCGGAGCAAACTTCGACTTCTCCCGCTTTTCAGGTGCCACGCTGGTCAACGCCACCATGCCGTTCAGCAGTTTCGAGATTTCCTGGATGCCGAAGGCGAATCTGGAGGGGGCCAACCTCAGGGGGGCAAACCTTCAGGAAGCCAAGCTGGGGCTGGCGAACCTGGCGGACGCGGACCTGACCGGAAGCCGGATCCACTACGCCACCTTCGAGGGCACCTACATGGAGGGCTGTACCGCCTGCCCCTTTGATTGGTGATCCGGGGCGGGCTCAGACCCGCCTCGCTTCCTCCAGTTGGCCATAGCGAATCAGGCCGGCATCGACCGCCAGGTGAATCAACTCCACGGAGGACGAAACCTGCAGCTTGCTTTTCAGCCCCGCCAGGTGGTTGGACACGGTCTTGCTGCTGACACACAGGCGTTCGGCGATTCCGCCCAGGCTCTCCCCTCTGGCGTACATCAGCAATACTTCCATTTCCCGCTGGGTCATATCCCGGAGGCGGTGATCGACCGGCCGCTCCTGATTCATCGCCAGACGTGTGGCAATCGGATGCTCGATGTACGGTTGGCCCGATGCCACCCGCTTCACAGCTTCCGCGAGTTCCTCGGGCGCGCAGCTCTTGGAGACAAAACCGAGCCCTCCCACATCCAGCGCCTGACGCACCATGGGCAATTCATCGTGCATGGTAAAGAACAGGATCGCCGCCCCCCGCCAGCGCTGGCGCAATCGTCGCCCAACCTCCAGCCCGGAGATATCCGGCAACCCCATATCCAGCAGCACCACATCGGGCCGCAGCTCGCCATAGCGGGCCACGGCATCCTGACCGTTGTCGACCTCGGTGATGGCCACTGCCGGCAGCATGGAGCGCAGCAGATTGGCAATGCCCTGTCGCACGACCTGGTGGTCATCCACAATCATCAGTTTCATGAAACACCTCCGGTACCTGGAGTCAGCGGCACGGCCAGCCGGATTCGGGTTCCCTCGCCCAATCGGCTCAGAAACTTCACTTCGCCCCCCAGGCAGCGGGCTCGCTCGCACATGGAACGCACGCCCAGGCCGGCATTGCCGGGCAGTTGATCATTGCCCACGCCATCATCGCGCAACTCGATGCTCAGCTCGTTATCATTGCGGGCAACGGCCAGCGTGGCGCAGGAAGCTTTTGCATGACGGGAAACATTATTCAGGGCTTCCTGAAGGAAACGATACAGGTGGGTCTGCTGCTCCCCGGTGAAATCGGGCAGGCGCTCCTCCATCGCCAGGCGACATTCAAGCCCGCTGAGCTGTTGCCATTGTTCAGTCAGATGGCGAATGGCACTGCCGAGGCCCAGCTGTTCCATCACCAGGGGATGCAGCTCCTGCAAAAGGTGCCGGAAGTGTTTCTGGACAGTCTCACAGTGTTCCGCCAGATCCCTGGCCTGCTGCTTCTGGCGGTCACCGAGGTCCGGATCGTAGAGCAGACTGCGGGCCTGGGCCCGAATGCCCGTCAGGTACTGGCCGAGATCATCGTGCAGCACCCGGGCGATGTGTTCGCGCTCCCGATCCTGTAATTGCAGGAGTTCGTTAAGCAGTCGGCTCACCGTTTGCTGTTCCGACTCGAGGGCCCCGGCCATGGAATTGAACCGGCAAACCAGCGCGTCCAGTTCCTGTTCGCCCTGACGGGGAAGCCGGGATGTCAGTTGACCTGTCGAAACCGCACCCATGGCCTCTGACAGACTGGCAAGAGTACGTACGCCGCGCCGAATGATGAAAAACAGGGCAAGAAAACAAAGGCCCATACCAATGGCATAGGCGCCCGAAATCAGGAGGAACCCTTCCCAGATTTCCTCCACCTCATCGGCGGGATCAACCTGCCAGCCGTTAATCAACGGCCGCGAGGCATCGCCGGCAATCAGCTCGAAAAACCAGGCCGGCACGTCCCCGCCTTTTCCGGATTCCTCGTTATCAGACGGCCTCAGATGACGAAGACCACTGACAACGGATCCGGGAAGACGTTCGGGGCTATCGAGACTCTGAGCCAGAACGGTAACGCCATCAAGTTCCCGCTGAACATCATGTCTGGCCTGCTGGGTATAGAGCAGCGCTCCAAGCAAGTAGACGAGCAGGAAAACCGCCAGCATCAACAGGGAAATCTTCCGGTATACGGTCATTGTTTTTATCCGTTGCGAGTAAACAGCGTCTCTACATCCATGCTAAGGGCGGGAGAATTCACCGGAATAGTTCTTTAGTACCGCCACTTTCCTACTTTCTGAATATTTTCGCTGCTTTTGCCCTTCTCTAAGCTGGAAGCACAACAACAAACCGGAGAAACCCATGTCTGTTCTTTCCCGGACAACGGCCACTTCACTGATCGCCCTGGTAGCAGCAACACCGTTGAAGGCGGAATCCCTCGATGTGCAGATCGGCTATCTGCAGTGGGTGCCGGATCAGGGACCGGTGCTGTCCAATGTGATCCCGGAACCTGAGGACGCCGGCCTGAGGGGCGCAGAACTGGCCATCAACGACAACAGCACCACCGGCAGGTTTCTGGGCCAGACTTACTCGATGCAGAGTAACGTGGCGGACTCGGAAGAAGCAGCTATTGCGGCCTTTGATGCCATGCGCGAGAACGGCCTGGAGTTGTTCGTGGTGAATGCGCCGGCGTCAACCCTGAAAACCCTTACCGAAAAAGCCGGTGATAACACCCTGATCTTCAACGCCGGGGCCAAAGACGATGCCCTACGCACCGGCCAGTGCCACGTCAATCTGCTGCACACCATGCCCAGCTATTCCATGCTCACGGACGCCCTCGGCCAGTGGCTGAATCAGCGACGCTGGGATGAGGTGTTTTTGATTACCGGGCCGACCGACGCCGATAAGGGCTGGGCCGATGCCTTCCGCCGCTCTGCCAAGCGCTTCGGACTCGAGATTGTCGAGGACAAGCCCTGGACCTTTGACGCTGATCTCCGCCGCACGGCCTCCAAAGAGCTGCCGCTGTTCACTCAGGCCAGCGATTACGACGCGGTGGTGGTGGCCGATGTGCGGGGCGATTTTGGCGAGTACGTGCCATTCAACACCTGGCTGCCACGCCCGGTGATGGGCACCCAGGGCATGTCGCCGGTCACCTGGCACCGGGTAGTGGAGAGCTGGGGCGCAGCGCAACTGCAGAACCGGTTCCGCGAACTGGCCGATCGGAACATGAACAGCGAAGACTACGCCGCCTGGGCGGCCATTCGCGCCATCGGTACTGCCGTGACCGACCTGAATTCCGCGAAGCCCGGCGAGATCCGGAACTTCCTGTTCAGCGACAAGTTCCAGCTGGCCGCGTTCAAGGGTCGCAAAGTCACGTTCCGGGACTGGAATGGCCAGATGCGCCAGCCCATTCCCCTGGTTCACCCCAGAGGGCTGGTGGCCACCGCGCCGTTCGAAGGCTTTCTGCACCCGAATACCGAACTGGACACCCTCGGCTTTGACCGGCCCGAGAGCGAGTGTCGGATCAACGGCTGACCCGCGGGTTGCCCATTTTCAGAACAAGAAGGAGTTACCCCATGAAAACCCTGTTCAAGCGCACTGCCCTGGCCGCGATGATCTGCCTGTCGACACCGGCTCTGGCCAGCGTGGCCTATGTCTCCAACGAGAAAGACAACACCCTCTCGGTGATTGATACCGAGACCCAGGAAGTGATCGAAACCATCGATGTTGGCCAGCGCCCCCGGGGCATCCTGCTCTCCAAGGACTACAGCAAGCTCTATATCTGCGCCAGTGACGACGACACGGTGCAGGTACTGGACCTGGCCACCCGCAAGATTGTTGACACCCTGCCCTCGGGCGAAGATCCGGAGCAGTTTGCGTTGCATCCGAACAACAAGCACCTGTACATCGCCAATGAAGACGATGCCATCGTGACCGTAGTGGACGTCGACACCAAGGATGTGCTGGCCCAGATCGACGTGGGCATCGAGCCGGAAGGCATGGCCGTGAGCCCGGACGGCAAGTGGGCGGTGAACACCTCCGAGACCACCAGCATGCTGCACTGGATCAACACGGAGACCTTCGAGATCGAGAAGAACATCGTCGTAGGTCAGCGGCCTCGCCATGTGGAGTTCACCAGGGACAGCAAGATTGCCTGGGCGTCTGCCGAAATCGGAGGCACCGTGCACATCATCGACGTGGACAACCTGGAGCAGATCCACGAGATGTCCTTCAAGGTACCCGGCGTAAACCAGGATCGGGTCCAGCCGGTGGGCATTGAACTGACCTCCGATGGCAAATACGCGTTCGTGGCGCTCGGCCCCTCCAACCACGTGGCCGTCGTGGATGCCCAGACCTACGAGGTTCTGGACTATCTGCTGGTTGGCGCCCGGGTGTGGCAGCTGGATCTCGACAAGGACGAAAAGCACCTCTACACCACCAACGGCGTGTCCGGCGATGTGTCTGTGATCGACGTGGAAGACCTGAAGGTCATTAAATCCATCAAGGTAGGCCGCTACCCGTGGGGTGTGGTGATCGATCCAACCTCATGACCATTGAAGCGAGCAACCTCAGCTTTCGTTACGGCGACAAGCCGGTGCTCCGGGAGGTCAGCTTTGCGCTGACCTCTGGCCGTTTTCATGCCCTGCTCGGGCCCAACGGCGCGGGTAAGTCTACCCTGTTTGGTCTGCTCACACGGCTTCTGGCTCTGCAGCAGGGCGACATTCGGCTGGGTGGCCAATCCCTGAAAAAGCAGCCGGCCGAGGCCATGCGCCAGATCGGCGTGGTGTTCCAGCAGAACGCGCTGGACCTGGACCTGACCGTTCGCCAGAACCTGCAATACCACGCCGCTCTGCACGGGCTGTCCCGCAAAGAAGCCAGAGCCAGGGGTGATCGGGAACTGGAACGCTTCAACCTGCTGGAGCGCGCCAAAGATGCCGTCCGCCAGCTCAACGGTGGCCATCGCCGGCGAGTGGAAATCGCCCGGGCTCTCCTGCATGAGCCCTCGCTGCTGTTGCTCGACGAACCCACGGTGGGCCTGGACGTTGCAAGCCGCAAGGCGCTCAACGAACACGTTCGAACGCTGTGTGAAGAAGACGGCCTGACCGTACTCTGGGCCACCCACCTGATTGAAGAAGTTCGCGCCGACGACCGGGTACTGATCCTGCACCAGGGCCAACTGCTGGCTGACGGTAATGGCCAGGCCATCTGCGACGCCGAAGGCACCCGCGATCTGGCCGAAACCTTCCACGCCCTGACCGGAGCCGGTTGATATGAAAGCAGCTCACTACTGGCACTGTTTTGTAGGTATCCAGACACGGGAATGGCTGCGCTTCTGGCAGCAGCGCACCCGCTTTGCCAGCGCTCTGGTCCGGCCACTGCTCTGGCTGGTGGTGTTCGCTGCCGGGTTCCGGGCGGTGCTGGGCATTTCCATCATCCCGCCCTATGAAACCTACATCACCTACGAGACCTACATCGCCCCCGGGCTGTGCGGAATGATCATCCTGTTCAACAGCATGCAGAGTGCCCTGTCCATGGTTTACGACCGGGAACTGGGCAGCATGCGGGTGCTGCTGATGAGCCCCCTGCCCCGGCCTTTCCTGCTGGTCACCAAACTGCTGGCTATGGGTGTGGTGTCCATCGGGCAGGTGTATGTGTTTTTGCTGTTGGCTCTGCTGGTGGATGTCGAGCCGCCGTTGTGGGGCTACCTGGCGGTGTTGCCGGCGTTGATTCTGACCAGCCTGATGCTGGGCGCGCTGGGGCTGCTGATCGCCACCTGGATCAAGCAGCTGGAGAATTTCGCCGGGGTGATGAACTTTGTCATCTTCCCGATGTTCTTCATGTCTTCGGCGCTCTATCCGCTCTGGCGCATGAACGAGGCCAGCCCCTGGCTGTACTGGATCTGCCAGTTCAACCCGTTTACCCACGCGGTGGAGGCGATCCGGTTTTCCCTGTATCTGGAGTGGAATCCGATGGCTTATGGGATTACCGCAGGTGTGACTGTTTTCCTGGCGTTTTTTGCCACAGCCGGCTTTCGTCCGCAACGCACGAAAATACTGGGCGGGAAGCATGCATAATGCCCGAAAGCTGACTTACACGGATTCAGGAGCCGGCCAAATCCAGGCCACGAAGCCTGCCAAGCAGCCCGTCGACCAACCCGGGTTCGCCTACCGAACTATCCCACTGTAACTGAGCGGGCTTGCCGTCGAGATACCACAGACGGTTCGCCAGGATCTCCGCATCCCCGCCATCATGGGTAACGCAAATCATCGCCATATCCGGATGCGAATCCAGAATCCCGGCTATCAGCGCCTTGAGTTCACCCGCCATGACCGGATCCAGTGACGCAAACGGCTCGTCCAGCAGCAGCAAGTCAGGTTTCACGGCCAGGCAACGGGCCAGTGCCGCCCTTCTGGCCATTCCCAGGGAGAGCTGATCCGGCAGGTAATCGCCGTAACCCGACAATCCCACCTGTTGTAACAAGCCCTTGGCCTCCTCTTCGCTGGCGCCAACCAGCCTCAGATTCGCATCCAGACTTCTCCACGGCAGCAGACGATGCTCCTGGAACAGATAGCCCACCCGAAGTTTGTCGCGCCCAATAACCGCCTCCTGTGGAACCGATTTGTCGAGACCGGCAATGGCGTTCAGCAGTGTGGTCTTGCCGATACCCGAAGGTCCAAGCAGGCAGATGCGGTCGCCTCGGTCGATGGTTGCAAACACCTCGCCAAGCACCGGCTGGCCGAAATCACGGCCGGCGATTCTGAGTTCAAGCATGGGCCGCCTCCGGCTGACGCCAGCGGCTGGATCGACGCTCGAGGGGCTGCAGGATGGCCAGTTCGATCAGCTGAACAACGGCTATGAAGGCCAGGCTATAGGCCAGAATGGCGGCCACGTCGAATACCTGAAACGCCATGTGTAGCTGGAAGCCGACGCCGCTGGAGCGGCCCAGCAGTTCCACTACAAGAACAATCTTCCAGATCAGGGCCAGACCACCCCGGGTGGCGGCCATGAGGTAGGGAAACAGCTGCGGCACCCACACTTCGCGCAACCGTTGCCAGCGGGTGAACTGGTACACGGTGGCCATTTCCTCAAGCCGGTAGTCGAGGCTGCGGGCGCCTTCGCGAACCGTCACCGCAACGTTGGGCACTTTATTGATCACGACCGCCATCACGGCAGCCACTTCCACCAGGCCGAACCAGACATACATAAGGATGATGGTGACCAGCGCCGGCAGGTTGAGTAACAACACCAGCAAGGGATCGAACAGGGCATTGGTGGTTTGTGAACGGCCCATCACGATGCCGATGGCGGTGCCAATAACCATGGCCAGAATAAAGGCGACCAACACACGGGCGAGGGTCGCGCCCAGATGATTCCAGAGCTCGCCTGTCGCCGATTCCCGAGCCAGGGTGTCCAGTACACTCAGGGGCGTTGGTAGCAGAGGCGACTGAAGTAGCCAGGCGGTTATCGCCCAGAGCACAACAAAAGAGGGCAGAACTATCCAGTAGCTCCATAGCGGCGGGCGGCCGACTCGGCCTTTCACGGCTGGCTCCGGTAAAACAGAGAAGCCGGCATAAGGTTGTTCGGGTCGGCGCCGGTGAGGGTCATCAAACGCTGCAGGTCCGCGATTCGCTGGTCTGTTTGGGGCGCAGGAGTCCCGGCGACGAAGCCCTCACGCAATGCCGTGAAGATGCCATCTTCAGGATTACCCATCAGGGGACGCAAGCGTTGCCAGGGTGATTCACTGTTCGACAGCTCGGCTTTGGCCTGTTGCAGGGAGGCTGCGAAACCATCAATCAGGGGGCCATGCTCTTGCGCCCAACGTTCTGAAAACACATATCCAAGCACCGGCAGGTTGCGATCCAGGTCAAGCTCAGTGAGCAGATCGGCCATGCTGAAAGCCGACCGCCAGCCACCCTCACCCCGGAGCCGGGCCGCGAAATGCCAGTAGGTGACGATTACGTCTACCTGTCCCCGCTTTAGAGCCTGGCTGAGCAGCGGCGGAGCAGCAAACTGGATCTTTGCGGATTCCTCCAGGTCGATGCCCTGCCGCTGCGCGACTTTCTGGAGCAGTATCCAGCCCTTGCTGTCCGGTCCACCGGCGACGCCGATGCGCTTACCCTGCAGATCTTCCACTGAGCGGATCAAAGAGGATTCATCAACGACGATATCGCCTATCTGGGATGAAAACGGAACATAAAGGTAGGGCGTGCCCGCCTGGAACCGGGACTGCGCCCACAGCAGGTCGGCCACAGCGCCATTCACCGAGCCGCTGGTGACCGCCAGCCGGGAGGCCGGCAGGTTGGCTACCGGTTTCAGGTCCAGCCGGTAGCCATTCTCCCGATCCAATCCCCGATGCAGTATGTGGTCAAGCTCCCAATGGGCCGTGCCGAAATGCAATACGCTGACGGACAGAACGGGCAGCTCTGAGGCCCTCTCCCCCGCCTGAGCACCACCTGCGAGACTGAAGATAAGGCACACCAGGGCGGCCACTCCCTTTTTGATCCAGCGATCGGCAAAAGAGGGTTGGGAGACTGGTGTTTTTGTTGGTTGTAGGCACATGGCTTCACGATACGAAGCCCATAGCCCGGCAAGAATAGTACTTTGGTGCCTGTTTTTTGGTGCGATGGTCGCATTCAACCCGAGACCAAGATGGCGTGTAATGAAACCATCACAATAATAAACAGAGGATCGGAACCGATTCCGGCGATTCTCTGCACAGGAGGCCGCCATGCTGAACGAGCTCGATGCCGCACTCTCTACCGAAAACTGCCATCATGCTTCCGAAAACCGCTATCATGATTCGGAAAAGATACCCGATACTGAAAACAAACAGGTAGACCCATCCATGGAGCCGGCTTACAAGATTCTGATTGCCGACGACCACCCACTGTTTCGTGAGGCCATCAGCAGTGTTATCGCTTCTGGTTTCGAAGGCAGCGAGATCATCGAAACCGACGATCTGGACAGTGCTCTCGACATTACCCGTGAGAACGACGACCTGGACCTCATCCTGCTGGACCTGAACATGCCCGGCATG
This sequence comes from Marinobacter sp. CH_CUG1437-1, assembly GCF_037029655.1. Taxonomy (NCBI): domain Bacteria; kingdom Pseudomonadati; phylum Pseudomonadota; class Gammaproteobacteria; order Pseudomonadales; family Marinobacteraceae; genus Marinobacter; species Marinobacter sp. CH_CUG1437-1. Next base: position 1,099,754 of record NZ_JAYMEW010000001.1, on the reverse strand, counting down.
CATGGGCTTAACGGCCTGATCACCCTGCGCAACGAAGCCCCGACCATTCCGGTGGTGATTGTCTCTGCCGAGGAAGACAAGCAGGTGGTGCTGCAAGCGATTACCTACGGTGCCTGCGGGTTTATTACCAAATCCTCGCCCCGGGCGCAGATGACCGAGGCCATCCAGCAGATACTGAACGGCAATGTCTACCTGCCCTCGGACATCATCCGAACCGGCAAGGAAAGCAATACCCGGCGCAGTCGCAATGAAGACAACCCGATTTCACCGGAGCTGCTCAACTCCCTGACCCGCCGCCAGCTACTGGTGCTCGAGCGCATGTCCAAGGGCGAATCCAACAAGCAGATCGCCTATAACCTGAACATTGCCGAGACCACGGTGAAGGCCCATGTGTCGGCGATACTGCGCAAGCTGGGGGTTCACAACCGGGTGCAGGCGATTCTGTCTGCCAGTGATGTGGATTTCAGTCAGTATCTGAAGCGGTAAGAGAGCCCTGCCTTGTTTGTCGGATTACGCCTTTGGCTAATCCGACCTACATTGCTTTGCCACCTCCCGAGTAGGTCGGGTTAGGCGAAGCCGTAATCCGACAACCATCTGTGCGCTCAGCTTCTCAGCAGATGACTCAACGCACTGCGTAACTTCAGGGGCTTCACCGGCTTGTTCATCAACAGGTGCCCAAGTTCGCGGATATGCTGCTTGAGCTCATTGGTGTAGTTGGCCGTAATCATCACTACCGGAGCCGGGCATGTCCTTCGCCCATTGATCTCCGCCACCACATCCACGCCGTTTTCATCGTTGTCCAGGTGATAGTCAGCCAGGATCAGGTCCACCGCACTGCTGGCTGGATCGAGCTGGCGTTCGAGATCCTCCAGAGACACCGCCGTCACCACCCGGCAGTCCCAACCCTCAAGCAGGGTTTGCATGCCCTGGCAGATCGACTGGTCGTTGTCGATCACCCAGATCCGGGCCCCGCCAAGACCACTATCGAAAGACACGGCCCGGTTCTGGTCGGCCGTCGGTTGCCGGGGCTTCAGTTTGCCGACCGGGACCCGAACGCTAAAGACTGAGCCCCTGCCCTCGATGGAATTCACCGTCACCTCGTGTCCCAGCATTCGGGAGATTTTGTCCACGATGGCCAGGCCAAGTCCAAGGCCTTTATCGGGCTGAGAGCCTGACGGGCGGATGCGTTTGAATTCCTGAAAGATCTCGGTGAGCTTGTCTTCGGGAATACCGGGGCCGGTATCCCACACCTGCAAAAGCACATGATCCTTTTGCCGACGAACGCCGAGCAGCACCCGGCCATTGCCGGTATAGCGGATGGCGTTGGTCAGGAAATTCCGGAGAATTCGCGCCAGCAACTGGGAATCCGACTCCACGATCGCCGAGCTGGCAACAAAGTCCAGTTGCAGGCCCTCGGCCATGGCCATCTGCCGGAATTCCCGGGCGATATTGTTGAGCAGATCGCGTAGATCGAAGGCGGTGACATCCGGCTTGATCACGCCGGCATCGAGCTTGGAGATATCCACCAGGGTGCCCAGCAGGTTTTCGACATCGTCCAGCGAGGTGCTCACCGACCGGACCAGGCCTTCCGCCTTGGGCCCGAAAGACTGTTCCAGCAGCGCACTTGTGAACAGGCGCGCTGCATTCAGAGGCTGCAGCAGGTCGTGGCTGACCGCAGCCAGGAACTTGGTTTTCGAGAGGTTGGCCCGCTCGGCCTCCAGCTTGGCATCCCGAAGCCGTGCCTCCACGGCAGCCCGCTCGGTGATTTCCTGGCGCAGCTGACTGTTCAGACCCGTGAGCGCCGCAGTACGTTCCTTCACCCGCCGTTCCAGGTTGTCATAGGCCTGTTCCAGTGCCAGTGCGGTCTTCCGGCGGTCGGTGATGTCCCGGATCAGTACAAAGAAACCGATGATGTCGCCCTGCTCATCGAAGTTCGGCACATAGGAGCGCAGCATATGGCGCACCTCACCCTGCTCTCCGGTCTCCTCGAACTCAAAAGTGACGTTGTGGCCGTCCATGACATCAAGAATCTGGGGAAGTAACCGCTGGTAGAATTCCGGCGAATGGACCTCGTTGAGCCGTTTACCCAGTGGCGACTCGCCTTTGCGCCCGTACCAGGAGGCATAGACCTTGTTGCAGAACTGGATGGTCATGTCGGCCCCGATGTAGGCAATCAGCGCGGGAACATGGTCGGTCACCACCCGGATCCAGCGCTCGCTCTCTTCCAGCGCCTTGATCCGCCGGGCCATTTCGCTGTTCTTCACATCGGTGATGTCGGAGTAGAGCACGACCAATCCACCTTCCCGGGTCGGTCTCTCGGTCACCTGAACCCAGCGGCCGTTGGCCAGCAGGAACACCACGCCTTCCGAGTCGGGGTGGCTGTGCTCCTCGAGAACCAGACCGCAAGCCACCGCCTGCCGCTTCACCTCTGAAATCCGGGTACCCTGGCCCGGCGCATCAACGCCGGCGTGGCGCCAGTAACTGCGGAACCGGCTGTTGCTCTGGATCAGGCAATGCTGGTTATCGAACAGCACAAAGCCATCGGCAATACTCTCGATGGCGTCGCTCAGTCTCTGACGGGTGGTTTCGGCTTCTTCCCGGGCGCGGTTCAGGGCCTTGTTGCTGCCCTTGAGCTGGTCCATGGCCTGATTCAAAGCCTCGGTTCGCTCGCGAACCTGCTCGGCCAGTACCACCGAGTGTTCAAAGGCGGCATAGGGCTCCGGCTTGTGGGCCGAGCCGGACTCCACCCGAACAATCAGAGCATCACGAATCCGCTTCAGGCGCTCGTTCTCTGCCTCAAGCTCGGCAATCCGCCGGTCCCGTTCGTCCTCGACGGGTGCTTCAATCTTGTCCGGAACGGACATCAGGCTGGCCAATGACCACCCCCGTAAACGTCTGGTTGATGTGCATACCGTCGAACTGCTCGCCGTAGGTATTAAAGCCAATCACATTGTGGTGGCGGAGGAACTCCGAGACCGCCTCCACCTCGCCGGTCAGCTCTGCCTCCAGGCGCCTCAGAAAGCAGTCGCAGCCGATAGTGACCAGGGGCGGCCCGACGACCTTCTCCGCCGCCTCGATCTGCGTGCGAACGCTGTCCAGCAGGGAATCCGGCTCCATGGCGGTCATTACAATCCCGGTTTCCACCGCACAGTAGAAGGTCAGGCTCTTGTCCGGGTTCACCCGCTGCACCGAGCGGACAAAATAGTGGCCGCCGATTTTCACGCCCATTGGCCGCAGCGCGAACACCTTGCGATCCAGGGCATCAACATCTACACCTACCGCCCGGGCATAGGCATCGGCCGCCGGCTCGGCATTGAGCTCGTACACCGTGCGGCTTTCCGCGCAGGCGTCCGTCACTACCAGCTTTTCACGACGCTCAACCATGTGGTGTGTGGAAAACACCCGGAAATCCAGTGGCGTGTTCACCAGCAATACCGTGGCGGCTCCGGTATGGAACTCGCCATCAAAAAACACATGGGTGTTGGCCAGGCGTTCATCGTCGCCGGCGGAACCGCCAAACTGGGGAATGCTGCCAAGGGCCGAGTTGAGCGTTGCCAGCACCAGCTCTTCACGGCTGGACAGGCCGTCCAGCAGCGTGATGGCAAAGGTGTTGCCCTTGACCGGTGCCAGCCTGGCATCCCGGCAAGTCGAAAGCAGGCCGTCGATCACGCCCTGGGCATCCTGCAGGGTGAACCGGTCCAGTTCGCGGATCAGCTCACAGTCGATGGCGAAATAGCGGCGGTCGAATCCGATGGCGGTGATGCATCCACGCCCATAGCCCTCCGGGGTGATCTCCCCGGCGGAGGTGCAGCCGCAGACGCGCACGCCCGGAAAGCTGTGTTCAAGGGCACTACCAAGTCGACCCAGGTCGTACTCCGCTGAACAGAAGAACAGCACACAGCCAAGGTGCTCGTGGCTGAGCTGGCTGGCGAGATTGGTAGCGGCCAACATCGGATCGCGAACACTGGAGCTCGCTACCCGGACCGCGGGCAGGGTCGTCGCTGGCTTCATAAACGCAGATCCCGAGAACGGATGACTTTTCACCGATTCTACGGCATCCGTAAACGCAGCCAATGCGACTTCAGTGCTTTTAATGGGCGCGCCAAAATGATCGTAAGCCATTGATTAAAATGCCTCCTGAATCAATGTCTGATGGCGCTGCCGGTTTCCCTTCAGGCAAACCGGCACTTTAGTCTTAGACAAACCGGCGCGGCGAGCGGCCTCCTGCCACCCGCAACGCCGGATAGTGCTTAGAACATCACGATGGCGCCAAGGGCGATGGTATCCGCCTCAGTGGTGGTTGCACCGGTGGTGCGGTTGTTGTCTTCGTACATGTTGTACTCGGCCACCAGCTTGAAGTTGCTGTTTACATCGTGGAAGAAGCCAAGCGTGGTGCTCTCGGTCTCCAGGTTCAGGATTTCCGCATCCGTCTCGCCGTAGGACAGCACCACACGATTGGCTCCGAAGGCGTAGGAGCCCTGAACCAGGAAGCCGTCGGCATCGTCTTCGGTCACCGCACCGTTGCCGATCAGTACCGGGTTGTCACCCTTGGAGGTGAAACCAGAAGCGGCCAGGGTCAGCCCCGCGACCGACGCCTTGACGCCGTAGCCAAGGCCTGTGCTGTCGACGGTGGTGGTGCCGTTTTCGGCAGACTGGTAGCGCCCGTTCACCCACCCGGTAATGGCCACATCGTTAAGGTTGGTGTTGTAGGTTACCTCGGACTCGAAACGGGGCGCTGAGTTTTCATCGTTGGCGCCGGTCACCGTGTCGGCGGGATCCAACACGCCGGCCGCGATTTTGAGGCCGCTCATATCCGGCGAGCGGTAGGTAATCTGAGCTGAGGGTGTCGGGTACGGATAGCCAGCGCGGATATTGCCGAAGGAAACGCCACCGGCAACGCCCGGGGAACCGAATCCCATCAGGATCTCGTCCAGGAAGATATTGGATCGGGCGTACAGGCCGAAGTCCTTACCGATCAGCACCTGGCCAAAATCGCCGTCCACCGTAGCGTAGAACTGCCGCACATCGATGGCAGTATCAGTGGGCGTGTCGAGGCTGTCATTGATAGTGGTCCAGAACGAAGAACGTCCCCCCAGGGTCAGATCACCCATGTCCTTGCTGAAGTTAAAACCGATAGTGTTCGGCAGGAAGCCCATCTTGATGCGGGAATCCCGAACGTCGTTCTGCTTGTCGTCGCGGTTTACGTAGAACGCGTTGAAGTAGCCATCCACGGAAAAGCTGGTGCCATCCTGGTTATACAGCTCGACAGCGGCATTGGCCCCTGCGCTTGCGCCCATGGCTGCTGCCATGGCGATGGCTAACCCTGACTTTCTGACGTTATTGTTTTTCATAGTTCCCCCGGTTGTTTTTGGAAATCTGGGATCGGAGATCCGGGTTATCCGGACACTCCAGGCGCGGTCTGTCGCCTGAATTCCATAGTCGGTGATGCACGGGAGGGGGAAAATGCTTCCAGGGAGCAGGTTTTCTGCTCATTTGGGAGGCAGTGGAAATGAAACTTTGGGAGTACGACCCGGCGGGTTAATCGCCGGGGAACTGCGCCAGTTCCTGCAGACAGTCGTTGAGGAACTCTTCGGGATCGGCCATTACTGCCTCATCGGCCACGACGCCAAACTGTACCTGGCCGGCGTAGCTGACAATGCTGATGCCCAGGCCGATGTCGCCGGCCTGGGGAACCCAGAACATCTGCTCAGCAATCCGGCAACCGGCAATGTAACGGGCCTCCGGGGTGCCCGGCACATTGGACACCACGGCACTGGCCTTGCGGTAGAACACCTCGGCCAGGGGCTCCCGCCAGGGCTCCGGTACGACAGTCGCACTTGCTGCCAGCCCCCAGGCAATGCCCGGCTGCCAGCTTTTCTTCAGGCGGCGGGTTTCATGCTTGATCCGGTACAGTCTCTCAAGGGGACTTTCGCCATCCACCGGCAGAGGCACAAACACCGTACCGAAGTAGTTGCCCAGGGCACCGGGAGCCGGCTTGAGCTCCTCCGGCAGGCGGCTGCGAATATCAACCGGAACGGCGGCATGCAGCACGGCTTCATCGAGGTCCTCGCCTTCAATGCCCAGGCGGGTTCGCACAGCCGCGGCTACACAACTCAGCAACACATCGTTGATGGTCACGTTGGTGATTCGGGCAATGCTCCGGAAACGTTCCAGAGGCACAGGTTCCGACCAGCGACAATGCCGTCGCCCGAGCAACGGGCGCCGGAGGTCGGTGTCTGAATCCTCCGGCTCCACCAGAAATTCCGAAAATTCATGGACCAGCTTGAGACTGTTCTGGGCAACCCGCTCCACCAGCCGGCCAGCATCCTGCCACTGGTTACCACCGGATTCATCGGCTCCTGCACCGTCATGGAGTTCTTCCCGGGAATCCCCGGAGGCCATCAGTTGACCGAGCCAGACCTTTGCCGCAGCGGTCCAGCGTGACAGCTCCGCGGTCTCGGGTGCGCCGTAGATGGCCGGATGCTGCTGGGGGGAAGGCGGACAGAGGCGATCAAAAATCCCCAGCAAGGACAGGCCATCGGCGTAACAGTGATGAATACGCAAAAGGAGCACCGCCCCGCCCTCGGCATTGGGCGCCAGCCAGAATTTCCAGCGTGGGCGATACATGGGCAGAGGCTGGTTCAACCGCACCGACACCCATTCCTGCAGGCTTTCCGGAGTGAAACGATCTACCACCACGTCAAGATGGTGGCGGACATCAAACATGGGGTCTGGCTCCCACCACCAGGCAGGCGAGCGCTTGACCGGCATGTACCGGAAACGCTCCCAGGCCATCCAGTACACACGGAGGAACTCTCGGAAACGGGGTGCGGTAAGACCATCAACCCGCAGCATCACGGTGATGGTCATGGGGTTTTCCGGGCGTTCCAGGGCCAGCCAGGCCGAATCCGCAGGTAGCAGGAGATGCGATTGTTCGTGACTCAAACCCGAACGTCCCTGGAAAAGTGGTGGAGGTAAGTAAAAACCGAACTCCGCATTGTGCCAGACAAGCCCCGTCGGCTCCATATGCGGCACCAGCGCACGCTGTTACAAAAAATTACACGTGAGTAACTGTTCAGTCCTATACTGGTTATAAGACTTGGTGCCATGGTTATTACACGCTGCCGATCCGTGATCGATTGGCCCTGAGACATCAAAAACTCTGCACTCAGAGCCAGTAACAAAGCGAGTTGATCGGGGTACAAAAGGCTTACCAGCACACCCTAATTCCAATAACAGGCCATTGCCGTGCTGGAAGGGAGAGCAGTTATGAAAGCGAGCCATGTTCGCAAGCTGATAAAACCGATTGAGAGCGCCTACTCGGAAATGTTCTCCGGGCGGGTGTATCGCGTTGGCAAGGGCGCGGTGTCCGTTCGCAACCACAGTGGCAAGGCCGAACAAACCGTGATCGGCGTGCACGGCTTTCTGGAAAACCACTGCTACTTTACCCAGGCCTACGAAGCACCCACCACTGAGCTAATTCTGCTCACCTGCAGCAATTACCACATTCCGGTGAACGGTGTTACGCCGGAGGCCCCGGACTGGGAAGTGCCGATCAAGCACCTGGAAGGCACCATCGAATACGATGCCTGCATTCTCAACCAGGCGCTTTCCAGCCTGCCCACGACTGACAACATCCGGGTACATGGTCACTCCCGGGGCGGGGCGGTGATCCTCGAGGCCATCAAACAATGGCCCGACCTGTATGAAGACGTTGAAGTGGTGCTTGAAGCGCCCGTACTTCCCGACGGCCGACTCTCGGCGCTGGTGACCACCATTCTGGAGCCGGTAAGCCATGGCATGTGGCCCTGGCTGATTCGTCTGATCAACAGCGCGCCCTCGTCTGCTTACGGACAGACCTTCTTTGGCAAGATGAACCCGCGCAAGAAGCAATTGCTCAGCAAACTGTTCTCTGCCACCAAGGATCATTTGACCATTGTTCGTAACATCGAAAACATCATGGACTGGATGGCGCGAACGGATACCAGCGTCTACAGCCACGTGCGCCACGGCACCTTCCTGATTCCAGCGGTAGACCGCATCCTGGATCGCTCATCCATGCTCGCCAGTGCCCGCCAGAGCCCGACCACCATGCGAATCGTCGAAACCGAGGCGCCGAGCCACTTCATCACCCTGGACAGCAAGGAATGGGTCCCGGGGTTCGAAACGCTGCCCGCAGCCGCACAGGGCTAGCCCGGGCATTGCCCTGCTGCAAGACCGCCGCAGCTCCGCTAGACTACGCTCTTTTCCTGAGGTTTAGTGGAGCCATCGCCCATGTACCGTGAGCGCCTTGTCGCTACCGAAGCCCGCACCGAAAGCGCTCGCCGGCTGCAAACACTGCTGTTGGACTACCATGATTTCAGGCGTCTGAAAGCCGAGCACCCACTGGTGGAGAATGCGTTCCACCTCGCCGACTGGCAGGCGGAACGGCTGAAGGCAACCCATGAAGACCTTTACCACCACCCCGGCTACCATCACGGCCTGGAGTTCCTGTTGACCGATCTGTACGCCCCCGCCGGCATGACCCGCCGGGACGACAATATTGATCGAGTGTTCCCGAAGATGGTGAAGTGGCTGCCGGATAATCTGCTGGACACGTTTGCCGGGCTGGTGGAGCTGAACCTGATCACCCAACGGCTGGACCTTGAGCTTGCCGAGCTGTTAGAGCAACAGGGCATCCGGGCCGACTCAATTAACACTGACGACTATTGTGCCGTCTACCGCCAGAGCCGGATGCTGAGTCAGAGGGAAAGACAGATCTCCCTGGTAGCCGAGGTAGGGCAGCAACTTGATCGCTATGTCCGCAACCGCACTCTGGGGTGGCTGCTGTCGATGACCCGGAGCCCGGCGGAAATGGCCGATCTGACCGATTTGCACAGCTTCCTGCACCGGGGCTACTCCGCCTTCCGCAAGATGGACGATGTGGAACTACTGATCGACCGGCTGGTGTCCCGGGAACAGCAGGTAATGCGCAACATTCTGAACCATCACCCGGACCCGTTCAGCCTGCCGGGCGACCTTTAAGCCGACATGCAGCAACGAATCAGGCCTTGATGATCTGGTCCAGCTGCGAGTGGATTTCCTGCTCGATGCGGGATTTGAAGGGCCGCAACATCAAGCCCAGTTCCAGATGAATGTGCAGATCCGTCGGGGTAATGTTCAGGTGCCCCTTGACGCCGCTTCGTTTGAATTTCAGGTGATCGCCTTCCCACTGGTAATGCACGTCGAACTGGCTGGAAAGGTCTTTGGCCAGGGATTCGGCAGCCTCTCTGGCGTGTTCTTTATCCAGGGCATGCGGGCGGTGTACATCAATGACGGACATGAAAACGTTTTCTCTCGGATTTGGACGAATTTACAGTTTAGGGCGCTATTTAACGCACCGCCACCCTTGTAGCAACCCCGTCAGCGGTTAGAATACGGGGTTCAGATTCTGACAGGACATCTCCCATGAGCGAGCAGCAAACGCCAGCCAACCAGGCCGCAAACAATAACGGCCAGGATGACGTCACCCACTTTGGCTTTCGCAATGTACCGAAAAGCCAGAAGGCGAGCCAGGTGGCCGAAGTATTCCACAGCGTGGCGGGCAAGTACGATCTCATGAACGACCTGATGTCCATGGGGATCCACCGGCTCTGGAAACGCTTTACCATTGAGCTTTCCGGGGTACGGCCCGGCCATCAGGTACTGGATATTGCCGGCGGCACCGGCGACCTCACCATGAAGTTTTCAGACCTGGTTGGTCCCTCCGGCAAAGTGGTGCTGGCTGACATTAACGCTTCCATGCTCCAGGTGGGCCGCAGCCGACTGACGGATCGTGGTTACGCCGGCAACATTGAGTACGTACAGGCGGATGCCGAGCACCTGCCATTCCCGGACAACAACTTCAATGCGGTCTCCATCGCGTTCGGTCTGCGCAATGTCACCGACAAGGACCAGGCCCTGCGTGACATGACCCGGGTTCTCAAGCCCGGTGGCAAGCTGATGATCCTGGAGTTTTCCAAGCCCACCAATCCGTTGCTGAGCAAAGCCTACGACACCTACTCGTTCTCCGCTCTGCCACTGATGGGTCAGCTGATCGCCGGCGACAGCGAAAGCTACAAGTACCTGGCCGAATCCATCCGCATGCACCCCGACCAGGACACCCTGAAAGGCATGATGGAAGATGCCGGCCTGGTGAACTGCAAGTACTACAACATGACCGGCGGCATTGTTGCCCTGCACGTGGGAATCAAGCCCTGATGTTTCCCGGCCCCACCCTGCTTTCGGCTGTCTCCGCGATCCTGGAAAGTGCCCTGAACCGGGCCCTGGAACTGGATCCGGCGGGGCATCGTGCCCTGATGGAAGCATTGGCGGGCCCGGTGCAGTTTAATGTCACCGATCCGGTTCCCCTGACCTACACGCTGGATAGGGCCGGAGAACGTATCCGGGTGGGCAGCCAACCTGTGGACCAACCGGCTCTTGAGATCACCGGCAAACCCATCGCCTTTGCAGCACTGGCCACCGGTGATGATCGGGTCTTTGCCGACGGTCGCCTGGAAGTGACGGGCGATACAGCGCTGGCCCACCAGCTGCAGCGCGCACTGAACCAGCTTGAGCCGGATTGGGAAGCCGCCATGGCCCAGCACATCGGTGATGTCCCCGCGCACTTTCTGGGCAAACGCATTCGCAGCGCCATCCGGTGGAGCCGGCAGGCCTTTCAGTCGCTGAATGCCAACATCGAAGAATATGTGCATGAAGAAAGTCGTGCCTTGCCCGGGCGACGGGAACTGGAAGCCACGTTCGAGGATATCGACGAACTGAATCTGCGCACCGAAAGACTGGAAGCCCGACTGAACCTGGTTGAGAACCGCGGCAAGACTGACGAACCGGAGAACCTGTGACCCGCCTGCAACGCCTGTTTCGAATTGCCTGGGTATTTTGCCGCTACCGGCTGGACACGTTCCTGCCCATCGCGGAACTGCCAGCGCCCCTGAAGGTGTTCTTCCTGCTTGCGCCATGGCATCTGTTCCCCAAACCCAAGCTAGACAGGGGTGATCGACTGCGGCTGGCCCTCGAGGAACTCGGGCCGGTGTTTGTAAAGTTCGGCCAGATACTCTCGACCCGACGGGATCTGTTGCCGGATGACATGGCCGAATCCCTGAAAAACCTTCAGGACCGTGTGCCGCCATTTCCGAGCGATGAGGCCCGGGGCATTATCGAAACCTCGCTGGGCGCCCCGGTGTCGGACCTGTTTGCCGAATTCAGCCCGGACCCGCTGGCCTCCGCCTCGGTTGCCCAGGTGCATGCAGCCACCCTGCCCAACGGCCAGAAAGTAGTGGTAAAGGTACTGCGCCCGGGTATCGAAAGGGTGATTCGCCAGGACCTTGCCCTGATGTACCTGATGGCCGGCCTGCTGGAAAAATACTGGTCCGAGGGCAAACGCCTGCACCCGGTGGAAGTGGTTGCCGACTACGATTCCACCATTCACGACGAACTGGACCTGCAGCGTGAAGCCGCCAACGCAAGCCAGCTGCGCCGGAATTTCGAGAACTCCTCCCTGATCTATATCCCGTTTATCGACTGGGACTACACCCGCAAATCCGTGCTGGTGATGGAGCGGATTCACGGCATCCCCATTGCCGATACCGCCGCCCTGAAAGCCGCCGGCGTCGATATGAAGGTGCTGGCCGAAAAAGGCGTGGAGATCTTCTTTACCCAGGTGTTCCGGGACAGCTTCTTTCACGCCGACATGCACCCGGGCAACATCTTCGTGGATACCTCCAACCCCTCGGATCCTCGATATATCGCCATCGATTTCGGCATCGTTGGCACCCTGGCACCGGACGACCAGAGCTATCTCGCCCGCAACCTTCTGGCATTTTTCCGTCGTGACTACCGGCAGGTTGCGCAGTTGCATATCCAGTCTGGCTGGGTACCACCGGATACCCCGGTGAACCAGTTTGAAGCGGCCATTCGTACTGTCTGTGAACCGATTTTCGAGAAGCCGTTGAAGGACATCTCCTTTGGTCACTTCCTTTTGCGCCTGTTCCAGACAGCGAGGCGATTCAACATGGAAGTGCAACCCCAGCTTGTTCTGCTGCAGAAAACCCTGTTGAACGTGGAGGGGCTGGGTCGACAGCTCTATCCGGATCTGGATTTGTGGAGTACCGCACAACCGTACCTTGAAACATGGATGCGCAAACGGATTGGGCCGTCGGGGTTGATCAAGTCGCTGCAGTCCCACCTTCCGTCCTGGCTGGAACAGTCGCCAGAAATGCCGCAACTGGTGCACGACGCCCTCCTCCAGCTGCGGCAGGCCGGGCCCACCGAGCCGCAGAACCAGGCTACACTGGAGTTGCTCCGTGAGCAGCAGGTTCGCACCGAGCGGCGCTGGCGGCGGGTTACACTGGCGGTACTTCTGGTTGCCGGAGGCATTCTGGGCACCCAGCCTGAGGGCCAGCAATGGCTTGAAAGCGTGCCCACCTGGAGCTGGGCCCTGTTTGCAATTGCCGGTGGACTCATGCTCCGCGGCAGCCGATAACCGACAAAGATTTCAGGATTCACAAAAATGCAAAATAGCTCGGATAACGTCGAGACCCCTGACTGGCTGGATGCCATTCGCTGGACAGAGGACGGCCTGGTGCCAGCCATCGCCCAGGATGCCGAAACCGGCGATATCCTGATGATGGCCTGGATGAACCGGGAATCGCTCAGGCTGACCGCCGAAGAAGGCCAGGCCATTTACTGGTCCCGCTCTCGAGGCAAGCTCTGGCGCAAGGGGGAAACCTCAGGACACCAGCAGGTCATTCGGGACATTCGACTGGACTGCGACGAGGACGTCATCCTGCTGAAGGTGGAACAAAAGGGCGGCATCGCTTGCCATACTGGCAGGCGCAGCTGCTTCTACCGGACCCTGGAAGATGGTCAGTGGGTCAGCGTTGACCCGGTGATCAAGGACCCCGGCACTATTTACGGCAGCAACTGAGGAGCACGGACAGTGAGCGATGTACTGGAAAACCTGGCGCGGGTTCTGGAGGCCAGGAAAGAGGCAGACCCGGAAACCTCCTATGTAGCCAGTCTCCACGCCAAGGGTCTGAACAAGATTCTGGAGAAGGTCGGGGAAGAGTGCACCGAAACCCTGCTGGCCGCCAAGGACGCAGAACACTCCGGTGAAACCCGGGATGTGGTTTATGAAACAGCCGACCTGTGGTTCCACAGCTTGGTGATGTTGTCCCGACTGGGCCTTGGCCCGAAGGACATCCTGGATGAGCTGGCCAGCCGGTTCGACCTGTCAGGCCTGGAAGAAAAAGCGTCACGGGAAAAGTGAGCGGTAATACCTCTAAAGGGGTTTCCGCGTAACCGTTCTGGTAACGTACAATGTCATTGAACAGAAACATTAAAACGAGGACCCCGTAATGGGTATCAGCATCTGGCAATTACTTATCGTACTCGGCATTGTCATTCTGTTGTTTGGAACCAAGAAACTGCGCAACATCGGCAGCGATCTGGGTGGCGCCATCCGCGGCTTCAAGAAGTCCATGAACGATGAGGACTCCAAGGCCGAGAACCAGGAATCCCTGGAAGGCAAGGAAAACGAGCAGCCGCAACAACAGGCCGCGGCCGAAGACAAGCCCCGGGACAAGTCCCACAGCTGAGACCAGGCTGAATGTTCGATATCGGCTTTCTTGAGCTGCTGATCTGCGGCGTCATAGCGCTGTTGGTACTCGGCCCCGAGCGCCTGCCCACGGCTGCCCGTGCTGCGGGCCGCTGGGTGGGTGGCGCGCGACGTATGGTCAGCCAGTTCACCTCGGAACTGGACCGGCAATTGAAAGCCGATGAGCTCCGCGAAGAGCTTCGCAAGGCAGGCGATGTTGGTCTGGATGATGTGCAGAAAACCGTGCGTGGCGCCCTCGACGAGGCTAAAAAGTACGAGCACATGATCCTGCCCGATAACGAAACCCAGAAGCCAAGGCCCGCGCCGGCGACACGACGTGTGTCTGGCCAGCCAAAGCCCTCCGAGTCTTCTGACCGGGAGCAGGCTGGTACCAGCGACGCTCCGCAGACGCCGGATACAGGCTCTGCCGGGAACGACCAACCCAAAAACGAAACCCCGCAAAGTCCGCCGGATAACCGTTCATGAATGCAAAACCCGACGGCAACCAGATGCCTCCGGAACACCAGGAAATGCCTCTGATCGAGCACCTGCTCGAACTGCGCAACCGCCTCCTGAAGATGGTTTTAGCGGTACTGGTGTGCTTCGCGGCCATCTATCCGTTTGCCAACGAGCTCTACCTGTTCCTGTCTGAACCGATCCGCTCCCTGTTGCCGGTTGGCCAGACCATGATCGCAACGGATGTAACCTCGCCCTTCTTCGCGCCGTTGAAGCTGGCGCTGGTACTGGCGGTGTTCGCCGCCATCCCGATCATTCTTTACCAGCTCTGGAGTTTTATTGCACCGGGCCTCTATGCCCACGAGAAGCGGCTGGCCTTTCCTCTGCTGTTTACCTCGGTAATCCTGTTCTATGCCGGCGCGGCATTCGCCTATTTTGTTGTATTCCCCCTGGTGTTCGGCTTCTTTACCGCGATCGGTCCGGAAGGCATCGTCGAATTGCCGGACATCACCAGCTATCTCAATTTCGTGCTCAAGATGTTCTTCGCCTTCGGTGTGGCCTTCGAGATTCCGATCGCCACCGTGCTGTTAATCCTCACCGGGGCCACCACGCCAGCGGATTTGGCGGCCAAGCGCCCCTATGTGGTGGTTGGCTGCTTTATCATCGGCATGCTGCTGACCCCGCCTGACATCATCTCCCAGACGCTGTTGGCTGTTCCCATGTGGATCCTGTTCGAGGTCGGCATCCTGTTCGGGCGACTGGCAAAACGGGAAGTGGCAGACGCGGACAGCGATGAGCCTGCCGGCGAATGAATCTGGCGTTACTGTTTGATGAGGATTTCATAGCACCCGACCGGGCCATATTAAGCGGCCGGCGCCTGGCTCACCTGCACTCGGTGATCAAAGTCGTTGCTGGCGATACAGTGCCGGTGGGCCGCGAGGGTGGCCAAATGGGCACCGGAGAGGTCGTCCGACTGACCGATACCGAGGCGGAACTCCAGGTAACCCTGGACCAGCCTCCCCCTGCACCACTGCCTCTCACCCTGGTTCTGGCGATGCCCCGACCGAAGATGTTCCGCCGGATACTGCAGACCTGCGCCGCACTTGGCGTGAAAGACCTGTGGTTGATCAACAGCTACAAGGTGGAAAAAAGCTTCTGGCAAACACCGTGGCTCTCAGACCAGCAAGTGCGAGAAAACCTCACCCTGGGGCTTGAGCAGTCCAAAGACACCCTGATGCCCCGGGTGCAGATCCGCAAGCTGTTCAAACCCTTTGTGGAAGACGAGCTTCCGTCGCTGGTGGCAGGCAGAAAAGCCCTGGTAGCCCACCCCGGCACGAGCACACCCTGCCCGACGCATCTGAACCAGCCGACGGTACTCTGCATTGGCCCCGAGGGTGGTTTTACAGATTACGAAGTAGGCAAACTCGAAGACGCCGGTTGCCAGGGTGTCCACCTCGGCCCCCGCATCCTGAGAGTGGAAACTGCGGTACCAGTGCTGGTTAGCCGGCTGTTCGACGCCTGTCTCTAGCAGCCTGCCACCACCGGGCCAGTGGCGTAATCATGGCCACCAGTAACGCCCCGGCCAACACCCCGAACAGGCCGTTGGCTATCGTCGGCACGAGAGCACCAACCACACCACTGAATCCCTCGGCAAAGTGATGAATGGCGTCGTAGACCGGCGTGAATCCGTGGGTGAGAATGCCACCACCCACCAGGAACATCGCCAGGGTGCCAAGAATGGAGAGCGTCTTCATCAGATAGGGGGCCAGCCATAGAATACCTGCGCCCAGCTTCTGGAGCACGGGGTTGTCCTGCTGACTGAGGTAGAGACCGCCGTCGTCCAGCTTGACGATCCCTGCCACCAGGCCGTACACAAAAACTGTGATCATGATGGCAACCACCGCCAGCACCATGAACTGCATGCCGATCGTCTGGGTTGTTACGGTGCCCAGCGTGATGGCAATAATCTCCGCAGACAGAATGAAATCGGTACGGATGGCGCCCTTGATCTTGTCTTTCTCGATCGCCCGAAGGTCGGTTTCCGGATTCTTCAGGGCTTCACGCAGCTGCCCTTTGCGCTTCTGATCTTCCTCCCGATGCAGAAACTTGTGCACCAGTTTCTCGAAACCCTCGAAACACAGGAAGGCACCGCCAAGCATCAGCAACGGCGTGACCAGCCAGGGCATGAAAAAACTGATCGCAAGGGCCGCCGGCACCAGGATGGCCTTGTTGATCATCGACCCCCTGGCTACAGCCCAGACCACGGGTAACTCCCGCGCAGGTTTCACGCCAGTTACCTGTTGGGCGTTGAGCGCCAGATCGTCACCCAGAACACCCGCCGTTTTCTTGGTGGCGGTCTTGGTCATCAGGGCGACATCGTCCAGCACCGTGGCGATGTCATCGATCAGAACCAGAAGACTGCTTCCTGCCATTACAGAATTCCTTTTCTGTTCAACCGTTAAGACCCATGGCCTCGGCCGCAATGCGGTTTTTCACCGGGCCCAGCTGATTGAGCCAGCGCAAACCGGTGTTGCGCAGCCAGCGTACCGGCAACTCATCACGACCAAACAGCTGCTTGAACCCCTCCATGGCCGCCATCATGGTCAGGTTTTCACCTTTCCTCCGGCGCTGATAGCGCGCCAGAACCAGTTCATCCGCTGGCCCCAGGCCTGCTTTCCTTGCCCGCGAAAGCTCGTCCAACAGAGTGCGTACATCGCCAAAGCCCAGATTGGCGCCCTGCCCCGCCAGCGGGTGAATGGTATGAGCTGCGTCGCCGACCAGGGCGAAACCGGGCGCAATGTAGTCTTTCGCGTGGCGCTGGCGAAGCGGAAAAGCAAACCTTTTGGAGACTGCCTGAACCGTTCCAAGCTCGCGCTCGATCGCCTGCTCAAGCTCGGCCACAAATTTCGTGTCCTCCAGAGCCATCAGGCGCCTGGCTTCGTCGGTATCCTGGGACCAGACAATGGAGCAGAAATGCTCAATGCCCGATTCGGGCAGCAAAGGCAGGAACGCCAGCGGCCCAGTCATTGAAAACCGTTGCCAGGCGGTAAAGCGATGACTCTGACTGGTTTGCACCGTGCACACGATGGCCTGTTGGTCGTAGTCCCATTCGCGGGTTGGCAAACCTACCCACTGACGCAAACGGGAATTGGCACCGTCACACCCCACGACCAATCCGGCCGCCAGGGATCGGCCACCCTCCAGCTCAAGGGCGTAACTCCCTGAGGACCGCCTGCAGCCGGTAATACTTGCGCCCTCGATCAGCTCAACCGGGCTTTGCTCCAGGGCGCGGAACAATGCCCGCACAATACTGCGGTTTTCGACGATCGTCCCAAGGGCCCGTGCCTGAAGCTCGGCAGCTTCAAACTGTATTCGCCCAGTACCATCACCATCCCAGACTGTCATGGTCTGATAAGGACAGTGTCGACCGGCGGTCACCTCGGACCAGACTCCGAGCTGCTCCAGCAAGCGTTGGCTGGCGACCGAAATGGCACTGACCCGAGGCTCGAAATCGACAACGGTGGCGGCAGGCTCCGGTGCCCTGACCAGGGTTTCGTGATCGGAGCCCTCCACCAGCGCCACATGCCAGCCCTGACGTGATAGCCCGAGAGCCAGGGCGGATCCGATCATGCCCCCGCCGGCCACCAGAATATC
Source organism: Marinobacter sp. CH_CUG1437-1 (assembly GCF_037029655.1). NCBI lineage: Bacteria > Pseudomonadati > Pseudomonadota > Gammaproteobacteria > Pseudomonadales > Marinobacteraceae > Marinobacter > Marinobacter sp. CH_CUG1437-1. The sequence continues at coordinate 1,082,011 of NZ_JAYMEW010000001.1, read as the reverse complement.
GAAGGTTTTCACTTCACTCATGACCAGGCGCCTCCCGGCCCAGATTTCCAGGCCGGTCAATCACCGCCCGGCGCCCTCCCAGGCCCATGGCCTTGCGCGCAAACCAGCGCTTGGCCCCGGGCAACAGATCAAGCCCCACCAGACCGGCATCGCGGGCAGCAGTTACCGGCAACATGGAGTGTCCGAACAGGCGTACAAGAGAATCCGAGAAGCGTACCGTCTGCTGCCAATCCTGGCGATGCAGAGCGTGGTAACGTTTGAGGACCTCGAGATCCCCGATGGATCTGCCCTGTTCTTCCGCCAGCCGGAACTGCTCCACCAGAGTCATCAGCCCTCGCAGGGCCAGATTGAATCCCTGCCCGGCAACCGGATGCAGGGCATGGGCCGCATTGCCCACCAGGGCAACCCCGGGGCGCACCGGCTCGTCTACCGTCGTCAGGGTCAGCGGGTAATGGTGACAGGTACCAATGCGGGTAAACCGGCCAAGACGCCAGCCAAACCGGTCCTGGAGCCAGCGGCATTTTTCCTGGTCGGGAAGTTCAAGAACTTCCTGCAATGCCTCGTCGGACAGGGTCCAGACCAGTGCCGACTGGTGCCCTGCACGCGTGGGAGAACCATGGGGCAAAAGCGCCATGGGGCCGGCATCGGTGAATCGTTCAAAGGCAGTGAAACCGTGGCTGTCACTTGTGGAGACATTGGCGATCAGGGCATTCTGGCCATAGCTGTGACGATCCGGCCTGAAGCCAAGCTTCTCACGCAGTCCGGAGCGACCGCCATCCGCCACCACCAGGCAGCGAGCCGTCAGTTCCGGGGCATCTTCGCCATCCTCCGACAGCCGGACCCGAACGCCGCCGGGAATGGGCGTCATATCAGTCACCTCTGCCGGCGCGCGCCACTGGACGTTGGTCTCCAGCAACTCACGCATCAGGCACAACCCCATCCAGCGGTTGTCAGCTACATAACCAAGGGCCTGCTGACCATGCTCGGCGGCATGCAACCGGGTGGCGCCGAAATGCCCCCGATCCGACACATGGATATGCTCAATGGGCGTGGCATGCTCGGCGAGACGATGCCACAGCCCAAGCTCTTCAAAAATCAGCCGGGAGCCCCACGCCAGAGCAGTGGAACGTGCGTCGTAGCTGGGCTGGTAACTGTCCGGCAGGGCATCGGGAGATAGCGGAAAGGCCTCGACTACGGTCACGTGCAGCGACGGCACCATCCGGGCCAGCGCCAGGGCGAGGGTTGCTCCGGCAAGGCCACCACCGGCAATGATCAGATCGGTATCGGGCTTGGTCACAGGGTGTCAGTCCGCCATCAGGGCTTCGATTTCGGCAATGGTTTTCGGCACCGCTTCGGTCAGGACCCGACAGCCGTCTTTGGTCACCACCACATCGTCTTCGATACGAATACCAATGCCACGCCATTTCTCATCCACATCGGTGTTATCCGGCGCGATATACAGCCCGGGTTCAACCGTCAGGGCCATGCCTGGCTCCAGCTGGCGCCAGGCATCACCGACCTTGTAATCGCCGACATCGTGCACATCCAGGCCCAACCAGTGGCCGGTGCGGTGCATGAAAAAGGGTTTGTAGGCTTCATTGGCAATGGCGTCTTCGAGGGTGCCAGACAACAACCCGAGATCGATCAGGCCCTGGGTCAGCACTTCCAGCGCCGCTTCATGGGGGCGGTTCCAGTGGTTTTCCGGCGACACAGCCTCAATGGCCCGATACTGGGCAGCCAACACCACCTCATACAACGCCCGCTGCTCGTTGCTGAACTTTCCGCTGACCGGGAAAGTGCGGGTAATGTCGGAGGCGTAGCACTGGTATTCACAGCCGGCATCAATCAGCACCAGATCGCCGTCTTTCAGCGGTGCACTGTTCTCAATGTAATGCAGGATGCAGCCATTGCCGCCTCCGCCCACAATCGACGGGTAAGCCGTTGAACGGGCGCCGTGTTCCATAAACGTGTGGATAAGCTCGGCCTCGAGGTTGTACTCGAAGCCACCCTTGCGGGCCCGCTTCATGGCGCGGCAGTGGGCTTCGGCGCTGATCTGGCCCGCCTTGGCCATAATCTTGATCTCGTTGGCGCTCTTGTAGAGCCGCAGGTCATGAAGCAGGTGCTCCAGGGACACGAATTCGCCGGGCGGATGGGCGCCGCTGCGAACCTTGCTGCGAATCATCTTTACCCAGTCCATCACCCGGGCGTCAAAATGATCGTCCTTGCCCAGGGGATAATAGACCCGGCTGCGCCCCTCGATCATGCCCGGGAGTATGTCGTCGATGTCGGCGATCGGGAACGCATCGTCCAGGCCGTAGCGTTCAATGGCGCCTTCCGGGCCCACCAGGAACCCGTCCCAGAGTTCCTTCTGAGGATCACGCTCTTTGCAGAACAGAACCGATTCCCCGTGTTCACGGCCAGGGATCAGGGCCAGCACGGCCTCCGGCTCGCCAAAACCGGACAGGTAATGAAAATCACTGTCCTGGCGGAACGGATGCAGCACATCGCGATTGCGAACGCGCTCCGGGGCGGCCGGAATAATCGCAATGCTGTCTGGCGCCATGCGCTCCATCAGCTTTCGACGGCGCTCGGCAAACTCCTTCACGGGAATCATGGAGTTCATAGTCTCTCCTGCAATCAGGACCCTGCTCAGTGCAGGGTCGGCGAATCAGACTTCGGCGGTTCGGGGGCGTTGAATTCGGTAAAGACGGCAAGCGCCCCAAGCCGGATGTACTCGGTAATCTCCAGCAACTGCTGCTCGCTTTCGTCGTCCGCTTCTTCCTCGTCGGACAACTGACTGATGGCGACCATATCCTCGATCAGCTCCCGGATCTCATCCGGTGCCTGGCCCAGCGATTCACCTGCTGACAATGCCATGCCTTCGAGAAATCCCCGCACCCAGGAAACCAGGGCCTCGAGGCGCTGCTCAATGGCGTAGTCGTCATCCGGTAACAAAGGATGGAAACTCATGTCTGCTGATTTCAAGAGCTCCAGTGTCTGCTCGTAGGCCCTGTTCATGAACGGAGCGAGATCGTCAGACTCCTCGACTGCGTCTTCAGCCAGGCCCATGTGCTCACATACCATGGCCAGCCACTCCGGCTCATTGATACGGGATCCGGCCGCCAGGCGACCACAAAGCGCACCGTGCAATTCGGATGGGTGGCTAAATGCCTTGTGAGCGGTAAAAACGTTGGCCCAGCGCTCGAATTCTGCGGCGCGGGCAGCACCGGAAGTGTCGGTTTCTGACATGAAACAGGCGAATCCTGTGTTGGTGGATTAGACGCCTACTTTAGCATTCAGGCGCCCTCAAGGCACTGCCTGTTGATTTTTAACCGGCGAGAGAACAATATGTTATAACATATCAATTAACGTGGAACTTCCTGCCATGAAGCGATCAAAACTCAACGCCGTATTTCTGGCTACCAGCAGTGCTCTGATGGCCCTTAGCGCGAATGCCAGCGACAATCCGGGAGCTCACCAACATGGTCATGCCGAACTGCAGGTAGCACTGGATGGCAATCAGATCGATCTGATTTTCACGTCGCCCGCCTACAACTTGCTCGGATTCGAACACCGCGCCCGGACAGACGACCAGAAGGCCCTGGTCAAGGAAACCGAAGAATGGCTCGAGCGCACACCGCTGATCAACACGCCAGATGCCAGCTGCAAGGTGGCGAGCGCTGAGGTTTATCATGAGGCTGGAGATGGGTCTGGCGACCACCACAACCATGGCCATGACAGTAATGGACACGACCACCACGAGCATAACGAACACGAGCATTCGGAAGGATACGGCCACTCGGATTTCGAAGTGACCCAGGTTCTGAATTGCACCGGACTGGCATCCGCAGAAGCGCTGCTGATTCCCCTCACCGAGCGTTTTCCCGAGATTGAAGATCTCGGTGTCCAGTGGGTGTGGTCAGGAGGTCAGGGATCAACGCGCCTCGAACAGCCAGAAAGCAGTTTCAGCCTGAAGGGCCAATAAGGCAGAGGACAGAGTTTTGCGAGCCCTACTCCGTATAGGGCTCAACATTCGTTGCAACCATCGAATAGGACGAGGTGCCAATGTCATTTTCGGTGCGGTCGATCACCAGCTTGCCTTCGATCCAGACCGGATCGTACAGGGCCTCAAGGGTGAAACCTTCCTTGTACTTCACGTGAATGATCTGGTTCGGCGGTGGTGGCGGCACATGAATACAGGCGCCGTAGTAAGGCACCAGGAAGAACTCCAGGATGCGCATGTCCTCGGTTGTTTTCAGGGGCACCACAAAGCCGGGGATGCGCCCCTCCACGTCGCCCATTTCCGGCACAACCCGGCCGGTCATGATCTCGTCCGGCAGCAGCGGCGGGCCATCGCCCTCGTGTTCAATCTCTGGCATATTCTCCAGCAGCGCCAGGTCCTCGGCAGGCATCAGCTCGAGCCAGTCGATTTCCCTGGTTTCGGCCTGACTGGCTGCCGGGAGCAAGAGCGCCAGGACAAGCGCAGTGATCGAGGGCAGCGCAAAGCGCGAACGCGCCGGGGCAAACATCATTGGACCACAAACTCCTGATACGGAAACTGGGAAACCGCCATCATACACCGGGCAGACAGCAACCAACATGACCAGCAAGACAGACTCAACCAGCAACAGTTCCCGAAGTACGTCAACCGCGATTGACGTCAGCGGGCTTGTGTTTTCCTGGGACCCGGCACAGGCACCCCTCAGTTTTCCGGATATCAACCTCAAGCGCGGCGAGCACCTGTTTCTACACGGCCCCAGCGGCAGCGGCAAAAGCACACTCCTGAGCCTCCTGGCGGGCATGCTTCGGCCCCACGCCGGCTCAGTGCGGATACTGGATACCGACATTCACCGGCTCGGCGCCGGCGCCCGGGACCAATTCCGCGCCGACCATCTGGGTGTTATCTTCCAGCAGTTCAATCTGGTGCCTTACCTGACGACCCGAGCCAACGTCACCTTACCCTGCGGATTGTCTGAACTGCGCAAACAGCACACCGAACCGACGGTCGCAGAGGAAGCTGAGAGATTGCTTGCCGCCCTGTCGATCCCCGAAGATCACTGGCAGCGAAAAGTCACCAGGCTGAGCATTGGCCAGCAACAGCGGATCGCAGCCGCCCGGGCACTGATTGGCGCGCCGGGTCTGATTCTCGCGGACGAGCCCACCTCAGCGCTGGATGCTGACAACCGTGACCGGTTTCTGGAACTGCTTCTGCACCTTGCCCACCGGCATAACACCTCCGTGCTGTTCGTCAGTCACGACCAGTCCCTCGCCCGCCATTTCGGTAATCAGCTGGAACTGCGGGGTAACCGGACATGAAAGCACGCCTTGCTTTGACACTGGCCCTGGCCAGCCTGTGGCACCGGAAAAAGGTACTGGCCCTGGTGTGCCTGACGCTTACCCTGAGTGTTTCCTTGCTACTGGGCATCCAGTACCTACGTACCGAAGTCAAACAGTCTTTCACCAGCACCATCAGTGGCACCGACCTGATCGTCGGCGCCCGCAGCGGTCAGCTAAACCTGCTGCTGTACACCGTGTTTCATATTGGCGATGCCACCAACAACATTCGCTGGTCTACCTACCAGAGCCTGAAGGATGATTCTCGCCTCGAGTGGCTGATTCCGATTTCCCTTGGAGACAGCTACCGGGGCAATCGAGTGGTCGCTACCGACGAGAACTTTCTGAAGCACTTCCGTTACGGCCGGGATCTGCCGCTTGAACTGGCAGAGGGCCAGTGGTTTGAAGGGGTCTTTGATGTTGTGTTGGGCGCAGGCGTAGCACGGTCGCTGGCTCATCAGGTGGGCGAAGAAATCATACTGTCCCATGGTGGCGGCAGAACCAGCTTCTCCAACCATGAAGACACGCCGTTTACGGTTACCGGCATACTGGCGCCCACCGGCACGCCGGTGGACCAGGCGGTTTACATTGGTCTGGATGGCATGGAGGCCATGCACGTGGGCTGGGAATCCGGGGTCGCCATTCCGGGCCGGACAATTACCCGGGAGCAGGCGGAAGGCCGTGATTTCACCCCCGATGCCATTACCGCCGCGTTTATCGGCATCGAAAGACAGGTGCTGACCTTCCGGATACAACGGGAAATCAACCAGTTCGCCGGTGAGCCGCTGTCAGCCATACTACCTGGCGTTGCGCTGAGCGAGCTCTGGCGGCTGATGGGCCAGTTCGAGCGGGCGTTGCTGGGCATCACCGTATTCGTCGTGATTACCAGCCTGATTGGACTCATCGCTGTTCTGTTAACCATACAGGCGCAACGGGCCCACGAAATTGCCGTACTCAGAGCTACCGGTGCATCTCCAGCGCTGATCGCCTCGCTATATATCATTGAATGTGTTGCCCTTGCTGTCGCGGCCTGCGTGCTGGCCCTTGCCATTGGTATGGCAGGCGTCTCACTGGCAAGCCCATGGCTGCTGGCCAACTATGGCCTGCAGATCGCGCTGCGTCCGCTGACTTCCGAGGAATGGGCATTGCTCGCTTCGGTGCCAATCGCAGCCTTCATCGTGGCGCTCGTACCGGCCTTCAGCACCTGGCGCCAGAGCCGCCGGCTGGGCTTTGGCGAACCCGCAGATCAGTGATGCGCATCACGCAGGGAACGCAATGACAAGCCTGTAAATTGACCGACTTAGCGTCCACACTTATAGTTAGTTGCAATTACCTCAAACCACTGCTGGGCACGTCATGGAACAGTCCGAAGTACAGGCATTAGCGGACAAGCTGGACAGGCTGATTGAGCGCTGTCAGAAACTTGAGCGGGACAACGCCACATTGCGGGAGCTGCAAGATGACTGGAACCGGGAACGGGCCCAGCTGGTGCAGAAGAACGATCACGCAAAGCACAAGATCGAAGCTATGATCAGCCGCCTTCGGGCCCTGGAGCATCACTGATGGCACAGCAATCCACCACGGTTGAGGTGAAGATCCTCGACAAGGAATACCTGGTCGCGTGCCCGGAAGAAGAGCAGGAAGCACTGCTGCGGGCTGCCCGCCACCTGGACAGCAAAATGCGCGAAATCCGTGCCAGCGGCAAGGTGTTCGGCACCGAGCGCATTGCCGTTATGGCAGCTCTGAACATTACCCACGAACTGCTCGAGCGGGACACCATGTCGGACGCCACCAGCACGCTGCTGCGTGCCATGGACAGTAAACTCGACGGTGCCCTGGGTGACGGCTCGGGCCGCTGAATCGGCAGAGAATCGGAGACAGGTGTTGCAATCGGCCCCGCCACTGCCCGTATAATAGAACCAACTTCCTGGGCTGTTCGGGATAGTCGGATACGTCCTCGAGCCGATGCGCACTACCCAGGTGGCTACTTCAGGGCATTGTGAGCACGTCCCCGACAGGGGAAAGCCTAATATGTCACAGCGGCCACCGACCTTGAACTCTGGGTTCAAGGGCCACATCCGATAACGGCAGCCCGGGAAGCTTTATTTTGAGCCAGTTTATCGAGCCTCAACCGTTCCAGACCCATCCTGACACCTTCTCACGCAGTGAACTTCGCAAGCACCTGCGAAAGCATCGCCGTGCGCTGAGTTTCGAGCAACAGCAACAGGCCGCCGAGTATCTCGCACTCAACCTGCTGAAGAATCCGGACCTTCACCGCGCCCGGCATATTGCCATTTACCTGCCCAATGACGGCGAGATTGATCCCCACGTCTACCTGGATATCGCCCGCCGCAAAGGCATCCGTTTCTACCTCCCGGTACTGCATCCGATCCATGAAGGCAGGCTGGTTTTCAGCCCCTATTACGACGGCGTGGAGCTCACTGCGAACCGGTTTGGCATACCCGAGCCGGCGTTCAGCAAAGGCCTGCGACGCCCGGCCTGGGCATTGGATGCGGTACTGTTTCCGTTAGTGGGATTTGACGAACAGGGCGGAAGACTGGGAATGGGTGGGGGCTTCTACGACAGAACGTTCGCCTTCAGCCGGATACGACCAAGGCTGGCGCCGAAGCTGATTGGCCTGGCCCATGATTTTCAAAAAGTGGAAAAGCTGCCAACAGAGCCCTGGGACGTGCCCCTGCACAGCGTGGTGACCGATAAACGACGTTACCGGTTCAGCGGCTGATTCATGACCTGAACGGAGCCGACCAGATTGGCCGCTCTTGCGTCTTTGTCTTCAGAGGCGTGGATGGATGTGAAACCAGTAATCACAAGGCCGATGGCAAAAATCAGCACAATGGCTTTGATGATGTCAGGCTTGCCGCCCATGGCTTCAGTTCCTCAAAATGCGCTTTAAAAGTGTCGGGAAATCAGTCAGCTATTCTTGACTTCAAGAATCAGAAGAAAGACTAACACCTATCTGCGCTTTTACAATTTTTGACAGATTAAAATTCAGTAAGCTTTGAAGTGAGGGACCGGCCAGGGTCTGACAGGACTTTCCAAAACGCGCTGTGGATACCTCCCTGTACGCTTGGCTCCGCCATCCATGGCTCCGCACAGTTTTGGAAAGCCCTGCCAAACTCTGACCTACCCAGAGTTAACCTGAACGCGCGTTCCCCTGCCCAAGAAACAGCTGATAAGCCTCATTATCCGTCATGTTTTCATAGCGGAAACCGACCTTATCGAGCATCTTCTCAAAATCCTGCACTTCATCGTCATCTACCTGGGCTCCCAGCAGAACGCGGCTGTAGGCCGCCCCGTGGTTGCGGTAATGGAACATGGAGATATTCCAGCGGGTACCCAGCGACATCAGGAACTTCAGCAACGCCCCCGGGCGCTCCGGGAATTCGAACTGGAACACTTTTTCGTTGGTGATAGTCGGCGCATGACCGCCCACCATGTGGCGAATGTGCTGCTTGGCCAGATCGCTGTCAGTCAGATCGACGACCGAATAGCCGTTCTCCCGCAGATCCTGCACCAGGTCTTCACGGCCGTGGCCGCCCGCTGCGATCTGGATGCCCACGAAAATGGTGGCATTGGTGGCGTCCGCGTAGCGGTAATTAAATTCGGTGATGCTGCGCTTGTGCAGGGCGTTGATAAAGGTTTTGAAGGCACCCGGCTTTTCCGGGATGGTCACTGCCAGGATTGCCTCGCGCTTCTCGCCCACTTCCGTACGCTCGGAAATGTAGCGAAGGCGGTCAAAGTTCATGTTGGCACCGCTGAGGGTGGCAATCAGGTTTTCGCCCTCCACTTTCTCCCGCTCGATGTACTTCTTGATGCCCGCCACACCCAGGGCACCGGCCGGCTCGGCAATGGAGCGGGTGTCCTCGAACACATCCTTGATGGCGGCGCAGATTTCGTCGGTGGATACGGTGATCACCTCGTCCACGTAGTCTTTACAGATTTCCCAGGGATGCTTGCCGATCTGCTTGACCGCCACGCCATCGGCAAAGATGCCCACCTCGTCCAGCACTACCCGCTTGCCGGCCTTCATGGCTGCCTGCAGACAGTTGGAGTCCTCCGGCTCAACGCCGATCACCTTGATTTCCGGACGCAGGTACTTGATGTAAGCAGCCATGCCAGCGATGAGACCGCCGCCACCAACGCAAATAAAGATCGCGTGAATCGGCTTGCTGAACTGCCACATGATCTCCATGGCCACCGTACCCTGACCGGCAATGACATCCGGATCATCGTAGGGCGGGATGTAGGTGTAGCCGTGTTTCTGGATCAGCTCCTGGGCGTGAGCAGCGGCTTCGTCAAAGGCGTCGCCTTTCAGGACCACTTTGGCACCATGGTCACGCACCGAACGCACCTTGATCTCCGGCGTGGTCTGCGGCATTACAATTACCGCCTTGATACCGAGGTTCTTGGCCGCCAGCGCCACACCCTGGGCATGATTGCCAGCAGATGCACAGATCACGCCCTTGGCCTTCTGCTCCTCGGAAAGCTGCGCAATCCGGTTGTAGGCACCGCGAATCTTGAAGGAAAACACCGGCTGAAGGTCTTCACGCTTGAGCAGAATATTGTTGCCAAAGCGCTTTGACAGACTACGGGCTTCAGTCAGGGGTGTTTCGATGGCCACGTCATAGACGCGCGCATCGAGAATCTTCTTGATGTAGCGTTGCGGCATAGCAGTTCCGGCTTTTGGTTGGTGTGTGATGGCTGGCTGAGAAAAACCCACAGTGTAGAAAGTTTGCACGGCAGCCGTCTATAAGCAGAGGGTGCTTAAGCGTTATAATCCGCCTAAATCCAACCTGATTTGCAGCCGGAGCCCCAGATGACCCAGGACGAACTGAAAAAAGCCGTCGCCAAAGCCGCCATTGACTACATCGCCCCTCGCCTGGATATCGACAGCGTGATCGGTGTGGGCACTGGCAGCACGGCCAATTTCTTCATCGACATGCTCGCGGAACTGAAAACCGAATTCGACGGCGCCGTCGCCAGCTCAGAAGCGACCGCCGAGCGCCTGAAAAGCCACGGAATCCCGGTTTATGATCTCAACAGCGTCAGTGGGCTGGAGTTCTACGTGGATGGCGCTGACGAAACCAACGAACGCCTGGAACTGATCAAGGGTGGCGGCGCCGCACTGACCCGGGAAAAGATCGTGGCAGCGGTGGCCAAGACGTTCATCTGCATTGCCGACGACTCCAAAATGGTTGGTATCCTTGGCGCCTTTCCCCTGCCCGTGGAGGTCATCCCCATGGCCCGAAGCCATGTTGGCCGGGAGATTGTAAGACTGGGCGGCGACCCGGTTTATCGTGAGGGGGTTGTCACCGATAACGGCAACATCATCATCGATGTCCACAACATGGATATTTCCCAGCCGATCCGGGTGGAAGAGCAGCTCAACAACATTGTTGGCGTGGTCACCAACGGCCTGTTCGCCCGCCGGCGCGCGGATCTGTTGCTGCTCGGCACCAAAGACGGGGTGAAAACTATCTCCAGCGAGGGCGCCTGACCGATTTCTATCACTGCTCGATTGTCGAAGCTGGCCTTTCGGGCCAGCTTTTTTATTGCCTGGAAGATCATAAACCAAGCGCTTGCTTGGTAGCAGCTTTTCGGCGAAACTGCCCTGCATTGATTCCGATCAGAGGGAGCTCCACCGTGTCCGACTACTTCAACGAAACCCACCATCAGGTCCGTGCGACCGCCCGCAAGTTCATCGAAACCCACGTACTGCCCCACATCGACGACTGGGAAGAAGCGGGCGAATTTCCCCGGGATCTCTACAAAAAAGCCGGGGATGCAGGCCTACTTGGAATTGGTTTTCCCGAAGCATTGGGTGGCATCGGGGAAGGCGACATTTTCCTCAAAGTGGCTGTGTCTGAAGAACTGATGCGTTCCACCTCCGGCGGCCTGGTGGCCGGCCTGGGCTCCCTGGATATCGGCCTGCCGCCGGTCGCCAAATGGGCGAAAAAGGAAGTCCGGGAAAAAATCGTGCCGCCGGTTCTGCGCGGCGAAAAAATCGCCGCCCTGGCAGTGACCGAACCCGGCGGCGGTTCCGATGTCGCCAACCTGAAAACCCGAGCGGTCCGCGATGGAGACCATTACATCGTCAACGGCAGCAAAACCTTCATCACCAGCGGCATGCGCGCCGACCACTACACCGTTGCCGTGCGCACCGGCGGCGAGGGCCACGGTGGCATCAGCCTGTTACTCATCGACCGCGACATGCCCGGTTTCTCCACCGGCAAGAAACTGCGCAAAATGGGCTGGTGGGCCAGCGATACCGCAGAGCTGTTTTTCGAGGACTGCCGGGTTCCTGCCGACCGCCTGATCGGCGCCGAAAACGCCGGCTTCATCGCCATCATGAGCAACTTTCTGGCCGAGCGCCTGAGCCTTTCCATCATGGCCTATATGACCGCCCAACTCGCCTACGAGGCAGCACTGGAATACACCCAGCAACGCAAGGCATTCGGCCGCAACATTGCAGGCTTCCAGGTGACCCGCCACAAACTGGTGGACATGGCCACCCAGATCGACGTAGCCCGTGAATACACCTACCGCTGCGCGGCCCTGATGCAGGCCGGGAAGAACCCCATCAAGGAAGTGGCCATGGCCAAAAATTTCTCGGTGGATGTCTGCGAAAAGGTCACCCGGGAAGCGGTGCAGCTGTTCGGTGGCATGGGGTACATGCGTGAAACCGTCGTCGAGCGCCTCTACCGTGACGCCAAAATTCTCTCCATCGGCGGCGGCACCACCGAGATCATGAAGGAACTTATAGCCAAGCAGATCAAGCTTTAATCTACCTTTACTTCACCGGCCTTTGAGCCCTGCCCCAGCTTGCCAATTTCGGGGGCGGGGCATGTCAGTGGCTTTTCCAAAACACGCTACGAGCACGTCCATGTGCGCTTGTTTCGGGCCATCCATGGCCCTCTACAGTTTTGGAAAAGCCACTGACACGCCCCGTTCGAACCCGGTGCAGCCCTCATGCTAAATAATGCGTTCTTGGTTTCGGGCTTACTTCAGCGGCCTTCCTCAAAGGTTCGGGCGGGTATCTGGCGGGACCTTCCGAAAACGTGGAGCGCCAAGGATGGCGCGACCGAGCCCTACATGGACGTATTCACGGGCGTTTTTCGGAAGGTCCCGCCAGATAGCCGCTTGCACCAAACTCAACGACCAAGGTTTAGTTTCGAACTGCAGGATACTCCCGTATAATTGCGCCCACTTTTTAACCGCAGTTAAACGTACCGTTAACGTACCAGGAAGGATCGCACATGCAATTCGACAACATCCCCGCAGGCAAGAACCCGCCGGAAGACATCTACGTTGCCATCGAAATCCCGGCCAACAGCTCCCCGGTGAAGTACGAACTGGACAAAGACATGGGCGCCCTGCTGGTAGACCGTTTCATGGCCACCCCCATGTTCTACCCGGCCAACTATGGCTTCATCCCGCACACCCTGGCCGACGACGGTGACCCCCTCGACGTACTCGTGGTCACACCCTACCCCGTGCAGGCCGGCTCCGTGATCCGTGCCCGTCCGGTGGGTGTTCTGAACATGGAAGACGAAGCCGGTGGTGATGCCAAGCTGGTAGCGGTACCCCACGACAAGCTGACCACTACCTACCACGATGTGAAGGAAATCACCGATCTGCCGGAGCTGCTGCGCGACCAGATCAAGCACTTCTTCGAGAACTACAAGACTCTCGAGCCGGGCAAATGGGTGAAGGTGCAAGGCTGGGATAACGCAGAAGCCGCCAGGAAAGCCATCGTAGATTCCGTGAACGCCTACAAAGGCTGAGCCGGACTTTTCGTGGCATTAAAAAACCGGGCCTTGTGCCCGGTTTTTTAATGTCTGGCTGGAAGCCCGTTGACCTCAACCCCGGGACAGCAGATCCCGCATATCACTGATTGCCGAGTTCGCCCGTGAAAGGTAAGCGGCCATCGTGAGAGAGTGATTGGCCAGCACGCCGAAGCCACTGCCATTCAGAATTACCGGGCTCCACATTTCGCCCTGGGCACCCTCAAGCTCGATAATGACCTGCCGTACGCTGGCCATGGCGTTCTTGTCCTGGAGAACTTTGCGAAAATCCACTTCGATCGCCCGGAAGATGTGCAGGAGCGCCCAGGAACTGCCTCGGGCCTCATAGAACACATCGTCAATCTTGGTCCATGGCGTTTTGATATCTTCTCCCGTGGTTTCTTCAGCCAGAGGATCTCCCGCATCCATATTCACCACGGCATCAGAAACGGAAGCTTTGCCCACACTTTCCCCCAGAGTCCGGGAGAGGCTGCCCAACCGGGTTTCCAGGTCTGCCAGCCAGTTACTCAGGTTGTCTGCACGCGCGAAAAACTGGGCATCAGCCTGTTCCGGGTTCGACAGACGATCAAGATAGCGCTTCAAAGCGGTGATACCCCGGCGGTACTCAGCCTCTGTTGAGGGAATGGCCCAGCTCTCGCTGTCGAAGTGGAACTGGGGCTCGGCAATGACCAGATCCTGATCCTCGGCCGACTGACTCTGGGAGCGGCTGATATCTTTGCGCATGGCACGCGAAAGGTCACGGAGCTGAACCAGCACGCCATATTCCCAGTTGGGCATGTTGTCCAGCCAAAGCCCGGGAGGGAAAACGTCGTTGGAGATGTAGCCACCAGGCTTGTCCAGCAGGGTTTCGCCAATTCGAATCATGGTCACCGTGGTGGCGAAGCCGGTGATGGGTTCCCTTTCCATGGAGTTGGCCACCGACCGGGTATGTTCGCGCACCGAGAAAGTTTCCGGCTCGCTGCTCCAGAACATGCCAAGCACCAAAGCCACCAGCAGGTAGACCACAACCAGCGCCAGAATCAGTTTGCCGATCACGCCGCTGCCACCGGCATAATCCTGAACATCGTCTTTCTTGTCCTTGAAGTACTGTCTGATTTTGCCTGGCATATGACTCTTAATCCCCTGTCTGTTGATTATCAGCGGCAAACGGCCGACCAAGATGGTAACCCATGGCTCCGTCGACACCCAGCTTACAGAGTACCGAGTATTCCGCGGCTGTTTCCACTCCTGTAGCGAACACTTTCACGCCGCGGCTGTGTGCGATGGCCACAACGGACTCTATGTAGAAGCGGTTATCCTCGTGGGTGTCGATGTCATGGATGAAACTGTTATCGATACGCAGGCCCTGAAACCTCAGATTTCTGAGATAACTGAATGGCACGCCACCAACGCCGAAGCGGTCTACCAGTACCGGCACCCCCAGGCGCCCCAGCGCCCTGACCAGCAGGCCCACTGCCGTGCGGTGATGGTGAATGGTCTGTTCGGAGATACCTATCCAGAGATTTCGGGCCAGAGAACCGGCCTGCCCCAGTTGTTCAAGCAAGTCCGTACGAAAGGCCTCGCTGGCCACGGACGCATTGCCAAGCGAGACGGCCAGTGGCTGATCGGGCAGGTCTTTCAAACGATCCAGTACCCGCTGTACCAACAGTCGATCAATATCGGAAATCAGGCCGAAGCGCTCGGCCATGGGCACAAAGGTACCTGCCTTCAGGGCCCCTTCAACGGAATCAATGCGGGAGAACACCTGGTGATAAACCGGCATGAGACGACCTTCGTGGACCATGGGTTGGAGCCAGAGCGAAAGTGTCTGTCGACGGATCGCCTCACTGATGATTACCCGCCAGGTCTCCAGATTGTGATGGCCATCCTTCTCGGGATCCGCCAGGTGACAGCCCGTGCCGTTGCTACTCTGGGCGGTCCGCAGGGCTTCGTCCGCAGCAGCCATGAGATCGCGGGCCCCGCGGCCCTCAAGCGTTCTCGCCAGCCCGGCATGCACGGCTGTATCCATGGGTGAGGCAAGATCCGAATACACCCCGTCGAGATCATTTACCAGTTGCCGACACCAGACACCGGCGTCGGCCGGCATGACACCAGGCAGGAAAATGGCAAACTCGGCACCGGTTCGTCGACCGGCAAACGATCCGGCATGCTGCCTGACGAACTCTGCAATCACGGTGGCCACTCTTAGCAGCAGCCGATCCGCTTCGCTCCGGCCATAGGCCTGGTTATACCCGGAAAAATCCGCCAGCTGAATCAGCATGAGAACCCCGGGCGCGGCCTTTTCCTCGGATTCCACTTCGACTTTCAGGCGCTGGTCAAAGGCACCCCGGCTGGCCAGCCCGGTGACCGAATCCTCGTTATTGACCCGCCGCAGGTGCTGGATGAGTTTGGCCTGGCCCTCGAAAAGCTGGCCCAGATCACCCGCCATCTGGTTCATGGCGTCCGTGACCTGGTTTATTTCACGGGTCGACTTGATCGACACCCGCTTCCTGAAATCCCTCTGGCCCAGGGCCCTGGCCTGATCCTCAAGAGCATGCAGCGGCCGCAGGGTCCGGCGAAGCAGCAGGAAAACCGCAAAGAGTCCAATACCGCCAATAACCGCAGTACTGGCAGTCAGACCAATGGTGATTCGCCAAAGGTCTTCGTAGGCCCGACCGGGGTGGCTGATTACCTGAACCGTGCCAAGTCTGCTCCAGCCGCGGACCACTGCTGCCTCGGCGATCGGCAGGGGTAGATCCGCAAAAGTGCGGAACCAGGCCGGCACAGCGACCTTGTTCAGAGTCATTGCGCGCCCGGCAACCTGCTCACCCTGATGATTCAGGTAGCTGACGGACAGGTATCGCCCACTGTCGAACACCGCATCAATCAATGACGCTGAAGCCACCGGGTCACGGCCATCGATGGCGTTGGAGAGTGACAATCCGATGGCCGTAGCCCCGTCACGGGCGTGGCCGGCCAACTGATCGGAGACATAATTCCGGAAGTACCCGAAGCTGGTAATGAAAACCGCAACCAGCAGGGTTACCAGCAAACCTCCGGTCAACACCAGAAGCATTGTTCGCAGAGTAACCACACCCTGCTGCCTGCGTTTCAAGAGGATTTGCTTCCGTGCCATGGGGAGCTTCTCCGGATTGGCTGTGAGCCAGCCGGCCAGGTGTTTGTGACCTGCACCGCAGAGTTGACAAACATTTACATAGCGCAACCTACGCCGACAACATTAAACACTATAGACTCTGCAAAAAGACTAAGGTTGAAAAATCGTCCGCACCGGGGAAGGACGACCAATAACGAAAAAGAGACAGGCCCGAGCCACATGAACGACGAAAGCCAGAAAGAAAAACTCAGGCAGCATTTCGCACGCCGTGTAACAACCCAGGCCCGGGTTGTTCTGGACACCTGGCAGAAAATTCACGAAGACCGGGACAAGGCCGCCGCCCATCGCAACGAGTTTGCCGCTGCCACCGACAAGCTGGTGCGTTACGCCCAGCGCTTCGAAATGGAAAGTCACGCCAGGGCCGGGCAAACCACGCTGGAATTGATCAACCAGTGGGAACCGGGTTCGGCACTGGACGAAGGCCTTGAGCGACAGCTCCAGGATGCCATCGAAACCCTCTCCCAGAGCACCCTGCGCAGGACGGACCGCAATAGTTCCGAGGCGCCTCACCAGTTTCGCCGCACCCCGGTCTACATTGCTCTGGCCAACCAGGAAATGGCAAGCCGCCTCATCCGGCAACTGGAGTTTTTCGGGTTTCGGGCTTCGGCCTTTGCCAACGCCGATGAACTGACCGAAGCCTGTGCACTCCACAAGCCCGAGACCATCCTGGTGGACGTAAATTTCGGCGGTTCTCCCAACGCCGGCATTACCACCATCGAACACCTGCAGGAACGTCACGATACGCCCATCCCGATCATCTTCATGAGCGATGAGGATGGCTCCATCGAAACCCGTCTGCAGGCCTCACGGTGCGGCGGGGAAGAGTTCTTCTATCCCGCCGTCGATCCGGGCCAGTTGATCGAGAAGATCGAAACCTATACCCACGGCAATACCGTGGAGCCTTACAAGGTTCTTGTTCTGGACGACTCCCGGGCCCAGGCCAAGTACATGGAAACGGTGTTGAAAAAGGCTGGCATGACCGCCCACATCATCACCGACCCGATGCAGATCATCCACGCGCTGGAAGAGTTCTCCCCGGAGATCATCATCCTCGACATGTATATGCCGGGCTGCACCGGGATGGAGATCGCCCGTGTCATCCGTCAACAGGATCGCTTCCACAGCGTCCCCATTATTTACCTGTCGGCAGAGGAAGACGTCAGCAAACAGCTCCATGCCATGAGTCTGGGGGGCGACGATTTCCTGACCAAGCCAATCGACCCGAAACACCTGATAGCCACCATCCACAACCGTGGCCGCCGCGCCCGCTCTCTACTGGCACTGATGATCCGTGACAGCCTGACTGGCCTGTTCAATCACACTCACACGCTACACCTGCTGGACCAGGAGATTGTGCGGGCTCGCCAGAAAGAGCAACCACTGTGCTTTGCGATGATCGACATCGATTACTTCAAGAAGGTAAACGACACCTTTGGCCATCCGATCGGCGACCGTGTGTTGCGAAGCCTGTCGATGTTCCTCAAACAGCGCCTGCGCAAAACCGATCACATCGGCCGGTATGGCGGTGAGGAATTCGCCATTATTCTGCCCAACACCCGCCCGAGCGATGCCCGGAACGTTCTCAATGAAATCCGGGAGCGGTTCTCGGAGCTCCAGCAGCCCGCCGGCGACCGGGAATTCAACGTCACCTTCAGTTGCGGAATCGCAGCCTGGGATGACGACACTTCCCAGGCATTGTGCGAGCGGGCAGACCGGGCGCTCTACAGCTCCAAGGAACTGGGCCGCAACTGCGTGACTCTGGCCGACACCTGATTCCGGGCCGTTCCGGCCCGCATCCCCCCGCGCAGACCTTCCAGAACAAATTTCGGTCGGGCATGGCTGAGTCCCTGCCCGGCTGCTACCTTTTATGAAACCAACGTCGTATAGAAGTTAGATCCTCCGTTCACGACAATGATTGTCATCAGCGGAAAGATCCCGTTTCGATTCATTTGCCGTCTTTTTTACGACCAATGGACAACAGGGAAGATTGTCAAAAAGTGTTGATCTGAACAAAACAAGCACGCACCATTGGGGGAACATGCCGTTAAATTCGGCGATCCTGTAAAAAGACACCAAGGCAGACAGAACCATGTCGACAATTCTCGTACTCCATGGACCCAACCTGAACATGCTCGGCACACGCGAGCCAGAGGTCTATGGCTACGAGACGCTGGCAAACATCGACGACCGGTTGCGTTCACAGGCGGCGGAGCACGGGCACCATCTGCTGCATCTGCAATCGAACGCCGAATACGAACTGATTGAACGGGTTCACGAGGCCCGGGCAGAAGGCGTGGACTTTATCATCATCAATCCAGCCGCTTTCACCCACACCAGCGTTGCCCTTCGGGATGCCATGCTGGCTTCGGGAATTCCTTTTATTGAAGTGCATCTTTCCAACGTGCATGCACGGGAACCGTTCCGGCATCACTCCTATTTCTCGGATATCGCCGAAGGCGTTATCTGTGGGCTGGGTAGCCAGGGGTACGATCTTGCACTCCAGGCGGCCCTGACACGCATTCACCGATAGACCTGACAAAACGGGACTGGACTGACTATGGATATTCGTAAAATCAAGAAACTGATCGAGCTGCTCGAGGAATCCGACGTCGAGGAGCTGGAGATTCACGAGGCGGACGATTCGGTGCGTATCTCCCGCCGCCGCGAGCCGGCCGCCGGCGCCCAGTACGTAAGTCATTACCCGGCCCCGGCGCCTGCACAGCAGCCAGCTCCGGCCCCTGCGGCGTCGGCCCCGGAGACTGAAGAGCCATCAGCGCCAGCGGGTCCGTCCGGACACACTGTAAAATCCCCCATGGTCGGCACGTTCTATCGCTCGCCGTCGCCCACCGCCAAGGCGTTCGTGGAAGTTGGCCAGACGGTCAACGTGGGTGATGTCATCTGCATAGTGGAAGCCATGAAGATGATGAACCAGATTGAGGCCGACAAGAGCGGCACAATCCAGGACATCCTGGTCGAGAATGGCCAGCCGGTTGAGTTTGACCAGCCCCTGGTCGTCATTTCCTGAACGCGGTGATAGCTACTCATGGCCATGTTAGAGAAAGTTCTGATCGCAAACCGGGGTGAAATTGCCCTCCGGATTCTGCGCGCGTGCAAGGAGTTGGGTATCAAGACCGTGGCAGTTCATTCCCAGGTCGATCGCGACCTGATGCATGTGCGCCTCGCTGACGAGTCGGTCTGCATTGGCCCCAACAGCGCCACCGACAGCTACCTGAACATCCCGACCATCATCAGCGCCGCCGAGGTAACCGATTCCGTGGGTATTCACCCCGGCTACGGCTTCCTTGCCGAGAACGCCGATTTTGCCGAACAGGTTGAAAAGAGCGGCTTCCGCTTCATCGGCCCCAAGGCCGATACCATTCGGCTGATGGGCAACAAGGTGTCTGCCATCAACGCCATGATCAAGGCCGGTGTTCCGACTGTGCCGGGATCGGATGGCCCGCTGGATGACGACGAAGAGCGGACCCTGAGAATTGCCCGCGAAATCGGCTATCCAGTGATGATCAAGGCCGCCTCTGGCGGCGGCGGACGCGGCATGCAGGTGGTGCACTCGGAGGCGGCCCTGTTAAAAGGTGTCCAGATCACCCAGAGTGAAGCCAAGAACGCCTTCGGCGACCCGACCGTTTACCTCGAGAAATTCCTGGAAGCTCCGCGCCACGTGGAGGTTCAGGTTCTGGCCGACATGCATGGCAACTGCATCCATCTGGGCGACCGCGACTGCTCCATGCAGCGCCGGAACCAGAAGGTCATCGAGGAAGCCCCGGCCCCGAACATCAACCAGGAATCCCGGGAGCGCACCCTGAAGGCCTGCGTCGATGCCTGCAAGGAAATCGGCTACGTGGGCGCTGGCACCTTCGAGTTCCTGTACCAGGACGGCGAGTTCTATTTCATCGAAATGAACACCCGGGTCCAGGTGGAACATCCCGTCTCCGAGATGGTCACCGGCGTGGACATCGTGCGTGAGCAGCTACGCATCGCCAGCGGCCTGCCACTGCAGTACACCCAGGACGACATCCGGATTTCCGGGCACGCAATGGAGTGCCGGATCAACGCCGAAGATCCGAAAACTTTCATCCCCAGCCCTGGAAAGGTCAAGCATTTCCATGCGCCTGGCGGGAATGGAGTGCGGGTGGATTCCCACCTGTACAGCGGCTACACGGTTCCGCCCTATTACGACTCCCTGGTGGCCAAACTGATCACCTGGGGCGACGACCGAGACATTGCCCGGCGCCGGATGAAAAACGCGCTGGACGAACTGGTGGTCGAGGGAATCAAGACCAACCAGCCTCTGCATCGGAAACTGGTACGCGATGGTGGCTTTAAACAGGTAGACTTCACCATCCACTACCTTGAGAAACTGATGCGGGATTAAACATGCCCTGGATACAACTCCAGATCCCGGCTGATCCGGACAACGCGGATCAGCTGGAAGATCTGCTCATGGAGATGGGCTCCGACGCCGTCTCCATGGAGGATGCCGCCGACCAGCCCCTGTACGAGCCCGACCCGGGCACCACCCCTCTCTGGAGCCAGACCACCGTCACCGGATTATTCGACTCCGATCGGGATATCGAACAGCTTTGCGCCGATATCCGGGATGCCTGGCACCAGCAGACCCAGCAGGCCTTGCCGGAAATCGAAGTAACGCTGGTTGAGGACAAGGACTGGGAGCGGGCCTGGATGGACGATTTTCAGCCCCTGAAATTCGGCGAGCGACTCTGGATCGTGCCCAGCTGGCATGACGCTCCGGACCCGGATGCCGCGAATCTGATGCTGGACCCCGGCCTGGCCTTCGGTACTGGCACCCATCCGACCACAGCCCTGTGCCTGGAATGGCTCGATGGCCAGGACGCCCAGGGTAAGCAGGTCATCGATTATGGCTGCGGCTCCGGCATTCTTGGCCTGGCAGCCCTGCTGCTTGGCGCCGACCATGTTATTGGCGTTGATACCGACCCACAGGCCCTGGAAGCCAGCCGGGAAAACGCCCGGCGTAATGGTGTCGAAGACAGCAAGCTGGACCTGTTTCTGCCAGAAGACGAACCCGAGACCAAAGCGGACATCATGCTCGCCAATATCCTGGCCCAGCCTCTGATCGGCCTTGCCTCTCACCTTGCTTCCCGGACCAGACCCGGCGGCGACCTCGTGCTATCCGGCATTTTGTCAAGCCAGGCCCGGGAAGTGATGGCCGCCTACGAGCCCTGGTTCGTAATGGACGAGCCCGAACAGCGGGAAGAGTGGATACGCCTCACAGGACGGCGCAACGACAGATGACGAAACCGGTCTTAACGACTAAACTCCGACACTCGTAGCCCAGTCGCTTTCAGGAAGAAGCATGACCCAGAGCAGCCTGCAGACACAGTGCCCCAATTGCCAGACCCGGTTCCGGGTAACCGAAGAACAGCTTGGCATTGCCAAGGGCAAGGTACGCTGCGGGAACTGCATGAAAGTGTTCAACGCCATCGAACACCAGGTTATTCCCGGCGGCGATAAACCACGAACCCAACCCAGCCCCGAGCAACCGGCGGGCACCCAATCACCGGCCGGCTCCGGCGTCAGCGAGGAAGATTTTGTCTTTGCTGACAACCCGGAAGAGGATGCGGCGGAAGGCCGGTACGCCGGCACAAAGCTGACCTTTTCCGATGACGAGCTCAGCGACAGCTTCCGCAGCTTCGACGAGCGCGACGAAGCAGACTACAAAGACGCTGAGACTGACAGTTCCGACGAGAATGTGGATGAAAGCTGGGCCGAAGCCATTCTGCAGGATGACGAGCCAGCGCAACGGAAGCCGTCTGCTGCAGAGCGGCCAGAACCGGAGCCCGAACCCGAGCCCGAGCCCGAAGAGCCAGCGTTCGAGCCACAAACCAGACGGGAACCCGACCACGAGTTAAGCCTCGAGGAAGAACCGGTGTTCGAGCAGACCCAAACACCCGCTTCCCGGGGCGACCGGACCGCCAAAGAGCCTGATCCTTTCGATGACTTTGTGGAGGAATCCGGTTTCGATTTCGATGAGCCGGATCGACCGGCCGACACCTTCCATGCCGACCCACCCTTCCGGGACCTGCGTCGCGACCCCGTTGCCGTCGATTCGGGCGGGAGCGGCATTCGAACCATCGTATGGAGTGTCATTGTGCTGGGCCTGATCGGTGTTCTGATCGCCCAGGTCACCTGGTTCCAGTTCGACCGCCTGTCGGCCATTCCCGAGTTGCGGCCGTTTTATGAAAAAGGGTGTGAACTGGCCGGATGCGAGCTCAAACCGCTGATCAATGTTGAGGCGATACAGAGCCGGAA
Organism: Marinobacter sp. CH_CUG1437-1; assembly: GCF_037029655.1. NCBI lineage: Bacteria > Pseudomonadati > Pseudomonadota > Gammaproteobacteria > Pseudomonadales > Marinobacteraceae > Marinobacter > Marinobacter sp. CH_CUG1437-1. Next base: position 1,059,391 of record NZ_JAYMEW010000001.1, on the reverse strand, counting down.
ACTGGTGGTTCGGACCGATCCGGATAACCGCTCGCAACTGGTGGTCGATGCCGTGATCATCAACCGGGCCGACTTCGAGCAGCCGTTCCCCGCCATTGCCCTGACCTTTTCCAACCTGAATGGCGATGTTGTTGCACAAAGCCTGTTCACGCCCGAAGAATACCTGGCCGGCGAGGGTCGAGAGCTGGAAGCCATGCCCACGGATACCCCCGTGCGCATTGCCATCAACATTCGGGATCCGGGCCGTGACGCAGTGAATTACAACATCCTCTTCCGCCCCCACACTCCCTGATCGAGTCAGGAAGTATTCACTCGACAGAGATGGCCGACGGCCATCGCACAGAACAAAAGTCAACCAGAAAGGGCGAAAAATAATCAGTTTTTTCACCGCCCAGCCCCTTCAATCATGGTCCACCCGGCGGTATCATTACCGCCCTTCGGATGCTGGATCGGTTACTTATTGAACAACCGCTCAGCCCGACCTTTGCTTAACCCGCTGTGACACGGACTCAGATCATGCTGCCAACGGCAAAAATCGGGCCGTACACCTTGCCCAACCCCTTGATTGTTGCGCCCATGGCTGGCGTAACAGACCGCCCTTTCCGTCTGCTTTGCCGGAGATTGGGCGCCGGTCTGGCGGTGTCGGAGATGGTCATAGCGGACAGCAAACTCTGGCATACGCGCAAATCCCGGACACGTCTGAATCATCAGGGTGAGCCGGAGCCCCGTTCGGTGCAAATCGCCGGCGGTGATCCGCAGATGCTCGCCGACGCCGCACGTCAGAATGCGGAATTCGGTGCCCAGATCATCGACATCAATATGGGTTGTCCGGCCAAGAAAGTCTGCAACAAGGCCGCCGGCTCTGCTCTGATGAAAGATGAAGCCCTGGTGCGCGACATTCTTGAGGCGGTGGTTCAGGCGGTTGATATTCCCGTCACCCTCAAGATGCGTACCGGATGGGACCGGGACAATCGCAATGCACTGGTCGTTGCCCGAATGGCGGAGGATGCTGGTATTCAGGCTGTTGCCATTCATGGCAGAACCCGTGCGGACAAGTACGAAGGCAACGCCGAGTACGACACCATAGCCGATGTGAAATCCCGCATCAGCATCCCGGTGTTTGCCAACGGGGATATTACATCCCCTGAGAAAGCCCGGGACGTGCTTCGACACACCGGTGCCGATGGCTTGCTGATAGGCCGTGCCGCCCAGGGTAGCCCCTGGATTTTTCGGGAAATCCGGCATTTCCTGGAAACCGGCAGCCACATGGCCGCACCGGAGCTGGACGAGGTCGAAGATATTCTGACCGAGCACCTCCAGGCACTGCACGCCTTCTATGGCGAGACCATGGGTGTGCGCATTGCCAGAAAACACGTGGGCTGGTACCTGCAATCCCACGATCCGGGTAAACAGTTCCGCAAGCGCTTCAACGCCATCGACGATGCGCTGGAGCAGAGAGACACGATTCAACGGTATTTTGCAGGCTTACGAAATGGAGAGGTATTCGCAGCATGAGCGCTGAGACTTTGGCAAACGATAACCTGAGCACCCCGGCCAACGATGATATTCATCAGTTGCAGACGGTGAACAGCAGCGGCAACACCGTCACCCTGCGTGACAGCGTGGAGGTTGCCCTGAAAAACTACTTCGCCCAACTGGACGGCGCTCCGGTGACCGAGGTCTACCAACTGGTACTGTCCGAGGTGGAAGCTCCGCTGCTGGAGCAGGTGATGAAATACACCCGCAACAACCAGACCAAGGCCTCCACCATGCTGGGCCTGAACCGCGGCACCCTGCGCAAGAAGCTGAAGCAGTACGGTCTGCTATAATCCAGACACCCTGATTTGACGAGGGCCTCCCGGACACCATTCGCGAGGCCCTTATTCGTTCATCTCCAGCGAAGAAAGTGACCCATGGCAAACCAGGCTAACACCTCCGTCCGTCGCGCCCTGATCAGCGTGAGTGATAAAACCGGCATCGTCGATTTCGGGCGTGCCCTGACCGAACGCGGCGTCGAGCTGCTCTCCACCGGTGGCACCTTCCGGCTCCTGAAAGAAAACAACATCCCGGTTACCGAAGTCTCCGACTACACCGGTTTTCCCGAGATGATGGATGGCCGGGTAAAAACCCTTCACCCGAAGATTCACGGCGGGATACTTGGCCGTCGGGGCACTGATGATGCGGTCATGTCCGAGCATGGCATCAACCCCATCGACATGGTCGTGGTCAATCTCTACCCCTTCGAGGAGACGGTTGCCAAACCCGACTGTGATCTGGCGACTGCCATTGAGAACATTGATATCGGTGGTCCGACCATGGTTCGCGCTGCGGCCAAGAACCACAACGACGTTGCCATCGTGGTGAACGCCTCTGACTACAGCCGGGTCCTTAAAGAGCTGGACGCCAACGATGGTCAACTGAGCTACAGCACCCGGTTTGATCTTGCGGTCAAGGCATTTGAGCACACTGCGGGCTACGATGGCGCCATTGCCAACTACCTGGGTGGCCGCACGCCGGACAACGACAACGCTGATTTCCCCCGTACCTTTAACGCCCAGTTCGTGAAGGTCCAGGACATGCGCTATGGCGAAAACCCGCATCAGCGCGCGGCCTTCTACGCCGAGCGTAACTCGAAGGAAGCTTGCGTAGCCACGGCCAAACAGCTCCAGGGCAAAGAGCTCAGCTACAACAACGTAGCCGACACCGATGCCGCCCTGGAATGCGTGAAGCCCTTCGCCGACCCGGCCTGTGTGATCGTCAAACACGCCAACCCCTGTGGCGTAGCCATCGGTGCAGATATCCGTCAGGCCTACGATCTGGCCTTCGCCACCGACCCCACCTCGGCGTTTGGCGGCATCATTGCCTTCAACCGGGAGCTCGATGCAGAGACCGCCAAAGCCATCATTGACCGCCAGTTTGTGGAAGTGATCATCGCCCCCACCGTCGCTCCGGAAGCGGTGGAACTGGTCGCCGCCAAGAAGAACGTGCGCCTGCTGGCCTGCGGCGAGTTTGATGGTGAACGCGCCCGTTCCATGGACTACAAACGGGTAACCGGCGGCCTGTTGGTCCAGGACCGGGATCTGGGCATGGTGGCCATGGAAGACGTCAAAGTGGTCACCGAGCGCCAGCCCTCCGAGCAGGAACTCAATGACCTGCTGTTTGCCTGGGAAGTAGCCAAGTACGTTAAATCCAACGCCATTGTCTATGCCAAGGCCGGCCGCACCATTGGCGTGGGCGCCGGCCAGATGAGCCGGGTCTACAGTGCCAAGATTGCCGGCATCAAGGCCGCGGATGAAGGTCTGGAAGTGAAAGGGTCGGTGATGGCCTCTGACGCCTTCTTCCCGTTCCGGGACGGCATCGACGCCGCCGCAGCAGCCGGCATTACCGCTGTGATCCAGCCTGGTGGCTCCATGCGCGATCAGGAAGTGATTGATGCGGCCAACGAACACGGCATCGCCATGGTCTTCACCGGCATGCGCCACTTCCGGCACTGAGGGATACGCAACATGAATATTCTCGTTATTGGCTCCGGCGGCCGCGAACATGCCCTGGCCTGGAAAGCCGCCCAGTCACCCAAGGCAGACCGTGTTTTTGTGGCGCCCGGCAACGCCGGCACGGCACGGGAAGGCGGCCTGGAAAATGTCGACATCGACGTGATGGACCTGGACGGACTGGCCAACTTCGCCGCCACCAACCACGTTGGACTGACCATCGTCGGCCCGGAAGCGCCGCTGGTGGCAGGCATCGTGGACAAGTTCGAACAGCGTGGCCTGCGGGTATTCGGCCCGAGTGCCGGCGCCGCGCAGTTGGAAGGCTCCAAGGCCTTTACCAAAGATTTTCTGGCACGCCACAAGATTCCGACGGCCGGCTATGGCAACTTCACCGACGTTGACGAGGCTCTGGCCTATGTCCGTCAGCAGGGCGCCCCTATCGTGGTCAAGGCTGACGGCCTGGCCGCCGGCAAAGGCGTGATCGTGGCCATGACCCTGGAAGAAGCCGAAGACGCCATTCGCGACATGCTGGCAGGCAACGCCTTCGGTGATGCCGGTAGCCGCGTGGTCATCGAGGAATTCCTTGACGGCGAGGAAGCCAGCTTTATCGTGATGGTGGATGGCAAGCATGTACTGGCCATGGCCACCTCCCAGGATCATAAACGGGTGGGCGATGGCGACACCGGCCCCAATACCGGGGGCATGGGCGCCTACTCCCCCGCTCCGGTGGTTACCGCCGATGTGCACCAGCGCATCATGGATGAGGTCATTTACCCGACTGTGCGTGGCATGGCATCTGAGGGCCACCCCTACAAGGGTTTCCTTTACGCTGGCCTGATGATCGACAACAGCGGCGCCCCGAAAGTGATCGAATTCAACTGCCGCTTTGGCGACCCGGAAACCCAGCCGATCATGCTGCGGATGAAGTCCGATCTGGTGGAACTGTGCGATGCCGCTATCGACGGCAAGCTGGACCAGTGTCCCTCAGAGTGGGACGACCGGGCCTCCGTGGGTATCGTACTGGCAGCCGGTGGTTACCCGGGCAGCTATAACAAGGGCGATGCCATCTCCGGCCTGCCGGAAACCGAAACCGAGGGCGAGAAGGTGTTTCACGCCGGCACTCGCCTGAACGGAGACCAGGTCGTTACCAACGGTGGCCGTGTACTTTGCGCCACCGCACTGGGCAACACCGTTACCGAGGCTCAGAAACGGGCTTATGAACTGGCCTCACGGATCCAGTGGGACGGCGCTTTCTATCGCAAGGACATCGCTTTTCGGGCCATTGCCCGCGAACAGTCCTGAGCCCTGGCAGAACCAGTCGGCGAAAACACAGCCCGGTCATTGACCGGGCTTTTTTATGGAGTAATGTAAACGCCTCGCAACGGATGCCGACAAGCCAACCCAAAGGAGCCCCTGATGCCACGCCCGCTAACCCTCAATCTGTTCCTGATTCTGACTGTCTCGCTGGTTCTGAGCGCCTGCTCACGCCAGGGCATCTACGAGACGGCCATCGGGCTCGAACGGTCCTCGGCGGGCCTGGAAGCAGATACCGTGACTGTCGATAGCATGGATATCGCCTACCTGCGGAATCACGAGGCGGTGGATGGCGACACCATCGTTATGATCCACGGGTTCGGGGCCAACAAAGACAACTGGACCCGCCTCGCCGGCCACCTGACCGGCGATTTCAATGTCTACGCGATCGATCTGCCCGGGCATGGTGAGAGCAGCAAACCCCTCGATATCGGCTATCGCCTGGAAGACCAGGCCGGTTACGTCGCACAGATTCTCGGCGCGCTTTCCGTCGATGACGCCCACATTATGGGCAACTCCATGGGGGGTGCGATTACGGCTCTCTATGCCGCCAACCATCCCGGTAAAGTAAAATCGGCGGTGCTGTTCGACCCGGCGGGTATTCTCGAGTATGAAAGCGAGCTGGTGGATCTGGTGATGGAGGGAGACAACCCCCTGATCCCCAGGAAACCCGGTGATTTCGAGCGACTCATGGAATTTGCACTTGAGAAAAAGCCCTTTGTGCCCTGGCCGATCATGGGTGTAATGGAAGAGCGGGCCATTGCCAATCGGGAAGTGAACGAAGTCATTTTTGCGGCCATCCGGGACGCCGGTTTCGAGTCGGACTTCCGCGACGCCATCACAGAGATTCAGGCGCCGGTCCTGATCATCTGGGGCAAAGAGGACCGGGTTATAAACTACCGCAACGGCGAGGTGTTTGCGGAAGCAATACCGGGTAGCCGCCTGGAGCTGATGGAAGGCATTGGTCACGCACCCATGGTGGAGGCCCCCGCAGAATCGGCAGAACTGTTCCGAACCTTTATCGGGCAACCAGCAGAATGAAGCCTTTGGGGGTTACTTTGCCTGCCTTCCACCTTCTGCGAGTACACGAGCAGAGGAAAACAGGGTAGCCTAGCAACTATTGTGTTTTTGACATCCGAATTGATACCCCATGCCTGAAGCGATCTGGATTACCTTTGCCTTCGGCCTTGGCCTGCTGGTCAAGCTTGTTGGACTCCCTCCGCTTGTTGGCTATCTGGCCGCAGGCTTCGTGCTCAGTGGCATCGCCGAGGCAACCGGTGTTGTGATCGAGGAGACCAACGTTCTCCAACACATCGCGCACCTTGGGGTACTCCTGCTGCTATTCACCGTCGGGCTTAAACTGAAGCTCCGTTCCATCGTCAGCCCGGAAGTGATTGGCGGTAGTTTGCTTCATTTCGGAATTACCTGCGCGGTCTTTACGCCCGGGCTGTACCTGCTCATGGATATCGAATGGTCGACAGCCTTGATGCTGGCCATTGCCCTGTCCTTCTCGAGCACCGTACTGGCGGCGAAGGTGCTTGAATCCAAACGGGAGCTACGGGCATTCCACGGTCGGGTCGCCATCGGCATCCTCATCATGCAGGACCTGATTGCCCTGGTCGTCATGAGTCTCGCGGCCGGGAAGACACCTTCCGAGTGGGCGCTGATTGTGTTCGGGTTGCCGCTACTTCGACCTCTTCTGTTCCGACTGTTGGATGCCAGCGGCCACGACGAACTGCTGGTTCTCTTGGGCTTGCTGCTTGCGCTTGTGGTCGGCGGACTTGGCTTCGAAGCGGTTGGTCTGAGTTCCGAGCTTGGCGCACTTGTTTTCGGCGCCATGCTGGCCAATCACCCTCGCTCCCAGGAGCTTTCCAAATCGCTCTGGAGCGTCAAGGAAGTGTTCCTCGTGGGCTTCTTCCTGCAAATCGGCATTGGCGGGCTGCCCGATGGCGACGCGCTCCTCTTTGCCGTGATTGCCGGCCTGGTCCTTCCGCTGAAAGGCATTCTGTTCTTTTTCCTGCTACTGGCCTTCCGCCTGCGGGCCCGCAGCGGCTTCCTGAGTGCGCTGGCACTGACCAACTACAGCGAATTTGGCCTCATTGTCGCCAGCGTTGCCTTGCCTGAATGGCTGGTACCTCTGGCCATTTCGGTGTCTCTGTCGTTCCTGGTATCAGCGCCCATCAACCGGTTCGCGCACGGCCTTTACGAACGCTACGCCCAGGGGCTTAGCCGGTATGAGGGCAGCAAGCATCATCCGGACGAACAACCGCTGTCATTGGGCGACACCCGGGTGCTGATCATGGGCATGGGGCGGACAGGCACCGCTGCCTACGACTGGCTGATCGATGACCAGCCCAAACTGATGGGGCTCGACTCCGACCCGGCTAAGGCCCAACAACACCAGAAAGAGGGCCGCAACGTGGTCTTTGCTGACGCGGAGGACGCTTCTTTCTGGAATGGTTTGCACATGCCGGCAGTGCAATCGGTGATCCTTGCCATGGGTGATATCGAGGGCAAGCTCATCGCCGCGCGTATGCTTCGTAAGCTGGGGTTCAAGGGGTTTATCGTGGCACACACCATGTATGAGGACGAAGCAAAGCAGATCCGGGAAGCTGGCGCCGACGAGGCTTATCTGACCATGAGCGAGACCGGCGTTGCGCTGGCCAGCCACCTGATCGACGAGACACCGGCAAAACCGTCCCTGGTGACGGGCAATCCGGAGTAGTGGAATCGGCCCGAACGCCTAACGTTTACTCTCGCTCAAGTGCACAGGTCCTGAAGCCGGTATAGACATCATTGCGCTGGGGCAGATAAGCCTGACGATAGGTGCCGCGGATCAGACAGGATGATGTCGCGCACCCGCCACCTTTGGTGACCTTGTGATCGCCGAACTGCAAGGTGGACATGAAAGGGTACATGTCCACCTTGAAGCCGTCATAAGGGAGGAACTGATCACTGGTCCACTCCCAGACCGTTCCGGTCATCTGGCGGCAGCCAAAGGGACTGTCGCCCTCAGGAAAATCAAACACCGGGTTCTGGGCCATGGCTCTCCCGTCCAGATCCGCGAGCTGACTGGTCGGCGCCTCATTCCCCCAAGGGAATCGCCGGAACGGCTCGCCCGGACGATTCCCCAGAGCGGCAACTTCCCATTCGTGTTCTGTCGGCAGCCGACGCCCTGCCCAACGACAATACGCCTCTGCTTCCCAGAACGTCACATGGGTAACCGGAGCGTCCGGATTCAGGGGCTGCCACCGGTCGAACACTCGCTCCTGCCACTGCTCATCATGCCAGCGCCAGTACAGCGGGTGACGTGGAGCGCGGAACAGGGGTTCCCGACTGCAATGAACAAGGGCCACGTCGGTTTCGGTCTGAAGCCATTTGCGTCCGCCAAATGACCAGAGGTCAGGGCGCCGATAGCCGCCGTCTTCCACGAACTCCAGGAACTGGCGGTTACTGACCAGGCATTTCGAAATGGCGAAAGCATCCAGCTTCACGCTGAAGCGCGGCTTTTCATTGTCAAAGGCGAAGTCGTCACTGGCATACCGTTGGGATTCGCCCGGCATCCCGATCAGCCACTCCCCCGCCGGAACCACCGCATCTCCGTGATGCGGTTCACCCGGTGCAGGCCGGTACAGATCGGTGTCTGGCGGCGCCGGGTAACCGATGGTCTGACGGCACCAGATCATCGACTCGATGTGCATGTTCTGGTGGTAGATCGCGTAGCGGTAAAGGTAACGGGCCTGATCGGTCAAAGGCTCTTTTTCGATCCGTTCAGCCACACGGTCATAGATAAGATTGAAGTAATCGAGGGTCTTCTGGCGCCCGGGAAACAGCTCCCGGTTCCAGCGATCCCGGTGCTCGATATGGAACGAATCCCAGAGATCGTCCATGGATGGATCGTGGCTGGGCGTGCCATCCAGCAGATTGAATACAAACACCTCGTAGAAGAAGGCAGCATGCCCCATCTCCCAGAGCGGTGGATTCACGCCCGGATGGTAGGGAACATCCAGCGCGCTTTCCTGCAGAGAACCTACAAGGGTTTCAGTACGCTTGCGTGTCCATTCAAGCTGATCCAGCAATTCCGCCTTTGCCGCATCGATTTGCTCAATCGCTGTCATCTTGCCAACCACTTATCATCAACGGTTTTGTCAGCATACCAGAGAGTGCCAAACCGCGTTAAACGGACTCACCCCCAGACTGCCAGAATGACAGGGACTGCCACCAGGGCCACCAGTAAAGACAGCGGAAGCCCCAGGCGCCAGTAATCGCCAAACCGGTAGCCACCGGGTTCCATAACGAGCGCGTTGGACTGGTGCCCCACGGGCGTCAGGAAGGCGCAGGAGGCGCCAATAGCCACTGCCATCAACATGGCGTCTGCGGCAATGCCCAACTGGCCCGAAAGACTCAGTGCAATGGGGGCGACCAGAATGGCCGCCGCCGCATTGTTCACGACGTTCGACAGCAGCATGGTCCCCATCAGTACAATCGTAACGACCACCCAGGCCTCGCCCCCGGAGCCAAGCATCAGCATCCAGGACGCTATCAGCTCCGCGCCACCGGTGGTTTCGAGGGCCTGACCCACCGGAATCATAGCCGCCAGCAAAACGATGACCGGCCAGTCGATCGCACGGTAGGCTTCCTGATTGCTGAGCACGCCACTGAGAACCATTGCGACGGCACAGGCAACCAGGGCAACAGGCGGCGACAACCAGCCCACAACGATTCCTCCGATAGCAGCCACAAACAGTCCACCGGCCAGTAAGGCGTTGCGCTCACGGCCGAACCGGAGTCCTCGTTCTGCCAGCGGAAGGCACCCGAGTTCCTGAAGGGTAACGCGCAGGGTGTCCTCCTCACCTTGCACCAGGAGAATATCACCAGCCTGAAAGCGAATGTCCCCCAGGCGGCGCTGCAACCGCTGCCCCTGGCGTGCAACCGCCACAATATTGAGGCCATTCTGCTCGCGAAGATTCAGCCTGTTGGCGGTTTTCCCGATCAGGCCTGATTCCGGCGTGATGACCGCTTCCAGCAATCGGACATCACCCTCGGACAGAGACTTTTCGCGCGGTTTTTCCGGTGCACTCTCCTGCTCGTCAGCCTCTTTGTAGGAGAACTCCTCTACATTCGCCAACTCAAGACCAGTGCTGTCGAGAAATTCCTGCAAAGCGTCGGTATCCGCCTCCACCAATAGCAGATCGCCACCACGCAAAACGGAAAACGTCGATGGTGCCAGAGACCGCTTGTCATCCCGGATCAACGCCAGCACCACCACATCCTTGTCGGCGTCAGCCCGGGTCAGCAGGCCATGGAGTGTGGCGCCAACATGCGAGGAATCGTCGGGAACCCGGAGTTCGGTCACATAATCCCCGACACTGAACAGCTTGCCGCCATCATCGGGTTTGCCTCGTCTTGGCGTCAGGCGCCACCCGACCAGCGTGATAAAGGCAATGCCTGCCAGGGTAATCGCCAGGCCTACCGGCGCGAAATCAAACATGCCAAAGGATCCCGCTTCCCGATAACTGGCAATGATGATGTTCGGGGGCGTGCCAATCAGCGTCATGGTTCCCCCCAGCAGAGAACCAAATGCCAGTGGCATGAGCAGCAGCGACGGAGAGCGCCCCGCTTCCCGGGACATCCAGATTGCCACCGGCATAAGAAGCGCAAGCGCACCGACGTTGTTGATGAAGCCCGAGCACAGGGCCACCACAGACGTCAGCATCAGCACCTGCAGGGTCGGCCGGTGCCCCACCTTACCGAGCAGGCGCGCCAGGCGGTCAACCACGCCGCCATTGACCAGCCCCTGGCTGATCACCAGAACCGCAGCCACGGTCACAACAGCCGGATGGCCGAAGCCATCGAATAGCTGATCTGCCGGCACGATCCCGGCGATGGCAACGGCGAGAAGCGCCATCAGGGCGACCAGGTCAAACCGGATTCGATTCCAGACGAACAGCACCAGGGCGATGCCCAGTATCGAAAAAACAATAGCCTGACTGACGCTCACTGTAACTCCATGCTTTCAGTCCCTGCCCGTCTGGTTTGCAGTCTGTGTCGGCAAACTTTACAGGGAGCCAGGAATGACAGAACCCTCTCTCTTTAAGCTCCTGAAAGGCCTACAAGTGTATAAACTGGCATACAAACTGAATGTCCGCCAGCAGGAGTTGTTTGCCTGTTTCCCCCAGCCGTATGCGGTCACAGGGCAGTGATCGGATCGAGCAGTTCCGGTATTACCAACATTTACTGAACGTCCAGCAGTTCGTTTTCCAGGCAAAGTCTCAGGGAGAGTCGCCATGAAGGAAAAACGACCGCTCGTTTGGTTGTCGGCGGTGTACCCGTGCCTTTCTGTCAGCGGGCCCTTGCTCAGGGACTGGCAGCTTGTTCACATTCCCATTTCAGACAAGCCCACGTCAGGTGAGACGCCCGTCCATGGGGCCAGAGTCGGCGTGTTTGATCTTGGCTCGTTAAGCGCCGATCAACTGACCCACCTGCCCGAATGGCTGGACACGATTCCGGTCCAGCACTGGATTGCCACGCTGGAGCCTCACCAGATCCGGAGCCCGGACGCCTGTGCCCTCATTAACCGTTACTGCACGGACTACCACACGAGGCCTCTGCAGGCCGAACGCCTCAATGCCATTCTTGGCCACCTTTGGGGTATGTCTGAACTTCAGGCGGAGGCGTCACGGACCAAGCCCGCCTGTTATCACGACGTTGCTCTTGAGGGTGACTCGGTGGCGATCCGACATGTCAGAGCGTTATTGCAGAAATTTGCCCGCACGGAGGAATCCGTACTGATCTATGGCGAGAACGGGACCGGCAAAGAAGCCGCAGCCCGTTTCATACACGATCATTCACCACGTAAAAACAAGCCACTGATCGCCGTGAACTGTGCAGCCCTGCCCCGCTCACTGACCCAAAACGAGCTCTTCGGCCACGAAAAAGGCGCTTTTACCCATGCCATGAGCGTCCAGAAAGGGCGCATTGAAGCCGCCAATGGCGGCACTTTGCTATTGCTCGGTGTCGACGAGCTTGAATCAGAGCAACAATCCGCCATTCTGCGCTTCCTCCAGGAAGGCCTGATCGAGCGCCTGGGCTCCAACCATCCCATCAGTGTCGACACTCGACTGATTGCAACAAGCACCAAGCCGCTTGAACAGCTGGTCAAGACCGGGGCCTTCCGCAGCGACGTATTTTACCGGCTTGGAAGCCTGCATGTGTTGTTACCACCGTTGCGGGAACGCAAGGAAGACATTCCCATCCTGGCCAGCCGGATACTGTCGGCCACACCCTCAGCCAGAGGCACCAGGCGCCTCACGGACGATGCAATGATTTGCCTGGCCGGGCACCCCTGGCCCGGCAACCTCAGGGAACTGCAGAACCGTTTGCGTCAGGCATTATTGCTGGGAGAAAGCCCACAGATCGGGGCCGAAGACATGGGGTTTTCCACCAACCCGGCGGATAACCACGACCGAAACCGAGACCTCTCACTGGATGCTTTCCGCTCCAGAGCCGATCGGCAGGCGATCTCGGTAAGTCTCGCGCTTGCCCACAACAACGTGTCGGCAGCTGCCCGGCTGCTGAATATTTCACGGGTTTCGTTCTACCGGCTGATGGACAAGCACCACGTGCCCCATGGCCCCTCAACCCGGCTCCAGAAAGACAGCTGAAGGAGTTTCGCATGAACAAAAACACACTATGGCTCATCCCGCTTGTTTCTCTGGGTCCGGCGATGCTGGTTGAAGCCGCTCAGGCAGACCGGGATACCGCCCCCCTGGCCACCGAAATCCGGACAACCTCTGACGCGGGTCACGACCCGGCGACCGATATCGCCTCCATAACCGCCGACCGCGGTATCGTCACCCGGCCGGGCCGGTTTTCCATTGAGCCATCCTTTTCCCATGCCCATAGCAACTCGACGGCAGTCGCGATCGAAGGCTACACCGTCATCCCTGCGCTGTTGATCGGACTGATCAATATTTCAGAAATCCAGCGCGATATTTTCGTCGGCGCCGTGTCACTCAAATACGGATTTACCAGCAAGTTTGAAGCGGCGGTCCGGGTGCCTTACCTGAGCATCAACGAGGACCTGAGAGAGCGTGAGGTTTTCCAGGGCACTCCGGTGGATACCCTGCGTGAGTCTTCTGGCGAGGGTCTCGGTGATCTTGAAGTATCAGCTCGCTATCAACTGACTGATGGCCTCGGGGGCTGGCCCTACGTAATCGGCGCGCTGCGTGTCAGGGCGCCAACCGGTGAAGGCCCCTACGATGTTAACCAGCGGGTCATCGAGGATAATCAGGGCAACCCGATTGGCGTCGAGCTGGAGAGCCGGCCAACAGGTTCAGGCTTCTGGGCATTCGAACCCGGACTCTCTTTCATCTACCCCACAGACCCGGCCGTGTTGTTCGGCAATCTGAGCTATGTCTGGACCCTCAAAGAGGAGCAGGGCTTTGAAAATGGCGGCACCGTTGACCCCGGCGACATCGTGCGCTTCGGCTTCGGGATGGGATTCGCGTTTAACGATCGCACATCATTCAGCCTCGGCTACGATCACTCGATCATTCGAAAAACCACATTCGAGAGAGACATTGATCTCTTCGAATCCAATTTCGACCGAATTCAGATCGGGTCTCTTTCATTCGGGCTGTCCCAGCGCCTGTCGCGATCCACATCTCTTAACCTGACGGTAAGTATTGGCGTTACGGAAAACGCGCCCAACAGCGAGATTACACTCAAGCTTCCAATCAGTCTCTAGCGTGGGATCGGGGTTCTTTCAGCGGCCAAGCAACTGAATCAGTTGATCACTGAATCGGGCCGGGAACTGATTTCCCGCACCCAGGTTATTCAGCTCGATATTCAACTGATGCATATTCTGAATGACAGTGCTGTCCAGGCTGTTCTGAACCACCGTCATCCAGCCACTGGGACCTGCCATATGGCTGGTCACCCGCGCACCACCACTACGGTTGGCACTGATCACTTCCAGTACTGTTTCCATCTGGTGGTCCAGCAAACGGTCATTAACGGGCTGGTTGAGGTTGGGAATAGTCAATCGGTTGATTACCAGGGTGTCACCATTAATACCAACAACCTGTTCCAGACCAATACTGATCTCCAGATTATCCATCAGGAAGCCACCCCGGAACTCCGAAAGCTCCCTGTCACTGATGGGGTCAACTCCGGGGTTCAGTTCCGCGTGAGCCATTGGCGTCAGGGCCAAACAGGCAATAACGAGTAATGCGACCGCGGGCATCCTGCCCTTCATGATCATCACCATTCCCTCGTGGAGGGCCAGTAGGGCAGCGTGTGACCGAGAGATGGCCCCCCGAGCCCTTTTTGCAAAGGGGCCCTGGCCACCTGTGGCCAATGGCCGTCGTCAAGAAAGTGGTCACGCCCCTGATCAAGGTGACTGCGGATAACGAAGGCAGTGCCATCCCAGTATTCGCTGAATGTTTCGTGGGGATAGACTTTCAGACCCCGGGCAGGATCGCCTATCAGTACCTCGTCATCGCTGATGCCCTTGATCAACACAAAATGACGGAAACCCTCGATGTTCAGCAAGACAATCATCGGCAGGCGCACCTTCTCCCTTAGCCCTTCCAATGGCAAGCGAAACCCATCGGCCCGATACCCTCTGGACCCCAGGTAACGTTTCATATCCAGCATGGAGAACCCATGCCGGCGCACCTTCTCTTCATCTGCCAAGGCCAACATGTCGATAAAGACTTCGTGCTCGGTGACCTGATCCTCGTAATGAAACGACAATAACGAGGCCACTGCCGCAGAGCCGCAACTGAAGTCGTACTGCTGGCGCAGAACACTGTCGAAGCGACGGCTTTCAAAACTCGTTACGGTAAGACGAAAATCCCCGCCTATACCGGGAACCATGACCGATCCGGCAAATGCGGTGGACCACAGCAGCCCGGCACTCGCGCAAACCGCGACAAGAACCTTCCTGGTCATGGCCCACCTCCGTCAGTGATTGATCAGTATGTTGATCTGGGTACTGTCCTGAATGACCACCTGATTACCCGTGTTCTGGATAACCGTGGCGACTCCGCTCATGTTGCCGAAGGCGTTGTCGGAAATACTGTTATTGCCAGTGACAACGTTTCCGGACAGCAGGTTATCGGAGACGTTCGCATTCTGCTGGTTATTGTTGATCTGCCATTGCAGCGGGATTCCCTGGCGACCGCTGGCATCTTCCAGTTGATCTTCCGACAGGGAATGGGCGTCCATCCACTCCTCGGCCGAAGCATATCCCGCTCCTGTAACCAATAGCGCCAGCAAGGCAGCCTTCAGTTTCCATCTGATGACGTAACCCATGGCAGTTCTCCCGGAATAACCGGGCCGCACCCGCCAAGGTGCGGCCTGGATTCCTTACTGGCCGCCACCACCGGTGGACAGGTTCGACATTACACTGACATTTGCCTGTGTAACGCTGCCGTTGCCGGCATTCTGGGCAAAGGCGCCAACGCCGGTGTAGTTCGCTGAGCCGCCGGCGATTTCGTTGCGGTTGCGAGCCTCGGTGTAGGATGCTCTGCCGTTGGCATCGCCATAGGTGGTTGAAGAGCCCGATACACTGCCGTCCAGATCAGCGTTGTTCAGGAACACGTCCAGATCCAGTGCCAATGAGTTATCGGAACTGTCATTACCGCTGTCGGAGACAGTCGTATTCCCGCTATCGGCAATGTTAGTGGAGTTATCGGAACTGTCGTTGCCACTATCCGAGACGCTGGTATTACCGCTGTCCGCTACGTTGGTGGAGTTGTCGGAATTGTCGTTTCCGCTATCCGCAACGTTGGTGGAGTTATCGGAACTGTCATTCCCGCTGTCTGCCACATTGGTAGAGTTGTCGGAATTGTCGTTTCCGCTATCTGCTACTGCGGTATTGCCGCTGTCAGCAACGTTGGTGGAGTTGTCGGAATTGTCGTTTCCGCTGTCCGCAACATTGGTGGAATTGTCGGAACTGTCATTTCCACTGTCGGCGACATTGGTGGAGTTGTCCGAACTGTCATTGCCGCTGTCCGCGACATTGATGGAATTATCGGAACTGTCGTTTGCGCTGTCTGCCACATTAGTGGAATTGTCGGAGTTATCATTTCCGCTATCGGCCACAGCTGTATTTCCGCTGTCAGCTACGTTGGTGGAATTGTCCGAATTGTCATTTCCACTGTCGGAAATCTTGAACGAATCGGCCACGTCGGTGCTGTTGTCGGAATTGTCGTTGCCACTGTCCGCAACATTGGTTGAGTTATCGGAACTGTCCGTGGAGTTGTCGTTGCCACTGTCGGCAATCTTGAACGAATCAGCCACGTTGGTGCTGTTGTCCGAGCTGTCAGTGGAATTGTCGTTACCGGAGTCAGTGTTGCCGGATTGGTCGTTGTTAGCGGTGGAGGTGTTGTCCGCATTGGTATTCGGATCACCGTCCCCGCCCTGATCGGCATAGGCAAAACCGGAAACGCCCATTGCCATCGCGATGGCAGCTGCTAGCAGTGTTTTTTTGGTATTCATGATGTCATTTCCTTTGAGTTGTTGGCTTTTAAGGGATCCGACCCAACCCGCTAGCCTTCGGGTAAGCCAAGGTTCAGACCCGCCAGAACAAAGGAGCGATTCCCGTGCCAATACCGAAAATTCGCATTCATAGCATTGTTTTTAATGGTTTTTCCTTTGAGCGCCTGAAATCCATCCGGTCTTGGTGATGACGAAACTGTTTCAGCGATGAAACAGCGAGTGCAAATGAAAAGGGGGATATGGGAGGTTTATGCGGTCGTTTCAGACACATACAGAAGAAATGAGGTGTCAGAAAAACAAAACCCCGCACAAGGCGGGGTTTTGTGGTTTGAAGCGAACCGGTCAGGCCCGCCTCAGCAACATCCGAACCGTCGATTAACCGAACTGGTTCATGGTGTTGTCTTTACCACCGGCCTTCAGGGCCGCATCACCAGCGAAGAATTCCTTGTGGTCGTCACCGATGTTGGAACCAGCCATGTCCTGGTGCTTAACGGTAGCGATACCTTGACGGATTTCCTTGCGCTGTACACCGGCAACGTAGGCCAGCATGCCTTTGTCACCGAAGTAGCCCTTGGCCAGGTTGTCGGTAGACAGGGCCGCAGTGTGGTACGTCGGCAGAGTGATCAGGTGGTGGAAGATACCCGCTTCGCGAGACGCGTCACGCTGGAAGTTCTGGCACCACTGGTCAGCCAGCTGACCCAGCTCAGTGTTGTCGTACTCTTCGCTCATCAGCTTGTCACGGTCGTAGGCAGATACGTCCTTGCCTTCTTCCTTCCAGGCGTCGAATACCTGCTGACGGAAGTTCAGGGTCCAGTTGAAGGACGGGCTGTTGTTGTAAACCAGCTTGGCATCGGGCACCACTTCACGGATGCGGTTAACCATGCCGGCGATCTGGCCAACGTGGGGCTTCTCGGTTTCGATCCACAGCAGGTCAGCGCCGTTCTGCAGGCTGGTGATGCAGTCCAGAACAACACGGTCTTCGCCAGTGCCCGGACGGAACTGGAACAGGCCGGAGGCCAGACGCTTGGGCTTCATCAGCTTACCGTCAGACTTGATGACCACGTCGCCGTTGTTGATCTCGGAAGCGTCCTCGATGTAGTCGCCGTCGAGGAAGCTGTTGTACTGGTCGCCCAGGTCGCCCGGCTCGTCGGTAACAGCCAGCTTCTGGGTCAGGCCAGCGCCCAGGGAGTCGGTACGGGCTACGATAACACCGTCATCCACGCCCAGCTCGAGGAACGCCAGACGAACGGCGTTGATCTTGGACAGGAAGTCAGCATGGGGAACGGTTACTTTGCCGTCCTGGTGGCCACACTGCTTCTCGTCAGACACCTGGTTCTCGATCTGGATGCAGCAGGCACCGGCTTCGATCATCTGCTTGGCCAGCAGGTAAGTGGCTTCGGCGTTACCAAAACCGGCGTCGATGTCGGCAATGATCGGCACAACGTGAGTTTCGTGGTTGTCGATCTGTTTGATCAGCTCTTCAGCCTTGGCGTTGTCGCCAGCTTTCTCGGCTTCTTCCAGAGCGCGGAACAGGTGGTTCAGTTCCCAGGCATCTGCCTGACGCAGGAAGGTGTACAGCTCTTCGATCAGGCCGGATACAGCGGTCTTCTCGTGCATGGACTGGTCAGGCAGCGGACCGAACTCGGAGCGCAGGGCGGCAACCATCCAGCCGGAGAGGTACAGGTAACGACGCTTGGTGGTACCGAAGTGCTTCTTGATGGACAGCAGCTTCTGCTGACCGATGAAGCCGTGCCAGCAGCCCAGGGACTGGGTGTACTGGGAAGTGTCCTTGTCGTAGTTCGCCATGTCTTCGCGCATGATCTTGGCGGTGTACTTGGCGATGTCCAGACCAGTCTTGAACTTGTTCTGGGCGCGCATGCGAGCGGCGTGCTTCGGGTTGATAGCGTTCCAGGTCGGGTGCTGCTTCAACAGGGAAGCAATCTGGTCAACGTCTTGTGCGTAGGGCATGGTCTCAATCCTTTCTACGTTGGTTTTCTAAGTCGTTAGGGAGAAGCGTACAGCAACTTCCGAAGCCAACAACCTGCTCACTTTTTGAGCAAAGCGATGACGTTGAGGGTTACTTTAGTGGTTTCAAATTTATAATTGAAATTTATATGATCTATTTTCGGCATTTTCCTGGTGAATGACGAATTGACGCCGGTCTTGAGCTGGATCAACACGGGAACCATGGCTACTGTTACGGTGTCCAACGAGCACTTTTAACCGGAACCCACCAGGCGCAAACAGTGTTCTATCTGCAAGCTTTCAGTCATTCCTTGCTGCATGCCCTGAAAAATCTGTTTCCGATCATCGCCGTCGTTGTCTTCTTCCAGCTTCTGATTCTCCAGCAAATACCCGAGAACATCTTTGTGATGGCGGCAGGCCTGCTGATTGTGGCAGTGGGTGTCGCCCTGTTTCTTCAGGGTCTGGAGCTCAGCATTTTCCCGGTCGGGAAAAGCCTGTCCAATCAGTTTGCCCGAAAGGGCTCGGTACCGGTGCTGTTGTCGTTCGGCTTCGCCATGGGTTTTTCCGCCGTGGTCGCCGAGCCGGCGCTTATTGCGGTAGCCCAGCAGGCCGAGGAAATCAGCGAGGGCAAGATCAAGTCACTGACGCTCAGGATTCTGGTAGCGGTGTCCGTCGGGCTGGTGGTTGCCCTGGGCGTGTTCAGAACCATTTTCGGTTACCCGCTGCAGTGGTTCATGATCATCGGCTATATCGTGGTGGTGATCATCACCTGGTTTGCGCCGCCCGAGATCGTGGGCCTTGCCTACGATTCCGGTGGCGTTACCACCAACATCGTTACCGTTCCCCTGATTGCCGCTCTGGGTATTGGCCTGGCAGCCTCAATCCGGGGGCGCAATCCGCTACTGGACGGCTTCGGTCTGGTAGCCCTCGCCGTCATGGTTCCGATGATCACCGTTCAGCTGTACGGGATTGTTGTGTATTCCGGTGCCCCCGCAGACCCGGTAGCTTTGCCAACGGCGGCCCAGACTGAAACAGTCGACCAGACACCCGTTGTGCTGGGCATGCTGCTCGATCTTGCCTGGATGGTCCGCGACGTCCTTCCCATCATCATTACTATTTTGTTTTTCCAGTATCTGGTTCTGCGTCGCGGGCTGACCAATCCCCGCAAGATCCTGTTCGGATTTGCGCTGGTGGTGCTGGGGCTGTATGCCTTCGTGGTCGGGCTCAAGCTTGGCCTGTTTCCCATCGGAACAAGCATGGCCCGACAGTTGCTGGGCATGGAGGGGTATCTGTTCGTCTACCTCTTCGCCTTCATGATCGGCTTTGCCACCACCATGGCCGAACCCGCGTTGATCGCGATCGGACACCAGGCGGAGCAGGCGGCCGCCGGCACCATCAACGGCAACGCCATCCGGATTATCGTGGCGGTCGGCGTCGCGGTGGGTATCACCCTTGGCGTTCACCGGATTATCAGTGGCGATTCCATTCACCATTACATCATTGGCGGCTATATTCTGGTCATCGTCCTGACCGCGCTGGCCCCCAGGTACATCATCCCCCTGGCATACGATCTTGGTGGGGTCACCACCTCAGAGGTGACCGTACCTCTGGTGACCGCACTGGGTATTGGCCTGGCAAGCAGCATCGAAGGCCGCAACGTGCTCATCGACGGTTTCGGCCTGATCGCCTTCGCCTCCATCTTTCCGATTGTGACGGTGATGAGCTACGCCATCATTGTTGAAATGCTCGCAAAGCAGAGGAAAACAGACCCATGAAATTTTCGGTACTGGTAGCAATCGTTCCCGAGGATCAGGAGCAGGACTGCGTTGATGCCGCAAGGGATCTTGGTGCCGGCGGCATCACGGTGCTTTCTGGTCGCGGTATCAGCAATACCGCCAAGAAAACCTTCTTCGGTCTGACCTACGATGGCAGCCAGAGCATTCTGCTGATGGTCCTGGAAAAGAGCCTTTCGCTCGATATTCTCAAAGCCATCCAGAAGATACTCATGCCTGACCATAGCGATTCGAAGGGGCTTGTATTCACACTTCCCCTGGAACATCTGGGTGGGATCGACATGTCACAAGTCGAAAAATTCGAACAACACCTGAAAGATTCACTGTAACCGGAGAACACCCATGAAACTGGTCAAAGATGTGATGGTTCGGGACGTGATCACCATCTCTCCGTTTGCCAGCATCCGCGAGGCGCTATCAAAGATGAAGCAGCATTCTTTGAAGTCGCTGGTGGTGGAAAAGACAAGCGAACACGATGCCTGGGGCCTGATCACCTACACCAATGTACTGAAAACCGTCATCGCCGAAGACGGCGATATCGATCTTCTCAACGTTTATGACGCCTGCGCCAAGCCGGTGATCAGCGTTGGTGAGAACCTGAACGTTCGGCATGCGGCAAGCCTGATGAGCAAGTACCGGGTAAAGCGCCTCCTGGTGCTGGCGGATAACGACCTCAAGGGCTTTGTGGTCATGGACGACATCATGGCGGCCCTGCTCGACAGCATCGACTGAGGGCGCTCAGGTCAGGCACAACACCACCAGACGGTCGCCCGGCTGCAACTCCAGGTACTCCTTACGGGACGGATTCAGTTGCAGGTGACGCCCACGTTCATTGGCCTTTTTGCGAAAGACACCGAGGGCAAGCTCACCCTCAGCGGCAACCGTCTTCTCCAGCACCTGAAAGGTCGCACTGGCGGGCAAGGGGTAATCCGCCGGGTCCCGGAACTGGATCTCGGCACCACCCACGGTAAACAGTTCATCCAGCACGATCCGAAGCTCCCGCCGCAGGGCCACCTGAGCCAGTACGTGACTCAGAATCATGGGACTGATCAACATTTCACTCTGGTGCCCATACAAGAGGTGGCGGTTGTCCGGGTCACTCAACTCCATGATCAGCTGGGGCCGTCGGGCAAAATCGGCCAGGATGTCCTCGAGCTGAAGATACCCCACCATTGCACGGGCATCGGCCTCTTCGCCGGAGGCCAGTCGGTCGCTACTGAGCAGGATCACCGTATCGTAGCCCGCTGGCCCGATCCGGCGCAGTTCTCCCTCCACCATATAATCCGCCTCGATATGCCGGCAGGTCAGGCGATCGGCATTCTCCACGTACTGGGCAATCGCCTGTTCCCGCTCGGCTTTCGGAACCACGGAAACCAGGTCCACCTCGAAGTGACGGTGTCCGTAACTGAGGAATTCCGCAATCAGGCTGGGCACCCGCCGATTCCACCCCAGCACCAGGACCCGGTGGTTGGCCTGGTCAGAAGGCCGGTCGACGCGCACCGCCTGCCCCCTTTCCAGCTCCGGCAAAGGTGTCTTTTTGGGATCGGGTTCGGTCTCGGAGTAGTCCCGGGCCATGATCACCACCCGATCGGCCGGATCAATTCGTGAGTCTGAGGGTGCCAGCAGCTGCACGTCCCAGCCTGCACCGCGCTGTTTCAAAAGGCCCAGCACGATAACCTCGGGCCGGGCCGCGGCCAGCTCACCAAGCGTTATTCCGCCCAGCGACTCTCCGCCCCGGATGTAGATCTCGTTGCCCTCACCGGCCGTGAGCAATTCGTTGTATACCTCTGATAGCCCGGGATGAAGAATATTCTGAACCATCAGACGACTGATCGTGGCATCGCCCGCTACCACTTCCACCGCGCCGGGATAGGCCCGCTCAATCACCGGAAGCTTGCGAACGTCCTGGATCTCGGCCACAACGAAAGGCAAGGAAGACTTGAGCTGTCTGGCCTGGGCCGCAATGGAGAGCAGTGCCTTGACGGTTTCCACATCCGAGGTCACCAGGCTTCCGGCCTCATGGGCGGCGCTGGGGACGATAACCGCCGCGGCATCCAGACAGGCCACCCGATGCAGGGCGTCCGGCTGGATTGCCGAGCCAGAACGCAGGATGATCTGCCGGGCCCTGCGACCGATGCCCGGTTCACTCCGCAGCTCGTGAACCTGGGCTGCGGAAGCCTCCTCCGACAGCACAACAAGATTCAGTTTCTGGGCATCGTGCTTTTCCAGAAAGCGGCGCATCCGGCCACTGGAGCCCAGCAATTCAGAAAGCAAGGGCAGGGTCTGGCTGGTCCAGCCCAGCACCACCACATGGTTTTTAAGAGTTACCGGTGTGAGACCGCGTTCCAGGTCCGCCATCTTGGCTATCAGCCATCGGGTCAGGATGGCCACCAGGGTGCCCATGAACACCACGTACCCCAGAACTGTCAGCAGCGTCGAGACGATTCGCTGCCAGGTGCCGACATCATCCCCCAGATATCCGGGATCGGTCAGCCGAAGGAAAGCCCACCAGATGGCTGAGCCCGGCTCCTCGAAGTCTCCGCCCTGGGGCACCACCAGAAGGCCGCCAATCAGGGAAATCAGGCCGATGAACACACCGACCACAAGAAGCTGGAACCCCGCCCCCTTTACCAGTTGGCGTTCCAGTATGAATTTCACTCGGTCGATCAGCCGGAAAGGCAGCATGGCATTCCTTCTTTTGCGCGTAGTCTTATCGCCTAAGGGTAAACCATTCCGGGACTTCGGGAATCAATGTTTTATCCGGGTGGCTGGCCAGATGCAGCGCCGGGTTCAGCAATCAGCCGCAAGGCTTCGTCCAGGGAGGGCGTGTAGCGGCTCACACCAGGCACCGGCATGACACCGGCGCGAGAGAGGGCTCGCAACGGCTGGAACTGAAGATCGGCGATCACAATTTGCGTACCGTCCCGCTCACAGGTGGCAATCAGTTTGTTCAGGGCAGACAGCCCTCCGGCATCGAGAATGGTGACGCCGTCCATATAGAGGACGAACCCGCGCGCGTTTCTGGCCATCAGCGCCAGCTCTCCGAAAATCCGGTCAGCGGCGGCAAAGAACAAGGGACCATTGATCTTGAAGACCTGCCACCCCTCGGGCAGTCGAGCTTCCGCAATCCGTTTGCTCAGCGTGATATCCGTGACCTTGGTCATCTGGGCCATTTCCCGCATGAACAGGACGGCCGCCAACAAGACTCCGGTGGTGATGGCAATTACCATGTCCAGCAGCACCGTAAGCGAAAAGCAGGTGATAAAAACCAGGATATCGCTGCGCGGCGCGGTTTTCAGCAGATGCAGTGACTTGGGCGCCTCACTCATGTTCCAGGCCACCATAATCAGCAGGGCCGCCATGGCCGGCATAGGCAGATAGGCCAGAAGGCCCGCCAGAGAAACCAGGGCAAGCAGCACCACCAGAGAGTGCACCATGGCCGATACAGGGGACTCGGCGCCAGCGCGGTAATTGGCGGCAGAGCGGGCGATAGCGGCGGTCGCGGTAATGCCTCCGAAAAACGGCGTGATGATGTTGCCAAGCCCCTGCCCCATCAGCTCGCTGTTGGCGCTGTGGCGTTTTCCGGTCATGCCATCCAGTACCACGGCACAGAGCAGGGATTCGATGGCGCCGAGCATCGCAATGGCAAACGCGGCAGGTAGCAGGTCACGAACCAGCGACCATGACAAGCCAATTGGCTCGCCTGATGCCCCCGCCTGCTGCCAGGGCCAGGCAAACTCTGGCAGGAAAGGCGGAATACCCGCCCCCATCGAGCCATCGGGCAGCAGATAGCTGAACCTTGAACCAATAGTTTCGACAGCAGCGCCCTGCGTATTCAGCCACAGCGCCAGAAGACTCCCGATCACCACAGCCGGCAGATGCGGAGGCACCGGGGTTTTAAATCTTGGCCAGAGCAACATTACAGCCAGGGTGACACCGGCCACGAGCGTGCTCATGGCATCAAACTCCGGCAATGCCCCTGCCAGCAACGCCAGTTTATCCCAGTAGTGCTCGGGCATATCGCCAACCGGCAGACCCAGAAAATCCCGGACCTGCAAAGTGGCAATCACCACCGCAATGCCTCCGGTGAACCCCAGGGTGACAGACTCCGGAATGTACTCGATGAATCGCCCCAGCCGCATCAGAGCCATGATCATCAGCAAAACGCCGGACATCAGGGTAGCCAGCAGCAAACCACCCAGACCATAGCTCTGGGCGATCGGATAGAGAATAACAACGAAGGCAGCCGTAGGCCCGGAGATACTGAACCGGCTGCCACCAGTCAGTGCAATTACAAACCCGGCAATAATGGCGGTGTAGAGCCCGTACTGTGGCGCAACACCACTGGCAATCGCCAACGCCATGGCCAGAGGTATGGCAATAATGCCCACCGTTACACCGGCCATCAGATCCCGTAGAAAACGCCTTCCGCGATAGGGCTCATCGATGCAGGCTTCTCGGAATGCGTGGGCTATCCGGAGTGAAAACAGGTGGGCGCGATGCGGCATAAAAGACTCGTTAATTGCAACTGATGCCTGTAAATTATATGCTCATAAAATATTCATTCAATGTTAATATGATTAACATATTTGGCAATCACCAAAGGTTATGAACAACTCCATGGAAAAGCGCACTGCCCGTCTGACGTTACTGATCGACCCGGAAAAAAAGGCCGCCTTTGAAGAACTGTGCAAGCAGGAAGACGTAACCCCGTCCCAGAGGGTGCGCCAATTCATCCGGGAATACGTGGAAGAAAGGCTGGGCCCCGACTGGCGAGAAGAACGCGAAAAAAGATCCTGAATGTGATCAAAACGTAAGGACTGTCATGAACGTTTTTGCGCCAGCCCTGCTCATTGCCACACTGTCCGCCCTGAACGGATGTACTGCCATGCCTTCATCAAAAGACCCTGATGCGGTTCTGACAGCACCGCAGACCCAGTACGATGCCCGCATCATTCAGCCTGAAAACAACACCGTTCTGACGCCTGAACAGCTGGCGCAGAAGCTGATCGACACAGATGTGGTCATTGTTGGCGAATACCATGGGCACCACGGCTCACATCTTCTTCAATCGCGGCTTCAGACCACCCTGTTCCAACAACGGCCAGAGCAGATTCTCAGCATGGAACAGTTCAACCTGGACCGTCAGGACCAGCTGAACCGCTACCTGGAGGGAGAAACCGGCGAAACCGAGATGATTGAAGATGCCGATGCCTGGGATAACTACCGGGCCTCCTACCGGCCACTGGTGGAATTTGCCCGCCGGCATAATCTGCCGGTGATCGCGGCGAATGCGCCGGCAGACGTCGTGCGCTGTGTCGGCCGGAAAGGTCCGGAATACCTCGAGCGTGTCTCGGACAGCCTGAAACAGAAGTTGCCCTCCGCCCCCTTCATGGACACCCCGGCCTACCGGGAAAAGTTCATGGCAGCCATTGGTGCGAGCCATCAGGCAGACGACACCATGAGCGAGCGCATGGAAAACACCTACAAGGCTCAGCTACTTCGCGACAACACCATGGCTGCCCGCATTCTGCAGGCCCGGGCAGAGCATCCGGGGCACCAGGTGCTGCACCTGACCGGCACGTTTCACAGTGAAGACGGCCTGGGAACCGTGGCGCTGTTGAAGCAACGTGCGCCGGAGCTGTCTGTCGCAGTAATCAGTCCGGTGTTCTGGCCATCGGACATCAACCAACCACCACTGGACAGCAATCGCCCGAAAGGTGACTTCGTTTACTTTATCCAACCCCTGCCCGAGGAATTCCGGGATGCCGAGCGGGAACGCGAAGCCATGAGGGCCCGTTTCAGCCGATCGACCGACAGGTCCTGTGACTAAGGTGACCTCTACCTACCGGAAAGGTCCGGTTCCAGCTTGAGGGCCTCATCGAATATGGAAAGATCCTGATCGCTGAAAAGAACAAACCGGACCAGGCGAACAGAGTTGAGATTTGCCAGGGTGTCGGCGACCGTTTTCATGGCCACAGCCGCTGCGTCTCTCAACGGATAACCGAAAACCCCGGTAGAAATGGCGGGAAAGGCAATGGACGACAGGTCGCGCTGGTCCGCCAGGCGCAGCGCGTTCCGGAAACAGTCCGCCAGCAGACGGTCTGACGGCTCATCCACCCCATAAACCGGGCCCAGGCAATGGATGACATGCCCGTTAGGCAGGTTGTGGGCGGAGCTGATCACCGCCTCGCCAGGACTGATGGGCGCCAAAGTCCGGCACTCCTCTGCCAGACCGGGGCCTGCGGCACCGTGAATGGCACCGGCCACACCACTGCCGGGCAGAAGTTCGGCATTGGTCGCATTCACGATGACATCGATATCCGGTTGTGCGGCAATATTGCCTTTGACGCACTCAACTTTCACAGCCGTCATGATTCCTCCCTTCCAGCTTTTGGGGTGAAGCGCTAATCTTGTTCCTGATATTCAGGATAGCAGCCATCAACCGGACGCTTTCCGGGACTTTCCGGAACTCTCCGGTGATGCCAACAGGGACACTCCATGAAGCTTCTTGCCTCGCTGATTCTCGGCATCAGCGCCATCATCTCCGCCGCCCTGATCAGTGACGGCCTGACTGACCTGAAAACCGGCGACCGCTATGTCACCGTCAAGGGTGTGGCTGAACGGCAAGTAACTGCAGATCTTGCCTTGTGGCCCATTCGCTTTGTTGCAACAGGGGCGTCGCTGAGTGAGGCCCAGGACAAGGCCAGAAGCAGCCGGGATGCAATCATTGCCTTCCTGAAACTGCAGGCCATTGACCAGGATGCGGTCGAACTCCAGCGCCTGGATGTCACCGATACCCGGGCCAACCCTTACCAGGCCAATAACGGCGAGCAGAAATTCATAATCAGCCAGACCCTGATGGTCCGTAGCACCGATATCGCCCGGATCCGCCAGGCCGCACAGGGGGTCAGTGAACTGGTGGACTCGGGAGTGGTGCTCTCTTCGGACTACGGCCCATCGGGGCCTACCTATCTGTTTAACGGACTCAACGATATCAAGCCCGAGATGATCGCCGAAGCCACGGCATCAGCGCGGGAAGCGGCAGCCCAGTTTGCCCAGGATGCCAAGGCGGAACTCGGGGGTCTGCGACGCGCCAATCAGGGTGTGTTCCAGATTCTGGCCCGGGATCAGGCACCGGGCATCATGGAAGGACAGCAACCCGTCAAAACCGTTCGCGTGGTCTCGACCGTTGAATATTACCTTCGCTAGCCGCGCGGGTTACTGGGTAGCCACCATCTCATCGGTAACCTGATATTCACCCGCCAGCCAGCGCAGAACCTCGTTGGCTGCAGGGTGGTCGAAGGCATCGTAGGTGTGCTGCAGACTCTGCCGCTTTTCAGCACTGATCCGGCCCAGGCCGGCGTCCTGCAGTACCAGCAAATCCGCCTGCAGCTGCGCCGCCAACTCCCGGCCCAGCACCTCCCGGGCCGCGTGGCGGAACGCCTGGCCGTATTGATAGGAGGGTCCCAGGCGATAGGATTCTGCCAGCGTGATGGCCGGAACTGCCGTTAACGTCGGCTGCAGTGCCGGATTGATCCCGTGGGCTGCCAGATGCGCGGCATTGGCCGCCGGTCGCCCGGTGAACGCGCGCAGGTGCAGATGCTGCGACATCCGGTCACCGTCATTGACCGGGTAATTGTCCCAGAGTACTGGCTTGCGCCCGAGCAGGTCCCCGATCCGCTTCAGGTGCCCGGGCGATACTTCCCTAGAGCACACCTCCTCCCCGGTCCAGAAGATATTCACCGAATGGTCCAGTTTGCGCCCGAGAGTCTCCAGATAATCTGCCGGACGCTCTCCAAACACCCGATCCAGTACGGGGTCGTCAGAATAGTAACTGGGACAGACGCTCAGAAACTTGATGGCTGTGTGCTCACGAACCCAGTGCACTATGTCAGCCTGAGTACCGGCAAGGTCCGGGGTATCGGAACGCATGTCGTCAAACAGGATCGCCAGTTCGTCAATGCCGATACGTTCCAGCAGCGCGAGCTTGTGTGCCAACGCCGTGCGGGCCTCGTCGTCGAACCGGTTGAATATCTCGAACGGGCTCAGCCCTATGCCAAAACGCATCCCCTCGTGACGACAGAAACGGGAAAACTCGGCCAGCTCCGAGGCCATAGCTGGCGGGTGTGGCTGCTGCCATTTTCGCCGGAGGAAGGCATCGGCCTTGGGAGCATAGAGATAAAAGCCGTAACCGTGGGGAGCCAGGGAGCGGACCAGGTATCGACGTTCCTGCCAGGTCCACATGGGGCCGTAGAATCCTTCAATGATGCCTAGTGTCGTTGTCATGGCCTATTTCCATTTCGCTGATGCCGGAGCCCGGCGGGTACCCCATAACCCTCAATTTTGACTAGACTTCTCTCTAATGCCAACTACAAACGATCCGCCCCGGTAAGGAGCAAAGCAATGGAGATAACAACTTTCGAGGACCTGATCGACTGGACACGTCAGCTGCACGCGCATCTGTCCCGTAGCCTTCATGAATCGGCCAAACTGAACAATGACGAGAGAGCCTCCGCGTTGCTCGATTACCTGTCGCGCCATGAGTCGCT
Source organism: Marinobacter sp. CH_CUG1437-1 (assembly GCF_037029655.1). NCBI lineage: Bacteria > Pseudomonadati > Pseudomonadota > Gammaproteobacteria > Pseudomonadales > Marinobacteraceae > Marinobacter > Marinobacter sp. CH_CUG1437-1. Next base: position 1,030,768 of record NZ_JAYMEW010000001.1, on the reverse strand, counting down.
GCTGGAGAAAGCCGTGCGTGAATTCGAGAACCAGGCCGAACCCAAGGCCATGAGCACACGCCTCTACGATTACCTGAACAACCAGCACAAACCGATTGGCCCCAGCGCCGACTCCTACACCCATTACGCGTCCATGTCTTTCGAGGACATCGCCCGGGAGGTCTTCCAGTTTCACGACCAGGTCATGGACCTCTACGATTCACTGATCGGCAAGGCGGAAATCCCCGAAGCCAAGTCGCTGCTGGAAGACCTCCTGGCGCTGGAAGAACACGAGGCGATGCGCCTCGCCAGCCAGATTGGCAGGATGCAAGACCTCTGATCCACCTTACGACCAAGGTCGTACATGCACCGGTTTTTGATTTCGTTTGTTAACGATAATTGCTAACGTGAACTAGCATCAAGAGTAGTTTTCCCCCAAAAGGGGGAACGCTCGACCCACAAAAAAGATAAGAGGATAGAAGAGCAATGAAGATCCGTTCTGTTCTTTCCGCGGCTGTGTTGGCTGTGGCAACTACCTTTGCCTCCTCGCAGGCGCTCGCCCAAGACACGTTCACCCTCCGCCTTGCGGAAACCTGGGGACCTAACTTTCCGATTTTCGGTGACACCACCAAGCGTTTCGCCGAAACCGTAGAAAAAATGTCTGACGGCCGCCTCAAGGTCCGCATTGATTCATCCAACAAGCACAAGGCGCCCCTCGGCATTTTTGACATGGTCAAAGCCGGCCAATACGACATGGGCCACTCTGCTTCCTACTACTGGAAGGGCAAGGTCCCCGAGACCCTGTTCTTCACCAGCATGCCGTTTGGCATGAACGCCATGGAACAGTACGCCTGGTTCTATCATGGCGGCGGCATGGAGCTGATGCAGGAAGTCTACGAGCCCCATAACATGCTGTCCTTCCCGGGCGGTAACACCGGCGTTCAGATGGGCGGCTGGTTCCGCAAGGAAATCAATTCGCTGGAAGACCTTCAAGGTCTGAAGATGCGTATTCCCGGTTTCGCCGGTGAAGTGTTCGCGGAAGTTGGCGTTAACCCGACCAACATCGCTCCGGGCGAGCTTTACACCGCTCTGGAACGTAACACCATCGATGCCGTTGAGTGGGTAGGTCCGGCCCTGGATCTGCGTCTGGGTTTCCAGCAGATTGCCGACTACTACTACACCGGCTGGCATGAGCCTGCGACCGAACTTCAGTTCCTGGTGAACAAGCGCGTCTGGGACAAGCTCCCGGCTGACCTGCAGGAAATCATGCGTGTTGCCATGCGTACAGCTTCCTACGACATGCTGGTTCACTCCCAGCACGCCAATGCCGAAGCCTGGGCCAACATTCGCGAGGAATATCCGAATGTCCAGATCAAACGTTTTCCGGACGAAATCTTTGATGCCATGTATGAAGCCAACAACAAGCTGCTGAAAGAAGCCGCTGCTGAGAGCGACATGGCTGCCAAGATTATCGACTCCCAGGAGAACTACCTTGAGCAGAGCCGCGCTTATACCAACATTTCCGAGCGCGCCTACCTCAACACGATGGCCGAAGTCGAGTAAGATATAGGCTTTAACGGAGCCGGGATCGCTCTCCGAGTGATCCCGGCTTTGTCGTTTATAGCAACGGATAAAAACGCCAGCTCTCCTGGCGGGGGATCATCAATGCGGTGGATCATCAAACTGGACGACGGGCTTGCCCGGCTGTCCATCTTCTGTGGGTGGGTTGCCTGTGTCGCAATGATACTGATGGCAGCCAACGTCTTTTACGACGTAGTGGCCCGCTACGCTTTCAACAACGTTTCAATCGGCATGCAGGAAATGGAGTGGCACCTCTATTCTGTGGTGTTCCTGCTGGGTATTCCCTACGCATTACGCACGGATGGTCATGTTCGGGTCGACGTTTTCTACACCAAATGGGGCAACAAGGCCAAAGCCTGGGTCAACCTGATTGGCGCCCTGATCTTTGTCATTCCATTTGCCTATCTGATTGGCATCTACGGTTACGATTTCGCGCTGGACTCCTACAACATGGGAGAAGGCAGCGGTGATCCTGGCGGCCTCCCGCACCGCTGGATCATCAAATCCGTTATCCCTGTCAGTGCCGTATTCATCGGCATTGCCGGACTGAACATGGCCACCTACGCCCTGCGAGTCATGGCAGGAGACAAGGAATACGAAGGTGAGCACAGCGCAGGAGGCCTCGCATGATCGGTATGATTATGTTCGGTGTCGCCCTGCTGATGCTGATGCTGGGCTTCCCCGTCGCTTTCACCTTCGGTGGCGTCGCACTGTTCTTCGGAATCTTCGCAGAGGGTATGGATCTCTTTGCCTTCATGCCCTATCGCATCATGAGCGTGATGCAGAATACCGTTTTGATGGCCGTGCCGCTCTTTATCTTCATGGGTGTCGTGCTTCAGCGCACCCGTTTGGCGGAGCAGCTGTTGACCTCTATGGGTCGACTTTTTGGTGGCCTTCCAGGCGGTCTGGCGATTTCGACCATCCTGGTTGGTGCCCTGCTCGCTGCTTCCACCGGCGTCGTTGGCGCCAGCGTGGTAGCCATGGGCCTGATTTCCCTGCCGGTCATGTTGGCCCACAAATACGACAAACGGCTTGCTACAGGCACCATTTGTGCGTCCGGTACGCTCGGCCAGATCGTTCCGCCCTCGATCATCCTGATCATCCTGGGTGACGTGCTTGGCCTTCCGGTCGGGGACCTGTTCAAGGCAGCGGTCTGGCCCGGCATCGTGCTGGTCGGGCTCTATATCGTGTATATCCTGGTTCTGACCAGGCTGAAGCCTGAAACCGCTCCGGCCATGCCGGATGAACCGGGCGTGTCCCGCAAGAAGGAAATCTTCAACGCGCTGCTGGCAATCATTCCGCCGCTGGCATTGATTGTGGTGGTTCTGGGCTCGATCTTTACCGGCATTGCAACACCCACGGAATCGTCCGCACTGGGCGGTGTTGGTGCCATCGTACTGGCCATCATCTACCGACAGTTTTCTTTCAAGATGGTATGGGATGCGTCCAAGGACACGGTGAAGGTAACTGCCATGGTCTTCGCGATCCTGATTGGTGCCACCGCTTTCTCCATGGTGTTCAGCTACACCGGAGGCGACTACCTGCTGGAAGAGTGGCTGCTCCAGCTGCCCGGTGAAAAGTGGGGCTTCATCATCCTGGCCATGGTGGTCATCCTGGTACTGGGTTTCTTCATCGATTTCGTGGAGATTTCCTTCATCATCGTGCCGATCCTTGCGCCGGTGGCCGAGGCTATGGGCATCAACATGCTCTGGTTCGCGATTCTGATTGCAATGAACCTGCAAACCAGCTTCCTGACGCCACCATTCGGGTTTTCGTTGTTCTATCTGAAGGGGGTAGCACCGCCCGAGGTGCGAACAACGGACATCTACAAAGGCGTGCTGCCCTTCATCCTGATACAGATGTTTGTGCTGGCACTGATAGTCATTTTCCCAGAATGGTTTGGTATGAGTTCCTCATACTGATTCGAAAAATACCGGGCCTGAGGGCCCGGTATTTTTTTCTGTCCCTCTCATTTCCTGCGCCTCTATTCTCACGATAGTTTTCTTCTTCATACGCCTCACCTGACAAAATCTGACTGTTTTCTATACTGAACGGACAAGCGGTGATTCTCAGACTGGTATTCGGGAACCCTGGAACACGCACGTCGGCAAAACATTGATGTTGAGGTTATGAAGGGAGAGTGGAGTCCATGAACCAGAGCACTGCCCAGAAACCCCGTGACCACGGGCAAGAATCCAAGAGCCATGTTCTGACCCTGCCACTGGAAAGCACCCACGTGGACCGGTCACCGCACACGTACGAGCGCTGGCTGATTGCCAAGCTGATGCGCATGGCCGGCTCACCGCCACTCCGGTTCCGGCTCTGGAACGGCGATGTCATCGAACCGGATGGCCAACATGCACAGTTCACTCTGCACCTCACCGACCCCAAGGCCCTGTACGCACTGGTGACCAACCCCAACCTGGCGTTCGGCGATCTCTACAGCGCAGGTCGCCTGGAGGTGGAAGGCGACCTGCCCGACCTGATGGAAACCCTCTACCGCTCAGTTCATCAGGCGCGCCAGAAGTGGCCGAAATGGCTGGAAGCACTCTGGCGCAATCACAACCCCCGGTCCACCGGAATCTCCGAAGCCAAAGAAAACATTAACCATCACTATGACCTGGGCAACGAGTTCTACCGGCTCTGGCTGGACAGCGCTGAAATGCAGTACACCTGCGCCTATTACGAGAGCCCCGAGCTGACCCTGGAACAGGCTCAACTGGCCAAGCTGGAGCATGTCTGCCGCAAGCTGCGTCTCAAACCCGGCATGACCGTGGTCGAGGCAGGCTGCGGCTGGGGTGGGCTGGCCCGTTACATGGCCCGTAACTACGGCGTCAAGGTGCACTCCTACAACATCTCAAAAGAGCAGCTGGCCTTTGCCCGGGAGGAGGCCCGCAAGCAGGGGCTGGATCATCTGGTGGAATACGTCGAGGACGACTACCGCAACATCAGCGGCCAGTACGATGCCTTTGTCTCCATCGGCATGCTCGAACACGTGGGAAAGGAAAACTACGAGGCGTTGTCCGAACTCATCAAGCGGAGTCTGAAACCCGACGGGATTGCTCTGCTCCACAGTATTGGCCGCAATCGCCCGATGCTGATGAACGCCTGGATCGAAAAACGCATCTTCCCCGGCGCCTATCCGCCCAGCATCGGCGAATTCATGGAAATCTGCGAACACGGCGATTTCTCGGTGCTGGATGTGGAGAACCTGCGCCTGCATTACGCCCAGACCCTGAGCCACTGGATGGATCGTTTCAACGAGAACGAAGATAAGGTAACGGCTATGTATGATGGCCACTTTACCCGGGCCTGGCGCATGTATCTGGCGGGCTCCATCGCTGCGTTCCGCGCCGGCTCACTGCAACTGTTCCAGGTGGTTTTTACCCACGGCGACAACAACAGTCTGCCGCAGAACCGCCGGGACCTGTATGAGTTTCCAGCGGCACCAGAGGAGGCCTGATGGATTATTACGACCTGATCATCGTGGGTGCCGGCCCAGCCGGCTCCACCCTGGCCAGTGCCCTTGAGACCAGCGGCAAAAAAGTACTGATCATCGACAAACAGGATTTTCCCCGGGATAAAACCTGCGCGGGCTGGGTGACTCCTGCCGTCATGGAAACCCTGAAGATTGATCTCGACGAGTACGCCAACGGACGGACACTCCAGCCCATTCGCCGGTTTCGCATTGGCATGATGGGGCAGCCGGCCGTGGAAAACGACCACGGCGATGTGGTCAGCTATGGCATTCGCCGGTGTGAATTCGACGATTATCTGCTCAGCCGCGTCACCGGTCCGAAACAGCTCGCCACGCCGGTCAAGTCCATCGTCCGGAAAGACGGCAACTGGCTCATCAACGACACCTGGGAAGCCCCCCTTGTCGTGGGTGCCGGCGGGCACTTCTGCCCGGTTGCACGGTTGCTTGGCGAAGGCCCGGGTAGCCACGAGACCGTTGTCGCCGCCAAGGAGGTGGAATTCGAAATGACACCCGAGCAGGCTTCCGCCTGCGAGGCCCGGGGCGACACCCCGGAGCTCTGGTTCTGCCGCGATCTCAAGGGTTATGCCTGGGTGTTTCGCAAGGGCAATTACCTGAATATCGGGCTGGGCCGGGAGGATAACCACAAGCTGAGCGGTCATCTAGAGGCTTTTGTCGATGAGATGAAGTCCGCCGGGCGCATTCCGGAGGACCTGCCCGGGCGTTTCAAAGGCCACGCCTACCTGCTTTATGCCCATGCCGAGAGGCCACTGGTGGACGACGGTATTCTGTTGATTGGCGATTCCGCCGGCCTGGCTTACACCCAGAGCGGTGAAGGCATCCGGCCCGCCATCGAATCGGCGCTGCTGGCGGCAGATGTGATACGGGACGCGCCGGATTATTCGGCCTCCTCATTGCAGATCTACGGCGATGCCATTGCCGAACGCTTTGGCAATCGGGCGGCAGACACGGATCAGGGCTGGCAGGTCCCGGACTGGATCAAGACGCCACTGGCCAGCAGCCTGATGCGCTCGCACTGGTTTACAAGAAAGGTGGTTACGGAGAAGTGGTTCCTCCATCAGGAAGTGCCGCCGCTGAAAGCCGCTGTCTGAGGCGGAAAACAAAAAAACCCGGGAGGATCGATAACGATGCCCCCCGGGTTTCTTTCAGACCCTGAACTCAGTTCGCCGTCAGTTCAATCACGTCAATACCGTACAGGGTGGTGGTTCCGCTGATTTCATTTCCCACTGCCAGCAAGGGCTGCCCATTCGGGCTGTCCTCGGCAGCGATGAAGGCAATGCCCTCCGGACCAAGATCTCCGGCCATACCGGCCTGCAGGTCTGCATCCGACACTGAGAAATCCCGATTGTTCAGGTACTGGACGAATTCCGGATTCTGGGGATTGGTCACGTCGTAAACCATGATTCCGCCAATTCGCTCAAGACCGATAAACGCGAAGGTCTGGCCGTTGATTGTGCCAACCGTGACGGCTTCCGGCTCAGGACCTTTGTCATCAGATCGGTTGTCGAAATTGTTCTCGTCATTGGTGGCGTTGAAGTTCTCAGGCAACAGACTGGCGGTGATCCGCTCGAATTCGCTGCCGCTGTCAAAGACCCTCTGGCCATCGGCAGACCAGATAGAGAAGGATCGTGCGCCGTAGGTGTAGATTTCGCTGTATTCGCAGTCTACTTCCGGATCTGTCGCCGGGTCAGAGGGATCGCAGCCATTGCTGACGCCCAGGGTCGAGGTCACGTTGATCCGGCCTAGGTTCTCCTCCAGCTGTCGATCGGCCGCATTTGGGAAGGCCGTGGCATCCAGGGTCAGATCCCCGAGCCGGAACTCTTCGGAGAAGCCATCGTAGTCCCGGGAATCACCCTCGTTGGCGGTGATGTAGTAGGTCTTGCCGTTGTAGCCGTAGCTGGTGATCGCGTCCGGCATATACATACCTTTTACCGGCCAGTTGCGAATGTTGATGCCGCTATCCCGGTTGCTGACGTCCAGCTCGTTTCCTATCACGCTGTGGTCCTTGAAACCGAGGGGCAGGATCGCATTGATCACCCCGGCCTCGATATCCAGCTCGGCTACGGCGTTGTTCTCCTGCAGGGCGACCCAGGCGGTCTTGTTGTCGAGGGAGACCGCAATGTACTCCGGCTCCATATCCTGGGCGACGGTTGCTCCCGGCCCAAACACCCGCACACCGCTGGCTTTCAGGGCCACCTCATCGGCATTGAAGGCTTCGAATCCTGCGGTGGTTACCGTTGCACCGGCAACGCCCGCTGACAGATCAATAATGCTGACGGATCCCACCGGATCGTTGGTGTAGTCGTCGCTTGGTTCACCCTCGTTGGCGACCAGCACTTTCATGCCGTCCCGGGTAAAGGTAACCATATCGGGCAGCGCCCCTACCGTAACTTCAACAACCTTGCCAAGATCAGTGGTGTTGTAGAAAACGACCTTGCCGTTGTCCTGCTTGACGTCGGCTTCGATGGCCACCGCCACCAGGCTGCCGAAGACAGCCACATTGTTGGCGGATGCACCCTCGGCGGTCGCATCGATGGTCTGCAAGAGAACCGGTTGGGATGGATCCTGGATATCAAGCACGTCTACCGTGGAGGCACCGGCGTTTACAACGAACAATCGCTGGTTGGCAGCATCGTGGGCAACAATTTCGGCAGCTCCCACGTCGAACACGTCGCCCGGGGCCTGATAGGTGCCCAGAACATTGAGTTCGATCAGTGATTTGCTGGTGCCGTTGATACCATCAGCGCCATCGTCACCATCATCGGTACAGGCGCTCAGGCCCAGCAGGGAAGACAGGATGGTTGCGGAAAGCAGGGTCTTACGGAACATGACATTGTGCCTCTGGCATTGCTTGGTGTAGGGAATCCCTACACACGCTAGGGCACAGGCGTGACAGTTCAGCGTCAGTTCCGAGTCATTGCGATTACGAATTGGTGAAAAGAACAAAAAAATGGCGACCCGAAGGTCGCCATTCCGTAACTTCAATCGACTCAGTGACCGAGGTAACTCCGATACATCCAGACAGTCTTTTCCTGCTGAGAGATGTAGTCACTCATAAGGGCAACTGTGCCTTCATCTTCCGCGTCACCCGCCAGACTGAGCAACGCACGCTGTTTGCCGATCAGTTTGGCAAAGCTTTCCACGATGTTCTCCATCGCTTCCTTGCCATCCGAAACATCTTTGCGCTCCGGCACTTCAGAGCGCTCAATGTAGGTGCTGTAGGCGTGAGCCGGCCGATGGCCAAGCGTCAGCACGCGCTCTGCAATCTCATCGATCTTGAGCAACAGATCATCGTACAGCTCCTCGAATTTGACGTGCAGCTCGAAGAAGTTGTCGCCCTTGATGTTCCAATGGTAGCCACGGACATTCATGTAGAAGATCTGGTAGTTGGACAAAAGATCATTCAGGGAATCAGCCAGTTGCGCTGTTTTCTCAGTATCAAGACCAATAAAGTTCTTACCCATAACGCATCTCCTTGGCAATTATGCGTGACGTTTTAAAAAGTATACGACCGACCAAACTCGGTCGGGAAGTTTAGTTTGCTAATCTCGTCAATAGCGACGATGAATAATGCTATGGAAGAAGTCAAATAAATAGTTCGAGCCTATCCCCACTCTCAATACAATTCATTTAACAATCATTCTCACCCGGCCTTAAATGGAGATGAACCACGAACGAAACCGGAGATGACCATGAGCGCGTTAAAACTGTTTGTACATAACCATGGCAGGAATGGCGACCAGTCGCTGATCAAAACGGTAACGTTCGCCCTCACCCACTTTACAGTGGCATTCACCGTGGCTTATCTGCTCACGGGTGACATCCTGATTGGCAGTTTGATCGCCATGGTGGAGCCAGCCATCAACACCGTTGCCTATTTCTTCCATGAAAAGATCTGGGCACGCCGCCAGCGGAACGCAAGGACAGCGACCGGAACTTTATCCCGGACTCAGCCCCACACCTGTTGATTCTGATCAAGGGCCGGCTCAAACACCCGGCCCACAATCGGTGCATCCCTCTTCTGGCGCCGGTCCGATACTGAGATTTCGGTTGAGGTCTTTCAGGGCCGTCCGCACCCCTTCCTCGATAACCGGATGGTAAAATGGCATCTCCAGCATTTCGCTGACGGTCAGTCGTCGCTGGGCCGACCATGCGAGCAGATGGGCAATATGCTCCGCCGCAGGACCGAACATCTCGGCACCCATGAACAGGCCGCTGCCATGCTCACCATAAACCCTCAGTAGCCCCCGGTTTTTGCCAATCACCCGACTGCGCCCCTGATCCTCGAACGATACCTCGCCCACAGCAAAACAGCCGCGACACCGCTCGTCCACCTGGTGAATGGTCAGGCCTACGGTCGCAATCTGCGGATCTGTGAATACCACCGCCAACGGGGTACGGCGAAGCCCGGTTCGCACATCCGGGTAAGACCCCGCGTTGTCGCCCGCTATACGGCCCTCGTCGGCCGCCTCATGCAACAGCGGCAGACTGTTATTGGCATCGCCGGAGATGAATATGTGGCTCTGGCCACAACGCAGGGTATGGGGATCAAACAGGGGCATACCCTTCTCACCCAGCTCGATACCGGCGTTCTGGATATCCAGCCCGTCCACATTCGGGCGACGGCCGGTGGCTGCTAACAGGTAATCAAAGGTTTCGATCTTTTCACCGGCATCCCCGTCCACAAACGTAATGGCAACACCGTTATCAACCCGCTCAACGTTCTTGACCTCCGCATCGGGATCCAGCGGGAACTCTTCGTTAAAGGTTTTAAGGGCGTAGTCCCGGATGGAGTCATCCTGGATGGGACCGACAGACCCGCCAACCCCGAACATTCGCACCCGGACACCAAGCCGGCTCAAGGCTTGCCCGAGCTCCAGGCCAATCACGCCCGGACCAAATACCGCCACCGAGTCCGGCAGATCCTGCCACTCGAAAATATCATCATTCACCACCAGCCGGTCTTTAGCCTCTTTCAGAAACCCGGGAATGTTGGGCCGTGAACCGGTAGCGATAATGATCCGGCCGGCCTGCACCTCAAGGTTGTTGCCAACCACCAGATGATTCGGACCGACAAACCGGGCGTGACCTCTCAACCGGTGCGCCTCCGGAAACTTCTCGACCGAGTTAATCACGCCAGAAACGAAACGGTCCCGCTCGGTTCGCACCCGTTCCATAACCCGTTTGCCATCAACTCTGATCGCTCCGGCAGACACGCCAAACAGGTCGCCAAGCTGCATCTGATGTGCGTTTTCGGCGGCCGCAATCAAAAGCTTGCTGGGCATACACCCGACTCTTGCGCAGGTGGTTCCGTACTGCTCGCCCTCAATCAGTACTACTCTGTCGGTCGCCTTGCGCACACGCTGATACGCCACCATTCCTGCGGTACCGGCTCCGATGATGGCAACGTCTACGGCTCGCTTTTCCATACAAGATCTCCTGACAGGCGTTCCCGGCATCGGGGAACACGGAAGGTTGGAACGGGTGAGACCTCAGTATAGAAGCCATGGCAGGTTTCACCCATACCGTGAAAAAAGACCGGATTCAGCCTATGCTGTCAGCCTTTTCAGACCTTGGCAGGCGCAGGAAAGGAGTTGGAACTATTCAGAGTTACTGGCCGGAATTTCTGACGGTGGCCCTCGTCCACTTGCTGGCAGTGGCAAGCCCCGGCCCGGATTTTGCGGTGATGCTCAGACAGGCGCTCTGCCAGAGCCGAAGGAACGCCCTGCTGACAGCCATCGGTATCGGCGGGGGAATTCTGGTGCATGTCTGCTATTCCTTGCTCGGAATCGGACTGCTGATCCAGCAATCGATCATGCTGTTCAATGTTCTCAAGGTGCTGGGGGCACTCTACCTTGCCTGGATTGCCGTTCAATGTTTGAGGGCCCGGGCCGGTGGCGTTCATGTAGAACAGGCCCCGACGGGAGGACAATCCGGTCTTGCCGCCCTGCGACTGGGTTTCCTGACCAATGCCCTGAATCCCAAGGCAACGCTGTTTTTTGTCTCCCTGTTCTCTGTTGTGATCAGCCCGGGCACGCCCATTGCGCTCCAGGCCGGCTACGGCATTTACATGGCTTTGGCCACGGGGCTGTGGTTTGCCATGGTCGCTGTTTTCTTCACCCTGCCCCGGATCCGCAGCGGGTTTAACCGGTTTGGCCACTGGCTGGACCGGCTGATGGGCGGTGTTCTGCTGTTACTGGCTGGCCAGCTGCTACTGTCTACAGTGAGCGGATCAGAGCCTCCGTCTGCGCCCATCCTAGACAAGGATCGGTAATCGAGCAGCCGTAGCGCAGGTCTTCACCATCGTCCTGGCGGCCCGGTTCCAGGAAACTTTCCAGCATCAAACCACGGATATGCTGGTTGCCGGCACGGCGCTGTGCCATTACTTCCCGGGCGATATCCAGCTGTCGTTCGGCCTGCTTGCAGGCATTGTCATGGCTGCAGTCCACCATCACCGCAGTCGACAATCCGGCTTCTGCCAGGGCCCCAACGGCCTGTTCAATACTTACAGCATCATAGTTGGTAATACCGCGGCCACCGCGCAACACCAGATGGGTATCAGGGTTGCCCCGGGTGGTAATCATGACCGGCGCCCCGGTCGCGGACACCCCAAGGTGGTGATGAGGATGGGATGCCGACTTCATGGCGTTGGTTGCCACGGCAATACCGCCATCGGTGCCGTTCTTGAAGCCGGTGGGCATCGGCAGGCCACTGACCATTTCACGATGTACCTGGGATTCGGTGGTTCGGGCACCAATGGCAGTCCAACTTACCAGATCACCCAGGTAATCCATGGCGGAGGGGCTCAGGGCCTCGGTGGCCAGCGGCAAACCCATCGCCGCCAGATTCAACAGCAGTCGGCGGGAGCGACGTAGCCCCTCATTCAGATCACCGTCCCCTGTGCGCTCCGGATCGTACAGCAGCCCTTTCCAGCCGACCGTGGTCCGGGGCTTCTCCAGATACGCCCGCATAACGATAAGAAAGCGGTCGCTGACATCGTCCGCCAGGGCCTTCAGCTTCTTCCCGTACTCTAGGGCCGCCACCTCATCGTGTATGGAACACGGCCCCATTACGATCAGGGTTCTGCTGTCCTCGCCCTGCAGAATGTCCCGGATGGCCTGTCTCTGCTCTTCTACCTGTTGGACGACAGCGGCACTGGCCGGCATCTCAAGCCTGAGCTCCGCGGGCGTCGGCAGAACCACTTCCTGTCGGTGCCGGACCTGGGGCTCCGCATCCTGGTGTGTCAGTTCAGTGTTCAAGGGCATGTTCATGTCAGTGTTCCCGTTTCCCTGCGTCAGAATCAAAAAAGCCCCGGCTGGGCTACCAGTCGGGGCTTTTTGAGTCCGGTGGCAGCCTGGGTTTTCTGCCGGGCTGCCTTCCTCGTTATTCGTTCGATGAAGATCCTAGGGGCGGCCCCGGCACTGGCTAAAATAAAAGCCATAACCAAACCACCAGAAAAACACAGCAGCGACGGCAGCCGCCGGCTTGGCGCCGAAAGCTTGCAAAACATTCAATTGACAGGTCGCGTGTGTCGTCTTCATGCTTTTCAATATATACCCCTGGTTTTCACCTTGGCAACCCGTGTGTCGGAGTTTTTTCGACTCCGACAGAAGGATTGGAGCACTGAATGGCCGTTATTGTCCGAGGATACCCCCTGCAGCTTTTTCTTGTTCTGCTGCTGGGACTTTGTTCCAGCCAGGCCCTGGCCCAGGCGGAATCTCGCGTGTACCAACTCAATAACCGACCAGGCGACGATGTGGCGGTGCAGATCCGCGAGCTTTACCAGGGCTCGCCGGTAACCGTGACCGCCCGGGGCCAACAACTGGTGGTACGCGGTGAACCGGCCCTGCTGGACGAAATCGGACGGCTTGTCGAAACACTGGATGTGGCGCCAGTTCAGGTAAGGATCACTGTTCGCTCCAGAACAGACAGCGGCGGCAAGCGCTCAGGTGCCGGCATTTCCGCGTCGAACGGCCAGGCTGAACTCTCAGCCGAACGTCGCGTTACCACGACCGGCAGCGCCCAGGAGCGGACTCTGGTGATGCAGGATGGCCAGTCGGCACACATTACCTCGGGCCAGATCCGGACGATTCCAGTCGCCATTCGCGGCGGTCGTAATCCGGCGGCCTTCCTGCAACAGGTCGAAACCCGCAGCGGGTTTCTGGTCAGTCCCCAGGTCATTTCCGATCAGGCGGTGGAACTGAGCATTGTCTCGTTCGAGGAGGAACCGGCAAACCTGGACGGATATGAAACGGAAGCGGTCGTTACCATCCGACGGGTTGAGCCGGGACAGTGGGTGTCACTGGGTAGCACAGCAACCCGTTCCAGCCAGGAGCGCAGTGGAATTACCTATCAGGTGAACAGTAGCCACTCGGACAATCGCAGCTTTGAAGTCCGAGTGGATATTCTGCCCTGAATCAGGCCTGTCGCTTGCCGAGAAGGATCTGTTTGGCTTCGTTCAGTTTGGCTGCAAGGTAATCGTTTCCGCCCCGGTCGGGGTGAAGTTTCTGCATAAGCCGGCGATGCGCCATCACGATTTCCTCTTCAGAGCAGCCGGCTTTTACCCCGAGGATATCGCAGGCCTCTCGTTCTGACATCTGCCCCGCCAGATCAGTGTCTGAGCCAGAGTGATTGCTCGCCTGCTCACGGCTTTCCTGCCCCTGTTTTCTCCCCATGAACCGGTTGATTTCCGGAGCAAATTTCAACAAGGCGGGAAGCTTGCGCAAGAGGGGAATCACAGCCGCAACCGCCGCCGTGAGCACGTGCACGCGTCCAGTCAGGACCATGAACACCAGCAAGGCTCCACCGACCACGAGGATCACCTTCCAGGTGGCCGCTTTTTTCTTTTCGGCGGACAACGCGCCCCACTGTTTCAGAATCACAAACACGGCGGCTGCCAACGCAAGCCCCAGAATCCACTGCATGGTTGATCCTCACCCTAAATACCGTCGTAATTCTGTCACTGACGCGAGATACATTACCAGTAGTCTGCAGGGAAAGCCGCCCCCCATGAAAACACCCAGACAGCCTTGATACTTGTCAAATCCGGCGAACCCGGAGTCTAGATAGAAATACTTACAACCCGGTGACAATAGCGACCCTGATTTTGTAGGATGCTATGCTTCCCAAAATCTGACACAGATCCCCAGGACCCGAACCATGCGCACTGCTTCCCGCTTTATAATCGTCATTATTTTTCTCGGCGTAGTGCTCGGAGGCATCTTCGGCTACAAGTTCTACCAGTTTGGCCAGATGCAAGAGCAGATGTCCCAGCCTCAGCCACCCGCCCAGATTTCCGCGGTTGAAGCCCAGAAAGAAGCCTGGACGCCCGCCATCAAGGCTGTTGGCAGTGTTGAAGCCATCAACGGCATCCAGGTGGCCAACGAAGTGCCCGGCGTCATTGAAACCATCAATTTCGAATCCGGTGACCAGGTCAGTCGTGGCGATGTATTGATCCGGATTGATTCAGCAATCGATGAGGCCGCCCTTAGGACACGCCGCGCCGAGGCACAGTTGGCCGAGCAGGAGTTCAAGCGGGTGTCCGACCTGCTCCCCAAACGCGCAGTATCCCAGTCCCAGTACGATGAAGCCAAGGCCAATTTCGACGCGGCCCGCGCAAGGGTGAATGAAGCCGAGGCACAACTGAACAAAAAAATCATTCGGGCGCCCTTCGATGGCACGCTGGGCATCCGGATGGTCGACCAGGGTGAGTACATTGCCACCGGCACTCCGATTGTCGAGATCAACATGCTGGACCCGATCTACGTCGACTATACCCTTTCCGAGAAAAACCTGCCGAACGTGAAGACCAGCTATCCGGTAGTCGCCACTGTCGCTGCCGTTCCGGAGCAGGATTTTGAAGGGTCCGTCAGCGCCATCAACACCTCGGTCAACCCGGAAACCCGGACTGTCCGTGTCCGCGCCACGCTCTCCAATCCGGATAACCTGCTGCGTCCCGGCATGTTTGCCACCGTCCTGACACAGCAGCCGGAAGACAACGAGGTTGTGACCGTGCCGCGCACTGCAATCTCCTACAACACCTATGGCGATTTCGTGTTTGTGGTAGAGGAGAACGACGAGGGCAATCTTGTCGTTGACCGCCGCACGGTAACCACCGGCGAAACCCGAAACACCCGTGTTGCAGTTCTGTCCGGCCTGGAAGCCGGCGAAACCGTCGTTGAGAAAGGTTTGCTGCGTCTGCGCGCTGGCCAGCAGGTGGCCATACAGGAAGAAGACCAGAAGCAGGGGGCGTCTGAGTAATGCGCTTCACCGACATATTTATCCACCGTCCCGTCCTGGCGACGGTGGTCAGCCTGCTGATCCTGCTCCTGGGCGCCCGGGCGGCCATGGAAATGGAGATCCGGCAATACCCCGAGCTCGAGAGCACCACCGTAACGGTCACTACGGCCTATCCCGGTGCCAGCTCAGACCTGATCAAGGGCTTTATCACCACACCGCTGCAGCAGGCCATCGCTGAAGCCAGTGGCATCGACTATCTGACATCCACCAGTTCCCAAGGCACCTCCACCATCGAAGCAAAGATGGTGCTGAACTATGACGCCAACGCGGCCCTGGCGGAAATACAGGCCAAGGTGGCAAGCCAGCGAAACGTCCTGCCGGCCGAAGCCCAGGATCCGGTGATCACCTCCACCACCGGTGATTCGACGGCGCTGATGTACATTGCCTTTTACAGTAACGAGTTGGCCGTACCCCAGATCACCGATTACCTCACCCGCGTGGTCCAGCCCAGACTCCAGGCGCTCTCCGGAGTGGGCAAAGCGGAACTGCTGGGCCGCAAATTCGCCCTGCGGGTGTGGCTGGATCCGGAACGCCTGGCGGCGGTGGACATGACACCCCAGGAGGTGGTGGCCAGACTCAGGGCCAATAACTACCAGGCTGCCGTCGGTAACACCAAGGGCACCTACACCGAAATCAGTATGACCAGCGACACCGATGTGGGTGATCCGGATGCGTTCCGCAACCTGGTGGTCAAGCAATCCAATGGCACCCAGATCCGCCTGCAGGACATCGCCCGGGTTGAGCTGGGTTCTGAAACCTACGATCAACTGGCTCTGTACAAAGGCCAACCGGCCACCTATGTCGCTATTGAGCTGGCTCCCGGAGCCAACCCTCTGACGGTCGCCGGTCTGGTAAAAGACCAGTTACCGGATATCGAAAGCCAGTTGCCTTCCGGGCTGGATGTGCGCCTGGCGTACGATGCCTCGGACTTCATCGAGGATTCCATCAACGAGGTTATCCAGACACTGCTGGAAGCCATGATCATCGTTCTGGTGGTGGTATTCCTGTGCCTCGGTTCCATCCGGGCGTCGATTGTTCCCTCCGTCGCCGTGCCACTGTCGCTGGTTGGCGGTGCGTTCATCATGCTGATGTTTGGTTTCTCGCTGAACCTGCTCACCCTGCTCTCCATGGTGCTGGCCATCGGCCTGGTGGTGGATGACGCCATCATCATGGTAGAGAACGTGCACCGACACATTGAACAGGGCGAATCGCGCTTCGATGCCGCCATAAACGGTGCCCGTGAAATGGCGGTGCCTATCATCGCCATGACCACAACGCTGGTGGCCGTCTATGCACCCATTGGTTTCATGGGCGGACTGGTGGGCTCGCTCTTTACGGAGTTTGCCTTCACGCTCGCCGGCACGGTCGTTATTTCAGGTATCGTGGCGCTGACCCTCTCACCAATGCTCTCGGGCATGGTTCTCAAGCCTCACGGCAACCCGGGGAAATTCGAAAATCTGGTAGAACGGTCTTTCAATGGAATCGCGTCGGGGTACAAATCAGCCCTGTCGTCCCTGATGCAAACCAAATCAGTGGTGATCTTCTTTGCTCTTGTAGTGCTTGGCTCGATCTACTTCATGGTCATGATGAGCCAGAACGAGCTCGCGCCCACTGAAGACCAGGGGATTCTGTTCTATCAAGGGCTTGGACCTCAGACTTCAACGCTTGATTATCTGACCGAGCATGGTGATGAGATACAGGAGCGCATGTCGACCGTTCCGGGTTACAACGAAGACTTCATGATCATCGGCATCACCGGACCGAACGCCGTGTTTGGCGGCTTCAAGATGGCTCCATGGAGCGAGCGTGACATCAGCCAGTTCGAAGCTCAGCCTTTGCTGGATGCGGAGCTCAAAAATGTCACCGGTCTTCAGACGGCGGTTTTCCCAAGGCCCTCACTGCCCGGTTCCGGCGGTGGCCTGCCGTTCCAGTTCGTGATTACCACCGGCAGCAGCTATGAGCAGCTGGACCAGGTTGCGGATGAGCTGCTGGGCAAAGCCATGGGCAGCGGCAACTTCATGTTCCTGCAGAAGTCCATCAACTTCGATCGGCCGATCACTCGCATCAACGTTGATCGGGACCGGGTTGCCGACCTGGGCCTATCCATGCAGGACGTCGGCCAGAGCCTGTCGAGCATGCTGGGCGGCGGATACATCAACCGGTTCAGCATGGAAGGTCGTTCCTACCAGGTGATTCCACAGGTTGACCAGCAGTTCCGGCTGGACGCCCAGGCGCTCAATGAGTACTACATTCGTGCCGACAACGGCGAACTGGTGCCACTGGGCAGCGTGGTGAGCTTCAGCCAGGATGTTGAACCGTCCAACCGGACCCAGTTCAACCAGCAGAACTCCCTGACACTCCAGGGCGTGGTTATGCCGGGGATTGCCGCCGGCACTGCCATGGACTTCATGGAGCAGACCGCAGCAGAGGTTTTCCCCCAGGGCTTCAGCTACGACTACACCGGTCAGAGCCGACAGTTGGCGACCCAGGGTAGCGCCCTGATGGTGACCTTCTTCCTGTCGCTGCTGGTGATTTACCTGGTGCTGGCGGCCCAGTTCGAAAGCTGGCGCGATCCGTTCATCATCCTGGTTTCGGTACCCATGTCGGTTGCCGGCGCCATGGCGTTCATCGTGCTTGGCTTCGCCACCATGAACATCTACACCCAGGTGGGGCTGATAACGCTGATCGGGGTGGTCTCCAAAAACGGCATCCTGATTGTCGAGTTTGCCAACCAGTTGCAGAAGGAACGCGGACTTAACAAGGTGGATGCAGTGATTGAGGCGGCGGCGATTCGCCTGCGGCCAATCATCATGACATCACTGGCTCTGATCTTTGCCATGGTGCCGCTGCTGATTGCCATTGGCCCAGGCGCGGAAAGCCGCTTTGCCATCGGCCTGACTATCAGCGCAGGTCTCGGTATCGGCACCCTGTTCACCATCTTTGTCTTGCCGGCGTTCTACATCCTGCTGGGCCGTGATCATCACGGTTCAGCCTCCGATGAGTACGGCAACGGGTCCGAATCCGAGGGTAAATCGGCCCCCGTCCACTGACCCGGAGTAAGACATCAGGCCCGGCCACGGCAACGTGAGCCGGGCTTTTTTTGTGAATCGCCTCAGGACAGCATCAGATCCGGCTCATCCACGATCTGTTTGCCAGCTCCACTGCCTTGAAGGTTTCGCCGCCATTGAACCGTTTCTCTGGGCAATTCCCCGAAATGTTCACGGTACAGGGCCGCGAACCGCCCCAGGTGGGAAAAACCTGCATCGGCGGCATACCATGAGATGTGTGGCACGTCGCACTGGCAGTCCACCAGACGCTGACGCACCCTTAGCAGCCGGTTTCGCTGGTACAACCGGTAAGGTGTCATACCAGTTTCCCGTTTCATCAGATAGTAGAGGTTACGTTCGCTGACGCCGGAATGGCTGGCCAGTTCCTGAAGGTTGAAGTCCCAGCTCGGCTCGCATCTGATTTTTTCGATGGCTCTGAGTAACCGACGATCGAGTTTCGGGCACTGACAGGTAAAATCCGATTTCACCGGGGAACGTGTCAGGTTGAGGAAAAGGTCATTCGTGAGCCTGATGGCATCTGAATCATCCCGAAAGAAGGGTGCCCGATGAAGATAACAGGTGATGAGCTCTTCGTACTTTGACAAACAGGCGTCACTTGCATCGTGAACAGTCGGGGCCGACAAGTCCGGTTCCAGCCTGACAATCAATACCCTCGATCTCGGCGTCAAACGCAATCGAAACCGGTCTTCCGGCCATGCCAGGGCCAGCCCGCTCAGGTATTGCCAGGGCTCATCGCGTGTTGCGATCTCAGGGTTGCCGGCCCTCGGTAACAGGAAAACAGGCTCAGTCGCCCGGCAGCCTGTAATTTCCATTCCCTCCTCGGCATACAGACAGATCAGGCGGCCACGCTCAGTGGTCAGCGTCGACAAGGCACCTACCTGATGGCCACTGCCCTCAAACAGGGAACAGTCTATGTCGTCACACCCGGACAACTCACGAATCGCGGCCAGCCACTCAGCAATGGAGGCACGATTAAGTCGAAGATAGGCATCGAGTTCCAGTTCTGGCGCAGTATTTGGCATAGAGATCCGGGATCAGAGTTTGCCCCTTATTAAAACAATCGGGGTGTCCGACCTAGCCAAATCTTGCAAAATGCCGATGGAAAGGCATTGAACTGACCTAATCTTGATTTCGATCAAAATATAAGGAGATCAGCTCCTGCCAGGGCGCTGGCCTGGCCATCAGGAAACCCTGCCCACGGTGGCAGTTCAACTCCCGCAGTTTGTCGTACTGGTCCTCGGTTTCGATACCTTCGGCAACCACTTCGAGATCCAGGGCCTCGGCAATTCCCAGGATCGCCGAGACAATTCGGGAATCGCGGCATTTTCCACCAAGGCGCCATATGAACTGACGATCAATCTTCAAGACCTGGACAGGAAGCGCATGCAAATAGGCGAGAGAAGAGTAACCGGTCCCGAAATCGTCGATCGCAACCACCACGCCCTGCTCGCCGAATTCCTGCAGCCGGTTCAGACATTGCCGCGATAAATTCATCAGATGGGTTTCGGTTATCTCGATTTCTGGTATCCAACCCACACCACGAATGCGCTCAAACAGCGGCGCCAGCAAGGCCTCCAACCGGGAATCGGTAATCTGACGCGCCGAAATATTGATCGCCAGGCCAAGCCCTTCAGGTAACCTTTCAGTCTTGTCTGAGAGATCGGCTAACACACACCGCACCAGATGCTCGGTCAGCTCATGAATGTGGCCCCGCTGTTCGGCAATGGCAACAAAATCCCCCGGTGATACCGGGCCGAATTCCGGATGATTCCAGCGAAGCAGCGCCTCCACCACAGCGACCTCTCCAGTCGAGAGGTGGTACTGGGGTTGATAGACCACGCTGAATTCCTCCGGGGCGGTCTTCACCGATGCGATCAACGCCTCGGAAAGACGCTGCCTGTAACGCCCCCTTTCGGTATCCACAGCACTGTAAATCCGGTAGCAGGACCGCCCCGCCATCTTGGCCGAGTACATTGCCCGATCTGCATTTTGCAACAGCTCAGCCCCGGTTCGGCCATGACCCGGGTAGACAGCAGCGCCAACCGACGCCGACAGAAAGTACTCCCGCGCACCTACGATGATCGGCGCCTGGAAAATCTGCGTCATGCGCTGACATACATTCTCCAGGTCCTCATCATTCTGAAGTTCGATGATAACCGCGAACTCGTCGCCGGAAAGCCGCGCAACCACATCGCCCTTTCGCAAAACGCTCTTTATACACTGGGCAGCCTGCTGAAGCACCTGATCGCCGCACTCATGTCCGTGCAAGTCATTAATTGACTTGAAGAAATCGAGGTCAACGTACACCACCGCAAAACATCCACCGTCACGCTCCCGCTGAGCCACACGAGCTTTGAGAAACTCCTGGAACAGCGAACGGTTCGGCAGCTCCGTCAGCGGATCGTAATAGGCCAGCGAAGCCAGACGTTCATCGCCGGCAGCAATGTCGCCAACATCGGTAAAGACACCGGCAAAGAACTGTCGTCCGTCGCGGATCACAGGATAAATCGTCAGCCATTGGGGATAGGTTTCGCCATTCTTGCGGCGATTCCAGATCACCCCTTCCCAACGCCCGTAATCACTCAGGCTTTTCCACATGGTTTGATAGAACTCCGGCGAATGAAGCCCGGAGCTGAGCACCGACGGCGCCTGACCAACCACTTCCTCCGCCTGGTACCCGGTTACCGACCGGAACATCCGATTCACATAGGCAATTCTGGGCTCGGTCGTCGACAGCATGATTGCCCTGGGATGGTTATCCACCAGCGCCCTGAAGTCTTGTTGTTGTAATGCCTGCATGCACCGCTCACTCCCTTTGTGCAGCCCTGAACCTGGTCAGACCAGTTGCAGTCACCAGCATAATCAGTATCTGTCGCCAACCTAGCCACATATTGCAAAAACACAATTGCTACGACCAAAGCAGAAGAAAACGTGAAGAAACGTTCAATTTTTGCAATAACCGGATATCGAACAGACAGAAGGAGGCCGATAGTTAGTCAACGTGACAAAAACCGATACCGAGGCAAGAATACTTCATGCGAATCAACGAACCCGTCACCCAAAAAGAACGGGGATACCCGGACCACTATCACCTGATCACCACCACCGACCTTCGCGGCAAGATCACCGCCGCCAATGAAGAGTTCGCCGAAGTCGCTGGCTACACAGTCGACGAACTGGTCGGTCAGCCCCACAACCTGATACGGCACCCGGACATGCCACCGGGCGCCTTCGAGAATCTCTGGCAGACCATAAAATCCGGTGAATCCTGGCGGGGTATGGTGAAAAACCGCTGCAAGAATGGCGATCATTACTGGGTGGACGCCTTTGTCACTCCGATCCGTAAAGACGGTGAAATTGTTGAATTTCAGTCTGTTCGCACCCGTCCCCGGCCAGACCAGGTTGCCCGGGCTGAAAAACTGTACGCAGCCTGGAACCGGGGCAAGGTGCCACGGCGATACCTGGCGATCAGCCCGCCGTTGTCACTGAAAATCGGCTGCCTCTATGGACTGCTCGCTTTCGCACTTGCCTGGTTTGGCCTGTCCGAGCTGACCCTGCCTCACCTGCTGATGTTGCAGGGGCTCGTGTTGTCGGTATTCATTGTCTTTTTCTGGCTGACGCTGCCGATGATGCGCAGTGCCAGGGCGGCCTGCTGCGAAGCGCATCCGGCCATGCCCTGGGTCTACACCGGCCGTCGGGATGAGGGTGCGTGGATCGAATTCGATCGTCAGAAACGGGACGCGGTACTCAGGGCGGTTTCCGCCCGCATGCATGCCAACGTCGGCAAGCTCCATGGCCGGAAACAGCGCACCGTCGAGTGGGTTGCCAACTCGGTGGCCAGCATTCGCAGCCAGCAGGATGATATCCAGGACATAACCCGGGCCTTCGAGGAACTGGCAGAGAGCGTTCGTCGGGTCAGTGAGCTGACCGCCCGTACTCACGAGGCAACAGACGATGCCCGCCAGTCGGCCGGCCAGTGTCGTGGCCAGATGAGGTCCATGAACCAGTCATTGTCGGATTTGAAGGAACAGCTTTCCGTTGCCAATGGACGCATGCAGACGTTGTCTGAAAAGAGCGATGCAATCGGCATGGTCCTGGACGTCATCTCGGATATCGCCGAACAAACCAATCTGCTGGCGCTGAATGCCGCCATCGAGGCCGCCCGGGCCGGCGAGTCAGGACGCGGCTTTGCCGTCGTTGCCGATGAGGTGCGGGGCCTGGCCCAGAGAACCCACGAATCCACCCGGAAGATCGAAGAGATGATCGGCGCCCTGCAAACCGAAACCCACGAAGTGGTCGAGGTGATCAACAGCGGCACCCAATGCTGTCAGCAGACGGCTGACATCGCCAGTGAAGCCAGTGAAACCCTGGAGGCGACACTGAAAGATGTCGATGTCATAACTACCTGCACCCACGAAGTCGCAGGTGCCACCGAGCAACAGGCCGCATTGAGCGTACAGGTGGAACGCCAGGCGGCACGGCTTCTTGAGCTGGGAAACCGCTCGGTCCAGAGCAGTGAAAACGCCCAGGAAGAATCCGAACACCTGGGCAATAACGTGGATCAGGCACAGCTACTTACCAGCCATTTCCTGCAGATGCTGGTCGATCGACTGTTACCGGCACCCGTACCTGAAAGTGGTAAGCGATTCCCCGAGCCGACACAATAGGGTAGGCTGGCGATCAATCCTCTGACCAACCGTGGAAGATCGCTGAAACCGTGACTCTTGGAACCCTGTTCTGGCTGTTCGTAGCCGGATTCGCTGTCTGGTACTGGTGGCGCGCCAAAGCCATCAAGGATTTCGTGCTCCAGGCGGCGCATAGCTACTGCAAAAGCATGGACGTGATGCTGCTGGATGATGCGGTATTCCTCCGTGGTCTCTGGTTCAAGCGCGACGACCAGGGAAAGATCCGCGTGTGGCGCCGTTTCCTGTTCGATTTCACGTCCACCGGTGAGGAACGCTACACCGGGCGTATCATCATGCTGGGCCAGCGCATCCAGCATATGGAACTGGAACCACACCGGTTTTCCTGAATACGCAGCGTCCCTGTCCTCACCCATTTGGGCGATTCCTGATCGTTCTTTACACACCAATAATCGACATCGCATCGACGACCGTCGGCTGCCTGATGCAGCCGTCAACAAAAACAACAGGAGTCACACATGCGTATTCGATTTACCACAGCAGTACTGCTGGGGCTGGCCTTGCTGTCCGCCTCGTTCTCAAGCTTCGCCGGCTATACCCAGACCCGCCATCCGATCGTTCTGGTTCATGGTGTCACCGGGTTCAACACCATTGGCGGTCTTGTAAATTATTTCCATACCATCCCCTGGAATCTTGAGCGCAGTGGCGCACGGGTCTATTCCGCCAGCGTTTCTTTCGTCAACAGCAGTGAGCAGCGGGGCCAGCAACTGGCGAACTACGTGAACAGCCTCGGGCATTCCAAAGTCAACCTGATGGCCCACAGCCAGGGCGCGCCAACCTCCCGGGTAACCGCAGCCCTAATTCCTCACCGCATTGCCTCTATCACCTCCATCGATGGCGTCAACAAGGGCTCCAAAGTAGCCGATGTGGTTCGGGGCATCCTGCCACCCGGCAGCTACGTCGAGGGCGGCGCCAACGCCATTGCCAACGCCCTGGGGGACCTGGTGAATGCATTGTCCGGTGCGGACAATCCTCAGAACGGACTGGCAGCCCTGGAGACCCTCACTACACCCGGAACAACCAGCCTCAACGACGCCCTTGGCTGGAAAGGCGTCAACAGGAATAGCTGCGCCGGCACCAGTGAAGATGTCTGGATCAATGGCAACCGCATCAAGTTCTTTTCCTGGACCGGGCGGGGCGTGTGGACCAATGTGTTCGACATTACCGACCCCTTCCTGGGCGTGACCGCCCTGGCTTTCGGCAGCGAGCCCAACGACGGTCTTGTGGGCGTCTGCTCCACCATGATGGGCCGGGTGATCGGCACCCACTACGACATGAACCATGTGGATGCCATCAACCACCTTCTGGGTGCGCGTTCTCTGTGGACCAATCCGGTCACCCTTTACCGCACCCAGGCCAACCGGCTTAAAAACCGCGGTCTGTGAGGTAACCATGAAACGGACATCCATCGAAGCCCGTCGATGGCTGTTTCCCGGTGCCCTGTCGGCCATTCTGGCCGGCAGTGGTCTCTGGTACGGCCTCACCGATACCGCACCATCACAAGCCAGCAGCGCGGTTTCAAAGCCAACGCAATCCGCCACCCTGGCCGACTCAACAAGACCTTCGCAGGAGTCTGGCGAGCAACGGGGCTTAGAAAATCTCAGTCAGGAGTCTGAGCCTGCCACGACTCCCGATTCGCTCGGACCGCAACCCTTTGCCGCCTCACTATCAG
Organism: Marinobacter sp. CH_CUG1437-1; assembly: GCF_037029655.1. Taxonomy (NCBI): domain Bacteria; kingdom Pseudomonadati; phylum Pseudomonadota; class Gammaproteobacteria; order Pseudomonadales; family Marinobacteraceae; genus Marinobacter; species Marinobacter sp. CH_CUG1437-1. The sequence continues at coordinate 1,005,970 of NZ_JAYMEW010000001.1, read as the reverse complement.
GCACGGAAATCGACGGTGCGCTGACCAGCGATGACAACGGTGAGCTTGTCATCAACCTCCAGGTCCGCGACTTCTTCGATTACTTCCTGAGCACAGTCGGCGAAGTCTCTCCGGAAACAGCCATTCAACAGATCGAGGCGATGGCCCGGACTCACTTGCCAGAGCCCGCATCTACTCAGGCACTGGCGTTGCTGGACCAATACCTCGCCTATAAGCAGGCATCCCTTCAGGTCATGCAGGCGCGCCTCGATCCTGCCCGGGCAGCCGAGCCGGCCTATCAGCTGGCTGCGCTGGGCGACGCCCTGGCACAGCTCAAGCAGCTGCGGTCTGCCACCTTCAGTTCCGAGGCCCACCGGGCTTTCTTCGGGCTCGAAGAGGCTTACAGCGAATACACCCTGGCGACCTTTGCCATTCAGCAACGCACGGACCTCAGCGAGCAGGGCAAACAGGCGCTCGTCCAATGGCACCGCAACCAGCTGCCGGAGCAACTGAGAACGACGGAACAACACCTGCATGCCAGCAGCCGGCAGCAGCAGGCCCGAACTGCAGCCATCGAATCGGCGTCTTCGCCCGAGGAGGCCGGACGGCAGCTGGCCGAGCTGGGCGTGAACCAGCAAGGCGTCGAGAGCGTCGTGAATTACCTGAAGCAGCGGGAACACTTTGACCAGCGTTTCAAAGACTTCCGGGAAGCGGTGGACCGGGAAGCCTCGTCAGGACTGGCTGAAGCTGATCTGGAGAAACAGCGGGAGGCATTACTGGAGCGACATTTCCCGCAGCAACAGGACAGAACCTGGGCACGACTGAAAATGCTGGGCAACGGCTGACCAGAATGTGCTCGGGTTCCCGAACACGTGGGCCGTGCCAGATACAATCCGGAGACCCACGCGATACTGGACACGGCCATGACGACCGAGCAGATCGAACAGCAGCAGACCGCCGGATTCCGCAACCTGCGTTTCACGCCAGACCTTGAAGAGGCCTACCGGCGATCACGGGCCGGCCTGATCAGGCATCGGGCCAGGCCAGTCTCGATCGCCGGGCTGATCCTGTTTTTGATCTACGCGGTGATGGATGCACTGACCCTCCCTGCCGAGCTGGCCCAGGTCACGATATCCATCCGGCTCGCCATTACCTGCCCTGTAATTGCCATTGTGATCTGGCTCGCCTACCGTCCAGTTCCTTCCGACATCAACTTTGAACGCATCTATACCCTCGCCTATCTAATGGGTGGCCTGAGCGTGGTGGCGATCATCGCGGCGGCGCGGCAGGCCGGTTATCCACTGCCCTACGAGGGCATGATCCTGATGCTCATGTTCGGATACTTCGCCATGGGGCTGCCGTTTTTCAGCGCGTCCCTGGTGTCACTGGTGCTGGTGATCAGCTACCTGATGATCGAGCTGTTAAACGGCATGTCCGGCGCCGCCCTCGCCACCAATCTGTTCTTTCTGACCACGGCCAACATCATTGGCATGGTAGGCGCCTGGACCAGCGAGTACCGTCACCGTGCACACTTCCTGGATCGTCAACTGCTGGATCGACTGCACCAGGCAACCAGGGATGAAAGCCGGCGAAAAACCGAACTGATCACCGCGGCCAGCCATGACCTTCGCCAACCCCTGAACGTGATCGACATAACGCTAGAGAACCTTTCACCTGCCCCGGACGGATCCACCACCCGGCAGTTGAAGGATATGGTCCGACATCTTCGCCGCCTTCTCGGCACCGTCTTTGACAGCGCCAGACTGAATGAAGGCATGGTGCAGGCTGATATCCGGCCCACCCCACTGGCGACGATTTTCCGGGACCTGAATGATCTGATGGCTGATTCATCGGGCAACAGTGACGTGACAGTAAAAATCGACCAGGGCACTGGCAACCTCAGAGTCATGGCCGATCCGTCCCTGCTGTCCCGGGTGCTCCAGAATCTGCTGTTCAATGCGGTGCAACACAGCGGTGGCAATCGTATTCACCTGTCCGCACGCAGCGTGGGTACGCAAGTTCTGTTGGAGGTTTCGGATAACGGAACCGGCGTGCCCCCCGAGCTGAACGATTCCCTGTTCTCCCCCTACGTCAGGGGCCAGGGCCAGACAGACTACCCCGGCCTGGGTCTGGGCCTGACCATCGTAAAGGAATTCGTTGTCCTGATGCAGGGAACCTGTGGCGTCGAAACAGGGACAGGACGGGGGTCGGTGTTCTGGGTGCGGCTACCGGCGGCCCTCACAGCCAACCGCGTGCACGAGCCAGATTCACGCACTCCGTCCGGTTATGAACACCAAGCTGGGTGAAGATGGCCTTGAGGTGAGTTTTTACCGTGTGCTCTGTCAGGTTCAGACTCTGGCAGATGCGTTTATTGGGGAAGCCCTGTGCCAGGAGGAGAAGCACATCCATTTGCCGTGGCGTCAATGACAGATCCTGCGCCACGGGTTCCAGACCGCCCGGGAAATAACCCTCACCACGACTCACAGACCGAACCATACTCACCAGAGCCGACCGACCGGCAGATTTCGCCAGAAAACCACTGGCACCGGCCGCCCTTGCTGCCCGCACCGTCGCCTCATCTTCACTGCTTGAAATGATCACCACCGGAGGTGGGTCCCGGTGGACTGCCAGTCTCGGCAGCAAGGCCAGCCCCGTCTCACCCTGGAGTGCAATATCGAGCAGGATCAGCTGAAAATCGTCCTGGCGGGCCAGGAGACCTGAGGCAACCTCAACCGAGCTGGCCGTTATAACAGATTCGGCCAGCCCCTCCTGCCGGATTAAACCGGCCAACCCCTGGGCAAACAGGGCATGATCATCAACCAGCAACACCTTGTTCAGAGGAAGCGGCTGAGTGGGACAGGCAACAGACTGCCCCGTTTCTGATGTGATGGCATCCATGGATGAGCCTCTGCCCGCTGTGTTTATTTTTGTTACGGCGGATGACTCACTATAGGCCAGCGCGCCCTTGCTCTCCGCGTACTGCTTAACATTTTTCTACAACCCCCGCCCGGGTACCTCCATTGTGTGGGACCAATGAAACACAACTGTCATATTCCTGAAGCATCCTTCTCGGCTCCAACCAACTGACTGGTAAAGGATTTTATCAAAATGCCGCGATTTACACGGATGACCTCAAAACTGCCGGGGCTGCTACTGCCAACGATAATGGCGTTCCAGGCCCAGGCCTATGATCTGGAAATTCATGGTTCCAATACCGTCGGCGCTACCCTGGCACCCATGCTGGTCACCAGCTACCTGGAAGAGCACGGCGGCGGGCAGGTTACGTCCAGGGGCACGGGCGTGGAGAACGAAAAAGTTCTGCGCACACCGGTGAACAACCGGGCGACGGAGGTGCTGGTGGCAGCGCACGGTTCAAGCACCGGCTTCAAGGCCCTGGCCGCCGGCAAAGCCCACATCTGGGCCTCTTCCCGGCCGGTAAAACCACAGGAGGCCGAGCAATTTCGTGCCAGGGCCGACCTCAATGCGCCAGAGAGCGAGCACGTCATTGCCATCGATGGACTGGCGATTCTGGTTCATCCCTCCAATCCCGTCAGCAAAATGAGTATCGAGACCCTGGGCCGGGTATTCTCCGGACAGATCCGGAACTGGTCAGAGCTGGGCGGCCCGGATCGCCCCATTCAACTCTACGCCAGGGACGACCGTTCCGGGACCTGGGACACCTTCAAATCCCTGGTACTGGGGAAAGAGTTCGAACTGGACAACACCGCCAGGCGCTACGAATCCAACGACCAGCTATCCGATGACGTTAGCCGGGATCCCTCCGGCATCGGCTTCTCCGGCCTGGCTTCGGTTCGAGACAGCAAACTACTGGCCATCTCGGAAGGCAATGCGCCAGCTCTGCGCCCCAATCAGCTCACCGTCGCCAGTGAGGACTACCTGCTGTCACGTCGATTGTTCATGTACACGCCGGGAAGTGATGTCCCGCCGCTCTCCGCCGGCCTGATCGGATTCGCCCTCGGCCAGCAGGGGCAGGCACTGGTGGCCGAATCCGGGTTCATTTCACAGAACCCCATCGCGGTGAAGCCGGAGTTCGACGACTCGACGCCCGAAAGCTTTCGCCGACTGACCGGTAACTACCATCGTCTGACCGTCAATTTCCGCTTCTCCGAAGGCCGAACCAAGCTCGATAACAAGGCGCGCCGCGACCTGCTGCGGGTTCAGCAGTACCTGCTCCAGAACGGTCGATCCGCTGATGACCTGTTATTGATCGGGTTTGCCGACACCCAGAGCCACGAGCTGCGAGCCCAGATGATCTCCGAACTTCGGGCCCTGTCGGTCCGCAAGGCACTGCAGGAAGTGAACGTGCCGGATGTTGCCTACACGGGTTATGGCCAGTACATGCCAGTGGGCGGCAGCGGCAACTCTCGCAACGGGCGCGTGGAAGTCTGGATCAAATCCCGTTAGCCGCGACCAAAGTCTGATGCCAAACTGCGGCAATCACCTATCCGCTGCGGCATCACACCTATGTTTGGGTTTTCTATACTAACGAGGTCATTTCCAACCAACAGACAGGGACAATGGACATCCAAAACGACCACCGTTACGCGATCAACCTGAACGTTCGGGGCATTCAGCCCTCAGCCACCCTTCGCATCAATGAGCTGAGCAATCACCTCAAATCCGAAGGCAAGGACATTATCAAACTCGGGCTGGGGCAATCCCCCTTCCCGGTGCCCGATCGCGTGGTGGAGGCGCTGAAAGAGCACGCCCACGAAAAGGACTACCTGCCGGTCAAGGGCCTCAAAGGCCTGCGTGAGGCCATCGCCGGTTACATCCGCCGGAGCGAACGCATGCACTGTACCTGGGAGGACGTGCTCATCGGCCCGGGTTCCAAGGAGCTGCTGTTCATGCTCCAGCTGGCCTACTACGGGGACCTCCTGATCCCCCGCCCGAGCTGGGTTTCCTATGCGCCGCAAGCCCGGATCATCGGGCGCTCCGTACACTGGCTGCCGACCCATGCCGAAAACAACTGGCAACTGACCGCCGAAGAGCTGGATATCATCTGTCGCGATGATCCCTCGCGGCCCCGGATCCTGATCCTGAACTACCCGTCCAACCCCACGGGTTGCACCTACACCGACGACCAGCTGCTGGCCATCGCCAACGTGGCCCGCAAATACAAGCTGATTCTGCTGTCGGACGAAATCTACGGCGAAGTGCATTTCGAGGGCAGGCACAAATCCATCGCCCGCTATTACCCCGAAGGCACCATCATCAGTACGGGTCTGAGCAAGTGGGCCGGTGCCGGTGGCTGGCGCTTGGGCACATTTATTTTCCCCCGGGAATTGAGGCCGCTGCAGGACGCCATGGCGATCATCGCCAGCGAGACCTATACCGCCACCAGCGCACCAATCCAGCACGCAGCGATCGCGGCGTTCAACGGCGGTGAGGACATTGATGAATACCTGAAACAGTCCCGCCGTGTGTTGAAGGTTGTGGGCGAGTACATGCATCGCCGCCTGACCGAGATGAGCGCCGTGGTCCAGAAACCGGAAGGTGCGTTCTACCTGTTCCCCGACTTCTCCGGGTTCCGGGAGCAACTGGCCAGGAAAGACATCAAAACCAGCCAGGCCTTCTGCCAGGCTCTGCTGGAAAACACCGGCGTCGCCATCCTGCCCGCCAGCGACTTCGGCTTTGTGCCGGATCATCTTGGGGCCCGACTGGCCTTCGTTGACTTCGATGGAACCGAATCCCTGCACCTCGCCGGCACTGACTATGCCGAACAGGAGCTGGGCGACGACTTTGTCAAGCAGGCGTGTCCAAGACTGGTTCTGGCCATGGACAAGATGGAGCAGTGGCTGAACAGCCTCTGATTCTGCCGTGTTAGACTGGCGTCCTCATTCCTAGGGGATATCAACGGGGGCGCCATGTCTGATTCTGTTTCTCTGCTCGAGATTACCGACTTTGCCGAAAACCTGGCCCGCGAAGCCGGCGAGCTGATTCGCCGCGAGCGGGACAACAACGCCCTGCGAACCGACTACAAACACCAGACCGAACTGGTCACCCACGCCGACGTGATGGCCGACGAATTCATTACCGGCGCCATCCGCAAGCGTTTCCCAGACCATCGAATCCTCTCAGAAGAAACCATGCCGGACCTGAGCCAGGCGGAAGAACTGGACACTCCTCTGTGGATCGTTGACCCCATCGACGGCACCGTGAACTATGCCTACGGCCACCCCCAGGTGGCGGTGTCCATTGCCTATGCCGAAAAAGGTCGGGTCCAGGCCGGTGTCGTCCACGCACCCTTCCCTGGCGAAACCTTCCGGGCAACCCGCTCAGAAGGCGCCACTCTCAACGGCCGCCCAATCCGGCACAGTGGCGCCACGGTTCCTCGTGACTCCCTGTTCGCCACCGGTTTCCCCTACACCAAAGACGCCCTGGAACCGTTGGTCAAACGCCTGGACGCCATGATTCACCAATGCCGCGACCTGCGCCGTATTGGCTCCGCGGCCCTGGATATCTGCTGGGTGGCCTGTGGCCGCCTCGACATCTACTACGAGAACGTCAGCCCCTGGGACTTCGCCGCGGCCCGCCTGATCGCCCTGGAAGCAGGCGCCACAGCTGGCCACTTCAGCGAGATACCTGAGGGTTATCCAGCCGACCTCTGGGGTCGCGATATCCTGATCTCGGCGCCGGCGGTTTGGGAGCCTGTTCGGTCTATTTTGCGGTCTGCCTCAGGGTACGACTGAGTGTGCAGGTAGGATTGAGGAGATATATCTCAAGAGTCTGATAGGCGGGGGCAGGAAGGGCTTTCCCGAAATGTCGGCGGCCATGGATGGCCGACGCCAAGCGCACATGGACGTGCTCGTAGCGGTTTCGGGAAAGCCCTTTCTGCCCTCGCCTAAACTCCAGACCAAGCAGGCTAGGAATCTTTAAGAGGCGAACGAAAAGGTCAGCCCCAAACACCCTCAGCAACCAACCCCCAACTCTCGTCGAAGTCAGTAGAAGGCAACCGCGAGAACGAAGACCGGATAAACCGCTGAATGCGGCCTTCAACGAACACCAGGACAAAATCGGCACCGCGGGCAGACGTAGTTCTTGGACGAAGCCCCTGGCGGATCTCACCCTCCTTGAGGGTTTGGCGCACCTGGGTTTCCAGGCGCTCGAAAAACTGGGAGGCACGCTTGCGCAAAGTGTCGTTCTCGCCCATCAGGGCATCTCCTGTCAGCACACAACACAGGCCAGGATTGCGCTCAGCGAACACCAGGACCAGGTGCACCAGTTGCTGAAGGCGAACCCGCACATCCTCCTGCTCCTGAAGGATCACCTGGCAGCGAGAGAACACCGCCTCCTCAGCAAACTCGATAAGTGCCTCGAACATCTTCCGCTTGCTGGGAAAGTGTCGGTACAGGGCCGCTTCGGTAACGCCAACGGATTTGGCAAGGCCGGCGGTGGTGATTCGGGCTCCAGGATCCGTCTCCAGGAGTTCCACAAGGGCATGAAGAATCGCCTCACGGCGACTGGGTTTCTGATCAGTCATGGCAGGACAGCAGCGCTCTGATTTATCGTTGTCGGGGCCGGTCGTTCAGCGCCGGCCCTCGGTTATCGTTAGTCAGGATTGTGCCCGAGATCAGAAGAAGGTGCCATCAATGGGCGAGGACGCACTGGCATAGAGTTTCTTCGGCATCCGGCCTGCCAGGTAGGCTTCCCGGCCAGCCTCGATGGCGAGGCGCATGGCATTGGCCATCTTGATCGGGTCTTTGGCCTGGGCGATGGCGGTATTCATCAATACGCCGTCGCAACCCAGCTCCATGGCGATGGTGGCATCTGAGGCAGTGCCGACGCCGGCGTCGACCAGTACGGGTACCTTCGCGTTTTCAACGATCAACCGGATGTTGTACCGGTTCTGGATACCCAGCCCGGAACCGATGGGCGCACCCAGCGGCATGATAGCCACACAGCCCATATCTTCCAGGCGCTTGGCCAGCAGCGGGTCGTCCGAGCAGTAGACCATCACCTTGAAGCCATCCTTGATCAGCTCCTCAGCGGCCACCAGCGTTTCGGTCATGTTCGGGTAGAGGGTCTTCTCCTCGCCGAGGACTTCCAGTTTCACCAGATCATGGCCATCGAGGAGTTCCCGGGCCAGCTTACAGGTGCGCACGGCATCCTTGGCGGTGTAGCAACCGGCGGTGTTCGGCAAAATGGTGTAGTGATCCGGGGAAACTACGTCCAGCAGGTTCGGCTCATCCGGATTCTGGCCGAGATTGGTGCGGCGAACTGCAACGGTAACAATTTCTGCACCGCTCGACTCGATGGCATGACCGGTTTCCATCATGTCACGGTATTTGCCGGTGCCAACGAGCAGACGGGACTGGTAAACCCGCCCGGCAATTTCTAGCGGTCTGTCTTCTGGAAGCTGGATTTCGGATGTCTCTGTCATAAAGTTCCTGAATAATTTGAATACGGGAGGATGGAAACCGCTGTGGTTGCCGGGCCGGGCGGACCGGCCAGTTTAACCGCCGCCAATCGCGTGAACGACTTCCACACGGTCGCCATCGCTCAGGGTAAATTCCGGGTGTTGGCTGCGTGGCACGATGTCCTCGTTTACCTCGACCGCCAGCCGCTTGCCCGCGAGAGCCATCTTTTCAATCAGCGTGGCAACGGTTGCGCCTTTCGGCAGCTCCATTGCATCGCCATTTACCTGAACCTGCATCGTGACTCTTGCACCTCTGTATTCATCACTTGTTCCGGCGGAGACCGGAGGTTATTAACAGCGCCCAGCCCAACATGAAAAACATGCCGCCCAGAGGCGTAATCGGGCCGATCCAGCGGATGTCCGTAAGCACCAACAGGTAAAGACTGCCGCTGAACAGCAGAATCCCGGCGAGGAAAAATCCAGCCGACCAACCAAGCCATTTCCGGGGAAGCCCCTGCCCGCTGAGCAAAGCCAACAGAACCAGCGCAATGGAATGATACATCTGGTATGTGACGGCGGTCTGGAAAACTTCAAGCCCCCGGTCACTGACCAGGCCGCGCAGGCCGTGGGCGCCGAAGGCGCCTGCCATTACCGCCAGAAGCGCCAGGAAAGCTCCCGCGACCAGAGGCCATACGAGGACCCGCCGGGGTTGATGTACGGACTCAGCAGTCACAGTGGATCTTTTCTCCGGTATCCAGATTCATCATGGTCAAGGCACCGCCCCAGACACAGCCGGTATCCAGTCCGATAAACCGGTCGCTGCCGGTTTTTCCTTCCAGGGCTGCCCAGTGGCCAAACACCACTCGGACATCGTCATTGCGCGGGAAATAAAACCACGGCTCGAAGCCCTCCGGGGCGCTGTCAACGGTTTCCTTGGCCGCCAGCTCCAGGGTGCCGTCCTCCGCAATGAAGCGCATGCGGGTAAAATAGTTGGTAATAACACGCCAGCGATCCATACCCTGCAACCTATCGTCCCAGCGCTCGGGTTGGTTGCCGTACATATGGGTGAAGTATTCCTCGGCGGCATCGCCCCGGATCACAGCTTCCACTTCCCGGGCGCAGTCCATGGCCTGACTGACCGACCAGACATGGGGCAAACCGGCGTGGGTCATCACCAGATTCCGGGCCGCATCGTGAACACAGAGTTTCTGTTGCCTTAGCCAATAAACAAGCCGGTCGTGATCGGGCGCGTCGAGGATATCCGACAGGGTGTCTTTGCGACGGGTCTGGTGGCCGCCCATCGACACCGCAAGCAGATGCAAATCGTGGTTGCCAAGCACCACAACCGCAGAATCCCCGAGGCTCTCGATATACCTGAGAGTTGCCAGTGAGGACGGGCCACGGTTGATCAGGTCGCCGGCCACCCACAAACGGTCTCGGGAGGGGGAGAAATCCACCTTGTCCAGGACGTCTCTCAGGCGTTCGTAACAGCCCTGAATATCGCCAATGGCGTAATCAGTCATCACTTACCTCGTTTGCGGGGCTGGCGGCCCCCTTCTCTTCGAAAAGCAGATCCGCGATGGCCACGTAATCGGCCAACCCCAGATTCTCCGGGCGCAGACCGTCATTGATTCCCAGGCTCTGGAGCTGTTCAACCGAGACCATACCGCCCAGGGCCTTGCGCAGGGTTTTACGGCGCGCGTTAAAGGCCGTGCGAACCACTGCCTGGAGCGTCGCCAGATCCTTCGCGGGATGGGGCAATGTTTTATGAGGCACCAGCCGGACGATGGCAGAATCCACTTTCGGCGCCGGGTGGAACGCGCCGGGTCCCACCTCGAACAGCGGCTGCACCCTGCAAAAATACTGGGTCATGATACCAAGGCGACCGTAATTGTTGTCGCCGGGCACCGCGGCCATCCTCTGAACCACTTCTTTTTGCAGCATGAAGTGCATGTCCTGCACCACGCCGGCCTGGGACAGCAGGTGGAAAATCAGGGGCGTGGATATATTGTACGGCAGGTTACCGATGATCCGCAGGGGACGATCCACCATGAGCTGGCTGAAATCGAACTTGAGCGCGTCCGCTTCGTGAATCCGGAACTCGGGATAGTTGAAGAACTTGGTGCGCAGCACCGGAATCAGGTCGCGATCCAGCTCCACTACCTGCAGCCTTGGATTCACGGCCAGTATCTCTTCGGTCAGCGCGCCCAGACCGGGACCAATTTCCACGATGGCGTCATCGGGTTTCGGATTGATCGCGCGGATGATCCGCTCGATGGTCCCTGGATCATGGAGGAAATTCTGGCCAAACCGTTTTCTGGCCTGGTGGCCGGCTTTGTTGCTCACGAACGGGTCTCTTCAATTGCAGATTTACGACAACGAGCCATTTGCTCGCCCACCTTCAAGGCCGTATGCAGGCTGCCGGCATCAGCCCGGCCGGTGCCAGCGAGATCCAGGGCCGTGCCATGGTCCACCGAGGTTCGGACAATGGGCAGGCCCAGGGTAATGTTTACGGCGCGCCCGAAGCCCTGAAACTTCAGTACCGGCAGTCCCTGATCATGGTACATGGCCAGAACCGCGTCGGCCTGGTCCAGCCAGTGCGGCGTGAAGAGGGTGTCGGCCGGCAGCGGTCCGGTCAGCGAAAGGCCTTCCGCGCGCAGACTCTCCAGAGTGGGCTCAATGGTGTCGATCTCTTCCCTGCCAAGGTGGCCGCCTTCCCCGGCGTGGGGGTTCAGGCCGGCCACCAGAATTCGGGGCCGCGCAATGCCAAAGAACTTTTTCAGATCGGTATCGAGAATCCGAGTCACCTGAGTCAGGCGGTCGGGGGTAATGGCGGCGGAAACATCCTTGAGCGGTAAGTGGGTGGTTACCAGCGCAACGCGCAGCTCTTCGGTCGCCAGCATCATAACCACTCGCTCCACGCCGCAGAGCTCCTGCAGGAATTCGGTGTGGCCGCTGAACAAAATGCCGGCATCATTGATCACGCCTTTGTGGACAGGCGCCGTTACCATGCCATCAAACTCGCCATCCAGGCAGCCATTGGCGGCAACCTCCAGCGTCCTGACCACATAGGCACTGCTGCCGGTATCCAGCGAGCCTGGCTGGTCATTGGCGCAACCTTCCACGTGCAGCACCGACAGCAGGCCCGCCTTCATTTCCGGCGCCTCTCCGGGCTGCCAGGGACGCAGTTCAACCGCCAGATTCATTTGCTTCGCGCGGGCCTCCAGCAGCGGCCTACTGGCAACCACCACGACACCACAGGTTCTGGACTCCAGCGCCAGCTGGAGGCACAACTCCGGACCAATTCCCGCAGGCTCGCCGGCGGTGAGCGCCAGAACCACAGGATTACTCATCAGGAGACCGGCTCTTGTTCTGCAGGTTCGTCCTTCGCGTACTCGCCCTTGAACTCGATAAAGGCCTCGTCGCGGATCTCCTGAAGCCAGTTTTGCAATTCGGTCTCGAACTTGCGCCGGTAGATGGCCTGGCGCGCCTCGGCGTCGCGCACATCACCGCTGATATCTTTCTGACGGCGCTCCTGAACCTGCAGGATGTGCCAGCCAAACTGGGAGCGGAACGGCCCTTGGAACTCACCGATATCGGCATTCAGCATGGCCTGCTCGAACGCGGGCACCATCTGACCGGGACTCACCCAGCCCAGATTGCCGCCATCGGAACCGGACACCGGGTCATCCGAATACTCCTTGGCCAGGGCACTGAAGCTGGCACCGTTCTGCAGTTGCTGATACAGATCCCGGATCATGGTTTCCGCCTGGCTGTCGGTGGTTGCTTCGGAAGGCCGCACCAGAATATGGCGAACGCGATGCTGCCGGATCAATTGCTGCTGCTCGCCCCCGCGTTTATCCATGACCATCACCAGGTGGAAGCCGCTGTTGTTTTCAAGAACTTCCGACGGTTGACCCACCGGCAGCTCCGGCACCACCGGGGCAACGAGAGACGGCAGCTGGCCTTCGGCACGCCAGCCCATATCGCCGCCTTCCAGGGCATTACTGGCATCGGACTCGGCAACAGCCACCTCGCGAAAATCACGGCCGCTGGCAATCTCATTGCGCAGACGCTGGGCCTTTTCCCGGGCCGCATCGACCTCCGCCTCGTCGGACGGATCATCAACGCTGACAAAAATATACGCCAGCCGGTACTGGGCGTTATTGCCACCACGGGCCTCCAGGCTCTCCAGATAGTTTTCCACTTCCCTGTCGGTTACCCGTACCCGGTTGCCAACCTGGCGCTGCTGAACGCGGCTGGTCAGCATCTCCCTTCGAATCTGCTCGCGGGCCTGGTTGTAGCTCACGCCTTCGGCGGCCAGCTGGTTTTCAAACTGGGCCAGGCTCATGCCGTTGCGCTCGGCAATGTTGGCCATGGTTTCGTTCAGCTCGTTATCGCTGATACGCATACCTGCGCGATCCGCCATCTGCATCTGGATGGATTCGGTGATCAGTTGATCAAGCACCCGCTCTTCCAGGATCTGCCGCGGCGGCAACGCCGTGCCCTGGGCGCTGAGACGACTGGTGATGGTACTGATTCGCGCTTCCAGCTCGGTCTGCAGGATGACATCCTCGTCGACAATGGCCACCACCTGATCCAGCAGCTTGCGCTCGGCCTGAACAGACAGCGGAGCCAGAACGGCAAGAAGAACCAGTAACGCTTGTACACCATGGCGAAGGGTCGCCTTCATAATCACCTCTGCAAATAGAATTTGAGCTTTTCTGGCGTTTTGGGGGCCTTAGTCCGGGATCCACTCAGGGAGTTCCAAAACGACGACGCTCCCTTTCATCGAAACCGTAAATGGCCTCGGAAATACTCGATGAAGCCCCATCACTGCCACCAAGGCCCTTCAGCTGGATCTGGAACAGTATACGGCTATCGAGCTCCCGGTCGTCGGTCAGATAGTTCTGGTGAACAACCTGAACACTCCAGCAGCAGTTATTGTATTCCAGTCCGGCCAGGGATCCGACGGTCCGGTCAAGGTCGGAATCATAGACCCAGCGGCCGATCAGACTAACACGGTCCGATACTGGGAAAACCGCCGCAATGTCCGACTGTTCCAGTTCGTCCCGGCTGTAGGTGTGCCCCACACTGGCCAGGTAGCGATAATCACTGGAGTGAAAGAGCAACTGACTCCGGCCTTCCTCCGTGTTACCCGTATCCGGATCCCACAGCCCGGAAGAACGGATCTCGAGGGTATCCAGCGGGTTTAGCACCACCTCGCCCGCCAGGGGAGAACGACTCCGGGTACCGGCACCCTCACCAAACAGGGTCACCTCCCGATCCTCAAAATACTGAACCTGGCCAATACTGAACCGGGCGCGCTCGGCGCCGGTAAGCAGATCATTGAAACCGCTGGTCAGGGCAACGGTCAACTGATTGGCATCACCGACGCGGTCACCGCCGGTGAAACGGTCCGGACGAAACAACTGCTCGAAACGAAAGGTCTGGAGGTCGGTGTCGAAATCCGGGATGTCGTTCTGGTCCGGATCGGCATCGGCCCAGGCGTAATAGAGGCGGGGCTCAAGGGTCTGGTTATAGGGCACATCGAACAGGCTGCTCTGCCGGTCGAAATACAACCCGTTATCCCATTCGGCAACTGGCACGGTGCGATCGAAGGCGCCATCGCCCAGGGTGTAGTCACCCAGATCGTAGCGAGTGTAATCCAGGCTCACCGAGGGCCGGCTGAATCCCCACAAGGCCCGCATCGGCAACGCCAGCTCCGGTCGCGCCCGGAAGCGCTGGCCGTTGGCACGATCGAGACCGGTCAGGGCCTCGTTATCCCGATAGAAGACCGTGTACTGGCTTTCCACACTGGCTTCCACAACACCGGCATCGGTCTGCCCCGCATAGATAATTTCAGGCAGCTGGGCATAGGGCTTGTCAACGTCGGCGATGCGGTCGCTGATGGTCTGGTAGTCATTGAGGTAGGCGTCAAAGTACTGCTGGTCGCTCCGGAAAGTCACCCCGCCCTTTCTCTGCAGGTGGGTGGCCTGGTTGATCTCCAGGCTGCGGTTGAGGTCGCTGAGATAGTCCTCGTCGCTTACCACGGAAAAATCCCCGTAGCCTCGCCAGCCACCGCCAAAGGCAGCCCGGGTAGTGGCATCCAGGGCCCAGCGCTCTCCGGACTCCCCGGGATTCTCCTCCTCGAACGCCGAATCATTGCCGATATATCCAAGCTGCAGGGTGGTTTCCCCGAGCGAACTGAGGTGCCGACCTTCAACTTCGTTGAACAGACCCCGGCCATGAATGTACTGGGGCGTCAGGGTTGCATCGTAGTGGGGTGCCAGATTGAAGTAGTAGGGAACAGCGATGAAAGCGCCACTGCCAGCACTGGAGGAGCCGAACTGAGGGTACAGGAAGCCGGATTTGCGGCGATCATCAATGGGGAAGCTGGCCCAGGGCCAGTAAAAAACCGGTACATCCAGGACTTCCAGCCGAACATGCTTGGCAGTGCCAAACCCCTCCGCCCGATCCAGGCGAATGTCCGAGGCGACGATGGCCCAGTCATTCTGTCTGGGGCCGCAGGTGGTGAGCAAACCATCTTGAATGACCACCTGCTCCTCGCTGATACGCGACAGGCTGCCGGCATTGCCACGCATTTCCGGCCCATGCAGCAGAAAGGTCGCCGTATTGATGTCTAGGCGACCGGTTTCCACATCATAATTAGCGTCCTCACCAGTCAGTAAAAAGCCTTCACCTCGACTGACCAGTGGCCCCTGGACCGAGACGGCGCCGCGCTCCTGACTGTAACGGGCTTCCGAACCGGTCACCTGGAAGCCGCCCTGGCGAATCCGGACGTCGCCCTGGAGAAACAGCTCGCGATCGATCTCATACCGCGCATTCAGGCCACTGGCTTCCAGCGGTTGTTCGGCATCGCTGCCATTGGCAAACGCACCGCCAACTCCGTCGGCACCACCAGAAGGCAAGTAGCCCCCTTCGCAGAACAAAGGCAGCGAAGACCGAACCTCATCTGGCAGTTCCGCCCTGGGGCGCCAGTCAATTTCCGCCGCCGACGGCGCTGCCTGGGCATAACCTGCGGAACTTCCACCCCCCAGAAACGCGGCCAGCAGCAAATGGCCATACCGGCTCTGCCACCGGCTTTGCGGTGATTGCAGTGGGCGTTCGGGACATGGCACGGTGGCTGGATCCTGTTCCGGGTGAATTGGAGGACGGGCGATAATAACCGCCGACTAGTTTACACGTGCCCTCCGGGGTTGTTAACGGAAACTCCGCTGCAAAACCGATTTACCCTCTTTATACTCCTCTGCTAACTTTCGCTGTCAGCGACAACTTATTTTCAGGATCGCAACCCGAGTTATGGATACCCGCCTGCAGTTGCTGACCAACTGGGTCAGACAGTTCCCCGGCTTCGAACAGAGCGAAGCCGAACCGGTCTCCGGCGATGCCAGTTTTCGCCGCTATTTTCGGGTCTGGCAGCACGCCGGTCAGGCGAAGACCAACGGTGGCGATGTTCCGTTTATTGTTATGGATGCGCCCCCGGAACACGAAGACTGCGAACCCTTCGTGGCCATCGCACGGCACTGGCATCAGCAGGGCATTGCCGTGCCCGAAATCGTCCAGGCTGATCTGGAACAGGGCTTCCTGTTGCTGGAGGATTTTGGCGACCGGCTGATGCTTGGCCAACTGAACGAGAAGTCTGCAGACCGGCTGTACCGGAATGCCCTTGAGGAACTCACTCTCATTGCCCGCCAGCCCTCTCCCGAGGCGTACCCACTGCCTCCCTACGACGCCACCCTCCTGGAGCGAGAGATGGCGCTGTTTCCGGACTGGCTACTGGAACAGCATCTGGGCATGCAGCTGGAAAACAGTGAGCGGGCGCTGCTGGACACCACGTTTTCCATGCTTCGGGAAAGTGCGCTGGCGCAACCGGAAGTAACGGTTCACCGGGACTACCATTCCCGCAACCTGCTGGTCCGCCCCAACGAACCGCGCCCCGGCGTCATCGATTTCCAGGATGCCGTCACCGGTCCGGTCACCTACGACGTCGTGTCCCTGCTGAAAGATTGCTACATCCAGTGGCCGGAGGCACGGATCTGCGACTGGCTGGAGGTGTTTCGACAGGGCAGCCGGGACGCAGGACTGCATCGGGCCGATCCGGAAACCTTCCGTCAGTGGTTTGAACTGATGGGCATGCAGCGCCACCTGAAGGCCGCCGGGATTTTCGCCCGGCTGTCGATCCGCGATGGCAAACACGGTTACCTCAATGACATTCCGCGCACCGTGCAGTACCTGATCGTTGCCAGCAGCCGGCAGCCGGCCCTGCGCCATTTCCACGAATGGCTCAGCGATACGGTTATGCCGCGCATCGAGGTGAGCATTGGCCCGGCCCCCGGCCAGGAGCATTCGCACCAGTGAAAGCCATGATCCTCGCCGCCGGCAAAGGTGAACGCATGCGGCCGCTGACCCTGGCCACACCAAAGCCCCTGCTCAAGGCCGCCGGCAAGCCTCTGATCAGCTATCACCTGGACCACCTGCGGCGAGCGGGATTCCGCGAGGTGGTCATCAACCACGCCTGGCTAGGCGACCAGATTGAGGAAACGCTGGGCAATGGCGATCAGTTCGGCCTGTCAATTCAATACTCCCGCGAGGGCGAGCCCCTGGAGACCGCCGGCGGCATAGTGCGCGCCCTGCCCCTGCTGGCCGATGATGAAACCGACTGGTTCCTGGTGATCAATGGCGACATCTGGAGCGATTTCGACCTGGCCCAACTGATCCCGCCGGCCGACGCCGACGCGCTGCTGGTGGTTACCCACAATCCGCCACACCATCCCGAGGGAGACTTTCATCTGACGGATCAGGGATTGCTCATGGACGACGGGCCGGACAAGTTGACCTTCACCGGCATCAGCCTGTTGCGCCGGTGCCTGTTCGACGGCCTGACAGATCGGGCGGGAAAGCTAGGGCCGGTGCTTCGCAATGCCATGAGCGATGGCCGTGTGAGAGGCCTTTACCATCCGGGAAAATGGGTAGACGTGGGCACCCCGGAACGCCTGCAAGCGCTGGACAGCCAACTGGGCAGAACGGAATCCGAAAGCCATGGCAGGCAGTAACAGACAACCGGTGTTGCCGGCCCGGATGGAAGCCGAGTTTTCCAGCCTGATGCGGGAACTCTCGGCGTGCGGCCACCAGGCTCCAGCGCTGATCGAACGCGCCCGCCTGCCCCGCTGGTGCAGACGCCCCCTGTTTTTCTTTCTGGGTTACATCGCCAAATCAGAGGGTCGTGTGACCGAAGCCGACATCGGCTATGCCGAATCCCTGATAAAGGCCATGAAGCTGTCCAAGCGTCAACGACGGCGCGCCATTGGCTGGTTCCAGGACGGCAAGTCAGCCGGGCAACTGCCCTTCATCCGCGGCCTGGCCATGCGCCTGTCCCGCCGTCTGTGGCCAGCACCGGCCCTGAAAACTGCCATCTGCCTGTGCCACGCCAGTCAGCTTAACGGCCGGCCCGGTAAGCCCAGACGCTACCGGTGCGAGGATGCCATTGATCAGATTGGTCTGCCGGTCAGCGTCACCGAGGACATCTTTGACAGCTATGCCAGCAAAGTCTGGACCCGGCACAGTGAGAATCTCTCCAGACCTACCAGTTATCAGCAAGCCTGCGAGATTCTAGGGGTTACCCGACGGGATTCTCTGGAGGTGATAAAACGGGCCTACCGCAAGAAGGTATCCGAGTGCCATCCGGACAAACTGGCCCAGCAGCAGATAAGCGCCCGTGACCAGAACCTCGCCAAAGAACGTCTGCTCTACTATCAGCAGGCCTGGGAGCTGATCAAGCGTCACAACACCTAGGCCACGCCTAGCGGGACTCAAGCCAGGCGGCAACGCGGCTGGCGACCGTATCGCCCAGAGTTCCGGGTGCGGGTGTGAGCCAGGGCACCGGCTGTCGCTCAAAGCCACTCATCCCGGCCCGACGCAACCTCATGCCAACACTCCAACCTGATCGATCATCAACGTCTCCGGAGGGATACAGCTCCAGCAATTCCGTGCCCAGCGACTCGAGACGTTCCGGCAGATCTGGCCTGTCGACCGGGTAAAACTGCGGAGCCACCCAGACAAGCGCAGAAGCATTGCCACCCTCCAACACCTGGTTGGTCACGTGTATGCTGGCCCGCCCGACTCCCAGAACAGCCGGTGCCTCATAGCCCCGCTCCACCAGAAGAGCCAGTCCGGCCGCGAGCATCTGGTTGATTCGATTTCTGTAGCGCGCCTCGAGATCGTCGGCGCTCTCTGAGGCCATAACGTCAATCATGACCGATTCCGATGCTTGCTGCTCCTCTGCATCCGCTTCAGCCGCCGGTTTCTCTGACACCGGCCGCATCAGGATCTCACTCAGTACCGGCGAAGGCGATTCCAGGCCCAGCGTGAGCACGGCCCATCCCCTCGAAGCCAGCCCCGCCGCCAGCGCTCCGGTCACCCCGGAGGCGGCGGTTTCGCCCTCGTCCGACAGAACCAGCACGGCACCACGGGCCGGCAGCCGGGCTTCCGGATAGAACAGCCCCAGCGCCCGGTCCCCCTCCTCAAGTTCCAGCCATACCGCCGCCTCGGGAAAGCTCTGGTTCAGGGAGCGCTCCCCGGTGCCCGTCCAGACCAGGGCCCGGCTTGCAGAATCGGTAGCCGGCGCCGCCGAATCTCCAGGCTCGGCGGCCTGATCACCCTCTTCCTGGCCGAAGACAGCCGAGGGCACGGCAAACATCAGGGCCAGGATGACAGACCGGAACACGACCGGCCGGTAAAACTCGAATCTCTGCACAGATACTGATCCTTTGACTGCGAAAAAACGCGACTGAGCTGTTAGACTAGCAGCCATCCTGAATGTGCGGCAGGGACCGCTGACCACGCCATTATCCATTGTTGTGAGAGAGCCGTCATGAACCCTTACCTGATTGCCCCATCCATCCTGTCCGCCGATTTTGCCCGCCTTGGCGAGGAAGTCGACAACGTGCTGGCCGCTGGCGCAGATGTCGTGCACTTCGATGTCATGGACAATCACTACGTGCCCAATCTCACCATTGGCCCCATGGTCTGCGAGGCCCTGCGCAAGCATGGCGTGACCGCCCCCATCGATGTCCACCTGATGGTATCGCCGGTGGACGACCTGATCCGTATGTTTATCGACGCCGGCGCCAGTTACATTACCTTTCATCCGGAAGCGACCAACCACATTGACCGATCACTGCAACTGATCCGCGATGGTGGCTGCCAGGCCGGCCTGGTGTTCAACCCGGCCACGCCCCTGCACTACATGGATCATGTGATGGACAAGCTGGACATGGTACTGCTGATGTCCGTGAACCCCGGTTTCGGCGGCCAGAAGTTTATACCGGGCACCCTCGACAAGCTCCGGGAAGCCCGCAAACGCATCGATGCCAGCAACTACAACATCCGCCTGGAAATCGACGGCGGCGTGAAGACCGAGAACATTCGGGAAATCGCCGAGGCCGGTGCCGACACCTTCGTGGCCGGTTCCGCCATCTTCAATACGGACGACTACAAGGCCACCATCGACGCCATGCGCGAAGAGCTGGAGCAGGCCCGCAGGGTGATCAGCCAATGAGCCTGGCGGGTTTGTTCAACGCCCGCTGGCCAGGGGTTGCCCTGTTCGATCTGGACGGCACCCTGGTGGACAGCGCGCCGGATCTTGCGGCAGCGATTGATCAGATGCTCGAGCATCTTGGCCGCTCCCCCGCCGGGATTGACCGGGTGCGGAATTGGGTCGGCAACGGCGCCAGCGTGCTTGTGCGCCGGGCCCTGGCAGGCCAGGTGGACTGGGAACCGGCGCGGCCGAAAGACGATGCCCTGTTCAACGATGCCCTGGCAATCTTCTATCACGCCTATGGCACCATCAATGGCCGGCATTCGGTGGTATATGCCGGCGTCGAGGCCTGTCTCACACATCTGAAAAACCAGGGCTGCCGGCTGGGCATTGTCACGAACAAGCCGGAACAGTTTGTGGCGCCGCTGCTTGAACAGATGGGGCTGGACCACTGGTTTGATCTGACCGTGGGTGGTGACACCCTGCCGGTCAAGAAACCGGACCCGACGCCCCTGCTTCATGCCATGGAGACGCTGGGGGGAACCCGGGGAACCACGGTAATGGTGGGCGACTCCGGGGCGGATATTAACGCCGCACTGGCAGCGGGCATTCCCTGCGTGGCGGTCCGCTACGGCTACAATTATGGGCCAGCCGTAGATACCCTGGGCGCGGATGCGGTTGTTGATTCGCTGGCCGAGCTTTTGTAATCTCACAAGGAACTTACATTGAGCACTTCTTTACGGGAGATTCCTGCCGTGCAGGGACTGAATCTGACTGCAGCGCGAGGCATCCTGACAACCCGCGCAACACGATGGTGGCGATGGCGCACCGGCTGAGCAAGCCCGGCGGCCGACCGGCTCCTGCCCGTCGAGCCCGCAGCACCTGATGGAAGCACTGGCTTCCGTCCACAATGCAGATCAGATTTCAGGAAACCGTACCATGACACCCGAGCAATTCTCCGAGCTCGCCAACGCCGGCTTTAACCGCATCCCTGTGTACCGCGAGGTTCTGGCCGACCTCGATACGCCTCTGAGCACCTACCTCAAGCTCGCCAGCGGGCCGTATTCCTATCTGTTCGAGTCCGTTCAGGGCGGCGAGAAATGGGGCCGTTATTCCATCATCGGCCTGCCCAGTCATGAAGTGCTAAAGGTTTTTGACCACCGGGTGGAGATCAGCCGCGGCGGCGAGATCGTCGAAACCGAAGAAGTCGAAGACCCTCTGGCGTTTGTCGAGGCCTACCAGAAGCGCTTCCACGCGCCCGACCTGGACGAACTACCCAGGTTCAACGGTGGCCTGGTGGGCTACTTCGGCTACGACACCGTGCGCTACATCGAAAAGCGCCTGCGCCAAAGTTGTCCACCGGACATGATCGGCACGCCGGACATTCTGCTAATGGTGTCCAACGAGATCGTGGTGTTCGACAACCTGCGTGGCAAACTGCACCTGATTGTCCATGCTGACCCGGCCGTTGAGGGCGCCTTCGAGAAGGCACACAGCCGCATTGATGAGTTGGAGAAGCACCTGCATCGGCAAACCGCCGACGCGCCGCGCACGCCTCAACACCTTCGCGGCAAAGCCGTGGACGAGAGCGACTTCGTCTCCGGCTTTACCCAGGACAAATTCGAAGCGGCCGTGGACAAGATCAAGGGCTACGTGCTCGACGGCGATGTCATGCAGACGGTGATTTCCCAGCGCATGTCGATTCCCTTCGAAGCACCGCCGCTCAACCTGTACCGCTCACTTCGGGTGCTGAACCCGTCACCGTACATGTACTTCCTGGATCTGGAGGACTTCCACATCGTTGGCTCCTCCCCGGAAATCCTGGCCCGGGTGGAGGACGAGGAAGTCACCGTTCGCCCCATCGCCGGTACCCGCAAGCGCGGCGCCACCGATGCCGAGGACAAGGCCCTGGAAGCGGAACTGCTTGCCGACCCGAAAGAGATTGCCGAGCACCTGATGCTGATCGACCTGGGCCGCAACGACGCCGGCCGGGTATCGGAAACCGGCACGGTCCGGCTCACCGATAAAATGATTGTCGAGCGCTACTCTCACGTGATGCACATTGTTTCGAACGTCACCGGCCGGCTGAAAGACAACACCAGCTGCCTGGACGTGCTTCGGGCCACCCTGCCCGCCGGCACCCTGAGTGGCGCGCCCAAGATCCGGGCCATGGAAATCATCGATGAACTGGAGCCGGTGAAGCGTGGGGTCTACGGTGGCGCCGTGGGCTATCTGTCGTTCAACGGCAACATGGACACGGCTATCGCCATCCGTACCGCCGTAATCAAGGACAACACCCTGCACATCCAGGCCGGCGCCGGCGTGGTGGCCGATTCGGTGCCCCGCCTCGAGTGGAAGGAAACCATGAACAAGGGCCGCGCCATTTTCCGGGCAGTGGCCATGACTTACAACGATTTCGACCACTGAGGCGGAGGAACGGATTATGTTGCTGATGATCGATAACTACGATTCCTTCACCTACAACGTGGTGCAGTATCTGGCCGAGTTGGGCGCCGATGTGCAGGTGTACCGGAACGATGAAATTACCATAGAACAGATCGAGGAACTGAACCCGGAACGGCTGGTGATTTCCCCTGGCCCCTGTACTCCGAACGAGGCCGGCATCTCCATGGAGGCCATCCGGCATTTCGCCGGCAAGCTGCCGATCCTGGGCATTTGCCTGGGCCACCAGGCTATCGGCCAGGTCTACGGCGGTGACGTTATCCGGGCCGGCCGGGTCATGCACGGGAAGGTGTCCCCGGTCTTCCACAAGGACACCGGCGTATTTCGGGGCTTGAGCAACCCGCTGCAGGCCACCCGCTACCACAGCCTGGTCATCGACAAGACCACCCTGCCGGACTGCCTGGAAGTGACCGCCTGGACCCGCAACGACGACGGCTCCATCGAGGAAATCATGGGGGTTCGCCACAAGACACTGCCGATTGAAGGGGTGCAGTTCCATCCGGAGTCTATTATGACGGAACAGGGGCACGAACTGCTGCGCAACTTTCTGAGATCACAATAAGAGGCCGACACATGGACATGAAAGAAGCTCTCAACCGCATTGCCTCCAACCTGGACCTGTCCCGGGAGGAAATGAAGGACGTGATGCGCATCGTCATGAAGGGCGAGGCCACCGACGCCCAGATTGGCGCGTTTCTCATGGGGTTGCGCCTGAAGAGCGAAACCATTGATGAAATCACTGGCGCCACCGAGGTGATGCGCGAGCTGGCCACCGGAGTAACGGTGAAGGCTGAGCCTCTGGTGGACATCGTCGGCACCGGCGGCGACGGCGCCAACCTGTTCAACGTGTCTTCCGCCGCCTCGTTTGTGGTAGCCGCTGCCGGCGGCTTTGTGGCCAAGCATGGTAACCGGGCGGTCTCGTCCAAGAGCGGCAGTGCCGACTTGCTGGAGAAGCTGGGTATCAACCTGAGCATGAAACCGGAAGAGGTGGCCCGCTGTGTCGAGGAAATCGGTGTCGGCTTCATGTTCGCTCCGGCTCACCACGGCGCCATGAAACACGCCATCGGCCCCCGCAAAGAGTTGGGTTGCCGGACCATTTTCAACATCCTGGGACCCATGACCAACCCGGCGGGCGTCAAGCGCCAACTGGTGGGCGTGTTCAACCGGGAACTCTGCCGCCCCATGGCGGAGGTGCTGCATCGCCTTGGGGCCGAGCACATCATGGTGGTTTGCTCCAAAGACGGCCTGGATGAGATCAGCCTGGCCAGCGCCACCCACGTGGCGGAACTGAAAGACGGCAAGGTCACCGAATACGACATCACCCCGGAGGATCTTGGCATCAAGAGCCAGGCTCTGGTGGGCCTGACCGTGGACACCGCCGACGATTCCTTAAAGCTGATCAAGGCAGCTTTCGGTCGTGGCCACGATGAAATGGCCGAGAAAGCCCGGGACCTGATTGCCCTGAACGCCGGCGCAGCCATCTACGTCGCTGGTTTGGCCAAGACGCCGAAAGAAGGTGTCGATATGGCCCTGGACGCCATGGGCTCTGGCCTCGCTGCCGGCAAGATGTCGGAGCTGGCTGATTTTTCTCAGTGCTTTTGATCCTGGTCTGCTGACTTCGCAGCCGGACGAGCCGGAGCGGAGGGAGCTTCCAAAACACGCCCGTGAATACGTCCATGTAGGGCTTGGCTGCAGCCATCCATGGCTGCAGACAGTTTTGGAAGCTCCCTCCGCTCCGACTCTCGCTAACTTTGTACAGGCCCGTTATGACTGAACGACATTTGGACAAGACTCCCACCATTCTTCGCAAGATCGTTGACCGTAAGTGGGAAGAAATTGACGAGCGGAAACCAAAAGTTTCGCTTGCTGACCTTAAGGCCATGGCTGGGGATCAACCGGCAGCCAGAGGTTTTGCCAACGCTTTGCGCAGCCGGATTGAACAGCAGACTCCCGCTGTTATCGCCGAGATCAAGAAAGCCTCACCAAGCAAAGGTATTTTGCGGGATCCGTTCGAGCCGGCAGTGATCGCCGAGAGCTATGAAAACGGCGGAGCGGCCTGCCTGTCCGTGCTCACCGATCACGACTTCTTCCAAGGGCATGAGGATTATCTGGTTGCCGCCCGCAATGCCTGCAGTCTGCCGGTAATCCGCAAGGATTTCATGGTGGCGCCCTACCAGGTCTACGAAAGCCGGGCCATAGGCGCCGACTGCATCCTCCTGATTGCAGCCTGCCTGACCAAAGACCAGATGCAGGAGTTAGAAGGCATTGCCCATGAGATTGGCCTGGATGTGTTAGTCGAAGTGCACGATGGTGAGGAACTGGACGATGCGTTGACGCTGACGACGCCTCTGGTCGGCATCAACAACCGCAATCTGCACACCTTTGATGTGTCTCTGGACACCACGTTTGATCTGCATGAGCGTATCTCCCAGGACCGGCTGACAATTACCGAAAGCGGCATCATGACGCGCAGCGACGTAGAAGCGATGACTGCTCGCGGGATTTACGGTTTCCTTGTGGGGGAATCATTTATGCGGGCGGAAGAGCCCGGTCAGAAACTCCAAGAATTGTTTTTTCCAGAAGGCTAACTCACAAGTTTGAACAGTTCAGCGGGTACGACCTGCCAAAATCGTGCGGAGCCATGGATGGCGGAGCCGAGCGTACAGGGAGGTATTCACAGCGTATTTTGGCAGGTCGTACCCGCTGGACTGTGCACAAAAGTACGCAGCAGGCAATTGATACTAGGCTTCGGCCAAAGCCTCCTGCAAAAGTTCCAGAAGATGCGCCGGCATGCCCTCGGCCAGCTTGAGTGCTGCCTCGTGCCCACGGGGCGACATCTTGCCCCAGGTCCGGCGGACAATGCGTAACCACTTTTCCCGGTCGTAGTCCGCCTTTTCCTCATAGAAATCCGCGAAGTACTTCTCCAGGAACACCATGCAGGCCACGTCCTCCAAGAGTTGCGTATCGGCATCCTGCCTTAGCTCCCGCTTGGTAAGAATGGTCTCCACCCGCTCACACTCCTCCTGCGGATAACCGCACTCCGCCATGATCTCCGCCGCCCGCCGGCCATGCATCCGGCCACAGGCCTGGCGCCATTGATAATAGGCTTTACGGCCTTCCGGATAGTCCTTCCGGGGCATGGTCCAGCGCTCAATGTGCTGGGCCCGGCAGGCGATCTGCATGCGTTCGGAAGGGTCGGATTCAAGCTCGAACAGCCAGCGGGTCATGTGCAGGCTGTAAGCGTATTCCTTCGGCAGGTGTTCGTCGCCAAAGGGTTCCAGGTTGGGATCGGCCTGGTTTGCTGTGTCGATCGCCGCCAGCGCGCACTGGAGTCTTGAATCCATTGTGGTCATTTACGTCTCTCTTTCGCTTACGACCTCAGGCCTGGGCCGAGGGGCGGGCCTTGATTCGGTCGTACCAGGCCTGCAGATTGGTCTGCTCCGGCTGGATCCGGATACCTACTACTCGGGCAAAGGCCACTGTTGTGAAGGCGTTGATATCAGCAGCTGTAAATCGATCGCAGCAGATGTATTCCTTGCCCTCCAGTTGTTTGTCGAGGAAATGCATGAACTTCTCGACACTCTTGCCGCACTCTTCTCCCCACTCCTTGATCGGGTTCATCCGGTCCTTGAAGTAGCCGGTGGTGTGCTGGAAGCACATGCCGGTAGGCATGAAGAAGAACAGCTCAATCCACCGCAGCCATTGCTCAAGCTGCGCCTTTTCGAGCGGAGTATCACCGAGAAGGCTCGGTGTATCCGGGTAGCTTTCCTCGAAATAACGGCAGATGGCCATGGTCTCGGCGATGCAGGTGCCGTCATCGAGCTCCATTACCGGCACTTTCTTCATCGGGTTTCGAGCAACAAATTCGGGGGTCAGGTTTTCACCCTTCTGCAGGTCGATTTCGATGAATTCGGCCGTGTCCAGCAACCCCTTCTCAGCCATGAACATACGGACACGACGCGGGTTGGGGGCGGTTTTGGTTTCGAAGATTTTCATTATTATGGGCTCCGTTCCTTATCAATGACGGCTTTGGCGGTTCAAAACGAGAAGACTGACGGGAAAGAAGAGTTGCGTCAAGCAACCGGCGTTACCGGGGCAGCCAGTTGCGGAGCTGCTGGATAATCCACTCCGGGTCGTCCAGCGGGAGATCATGCCCGGCATCAGGATGCAGTTTCATGGTCCATTGCCAGCGTTCTTCCAGCGCGGCACTGCAGCGCCAGTGAACAATGCGATCACCCCGACTGGCCAGCAAAAGAGCGTCTGGCATCGGTCGTTTTTCATCAGGCTTGTAGCGAGCGGCCGCCGTCAACTGGTTGAGGGCGTTCCGGGGATTGACAGGGCGTCGTCGCTGAATGCTGTACCACTGCTTTGCCAGTGACAATGGGACCTCTCGATTGGAAGTAAGTCTGAGGATGTCCCGCTCGCGATCAAACAGCTCCCTGCGCCCCAGGAGTCGTAGCACCCGAGGCCAGGCGCCCGGCCGCATGCGCTGCCAGGGTGGACTGAAACCCGAACTGGTATTGATCAGCACCAGGTTCTGAATCTGACCCTCGGGGACATGCTGGGCCCAATCAAGGGCCACCATGCCGCCCATCGAGAGTGCCAGGACGCTGAAGGGTCCGGGAATATGGCTGACCTGCCTGGAGACCTTCTGCCGGATAGCGGCCACGGTTGACGGGCTGTTTTCCAGATAGTGCACTCCCGTTCCGGGCAGATCGACCGTATGGAAAAGTTGATCGGGAAACGCCTCACGCAGACGGGACGGAAAGTTTCCCCAGTGCGCGTGTTCCCGCGTCAGCCCCCGCAACAGAATCCAGTGCATACAAGTGTTCCGTTTGATGAGTGCCCGGGCCCACCGAATCGCTAATTCGAATCGCGATACCAGTGCATGATCGCGGCCTCTCTCAGCATGGACTCCTCTTCGCGAACCGGCAACCAGTTCTCATGGCTGGCCGCGGCGTTAACCAGAAAATCCAGCCAGGCCAGGTGGCTGCGTAAAACCCGCTTGTGGCGATGGGGAACCAGGGGGTTGAAAAAACCATCCAGTCGAAGCAACTGGCGCGGACGCTTGCGGATCCATCGCCAGGACCCCATTTCCAGGGTGAGAGGCAGAAAAACACCGGCATTTTCACGATTGACCTGCTTGTAGAAGTAGTCCCACAAATCACCGTGTGTCAGGTAATGTCGGGATTGGGGCTCAAACCGGTAATCGTGGTTGGGATACGCCTGCTCCCAGATCAGTTTCAGCGCCATAACCGAAGCAATCCGGCGCATCGGTCGCCGCCGGTAGGCATAAGGAAACCAGATCTGATCCTGCATACCGAAACCGGAATGACAGTCCAGCGCCACGCTAAACGGTCGGCCGGGCAATAATTCCTCTATCACGGCCTCCAGCGCCTGGTTTTCAGGCTCCATGCCCTGCTCCGGATCGCCGGTGTACCACGGCAGGCGGGGGGAGATGCGCTGCCCCCCGAGCAGGAACGCACTGCGGTCCTGGGCAGTAATCGGCGCGTTGCGCATCAGATCCACACCATTGGGATTGCTGCGCTGATTCAGGTACATGCCGCCCGGATTGAGAATCGGCAACAGGGTAATGCGTACTTTCTGCAGTAGCCCGGCCAGATGCTCGTCCCAGGTTACCCGGGCGAGCAGCGACTTCAGCCACGCCATCACCACCTGACTGCCAATGCGCTCCAGCCCATGCACGCCCCCCACAATCAATACCGCCGGCACATCCGCTCGGGATGAGCCGATATCGACCCGGTAGATGGGTAGCGACAAATCCTTCAGGGCAATGCGCTCAACCACTCGCGTGGCTACGAGTTCCGGTGCTTCTGCCAGCAGACGTTCAAGACCGATCAGCTCCGGGAGAAAGGTTCGTAACAGTCTCCGCTGGCGACCATCACGGCTGCCCTGCTCCTGGGTAATCGACGTGTGAGGCGTCAGGTCGCGCAGCTCTGTCATGGCAATCTCCGGTATCAGTTCCGCGGAGTGTAGCCGCTGATTGCTACAGCTTATTGACAGCTATCGGAACGCATAATCTGTCTGATTTATAGATACATTTGGAATACGCCCTTGTAACTAAGCTGAGGTTCGTTATCCTAATATTAGGTATTAACCGAGATGTTCTGATTTGTTCGACCATAACAGCGACCATAAAACGGCTGTTCTCCCGATCCGTCCGGATCGCGGCACCCCTGTATCGGAACTAACACCGACCACACCCTTCAAAAATCACAAACCCTGAAGAAGGAGAAGTGACTATGCGAAAGCTACAGTCTGCTGCACTGCTTTGCGCGCTATCCGTACCCGTCGCCGCCCAGGCTGATTGCGGCGAAGTATCCATCACCGAAATGGGCTGGGCATCCAACACGGTCGTCACCAACGTGGCCACCTTTATCATGGAGCAGGGTTACGGCTGTGACGTCACCATTGTCCCTTCCGATACCGTCCCGGCTGTCACCTCGGTTGCCGAGAATGGCGAGCCCGACATCGTCACCGAGCTGTGGCTCAACTCCGCGGGCGAGGCCTACCTGCGCCTTGAAGAGCAGGGCAAGGTCGAGCGCCTCGGCAAAGTCCTGGATCCGGGCGGCGTTGAAGGCTGGTGGATTCCGACTTACCTTGCGGAAGAGCACCCGGAACTGAAAACCATCGAAGGCGTGATGGCTAATCCCGAGCTCGTTGGTGGCCGGTTCAACAACTGCCCGGACGGCTGGGGCTGCCGTGTTGTCAGTGACAACCTGATCCGCGCCCTGGATCTGGAAGAGTCCGGCATTGAGGTATTCAACCATGGTTCCGGCGAGACCCTCGCATCCTCCATGGCGTCTGCTGTCCAGAATGAGGAACCCTGGTTCGGCTACTACTGGGGCCCCACCGTTCCTCTCGGCAAGTACGACATGACCCGGGTTGACCTGGGCGAGATCAAACCGGACGTGCACCAGAAAAACCAGACACCGGATGTCGATAACCCGGGTGTTTCAGACTTCCCTGCGGCCACAATCCTGACGTCAGTAACCACTGACTTCAAAGACCGCGAGCCGGAAGTGGCCGAGATGCTCAGCAAGCTGACCTTCAAAACCGAGACCATGAGCGGCATTCTGGCCTGGATGGACGCGAACAATGCCTCCGGCGAAGAAGCTGCGGTTTATTACCTCAGCAACAACAGCGACGAGTGGTCAACCTGGCTTAACGACTCCGCCCGTGAGCGTCTGGCCAACGTTCTCAACTGATTGACCTGCCCCTCCCGGGGCATCCTCAGGGATGCCCCGGGCCGTTTCCCGAAAACCGTTCTGATTGCAGACGTGCGCAGGAGAGACTGACCGCCCATGGCAACCTACGACCCCCTTTTTTCATCGCTTGGCCTTGAGCAATGGTGCTCGGAAGGTCAGAGCAGCGGCCCGATGTCGATGGCCGATCTGCTGAACAAAACCAAGGGAGAGAGCGCCGAGCCGGCCTCTGTGTGGGAACTCCCGTTTCCGTCCATGGACGCCCTGAACGAATCCTGTGCCGCTTTCCCCCAGTCCAGGGAGCTTACCAAGGGCCTGGAACAGGGCTTTCTGGCCATCAAGGACAGCCTGAGCCTGGTTCTGGACCCGCTTACCCAACCGCTTAGCTGGTTCCTCGACGGCGCGCTGTACGCCATGCTCAATACCCCCTGGTGGATCGTGATTCCACTGTTATTGGCGGTTGTTTACCTGGTCACCAAATCCTGGAAACTGGTGCTGTTCGTCGGCGGCAGTATCGTGCTGCTGGCATTTATCGACCATTATGATTACGCCATGCAAACCCTTGCGATCATCTTTGTATGCGCCTTCCTGTGCGTATTACTGGGTGTTCCCATAGGCATTGCCATGGCGCGAAGCAACCCCCTGCAGCGCATGATCGTGCCGATTCTGGACATGCTGCAGACACTGCCACCCTTCGTATACCTGATCCCGCTGATCTTCCTGTTCAGTGTCACCGAATCGAAGCTTTACGGTATCGCCATCATCCTCTACGCCATCGTTCCGGTGATCCGGCTGACGAATCTGGGCATCCGCCTGGTGGATAAAGACGTGATTGAGGCTGCAGACGCCTTTGGCATGACGCCCCGACAGAAGCTCTACAAGGTGCAGATCCCGTTGGCGCTGCCCAACATCATGGCCGGGGTCAACCAGACCATCATGATGAGTCTTGCCATGGTCGTCATCGCATCCCTGGTATCGGCGCCCGGGCTTGGCGTTCTGGTCCTTCGGGGTATCCGCAACCTGGAACTGGGTGTTGGCCTGGTATCCGGCCTTGGCATCGTTATCCTGGCGGTTATTCTCGACCGGGTAACCAAGGCGTCCCTGGCACGAATCAACGTCTCCCAGAAGCAGTGAGGAACGCCCCATGGCAAAAGACATCAAGATTTCGATCCGAAACCTTTACAAGATCTTCGGCCCGACCCCGGATGTTGCCCTGGAGCACGTTCGCAAGGGCATGGGCAAAGCCGAGTTGCTGGAACAGCAGCGACACGTCCTCGGCCTTCGGGATATCAACGTCGACATGCATGATGGCGAGATCACCGTAATCATGGGCCTGTCCGGCTCCGGGAAATCCACTCTGATCCGCCACCTGAACCGGCTGATCGACCCCACCGCTGGCGAAATCCATGTCGACGGTGAAGACATCATGAGCTACACCGAGGAGCAGCTTCGAAAGCTGCGTCGTGAGCGGATGTCGATGGTATTCCAGAAGTTTGCACTGCTGCCCCACAAAACCGTGCTCGAGAACGCCGGCATGGCCAAGGACATTCGCGGCTACACAACCGCGGATTTTGAGGCCGATGCCCGGAAATGGCTCGCGCGGGTTGGCCTGGAAGGCAATGAATACCAGTATCCTCACCAGTTGTCCGGTGGCATGCAGCAGCGCGTGGGTATCGCCCGGGCCCTGGTGTCCGATGCCCCGATCATGCTGATGGACGAAGCCTTCTCGGCACTGGACCCGCTGATTCGCTCCGACATGCAGGATCTGTTACTGGAGCTGCAGGAAGAGTTGCAGAAAACCATCGTATTTATCACCCACGATCTGGATGAAGCCCTGAAGCTGGCGGACCACCTGGTCATTCTGAAAGACGGTGAGGTGGTACAACAGGGGGATCCCCAGGAGATTCTGCTCAATCCCGGCGACCCCTACATTGTCGACTTCATCAGCGATATCAACCGGGCGCGGGTGCTCAGGGTTCGTTCTGTGATGAGCCCGCCGGACGACGCTGACTCAGAGTTTGCCGGCGATATCTCGGAAAAAGACAATCTTGAGTCGATTCTGCTGAAATCGGATGGTGACATGTCCCTGAATTTCCGGGTTGTGCGGGACGGGCAGCACGTTGGCACCCTGCACATGAAGGATCTGGCCAAGGCGCTCGTGCCAACCGCGGCATCTGCCGAACGGGACAAAACCGCGGCCTAGCATTACAAAACGACATCCAGGGTCTATGCTTCAGGGAAAGCCGACGGTATCGGCATCCCGGTTTTATTACCATGGCAAAAACCCTGGCTCTTTTCATTGCGTTCTTTCTTGTCGCCTGCTCGCAGCCAGAGGACCCGCCACCACTGGTTCCTGAAACAGCAGCAAAGGTAACGAAGACCGCTCCCGCGGCACCAGCACCCTCAAATCCGCGCCAGCGCGTTGTCATCGCCGCCGATCCGTGGTGCCCCCATAATTGTGAGGCCGGTTCCGAGCACGAAGGCTACATGATCGATATCGCCAGGGAAGCGTTCAGCCTGGCAGGTATCGATGTGGAGTATGTCAACATGAGTTGGGCTCGGGCCCTGCAACAGGCCAGGGACGGCTATATTGACGCTGTTGTCGGGGCCCTTCCGGGGGACGCACCGGACTTTGTATTCCCGGACGCCGCAACCGGCTACTCAACGATTGCGCTTTACACCCACCCGGACAACGATTGGCAGTACGGTGGCATAGAGTCGCTCAGCGAGCTCACACTGCTTGCAATCAATGGCTATGCCTATTCGCCGGTATTGAACCGATATATCGAGCGCCACCAGGATGACCCGGAACGGGTCTGGATACTGTCGGGCCCGGCGCCACTCAGCAGGGCGATTGAACTCCTGCATCAGCAGCGGTCTGACGTATTCCCGGAGGATCGGTACGTAATGAATTGGCAGTTGCAGCAGGAAGGCGACACCGAGAGCCTGAGAATGGCTGCGGTAATCCACGAGTCACCGATCTACGTGGCGTTTTCACCGGTCGGCCGTGATTCCACCCAGCTCGCAGCACTCCTGTCTGAAGGGGCAAGAGCACTGCAAAGGAGCGGGCGGGTATCAGAGATCCTGGCTCGCTACGGCGTATCGTGGTCGGACTGAAACGCCTTGATTGTCTTGCCGTCGGCCGTCGACAGAAGCAGCTCACCATGTTTCCCGATACGCACTGAACTCACCTGATCCAGCAGGCTGAGGAACCGATCCTCCTGGTTCATCAGCGCGGGCGCGCAGGCCATGCGGGTCGATGCGACAGGTCCGACTGCGATGCCCTCGCCTCTAAGCTGGTAGCTGCCGGTGTACCGGTTGCATGAGGCTCGACCGGCCATCCGGTTGTCCTCAAGAAACTCGATGGTGATCCGCGACCGATCGATGATGCCGGCGCCAGCAAGATCCTCGACAACCCACACCGCACCGCGCAAGAGCCGTTGCCGATCCCCGCCACACCCGGTGTATTCATCATCGCCGACCGTCAGGCGCACCTGTGCCGGGTATTGCGCTCCGGACATACTGTCTTCGCAAAGCTGCCGGGCCACCGTGAGCGTGATGGGCAGGTCATCCAGTGTTGCCGTAAATTCCCGCCCATGGCGGTTGGCTGTTTTCACTTCAACCGGAACACGGCGGGTGCCCTGTTCCTCGAAAGGGCGTGTTAACAAAAGCTCGCCGCCCTCAATCGTCGCGTGCCAGAAAGGCTCATTGCCCCTCGCCTCGAATGGCATTTCCAGATCACCTGGCTGCAGGCACTCCGGGTAAGTCTGCCCACGTATGGTCAGGGTCGCTTTTTCACCTTTGTTCCAGAAACGGGTCTGGTCATCACCCGGGGCAACATACAAGGCCCCCGACGCGCTCACTTCCGGCTTGAGCAAAATCCGCCGATCCAGATAGTCCACACTGATCAGATCGCTGTTCTCGCTCCCGGATACCGCGATATCAAGTTGCCCGCAGGCATAGCTTCCGGAAACCGGCTGACTGGTTTCGGGTAGAGAAGAGCAGGCGAAAAGAGCAAGGCCCGAGGCCGTAACGACGGACAACATCAATACTCGTCGTGAGTGCATGGTCAGTTCCCTTGTAGGCATGTTTTCGGGCTACATTCTAGAACCCAACGACTGGCGAGGCCACCGCGAGTATTCGACGAGGCTTCTTCTCGCGCCTCACCGACAGTATGCTAGAACGCTGAACCGAGGAGACAAGCCCATGGCACTGAAACTGTACCAATTTGCCATTTCCCACTACTGCGAGAAAATTCGCTGGGCCCTGGAATACAAGGAGCTGAACTACGAAACGGTAAACCTGCTGCCCGGACAGCATGTAAAAACCATCCGGAAGCTGACCGGCCAGGCTTCTTCGGTCCCGGTGCTGGAGCACGATGGTCAGGTGGTCCAGGGCTCGGCGGCCATCCTGGATTACCTGGATCAGGCCTTTCCCGAGCATTCCCTGACACCGGAGGATCCGGACCTTCGCGAGCAGGCGCTGGCCTGGGAACGGCGACTGGACGAAGAAGCGGGCCCCGCCATTCGCTGCTACTCCTACCACCACTTCCTGCAGCGACCCAAAATCGTAGTGCCCATGCTGGCTGCCGGCACGCCCTTCTATAACAGGATTCTGCTCAGCCTGGCGTTCAGCCGGGTTGATGAAGTGATGCGTCAGTGGATGAAGATCAACGAGAAAACTTCAGAAAAATCCAGGCAGGTCATGGAGGATCTTCTCACTGAGCTGGCAGCGATCTATGCCGAGCGCCCGTTCCTGGTTGGCAATCAGTTCACCCGCGCCGACCTCACGGCCGCCGCCCTGTTTGCACCCATGTTCCAGCCAGCGCAGTACCCGGTTCCCTGGCCGAAACCTGCCCGGATTCCCAAAGACATCAAGACCTGGCTGGACCAGTGGCAACCTCAGATCCGGGCTCTGGAGAAAGTCTACAGTGATAATCGCCGGCCAGACTGAATCGGATCCTGTCGGAAATCGCCAGCCAATCTGGCGTGAACCGACATTCCGTTGGCCCAGCTGCGTGCGAGAATGGTCCTGTTACCAATGGAACCCGGCAGGAATTCGATGGCTCTGACCGACATGATGCTGGCCGTACTGGAAGAAAGCGGCCTGCTTGCCCTCTGGAAGGCGGCCTCTCCCTGGCTGGCGCTGGATGAACGGCAGCTGATCTTTGTGATCGCCACCCCCGTCTTCGTGGCCGTTACACTTTGGGAATACCTGAAGATTCGCCACGATCCGCGGCTGATGGATAGCCGTGAAGCGATTCGGAACTTCGCCCTGGGTGCCGGCTATCAGGTTACCGAGCTGCTCTTCGCCGGGCTGATTGCGTTTCCTGTCTACGCCCTGTGCTATCACTATCGGCTATTTGACCTGGAGCTGAACGGGTTCACGGTCCTGCTGACCTTTGTGGGCGTGGATTTCTGTTTCTACTGGATGCACCGGGCCAGTCACAGGGTACGCTGGTTCTGGGCCGCCCATGTGGTGCACCACTCCTCCGAGCGGATGAACTTCTCCACCGCCATGCGCCAGAATGCCACCAACATTTTCAACGGCATGTGGATTTTCTATCTACCCCTGGCACTGCTGGGGCTCAACCCTGTCTGGATCGGTGTGGCCTATGCACTGTCACTGGTGTACCAGTTCTTCATTCACACCACACTGGTCGGGAAGCTGCCCCGCTGGCTTGAACTTGTTTTCAACACCCCGAGTCACCACCGGGTTCATCATGGCCGCAACCCCGGCTACATCGACCGGAATTACGGCGGCACCCTGATCCTGTGGGACAGGTTGTTCGGCACCTTTGTTGACGAAGACGCCCAGCATCCGCCCGAGTATGGCATCACTCGGCCCGTCCGCTCCAACAACCTGATCGTGCTCTGGACCCACGAATACGTGGACCTGTTCCGCGACATGGCACAGCCAGGCGGATTATTGTCTCGCCTCACCCACCTATGGAAACCGCCGGAGTGGCAACGCCCGGCCACAGTGAAAAATAACAAGGAAACGGGCCGTGACAATCAACGAACATCCCCTGACGCTGAACGCCGGTGATGACCACACGATAACCGGGACAGTCTTTACCCCGGCGACACCAGGCGCCATTCTCATCATCAGCCATGGCATGGCCGAACACGGCGACCGTTACCAACCACTGGCCCACTGGCTTGGCGAAAACGGCATTGCGGTCATCACCTACCACCACCGCGGCCATGGTCGGAGTTGCCCTCCCGAGAGCCTGGGACACTATTCCGACCAGGGTGGCTGGGCCTGTGTGCTTGCCGACCTGCACCTGGTTGTTCAACACGCCCGCGCGCAATTCCCGCGGCTGCCAGTCAACCTGCTGGGCCACAGCATGGGTTCCTTTATCGCCCAGGCCTATGCCCAGACCCATGGCGACCAGCTGGACGCCCTGATTCTCAGCGCCACCAACCGGATTGACCGGGGCCATCTCGTGGCGTCCAGGACCCTGATCGGCCTGATTCGACTGGTTCGTGGCAAGCGGCACCGCAGCGGTCTGGTGGCCCGAATGACCTTTGAGCAGTTCAATCGCAAGTTCCGCCCGAACCGAACCGGGGCCGACTGGCTCAGCCGCGATCCGGACCAGGTGGACCTCTACGTTGCCGACCCTCTGTGCGGATTCGATTGCACGGTTGGCCTCTGGTGGGACTTTATTGGTGGTATGCTAGCGCTTGCGCCGTCTGCCTTCCGGAAAGATCTTCCCGTGCACCTGTTTTCCGGCACCGCGGATGCGGTTGGTGAGATGGGGCGTGGCGTACGCCGACATTTCCAGACAATCCGCGAAGCGGGGGTGGAGCATGTGACCCTGCGATTGTTTGAAGGCGGGCGTCATGAGATGCTCAACGAAACCAACCGGGAGGAGGTCTGGGAGTATCTCCGGTCCCTGTGCCTGACCTCGGAGTCGCCGTGGACGTCAGAGCAACCAGGGATGTCACTCCCGGACACTTGCCATCAATGATTGAACGAATAAGGATGTTGTGTGGGTTATCCTCGAGGCCGCAGGATCTTCCGTACCCTGATACTGTTTGTGCTGTCCGGCTCCGCGATTGCCGGAGCAGTGGCGGGCGAGGTTAGTCTCGGCGTCGCCGCCAACTTTACCGACACCACCCGGGAACTGGCCAAGCGCTTTGAAACCGAAACCGGTCATACCGTTTCAGCAAGCTACGGCTCCACGGGCAAGCTTTACGCCCAGATCAAAAACGGCGCCCCGTTTGATGTTTTCATGGCCGCAGACGCTCTGCGACCGGCACTGATTGAGGAAGAACAGGCGGGCGTTCCTGGCACCCGCTTCACCTACGCCCGGGGCAAACTGGCGCTGTGGAGCCCCACGGTCGCCGCCTTTGACAATGCCGAAGACTATCTTGCCCGCCAGCCGTTTTCGCGGCTGGCCATTGCCAACCCGAAAACCGCTCCCTACGGTCTTGCTGCACAACAGGTTCTGGAGCACCTGAATCACTGGGAGGCCCTGCAACACAAACTGGTCCGGGGGGACTCCATCGCCCAGACTTTCCAGTTTGTGGTCAGCCGCAACGCCCAGGCAGGCTTCGTGGCCCTGTCCCAAATCAAGGCCTGGCACGAAGATGATGGCACACTGTGGCACATACCCCAGGCCTATTATCAGCCCATTGACCAACAGGCCATCCTGTTGCAACACGGTGCAGACAAAGCCGCGGCCAAGGCCTGGATGGATTTCCTGAAATCAGACACCGCAACCACCATCATCCGAAACTACGGGTACGACACGGCCAACTGATGCTTGAAACCTACTGGGACCCGGTCTGGCTGACACTCAGGCTGGCCACGACGACAACCCTGCTGCTTTTACTGATCGGCACCCCCATTGCCTGGTGGCTGGCGCGAACCCGACACTGGCTTCGTCAACCGATTGCGGCCGTCGTAGCACTGCCCCTGGTTCTTCCGCCCACTGTGCTGGGGTTCTATCTGTTACTGGTCATGGGGCCGGAAGGCTGGGTTGGCCAACTGACCCAGTCGTTGGGTATCGGTCTGCTGCCGTTTACCTTCGAGGGTCTGGTGGTCGCGTCGGTCATCTATTCCCTGCCCTTCACCGTCCAGCCCCTTCAGAACGCGTTCGAGGCCGTCGGGGAGGGTTTCCTGGAGGTCGCTTCCACTCTCCGCGCAGCGCCCTGGGACCGGTTTCTGTTCGTTGCCGTGCCCCTGGCCCGGAACGGCTTCCTGACCGCAGCCGTATTAACCTTCGCCCATACCATTGGCGAGTTCGGGGTGATCCTGATGATCGGCGGCAACATTCCGGGTGAAACCAAGGTACTGTCGGTTGCCATCTACGACCATGTGGAGTCGCTGGAATACACCGAGGCCCATTGGTTGTCCGCCGGCATGGTGGTGTTTTCATTCGTGGTTCTGGTAACGCTCTACGCGCTGAACGGCAAAGCCCGCTCCGGAGCGATCAGATGACCGCCTCCAGCACCATCGACGCCCGCTTCCAATGCACGTTCCCCGGCTTCAGCCTGGACGTTGACATAACCCTGCCAGGCACAGGCATCTCCGCGCTGTTCGGGCACTCCGGGTGTGGCAAAACCACCCTGCTACGGTGCATGGCGGGCCTGCAAAGTGCCCCGGGTTCCATGACCGTTCTCGGCGAACCCTGGCAAACCGAGACGTTCGTTCGACCAGTCCATAAACGGCCTCTGGCTTATGTATTCCAGGAAACCCACCTGTTCCCTCACCTGAACGTGCGCAGGAACCTGGAATTCGGGTACCGGCGCATCCCGGCTGGCAACCGGCAGATCGGGTTCGACGAGGCAGTACGTTGGCTTGGCCTGGAATCTCACCTGGACCGCATGCCTGTCGGCCTCTCTGGAGGTGAACGCCAGCGGGTGGCAATCGCCAGGGCTCTGCTGACCAGTCCCCGGCTGTTGCTGATGGATGAGCCGTTGTCCGCCCTGGACCTCAACAGCAAACAGGAAATCCTCCCGTATCTCGAACGACTGCACGATACGCTGGCCATTCCGATCATCTACGTTTCCCATTCAACCGAAGAAGTTGCCCGGTTGGCGGATCATATTGTGATGCTGGAGGAAGGTCGTGTGGTTGCCCAGGGGCCACTGCGGGAAACCTTGGCAGGCATCGATAATCCTTTTCGCGTTCAGGACGACGCTGGTGCCTTGCTGGAAGGCCAGATTATCGAACTTGACGATCACTGGCACCTGGCACTGTTCCGGTTCGAGGGCGGCCAGCTCTGGTTACGGTGTGAGCATCGCGTAAAGCCGGGAGACCGGGTTCGGGTTCGAGTGTTGGCCCGGGACGTCAGTCTGGCCCTGAGCGAAAATTCCGACCAGAGCATCCAGAACCTGGTGCCTGCGGTCATCGACCAGATCGACCCGGATATTGCTCCTGGCATCAGCCTGGTGCGACTTCTGGCCGGACCGACGCCAATATTGTCCAGACTGACCTCCAGGGCCGTCGCCCAGCTCGGTCTTGAGCCAGGCATGAACGTCTGGTTGCAGATCAAATCCGTTGCCGTGATAGGGTAGCGCTGGCGGTCACAGCCGGCCAGGATGGTGGCTGCCAAACGCAAAAAGACCGCTGTTGATAGCGGTCTTTTCAAAAACAGGATGAACAGCAATAACGCTCAGCGCGTGCCGTAGACCACCATGGTCTTGCCCTTGACGCGCACCAGTCCCTGATCCTCCAGCGTTTTCAGCACCCGACCAACCATCTCCCGGGAACAGCCGACGATCCGCCCGATTTCCTGGCGCGTGATCTTGATCTGCATTCCATCCGGGTGAGTCATGGCATCCGGTTCCTTGCACAGGTCCAGCAGTGTACGGGCAACACGGCCGGTGACATCCAGGAACGCCAGGTCGCCGACCTTACGGGTAGTCTGGCGCAGTCGCGAGGCCATCTGTTCGCCAATGAAGTACAGGACCCTTGGATCCTGCTGGGCGATTTCCCGGAATTTGGTGTAGCTGATCTCCGCCACCTCGCACTCGGTTTTCGCCTTCACCCAGGCACTGCGGGAATCCATGTTGTCAAACAGGCCCATCTCACCGAAGAAGTCGCCGGCGTTCAGATAGGCCATGATCATCTCGCGACCATCATCATCCTCAATGATGACGGTTACTGATCCCTTGACGATGTAGAACAGTGAATCGCTCTTGTCACCGGCATAGATAATCGTGCTCTTGGCTGGGTAACGACGACGATGACACTGCGAAAGGAAATAGTCGAGATGCTTGGTTTTCTGCTCAACCGGCTTGACGATAGTGGCCATAATGCGAGTCGTGCCTCCTCAGATACTGGCGGGTCCCAATGTTTTTTATGCACCCGGCTTTCCTTGCGGGTTCGTTCTTTTTTACTGCAAAACTGCGCAACTTATAACAAGAAGGTCTGTTGCGGGCAACCGGAAAGAGTATACAACATGTATCCGGGATCAGCCTGCCTGGCGAGGCCGGTTGTGCTAGCATCCCGTCACAGATCATTTTCATCCGGGCCACCGCAAGTGTTGGTCCCGTCTTATTACAACGGAGAGTCGTCCCATGAAAGCAACCATTGACTGGACCGGCAACGCCAGTTTTAAAGCCACCAGCGGCAGCGGCCACAGTGTCCAGCTGGATGGTCCACCGGACCACGGCGGCCAGAACCTGGGTCCGCGCCCGATGGAAATGCTGCTGATGGGTCTGGGAGGCTGCTCTGCGTTTGATGTCATGAGCATCCTGAAGAAAAGCCGCCAGGACGTGACCACCTGCCATGCCGAACTTGAGGCAGAGCGTGCCGACGCGGTGCCCGCCGTGTTTACCCGCATTCACCTGCATTTCGTGGTAACCGGCAAAAACCTCAAGGAGAACCTGGTCAAGCGGGCCGTCAGCCTGTCGGCAGAAAAGTATTGCTCAGCTTCCATAATGCTGGAAAAGGCGGGCGTTGAGATCAGTCACACCTATGAGGTGCATGAGGCAGAATAGCAGGCCTGACAAGGCGCTTCGACACCATCCATGGGCCAGATTCCGTGGGTCGAATGCAGCGGAAATCACGGATGCTAAAATGTCATTGCAAATACTATTCAACGTCACTTGCGGTGTGCATAATACGCACCCTCTCCGCCGGTCTGCGCAAAAGGTGAACAACCCGGTCAGTAGTCGGTGGCGGCCTCGGCAGAGCGCAGCAATGCAGCTCTGCAGTCATTCATCTCCACGATCCGGAGGGGCTGAGCATGGAATCAAAACTCCAGCTGCATGGTTTTAACAACCTGACCAAATCCCTGAGCTTTAACATCTACGACATCTGTTATGCGCAGACCGAAGAGCAACGCAAGGCCTACATTGACTACATCGATGAGATGTACAACGCCGAGCGTCTCACCCAGATTCTGACCGACGTGGTCAAAATCATTGGCGCCAACGTCCTGAACATTGCGCGCCAGGATTACGAGCCACACGGCGCTTCGGTCACCATGCTGATTGCCGAGCATGAACTGACCAATGGCGAAGAACCGGACAACGAGGAATCCCCGGGGCCGCTGCCGGATACCATCGTTGCGCACCTGGACAAGAGCCACGTCACCGTGCACACCTACCCGGAAAGCCACCCCCATGATGGCGTAAGCACCTTCCGGGCTGACATCGATGTCTCCACCTGTGGTCTGATCTCACCGCTGAAAGTGCTGAACTACCTGATCCACAGCTTCGATTCTGATGTCGTCACTGTGGACTACCGGGTTCGCGGCTTTACCCGCGATGTGGACGGTACCAAACACTACATTGATCACGACATCAATTCGATCCAGAACTATCTGACCGAGGATACCCAGAACGCGTATCAGATGATCGATGTGAACGTGTACCAGGAAAACCTGTTCCACACCAAGATGATGCTGAAGAACTTCAATCTCGATAACTATGTCTTCGGGGTAAACGCCAGTGATCTCGACCCGGCGGAAGCACAGTCCATCGAAGACCGCCTGCGCCGTGAGATGCTTGAGATTTTCTATTCCCGCAACGTCGAATGATCGCCTCCCGTGACGCTCCGCCCGGGGCGTCACGGGTCCTTCAGTTTTTTTGATGTCACCCGCCAGAATTCTGCGTTTTATTCTCCCCTCGTCTGCCGTTTTAATGGAGTCATGAGCTAACGAGAGGAGGACACCATGACCCTGCGCTCCCTGAAACAGATTATTCCAGCCCTGGAAACTTCCGACGGTGCCGGCGTGCGCATCAAGCGCTCCATCGGCCAGCAACAGAATATCCGCCTGGATCCGTTCCTGATGCTGGACGAGTTCGGCTCCGCCGAGGCCGCCGACTATATCGCCGGTTTTCCATCGCACCCTCACCGGGGTTTCGAGACGGTGACCTATATGATCGAGGGGCACATGCTGCACGAGGATCACCTGGGGAACCGCGGCGACCTGCGCAATGGCGGCGTTCAGTGGATGACCGCCGGCCGTGGGATCATTCACTCGGAAATGCCGCAGCAGGAAGAAGGCGTGATGCGGGGTTTCCAGCTCTGGCTGAATCTGCCCGCGGCAGAGAAAATGACAGAAGCGGGTTACCGCGATATCCAGCCGGAAGAGATCCCTGAGATCGTCTTTGAAGGCGGCAAGGTAAAGCTCATCGCCGGCAACATGGAGATCGAGGGCCAGCTTCACGAGGGCTCAGTAGCGGATCGAAGCACCCAGCCAATCTACGCTGACATCCATCTCGAATCGGGTGCAAGTGTGACGCTGCCGGTTCCGGAGGGTCACAATGCCATGCTGTACCTGTACGAGGGCACCGCCAACCTGGCCGATCGCGCACTTCAACGCAGCGCTGCCAACATTCTGGGTGACAACGGAGACCGGATTGCTCTCACTGCCGGAGAATCTGGGGCGCGCCTGCTGCTGATCGCCGGCAAGCCCATTGGTGAACCTGTGGTCCAGTACGGCCCGTTCGTGATGAATACCCGGGAGGAAATTGAGCAGACGCTTCGGGATTACCGGGACGGCCGACTGACGGCCTGACGGATCAGGCGAATGGCTTTCTTGCCATCAGCCGCTGCACCATGGGCCTGACAATCAGGTCCATGGCCAGCGGCATTTTTGTGCCCGGAATCACGAGGGTGTCGTGTCGGGAAAGGCTGCTGCCAGAGATCACCTGCAGCAGGTAAGGAAAATCCACTTCAGATTGATCGCGGAACCGGATAACCAGCATGCTCTCGTCCTCGGTCGGAACGTCCCGGACAACAAAGGGATTGGACGTGTCCACCAGTGGAATGCGCTGGAAGTTGATGTGGGTATGAGAAAACTGGGGAACGATATCGTGAACATAGTCATCCATGCGGTTGATGATGGTTTCCACCACCGCTTCCTGGCTGTATCCCCGCTTGTGGGTGTCCCGGTGGATCTTCTGGATCCATTCGAGGTTCACAATGGGCACCACTCCGATCAACAGGTCCACGTACTGGGCAATATTGCAGGTTTCGCTGACGACGCCGCCATGCAGCCCCTCGTAAAACAGCAAATCCGTGTCCGGGGGTAAGGGCCCCCAGGGCGTGAAGGTTCCGGGCTTGTGTCCGGCTTCCACCAGCCGTCGGTCCTCGTCGTGGACATATTGCCGGTAACGGCCGTTACCGGTGTGACCGTAATCGTAGAAAAGGGCTTCGAGCTTGTCGATGTGATTGGCCGCCAGCGCAAAGTGGTTACGCTCACCGAACTGGCCCTTCGCAGCGAGCCTGGCCATCTGTTCACGGTTGTAACGGTGGAAGCTGTCCCCGCTGACCATGGCGGCGTTCAGCCCTTCACTGGCGAACATCCGGCTGAAAATCTGGCCGGTGGTGGTGGTTCCCGCACCGGATGAACCGGTTACCGCTATGATCGGATGGCGTTTTGACATAGGGGCAGATTGCCGGAATCAGGTGAGACTGTCGAGTAAACGGGGCTTCTCGACCACGAAGCCCTGGGCATAGTCGACACCCAGCTGCCTGAGCATGTCCAGGACGTCCCGGGACTCAACCTGGGAAGCAATCACTTCCCGACGCATGTAATGGGCCATATCCACCATAGAGCGCACCATTGCCCGATCGGTCTCGCTGGTTGCAAGCTGGCCGGTAAAGGCACTGTCAATCTTGATCAGATCCACGGGCAGGGAACGCATGAACTCGAACGAGCTTGGGCCACTACCGAAGTTGCCCAGACAGAACCGGCATCCGAGTTCTTTCATCTCGATAATGAAATCCGCGACTGACTGCACGTCGTTGATCGCCGAGGCTTCGGTCAGCTCGAACCACAACCGTTCTATGGGCGCATCCTTCTCACTCAGCTTCTCGTAGATGAACTCCAGCAGCGATTGATCGTTCATGGAGTAACCGGACAGGTTGATGCAGACACCACCAAAATGCCGTGGGTCCGGTGCCTGCTCCCTGAGCCAGTCCAGCATGTGGCCGACCACCCAGCGATCCACCGCCTGCATACGGTCATAACGCTCGGCCATCCGAACAAAGTCCCGACCGGTAATGAGGTTGCCGTCGTCATCGTACATGCTGATCAGCACCTCGTACTGCGCCGCCATGGAGGCTTTGGCGTGCAGAGGTATGATCTTCTGGCAACGCAGCAACATGCGTTCCTCATTCAAATCACTGAGACTGGCAACCTTGGCGGCAATCTGTTCCTGGCGAGCCTGATCCCCGGCATCAAGCGCATACTCCGACACCTTTCCATGACCCTGCTGCCGGGAAGCTGCCAGGGCCTCTTCAGAAGCCCGCAACCAGCGTTCGGCACTGACCAGTGCCGGCAAGGTGGGAACGACGCCGGCGCTGGCCGAAAGCCGGTAATCCCTGCCGCCAAATCTGAACTCGGCGGCCTCCACTGCCTTGACCAGATCCCTGGCGGCATCACTGGCACTCTCGGAGGGCACCAGCATGGCAAACTCATTGCCCGCCAGCCTGGCCACAGGCATACCATCCCCCACGTGACTGCG
This sequence comes from Marinobacter sp. CH_CUG1437-1, assembly GCF_037029655.1. Classification (NCBI taxonomy): domain Bacteria; kingdom Pseudomonadati; phylum Pseudomonadota; class Gammaproteobacteria; order Pseudomonadales; family Marinobacteraceae; genus Marinobacter; species Marinobacter sp. CH_CUG1437-1. Next base: position 961,426 of record NZ_JAYMEW010000001.1, on the reverse strand, counting down.
CAGAATATCCGCCACCCGTTTGAGGGTCTCATCGCCGGCCTGGTAGCCGGCAGTATCGTTCAGCAGGCGGAAACGGCGGAGATCCAGACGCACCAGGGAGCGCTCGTCTTCCCGGCGGGCCAGTTGCTGATCCAGCATCCGTTCGAACTCCCGGCGCCCCAGAAGTCCCGTCAGCTCATCATGGGTGGAAGCCCAGGACAGCTGGTCGTAGACCTTGCGAACCATGCGGTCGATGCTCTCATCCACCAGTGGTCGCTCGTACTGACTATCGGGGACGATAATCCCCTTGCGCATCTGACGGGCCAGGGCCTCAAGCTCGAGCTCCACCACCCGCATGCCCTGATGGTTCACAAACACGAACCGGCTGAACCCGCGGGCAATCCAGACCAGACGGATGTACTGGGGCTCCTTGGGGTTTTCCTGGTCCCGCAGCCAGTCACCGGTGCGCAGTTGCTGGGCCCGATTGATCCAGCGCTGAAGGCTGCGCTGTTCACGATCGGACAGTTTTTTCGTGTCCGGCTGCTCCGGCTTGGCCGGCGGCACCTCAACCAGCTCGGGGCTTTTTTCCGGGCTGCGAACCAGGAACTGCTTGAGCTCGTCACGGATCTGGGATGAGGGCATATGGTTACTGGAAATGGAAGCCAGGCCATCCTGAATGACCCGCAGCAATTCAGGCAGGTTAATCGTGCTGTTGGGGTCGTCGGCGAACGACAGCAGGGAATCAATCACCGCCAGGTAATCCTGCCAGAGCTGGCTGTCAGGCCCCTGTCGGATCCAGGTCAGCGAGAGCAGATCACGCCAACCGCCGTCCAACAGGCTCAGCACCGCCCTGGGAACCTTGCGCCCGCCCAGTTTCTGGTCCAGCACGTCGGCCACGGCCTTCTTGGATTCCGCTACCTTCTGGGCGCCTTCTGCTGCGGCCGTCACACGCTCCACATTCCTGCGATAGACAAGATTCTGGCGATCGATCAGGGTGTCCAGCTCTTGGACCGTATGCTCAAATACTCCGGTATCCTGCTCAAAATCCGTGGTGATCCGCTGCACCAGCTCATCAACCCGACGCTGGACCACCGGATTGATCCGGCCACCCTTGACACCCAATTGAGCCAGGCGGTTCATCACCCCACGAACCGGGCTGTCCTGGTCATCAAAAAACGCAGGGTCCCTCATGACCACTTTCAGAACGGGCACTTCCAGCTGCCGCATGCGCTGCTGGGCATATTCACTGAGTTTGGGGCTTTCCACCACCGACTTGAAAAAGCGGTCGACCACATCAACCGTTTCCTGCTGTTCTTCATCCAGCCTGTTGTCACCGCTCGCCTTGACCTTCTCTACCACACGGTCTTTTAACGGCGCGAGCTCTTCCCCGGCTTCGACGGTCTGTGACTGCAACTGCTGGAGTTCTCGCTGGAGCTCTCCGGGCGACAGTGGTCTGGCGTTTGGCTGGAACGGCATGGGTTCCGGATCGCCCCGGGCCACACGGCTCGCACTCAGGGTATTGAGAAGATTGCGTACAGTTGCAAATGCAGTCTGCGCGGCCTGGGCATAGCCCCGGAATTCGCCACCCAGCATTCCGGGTTTGCGGCGAGGTTGCGCCGATCTGGCGCTGTCCTGTTCCGCCTCTGGGGCTGGTTCCGATGCGTCAGGGGCACTCTCCGCCGATACCGGCTCTGGCTGAACCGTCTCCTTCTTTTGCTCCGGCTTCGCCCCGGCCTGCTCGCTCAGATACTTGCTGAGATCCAGGTCCGGCAAAACGCCGTGTCGAATCAGGATATCGTTGAGTTCCTTGTAAAGAGGCCCCAACTGCTGCAGCACGGTCTGCTCGAAGACCCGCAGGCAGACTTTCTCCACCTCCCGGGAAGCCTTGAGCTGATTTAGTCCATTGTGGAAGGCTTCACAGACCAGGGATGGTCCGAGAGGGTTGTGGTGGCCGGTGGCATTGGCGATGCCAAGCTTGTCCAGCCGGAGCTTGAGCTGCAGAAGGTCGCCGCGGTACTGGGTATCCGCTTTGGTCACCATCACCCGGATGGTCAGCCAGTCCTCGAACTCGCCCTTGTCCACCACCGAGAGCTCGGAGCCGGGAAAGCCTTTTGGGGCAGGCTTCAACGGCGATTCCAGGCTTCTCGCCATCTGGTGCCAGATGACCCGTTGCCGGGCCTGGATCTGCCCCGAGGCGTCCATGTATTCATTCGCCTGTTGATCATTTGAGGCTTTCTGGGCCGCCTGTTTCAGGCCCTCCACCATCTGCACAAAACAGGCGTCCATCAACGGCTCGATGAACTGGATCACCGCCTTGGCGGACTGATGCAGAACAAACTGGATCCGGTCGCTGGGGGCCCGGAGAGAGGAGCGATCCTGTCGGCGGGAGCCACCGCACTGCTGCAGCATGGCATCAACCGCTTCCGGGTTCGGGCGGCTGAAATTGACCCCCATGGCGCCATCAATCCGCCGGACAATACTGACGTGCAGTTCATGGCGGCGGGCGCCATCCAGGCCACGAAAACGAACCACCAGTTCCGGCGGCGTGCCGGATGCAAACGCCCGATCCAACTTCTTCGAGGTTTCACTCGAATAGCGAACGAAAAGGCCCTCTGCACAAAAATCGGCGATCTGGCACGGCCACGCCTCACCGGTTCCCAAATCAATCTGAGCGGCAAGCTTGATAGGTTGGCGGGGGCTGCTACGACGTTCTCTCGGATCCATGAACTACCTGATATCTCGCAAAGCCGGAACAGTCACCGGGGACACTGCCCGGTACCGACTCACGTCCCTGAAACGATGGCGGATGCCACCGGCTGCTACTATAGAGACCATGATTGTACTATAGCGGCCTGGCCCCCACAGGCAAACCAATCCACTATAACATCCTGACCCATGAAACAGCTTAGTCAGATCTATCTACTTTTGCTACTGGTAACAATGCTTAACGGCTGTTCGACCATTGGCTACTATTCGCAAGCTGTCAGTGGGCATATATCGTTGATAATGGCCGGGGAACCGGTGGAGAAGATCCTCGCAAATAATGAAAACCCACTGGAGTTGCGAGGAAAACTCTCGCTGACACAGCAGGCCCGACACTTCGCCGCCCAACGACTGGCCCTACCGGTGGGAGACGCCTTCAGCGACTACGTGGAGCTCAACAGACCCTGGGTGGTGGTCAATCTGGTGGCCGTGCCCGAATTCTCGCTGGAGCCACACCGCTGGTGCTACCCCGTTCTCGGCTGCCAGGCCTACCGGGGGTACTTCAATCTGGAAGATGCGCGTGCCGAGGAGGCGCAATTCCAGGACAGAGGCTTCGACACCTTCATTGGCGGTGTGACGGCCTATTCCACCCTTGGCTGGTTTGATGACCCGCTGCACACCGGCTTTACCCGATTGGCGGCAGACCGCATGGTCGCGCTGATGTTCCATGAACTGGCCCACCGGGTGGTCTACATTGCCGATGACACGGCCTTTAACGAAAGCTTCGCCACCGCCGTGGAGCTGGAAGGACTGAGACTCTGGCTCTCGGAGCAGGGCACCCCCGGTCAGTTCCGGCAAGCCCTGGACCGTCTCGCCCGCCGCAACCAGACACTGGCCCTGGTGGAGGACTTCAGCGCCCGCCTGCAGGCACTGTACGCCGAACAGGACCGCTTGTCTGATGACCAACTGCGAAACCGGAAAACGGCCATTTTCGAAGACCTGGCGCTAGCCTATCAGGAGCTTTCCGCAGACTGGCCCGAGCCGGGCCCTTTCGGACCCGCACCGGTCAGTCTGAACAATGCCAACGTTGCGCTGTTTCGCCAGTACAACCAGCATGTACCGGCATTCCGGCAGATGCTTCGAAATGCAGACTACGACTTTGCGAGCTTTTACAAGGCCGTCGAGACGCTGTCGGAGCAACCGGAACCCCAGAGGTCTGAACACCTGGCGGCCCTGTCACAGCGGTTTGAAGAACACCTTTGAGTTCCGCTGGGTATTGTAGGAGGCCAGCTTCGGCCCGGGCAGGGCCTGCACGGTGGAAGGCTGGAAGCCCCGCTCCCGGAACCAGTGCTCCGTCTGGGTGGTGAGCACAAACAGCTTCTGGATGCCCTGCCCCCTGGCCAGCTTCTCCACCATCGCCAGAATCTCGTCACCCCGCCCGGCGCGGCGATAGTTTGGATCCACGGCAAAACAGGACAGCTCGCCGGCACCTTCCTCGGGGTAACTGTAAAGAGCGGCACAGCCCACGATGGTCCCGTCTCGCTCTGCCACGACAAAACGGTCAATTTCGGTTTCCAGCATCTCCCGGGAACGGCGCACAAGAATGCCCTGCTCCTCCAATGGCTGAATCAGTTCCAGAATCCCGCCAATATCCTCAACCCTGGCCTGGCGGAACTGTTCGTAGTGATCGCCGCTCACCAGCGTGCCGGCACCGTCCCGAGTGAACAGTTCTTTCAGCAACGCCCCGTCGTCCACATAGCTAATGATGTGAGCACGCCGTACGCCCTTCACACAGGCATCACAGGCCGCCCTGAGCAGATCCGCATCGTGACCGGTTACCGCACCGGAAGCCAGACGTTCGGACGCCTGACGCGCTGACAGCTCCCTGATCAGGCTGCTGTCCTCTTCCTGCAAGCCGGGATCATCGATAAACACCATCAGCTTTTCGGCCTGCAGCGCCGCCGCTACCTGACTACCAACATCCTCGTAGGAGAGATTAAAGGCGTCCCCGGTGGGCGAATAACCCATCGGCGGTAATAGAACAATGTGCCCCAACTCCAGCAGTTTCTCGATGCCGGCCACATCCACCCGGCGCACCTTGCCGGTGTGGCCAAAATCAATACCATCCAGCACACCCACCGGCTTGGCGGCCACATAATTACCCCCACTCACCCGAATACGGGCATTGTGCATCGGCGAATTCACCAGCCCCATGGAAAGGTGGCTTTCCAGGTAAGCTCTCAGGCCACCGATGGCCTCCATCACCATGCCAAGGTGCTCTTGCGGTGTAATCCGCAGCCCTTTGGCAAACGACGATTCCACCCCGGCGCCATCCAGCCGCGCCTGGATTTGCGGGCGGGCACCGAAGGCAACGACCAGCCGCACGCCAAGGCTGCTCAGCAGCGCGATGTCATGGATGATGTTGATAAAATTCCCGTGTTCAATCGCATCCCCCGGTATGGTCAGCACAACCGTACGCCCGCGGTGGGCGTTGATGTAAGGGGATGAATGGCGGAATCCATGCAGCCAGTCGTTTGATTTCAATTCGAATACTCCAAGCTTTTTTCTTTACGCGGCCTGCAATTCAGTTTGACGAACACTGTCGGAAGCCCTCTCCAAAACCGTGGAGCGCCAGGGATGGCGCGACCGAGCCCTACAGGGACGTATTTACGGGCGTGTTTTGGAGAGGGCTCCCGACAGTGTTCAGCCCCCTATTTGACCCGGACTCCGTCTTAAAGGCAAAACTGTCGGATAAGCCCTCGCAGTACTTTAACGGTTGGCTCCAGCTGGGACAGCTCTATAAATTCATCCGGTTGGTGCGCCTGATCGATGGATCCGGGGCCCATGACCAGGGTTTCCAGGCCGAGTTTCTGTAACCAGGGCGCTTCTGTGGCGAAAGCGACTGCGTGGGCCGTGTGACCGGTGAGCTTTTCACAGGCTTTGACCAGGGCCGCATCGGCCGGGGTTTCGAAGGGTGGCACGCCGTCGAAGAGTGGCTCGAATTCCAGCGACAGCTCCCGACGCTCCGCAATCGGCTGGACCTTGCTCAGGATGGTCTGGCGCAGCGTTTCCATGTTCATGCCCGGCAGTGGACGCAAGTCAAAGTGCAGCTCGCACTGGGCGCAGATGCGGTTGGGGTTGTCACCGCCGTGGATGCAGCCCAGGTTCAGGGTTGGAAACTGCACTTCAAAGTTCGGGTTCCGGTATTTTTCCTGCCAGCCTGACCGGAGTGCCAGCAATTCTGTGAGCGCTTCGTGCATTCCTTCCATGGCATTGCGGCCGAGGGCCGGGTTGGAGGAGTGGCCGGACTGGCCCTCGAATTTCAGGCGCTCCATCATGATGCCCTTGTGCATGCGCACCGGTTTCAGGCTAGTGGGCTCGCCGATGACCGCGTAGCGGGCCTTGGGCTTGCCGGCTTCGGCCAGGGCCCGGGCGCCATCCATCGAACTCTCTTCGTCGGCCGTGGCCAGTATGATCAAGGGCTGCTTGAGATCTTCGTTCACAAAGGCCCTGGCCGCCTCGATGGCCAACGGAAAAAAACCTTTCATGTCACAGGTGCCCAGCCCGTACCAGCGGTTGTCCCGCTCGGTCAGGGTAAAGGGATCGCTCTGCCAGCGTTTGTCATCAAAGGGCACTGTGTCGGTGTGGCCGGACAGCACCAGACCACCCGGGCCGCTGCCGAGGGTTCCGATCAGATTGTACTTTCCGGGCATCCCCGGCACTTCCAGGATTTCCACAGAAAACCCGAGAGCCTCGAGCCATTCGGCCAGCGTTCGCACCACGGGCTCATTGCTGTGATCCCACTTCGCCGACGCGCTGCTGATGGAAGGCAGCGATATCAGGCGGGCAAGCATGTCACGAATGCCCGGCACCGTTGCGGATTTGCTATCGGACTGCGACATAGTTTCCTCTCAGATTCCCACTGGAATCATTGTGCACGGCCACGACGCCAGACTTCAAAGTTGACGATCGCCCTGGTCAACATCGGATAGGCGACTTCACCACCGGCAACCACGCGGGCCACTTCCAGCTCACGCTCGCTGACGCTCACCAGACGACCCTCCACAACATTATCGTTGGACAGGGTTACCCGAACCTGCCGGTCAATCCATTGTTCGGCGCTCTCCAGTTCCGCCGGGTACCAGCTTTCGGTCTCAGGATCTTCTCTTGGCACCACTGGCTCAACCGCCACTTCTGGTGTTTCCTGAACAACAGGCTCGGCCTCGGTCAGAAAGACGTCCGGTACGCCGGCACCATTGTAGCGAACTTGCCAGCTTGGGCCCTGGCCACCGTTGTCATCCACTCTGACAGGAACACCAAACATGGACTGATCCGGTTGCAGGTTCACGGTAAGCTCACCGCCCTCAAGCAGCCACTGCCGGTAAAGCGCCTTCAGCTGATCGCTGGCGGCCAACCCCCGGGCTTCGAGTCCAGCAACCAGCGCGGCCACCGCCCGCCCGGCCCATTCGCCGGTTTCAATGCCGGCTTCGCGGGCACAGTAGGCGGCGATTCGGCGCATCAGGCCGCCATCGCGCAGGGTCAAACGCATAGGCTCGTCACCGTCTAAAACGGACAGTTCGGAATCCTGAACCCGGATTCGGGCATCAGTCCAGTCCAGTTCGAGACTACCGGTGCTGATGGTATTCAGCTCCGCGTGGAGATTGCCTTGGGTCTGGCGCACGAAACCATCGCCGGCCAACGCGGTGATGCCCATGCGGATCAGATCGCCGCTCCCCAGTTGCTGCCGCGGATCTGGCGCACATGACAGGACAAACAGCGCCGGATCTCCCTCACTGTTAACGCCCTCTGCGGTGACCCAGTTCCGGAGCATGGTCGGGTCCAGAGTCAGGCCAAGGCCATCTAGTCTCAGGGTCCACTGGGCCGGCAGACTGGTCGGATCGGCGAGAGCAGACAGCAGGTCAACGGGTGAACCAGTATCAAACTCCGCCCGGGCGATATCCAGCGGCTGGGTAAGCTCGAAATCCTGCCAACTGGCATTGTTGAGAACCAGTCGGCCCTCAATACCGGAGCTGATGCTGCCTCGATGCAGCACACCGTAGGATTCCAGCGCCTGTCTTGCTTCAGCCATGCGCTGGTCTGCCAGCCACCAGACACCTGCCTTGAACGCGGCAAAGCCGATCAGAACCAGTACTACCAGCGTCGCAAGCAGGCGCTTCATCCGGAGACTCCTTGTCGGGTGCCGTCAGTTACGTGAAATCAGGGTGCCGACACCCTCATCGGTGAAGATCTCCAGCAAGCACGCATGAGCGACCCTGCCGTCGATGATATGGGACGTGCGTACACCATTCTCCACCGCACTGAGGGCGCACCGGATCTTGGGCAGCATGCCGCCATGAATCGTACCGTCTTCGATAAGCTCGTTAACCTGCTTGGCCGTGAGCCCGGTAAGCACCTTGTCGTCCTTGCTCTTGAGTCCGGCCACATTGGTCAGCAGGATCAGCTTTTCGGCTTTCATGGCCTCGGCCACCTTGCCTGCCACCAGGTCAGCGTTGATGTTGTAGGAAGCGCCATCGGGCCCCACGCCAATTGGTGCGATCACGGGAATCAGGTTGCTGCGAGTAAGCATGTCGATAACATCCACGTTCACACTGGCAACCTCACCAACATGGCCGATGTCGATGATTTCGGGCCGCTCCAGTTCGGGAGAACGGTTGACCACCTCCAGCTTGCGGGCCCGGATCAGGTTCGCATCCTTCCCGGTGAGCCCCACCGCCATGCCACCGTGGGAATTGATCAGGGAAACAATTTCCTTGTTGACCTGGCCACCGAGCACCATCTCCACCACGTCCATGGTTTCAGAATCGGTGACCCGCATGCCATTGACGAACCGGGACTGGATATTCAATCGTTCCAGCAACTCTCCGATCTGGGGCCCACCGCCGTGGACAACGATCGGGTTAATCCCTACCAGTTTCATCAACACCACATCACGGGCAAAACTGCTCTTCAGGTCTTCGTTTTCCATGGCGTTACCGCCATATTTGATGACCACGGTCTTGCCGGTAAATCTTTGAATATAGGGCAGCCCCCGGCTCAGTACCGAAGCCACCTGCATTGCTGTTTCACGATCCAGCGCCATGTTTTTGCCTTGTTAATCCTGAGTTGTTATCGATCTGCAAATCGTCAGTGGGCTTTCAAATCAAAACTCTGCCACCAGATCCGGCGCTGCCTTCTGCAGCTGGTCCCGGAACACAGACTTGATTCGCTCCAGTGCGTCCTCGGTCTCCGCCTCGAAGCGTAGTACCAGCACTGGCGTGGTATTGGATGCCCGACACAGCCCCCAGCCGTCGGCGTAGTCCACACGGATGCCATCAATGGTGCTTATGTTGCCGTCACCAAAGTCACCGGCCTCGCCGAGCCGTTTTATGATGTCGAACTTGGAGCTTTCGGTCACTTCGACATTCAGCTCCGGGGTGCTGATATCGTCCGGGAAATCCTCGAACACCTCATCACTGTGCCGGTCTTCAATACCCAGGATTTCCAGCAGGCGGGCGGCGGAATAGAGCCCGTCATCAAAACCGTACCAGCGCTCGCCAAAGAAGATATGACCGCTCATTTCCCCGGCCAGGAGCGCGCCAGTCTCTTTCATTTTTGCTTTCATCAGTGAATGTCCGGTTTTCCACATGATGGGCCGGCCGCCCGCTTCGGATATCACACCGGCCAGCCTGCGGCTGCACTTCACGTCATAGAGAACGTCAGCACCCGGATTGCGGGACACCACATCCCGGGCGAACAACATCATCAGGCGATCTGGCCAGATGATCTTGCCGGAATTGGTGACCACGCCGAGTCGATCGCCATCGCCGTCGAAAGCCAGCCCGATGTCAGCACCTTCCGATTCGACACGGGCAATCAGATCCGCAAGGTTTGCCGGTTTGCCGGTTTGCCGGGATCCGGATGATGGTTCGGGAAGTCACCATCCACCTCGCAGTACAACGGAATCACCTCACAGCCCAACTCTTCAATGAGCATGGGTGCGAGTTCGCCGGCAATGCCATTGCCGGCATCAACGACGACCTTGAGCGGTGCCGCTACCGCAATATCGCCAACAATCCGGTCCAGATAGGCACGGCGGACATCCTCGGTGCTCTGACTGCCCCGACCGCTGGCAAAATCGCCGGTCTGAATTCGCTGATACAGTTTCTGGATGGCTTCCCCCGAGAGGGTTTCCCCGCCCAGCATGATTTTCAGACCGTTATAATTGGAGGGGTTGTGACTGCCGGTGACCATGACGCCAGAACCAGTCTGGAGTTCGTGGGTGGCAAAATAGAGTACCGGTGTGGGCACGGCGCCCACATGAATCACGTTGCACCCGGTGGCCATCACTCCACGAGCAAGGGCATCCGCAAGATCCGGGCTCGAATGGCGACCGTCATAACCAATGCAGAGGCTGTCGACACCACGCTCCAGGGCTTCGGAACCAATGGCCCGGCCGATCACCTCAACGCCCTCGGCAGTCAGGGTTTCGCCGACAATGCCTCGAATGTCATAGGCCCGGAAAATATCCTGGGACAGCTCTACCTGAGGCAGTGCCACCTCTTCTACATCCGGGGTGTCGCCCGAACCAAAGACGGTATCTTCGCCACTGCCAAAACCGAGAACGTCCTCATCGCCATCAAGCATGTCGATATCGAGCATGTCCTTTTCCTGGAACAGAGGTTCATCGCTGCCCTTGGCGGTACCTGCACCGGCCTTCCCGGCAGCAGCCTGCTTTGGCTTCGCCGCTTCGCCAGCCTTGGCGACCCGCTTATCGACAACCTGCGACAACCGGTACAGCACCTCACCGGTTGACGCCACCATATCCCAGCGGAAGGTCGGCAACTTCACCCGCTCTCCGCCAAAAACCTTGTGAGCCCACTGGATCAGAGCGGTCACATCCTGGCGCAGACCTTTCTGGGCTCCGCCCAGCAGGACCCAGACAATAATGGCTGCGATCAGCGCGGGAACCCCAACCAGAATAGCGATCATAAACGTATCCACCGGCGCTGCGGAGGATCTGGCGGGGGTATAGGTTACCGTCCAGTCAGGATTGCCGAGCTTCCGGGATTCGGCGCTTCCGGATCCGTTGCCATTGCTGACTACGGTGCGGGACGAACCTGACACCGTCTGGACCAGCGCCAACTGGCCGCCGAGGCTGGAATTGACCACTTGCAGCAACGGCTGGATCTGGGCGGAGTCGAAGATGATCAGCAGGCTTCCGATGACCGCATTGCTTGTCGGGTTCCGCACCGGGGTGGCCATCTGGAAAAACCAGCGATCATCCCTCGGGAAGGCGTCCGGGAAGAGCCGCTGGCCGGTTTCAGCGCGCCGGGCCAGTTCAAGGCCCGAGAACCCCAACAGCCCCTCATTGCTTGAGGTACGGGGAATGTCACGGTAGGGAAACAGATGGACTGCCTCTATGCCGGGCAGTGAATCCGCCAGCTGCACTTCGGTTGGCGGTATCTCGTTCGGGCTGCTCAGCGCCTGAACCACATGCGGCTGGGTGGCAAGACCATTGACGCTTTTCTGGACCTGGTCGAAATACTGGTTCAGTCGAAGCGCTGCGGCATCGGCCTCGAGCGCTTTCAACGAGCCAAATCGTTCCGTTGCCGAAGGCTGGACCACCAGAAAATGAAGCAATGCAACGGCAATTACGCTCGCCAGAACCACGACCAGTGACTGGTTTACTGCCACGGTATTCAGCCGCTTGAGCTTGGGGCCCGAGGCACTGGCCTTTTCCTTTTTTACCGCCTTCTTCGACGGTTTTTCATCAACGGACGCGTCGGCATCTTTCTTTTTACCCAGCTTCATAGTCCATCCTGCAGTTGTAATTTTATCGTCCTGGACAAGCATTTACCCGCAAAGTATAGACGCCGGCGCGTGGTTCTGCGTGGCCGGCCTCCTGGTCACCGCGTGCCGGTGGAGCCAAAGCCGCCGTCACCACGGACACTGGCGTCAAATTCCGAAACCACCTCAAAATCCGCCTGGACGACCGGCACCAGTACCAACTGGGCCAGGCGTTCGCCTACATCCACGGTAAAGCTGGTGCGCCCACGGTTCCAGCAGGACACCATCAACTCGCCCTGGTAATCCGAATCGATCAACCCCACCAGATTGCCAAGGACAATGCCGTGTTTGTGGCCGAGCCCGCTTCTGGGCAGGATCATGGCCGCCAGGGAAGGATCTGCAATGTGGATCGACAAGCCGGTCCGGATCAGTTGGGTATCGCCCGGTTCCAGGGTCAGCGGCTCATCCAGGCAGGCTCTCAGATCAAGGCCCGCGGAGCCTTCGGTGGCATATTCGGGAAAGGGAATCTGGTTACCGATACGGTCATCCAGAATACGTACCTGAAGATTTTTCCTGCTCATGAGGTGTCCTGTCGATTGTGGTACCGGAACGCTTCGCTGAATTAGCGGGCGGCCTGGTCGAGATGTTCGCTTATCATTGCCACCAGCTCCCGGGCAATGTTCGTTTTGCTGTTCGGGCCGATAGACGTCTGACCACCTGGCCAGAACACGGTTACCGCATTATTGTCGCTGTTGAAACCAAGGCCCGGCGCCGATACGTCGTTGGCCACGATCATGTTCAGCTTCTTGCGCTGCATTTTGTCGATGGCATAGCTGGCCACGTCAGTGGTCTCCGCTGCGAACCCCACTGTAAAGGGCGCGTCGTCACGCCCGGCAATGGTTGCCAGCGTATCCGGGTTGCGCACCAGCGAGAGTGCCATGGCCTCACTGGATTTCTTGATCTTGTCTCCGGCGCAGGTTTCCGGACGGTAATCCGCCACCGCCGCCGTCGCAATAAAAAGATCGCAACCCTCATCCACGGCATTCGAGGCTTCTCGCAACATGTCCTCGGCCGTTAGAACCTGGCGCACTTCAACACCGATCGGAGGCGCCAGGGCCACCGGTCCGCTGACAAGAATCACCCGGGCGCCCGCCTTGCTCGCTGCACTGGCCAGGGCGTAGCCCATTTTCCCGGAACTGTGGTTACTGATATAGCGAACCGGGTCGATGGGCTCTCGGGTCGGACCTGCCGTAATCACCACGGTCTTACCGGAGAGCACCCCCTCGCTACCCCGATCAATAAGACCGAAAATGGCCTCTGGCTCCAGCATTCTCCCGGGACCGGTATCACCACAGGCCTGGGCGCCCTGGTCGGGCCCCCACAATTCGATTTGGGGATCTTCTTCCAAAAGCCGGATATTTCTCTGGGTACGGGCGTTGCTCCACATGGCCTGATTCATGGCCGGCACCACGGCGATGGGCGCCTCGGTTGCACAGCAGACAGTGGTTAGCAGATCGTCTGCCATCCCCTGGGCCAGACGGGCGATGAAATCCGCCGACGCCGGCGCTATCACCACCTGATCGGCCCATTTGGCCAACTCGATATGCCCCATGCCCGCTTCCGCCTCCGGGTCCAGCAAGGAGGTCCGAACTGGCTCGCCACTCAGAGCCTGAAAGGTCAGTGGTGCCACAAAAGCTTCTGCTCCTCGGGTCATCACAACCCGCACCTCATGGCCGGCCTTTTTCAGCTGACGCACAAGTTCGGCGCTTTTATAGGCTGCAATACCACCGGTCACTCCCAACAGGATTCGTCTGGCGGCCATAGGGGCTCCGTTTCCGCATAAAATGAAAGGCTTATAAGATAGCATGCTCAGGCCACAGCGACAGCCTGCCAGGCCAGGCATACGTTTACCGATTGTTACTTTTTGAAGTAACCTTTGTAACCCTGACAGGCCCGTCGCGGCGCAGGAAGCGCCCGGGGCCGGACTTGACCATCGCAAGGAAGCCAAGATGACAGATTCCACCTGGCCCACGGACGAACGTCCGCGGGAACGCCTGCTCGCCCACGGGGCGCCAACCCTCTCCGACGCCGAACTGCTCGCCATATTCCTGCGCACGGGCACCACTGGCATGCCGGTGATGGCACTGGCGCGCCACCTGATTGAGGAATTTTCGGGGCTCCGGGGGCTACTGACCGCCTCCCAGCGCCAGTTCTGCAATGTCAAAGGCCTGGGAACCGCCAAATACGCCCAGGTTCAGGCGGCCATGGAAATGGCACGCCGGGTCATGGAGGAACCACTACGCCAGGGGGACCCCCTGCGATCTCCCGAGGATACTCGGCGTTTCCTCACCAGCCGGCTGGGCACCTATCCCCACGAGGTGTTCGCAGGCCTGTTCCTGGACAATCGTCATCGCGTCATCCAGTACCGTGAGTTGTTCCGGGGCACCATTGACGGCGCGGCCGTCTACCCAAGAGAAGTGGTGCGACAGGCCCTGGAAGACAATGCCGCGGCAGTGATCTTCGCACATAACCATCCCTCGGGCGTGGCAGAGCCCAGCCAGGCCGACATTTCACTGACCCGTCGGCTGAAAGAGGCGCTGGGTCTGGTGGATATCAGGGTTCTTGACCATATGGTTGTTGGCCATGGTGAGGTAATATCCCTCGCTGAACGGGGTCTGCTGTAAAACCGTCTTCACGATGGTGAACGTCAATGCCGGAAAACTGGCCAAATTCCCAACAATTTTTTGCGTTGGGGTGCGAGTTCTGGTATAAAAGCGTCCCTTTCTGGCGGCGTCTGGCGAGCAGCGTTCAGTTTAGAGGCGCGAACGGGGGCGTGATGGCTCCTTTGCAACCAGAGACGCATTAAAAACGAATTCGTATTATTAAGACCATTGCTCAGGTCGGAGGCAAGTATGTCCAGAGTTTGTCAGGTTACCGGTAAGCGTCCGGTATCCGGTAACAACGTTTCCCACGCGATGAACCACACTCGTCGTCGTTTTCTGCCGAATCTGCAGAACCACCGTTTCTGGGTTGAGTCCGAGAAGCGTTTCGTGAAGCTGCGCGTTTCCACCAAGGGCATGCGCATCATCGATAAAAAAGGCATTGACGCTGTGCTGGCCGATCTTCGTGCCCGCGGCGAGAAATTTTAAGGAGCCGCATCATGCGCGAGAAAATCAAGCTGGTTTCATCAGCAGGTACTGGTCACTTCTACACGACCAAGAAGAACAAGCGTAACACTCCGGAAAAAATCGAGATCAAAAAGTACGATCCGGTTGTCCGCAAGCACGTTGCGTACAAGGAAGCCAAGATCAAGTAATTCCTGATCCGGCATCCACATAAAAGCCCGGCCAATGCGCCGGGCTTTTTTGTGGCTCTCTGACACTCAGAACTTCTCCAGGTAACCCTCGGGTAACGCCACGTCCATGGCAATAGGAAGGTGATCTGACATCGGATAGCTGACCACTTCTGAACGTCGGATCTCCAATGAGGGACTCACCAGAATATGGTCGAGGGCCTTCTCGGGCCGCCAGCTAGGAAAACTGTGGGCTGTGTCTGGCAAGGGCACCAGATCGGTTTCCTTGAGGGGTGTCTGGGTAAGCAGCTGCTCCGCATGAGCGTTCATGTCTCCCATCAGAACCACATGCTGGTAATCAGCGATCAACTCCCGGATGTAGCCTAACTGGCGTTGCTGGGCCGTCTTGCTCAGAGACAGATGCATCAGCACCAGCACCAGAGGGTCATGCTCGGTGCCATAGCGGGCGATGATCGCCCCCCTGCCCGGGATCAGCCCCGGTAACTTATGCTCGGTAACGTCGAGGGGCCGGTACCGGCTCAACAGACCATTGCTATGCTGAGCGATCTGGCCAAGATTCCGGTTCAGCTGCTGGTACCAATAGGGAATGCCGGCCGCTTCGGCCAGGTATTGCACCTGGTTGATGTAGCCGCTGCGCAAACTGCCGCCGTCGCACTCCTGCAAGGCCACCACGTCGTAGCTGCGCAGCAGAGAGGCAATCCGGTCCAGATTCTCGATTCGATTGCGATGGGGCAGTATGTGCTGCCAGCTTCGCGTGAGATAGTGACGGTAGGAAGAGGTATTGATACCCACCTGAATGTTGAAGGTGAGCAGGCGAATGTGTCGTTGCGGCTCAAACTCGGGGACATGCTCGGTCCCGGAGCAGGCACCCCTCGGCCCGCCGGCCGGCTTCAGGATGCCATTCAACTGCTTTCTTATATGCTTGTACATAGTGGCGGTCTCAACCGGCCGGCTGCTTGTTGAACTCGGTTCTGGCTCTTTGGCGCTCCCTTACTCCACCTCGCCCCGCTCTTTGGCGACAAGGTAGTCCACCACTTCCAGAACGGCCTCGTGGCTACCGGCCATGGATGCACTGACAGTGTACTTGCCATTAACCAGCATAGTCGGAGTTCCGGTGATCCGCGCGCCACGGATTTTCGACTGGGCTTTCTGCATGCGGGCATTCACACCGAAGCTTTTATAGGTGCTGACAAATTCATCCGGATCCACGCCATAATCTGCAACGAAGTCCGCCAGGGCTTCCGGCGAATTCAGGGGGCGGCGCTCGCCAGCAAGCGCATCGAACAGCGCATCATGGACCTTGTCCAGCTCACCCATGGCTTCCAGGGCGTAAAAGGCGTAGGCATGGGGCTCCCAGTTTCTGCCGAGCGCCGCAGGAATCTTCACATAGTTGACGTAATCCGGTGCATCGGCCGCCCAGGCCTCAACCAGGGGCTTGAAGTTGTAGCAATGGGGACAGCCATACCAGAAGACTTCGGCTACTTCGACACCAGAATCGCTATCGGTTCTTACCGGGTTATCCAGACGATTGTAATGAGCCCCTTCTTTCCACTCTGCGGCGTTGGCCAGGCCAGAAACCGACAGTGCCAACAGGAGCAGGAAAACCATTCTGAAGGATCGAAACATGAAACATCTCCGGTTATTTGAATATCGTTTTGGGAGGATTATGACCCAGCGTACCTGAAAAGTTCCACAGGTCGGCAGTTACAGAAACGAAAGGCAACAAAAAACCCCGCACCAGGCGGGGTTTTCGGTACAGTCCGGCGATTTCAGTTCAGGCCGGAGATGTAGCTGGAAACCGCTTCGATCTCGGCATCGGTCAGCTTCGAGGCGACATCCATCATGATCGATGCGTTCGTGCCGGCATCCCGGGAACCATCGCGATAGGCATTCAGCTGCTTGATCAGATACTCTGCGTTCTGACCACCGAGAGCCGGGTAACCGGCCGGCTCGTTGCCAACACCTTGCGGGTTATGACAGCCGGCACAGGCCGGTACGCCCGTTGCCATGTTGCCGCCACGGTAAAGTGCCGCACCCTGATCGACCAGATCCGGATCAGCCTGACCAACCACCATGTCCTGGGCGTTAAAGTAGGCAGCCAGGTCCTGCAGATCCTGGTCGTTCATGTTGTCCAGAATACCGGTCATTTCCGCGATATTCCGCTCTTTGTCCTTGATCAACACCAGTTGGCGATACAGGTATTTTTCGCCCAGACCGGACAGCTTGGGATAAGACCCCATAATGGGCTTGGCACCATTCTGGCCGTGACAACCGGCACATACCGCTGCGTTCTGTTCGCCTGCTTGAGGATCTCCCGCCCCGTGCGCCATCGCCGTGAGGCCAACACCGAGAACTACTCCTGCGATCAGTTTTTTCATGCTCGCTCCGCTTCTCTCATCTTTTAAGGGTATTCTTCGCTATGCAGCCGGTAGGCGCTGACCAGTTCAGGCTCAAAACCGGGGCTGACAGCGGTCGCGCGCAGCGCGCCGCCCGGAATTGGTGTAGCATTATACATTAATCCCTGCTAACTGAAATCCAAAGGAAAGCCAACCGCTGTGGACCCTGATCTGACTCAAAAAAGCCTCTCTTTCAACAGCGCCCGATTTCTCATCAGCGCTTCCCGTCTGGATGAGTGCCCGCCGGATTTCGGTGCCGAGGTCGCCTTCGCCGGCCGCTCCAACGCCGGAAAATCCAGCGCCCTGAACGCAATCACCGCCAACGGCAAGCTGGCCCGGACCAGTAAGACTCCCGGGCGTACCCGGCTCATCAACTTCTTCTCTCTCAACCGAGAGAACTGCCGAATGGTCGATCTTCCCGGATACGGCTACGCCAAAGTATCCAGGGACATGAAAGACGACTGGCAGCAACACCTCGGTCACTACCTGAATGACCGGCGCTGTCTGCGTGGCCTGGTTCTGGTGATGGACATTCGTCATCCGCTGACCGATTTCGACCAAATGATGGTGGAATGGTGCGAGCATAACAACCTGCCGCTGATGATTCTGGCCACCAAAGCCGACAAACTGAAGTTCGGCCAGGCCAAAACGGCCATGCTCGGCATCGCAAAGGATCTGAAAGCGTACACCTGCGTGGAACACCTGATCATGTTCTCTGCAACGTCAAAACGGGGCGTGGATGAGTGCCGGGAGGCGTTGATCGACTGGCTGGAAGGCCATCCCGGGGACGAAGGCGCCAGCCTCTGATGACATAAAAAAACCGGCCTGCCAGGTAGCAGACCGGTGAAACGTCAGGGTTTGCGACGTGCTAAAACCTGAGATCGCACTCAGGAGACGCAAGGAATGTCCGAATTCCCAACGTCACCCTTGTGACTCTAATCTTCGCGCAAAGTTCCAGGCTAGATCATTTTTTGACCAGATCTTCGGGTTTCACTTACACACTGCGGAACCTGGAACATCTCAGTCGTGCAATGCCGGGCGGTATTTTTCTCTCAGGGCCATCACGCGCTCCCGATACGCCGGTGTCAGATAGGGAATTTCGAGTGTCAGCACCTGATAGATGCCCTGCTTCAACTCGGTGAGGGTAAGGCAGGCGGATTCCTCGGCTGCATGGGCTGTTTTCAGGAACGCCATCCAGTTGGTAATCACCAGCCACACATTGAGCGACATCGCCGACCGCAGGTCCTCCTCCTGGGGCTCAATAATGCCGGCTTCCGCCAGTTTCTCGAAGATCCGACTGATGGATGCCAGGCAGCGATTGGTGAAATCGCGATAGTCCTGCCGCAACCTTTGATCGCTGTCCAGAAGGTATTCCAGATCCCGGTGGAAGAATCGGTAACTCCAGAGACCGTCAAAGACCGATTCCAGATAAAAGGTCATGTCGTCCAGGGTCATGGCCCGGTCTTCCGGAATATCCAGGTAGAAATCCACCAGCTTTTCGTATTCCAGGAAGATCTCGTAAATGATGTCCGACTTGTTGCGAAAGTGGTAATAGAGGTTGCCCGGCGAAATGGCCAGGTGCGCTGCAATGTGATTGGTGGTGACGTTGCGCTCGCCCCGTTCGTTGAACAGCTCCAGGCTGGAGAGCAGTATTTTGTCTCTTGTCTTCATAGACCCGTCGGCGTTTGTTGTTGTACAGCTCACAGATGGCCTGATTCGCCATCCGGCCCCGCTTGACTCACTAGAGTATATACTCTAATAATACCCCCAGACGCAAACTGAACACTTTTTCGCCAATTGTTCAGTATCCGAAATGCCAGGCCGCGAACCAACTCTGGTCGCCGCCACAGAGGAGCAAGCATCATGGGAGCCACTGTCGTTCAGCTCACCGAGAGCAAGAAACAGATCCAGCACACCCACCGGGTGTTCGAAGATCAGAAAAAGGCGTTCCGTAACAACCCCATGCCTTCCCTGGCGGAGCGGCAGGAGAACCTGAAGCGCCTTAAACGGGTACTGCTGAGCAACCAGGACCGGCTACTGGATGCCATTGACCGGGATTTCAGTTGCCGTTCGAAGGACGAATCCCTGATTGCCGAGGTCATGCCGTCAATCCAGGGCATCAACTACACGCTCAGGAACCTCAGTGGCTGGATGAAGCCATCCAAACGCCATGTTTCCGTGCTGTTCCAGCCTGCCAGCAACAAGGTCCACTACCAGCCCAAAGGCGTGGTGGGTGTGATCGTGCCCTGGAACTATCCCCTGTATCTGGCGGTGGGTCCTCTGGTCGCATCCTTGGCCGCAGGTAACCGGACCATGATCAAGATGTCGGAATACACACCCCATACCTCGGCCCTGTTCAAGGAACTGATCGAAGCCAGCTTCCCGGAAGACCTGGTCTCGGTGATTACCGGGGAGGCTGACGTGGCTGCGGACTTCTCGTCGCGCCCGTTTGACCATCTGCTGTTCACCGGCTCCACGTCAGTAGGCAAGCTGGTCATGAAGGCAGCGGCTGAGAACCTGACGCCGGTCACCCTGGAGCTGGGTGGCAAATCCCCGGCCGTGGTCTCGCCGGATGTACCGATGGAAGACGCTGCGCAGCGGATTGCCTTTGGCAAGGCGTTCAACGCAGGCCAGACCTGCGTGGCGCCAGACTACGTGCTTTGCCCCGCCGACCGGGTTCAGTCGTTTGTCGACGAATTCCGGGCCCGCTTTTCCGAGATGTATCCGAGCCTGCGGGACAACGACGATTTCACCGCCATCATCAATGAGCGGCAGTACGATCGCCTGCAAAGCTACCTGGAGGACGCCCGGGAGAAAGGCGCCGAGCTGGTGGAAATCAATCCGGCCCGGGAAAATCTCAAGGATGGCACCCGCAAAATTCCTCTGACACTGGTCCTGAAAACCACGCCGGACATGAAGGTGATGCAGGATGAGATCTTTGGTCCCATTCTACCGGTCGTCAGCTATGGTGGGCTGGATGAAGCCATCCATTACATCAATGACCGCCCGCGGCCCCTTGCCCTGTACTTCTTCGGATACGACAAGACCCAGCAGCAGCATGTGGTAGACAACACCCACTCTGGTGGCATGTGCATCAACGATTCACTGATGCACGTTGCCCAGGACGACCTGCCGTTTGGTGGCATCGGCGATTCCGGCATGGGGCACTACCATGGCCGCGAAGGGTTCCTGACCTTCTCCCATCACCGCGCCATTTTCACCAAGCAGAAATTCAACAGCGGCAAGTTTGTCTATGCGCCCCACGGGACTGCGGCGCACAAGATGGTTTACAAGTTCTTTATCCGCTAGGGCCCATTTGTGGGAGTCTGTCGAGGGCCGGTTCTGCCTTCCGAAACACGCCGTTAATACGTCCGTGTAGGCTTGAGCAAAACATCCCTGTTTTGCACAGTTTCGGAAGGCAGAACCGGCCCCCGACGATCAGGCAACGTCAGTGCCTTCAATAGAACAATAACGAGAATACACCCATGCAGAAACAGACCCCTGATCCGTCAGGACACCCTCAATTTAACGATCTCAACCGCCGAAGCTTTCTCAAAACCGGACTGGGCGGCGCTCTTTTTCTTGGTACCGTCAGTGTCACCGCCGGGCTGAGCGGTTGCGCGACGCAACCAGCGGGCAGACTCAGTGCCGTTGGCACCCGTATGGATGCCAGTTACCAGTTCCGGTTTTTGACCGAGGATGACATAGCGCTGTTCGAGGCCCTGCTGCCCGCCATGATTGGCCGGGGCTTGCCAGAGCAGCCCCAGGCCAGAAACATGGCTATTGCCGGAACAATCGAGCGTATTGATGCCGGCATCCACAAGTTCGGACCGGCCAACCAGAAGGAACTGCGGCGATTGTTTGATCTGTTGAACTTCGGGCTCACCCGCGTGACCGTTGCCCGGGTCTGGTCCAGTTGGCCGAATGTAACCACAGAGGAAGCGGATGCGTTTCTGGAACGCTGGCGCACCAGCCGTATCGGGCTGTTCAACAATGGCTACATAGCGCTGACCAAGATCAGCAACGTGGCGTTTTATGGCTATCGCGATTTCTGGCACTTGTCCGGCTACCCCGGACCGCCCCGGTATGCTGTCGACGCACTACCACAATTCCAAAACGCCTGATTGCCAGCTGATCTGACGGAGCAAAAGCATGTCATTAACCGATCGTATTGCCCGGGGCCTGGAATCGGGCTGGAAAGTCACCGATGGTGCTCGACTGACGGAAAGCCTGACCACGGAAGCCGACGTTGTTGTTATCGGAACCGGCGCCGGTGGTGGGACCACTGCAGAGATTCTCGCTCGCAGCGGATTGTCCGTCATCCTCGTTGAAGAAGGCCCGCTGTATTACCAGAAAGACTTCAAGATGGACGAGCAGACCTCCTACGCCAACCTCTATCAGGAAGGCATGAGCCGGGTTACCCGGGACGGAGCGATCGCCATTCTTCAGGGCCGCTGTGTTGGCGGCTCCACCACGGTGAACTGGACCAGCAGTTTCCGCACACCGGAGCCGACCCTGAACTATTGGGCCGACCAGTTTGGACTGGAAGACCTCCGCCCGGAGGCCATGGCGCCCTGGTTCGACGGTCGGGAAGAACGGCATTCCATGTCGCCCTGGCAGGTAGACCCCAACGTCAACAATGACATCCTGCGCCAGGGCTGTGAGAAACTGGGCTACAGCTGGCAGATCATTCCTCGCAACGTCAAAGGTTGCTGGAACCTGGGTTATTGCGGCGTCGGCTGCCCGACCAACGCCAAGCAGGGCGCCCTCATGACCACCATCCCCGGTGCACTCGACAACAACGCCCGCCTGTTCCACAGCCTGCGCGCCGACCGCCTGGTCATGAACCAGGACAAGATCGACCACCTGGAAGCCTCTGCCTTTGCGGATGATGGCGTCACCCCAACCGGGATCAAGGTCACGCTCAAAGCCCGACACTTCGTGGTCGCCGCCAGCGCCATCGGCAGCCCCGGCCTGCTGCTCCGCTCCGACATCCCGGACCCGAACCAGCGCATCGGCAAGCGCTCATTCATCCATCCGGTCAACGCCACCGTCGCCCAGATGCCTCAGCGCGTCGATCCGTTCTACGGCGCGCCCCAATCCATCTACTCCGACGAATTCAACTTCCGCGACGGCGTCGACGGACCCGTTGGCTACAAGCTCGAAGTACCGCCCTTGCATCCTGGCATGTCCAGCGGCGTCATCCCCGGCCACGGCGAAACCCAGATCAACAACATGGCCGGTCTGCCCCACATGCAGTCCGTGATCGCCCTGCTCCGGGACGGCTTCCACCCCGAAAGCCCCGGCGGCACAGTATCCCTACGCGACGACGGCAGCCCGGTACTGGATTACCCGGTCACCGACTACCTCTGGGAGGGCCTCCGCAAGGCCTTCCACACCATGGCCGAAATCCAGTTCGCCGCCGGCGCCGAAAAAGTCCGCCTCATGCACCTGGATTCCGACTGGTACACCAACTGGACCGACGCCAAAGCCGCCATCAACCAGCTCCCCATGGCGCCCCACCGCGTCCGCCTGTTCACCGCCCACCAGATGGGCGGCTGCGCCATGGGCGCGGATCCGGCAACCTCGGTCGTCAACGGTTTCGGCGAGCACCACCACGTCAGCAACCTCAGCGTGCACGATGCCTCGATTTTCCCCACCAGCATTGGGGCCAACCCGCAGCTGTCGGTTTATGCTTTGGCGGCCAGAAACAGCACCAGACTTGCACAAAGACTGTCTTGATCAGTGGGCTAACACTGCCCGTCGGGGAGACTCGCACGGGGATAACAGAGCCGGCTGGAAGGGCTGATCCGGGAATGTGAGAAGCCAGGGATGGCTTCGCTCAAGCGCACATGGATGTGCTCGTAGCGTTTCCCGGATCAGCCCTTCCAGCTGGCACTACCGCATAGCCGACATGCATCCTCCATTGTCCTGGCCGCCAACTACAGGTAGCCAAAAAATGCTGCTATCCTAGGCCCTTGCAAAGAAAGGAGCTGTGCATGTCCAAAGTCATCTACCCGGGCACCTTCGATCCCATCACCAACGGCCACACCGACCTGATCGAACGTGCCGGCCGAATGTTTGATGAAATCGTCGTCGCCATCGCCTACAACCCCAAGAAACAGCCACTTCTCGACCTCGAAGAACGCTGCGAACTGGTCCGCCAGGCAACTGCGCATCTCCCAAATGTCAGCGTCACCGGCTTCAGCAACCTGCTGGCCGATTTTGTCCGCGAACAGGGTGCCACCGTGATCCTTCGCGGTCTCCGGGCGGTGTCCGATTTCGAGTACGAATTCCAGCTGGCCGACATGAACCGCCGGCTCGCGCCTGAAGTCGAGAGCGTTTTCCTGACACCGGCCAACCACCTGTCCTATATATCCTCCACGCTGATCCGCGAAATCGCATCCCTGGGCGGCGATGTTTCGGAATTCGTCGATCCGGCGGTCGAGGCTGCCCTGAAAAAGAAGTTCAGCTGAACCTGAAACAAAAAAAGCCCCGATCAGCGGGGCTTTTTGTTGGCACTGAGCCAGCGGCATCAAAGCAACGGCGGCAAGGGAATCTCCACCCCGTTCACGTCCAGCACAAGCTCTTTCATACTGGCATCAAGCACCAACCGGTCGCCTTGCTCCACCAACAGCCCCTGCTTGATCAGCGGCGCCAGCTGTAACCGGAATTCCGGGTATTCCTCCGCGAGCGCAAGTGGCAGACTGAGATCCATTTCGCCGGTCAACTGCTGCATCACCATCAACATTTCAGCTTTCTGATCCGCCGTCAGCTCCGGATGGGCGATACGGGCGCTGCCCTCAATCACACCCTCCGGGGTGGTTACCGTCAGCTCTGGAAAACCAACCGAAAATCCGGCTGCTGCCAAATCCCGAACGGCGGCATTCACCTGCTGCATGGCGGCCATTTGCTGCTCAAACTGTTGGGGCCCGCCAGACGCCTGACCAATGGCCAGCGCCTGCATGGACGAAAGACTCTCGGTCAGGTTGCTCCAGGCAGTCACATCCAGCCCCGACAATGCGAACACCAGCCTTTGGGGACCATAACGCTCATCAGAGGCTGAAACGCCAGCGACCTCAAACGTCATTCGTGAATTGAGGCGCTCGCCATCATTGACCGGCTCGCTACTGCTTCGAACCGAAATCTCCTGAAGCGTGAACGGGGCTTCCGCCGTTGGGGTCACAGCAACCGATTCCACCGCAATCTCGCCGGAGCCGGTCCAGACTTCACCGGTCAGATGACTCATGGTCTGCTCGAGGCGGAAGTCGCTGACCCGAATATCCAGGTCCGGACCGGACAGGCTTAGCGCCGGCCAGACCATCAAGGCATCGGCCTGTGAACCAGCGTCGCTGATTTCAATTCTTGCCAGACCACCACTCGAGGCCAGGGTCTCTCCGGTCTCCGTATCTGTTACGGTCATCTCGGGCGCTTCGAGCTCGAGCACAGCGGTACCCCAGAGACGGGTTTCCAGGGTCAGTCTCGGCTCCTCACCAAAGAACCAGTCCGTATCGCCGGCGGACCAGCCATCCTCAGGCTGGAAGTCCATCAGACTGCCGGTTACGCCGTGACTCACATTGGCTCGATAGGCAAGCCTCTGGGATTCACCGGTTTCCGGATTGGTCAGGTTCACCGAACCACTGAACCGGGCACTGAGAATTCCCCTCTCGTAGTTATTGGTTTCCATGCGAAGGAAGGGTTGCGCACTGTTCACCTCCGCTGTTGCCTGGTGCCACTGCTGCTCAGTAACGTAGCCCACGACCCAGGGCAGGCCGCCAGCTACAGCCAGCACACCAGCGCCGGCAATCATCCATTTGGCGTTCAAACACATTCTCCAGTTCGGGGATCAGGTTTTTCCGGTCAGCCGTTCAAGCAACACCAATTGTGAGGCAAGGCGCTCTTCACCTTCTGCAGGCTGGTTCTGAATATAACTGCCGTCCGGTTGCAGTACCCAGGACTGGCAATTGTCGGCCAGGTAGGTATCCAGATCTTCTCTGACCCGGGCGGCAAGATCAGGATCGTCCAGGGGAAAAGCCGTCTCCACACGGCTGAGTAGGTTCCGCTCCATGCCATCGGCACTGGAACAGTAGACATCCGGCCGGCCATTGTTGCCAAAATAGTAAACACGGGTGTGCTCCAGGAAACGGCCAATGATGGACCTCACCCGAATATTCTCCGAGAGGCCTGGCACTTCCGGACGCAGACAACAGATACCACGGATGATCAGATCGATTTTCACCCCAGCCTGCGAAGCCCGGTAAAGCGCCTTTATCAGCTGGATTTCCGTCAATGCATTGAACTTGAGGATAATCCGGCCCTTCTCGCCATAGCCTGCTTCCCGCTCAATCAGGCTCAGGAGCCGGGAATGCAGGGTAAAAGGCGCATGGAACAGTTTCTTGATCTTCAGGGCTTTACCCATGCCGGTAAGCTGCTGGAACAGCTTGTTGACGTCGTCACCGATAGACTCATCACAGGTCATAAAGCTGTAATCGGTATACAGGCGGGCATTACCGGCGTGATAGTTACCGGTGCCCAGGTGAACATAACGACGCAGGCGCCCCTCTTCGCGACGGACAATCAGGATCATCTTGGCGTGGGTCTTGTAGCCGACCACACCGTACACCACGATCACCCCGGCCTCCTGCAGCCGGCTGGCCAGCTCCAGGTTCTCCGCCTCACTGAAACGGGCCCGCAGCTCGATAACAGCGGTAACCTCTTTGCCTCGGCGCGCGGCGTCCGCCAGGGCTTCAACAATTTCTGAATCGGCGCCGGTGCGGTAGAGGGTTTGTCGAATCGCCAGAACCTGGGGGTCCTTGGCGGCCTGGCGCAGCAGATCCACTACCGGGCTGAAATTCTCATAGGGATGCAGCAGCAGGATTGGACGCTTGCGGATGGCGTCGAACATTGATTCCTTGCTGCGAATCTGCCTGGGAATGGACGGTGAAAACCCGGAATAGGTCAGATCCTGACGGTCTACCAGCCCACCGACTGCCATGAGCCGCGTCAGGTTGACCGGGCCATGCACCTGATACAGATCCCGCTCGGTCAGACCAAACTCCTTGAGCAGGAACTGAACCAGCTCTTCCGGGCAGTTGTCGGCAACCTCAAGGCGCACACCATCACCGAACCGGCGGCTGAGCAGTTCACCACGAAGGGCCGAGGCCAGGTCTTCCAGGTCATCCTCCAGCTCAAGGTCAGCGTTTCGGGTCAGCCGGAACTGATAGCAGCCTTTCACCTCCATTCCGGGAAAGAGCTCATCGGCATGGGCGTGGATCATGGACGACAGGAACACCAGGTTGTCGCCACCGTTACAGACATCATCAGGAAGCCGGACCAGACGTGGAAGCGAACGGGGTGCAGGCACGATCGCCATACCGGTTTCCCGGCCGAAGGCATCCTTGCCGTCCAGTTCCACAATAAAGTTCAGGCTTTTGTTGACCAGGCGGGGAAACGGGTGCGACGGATCCAGCCCGATGGGGCTGACCACCGGAAGGATCTCCTCTTCGAAGTAAGTGCGCACCCACTCCGCCTGCTCCGGCGTCCACTCCCGGCGACGGACAAAATGAATGTTCTCCTGTTCCATTTCCGGAATCAGAACATTGTTGAGGATGTCGTACTGTTCGCGAATGTACTCGTGGGCAACACGGCTGATTTCCGCCAGCGCCTGCTCGGGCATCATGCCGTCGGCACCAACGGTTTCCCGGCCGTACTTCATCTGCTGCCGCAGGCCGGCAACACGGATCTCGAAGAACTCGTCCATGTTGCTGCTGAAGATGCAGCAGAAAATCAGACGGTTGATCAGTGGGTGGGTCGTATCCAGTGCCTGCTTGAGAACCCGGTAATTAAACTGGAGCTGGCTCAGTTCACGGTTGAAGTAGTTTTCGTTGGCGTCCAGGTTGATTTCCTCACCAACCGGGGGCACGTTCACCGGAGCAGGCACACTCCGCTCATCCCCTGCCGTCTGATTCTTCGCCGTATCCGTTGTCATGATTCCTCGATTCCAGTTTGCTCGCCGCTACCGGCGAATGACTTGCTTGACCTATCCGTGTTTTCGATCCCGCATCAGTCGGGCCGCGCGCACCGCAAAGTAGGTCAGGATTCCGTCGGCCCCTGCCCTTCGCATGGCCATCAGGCTCTCCATCATTACCGCATCGCCATCCAGCCAGCCGTTCTGGGCTGCCGCCATGTGCATGGCATACTCACCGCTGACCTGATAGACAAATGTCGGCACCCGCAATTCCGTCTTCACCCGATGCACGATATCGAGATACGGCATGCCGGGCTTGATCATCACCATATCCGCGCCTTCGGCCAAATCCATGGCAACCTCATGCAATGCCTCATCGCCGTTGGCAGGATCCATCTGATAGGTGGACTTGTTGCCCTTGCCGAGATTGGCCGCAGACCCCACCGCATCCCGGAAAGGTCCGTAATAACTCGAGGCGTATTTGGCAGAATAGGCCAGGATTTTCGTATTCACATGACCGCCGTTTTCCAGGGCTTCGCGAATGGCACCTATCCGCCCATCCATCATGTCTGACGGCGCCACCACATCGGCACCGGCGTCGGCATGGGAAAGCGCCTGATTGACCAGCGCCTCGACGGTGACGTCATTCAGCACATAGCCGTCGTTGTCGATGATGCCGTCCTGGCCATGGGTGGTGAAAGGGTCCAAGGCTACATCGGTAATCACACCGAGTTCCGGATGCGCTGCCTTCAGGGCGCGAACCGCCCTCTGCGCCAGCCCCTCAGAATCCCAGGCCCCGGAGCCGGACAGATTCTTGTTTTCGGACGGAACAACAGGGAACAGCGCAATCGCCGGGATACCCAATTCCACCAGCTCCGCCGCCTGCTCAACCAGCAGATCAATACTCAGGCGCTCCACCCCTGGCATGGAAGGTACCTGTTCCCGCTGTCCCTCGCCCTCCAGCACAAACACCGGATAGATCAGGTTGTCCGGCGTGAGCTGGTTTTCCCGAACCAGGCGACGGGAAAAGTCGCTGGCCCGGTTACGGCGCAGGCGGGTGGCGGGAAACGCACGGGGAGTCGGAATCGGCACTGACAACCTCCTGAATGGCTGAACAAATAATCTGATGGGCCAGCGCGGCATCGGCCGGGCGCCCTTTGCGTCATCATACACGGCCAGCGCCGCTGGTTGCAGACTCCCTCAGCAGGATAAGGCGATTAAATGACAGGCTGATTACCGGATCGAATCCAACGCCCGGGCACGGATCCGTTCGGTTTCATTGAAGTGGCTGGCTCTGAGTCGCTCCAGCGCTTCCCTGCGTTCCGGTTCGGCCAGCCCGGAGGACAACAACCGGTCCCGCTCCCCGGCATAGGCCTGCCAGCGGCGGTCCCAATCCTGTTGTTCCGCCTCAAGCCGGGCCAGCCTTTCCGCTGCTGCATCACCAAAAGCTTCCCGGCGCCAGGCCTCAAGAGCCCTGGGGTCATCCGACAGCTCCTGACGAACCTGCTCATAGTCCGCAAACCGGCGTGTTTCCTCCCGGGCCTTGCGGAGGGGTTCCGGAAGGGAGGACTCAGCCTGGCGCAGGGCTTCGGCTTTCTGCTCGTCGGTCAGACTGTCATCGCTTGCAATCCTGAGTTTCTCGACCTGGAAACGATCCACCGCTTCATCGTCGGCAAAAAAAGCGTTGGCCGTGTCGGCGTCCAGCCAGGTACGGCGCAGAGCCTGGATCTCTGCCATCCTGCGCTGCAGCTCCCCGGCCCCGAGCCCGGAAACCTCTCCGTAGCTCTGCTCCAGTTCCGAAACTGCCAGCTTGTAGTCCAGATAGGCGCCAAGGGTTACCAGGGCCTGGGCTCTCGCCGGCTCATCGAGAACCGACAGGGCCCTCTGTATGCGAGCCACCAACTGCGGCAGGGATTCCTCGCCCAGGGCAGAGAGAAAATACTCAAACAGCTGTCGCAGTTGCGGGGTTGGTATGAGATTGCCCAGCCGGTCCGTTCGGGCCCAACCGTCCGGCACTGACGTACCCGCCAGCGAGGCTGGTAACTGCTCAGGAACAGGAACCGAGGACGCGTTGTTCACCAACTTCGATGGTGCGGCAGCAACATCCTCCCGGGCCACTGATATCGGCGGTTCCCCGGTGGTCTGCGGCGCATTCGAGTCGCCATGGCTGGCAAGATCTGCTCTCATCAACCAGAAGCTGACAACAGCTGCTATTATCAGTAGCAAAACAAGCAAAAGACGGAAATGGGACTTCATTGCCACAGGAATTCCGGGTCTTCGGGTGACTGACGGCTTGCCCAGGTTACCGGCGCAAAACCACAGAGAATGAGGATAAACGAGGCTGGCCAGTCATACCGAGACAGGGATCAAAAATGGAGCCGGGGCGGAGTGCCCCGGACTGCCGCGCCAGCGTTCAGAGGGAGCGGTTGTTAAAACCCACATCCACCTTTCGCGGCGTGTCAGAGCGGAAGGAGGTATCCACCTCCTGAATTTTTCCGCCCTGGCTCAGGAAGGCTTCGATGTCTGCCTGCAACTGTGCACGAACACGTGCACGGCCGGCTATGGAATGGTTGTCGTCACTGTCGCTGGTCCAGCCTCCGGACTGCTCCAGGTTGCTTTCGTCGAATTCACTCATGATCTTTTCTCCATCAACGAAAACAGATGGTCGAGTGCTGCGACCCCGCAGGGGACCTCACTCCGTATCGACGAAGTCCGCCTGCGGCCTCGCCTTGGCGTCTTTATAATCTGCTTTTGGTGACCACGCTATTTCTTGGCAACGTCTTTTTTGTAATTTTTTGTAAACATTGACAACCAATTGAATTGCATGCGGAAATTTTACATTCGTCAGTAGATCAAAAAATTGACAAAAAGAATGAATAATGATTCACTATTTGTAGGGAGCCGGAATGGCCTATCGAGAAACAGAGAAAATGCGCCAGCGTAAAGCCGAGGCGCGAAAACGAATCGTGGAGTGCACTTATCAGTGCGTGGCCGAGGGCGGCTTCAGAAGCGCCCGCATTACCCGGATAGCCGGTTTGGCCGGCGTTGCCACAGGAACTATTTACCGGCATTTCGAGTCCAGAGAGGACCTGTTCGCGGAAATTTTCCGGTTGGCAACCCAGCGTGAAGTCGACAAGGTTGCCGAGGCCCTTGGCTCCCCCGGGAACGCAGCTGAACGACTGGAACGGGCACTCAGACAATTCGCCGAGCGGGCACTGAAAGGCCCGCAAATGGCCTGGTCGCTGATTGCCGAGCCGGTGGACCCGAAAGTCGAGGAAGAAAGGCTGGCGTATCGCAAGGCCTACGCCAACCTGTTTGAGAAAGCGATCCGCGAAGGCATTGAAGAAGGATGCATCCCGGATCAGGACGCTCTCCAGAGCAGTACATGCCTGGTCGGCGCCATCGCGGAAAGCCTGGTTGGCCCACTGTCACCCACACAGACCAGCCAGGCGAACAGCGCAAAAGAAGACAACAATGACCCGCTGGTCAATTCCATCATTCGCTTTTGTATGCAGGGGTTGACCGGCACCAGGAGGTAGCTATGAACGCGCGGCAGCCCCAGCCAGAGATGCCATTAAAAGACCAGGAAGATCGCTATCTGGCCAGCACCCACGAGGTCTTCAACCAGCCTCCGGCTCTGGAGAACTACAACCTGTTCGAGCAGGATATCGCCCTGCAGGAAGCAGCCCTCCGTGAAGGGGCCGGCAAGGCAGCCGAGGATCTCAAGGCATTCGGGGCTCTGGCCGGAGCAGCGGAAACCATCGACCTGGGGTTTCGCGCCAACGCCAACAAACCGGTGTTCAATACCCACGACCGCTACGGCCACCGCATTGATGAAGTGGACTTCCATCCGGCCTACCACGAGCTGATGCGCATCGCCTTCGACAACGGCCTGCACAGCAGCCCCTGGAGCCATCCAGGACAGGGTGCACATGTTGCCCGCGCTGCCAAGTACTACATGCACTCCCAGGTAGAGGCCGCCCACTGCTGCCCCGTGACCATGACCTTTGCCGCCATTCCGTCGATCCGGAAACAACCGGAGCTGGCGGCGGACTGGGAAGCTCGGATACTGGCCGACAGCTACGATCCCCGCAACCGGCCGGACAGCCAGAAAACCTCGGTTACCATCGGCATGGCCATGACCGAGAAACAGGGTGGCAGCGACGTTCGTGCCAACAGCACCAGAGCCTACCCGATCGGCACTGGCGGCCCCGGCCAGGCCTATGAGCTGGTGGGCCACAAATGGTTCGTTTCTGCCCCGATGTGCGACGCCTTTCTGGTGCTGGCCCAGACACAGGGAGGCCTGTCCTGCTTCCTGATGCCCCGCTGGCGCCCGGACGGCACCAAGAATCCCTGGCAGGTCCAGCGTCTGAAGAACAAGATGGGCAACGTCGCCAACGCCTCCAGCGAAGCCGAACTGCGGGGCGCACTGGCCTGGATGGTTGGCGAGGAAGGCCGTGGTGTCCCCACCATCATTGAAATGGTTGCCATGACCCGCTTCGACTGCATGATCGGCAGCTCCGCCGGCATGCGCCAGGCCATCGCCCAGGCCAGCCACCACTGCCGACACCGCAGCGCCTTTGGCGCCCGCCTGGTCGACCAGCCCCTGATGCAGAACGTCCTGGCCGACCTGGCCCTGGAAAGCGAAGCGGCGCTGGCCTACACCATGCGCATCGCCCGCGCCCTGGACAACCAGGACAAGGAACACGAGCGCCTGCTGGCACGCCTGGCCACCCCCGTCGGCAAATACTGGATCTGCAAGCGCACACCGAACCATGCCTACGAGGCCATGGAATGCATCGGCGGCAGCGGCGTGATGGAAGACTGCATCATGCCCCGGCTGTTCCGGGAATCGCCGGTCAACGCCATCTGGGAAGGCAGCGGCAATGTCCAGTGCCTGGATACCCTGCGCGCCCTGCAAAAAGAGCCCGACACCCTCGACGCCTTCTTCAAGGAAGCCGCCGAAGCCAAAGGCGCCGACCGCCGCTTCGACCAGTTCCTGGCCCAGCTACAACACGACTTCGCCGACATCAGCGATTTCCAGTACCGGGCCCGAAACCTCGTCGACCGCATGGCCCTGGCCCTGCAGGGCTCCCTGCTGCTGCGACACTCGGATGCCGCCGTCGCCGACGCCTTCTGCGCCTCTCGCCTGCAGTCCAATGGCGGGATGAACTACGGCAACCTGCCCTCGGGCACCGATCCGGCAGCCATTATCAAACGGGCGACGCCTGTAGTAGGCTAGACACAACAGAATCCAACTGAGAGATCGAGAACCGGCGGGGAACTCCTTTCCAAAACCTTGCGGAGCCATGGATGGCGGAGCAGAGCGTACAAGGACGTATTCACAGCGTGTTTTGGAAAGGAGTTCCCCGCCGGTTCCTGCACCCAAGTCTATGTCTGAAGCACTCAGAAAACTCCTGCGGGAAGGCCACGCTCCCCAGCAGCCAGTCATCACCCCCCACGTGGGCGTGCTGACCCTGCACTTCCAGCTTTACGGCTGCGACGACCTCAAAGCCAAGCGCAAAGTCTTCACCGCCCTGAAGGCCGTCTGGGGCAAAGAACCCGACCTGGCCGTCGCCGAAACCGCCGACCAGGAGGCCCTCGACTGCGCCACCTGGACCATTGCGGCCCTTGGCACCTCATCCCAGCAGATCACCCAACGCCTCGACCAGATCGAAAAAGCCATCGAAGAACGCGTGGATGCTGCCATACTGGATATACACCGGGAGATACTCTGACCGGAAAATCCCGGGCAGCAGCCGTGTGGCGTAACCCGTTGTCAGGCCGTATACTACGCCCCCTCAGGGATGCCAGTGCGCCTGCCAGCGGCGGGCGACCAGAAACCAATGCCGGACATGAATGCCGGCCTTATCCGCAGGGCATCCGGAACCGGCCCTTCGGATGACCACTGAGTGTGAGTGGCACCTATGACCGGAAAGAAAAAATCCGCCCAGGCTTCGGTAGAGGCCATGTATCGCGTATTCACGGTGCCTGAGGCGCCGGAATCGACGCTGAGCCGGATTGACCAGAACATCTCCAGCAATCTTGCAGGCTTTCTGCAGGAGCACATCGTAGCGGTTGAGCGGGATCTCTCGGATGTGGAGAAAGACTTCTCCGATTACAGCATCCCCGAGAAGCCTGTCTTCGTGTCTGAACAGGCCCAGTTCCTGCTCGACAAACTGGTGGCCAACTCCGTTCACACTGCGTCGCCGGCCTTTATCGGGCACATGACCTCAGCGCTGCCGTACTTCATGCTGCCGCTGTCAAAGATCATGATTGCCCTGAACCAGAACCTGGTCAAAACCGAAACCTCCAAGGCCTTCACGCCCATGGAACGCCAGGTACTGGGCATGATCCACCGCCTGGTATACCAGGAAGACGGCGCCTTCTACCGCAAGTGGATGCACGACCCCCGTTACGCCCTGGGGGCCATGTGCTCCGGCGGCACGGTCGCAAACCTCACCGCCCTGTGGGTTGCCCGCAACCGGGCGTTCCCCGCGGAAGGCAGCTTCCGGGGTCTGCACCAGGAAGGCCTGTTCCGCGCGCTGAAATACTACGGCTACGAAGGCGCCGCCATCGTTGTCTCGCGCCGCGGCCATTATTCCCTGCGCAAAGCCGCCGACGTACTCGGCCTGGGCCGCGAGTCCCTGATACCGGTGGATACCGACGACGAAAACCGCATCAATACCGATGCCCTGCGGGACAAATGCCTGGAACTGCAGCGTCAGAAGATCAAAGTCATGGCCATCTGCGGCGTGGCCGGCACCACCGAAACCGGCAACGTCGACCCTCTGGACGCCATGGCCGACATCGCCCGGGAATTCGGCGCCCACTTCCACGTGGACGCCGCCTGGGGCGGGCCGACCCTGTTCTCCCGCACCTACAAACACCTGCTGCGCGGTATCGAGAAGGCAGACTCCGTCACTTTCGACGCCCACAAACAGCTCTACGTCCCCATGGGCGTTGGCTTGGTGGTATTCCGCGACCCGAGCCTCGCCAGTGCCGTTGAACACCACGCCCAGTACATCATCCGGAAAGGCTCCCGGGATCTCGGCAGCACCACCCTTGAGGGCTCGCGGCCGGGCATGTCCATGCTGATCCACTCCGGCCTGAAAATCCTGGCCCGGGAAGGCTACGAGATCCTGATCGACCAGGGCATCGACAAAGCCAAGACCTTCGCGGACATGATCGAAGCCGAATCGGATTTCGAACTGGTCACCAGGCCCGAACTGAACATCCTGACCTACCGCTACTGCCCGGAAAACGTCCAGGAAGCCCTGGCCATTGCCGACCCCCTACAGGCGGAAAAGCTCAACACCTGCCTGAACCGGATCACCAAGTTTATTCAGAAAACCCAGCGGGAACGGGGCAAGGCATTCGTGTCACGGACGCGCCTGGAACCGGCCCGTTACTTCAACTTCCCGTGCATCGTGTTCCGGGTGGTACTGGCCAACCCGCTGACCACCAAAGAAATCCTGGCGGACATCCTCTCGGAGCAGAGAGAGTTGTCACGGGATGAGGGTATCGAGGATGAGATCAGCATCCTGCATCAGATGGCGGATGCGGTATTGAAGCAGGCAACGCCAAACGCCAAACAGGCTTGAGTACGGCGGGAAACACTGGAGCCTGAAGAGTCGGCTGGGGGGACGTTTCAAAAACTGTGCGGAGCCAGGGATGGCGGAGCCAAGCGTACAGGGACGTATTCACAGCGTGTTTTTGAAACGTCCCGCCAGCCGACTCCTCCCCGAGCTTTCAGGCCAAGAGCCTGGATTAGATCAGTAAAGCGCCTCTTCATCATCCAGCACATCGTGGATGATATCCAGGAACATCTTGTCCGCCTCACTCCAGTTCTCCGGAATCCGGATGTTGGTGCTGGCGCTGATCTCCTGTGCAATCAGCTCCTCGGCATTCGGCTGACCGCGATGCTTGCGAGCGATCTCCATGGATTTCACGGCAATAGTCGGATCGCTCAGAACCTTCTTGATAAAGGTCCTCAGCTCATCAATCATCTTCGCCTGACGGCTCTCAACGGATGAACTCATACTTCACTCCATGGACAAATAGGCTTGAGGGGTGAAACACCCCTTTTGAAAGATAGTA
This sequence comes from Marinobacter sp. CH_CUG1437-1, assembly GCF_037029655.1. NCBI lineage: Bacteria > Pseudomonadati > Pseudomonadota > Gammaproteobacteria > Pseudomonadales > Marinobacteraceae > Marinobacter > Marinobacter sp. CH_CUG1437-1. The sequence goes on along the minus strand of NZ_JAYMEW010000001.1, from coordinate 926,181 downwards.
TGACCAAACTCGGTTTATACAACCAGCCCGGTCAGATCAACAAGCCCCGCAGGGTGAAGAACAGAATCGCCGCCATGATGGCAGATGCCGGTACGGTGATGATCCAGGCTGCGGCAATGCGCACCAGATGCGAACGCTTCACCATTTCTTCCCGATAGATCTTCTTCAGGCGCTTGCGCTCCGACTTGGACAGGGGTACCTGCTTTTTCTTCTTCGCCTGTTTCAGCAGATTCTCCATCTCCTCAACCGAGGCATTGCGGAAATCATCCAGGAAAGGCTTTAGACGCTCCTGCTCTGCCGGATCATGGTGTTCCATGATCTTGTGCAACTGGGTTGCATAGTTGGACTTCAGGTACTCGCGAAGGAAGCCAACGCCGAACACGCCACCGATTGCGATATGGGTGGAGCTGACCGGCAGACCCAACTGGGACGCAAGAATGACCGTCAGTGCCGCTGACAGGGCAATACAGAAGGCCCGTGTCTTATCCAGTTCGGTGATCTCACTGCCAACGGTCTTGATCAGTCTCGGCCCAAACAGCATCAGGCCAACAGCCAGGCCCAGCGCGCCCACCATCATCACCCACATCGGGATACTGGCGGAAGTCACCACAGAATTCGCGGACAGGGCATCGTTGATCGCCGCCAGCGGACCAATGGCATTGGCAACGTCGTTGGCGCCATGGGCAAAACTCAGCAGTGCCGCAGCAAAAATCAAAGGCCAGGTGAAGAGGGTATTCACGCCTGCTGAACTGTTCTCCATGGTCGATGCCATGCGCCCCACCAGGGTACGCATGATGAAAAAGACCACGGCAGCCGCGGCAAGGCCGACGAGCGTAGCCTCAAGAAAATCGACTTTCACGATCTTCTTGACGCCCTTGATCATCAGATAGGTGCCAAAAGCCCACGCCATAATCGCGACCAGCCAGGGCACGAACGTGCGGGCGGCCGGAATGACTTCCTTGCGATAAAGCACGGTCTTCTTGATCGCGAACAGGAAGAGGGCCGCCAGCGCACCACCAAGAACCGGGGAAATCACCCAGCTGGCGGCAATCTTGCCCATCACCGCCCAGTCAGCGATCCCCCAGCCACCGGCGGCAATACCGGCGCCCAGAACGCCGCCAACGATGGAGTGGGTGGTGGACACCGGTGCACCCATCCAGGTGGCCAGGTTCAGCCAGAGGGCGCCCGCCAGCAGGGCAGCTGTCATCAGCCAGACAAAAGCCCGACTGTCTTCCAGATTGGAGGGATCGATGATGCCGCCCTTGATGGTGGACACCACGTCACCGCCGGCGATAATCGCACCACCGGCTTCAAAAATTGCAGCGATAACGACAGCCGCCCCCAGGGACAAGGCCCCGGAGCCCACGGCAGGGCCCACGTTATTGGCAACGTCATTGGCGCCGATATTGATCGCCATGTATCCGCCAATGACCGCAGCGGCCATCAACAGCATACTGTTGGGCATTCCCTGACTGAATGATCCGACAGTCAACCATACGCCAAGTAAAAAAAGCAGGCTGATGCCGACCCTGTATCGTTCCGTGGTAGGGCTGGTAAGAAGGGTATCCAGGTATCCGCTCGAACGGGCCATAACAGATCAGGTCTCGTTTAGTCTGTGAGGATTGGGGGCGACCTCAGTCGCGCGGCAACTATAAAATTTTTGACATGAAAATGAAATAAAACGGTCACAATTCGCACAGACTAAACACATCACAGACTGGAGTGCAAAAACCCATTAAATTGACTCATAATTCCAAAATTAGCGTCAAAATTACAAAAACAGCAAAATAAGGTCCTCATGCCCCATTCACCCTCCTCCGGACAGCTGGCTGCCGGCGAGCGGGAAGACGGCCAGGTTTCGCGACTGCTTACCTGGCTCTCGGCAACCGCTATCGTTTTTCTTATTGGCATCGGAACCAAGGCCTGGTTTGCCGGGCACTTGACCCATGCCTGGGTGCTCTGGTCATTCATCGGCCTGATCGCGCTGAATATGCTGTACTTCGCCAGCACCGGAAACCGTGCGCGCCAGAAAGCCGGGATGATCGTGATTGTGGGGCTGCTGTTCACCTACCTGATCGCCTCCGGCGGCGAGAGCAACACCGGGCCACTCTGGTTTTATGTCTTCCCTCCTCTGCTGTTTTATCTGACCGATCTCAAAACCGGCACGGCCGTTCTGCTGTTCTGTTACCTGATTGCCGTCGTGGTATTCCAGTTTCCGGAGTTGCCCCTGGTCTCCGCGGAATACAGCATGGATTTCAAGATCCGTTTTTTTGCGGCCCTGACCTTTGAATCGATTTTCTGTTTCGTCCTTGAGGCCAGCCGACTGAAAGCACGCAACGAACTTCTGATCCTTGCCGAAACCCACGAGCACGCCGCCCGCACCGATGAGCTCACCGGGCTGGCCAATCGCCGTGAAATGCAGAACCGCCTCAACATGGAGTTTTCCCGTTACCAGCGTTCCGGCCACCATTTTTCCATTGCCCTGATCGATCTGGACCTTTTCAAACAGATCAACGACCGGTTCGGACACGACGCTGGCGACCATGTCCTGCGGGAGTTCGCCGCATTGATGCGAACCGTGATTCGCCAGGCGGATGTCGCGGCCCGATGGGGAGGTGAAGAGTTTCTGGTCTTGTTGCCGGACACTTCCCTGCTCCAGGCCCTCACGCTGGCTGAGCGATTACGGTCCCAGGTTGCCCGCCATCCGTTCCGGTTCAGTGATCAGGCCTTGCCGGTGACCATCAGTGCCGGTGTCTGCTCCATTGCCAAGGCCCGCTCCCTCGACGATCTGCTCAAGCAGGCCGACCTGAACCTCTATAACGCCAAGGAAGCCGGGCGCAACCAGATAGCACCGCGGGTTCGAAGCCAGGAAAGCGGGACCTCCGCCAGTCTCTCGCCTTGAGGCAGCAAATTACTACCGCTATGATCGTGCGCCACCGAACAACCGTAACGTCATTTCCATGGCAGCGAACAGGTAACCTATGACATCACTCAGAATCCTGGTGGGCAGCGTCTACGGTGGCGCACTCCTGACGGCCAGAACCATCAAAAAGGAGCTGGAAAAAGAGGGGCACCACGTGACCGTGCTGGAAAATCCGGCGCTGGATGACATCACCTCGAACGATGATCCACTTCTGGTGTGCACCTCCACAACCGGGCAGGGCGAACTGCCGGCGAACCTGTTGCCCTTCTACCTGGACCTTCGGGATCAACTGCCCCAGCAGCCAGGCCGGCCGTTTGGCATTATCGTGCTGGGCGACAGCTCTTACGGTGATACCTTCTGTGGCGCCGGCGACCTGATTGAGGAAGCTCTGTACGAGACTGCCGCCCGCAAGGTTGGAGACACGCTTCGGATTGATGCACTCGAAACCATGGAACCGGAAACCGAAGCACTGCCCTGGGTCCGGTCGTGGCTGGAGCAGGTATGAGCCACAGCTACAAAAATTTGCCAAACAGGACCCGCCGGTGACTTGAGCCGCCAAAGGCGACACGCCATACTCGTCTGGACAACGACAATTAAACGGTACGACGTGGCATCCATTTACTGGCTTCGTTTACTGATAACGCTTCTGCTGTTATCGGGTCTGGCCGCCCCATCCCTCGGGGCTGAGGTTTCCTATGTTCCGCAGATCGAGTATCTGCGCACCGCCACCGATAACAAGCTCACAGCCAGTGAAGCCCTGGCTTCCGACGACTGGCAAACGCTCGAGGAAGAAAGCCCGAATTTTGGCTATATCCAGGACATCGTCTGGCTCCGGTTTCCGGTGGGCCACCCTGCGACGATCAATCTGCTGGAAGTTCGTTACTCACAACTGGACGAGCTGACCTTTTTCCTGCTTGAGAACGATCGGATCGCACAGCGCGTGGAAACCGGCGATCACGTTCCCTTTGACCAGCGCCCGATACTGCACCGTCATTTCCTGTTCCCTTTTGAACAGAGCATTGCCAGCGAGTATGAGATATTGCTTGAGGTGCGCACAGACGGTGCCATGCAGATTCCGGTGCGACTCTGGAACGCCCAGGCGTTTTTCGAGCACTCATCCACGGAAGACCAGATGCATGCGGTCTATTACGGCATCCTGATCACCGTCATTTTCTTCAATCTGTTTATTTTTGCCGCTCTACGAGAGCCGGTATACCTTCTCTACGTTCTTTCAACACTGGGCTACCTCCTGCTGATTGGCAGCCTGAACGGGACTACCTTTCAGTTTCTCTGGCCCCACAGCCCCGCCCTACAGAATCAGATCATGTTGCTGGCGGTGCCCTTCTCTCTGCTGTTCACGCTCATTTTTTCCCGTTCGTTCCTGAAGCTTGAAGCCACCGGCCCCGTTCTGAACCGGCTCGTAGTGTTCATGGTTTCCGTGAATGCAGTAGTTGGACTTATGACATTCTTCCTGGACTACAGCACCGGCAGTCGCCTGACCGTAGCCCTGGCAATACCCAGTTGTCTGCTGCTCACTGTGCTGGGGCCGGTGCAATGGTGGAAGGGAAACCCGCAGGCCGGCTATTACACCGTGGCCTGGGCCGCATTGACTCTGGGCAGCGCGATTACGGCGGCTAACAAATACGGTTTGCTGCCCAACAATTTTGTGACCACTTACGGTATGCAGATCGGATCGGCACTGGAAGCCATTCTGCTAACCCTGGCTCTGGCGGCACGGCTTTATCAGGAACGGCAGGACAAGGTCGAGGCGCGGGAAGCGGAACTGAAGGCTCTGGCGGCACGGCGGTCAGCAGAGCTGAAGCTGATGGATCATGCTTTGCACAACCCCCTCACCGGCCTTCCCAACCGGGGCAGTCTGGAGATGATGCTGAATGATCTGATGATTCGCAGCCCGGAGCGACGCTATGGCATTGCGGTCATCCACCTGAACAACCTGCAGTCGGTCACCAAAACCCTGGGGCATCGCAACAGTGACCGGATTCTGGAACTGGCATCCAAGCATTACAATGCCGTGGCGCGGGAGCTTCCGGGCACCCTACCGGTGGAACAGAGTGACCAGCGCAATTTTTACCTGGCATCACTGGATCCTCAGACCTTTGCGTTCATTGTCGACGCCGATGCCACAGGCGCCGTGCCGAGGGCCATTCTTAAGGCTCTGGAAGGCATACGCTACCCGATAGACTATCTGGGCATGCAGATTCCCCTGGACCCAAGACTTGGGGTGGCCATCTTTCCTGAACACGGCACGGATGCAAACACCCTGATACGCCGTGCCGTCATCGCCGAAGGCTCGGATTCCGCGTTAGAGCGGGGTATTGCCTATTACAAGTCCAAAAAAGACTCTTACAGTGCCGACCGGCTGACCATGGTGTCGGAGCTGCGACACGCCCTGAACACCAACGAGCTTGTCCTGTTCATGCAGCCCAAGCAGAGCCTGAAGACAGGTCGGATTGTCGGAGTTGAGGTTCTGATTCGCTGGCCTGGCCGGGCGAAACCGATCCGCGCCGATGAGATAATTACCCTTGCGGAACAGACGGGCCTGATCAAACCGCTGACCCGGTGGGTACTCGAGCAATCACTGGAGCTGCGTTCACGGTTGCTGGATCGTGGCTGGCCTATGAACATATCCATCAACATCTCGCCCAACAACCTGCGGGAACCGGACTTTCCCATTTTCGTTCAACGTTTGATGAACAGCTATCACAGCCATCAGGGCGCCATTATTTTCGAAGTAACCGAAACCTCCATGATGCAGGACCCGGGCAACTCTCTGAAAGCCCTCAACTCTCTGAGCGCCACGGGTATCCCGGTATCAATCGATGACTTCGGCTCCGGGTATTCCTCCCTGTCCTATATCAAGCAGTTGCCCGCAAGCGAGATCAAGATCGATCGTTCACTGGTTACCGAGCTCACCACCGAGGCGGAAGACCGTGTGATTGTCCAGACCACCATTGAAATGTGCCACAGCCTGGGCTACCAGGTGGTGGCAGAAGGCGTGGAGGATGACGTCACAGCCAATCTGCTCCGGGACATGGGCTGCGACATGATCCAGGGCTACCTGCTGACGCCGCCGCTGCCGTTTGATGAACTGTTGGAGTGGCTGGAGCGCAGTCAACAACAGCCCGAGCGGCGCAAGCTGGGGTGACTGGCTAGGACCTCTGCCGGATCAGCGCTTCCTGGGTGGTGGATGCCACCAGCACCCCCTCCTGATTGAAGAAATTACCGCGATTGAAACCCCGCCCGGCCGACGCGCTGGGGCTGTCCTTGTCGTACAGCAGCCATTCGTCCATGCGGAAATCCCGGTGGAACCAGATCGCGTGATCCAGGCTGGCCACCTGCAGCCCCTTACTCATGAAGGTCAGGCCGTGTGGGTTCAGTGAAGTGCCGAGAAACTGGAAATCCGATGCATAGGTCAGCAGGCAGCGGTGCAGCACGGGATCGTCGGGAAGATGCCCCTGTGCGCGGAACCAGCTCTGTTTATGGGGCGGGCGCTTCTCCGGCTTCAGGGGGTTGACCGGGTTCACCGGCCGAATCTCGATTGGGCGGTCGCGGGTCAGGATCGGCCGCATTTTTTCCGGCACCTGGGGGGCCAGCAGTTCGCCCCACTCCTGTTCCGAGCGCAGTGTTTCCGGGTCCGGCGCATCCGGCATGGTCAGCTGATGCTCGAAACCCTCCTCGGCCACCTGAAAGGACATCGACCCGGTCAGGATTTCCTTGCCATCCTGACGGGCAATCACCCGACGTACCGAGAAACTGCCACCATCGCGGACGCGCTGGACCTCGTAGTCGATGGGCATGCTCTGGTTACCAGGGCGCAGAAAATAGGCATGGAGGGAGTGGCACAGGCGACCTTCGACCGTCCGACTGGCCGCCATCAACGCCTGGCCGAGCACCTGGCCGCCAAACACGTTGGGAAAGCCCAGATCCTCACTGTCACCCTGGAAATGATCGTCACCGATGGGCGAGAGATCCAGCAACTCCACCAGTCTCTTGGTTACCTCAAGCATGCCTGCTCCTGTGATTTCGTTAGCACACGAAGGAGTTTTCTACCGCAAGCGGCGAAATTTCGCAACGGAAAGCCGTGATCGGTCATTATAAAACAGCCCCGTGGGAACGGGGCTGTCGCATGGAACGGGAGAGTCAGCCGTGTATCGGTGGCACTTCCTTCGAGAGGGCCTGCTTTTCCATGGCAAAGCTGCCGGTCACCGCAAATCCAAGGACATCGCCACCGGGGCTCTTGAACAGTGCCTTGACGCTGGTGCCATCCTGCTCCACCTCCCAGCTGCCCTCGGCCTCCGAGGGTGGCGGGCAAACCGCCGTGGGACAACAGGGGGTTTTGATCATCACCGGCATGGTGCCGTAGCTCACTTCAGTGCGCTCACCCAGCAGCGTTTTGGCAAGCGCCCGGGAACAGGCCATCAGCGGCAACACATACAGCAGGACGTGTCCGTCCACTTCGGCGCAGTCGCCGAGTGCGTAGACATCCGGTGCCGAGGTCTCCAGAGCGCGATTGACGACGATGCCACGGGACGTCTCGAGCCCGGCAGCCCGGGCCAGATCGGTCCTGGGACGCAGGCCGACAGCGGACAGTACCAGATCTGCCTCGAGAACTTCGCCATTGGCCAGGGTAAGACTGACACCATTACCCTGGCGGTCCACCCGTTCAACCACGGTACCCAGGTGAAAGCCAACCCCCAGATTCTCCAGCTCCTGCTGGACAGCGCTGGCCGCAGCCTCCGGTAGCAATCCGGGCATCACCTCCTCGGAGGGTGCAATTACCTCAACGTCATAACCGCCGTTGCGAAGGTCGTTGGCAAACTCACAACCGATCAGACCGGCCCCCATGATCGCCACCCGCTTACCCTCGCCCAGGGCTTCCCGGAAGGCGCGATAATCCATCAGGTCATTGATCGAGAACACATGCTCCTGAGCATCCCCGTCGAGGCTGAGCCGGATTACATCGGCACCCCAGGCGAGGACCAGCTTGCTGTAGGCAAGGCGTTCATCACCGAGAATCAGTTCGTGGGCGTCGGTATCAATGCCGGTAACCGTGGCAAAGGTGCGGATCCGGACGTTCAACTGCTCTGCCATGGCGGCGGTCGCGCCCTGGGCCAGCCCGTCAGCATCCTTCCCCTTGGTAAAGCCGGTGGACAACATGGGCTTTGAATAACTCACACCATCGTCGGCGGTCACCATCAGAACCGGTGACTCCTTGTCCTGCTTGCGGATTTCCCGTGCCAGCGAATAGCCGGACAACCCGGTACCAACGATGATGATGGGGGCCTGTTCAGTCATAACCGCATTCCTGTATTTAACGAACCCTGGCAGATTTCACCTGCCGCGCGCCGGTCAAGATCAGCCGATCTCGATCATCTCGAAGTCTTCCTTACCGACACCGCAATCGGGACAGACCCAGTCTTCCGGTACATCTTCCCACTTGGTACCAGGCTCAATGCCGTCCTCGGGCCAGCCCTCGGCCTCATCGTAAATCAGGCCACAAACCACGCACTGCCACTTCTTCATAGGTTTTCTCCAAAAAATCAGTCGGGCGCAATAATAATTGTCGGACAATCATGCACGCAAGTGTTTAGTTCGCATAACAGATACGAACAACTGTCGAATCAGGCCATCATACCCATCGCTCCGGAATTGACCAATGCCAATACCGACGGCCCCGCCGGGGGTTTTCTGCCAATAGCCACAATTACAGATCTGACAACAGAAGCCGCCCCTCCCTTCTGCCGCCCCTCTCCGGTATAATCGCCGGTTTTACGACAGGACCGACCGATATGACCGATACCGTCGCCGAAATGAACCGGGTAATGGCCGAGGCCGACTGCCTGGTCGATGAACAGCAGGTACAGACTGCAATCGGCAACCTGGCCGACGATATTACTGCCCGCCTGAAAGACAGCAACCCCCTGCTATTCTGTGTGATGAATGGCGGACTTATCCTTACCGGACAACTGCTTCCCAGACTCCGGTTTCCGGTCCAGGCCGAATACCTGCACGCCACCCGTTATCGTCAGGAAACCACAGGCGGCATCCTTGAGTGGAAGTTACAGCCCGAGGCCGACATGAACGGCCGTACCATCCTGATTGTCGATGACATTCTTGATGAGGGCACCACCCTGTGCGCCATCGCCGACTACTGCCGCGCCCACGGCGCCCGTGAAGTGCTGACGGCGGTTCTTGTCGACAAGCAACACGACCGCAAAGCCCGCCCGGATCTGAAAGCCGATTTCACCGGTCTGGAAGTGGAAGACCGATTCCTGTTCGGCTACGGCATGGACTACAAGGGCTACTGGCGTAACGCGCCCGGCATCTATGCTGTCAAGGGACTCTGACATCGACAGCCGCCTGACCATACCTCCGACGGACTGGTACCAATCGCTGACGGCTGCCGGCCTCCGAAATCCGAAAGTGCATGGGCCCGCCCGGTACTGGCTGCAGGTGGAGGGCTCATTTACCCGGGCCCTGCAGAAACAATGCAGCTGCTCCTTTCACGTTGAGGTCCGCCGCGAGGGTTTTGCAACGCCCACACAGGAAGAGGCCCGACATCTTGGCATTCCACACCGGCAGTTCGCGTGGATACGGGAAGTCAGCCTGTGTGGTGATAACCAGCCCTGGGTTTTGGCCAGAACGGTCATTCCCCTGAACTGCCTGGAAGGTGAGGGCCGACGACTGCTGCACCTGGGAAACCGGCCGTTGGGCGCCTACCTGTTCACAAGCCCCCATTGGCAACGGGGACCACTGGAAACCGGGCTCTGCAACCCGGCACTGCCCGGCCAGCCGGAACTGGCCCGTCGCTCCCTGTTCAGCGGCCACAACAGCTCCCTGTTGGTTGGTGAATACCTGCTGCCAACCCTGTTTCAGCGAAGCACGCTTTAACCGGCCTCCTGCGACTGGCTATAATCGCTGTTCTCATTCAATTCCCAGAACACCAGACGGACGCCCGCCATGCTGCCTGATGTTGTGCCAGAACCTATCCAGCGCCGGTTGGCCGATTATGCCAGCCTGCTGAGAATCGACCGCCCGATCGGCACCCTGCTCCTGCTGTGGCCAACCTACTGGGCGCTCTGGCTGGCCGGTGATGGTAGCCCCGGGCTTGGCAACGTTATTGTGTTCACCCTGGGCGTCTTCTTCATGCGTGCGGCCGGCTGCGCCATCAACGATTTCGCCGACCGGGACTGGGACAAGCACGTCAAACGCACCAAGGATCGCCCCCTGACCGCCGGCCGGGTCAAACCCTGGGAAGCGGTGGCGCTGTTCGCCGGCTTGTGCCTGGTTTCCTTCCTGATGGTGGTTCTGTTCACCAACCCGCTGACTCTGTATCTCTCCTTCGGCGGTGCGCTGCTGGCGTTTATCTACCCGTTCATGAAGCGCTACACCCATTTACCCCAGCTATTCCTCGGCGCAGCTTTTTCCTGGGCCATTCCCATGGCATGGGCGGCGGAAGCGGGGGAGCTGAGCCAGCTCACGTGGCTGCTCTTCACCGCGAACGTGCTCTGGACCGTGGCCTACGACACGCTCTATGCCATGGTGGACCGTGACGACGACCTGAAAGTGGGCATCAAATCCACGGCCATCCTGTTTGGCGATGCCGATAAAGCGATCATTGCCATGCTGCAGGGCATGGTGGTGCTGATACTGATCATGGTAGGCCACCGCGCTGAACTGGGCACTTTCTATTACCTGGGTGTTGTGGCCATGGCCTGCCTGTTCGTGTACCACCAGTACCTGGCGCGGGAACGGGAACGTGAGGGTTGCTTCAAGGCGTTTCTCAATAATAACTGGGCCGGCTTTGCGGTTTTTGTGGGCCTGGTGATTGATCTCATGGTCAACTGAACCTGTCATATACTTGTAACACTTGAGCGTTGTAATGAGGCAGCAACAAATCAAGGTCTGACACAGGTTAACGCCCATGAATGGAAAAACTGTCCTGATCGTCGATGACGAGGCACCGATTCGCGAGATGATCGCCGTGGCCCTCGAAATGGCAGATTATGACTATCTGGAGGCAGAGGATGCCCGGGAAGCCCATGCCCTGATTGTCGACAAACAACCGGATCTCGTGCTCCTCGACTGGATGCTACCCGGCACCAGTGGTGTGGAACTGGCACGTCGCCTGAAGAAAGAGGAAGCGACGGCCGACATTCCCATTATCATGCTCACCGCCAAGGTTGAGGAAGACAACAAGATCCAGGGCCTGGAAGTGGGTGCCGACGACTACATCACCAAACCCTTCAGCCCACGGGAGTTAGTTGCCCGTTTGAAAGCGGTCCTGCGTCGTGCAACGCCACCGGGCGTAGACAGTCCGATTGAAGTGGAAGGCCTGACCCTGGACCCGGTCGGTCATCGCGTCACCACCCAGGAGGGTGCCCTTACCATGGGCCCCACCGAATACAGACTGCTACAGTTCTTCATGACCCACCAGGAACGGGTATATACTCGCTCCCAGCTTCTGGACCAGGTCTGGGGTGGCAACGTCTACGTTGAGGAACGGACAGTCGATGTACACATCCGCCGGCTCCGCAAGGCGCTCGGCGACAAGTACGACCACCTGATCCAGACGGTACGGGGAACCGGCTATCGTTTCTCGACCAGAGCCGCGTAAGTAACTCCGGCCAGCTGAGCATCGGCCCCGGAACGGACACAAGGCAGTTTTTGATGCAGCACAACTGGTCGCGATACCTGCGCTACATTATCGGTGGCCTGATTGGCTCTACCCTGGTTGGCCTTTACTTCGGAGAGCCTGTCTACGGCCTGACCTTTGGTCTGATTGTCTACCTGTGGTGGACGCTGCTTCAGGCCCGGCGCCTTTACCAGTGGCTGACCAACCCCAGCGCCACCGACGAAGCACCCCAGAGTATCGGGCTCTGGGGCGACATCTTCGACAATCTCCACAAACTGCATCAGACCCACCTGAGAACCCAGGACCGGTTAAGAGCCCAGATTAACCGGGTGCAGGAGTCCACCAACGCCATGCGCGATGGTGTGATCATGACTGACTCCCGGGGAGCCATGGAATGGTGGAACGGTTCCGCGGAATACCTGCTGGGCTTTAGGCGAAATACCGACCAGGGGCAGTACATCCATAATCTGATCCGCACGCCAGCGTTCAAGACCTACTTCGATTCGCGGGATTACCGGGACCCCCTGGAAATACATTCGCCGGCCAAGCCTCACATCCACCTGCAGATTCAGATCAGCCTGTTCGGTGATGACGATCGCCTGATCGTCGCCAAGGATGTAACCCGCCTGTACCAGCTCGAACAGATGCGCCGGGACTTCGTCGGTAACGTTTCCCACGAGATGCGCACGCCTCTGACCGTCATCAGCGGTTACCTGGAAACCCTGGTGGACAACGCTGAAGACCTGCCCCCGAAGTGGCGCCGCGCCATCAACACCATGGCCGCCCAGTCATCCCGGATGGAAGCCCTGATAACCGACCTGATCCTGCTATCGCGGATCGAAACCGGGGAACAGACGGTGAACGACACGCTCACGGACGTGGACCAACTGCTGACTCAGATCTGCCATGACGCCCGGGCACTCAGTGGCGAAAAACAGCACGAGATTTCCGTGCATATCGGCGACCACCGGTTGCTCAAAGGCGATGAAAGCCAGCTACGCAGTGCGTTTTCGAATCTGATTTTCAATGCCGTGAAGTACACGCCTGCAAACGGCCAGATCAGCGTATCCTGGTCGACAAACCGGGAAGGCGCTCACCTGTCCGTGAAGGACACCGGCATCGGCATTGATCCGGTTCACATACCTCGCCTGACGGAACGCTTCTACCGGGCCGATCCCAGTCGCCATAAGGATACCGGCGGCACTGGCCTTGGCCTGGCAATCGTCAAACACGTATTGCTCAACCACGATGGCAACCTGGAAATTCGCAGCCGGATTGGCGAGGGCAGTGAATTTATCTGCCATTTCCCCCGGGAACGACTGGTCGAACGCATCCCGGAGAGTGCGGAAGGCTAGCGCATACCCGCACGGAAACGGGCGACAAACCTCGATAAGTCCTCAAGCTTTTTCGGGTCTTCATCGACAAAACGGATGGTGACGCTGACAAAATCCGTGTCCTGGCGTTTATCCACCGCCTGCAACTGGTGCACGTAACCATTGAGGCGGGCCATCTGGCCTTCGCCGGTCTCGATATCGACCACCGCCTGATCGAGAATGCCCGGAAACACCTGATCCCGCTTGGCAATCACCCGCACCTCGGTCAGGTTGATATCCTTGACCACCGATTTCAGGGTGCTTTCCGCAAAGCGTACCGAAGCCATGCTCATGGAACCGCGGGACGGGGTCTGTTTGGGCGTTGCGGCAGGGGCTGCCTGCGCAGGTGACGAAGGGGTTGAAGCAGGAGGGCTATCCGCCACGGTGTCCGGCTTGCGGGTGAGCAGATTGGCCGACTCCTTGAACGCATCGGCCGGGCTGGCCATGGACTTGCCACTGCGATCCATGGCGTCTTTCAGTTTGCGGCCCATCACCTTGATGATCTTTTTGCTCAAGCCCTCGGGACTGAACGGCTTGCCCAGGTATTCGGAAACGCCCCCCTTGACCGCTTCAATTACATGATCCTTGTCGCCGCGACTGGTGATCATGATAAACGGGACGTTTTCATATTGCGGCTGCTGGCGCATCCACTGCAACAACTCCAGTCCCGACATTTCGGGCATCTCCCAATCGCACAGGATCAGGTCAAACGCCGTCCGCGACATCAGCGACTGGGCCCGACGGCCATTCTGGGCATCGGTTGTCTCAATCACCGGAAAACGCTGGCGCACGGTTCGTTTAACCAGATCACGTACAAAGCTGGCATCATCAACGACCAGCGCTTTCAGCATTGCCATGGTTCAGACCTTCCCCTAGCTACAACCCGAATCTATGGTCCAACTATAGAACAAAGACTCGCGCCAGAAACCTGCCGGCAACAAAAAGACGACAATCAACAGAGTCCGGGAACCCGCAGGTTAAAGAATTGTCACTCCACCGGGCCCCGGACAGTGTTTCTCCGGCTGGAAAACGCGCTAACATGGGCTCAGGATCATTCCACCATCAGCCTGATAGAGGTTTTGTGTGCTGACCAGACCTGCAAGGATTCTTCGCCAGGGCTGCCTGACCAGCGGCTTGTTGTTTTCCGGTTTTCTCTCTTTCCTGTCACTGCCTGTTCTCGCCCAGGACGGCGCTTATTCCGAGCCGGCAGGCTTTGCTGAATGCAAAGCACGGCTTCAGGAGCAGGCCATTACTGCCGGCGTCAGCAGCAAGACCGCCAGCGAGGTGATGTCCGAGGTCAGGCACCTGGCCCGGGTGATCGAGCTGGATCGGCGTCAACCGGAGTTCACCACCACATTTGCCGATTACCTGAACCGGCGCGTGAACGACGCCCGGGTCAGCAAAGGCCGTGAGCTTCTGAAGGAACACCAGGAGCTGCTGGCCAGAGTCACGCGGGAAACCGGCGTGCCTGCGCCCTATCTGGTAGCCTTCTGGGGCCTGGAAACCAATTTTGGCAGCTATTTCGGCAAGATGCCGGTGCCCAGCTCCCTGACAACACTGGCCTGCGATCCGCGCCGCAGCACCTTCTTCACCGAGCAGCTGATCGCCGCCCTGCGCATTATCGACGAGGGCGCCATTCCGGCCGACCAGATGGAAGGCTCCTGGGCCGGCGCCATGGGCCATGTCCAGTTCATGCCCACCGTATTCCTGAAACACGCGGTGGATGCCGACGGCGATGGCCGGAGGGATCTCTGGAACAGCCTGCCGGACGCCATGATGTCGGCCGGCAGGTTCCTGGAATCCATGAACTGGAATGGCGACTATCGTTGGGGGCGTGAGGTGTTGCTGCCAGCGAATTTCGACTATTCCCTGGCAGATGGGCGTCGCCTGCCACTGAAAGAATGGCGAGAAATGGGGATCACCGATGCCTTTGGCAATGCCCTGGCCCGTGAACCGATTGATGCCGCCCTGGTGGTACCCGCAGGACATCGCGGCCCGGCGTTCCTTGCCTATGACAACTTCCGCGTGATCATGGGCTGGAACCGCTCCGAGTTCTACGCCATAGCCGTTGGTCATCTGGCGGACCGGATTGCCGGTGCCGGCAAGTTGCAGAACCCTCCGCCCGTGGATGCTCCAGCGCTGTCCCGCGACAACATCATCAGCCTGCAGAAAGCCCTTCAGCAAAAGGGCTATGAGCCCGGCAAGCCCGATGGGATCATGGGCCCGGCAACCAGGTCTGCGATCCGGCAGTTTCAGGCCGCTAACAACCTGGTGGCCGATGGCTATCCGGGAGAAGCGGTTCTGGCGCAGCTGGGAATACCGGCAGGCCAGTGATCCACGGGAGAGCCTTGGGCCTACTACTGCAGGTACCTTTCTTGACGCGAGACTGATCTGATATGGACTCCATAACGCAGGCTGCCCTGGGCGCCTCCCTGGCCGGCGCCGTAGCCGGCAAGACCCTTGGCCGCTCGGTTTTGCTGACGGGCGCCGTGCTGGGCACCCTGCCGGATCTGGATGTGGTCATCGACTACGGAACAGCGGTGGCTAACTTCACCCAGCATCGGGGGTTCAGCCACTCTCTCTTCATTCTCGCCCCTCTGGCGGTGGTGCTTGCCTGGCTGCTCTGGCACTGGAAACCGCAACTAAGTTTCCAGCGATGGCTAGCGCTGACTGGCCTGATCCTGATCACGCACCCACTGCTGGACTCCTTTACCACCTACGGCACCCAGCTGTTCTGGCCCATCGGCCCTCCGGTGGCCATCAGCAGCATTTTCATCATCGACCCGCTCTATACCCTGCCCCTGCTGGCCGGCTGTCTGTTATTCCTGGCCCGGCCGCCTGCCAAATCGGCGGTCATCGCGGGGCTGGCCGTCTCCACTCTCTACCTTGGCTGGAGCCTGATTGCGCAACAGGTCATTACCCAAAGGGTGCAACCCGCGCTCGCGGAAGCCGGGCTGG
This sequence comes from Marinobacter sp. CH_CUG1437-1, assembly GCF_037029655.1. Classification (NCBI taxonomy): domain Bacteria; kingdom Pseudomonadati; phylum Pseudomonadota; class Gammaproteobacteria; order Pseudomonadales; family Marinobacteraceae; genus Marinobacter; species Marinobacter sp. CH_CUG1437-1. The sequence goes on along the minus strand of NZ_JAYMEW010000001.1, from coordinate 910,271 downwards.
ACGACCCCGACCTGCTTGTTCAACCCATGCCTTTCAACACCCTGTTGTGGCGCGCCACGGCTCTGCAGGGTGACCAGCGGGTAGAGATTGTTACCGGCTTTCTGGACGGCGATACCCCTCTGAATCTTGAATATTTTCCGCGCCGCACGGATCTGCAGGAGGCAGTGTCGGATCTGCCCGAGGCCCAGCGCCTGGAATGGTTCACCCGTGGCTTCCTGGATTACGACCAGGTTGGTGACCGCATCATGGCCACCGACATCCGGCTGGGAATTCCCGGCGCGCACCCCTTTACCTTTGTTCTGGCAACCCGGAATGGCAGCGGTATCGACCCGACGGCAAGCTTCCGGACTCCCCGACCCGATGTGAACACCGAAGCCCTGGGGCTGCTCTGGTCCCGGATGACGGGAGAAACCCCGGTGCTTTGCCTGGCCAGCCTGAGCTCGCCAGCACCGGGACAGCGCTGTTGAATCGCATGCGACTCGACCAGTTTATTGCCACCAGTACCGAACTCTCCCGAAAAGACGCCAAACGGGCTATTAGCCGAGGTGAGGTAACGGTCAATGAACAGATCTGTAAGGGCGCCAATACCCGGTTGGCGGGCCATGAACGGGTGGCATTGTCCGGCAAACTCCTGAACCTGCCGGGAGAGCGCTACCTGATGATGAACAAGCCAGCAGGGGTGGTGAGCGCAACAACCGACAGTGACCACCCAACGGCACTCGACCTGTTGCCTTCAGATGTCACCCGGAACCTGCACATCGCCGGCCGCCTGGACGCAGACACCACCGGCTTGCTGCTGCTGACCACTGATGGCAAGTGGTCCCATCGGGTCACCTCACCACGAACCGATTGCCCCAAAACCTACCGGGTAACGCTGAGCGAACCGCTGACCGACGCAGCGGCACAACAACTGGAGCGTGGGGTGGAGTTGCACAACGACCCGAAGCCAACGCGACCGGCCGGGGTAAAGGTTCTGGAAGAACGAATCATCGAGCTCACGATTTCGGAAGGGCGCTACCATCAGGTCAAGCGTATGCTGGCAGCGGTTGGCAACCACGTCGACGCGCTGCATCGACTGAGGATCGGGAAGGTTGAACTGGATACAGCGTTAGGACCGGGTGAATACCGGGAACTGACCCCAGAGGAAAAAGACAGCCTGGCGTGACATTCAGGTGCGCTCGAAACGCTGCGCCTTCAGGTTCTTGCGCACGGCTCCGGCCTCGAACACCTCGCCATTCATCGCGATATAGACTCCCGGTGGCAACAACTGCACTGCGGCCCAGGCAAACCCGATATTGAATACGGCATCGGTTCGACGCATGCGGGCCGGCTGCATGGCGCCGGTCAATACAATGGTCTTGTCCTTGAGGCGGGCCAACACTGCGGCCGTATCGGCCATGGTATCAGTGCCGTGGGTGATCACGATCCGGTCACAGTCACATTCCGTCGCCGCCGCCAGCACCAGTTGGCGGTCCTCATCGGTCATTTCCAGGCTGTCCTTGCGCAGCAGTTCCCGCAGGCGATAGCCCTCGTGGATGTTGGATTCCGACAACAGCTCCGGCAGCATGCTGTGCCCCACCTCGAACTCGCTGTTGGCATCGAAGTACACCTTGTCGATGGTGCCACCGGTCGTAAAGATCTGGATCATGGCGGAGTTCCTTTCAGGATCAGTTCACACTGACCGTGCTGTTACCTGCGGTCGCATAGGCCGCATTCTTTTCCTGTTCATAGCGTCTGGCCGCCGCAGCCACCGAACCCCGGGCTCCGGTATCGAGCCAGCGCTTGATACGCCCGGCATCGCCCATGGGCGAGCGCGTACCCAACGAATCCAGCAAAACGGTCACAACCTCTTTCCCGTTCATCTTCGAGATCATGACCAGACAACGCCCGGCCTCGGAGAGGTAGCCAGTCTTGCTCAATCCCACACCCCAGCTGTCGCGATGAACCAGGGCGTTGGTGTTACCAAACGACAGGCTGTAACGGGGCTGGCGGAACTGGCCACGGAAGTAACCGGTGGTGGAGTATTCACGGATTTCCGGATATTCAGCCGCGGCGTTTACCAGCTTCACAAGGTCCGCAGCGGTTGAAAGATTCTCGGACGACAGTCCGGTCGGATCGACAAACCGGGTGCCGGTCATGCCCAGGGCCACGGCCTTGGCGTTCATCGCCTCGATAAAGGCATCGAATCCACCGGGGTGGCTGCGGGCCAGGGTGTAGGCGGCAAAATTTTCAGAGGACATCAGTGCGATGCGCAATACATCTTTACGACGCATCTCCGAGTCGATACGGATCCGACTGTAAGCATTCGCGGCGGCGGGCGTGTGCCGCTCCCGGAAAACCAGCCACTCATCCAGCGGCTCTCCGGATTCCAGGACAACCAGGGCGGTCATGACCTTGGTGACCGAGGCAATGGGTACGGATCGGTCCGCATTCTTGCCGAAAATGAGTTCGTTATCGCCGGCCACCGCGACCGCCGCATTCACCGAAGCGAGCCTGGGGCCATTTTCTGTTTCCGCCTCCCGCTCCTGGGATTCGCCCCCCGTTTGATGTGCCACAAGCACCCCGGGCAGCCAGAGCAGCATCAAGATCACGATAGGAGAAAAGCCGGCAAGTCTCATTTGTACAGATCCTGTGATTTATTCATGCGTAACACTATCGGTCCAGAAACAGACTTCTACAGATATGGCGGTCAGGTCTAACTATAACAGCGAATACCTTGTTTGATCAGGTGAAAAGTTTCTTGCGCCAATTTCACACAGCGAATGCACGTGCGTTTAGAATCCATTAAAATTCTGCCTGATTCATTGAGTTAGAAAACACCACTCAGCGGGAATTGCACTTCATATGGACGACGGCACACAACAGACTGAAAAGGCCGTGCTGTCAGAACTCCGAGCCCAATCAGGGCTGACACCATTCCGACGCTGGCTGCCCTTTCTGTTTCTTTTCGCTTCTATGGCCTACGGCCTTCTGGCAGCCTTGCTCCATCAACCTGCAAACCCGCTTTCGCCGCTGCCGCATGTTGACGCTCCCGCCTCAGCACCTCAGTCCCCTCGCATTGTGCAGATCGACTATCTGGTTGCACCTCTGGAGCAAGTAATAGACAACGAAAACTGGCGCCGGCAAAACTGGCAAGCAGCCCCTTCAGAGAACTCCGGCATTGGCTACTACGACGGCCCCGTCACCTTCAAGGTGACCGTGGAAAACCCCGGAACCGAAGACGTCGAACAGTGGGCACTGGTATCCGCACCTTACATCGACCGGCTCAGGCCCGCCATTCTCGATGAAAACGGCGTTTTCCAGAGGCTTCGCGAAATGGGAGACATCTACCCGTTCGGTAACCGGCTGGTCTCGCTACCACCATGGATCTGGCCAGTTTCATTACCAACGGGCACGTCCACACTCCTGTTCGAGGTTCAGAATACAGGCCCCACGTTGCTGCCCATTACCATTATGGAACCGAACAACGTCGTGAGCAGCATCGCAGGCACCATGGCCTGGAAGGCATTCATTACCGGCCTCCTCGTCTTTGCATTGTTGCTGAACCTCAGTTTCATGATGAAGTTCAGGCTTCCGGGACTGGCCTGGCTGGGCGTTCTCACGCTATCCGTTATTCACGTGCAGCTGGTCATGGAGGGCTTTGGACTCTGGTTAATCTGGCCAAACTTACCGGAAGTAAACGCACTACTGAACATCAGCTTGTGTCTTTGCCTCATCTCACTTTGCCAAATCACGCCAAACTTCATCCAGGTCTCTAGACTCCCGAGGCTGCTACTGAATGCGACGAGTGTGCTCGGCCTGTTGCACCTACTGGCCATGCCATTGCAGCTATCGTTGCTCGGGCAGGACTCCTTCCTGATACTGGCCCTGGCCGGTGGTTCAATGATTCTGGCCCTGGCTCTCAAACAGGCCCGGCACGAGGTGTATGCCCGCTACTTTGCTCTATCACTGCTCTGTATTCTCCTGGGCACAGTGATATCGGCAGCCCGGACTGTCGGCTGGGTCCCGGTGAACAGTTTTACCGACTCTGCATTCTTTATCGGCGCGGCGGCCGCGTCTCTCATTCTGACCAGTGGCATTGGCCGTCAAATACTGGAAGAGCGCAAAAAAAGGCTGAATTCCGATATTCGCGCCCGCCAGGAACGAAAGCTGCGATCTCACGTTGAGCAGAATTATAAAAAACTCCTCAAAACCCATAGCGTAACCGGCAAACCCAATCGGGCCATGCTGGAGGAGTCATTGGTCCAGCTTGATAGCCAACAGCGGCCCTACACCGTCGCCATGATTCAATTGACCCGCTTTAACGAAATTGAGCAGGCACTTGGCTATCGTACGGCAGAGGATCTGCTCAGAAGCTATCTGTGGGAGCTGGACGGATTTCTCAAACGGATCATGGGGGATCGGCTGATCATGGTTGACGGCTATGCGCTTGCCAGCATTGATACCAGCAACCATGCCTTCGCCTTTTACCAGAGCGATACTGCAGACACTGATACGGAAAAACTGAAAACCATCGTGAACTGGTTGGGAGAGAACTTCCGCGAGGGCCGATTTTCGCTATCCTGGAGCCCTTCCGTGGGTATTGCTCATGCGCCGGAACATGGAGTCGACGCGTCAGCAATCCTGTCATCTGCCGGCTTTGCTGCCCTGAACACGCATCAGTCCCTGACGGTTTACGACCCGGCTATCGCAGACTTGCAGTACCAGCAGCAAATGCTGATGCTGGATATCGAAGAGGCGCTGGGCAACGGCTGCATATGGCTGGAATACCAACCGACAGTGCGCATAAAGGACGCAAGTATCGCGTCATTGGAAGCCCTGATCCGCTGGCAACATCCGGATTTCGGGACGGTTGCCCCGGATCGATGGATCCCGTTAGCCGAACAGGTCGGGATGATTCACCATGTTACGCTCTGGGTGGTCGACCGTGTCTGTGAAGACATGAGCGCCCTGAAGTCTCGACACGGAGACCACATTGCAGTCGCGGTCAATATTTCTGCAAACGATCTCACCTATCCAGACTTTCTTGAAAAGGTGAAGGGGATTGTTCAGCGCCATGGAGCACAGCCCTCCGACCTGATTCTGGAGATTACCGAAACAGCGATGATGGCCGACACAGTCCTGGCACAGGAAGTCATTCGGACCCTCAGCCACAGCGGGTTCAGAATTGCCGTCGATGATTTTGGGACGGGACACTCTTCGCTGGGAACCCTTGCCACATTCGAGCTGGACGAGTTGAAAATCGATCGTAGCTTTCTCAGTGGCATACTCACCCAACCGGCCCGACAACGAATATTCCGGGCGGCGCTGGACCTGGGTGAGGCCCTGGAGCTGGATGTCGTAATCGAAGGCGTGGAGGAGGAAGCTATCGCCGCCTGGCTGCAGCAGTTCCCCGGCCTTTACGGCCAGGGATATTACTGGGGTAAGCCAGAACCGTTGAAGAGCTGAGCTCCAGTTATATCACGGCAGATCGGTCACCGCCCCTTTTGAGGCCGAACTTACTGTTCGCGAATACTTCGCCAGTGTGCCTCGAGTAAATCGCGGAGGCGGCGCCTGCCAGGCCTGGCGCCGGCGTTCCAGCTCTTCACTGGAGACGTCCAGCTCAATCCGGTTGCTGACGGCATCAATGGTAATGGTGTCGCCATCCTCAACCAGTGCGATGGGGCCGCCCTCGGCCGCTTCCGGCGTAATATGACCAACTACAAACCCATGGCTGCCGCCGGAAAAGCGGCCATCGGTTATCAACGCCACATCACTACCCAGGCCCTTGCCCATGATGGCGGAGGTTGGGCTCAGCATCTCCCTCATGCCCGGTCCACCTTTGGGGCCTTCATAACGGATAACCAACACATCACCGGCCACCACCGTGCCGTCGAGAATCCGCTCCTGGGCCTCTTCTTCCGAATGGAATACCCGGGCACGGCCGGTAAAGTGAGTACCTTCCTTGCCGGTAATCTTCGCCACTGCCCCGGTTGGCGCCAGGTTCCCGAACAGGATCCGTAAATGGCTGTCCGCCTTGATCGGATTATCAAAGGCATGAATAATGTCCTGTCCCTCCGGATAGGGCGCCACGTCGGCCAGGTTTTCCGCAATGGTCTGGCCGGTTACAGTCAGGCAGTCCCCATGCAGCAGCCCATGATCGAGCAGCATCTTCATAAGCGGCTGAATGCCGCCAATGGCCACCAGCTCCGACATCATGTAGTGGCCACTCGGGCGAAGATCCGCCAGCACCGGCACCCGCTTGCCAATCTCGACAAAATCCTCCAGTTCCAGATCCACACCGATCGTACTTGCCATGGCCAGCAGGTGCAGCACCGCATTGGTGGAACCGCCCAGGGCAATCACCACGGTGATGGCGTTTTCGAAGGCTTTGCGGGTCATGATGTCGCTCGGTTTGATGTCTTTCTCCAGCAGATTCAGCACTGCGGCACCGGCACCACGACAATCCGCCGCCTTTGTATCTGATACGGCATTCTGCGCGGAACTTCCCGGCAGGCTCATGCCCATGGCCTCGATGGCCGACGCCATGGTGTTGGCGGTGTACATGCCACCACAGGAGCCTGGCCCCGGTATCGCGGTTTCCTCGATCTGCTTGACCTCGATCAGATCCAGGTCGCCACGGGCATGGGCACCCACGGCCTCAAACACGGAGATGATATCGGTATGGTTCTCGCCGGGCATGATCGTGCCGCCGTAGACAAACACCGATGGCCGGTTCAGGCGCGCCAACCCCATCATGCAACCGGGCATGTTCTTGTCACAACCACCGATCGCCACCAGGCCATCGAAGCCCTCACAGCCAGCAACAGTTTCAATGGAATCGGCGATCACCTCCCGGGACACCAGGGAATACTTCATACCCTCGGTACCGTTGGCTATGCCGTCCGATATCGTGATGGTATTGAAGATCAGCGACTTGCCGCCTGCCTCATCGGCGCCGGCAGCCGACTCTTCGGCCAGCTGATTGATGTGCATGTTGCAGGGCGTGAGGTTACTCCATGTAGACGCAATACCGATCTGGGGCTTTTTGAAATCCTCATCGGTAAACCCGACGGCCCGAAGCATGGCTCGGCTGGCTGATTTGCCAATGCCATCAACCACCGGAGCCGAATATTTACGGCGCTTGTCCTGGTTCTTGTCTTGCGTCATGGGAGTCTCCTTTTCAGATGCCTTGTCCGACCAGACTCTCAGAAACCATCGCATTCGGCAACGGGCGGGCGAGCAAGCCTGCCCGCAGAAAGATGCAGTTTCGACTGACCTGCATCAATGGCAGTTAACAGCGGTGGTTTTAAAATCCCCTGACATACTGACGCCATGGAGGCATCTCATGCCATCGCCAATTCACTCAGCACCGGCGGATCACACCGCTACCGACTGCCCGGATTACCGGCGCTGGTGCGATGGCTATGGCGTCATCGAGCACAACGAAACCACGCGACATCAGGTCAGTTTGCTGGCAGAGCATCTGGTTGCCGCCGGCCACCAGCCGGACGCCGCCACCGTTTATCGCAGGCTTGCCGATCTGGATCGGCTGACCAGTGCCGGGCTGTGGCTGGTGGTGCATATGACCTATGCCCGCCGGGTCGATGTCTCCGGTCAACCCCTGGCACCCCAGGACTTCAAAACCAATCCGGAAGGCCACACTGGCGGTGCACTGAATATGGTACCGGCCTATGCCGGCTATCTCGCACTGAACAACCTGACCGGACGGACGCGGAGCTGGTTGATGGGGCAGGGACATTGCGTGGCCGCGGTGGATGCCCTGAATGTCCTCACCGGAAACCTGCATCCGGAACAGGCAGAACGTTATCGCGGGCCCGACGGGCTTTCCACCCTGGTGGCCGATTTCTACAGCTACCGGCAGAAGCCGGATGGCAGCATGGCAGCCCCTCTTGGCAGCCATGTCAATCCGCACACCGCCGGTGGCATTCTCGAAGGTGGTTACCTGGGTTTTGCCGAACTCCAGTATGCCCACATGCCCTTGCCGGGAGAGTCCCTGGTGGCCTTCCTCTCGGACGGCGCTGCCGAGGAACAGCGCGGTAGTGACTGGATCCCCCGCTGGTGGCGCGCCGAGGACTGTGGCGCCGTGATGCCGGTCATGATTGCCAACGGCCGGCGCATCGAACAGCGCACCGAACTGGGTACCCGCGAAGGGCTCGAACGTTTTGAAGCACATCTTGAGCACCGGGGCTTCGTGCCCTTCCGTTTTGATGGCCGGGATCCTGCCGCCTTTGTCTGTGCCCTGTATGAGATGGAACAGGCACTGGCTACCAATGGCGAAGCCGCTCTGAGGGGCGAAAGCAGCTATCCCGTGCGGGTGCCCTATGGCATAGCGGAAACCAACAAAGGTTACGGGTTCTATGGTGCCAGCAGCAACGCTGCGCACAATCTGCCGTTGCCCGGCAACTCGCGCATGGACGCCAGAGCCAGAGAGCTGTTTAACGAACATGCAGCCAGATTGTGGGTGGCTCCGGACGAACTTCAAAACTGTATTGCTCAGCTGAACCAGCACGCCGGTCAATCACGCGCCCTGGAACGGGACCATGCCCTCGCAGTACGCAATCCACCGGATCCCGTGATCCCGAGACTGCCGGCCAATCCCGACCCCACCTCGCCCATGAAGGCCGTGGATGATTTTTTCCGGGCTTTGGTGGCTAACAACCCGGGGCTCAGGCCAAGGGTGGGGAATCCGGACGAACTGGCAAGTAACCGGCTTGAGGGGGTCCTTGAAGATCTGAAACACCGGGTAAACGAGCCCGAGAACGATCAGGAATCGGTCCATGGCAAGATCATCACTGCCCTGAACGAAGAAGCCGTGGTATCGGCTTGCCTGGCCAACAAGGCCGGGTTGAACCTGGTGGCCAGCTATGAGGCGTTCTGCGTTAAGATGCTCGGCGCCATCCGCCAGGAGCTGATCTTTGCCCGGCACCAGAAGGAAGTGGGCCGCCCTGCCCGCTGGCTCGGACTGCCGGTTATTGCCACCTCACACACGTGGGAAAACGGCAAGAACGAGCAGTCCCACCAGGACACCACCTTCTGCGAGAGCATGCTCGCGGAGATGAATGATGTGTCCCGCGTCCTGTTTCCGGCAGACTACAACAGCACCCTGGCAACACTGCCCTCGGTGTTCAGTGAAAGAGGCAGGATCACGTGCATGGTCATCCCGAAACGTGAACGCCCCTGTGTGTTTGACAGACGGGAAGCGGAACTGCTCGCCAGACATGGTGCCCTGGTGGTCGATGAGGACACCGCCGGGGGCGAACCATTGCTGCTCATGGCCAATGGTGCCTATCAGTTGTCCGAGGCCATCCGGGCGTGTGAACGATTGCGTGAAACCGGCACCCCATTCCGGCTGGTCTATATCCAGGAGCCGGGCAGGTTCCGCCAGCCAAGGGACACGATGGAAGCAGAGGTATGCCTGTCGGAATTCGAGAGGGAGCGTCTGTTCCCCCATCGCATTCACCGGCGGGTAGCCCTGACTCACATGCGCCCTGAGGTGTTCCGGGGCCACCTCTACCCGTTGTTCCCTGACCCGTCCCAATCCCGGGTTCTGGGCTACATCAACCGCGGGGGCACACTGAACGAGGCCGGCATGCTGTTTGCCAACGGCTGTTCCTGGGGCCATGCCCTGGCTGCCTGCGCGGGTGTTATGGACAAGCCACCGGGGGAGTGGCTGTCCAGCGCCGAGTTGGCAGCGGTTGAGGGCCGGGGCGACCCGGCCGTTATTACACGGGGTCTGCCATGAGTACGCCCTGACCCGCCAATACCCGTCGAGAAGCTGTTCGGCCCGCATCGATCTGGTACTCCCGGGACTTGATGGTGTCCACGAAGTACCAGTCCGCTTTTGCTTCTTCCGGAGTGAAGGTAACCAGCATGTATCCCCGCTGATTCACATTCAGGTAATCCAGATCATCGACCAGCAGACTGATCGCCTGTTCCGCACCCTGAATCATCTCATCCGGAATGCCCAGGTACTCCTCCAGACCGGGTGATGTCACCGAGGCCGTGGCGAATTCCACGCCAATCTGGTCCCCATTGATGTCCTTCAGATTGTTGGCCCAGGCATTGTGGGTATCTCCGGCCAGCACGACCAGATTCTTGTTCAGCGCCTTGGCGGTCCCCAGAACCACCTCCCGCTCATATTGGTAGCCATCCCAGGCGTCCAGATTGTAGGGGGCAACGGTGTTGATGCGAGCCAATTCCTCTTGCGTCAGAGACGGATCCCCCTGAAGGGCGCGACCTTTGAGCTGCGCCAATTCGGCCAGGTTTTGTGGCAGGCCCTCAAACTGCTCGGTAGCAATTGCTACCAGCAGTTCCGCGGGCAGATTCATACGGCCCATCAGTACCTGTTGCCCCAACACCTGCCACGTGGCCGTGGAATAGTTCAGGGAAGACTGCAGCCACAGCAACTGCTCCGCGCCCAGCAGGGTGCGGTTCTGACTGCCGACATCCGCAGTAAAACGAGCCGCATCCAGGCCTTCGCCTGTGAAGTAGTCCATATAGTCCAGTTGCTGGTCGCGCCCGATGATGCGGGTATCCAGCATGTGAAGATCCACCAGATTGCCGAACCGGAAGGTCCGGAAGATAGCTTCGTCGCTTCCTTCGATCACCGGCCGGATCGGCATCCACTCGAAATAGGCCTTGAGGGCATTGAGTTTGCGTTCGGTGAAATCCCCTTCTCCGTCATTATGGTTTTCGGCGCCCTCCTCCCAGGTGTCGTTGGCCACTTCATGGTCGTCCCACACCACGATAAACGGCACTCTGGCATGGAGAGACTGAAGATCCGGGTCTGACCGGTACGCAGCGTAACGCCTGCGATAATCCGCCAGTTCAATCAGCTCAAGGTTGTTGTTCTCGGGGAAGGTCCGGCCCAGGTCCTGGGCATCCTGAGCCGCATAGCTGCTGCTGTCAGAGCTGTATTCGTAGATGTAATCGCCCAGATGCACCACGGCATCCAGATCAGTCTGTTTACTGATTTCCCGGTAGACGTTGAAGTAACCGGCCGGGTAATTCGAACAGGACACCACGGCCAGACGCACCGAGTCGATACTGCCCTCCGGCAATGTCCGGGTTACGCCCACCGGTGACTGACGATCGGTCGTCTGGAAGCGATAATAGTAGGTTTGCCCGGGCACAAGACCGCGCACATCCACCTTGACGGTGAAATCATGGGCTGCAGCAGCCTCCGCTGTACCCGAATGCACCAGGTTCTCGAAATCCTCGTCCGTGGACACCTCCCAGGCCACGCCCACCGGGGCGCCGCCATTCGCAGGCGCTGCCCGGGTCCAGAGCATGACACCGTCAGCAAGCGGATCGCCACTGGCCACACCGTGAGTGAAGGTGATTGTGCGCTCATCCGAGCTGTCCAGCACACAGCCTGCCAGGCCGGTAGAGACCACCACGGCCCCCATACCCATGGCTGATGCCTTCAGAAAATCCCGTCGTGTCAATCGTTTCATTGTTATGTCTTCCCCTGCATTCATCCTTCATAGCCCGGCATCCTGCGATCCTTGCCGGTACTACTCCAACTGAAGAACCTAGTCGGGCTTCGTTAAGAACGCATTGCCAAATTGCGACAGGGGGATGGCAAATCACGACAGGCCTGCGCTAACTGCCAGAATTCATAAAAAAGGGGAGCTCGAGGCTCCCCCTTGGCATTCCGTTCAGATCCGGCCTATCCGCTGACGAATACCGGCCCTACGCCAAAGTTCCAGAGGATGACTGAGCCGACCCGTGTCGATACCAGAATCACCAGGGCAACAGTCAACAACGCACCGGCATACATGACGGCCCGTTCCTTCTCGATACCCATGACAATCGGCAGCCCGTCGTACATGAGGTAAGCCCCATAGCAGGCCGCAACCAGGAAAACGATGGCGTTGAACCAGGGCACCGGATACAGCAGGGCAAAACCCGCCAGGAACAGGGGCGTGCAGGAGTATGCTGCCAGGGCAATGCCGTTGGAGGGCACGTGTTCCTCCTTGGCACCATAGGTTTTCGCCATCCAGTTAATGGCATAGCCGAGTGCAAAGACGCCGACCAGCATTGCCAGATAGGTGAGCACACTGAGCTGCATCGCACTGATCTCGGTTAACTTGATCAGCCGCTCGTTGCCGACCGTCCAGCCAAAATAGGCCGTCGAAATGTAGGCGCAAACCGGTGCAATGGCCGCAAGAATCAGGACATAGGCCACGTAGACCCGGCGCGGTGTTTCATGTTCTTTTCGTATGGAAGCCCACTCTTCATCAGGATGGGTGAAGAGACCGAACGCATGTGACAGGAGCATGGACAACCCCCTTCTTCGCTGTTGTTGGTATTGTGAAATACGGGATGCGGAAACTGTCAGATCAGCAACCACTCCTTACTCTTAACTATAGTCAAGAATGGCGGATGGGAAAGGCAGAGTGCTCAAAAAATGCGCTGATAGGGGCTGAGGGGCGGCCGGCAGTGGCCGGCCGCCTGAAATCAGGCGTTGCGGGGATCAGTTTCTGCAACCCAGGGGTAATCCCTGTGGCTGTCACGGTAGGACAACAGGCTTTCCACGCCCGAGAAGTCCACCAGGTCCCTGAAGTCGAGCCAATCCACCAGGCAGTAAAGACAGATAGCGGGGTAATTCCAGGTTTCGAACTGACCGTCCTCCACCATCGCCGCCAGCGTACGCAAGGTGGTCATGATCCTCTCGCGCTGGAGGTTGTAGAACATCAGATCTGCGCCAGTATCGATACCGGATTTTTCCGAGAGCAGCATGGTGACCGCAGAATCATTGGCGCCGTCAATCATGGTCAGCTGGTTTTCCTGGTCCCAGGTCAGCGGATCACGGCCCTGCTTGGCACTGATATAGCGAGCAATGATCCGGGAATCATAGATCTCCTGACCGCCGTCTTCGAGCACAGGAATTTTCAGTGTCGGATTGTTGCGCCGCAGTTCATCCCGACCTTCACCATAGATATTGAGATTGACGAATTCATAGGGCTCTTCATCCAGCAGAATACGAATGCGCCGAACGTAGGGTGAAGTAGTGGATCCGATCAGTTTCATGGTTTCTCCGAGGGTTTCACACTCAGGATCCCAACAGGGATTCAGGGTTTGTGTATGGGTGCCCGGTCGCCTCTGCCACTTCCCTGTAGGTCACCTTGCCAGCGGCCACGTTCAGCCCGGCCCTGAGATGCGGATCTTCCTTCATCGCCCGGTCCGGGCCCTTGTTAGCCAGGGCTGCCACAAAGGGCAAGGTGACGTTATTCAGCGCCAGTGTGGACGTGCGCGCGACGGCACCCGGCATGTTCGCCACGCAGTAATGTACCACACCGTCGACAATATACGTGGGATCGTCGTGGGTGGTTGCCCGCGAGGTTTCAGTACAGCCGCCCTGATCAATGGCGACATCCACGATGACGCTACCCTCCGGCATCCGGCGAATCATGTCACGGGTAATCAGCTTGGGCGCCGAAGCTCCGGGAATGAGAACACTGCCAACGACCAGATCCGATTCCGTTACGGCCTGATCCAGAGTCTGGGCCGTGGAAAACAGTGTGGTTATGCGGTTGCCATACAGGTGGTCCAAGTTCCGGAGCACATCCATATTTCGGTCCAGCACCGTCACCTGCGCGCCAAGACCCACCGCCATGGCAACAGCGTTCTGGCCGACAACACCACCGCCAACCACCGCGACCCGAGCCGGACTAACCCCGGGCACACCGCCCAGGAGGACGCCGCGCCCACCCATGGCCTTCTCAAGACAATGGGCGCCTGCCTGGATTGACATACGCCCCGCCACTTCCGACATCGGTGCCAACAGGGGCAAATGGCCCCCGCGGTCGGTGACCGTTTCGTAGGCTATACAGGTAGCGCCGGACTTCACCAGGTCGTCCGTCTGCGCCTTGTCCGGGGCCAGATGCAGGTAAGTGAAGAGTGTGTGTTCAGGCTTCAACATGGCCCGCTCTTCCGCCTGAGGCTCCTTGACCTTGACGATCAGCTCGGCAGTGTCGAATACCTCTCTGGCGGTATCAAGAATCCGGGCCCCCGCCCGGCGGTAATCCTCATCAAAAAAACCGATGGCAACACCAGCCCCGGTTTCCACAAACACCTCATGATTGTGGCCACACAGCTCGTGAACAGCCGCCGGTGTCATGCCTACGCGATATTCGCGATTCTTGATTTCTCTCGGCACGCCGATTCTCATACACAACCTCCAAAACAGTCCGGATTCGCGAGTCTCTGAACGTAGTGTAGTCAAAAGGTCCTATACTGGATTGGCAACTGATTGCATCGGTTTACCGGTTCCCGGCGTAGGTTTCCCGACAAGAAGACAATCCGACCCACAAAGAGCAGGACAGATTATGACAACCCTGAAAATAACAGCGGCAGCCGCAACCCTCTCACTTACTCTGGCAAGCACGCAGGTACTGGCAGAAATGCAAACCAAGACCGTCGAATACAAGATCGGTGAGACCACCTTCACCGGCTACATGGCCTGGGACGACGAGTTCGAGGAGAAGCGCCCGGGCGTTCTGGTGGTTCACGAGTGGTGGGGCCACAATGAATTCGCCCGGGACCAGGCAGAGCGGCTTGCAGCATCTGGCTACACGGCGTTTGCCCTGGATATGTATGGCTCCGGCAAGCTGGCAGACCATCCCGATACCGCCCAGAAGTTCATGCAGGAAGCGACCAAGGATATAGACCAGGTAAAGGCGCGTTTCCTGAAGGCGATGGAAATCCTGCAGAATCATGAAAGCGTTGATGCTTCCCGCATTGCCGCACAAGGCTACTGCTTTGGCGGGGCGGTGGTCCTGAACATGGCCCGTATGGGCGTGGACCTGGACGGCGTCGTCAGCTACCACGGCGCCCTTGGAAGTCCAATCACCGCGGAAGCTGGAACCGTGAAAGCCAGGGTTCAGGTATATACCGGTGGCGCCGACAAGATGGTTCCTTCAGAGCAGGTCGCCGGTCTGGTAAAAGAGATGCAGGACGCAGAAGTCGACCTCACGCTGGTCAGTTTCCCGGGAGTACTGCACTCATTTACCAATCCCGGTGCTGACAAGGTCGCCGAGGAGTTCGGTATGCCGATTGGCTATGACGAAGAAGCCGCGAACCGCTCCTGGAACGGCACCATGCGTTTCTATGAGGAGATTTTCGCCCGGTAACACAGTGGGCTCTGAAAACCAAAACCCGGCCTGACCGCCGGGTTTTGGTTTTTAAAGGGAAGACGCAATGCTGTTGCGAACGTCCGTCATAAGGTCATCCAGAGGCAAAGCCCCGGAGGCCATCGGGGGATGGATGACGATTTCAATCTCACCGCTGCTGAACGCCGCAGAGCCCTTGGGTAAACGCTGGTGAGAACCGCAGATGGTGATCGGAAGGATCGGAAGCTGGCCGTCCTGGGCAATGACAAAACCACCTTTCTTGAAGGGCAGCAATTTGCCATCCCACGAACGGGTACCTTCCGGAAAAATCAGTATGCTAGTGCCATCCGGAAGCTGGCCAACCCCACGCTTGATGCTCTCCAGTGCGTCGCTGCCTTTGGAGCGGTCGATAAACAGGTTGCGGGAAGTCTCCAGGGCCAATCCGAACAGGGGTACCTTGCGCAGCTCCTTCTTGATCACCCATCGGTACTGCAGGCCGAGCGCAAGCACCAGCGCGGGCGGGTCAAAGTAGGATGCATGATTGCTAAGAATCACGTAGCGCTGGCCCGGCTCAATGTTTTCCTTGCCACGCACTCTGAGCCGAATACCGCAGACTTTCAGGATGATCCAGGCATAAACCTGGGTGCCATGGAAGGCTGCATCCCCCCGCTTTCCCACCAGGGCGGCAATCACAATCGGAAAAAACAGAATCAGGGTCAGCAGTATGGCCCAGAACAGGATCCAGGCAGCTTTTAGCACTCGGAGCATGTAACGATTCCTGGAGATCTCGACTTCCGCTTAAACGAGCAGCAGGCCCGTAAAGATTACACAAAGAAGGGATAATGACAAAAGCGAGGCATGACCCAATGTCCTTTTTCAGACATTAAAAAAGGCAGCCGAAGCTGCCTTTTTGGCGGTTATTGCCGAATCCGTCAGGGATTACAGGGCAACAACGTTCTCCGCCTGAGGACCTTTCTGGCCCTGGGTAACGGTGAACTCAACCTGCTGGCCTTCTGCCAGGGTCTTGAAACCGCTGCCCTGAATAGCGCTGTAGTGAACAAAAACGTCCGGGCCGCCTTCACGAGTGATAAAGCCAAAGCCTTTTGCTTCGTTGAAGAACTTAACAGTACCGGTAGTAGTAGACATACTTAAACTTCCTGAAATCAATCATATTATCTGCCGCCTCGCACCTGCATGGTGCCAGGTCGGCGTTTTGCGGAAATACAGAACTCGCGGAATCAAAAACAGGACGGTCACTACTAACTGCGGAGGTACGTCTTATTCATGAAATGCTTTGCTGAATCTTTCCTACGCCCTTCACTCTACTCCTGAATCAGAAGCTTGCCAAGGGTATTTTCGAGAATTTATGTAGGTAGTGGTACCCATCATCCCTTCAACAGACCGAAGGTGTAAATTCCCAACGCTGTCATGAGGATGGAGCCGATCACGTGCGCCAGGATGCCGGTAATCGCCATCGCCCATTTGCCCTCCTGGATGGCGGCAAACATCTCGAGCGAGAAGGTGGAAAAAGTGGTCAATGCGCCACACAGGCCGGTGATTGCAAACAGTCGCCATTCCGGTGCGAGCGCGCTGCCATGGCTAAAGTAGCCGATCAGCAAGCCGATCAGCCAGCCGCCGCTGAGATTGGCAACCAGGGTTCCGTAAGGCACGGCATGGTAGGTGGTGTTCAGCCACAAACCCAGGGCCCAACGCAGGTTGGCGCCGATCACGGCGCCAACGCTGACTGCTACAAAAGACAACCACATTTTAGGACAGATCCCTGTCAGGCGGGGTTGTGATCAATCACAGACTCCTTGTTCTGGGCAAAGGCATCAAAGGCAAAGTCATCGACCGTCAGCATTTCCAGTACCACAGTTTCGTACTGGCGCATGAAATCGGCCTCTTCCTTGGTGTAGACACCGGCCTCAAGCGCGGCCTCGAAACGTTCTTCCGGATGCAATGCTGTCATCGGCAGCTCGCCCTTGGCGTAGGCCTTGGTCACCTTCCGGTAAAGCTGCTCCGCCTTGTCGTAATCCTTCAGCAACCCGTTATAGCGGGCGACCGGATTCTCTACGGTTCCCTCGCTGTCGGTCGTCCACACACTGGCAATCAGCTTGTTGCGGATCGGTGTGTCAGTGGAGATCGCAAGGGCCAGCTTGCGGGCCAGATCGTCATGGGGGCTGTCCCAACGGCGACCCAGTGGCATGGTCACACCACGCAGAACCATCGCGACAGCGCGGTTCGGCAGATTTTGCAGGAACTCATCCAGTGCGTTTTCGGTGCGATGCAGCAGCAGGCTCATGCTGTATTCCATCACTTCCTTTTCACCTTCCACCGGCTGGGTCTCGTGCCAGTTCTTCAGCACCATGGAGGCGAGGTAGAGGTTAGACAGCATATCCCCCAAACGCGCGGAGATCAGTTCACGCATCTTCAGCTCGCTGCCGAGAGTGGTCATCGCCGCATCCGAACACAGACCAAAGGCGGCACTGAAACGGGCAACCGCCTGGGCGTACCTGCGGCTGGCGCTGTCAAACGGCACATCGGCCCGACCAAGCCCCAGAGCCTGGGTAAAGGCGCGGGCCGCATTGCCAAAGATCAGGCCGGCATGGCCGAAGAAGGCATCGTCAAACGCCTTGATATCGTCGTTATCCTTGGCCGCCAGCTCTTTCAGCACGTATGGATGGCAGCGAATCGCACCCTGACCGAAGATCATCAGGCTTCGGGTCATGATGTTGGCGCCCTCAACAGTGATCGAAACGGCCGCACCGCTGTAGCCAATGCCCAGGTAGTTGCGCGGGCCAAGGGTCACTGTCTTGCCACCGTGAACATCCATCGCATCGGTCAGGACACCGCGCTGGAACTCGGTGAGATGGTATTTAAGGATGGCCGACGGCACAGCCGGCTTTTCGCCCTTGTCGATCATGTTAGCGGTGTGGTTAACAGCCGCCTGGGCAATATAGGTCTTGGCGCCAATCCGGGCCAGCGGCTCCTGCACGCCCTCCATGTCTGCAACCGGGGTGTTGAACTGGCGACGGATACGGGTAAACCCGCCGGCGGTGCCGACCGAGTAGGCGGCTGCCCCTGCAGCGCCTGAGGGCAGCGTAATGCAACGGCCAACAGACAGGCATTCAACCAGCATGCGCCAACCCTGGCCGGCCATATCCACACCACCGATTATGTAATCCAGGGGGATAAAGACGTCTTTACCCTTGATCGGTCCGTTCAGGAACGGACTGCCAATCGGGCAGTGGCGACGGCCGATTTCCATGCCCTTGGTATCCCGGGGAATCAGCGCGCAGGTAATGCCGTAGTCTTCGGTGTCACCCAGCAGCCCGTCCGGATCGAACATACGGAAGGCCAGGCCCACAACGGTGGCGATGGGTGCCAGGGTAATCCAGCGCTTCTCGAAGTTGAGTCGGATACCGACCACTTCCTTGCCGTCCACCTTCTGTTTACACACGATACCGGTGTCCGGCAGCGACGTTGCATCAGAGCCTGCGCGAGGACCGGTCAGGCCGAAGCAGGGAATCTCGCGGCCATCCGCCAACCGGGGCAGATAATGGTTTTTCTGTTCTTCGGTACCATATTTCACCAGCAACTCACCCGGGCCGAGCGAGTTGGGCACACCGACAGATACCATCAATGATTCATTGGCAGCCAGTTTCTGCAGCACCGCAGTCTGGGCCTTGGCGGAAAACTCCAGGCCGCCGTATTCCTTCGGGATAATCATGCCGAAGAACTTCTCTTTCTTCAGGAAATCCCATAGCTCTTTCGGCAGGTCCGCCCGCTCGACGGCGACATCCCAGGCGTTGCACATGGAGATTGCCTGGGTGCATTGGTTGTCCACGAAGGCCTGTTCTTCCTCGCTCAGGCCTGTGTTGCGATTGATCAACAGGTTGTGCCAGTCGGGGCGACCGGTAAACAGCTCGCCATCCCAGCCTACGGTACCGGCTTCCAGGGCCACTTTCTCGGTATCGGAAACTTTCGGTGCGACTTTCTTGAACATCGCGAAAATGCGGGGTGTCAGCCAGCCCTGGCGGAACCCGGGCAGGCCGGCGGCAGCGGTGACGGCGGCACCAATAAACAGAACAAGGGCCAGCCAACCAGAGGCAAAAATCAGCGACAGCAGGCCGGTGATGGCCATGACGCCAATCGCGGACATTGCACCGGACTCGCGCCGCATCACTATCAGCAGGCCAGCCAGCGCCACAATAAACAGTATGAAAGTCATCATAGGTTCTCTCTGTCATCCATGGTTCGGGAATGTCGAAGACTATAAACCGTTACGTTTACGGTACCGCATCAGATGAGGGCTGACCAGCAAATGCCGCTCAGTCAGCCAGTTACAGCCGTCCCACCCCGATTTATGAGGTCACGATCACACGAATACCTTCCAGAGCCAGGCTGGCATGGCCTATGGCATCCCTCGCCGCTTCGAACTGGTTCCGGAAAAAGTCGATCTCCTCCTCGCGGATCGCAGGGTTCACTTTCTGCAACGCTTCCAGTCTCCGGATTTCCGGCTCGAAACTGGCAGCTAGCTGTTCAAGCGCCCGGGCTTTCAGGGGCTCCAGATGAGGCTCCGAGAGGCGCTCGACGTGATCCACCATGGTTTCGACCTGGGGCCGAATCTGGGGCACGATAGCCTGGGCCGTGCGCCGGCGGATGTTCGAGCACATCTCGTTCAGCCGGTTGTGGGGCAAAGCCCCCGACAGCTCCTTGCCATTCACGTCCACCAGCAGGCGCAACGGCGAAACCGGCAGGTAGCGGGTCAGTTGCAGAGCGTCTGGCGCCGGGCAGTGCACGGTAAACAGCGCTTCCATCAGCAGCGTTCCCGGAGGCAGGGCCTTGACCGACAGGCTGGCGAGTGCGGCTTTGCCCAGACCGGAGCTGGTCACCGAGTCCATCACCCCGGTGACCATCGGGTGCTCCCAGCTCATAAACGCCAGATCTTCCCGCTCCAGGGCATTCCTGCGATCCCAGGTCACGGTCATGCCATCTTCGGGCAATTCGGCGACATGGCCGGCCCGGTACTGTTCGCCCGGCCGCAGGATATCGGAGTGTTCGGCATGGTCTTCGACATCGACCCCGAGAATATCGAAGGCTTCCATCATGTAGTCCCGAACCTGCTCCTCAGATTCCTCTTCTTCAATGGCGGCAATCAGGTCCTCCGCCACGTCCGGGCGGCAGGAATTCAGTTCAATCAAGGCATCCCGACCGTTTTGCAGCAGGGTTTTCAGGCGCTCCGCCTCTTCGGCGGAGGCTTTAACCAGCTCGTTCGCAATGCTGGCATCGCCATCAATGGCCTGCTGCCATTGGGACTGGACCGCTTCCTGAACCGCAACGCCGACGGCGCAACTTTCGGCAAAAGCGTTCAGCCCCTCGTGGAACCATCGGAACTGGACCTCCTGGCTGGTATCACGCAGGTAGGGAAGATGAATATCGATGGTTTCGGTCTGACCAATCCGGTCCAGCCGACCGATGCGCTGTTCAAGCAGATCCGGGTTGCCCGGCAGATCGAACAGCACCAGGTGGTGGGCAAACTGGAAATTGCGGCCTTCGCTGCCGATCTCAGAACAGATCAGGGCCTGGGCTCCCTGTTCGGTGTCGGCGAAGTAGGCGGCAGCCCGGTCTCGCTCGATCAGGCTCAGGTGTTCATGAAACGCCGCACTGCGGATACCGGCGCGCAGCTGGAGATAGTGCTCCAGGGCCATGGCGGTCTCAGCGCTGGCGCAGATAACGACGACCTTTGCGGGACGCAGGCTGACCAGCTTTTTCTCGAGCCACGCCACCCGGGGATCGTCCGACAGCCATTGCTCCTCGGGCACCAGTTGCTCGGGGGTCAGCCCCTGAAGACCTGAAGCCTGCCCTTCGTACATGGCCGGGCATGGCAGAGGCTCCGGGTTGGGACGGCGTTCGGGGAATCCCTGGATGGCCGCCCGGGTGTTCCGGAACAGCACCCGCCCGGTACCATGGCGATCCAGCAGGGCATCAATGACCGCTTGCCGTGGATGGTCTCCGGTCAGCAGGTGGTCCAGCTCTTCTCCCAGCCATTCCCGCAGCAACTTCTGGTCTTCGGCGCTGATAGCGGATTCTTCGTCCAGAAGCCGGCGGACCACCGCGTTGATCGTCTCGTACTGCTGCTCCTCTTTCCGGAAGGCTTCCAGATCATGGAAACGGGCCGGATCCAGCAGCCGCAACCGGGCGAAATGACTGGCGACACCCACCTGCTCCGGCGTTGCCGTCAGCAACAGCAAGCCCCGGCTGATCGCCGACAACTCCTCAACAATCCGGTACTCCGGGCTGACTTCATCCGGGCTCCACGCCAGGTGATGAGCCTCGTCCACGATCATCAGATCCCACTCAGCCTTGCGGGCATCGTCCTGCGCCTTCTGGCTTTGCTTCAGGAAATCGAGACTGCAGAGCACCAGTTGCTCGCTCTCGAAGGGATTGACCGCGTCTTCGTCGCCAAAAATGTGGTTAACCAGGGCGTCGACATCGCTTTCCCGCTCTTTCAGGGCATCGTAGCGACCCTGATCCACGATCGAGAACCGCAGATTGAAGCGCCGAAGCATTTCAACCAGCCATTGATGGGTGAGGGAATCCGGCACCACGATAAGGGCGCGTTTCGCCCGCCCGGTGTGCAGCTGATAATGCAGGATAAGCCCCGCCTCGATGGTTTTGCCAAGGCCGACTTCATCGGCCAGAAGCACCCGTGGCGCATGGCGCCGGGCAACTTCATGGGCAATATAGATCTGGTGCGGCAGGTGCTGGGTACGTGCACCTATCAGCCCCTGGGCCGCAGACGCCCTCAGGCGGTTCATATGTTGAAGGGTCGCATACCTCAGACGAAAAGCGCCGTTGCGATCGAACTGGCCCGCGAAAAGCCGCTGGTGTGGCGCTGAAAAGTTCACCGAGCCCGCAAGTTTGACCTCGGAAATTTCATGCAGGTCGGTGCCATCGTCGGCGTGGTACATGAGCACGCCACCAATATCCTCGACCGCTCGAACGATGTACCGCTCGCCGTCAAAGGTCTCAATCTCCTCGCCCAGCTGATAGATGATGCGGGACAAAGGTGCGTTATCAATCGCGTAGGTGCGTTCCTCATCGGCAGCAGGAAACCCCAGGGTTACCCGACGTCCGGAGATATCCGTGACAATGCCCAACCCCAGGCCGGTATCACTGTGGCTGACCCAACGCTGACCAATAACAAATTCCGATGTATCCAAGAAACCTCCAGACCAATTACGTTCTTGTGGCGCCGTTCTCACGCACCCAGTAAGCCGTTGCCCCGCACACCGCCGCAGGCACCACGAACAGGTTCAGTACTGGCACCATGGCAGCCAATGCCACTGGCACTCCGAAGCCGAAAGCAGACAAGCGGGTATCACCGAGCAACCGGCGCAGGGCGGGGAAACTGACCTTGTGGTTGTCTGCCGGGTAGTCCACGTATTGCAGCGCCATCATCCAGCTGTTGAAGAGAAACCAGAGAACAGCCGCAACCAGATTGACGACGGGTATCAGACCGATAATCAGCAGGCCGATAGCCCTCGGCAGGTAATACAGGATTTTCTGAACCTCACGCCAGAGCGCACGTGGAATATCCTTGATGATGGCCGCCCAGCTGTCGTCGGTATTCACTTCCTGACCGGTCAGGTGCTTTTCCGTCAGCTCGGCCAGATAGCCGTAGAAAGGGGAACCAATCAGGTTGGCAACGATCACAAAGCCGTAGGCGAGCATGAGCACGATGACTGCGCCGTAAAGAATCCAGAATAGCCAATCCAGCGCCTGTAGCCACGCCCAGTCCGGCAGCCAGGCCATGGCGGCGGCAATCAGCCCGGCAAAAAGCTCTCCCATAAAGAAGAAGAGCAATCCGAAGAGCAAAATATTAATAACCAGTGGAATAATGACGAACAGCCGCAGACCGGGCTGACGAATCAGGCGGAAACCTTCCCCCAGGTAGCCCAGTCCACGAAAAAAATTACCCTTGAGCATCGCTGGCAGGACCTCCGCTTCCATGACAATGACGGGCCGCAAAGCATATCATGTTGACAACATTCCCACAGCCCGAGAGCACTCAGGGACTTCCGCGATGGATACACTGAAACAACAACTCACCAGTCTGCTGCAGTACCGGCCCCTTTGGCGGGCAGCCTTTGTGATTTCCGTGCTCGCCATCGGGTTTCTTGCAACAACCGACAACCCTTACCCCATTCCCTCCTCTTCAAGCGACAAGATAAACCACCTGGTCGCCTTCCTTGAGTTGACCATCCTGACACGACTGGCCTGGCCGGAACTGCGGGCAATCTGGTTTGTACCGGCGCTCCTCGGCTTTGGTCTGGGCATCGAAATCATCCAGGCAAATCTGCCCTACCGCGAATTTTCTCTGG
The DNA here is from genome assembly GCF_037029655.1 of Marinobacter sp. CH_CUG1437-1. Lineage (NCBI taxonomy): Bacteria > Pseudomonadati > Pseudomonadota > Gammaproteobacteria > Pseudomonadales > Marinobacteraceae > Marinobacter > Marinobacter sp. CH_CUG1437-1. The sequence goes on along the minus strand of NZ_JAYMEW010000001.1, from coordinate 886,765 downwards.
CAGACCTGGCTGCCGATGGCGCAGGCATCGCACTTGGACTCCTCCCCTGGCCGGGCGTTCGAAAACTGGGAAAACCGGATTTGCGAAATTCGCCAGGATCTTTGTAAGAGATTTCTTACAAAGGCGTGAGATCTTGCAGTGATATCACGTGCGCAGTGGTGCGAATACGCCCTTAGCATAAACCTAACCCGTTGATAACCATATTTTATTGGATGCGACCTCGCTGAGAACACCTGCGCCCCGTGCACAGTTCACGCGTTTGTAAGAATTCAATTGGTATAGTGTTTACATCAAGGACGACAGGGAAAAGGACGACGCACTGGATGCACCCCGGCACGGAATGCAGGGAGAGGCAGGGACTCAAGGACGCCTCGCTTAAGGGATAACTATTCGGATAGCCGGCTCGGATGCCGGCACCACGGAGTGGCTCAAGGATCTCGCAACACGGCTGTTGCCCAATGCGCACGGATGCGCCGACCTGTTCCGAGAAAGGGTAACCGACTGGTTGCCCTTTATTTTTTATACGCTTCCTGCTGCATCCCCGTTATCTGGCGACGCCTTCGGCCAGATAGATGCGCACCTTATTGAACTCCTCGAATTCGTGAAGATCTGGCCAGGTCCGGGCCTCAATCGTTGTCTGCCTGCGATAGGCACTGTCACCCAACACTTTCATTCGTGAATCCGCCAGAAGCACTCTAGGTGCCGCCTCTCGAAAAACGCCGAGCAACGGTCGGTTTTCCGGGTCGTAGAGCACATCCGCCGCTGTTACGACATCGAGCTCATCCGGGCGATCTGCCCAGTCCTGGCAGAGGCCAACGGAAACGCCGTTAAGAGCCGCATTGGCACTGGCTGCGTCCAGCGCTGCCGGATCAATATCACAGGCGATGGCTTCACGGGCGCCAGCCATCGCCGCAGCCACGGCCACTATCCCGGAACCGGAACCAAAATCGAGAACCCGTTTGCCTTCGACCAACCCGGGGTTGTCCAGAATCCAGCTGGCGAGCACCTGACCACTGGCCCAGCAAAACGACCAGTAGGCAGGTTCGGCAACCACTGCCTGGGCTTCTTCGTGGGACAGGGGCCCCTCAAGAACGGTCGGGTCAAACAGATAAAGCGCGACGCGCTCACAGCCAGCGGGACGGGACACGGCAACCCGGCCACGGGCCAGCGTTTTGCGAAGATGCGCATTCAGACAGTCGGCTGACATGGGCTATCCAACCTCAGGTTTCAAGAAGGCGACATTGTACCCATGACAGGGACGGGAAACAGGGCGCGACAAGCAGAAAACCCCCATTTCCGCTATACTGCCGCCTCCATCTGACAACTGGTTTACCGCTGAAATGGCAAGCAGACCCGACACCGACGACTACCTTTCCCTGTTCCTGAATGACGTACCACTGATGGACGTCCGGGCACCGGTGGAGTTCAGCCGTGGCAGTTTTCCGAACACGGAGAACGCGCCCCTGATGAACGATGAGGAGCGCCACCGGGTCGGCATCTGTTACAAGGAAAAAGGCCAGGACAAGGCCATTGAGCTCGGCCATCAGTTGGTGTCCGGTGACAGCAAGGCCCAACGCATCGAAGCCTGGAAACGCTTTGTTGCCCGGCATCCCGAAGGTTATCTGTTCTGTTTCCGGGGCGGCCTGCGGTCCCGGCTTACCCAGGAGTGGATACGGGACGCTGGCATTGACTACCCGCTGGTCAAAGGCGGCTACAAGGCGCTGCGCCGGTTTCTGATTGACAGCCTGGAAGCGCAGGTCAAATCTGGTGAGTTCCGGATTCTCAGTGGTCGCACCGGCACCGGCAAGACGCGGGTTCTACAACAGCTGCCGAACCCGGTGGATCTAGAAGGCCTGGCCAACCACCGGGGGTCCAGTTTCGGGCGCCAGGTGACCCCCCAACCTTCACAGATCGATTTCGAAAACAGGCTGGCCGTGGCCATGCTCAAGGCCCACCACCTCAAGGGCGGCCCGATCTACCTGGAAGATGAGAGCCGGCTGGTGGGGCGATGCGCCCTGCCCGAATCCCTTAAAAACCGCATGGCGGAGTCGCCACTACTGATTCTCGAACAACCCATGGAAGAGCGCATTGGCATCATCCGGGAGGACTATGTCGAGGGCATGTTTGCGGATTACGTGAACCGCGACGGAACCGAAGCTGGCTGGCTGAACTTCCGGGACTATCTGCTGAGCGCCATCGATCGCATCCGCAAGCGCCTGGGTGGTGAACGTCACAGGAAACTGCGAGGCCTGATGGAAGAGGCGCTGCTGCAGCAGGAAACCACCGGACGGACTGGCACCCATGACGCCTGGATTGAGGCACTGCTGAAGGACTATTACGACCCCATGTACGACTACCAATTGGGCCAAAAGGAAGGCCGGATTCTGGTCCGCGGGGGCCCAAAAACCATTCTCCAGTGGGCCAGCGAGCGCTCAATTGCGTAAGCGACTGAATGAACATTTTTTCCTGCGACACACATCTCTGACATTTGTCTGCTATATACAGAAGTAGACGAATCACGTTGTTGCAAGATTTTGTCCGTTAATCCAATACTTATGAAAAATATCAACGAACAAGGAGTCCATTATGGAAGATCTCTTCGGCGCTGAGGGAGGCGCCTCGGAACTCATGAATCAGGCCACAGCTCTGGTCATGACCTACGCACCCAAGGTCGTTCTGGCCATTGTCACTCTGATTGTGGGTATGTGGCTGATCAACCGGTTTGTCGGTGTTCTCGACAACAAGCTGGGCAAGAAAGACCCTACCCTAAACAAGTTTCTCTGCGGCCTGATCGGAGCAATTCTCAAGATTCTGCTTCTGATCTCTGTCGCCTCCATGGTTGGCATTGCCACAACATCGTTCATTGCCATCATTGGTGCTGCCGGTCTCGCCGTCGGTCTTGCGCTGCAGGGCAGCCTCGCCAATTTCGCTGGCGGCGTGCTGATCCTTATCTTCAAGCCTTTCAAGGTTGGCGATACGATTGATGCTCAGGGCTACCTTGGCTCCGTCCGGGAAATCTCCATCCTTTACACCATTGTCGATACCTTCGATAACCGCCGGATCGTGATCCCGAATGGGCAACTGGCCAACGCCAGCCTGACCAACCTGAGCGCCTATGAAACCCGTCGTTGCGACATGAGCTTCGGCATTGGCTACGGCGATGACATCGACAAGGCCAAGGCCGTCTGCAAGCGCCTCATCGAAGAAGACGAGCGGGCACTGAAAGACCCAGCACCCCTCATCGTGGTGGGCGCCCTCGGCGAAAGCTCCGTCGACCTGACGGTTCGGGCCTGGACCAAGTCCGCTGATCTGTGGCCCTTCTACTGGGACATGCACGAGAAAGTGAAGAAAGCGTTCGACGCCGAGGGCATCAGCATTCCGTTCCCTCAGCGCGATGTGCATATGATCAAATCCGACTGAGATTCGCGATCGGTTTCTCATTGATACATCCGGTTACTCGCAAACTGCGTAACCTCGACTAAGCTGACCATTAATGGCGGGGTTTAGCGACCCCGCCAGGCCATCGGGGCCAGGCATTCTGATCCACACGGGCTCCGGAACGCTGTCATTGCTGGTAGGAGGTTGTCACTATGCCGGTACAGCAGTTGAAGGAATTCCTCGATGAGGCAGGTGTCGAGTACATGTGCCTCTCTCATCCCCCTGCGTATACCGCCCAGGAACTGGCCCACCACGTAAAAATCGCCGGCGACCGCGTCGTAAAAACGGTAATCATCGAGCTCGATGGCAAAATGGCGATGCTGGTGATGCCGGCGACCTGGCGAATCCGCTGGGACAGGCTATCCCGTATTCTGGACACCGACTTTATTGATCTTGCGGACGAACAGGAATTCAAAGACCGCTTCCCGGATTGCGAAGTAGGTGCCATGCCGCCCTTTGGCAACCTGTTCGGTATGACCGTGTACTGCGCCGAAGCCCTGACCGAACAGCCGGAACTGGCCTTTGCCGCTGGCAGCCACAGCGAATCGGTCCACATGAAAACTGCCGATTTTATTAACCTTGTGCAACCGATGGTACTGAACCAGGGCTTCAATAAACCGGGGGCCCAGAAGCCCGCCTGGCTGGTCAAAGGCCGTCGCCGGCCAGAGGAGGCTGACAAGCAGCGGGTATCAGGCATGGTCGGGTATTGAGGCTTTTTCTGCCGGCTTGATCCCGGTCTCTTGTCTGGCTGCCGCCATCGCGTAAACTTGGGGCATCAGACAGGAAACCTATATGACTCAAGCCTTTGATATTGTGGTAGTTGGCGCCGGTATGGTCGGTGCCGCACTGGCCACTGGCCTCGGCCAGAATGGTTTCAGTGTTGCACTCATTGATCGGTCTCCGCCGCCCGCCTTTAGTCCAGACACCGCCCCGGACATCCGGGTTTCTGCGCTTAGCGCCGGCAGCGAGCGCTATCTTCAGAGCCTCGGCGCCTGGGACCACATCCTTGGAATGCGCGCAACGCCTTACAAGCGACTGGCCGTCTGGGATGAAACCCGCTTTCCGCTACAGAATCTCGTGCCCCGGAAACTGGCCGAAGTCCAATTCGACGCCACCGAACTGGGCGCACACCACCTGGGACACATCGTCGAGAACTCGGTCACCCAGCAGGCACTCTGGCAAACCGCCGACGCTTGCCCCCATGTGACGTTGTTCCACGGCCATGGTGTTGCCTCCCTGGCACAGTCCGGTGATACGGCGACTGTTACTCTGGACGATGGCCGCGAGCTACTCGCAAGTCTGGTAGTCGGTTGCGATGGCGCCCAATCCCGAATCCGGGACGTCGCCGGCATCGGGACCACCCGGAACCAGTATGACCAGCAGGCCATGGTCATCTCCGTGCGTTATCAGGGGCCGGTTGAAGACATTACCTGGCAGGGCTTTCATCCCTCGGGGCCCCGAGCCTTCCTGCCATTGCACAGTGCCGGCCCGGAGCATGCCGGCGAAAGCTGGGGTTCCCTGGTCTGGTACGATTCACCCGAGGAACTCGCTCGCCTGAAATCGCTGGACGACAGCACCCTGATGAGCGAAATCCAGTCATCATTTCCCGCGAGCCTGCCACTGCTGACCCACATCGACAGCAAGGCCTCGTTCCCCATCGCCCGGCAACATGCCAAACAATACCATTCCGGACGCGTGGTTCTGGCCGGCGATTCCGCCCACACCATCAACCCCTTGGCCGGCCAGGGCGTGAACCTGGGCTTCCAGGATGCCCAATCCCTGCAATCCGCGCTCAAGGAAGCCAAGCGGGCCGGCGATGATCTGGCGGACCCGAAGTGGCTTACCCTGTATGAACAACAACGCCGGCCGGCGAACCGCCGAATGATGCTGACCATGGATCTGTTCTACCATCTGTTCAGCAACCGGATTCCGCCGGTCCATCTGCTGCGCAACCTGGGCCTGGGCGCCGCCCGCGCCCTGCCCTTCGCCCGCAACCGCGTGGCCCGCTACGCCATGGGCATCGACGAGGAACTGCCGGCCGTAGTCAGGCAGATAACTTCCCGGATTCCGGGCCTGAATCAGCTTTAACATCGAACAACAATCCCAAGGACAATTTAGAAGGAGTCACCATGTCAGAGACGATTTTCACCAAGATCATCAACCGCGAGATCCCCGCGGACATCCTCTACGAAGACGACATCGCCCTGGCGTTCAGTGACATCAACCCGCAGGCGCCAGTCCATTTTCTGGTCATCCCCAAGAAAGCCATCGCCACTATCAACGACATCACCGAAGACGATCGGGAACTGGTGGGGCATCTTTATCTGGTGGCAGCGAAGATTGCCAAGGAGAAGGGGTTTGCCGACGATGGCTACCGGGTTGTCATGAACTGCGGGGAGAACTCAGGGCAGACCGTGTTCCACATTCACCTGCACGTTCTTGCCGGCAAGCCGCTGGGCTGGCCTCCGTATACCGATAAGATGAAGCAGGGCTGATTGCTTTAGGCTTGGGTGGAGGGCCGGCCCAGCCCCTCCAGCCACCCAAGTCAAACGATCAGCGGCCAACGACTTTCTCAGCTTCCTCCACCGGCGTATGACGAACGTCCTCGCCTTTGACCATGAAGATCACGTTCTCGGCGATATTGCACGCGTGGTCACCTACCCGCTCCAGAGCACGGAGCACCCACATCACGGACATGCACCGTGAAATGTTGCGGGTATCTTCCATCATGAACGTCAGCAGGGTGCGCGCCGCGGCCTGATATTCCTCGTCGACGCGCTTGTCTTCCTTCATGATCCGCAGGGCCTGCTCGGAATCCAGGCGGGCAAAAGCGTCGAGGGCATCGTGGAGCATGCTGAGCACGTGGGTGCCGATGTGGCGCACTTCCACGTAGCCGCGTGGCGCCTGGCCTTCTTCCTGCAGCTTGATGGCCAGCTTCGCAATCTTCTTGGCTTCGTCGCCCACCCGCTCCAGATCGGCAACCATCTTGATGACCGAGATCACCAGTCGCAGATCCCGTGCCGTCGGCTGCCGACGGGCGATGATCAGAGTGGCTTCCTCGTCGATCTCCACTTCCATCTTGTCGACTTTCTTGTCGTTGGCGCGGATTTCGTCGGCCATGTGACCGTCACCATCCACCAATGCCTGAATGGCATTCTCGACCTGGGCTTCTACCATCCCACCCATTTTCAGGAACTCGGTCTTGAGCTCCATCAGTTCGTTGTTGAACTTGTGGGAGATGTGATCCCCGTAAACGTCGTCCTTCTTCGTAGGCATACTGTTCTTCTCCAAAATTCCTCAGGTCCGGAATCAGCCGAAACGGCCGGTGATGTAGGACTCGGTCAGTTCGTGTTCCGGGGAGGTGAATACCTTGTTGGTCTCGTTCACTTCCACCAGGTGCCCCAGGTGGAAATAGGCTGTACGGTGGGATACCCGGGCCGCCTGCTGCATCGAGTGGGTAACGATAACGATCGTGTAGCTCTCAGACAGCTCGGCAATCAATTCTTCCACTTTCGCCGTGGCAATAGGGTCCAGCGCCGAACAGGGCTCATCCATCAGAACCACTTCCGGGCTGACAGCAATGGCGCGCGCAATGCACAGACGCTGCTGCTGACCGCCGGACATGCCGGTTGCGTTGGCGTCCAGGCGATCCTTTACCTCATCCCAAAGGCCGGCCTTGCGCAGGCTGGTTTCCACAATTTCGTCCAGATCGGATTTGCGATTGGCCAGACCGTGAATTCGGGGGCCGTATGCCACGTTGTCGTAGATGGACTTGGGGAACGGGTTGGGCTTCTGGAAAACCATGCCGACCCGGGCCCGCAGCTCAACGACATCCCGTTTGGGATCGTAGATGTCGTGGTCGTCCAGTTTCAGGGAGCCCTTTACACGACAGATATCGATACTGTCGTTCATTCGGTTCAGGCACCGCAGGAAGGTGGATTTACCGCAACCCGACGGACCGATAAAGGCAATGACCTCGTTACGGCCAATGTCGAGGCTGATTTTTTTGATGGCGGGAGAATCGCCGTAGAATACCTCGACATCCCGAAGCTTGAACTTTGGGTCGTCCGAGAACGGCTTCCCGACGGTTTTCCCTTCCTCAATGATGGTTTCAGCGGGTTTGGATTCCTGAACTGGCACGGCGACCTCATCCGGTTGGGAAACTTCACTGGCAATGGTTGTATTCACACTATTCATCTTGATTCTCCTTACCACCGGCGCTCAAGGCGTTTGCGCATCCAGATGGCCAATGCATTCATGCTGATCAGGAAGGTCAACAGCACCATGATGGCTGCCGACGCACGTTCAATAAAGGCTAGTTCCGGGCTGCCGGCCCACAGGAAGACTTGTACGGGCAGAACGGTGGCCGAATCAAAGAAGCCGTCGGGCACATCCACAATAAAGGCCACCATGCCGATCAGCAGCAACGGTGCGGTTTCACCCAGAGCCTGGGCCATCCCGATGATGGAACCGGTAAGCATTCCAGGCATGGCCAGCGGCAGCACATGATGCAGAACCACCTGCATCTTGGAGGCGCCGATACCTTCGGCGGCCTCGCGGATCGAGGGCGGAACGCTTTTGATTGCGGCCCGGCTGGAGATGATGATGGTTGGCAGCGTCATCAGTGTCAGCACCAGGCCACCAACCACCGGAACCGAACGCGGCATCCCGAAAAGATTGATGAACACGGCCAGGCCCAGCAGACCAAAAATAATGGATGGCACCGCCGCCAGGTTGTTGATATTGACCTCAATGAAGTCGGTAAACTTGTTCTGAGGCGCAAACTCTTCCAGATAGATCGCTGCGGCAACACCAATCGGGAACGACAGGATCAGGGTAACGAACATGGTCAGCAACGAACCGACAATTGCGCCGAGAATACCTGCCTTGGATGGATCACGGGAATCGCCACCACTGAAAAACACATCATTGAACGATGTTTCGATGACATCCCGCTCCAAAAGCTCATCCACCCAGGCTTTTTGCTGATCATTCAGCTTGATCGAGTAGGCGTCATCCCCTGCGTGCTTGACGTAGACATCCACGTCGGTGTGCGTGAGGAATGTCATGGATTGGGTGGTACCCAGCCATTCCGGATTGGCCTTCAGTGCATCCCGGAGCGTCACCGATGCGTAGGGGTTTATCAGTTCGCGAACGTTTTTCCGGTCATCCTCCGTTGCACCAGGTATCTCCTTGATCAACGCCTGAACCAGCGGCTCGACAAAATCAGCCATCTTGATCTGACGCTCGTCCGTGGGATCATCCAGGTACATCATTTCACCATCCAGGTTTACATCCATGGTGATGGTGGTTTTGACGAAGCCGGTGTAACCCTTGCCGATGATATCGGTGAACAGGATTATCAGGGCCCCCAATGCAATGGCAATGGCCATGACGCCGTAGGCGCGGAAACGGCGTTCCTTACGGTAGCGGCGCTTGAGCGACTGGCGGACAATTTCCGCCTGTGAACGTTGATCAGTCATACTGTTCCCGATATTTGCGTACGATTTTCAGTGCAATGACGTTGAGCAACAGGGTTGCCAGGAAGAGCATGGCGCCCAATGCGAAGGCAGCCAGCGTCTTGGCGCTGTCGAATTCCTGGTCACCGGTAAGCAGAGTCACGATCTGGACAGTAACGGTGGTGACGGTTTCCAGCGGATTGGCAGTCAGGTTGGCCGCCAGGCCCGCCGCCATGACCACAATCATGGTCTCGCCGATAGCCCGGGAGACTGCCAGCAGAATACCGCCCATGATGCCGGGCAGCGCAGCCGGGAAAATCACCTTCTTCATGGTTTCCGACTGCGTCGCGCCCAACGCTAGGGAACCATCCCTCATGGCCTGGGGCACTGCATTGATAACGTCATCCGAAAGGGACGAAACGAACGGAATAATCATGATGCCCATAACGGCACCTGCTGCCAGGGCACTCTGGGACGACGCCTCAATACCAATCGAGGCAGCAAGGTCACTGATAAACGGTGCCACGGTCAAAGCGGCGAAGAAGCCATAGACCACAGTCGGAATACCCGCCAGCATTTCCAGTAACGGCTTGACCACGCCGCGAACCTTCTTGCCGGCATATTCGGACAGGTAAATCGCCGAAAGCAACCCGACCGGAACTGCCACAGTCATGGCGATGGCTGAGATCAGCAGGGTGCCGGTGAACAGGGGGATCATGCCGAAAGCACCCTCGGATGCTACCTGATCGGCCCGAAGGGCGGTCTGGGGACTCCAGTGGCTGCCAAAGAAAAACTCGGTGAACGGGACTTTGCCGAAAAACCGGAATGTCTCGAACGCTACCGAGAAAATGATTCCGACAGTGGTCAATATGGCCAAAGCCGCGCAGGCGAAAAATACCCATTTTAGTATGGATTCAACCTGGACACGGGCATTCAAATGCGGCCGGATTCTTAACCAGCCCAGAAAGCCCGCCAATACAGCAACCGAGACAACCAACGCAGACATCAGAAACTGGCTCTGGGAGCGCAGTGCCTTTAACCGTTCCGCAGCCTCGACAATGGGCGCTTCAACAAATCCAGGCGGCAATGCTCCGCTGGCGACGTTACTGATCTTGCTCAGCAAGAGACTTGCTTCACCATCGGTAGCAGGAACCATATCCTGAGGCAGGCCACCAATCACGATTAACTGAATCACTTTGCCTTGAAAAGCCATCCAACAGCCCAGTACCAGCAGAGCAGGGATAACGCTCCATAAAGCCGCCCGGGCGCCATAGTAAAAAGGCAGGGACTTCAGATGACGAATCCCGCCCATAGGCATCGCTAATGACCGGGAACGAGCATATCCAAGACCATAAGCCACGACGGCCATAACCAGGGTCAGTAATAAAAGATTAGCCGGTTGCATGAAAATTCCTGTATTCGACTTCGGATTGGCACACAGTTTACAGGCTCAGCCCTGCACTGGCACCGGATCACCCAAACGTGCAAAAGGCGCGAGCCTCGATCGAGACCCGCACCTCTGTTCCTGACCGGACTGCGGTCTTATTTGAGCTCGTCCAGGGTCAGGTTGGGCATATTCTCTGCCTTGTCCATCAGATCCATCAGCGCAGCGCGGGGCGGCACGATCAGACCAACATCTTTCAGGTAGCCGTTCTGGCCCATGGCGGCGTTGCTGGTGAACTCGCTGACATATTCCTGAATGCCGGGAACTACACCAACGTGTGCCTTCTTCACGTAGAAGAACAGCGAGCGCGCAACCGGGTAGTCATCGGCTGCAATCGCTTCAGCGGTCGGTATCTTGCCATTCAGAGTAGCGGCCTGCAGACGGTCGGAGTTCTCTTCCATAAAGCTATAGCCGAATACGCCGTACATGCCTTCATCGCCAATCAGCTTCTGCACGATCAGGTTGTCGTTCTCACCGGCTTCGATGAAGGCGCCGTCTTCACGAACGCTTTCACAGATGGAAGCGTGCTCGTCCTTGCTCAGATCGGCGGCCTCAGGCAGTTCATCGCAACCAGCGGCAAGAGCCAGCTCGTTGAAAGAGTCACGGGTACCGGAAGTCGGAGGAGGCCCCATCACACGGATCGGCTTGTTCGGCAGACTGGCGTCAACGTCGCTCCAGTTCTTGTTGGGGTTGGCGACCCACTCGCCGTTAACGGGAACCTTGGAACCCAGGGCCAGGAACAGCTGCTCCAGGGTAATGTCGAGGTTCTCGGCTTCCTTGGAGCTGGCGATCACGATGCCGTCAGAACCAATGCGGAATTCAGTGATGTCTTTGACACCGTTGCTCTGGCACAGTTCGAACTCGGAGGTCTTCATGCGACGTGACGCATTGGTGATGTCCGGGTGCTGGGTACCAATACCCTGACAGAACAATTTGAGACCGCCGCCTGAACCGGTGGATTCCAGCTTGGGGGTGCTGAAGTCGGTCTTGGTGCCGAAACGCTCGGCAACAACCGTGGCGAACGGATAAACAGTGGAAGAACCCACGATGCTGATGGTGTCACGGGCCATGGCCGGTGCAGACATGGCGGCTACAGAGCCTGCCAGCGCTACAGTCGCGAGTGCTTTGTTCAGTTTCATCACGTCAAGTCTCCATTATTCGGTTTGGACGTTGTGTAGGATGTGCTTTACCGATGAATGCAGACTAATGGCACTCTGTGACAACTTTGTTACAGCCTCTGAAATATAGTCAGGAATGTTCAAATTTGCTTGCAGCGGCGCTCCAGCCCGTTACCATGCGGGGTAAAACAATTCCAGGCTCGCAAGAAGGCAGTACTATGACAGCGTTAGACGACGACAAACCCACGCCCCGTGGTGATCTTACCCTCCAGGTCATTCCTCTCCCCGCCGATACCAATGCCAATGGCGATGTCTTCGCCGGCTGGCTGGTAAAACAGATGGATCTCGCCGCCGCCACCATGGCCGGGCGTATTTCCCAGGGTCGCAATGCCACGGTGGCTATGGATCGGATGGAGTTTTTGTCACCGTTGCGGGTCGGATCACAGGTAGGTTGCTACTGCGAGCTTGTCGATATTGGCCGCAGCTCCATGAAGATCAGCGTGGAAGTGTGGACCCTGGACCGGACGGCCAAGAACCCGCGCAAGGTGACCGAGGGTCTGTTTGTCTATGTCGCCATCGATGAGCATGGACGGATCCGGGAAGTCCCCGAACAGAACCTCTAGGCTGTCACTTCCAGCCGTGCAGCAGGCGGGCATAGTTGAGGCGCTCCCAGGTGCGACTGTTGGGCGCCTTGTCCATTGACAGCGCGCCTCGCGCCTCAGCCAGATCACGATAGCCCATATCGGACAAGCGCCGGCTCATACCGTGGTGTATTCGCCCCAGGGCATCGGGACCGTCCGCCAGGATCGCTGATACCACCTGAACAGCGGCTGCACCGGACAGGATTGCCTTGGCCGCATCATCACCGGTGTGAACCCCACCCGATATAGCCATCTCCAGAGACGTCTGGCCATAAAGCATGGCCGACGCGTGTAGCCGCATTGGCAGCTCGGCACTGGAAGACAGCACCACTTCCCGGCTCAATTCCAGCTCATCAAGGTCCATCTCCGGCTGATAGAAGCGGTTGAACAACACCAGTCCCCGGGCTCCTGCCGCTTCAACACCGGAGACAAAGGACGGCAAGGCCGAATAGAACGGCGACAGTTTGACGCTGACGGGAATGGTGACCTGTTCGGCCACCGAGCGCACCACCGCCAGTTGACGCTGTTCCAGACTGGCGGCTGTCTCGGAGGGATCGGTGGCCAGGTCATAGAGGTTGAGCTCAATGGCATGGGCACCGGCGGCCTCCAGCTCAAGGGCGTGTCCGGTCCAGCCTCCGGTGGAAATACCGTTGAGCGAGGCAATCACTGGCACATCCAGTGATCGACGCAACAGCTCCAGCCGTTGGAGGTAGCTGCCCGATCCCATCTCGAAAAGCTCCGACTCCGGAAAAAACGAGCGGGCTTCGGCGTCCGTATTGATCCGGGAATCAATAAATCGATGAGCCGCCATCTGCTCCTCGACCAGCTGCTCCTCAAACAGCGAGTGCATGACAACCGCACCGGCACCGGCCTTGACGCAGGCCTTCAGTGCATCCAGGTCGTCGGTCAGCGGACTGGCGCCGACCACCAGGGGCGAGCGGAGTTCGAGGCCCAGCCAACGGGTTGCCAGGTCAGTCATGACGTTCACCCTCTTGGTTATCTGCGCCGGAAGCTTCGTGGGGCTCAAAGTGGATCCCGGCCAGCTGTTTGTAGAGCTCGCGCTGTTCGGTGGCCGCCTCCGACGCCGCAGCCACCAGCTGTTCGTAGCGTTGGGGATCCCTCAGCTCCAGCATCCGGAAACGGGCCTCTTCCTGCATGTAGGCTTTCATGGTGATTTTCTGGCGCGGGGAATCCAGTTGCAGTGGCGGCAGCCCCTCGTGGGTGCGACGGGGATCAAACCGGTACAACGGCCAGGCCCAGCTGTCCACTGCCCGCTTCTGCTGTGACGGCGAGTGCACCAGATCGTAGCCGTGGGCAATGCAGGGGCTGTGGGCAATGATCAGTGCCGGGCCCTCGAAGCTCTCGGCTTCCTGCAGGGCCTTGGTGGTGTGGTTACTGTGGGACTGCATGGCGATCTGGGCCACGTAGACATGGCCGTAGCTCATGGCCAGCAGGCCCAGGTCCTTCTTGCGGGTCGCCTTGCCGGCGGCGGCAAACTTGGCAATTGCACCCATGGGCGTGGCCTTGGACTGCTGCCCGCCGGTGTTGGAATAGACCTCGGTGTCGAGCACCAGCAATTTCAGGTTCTGGCCCGAGGCCAGGGCGTGGTCCAGGCCGCCATAGCCAATATCGTAGGCCCAGCCGTCACCGCCAATCACCCAGACGCTCTTCGGGCAGAGCTCGTCGGCCAGGCTGTCGAGTTCCCGGGCCTCCTGCCCCTCCTGGTCCGTCAGCCAGCTACGGAGATCCTCGATGGCTGCGCGCCGAGACGCCATGGCGGTTTCATCGATTGTCGTGCAGGGCGAGGTCAGGTCCGCATAAAGCCCCCCGGGCAACTGACCCTGCACTGCGTCCAGCAACTGCCGGGCCCGGCCGACAAGCTTGTCCAGCCCCAGGCGCATGCCCAGACCCAGTTCCGCCGCGTCTTCGAACAACGAATTGTTCCAGGTGGGCCCCCGGCCGTCGGCATTCACCGTGTAGGGCGTGGTGGGCAGATTGCCACCGTAGATCGAGGAACAACCGGTGGCGTTCGCAATCAGCAGCCGGTCACCCACAAGCTGGGTCAGCAGACGGATGTAGGGTGTCTCACCGCAGCCGGAACAGGCGCCCGAATATTCGAACAGCGGAATCAGCAGCGGCAGGGCTTTGAAGTCGCGGGGGATGCGGTCTCTGGGCACATCCGGAATACTCCGGAAGAACGCCAGGTTCTCCGCTTCCACCTCACGGTGCTGCTCAATGGGCTGCATGTTGATGGCTTTGCGCTTTGGCTGGGCCCGGTCCTTGGCGGGACAGACCTCCACACACAGACCACAACCGGTGCAGTCATCCGGCGCCACCTGAATTCGGTAATCCAGGCCTTCCAGTTCAGAGGTCTGGGTTTCCGGCACGGCCTCGAAGCTCTCCGGCGCCCCCTTGGCCGCCTCGGGCTCGAACACCTTGCTGGTGATCGCGGTGTGCGGGCAGATCATTGCGCAGAAGTTGCACTGAACGCAGAGGTCGGACTCCCAGATCGGAATTTCCAGGGCGATGGTTCGCTTCTCGTACTGGCTGGTGCCGGTTGGCCAGGTTCCGTCAGGAGGAAAGGCGCTGACCGGCAGCTTGTCCCCCTGCCCTTCCAGTAGCAGGCGAGTGACTTTCTGCACAAAGTCCGGCGCACTCTCTGGCACTCTCGGTGGTCGGTTGCGGGTGGCCGTTACCTTATCCGGCACCGTTACTTCATGCAGGTTGTCCAGTGCCGAGTCCACCGCCTCCACATTTCGGCGCACCACTTCCGGCCCGCGCCGTCCCCAGGTCTTTCGGATGGACTCCTTGATGTGGGCAATGGCCTCTTCCCGGGGCAGGATATCGGCCAGGGCGAAGAAGCAGACCTGCATCACCGTGTTGATCCGCCGTTCCAGCCCCGCTTTTTCTGCCACCTCGGCGGCATCAATCACAAACAGTCGGGCCTTGAGCTCGACCAGCGCACGCTGGACCTCCACCGAGAGCCGATCCCAGACCTCGTTTTCTGGCCAGGGCACGTTCAGCAGCACCGTAGCGCCCTCGGCGGCGTGTTCCAGCACTTCAAACCGTTCCAGGAACTGGGGCGCATGAATGGCCACAAACTGGGCCGTGTTGATCTGGTAGCTGGAGCGGATGGGCAACGGGCCGAACCGCAGGTGGGATACCGTGGTCGCGCCGCTTTTCTTGGAATCATAGACGAAATGCCCCTGGGCAAAGAGGTCCGTGCCCTCGCCCAGAATCTTGATGCTGGCCTTGTTACTGCTGACAGTGCCATCAGCGCCGAGACCGAAGAACAGCGCCCGACGGGTTTTCGGAGACTCGATATCCAGCTCACTGTCCACGTTCAGCGAAAGATGGCTGACATCGTCCCGCACGCCAACGGTGAAACGGGTTTTCGGCGCCTCGGCCTTCAGTTCGTCAAAAATGGCGCACACCATGGCCGGAGTGAATTCCCGGGAAGACAGACCATAGCGACCGCCGATCACCCGGGGCAGCACCTTGCGCTCGCCCCGGCTCCAGGCTTCCATCAGGGCGCCACTGACTTCCAACAGCAGTGGCTCGCCCTGGGCACCGGGTTCCTTGGTTCGGTCCAGCACGGCCAGGTGCTCGACGGTGTCTGGCAGAGCATTCAGGAAACGGTCGGTCGCAAAGGGCCGGAACAGGCGCACCTTGAGCACACCGACTTTCTCGCCCTGCTCCAGCAGCCATTCGACCGTCTCGTGGGCGCATTCGGCGCCGGATCCCATAAGGATAATCACACGGTCAGCGTCGGGGTGGCCGACATAATCAAACAACCGGTACTGACGGCCGGTAATACCGGCAAACCGTTCCATTACGGATTCCAGCTTCTCCGGAAACGCCTCATAGAACGGGTTGATGGCCTCCCGGGCCTGGAAGAAGGCGTCGGGGTTCTGGGATGTGCCCCGAACCACCGGCCGGTCCGGCGTCATCCGGCGGCTCCGGTGTGCCTCCAGTCCTTCAAGGGGTACCAGAGCCCTCAGATCGTCATCGCTCAGGGCGGCGATCTTGGAAATCTCATGGGAGGTACGGAAGCCGTCGAAAAAATGCATCACCGGGACACGGCTTTCCAGAGTGACGGCGTGGCCGATGGCGGCCATATCCTGGGCTTCCTGGACCGAACCGGACGCCAATAGGGCAAACCCGGTACCGCGGGCACTCATCACATCGGAATGATCGCAGAAGATCGACAGGGCATGGGTGGCGATGCTGCGGGCGGCAATATGCATGCAGAAGGGCGACAGTTCACCGGCAATCTTGTACAGATTGGGCAGCATCAACAGCAGGCCCTGGGACGCGGTAAAGGTGGTCACCAGGGAACCGGCCTGCAGCGCCCCGTGCATGGCCCCGGCGGCACCGGCCTCGGACTGCATTTCCACCACGCTGGGAACCTGCCCCCAGAGATTGGGTTTGCCCAGGGCCGCCCAGTCGTCAGCGTGTTCGCCCATCACCGAGGCGGGCGTAATCGGATAGATGGCAATGGTCTCGCTCAGGCGATAAGCCACCGAGGACACCGCTTCATTGCCGTCGAGGGTATGGAACTCCATGGCCACGACTCCCTGTGGTGAGGCCGACAGACAGTTCTGAGTCTAGTATCGACGGTGACAACCGCAAGAGGGCAGGTTTGATCTGAGACAGGTTTGGGGAAGAAACAGGATCAGGGCTTGCCTGCTCAGGTTTTAATCAATCCATCAAACAAAGCCTGGTAGGCTCCGGCCAGTCTTGATGCCCGCCAACCCTCGGGCGGACAGGCTGGCACGTCTGTTTTGAGCAGTGCTTCGAGGCAGTCGGCGGCTGCTTCCGCCTCTCGCCTGGCATCCTGTTCATGGCTAACATAACGACACTGCTCCGGGACATATTCCTGATAGGCCAGTCGATTGGGGGCTAGCGGAACGCAACCTGAGGCCATGGCCTCCAGCATCGCCAGCCCCTGGAAATCGTGAAGTGCCGTGGAGACGACCAGGTCCGCCTGACGCAGCAAATGATCGTAGTCGTCACGGCTGTCCAGGAAGCCCCAGTGTTCGATTCGATGACTGAACTGTTCACGAATCCGGTCAAATGCCTCTGGATAGCTGCGAAACCGCTCCCCTACCACGCTCAGCCGGAAAGGCACCGCGCGCTGTTCCAGCACCTGCAGGAAGTTCAGCAGGCGATCGGGCCCTTTGTCGTATTCCCAGCGATGGTTCCAGAGCAGGTGCGGACAGGCCCGGCCCACCAGTAACGGGCGACCTGCAAACAGCCGGTCTTCAATGGGCACTGGAAGCACCCGCGACTTGCTACGCAGAGCCTCGATCAGCCCCTCGGGCACCCTGTCCGGCAGCTTCTGGCAGAAAGCCTCTACACCGCTCAGAAAACTGTCCCGATTCCAGCCACTGTTGAACACCACGCAATCGGCCGAAAGAGCACTGTACAGGTTGACCATCTGCGGATCCACACTGGTGTTCTGGCCACTGGATATCGGAAAGGCGAATTGGTTTTCGTGCATGTAGAGCAGGCAGGGGGTACGGGCCAGGCGAGGATTCAGGCCACGCAGAGTCGCCAGATCCACCATGGAGGTGGCGATGACCAGATCCCAGGGTTCCTGCAGGATCGGTTCATTCAGCCAGCTCAAGGGATTGCCGCGAATGCGCCAACGGAAGAATCTGGGAGGCAATACCAGGGCGTGCCAGCGAAATTCCGGCAACAGTGCTTCCAAGTGCTCACGCCAACGCTTATGACTGGCGGCATCATAACCGGACAGCAACAGTACTCGCGGCCTGGACCTATTGGATTCCCTCATACTCACAGCCATTACCCTGACTGGGCTTCAGGCCGGGCTCTGGAGAGCGACCACAACCCGAGCACGGGCCCCGGGAATAGTAGCAGAACCACCCAGACATCGAGCTGCCCCCACAATCCACTGGTCAGCCAGATCGCCGGCAGGGTCAGGCCGAACCCAACCGCATTCATCACCGCAAGCGAGGAGCCCACCGATTCCCTGGGTGCCGCGGCCGAGGCCAGCGCAGAAAACTGGGGGGAGTCTGCCACTACGGCAATACCCCAGACAATCAGCAACACCATCAAAACGACCGGCGAGAGCCCATTCAGCCAGGGATACACAAGACAGAAAGCACCGGAAATCATCAGTGCTCGGCGGGCTACCCACTCGCTGCCCAGGGTGCGACTGAGCCTGCCGCCACCGACACAGCCCGCCGCGCCAATCCCGATAACGGCAAACGACAACCAGGAAATGAGCGCGTCACTCTGACCTAGTCGCTGCAGCTCCCGACCGATGAGCAGCGGCGTGAGTGTCCAGAATGCATAGAGCTCCCACATATGGCCGAAGTAACCTCCGGCCACGGACCGGAATCTGGGGATACGCAGCGCCGCCAGCCCCTGGCTCAGAGGCAAACGCCCGCTGCTTTTGGGCAAGTGCGGGCCGTCCCCCAACAGATACACCAGAAGGCCCCCAGCCACCGCAAGGCAGGAGGCCGCCATCAACGGCCATTCCCAGGGCATGCCCAGAGTCGCTCCTCGCATCAGGTGTGGCAAGGCCGTGCCGAGGGTGAGCATGCCCACTAGCCAGGCCAGGGCGGCGCCGGCGTATTTCGGGGTCCAGGCGATTACCATTTTCATGCCCAGCGGGTAGATTCCAGCCAGACACAGACCCGTGGCAAACCGCAGAAGAAAATCGAGCGGCGGTGCACCGGCCGCGAAAATAAATCCGCCATTAACCAGTGCACCAACCAGACTCGACAGCGTAAAGATACGACTGGCGCCGAACCGGTCTGCCAGACCGGTCACTGCAATGGTCAGGGTACCGGCGATAAACCCGGCCTGCACCGCCAGCGTCAGCCGCCCCAGATCGGTTTCCGACAGGCCCAGTTCCGCGGACAGCGACAGCCAGACACCGTTGATACTGAACCAGAGCGAGGTGCCAAAAAGCTGGGCCAGCACAATCACCGGCAAGGGATAACGTCTTAGCAGGTCGATCATTGTTGTTGTCTTCTTCCACGCGATGGACCAAGCCTAGCCCCGGGAGACTTGCTTCGCCCATGCTACTTTGGTGTCTTGTTGACGTAAGGCTGCGGTTTCAGGGTTTCACCAATCGATCCAGCCGCAAGCGCTCCCGCTCATCGAACAGTCTTCGACCACCCCACGAAACCGCCATCAGTGAACCGAAGCCGGTGCCGACGGTAATAATCAGCATCACCAGAATCTGGTATTTGACCGCCACCGCCGGCGGGCTACCCGCAAGAATCTGGCCAGTCATCATACCCGGTAGGCTGACAATACCAGCGGCGGCCATCGCGTTGATGGACGGCATCATGCCGCTGCGCATGGCGTCCCGACGGATATCCTCCAGCGCCTGCTGCGAGGTTTGGCCCAGCATTAGCCGGTTTTCGATAACCGCCCGCTGCCGCCAGACCGATTCATTCAGACGGTCCAGCGCGAGACTGACGCCGGTCATGGTGTTACCGAGCATCATGCCCAGGAGCGGAATAGCGTATTGCGGGGCGTACCAGGGCTCGGGGCCGATGACCACAGTCAGGGCCAGAACGGTAACCGCAAAGGACGACACAAACATCGCCCCTGTGCCAATACTGAATGCCCACCAGCCCCGAAGCCGGCGTCCCTGGCGCGCGACAACCTCACGGCCTGCAACCAGGAGCATGATCAGTGCCAGCAGGGCAATCCAGTAGAACGCAGAAGACGCGAACAGGGCCTCCAGCACCAGTCCGATCAGGGCCAGCTGAATGATCGTGCGCAGGGCCGCAATCAGCAGGCTTCGGGTAATGCCGAGTCGAGCCAGATACCCGGTGCCGGCCAGCGCCAGAACCAACAGGGCCGCGAGCCCCAGCTTCCACCAGGCGAGATCAATGACCTCCATCGACGCGCTCCAGCGTGGTGCCATGAATCCGGTAGTGGGCATCCGCCACCCGATGGATCTGCGCCGGATCATGGGCAACCCAGAGCACAGCAATCTGCCGCCTCCGGATCTCGTCAAGCAGCCAGATTTCAAGGGCTTCCGTGCTGTCGTTGTCCAGATTGGCGGTAGGTTCGTCCAGTAGCAAAGCCTCTGGTTCAAGGGCCAGGGCACGCCAGAGTGCAAGCCGCTGCCGTTCTCCGGAGGACAGCCGACTCACCGACCAGCCCATGACCTCTGGGGTAAAACCCAGCGCTGACGGCAATCCTGCCTTCGCCTCATCGGGAAAGTGACCACCCACGTCATCAAACCACCATTGACTGTCTGCCGGAACCATGACTACTCGACTTCGCCACTGGTGTGCCGGAATGTCCAACTGACCGGTATCACCCAGAGAAACCCTGCCATCATGGGGTTCCAGGTCGGCCACAGCCCTGAGCAAACGACTTTTGCCGCTGCCCGAAGGCCCGGACACGCAGACAACCTCGCCACCGGGCACCCGTAATGACACGTTACTCAAAGTGCCAACGCTGAGATTTTCCAGCACCAGATCTGTCAAGATAGCATCACCAGGTTTAGCCCAAGTTCGTAACGGCTATACCATTACACAGTGTTCCGCCAACAACCAGTCGACATTCGCTCAGGCCAGGTAGGTATGAAGCTTCGATCTCTTGTCACGTTCACACTGGCATCTGCACTGATCGCCGCTCCGGTCGCAGCGGAAGTCAGCCTGGCGCCCTTTGCAGGATATCGGATGAGCAGTTCGGTGGATATCAGGACCGCCGGGGCCAGCACCTCAGACCAGATCGACTTCCGGGATACCCTCAGCCAGGGGCTGGTGTTCAATTTCGATCTGCCGGATCCCGGCAAGCAGGGAGAACTGTATGTCGGGCGGCAGACCACTTCGGCCAGACTGGACAATGGCCTGTTCGCTCCGGGTGTGGAATCCATCGATCTGACCATCTACCAACTCCAGTTTGGCGGACTGTATTTCCCTGGCGGCCAGAATCACGGCGGCTTTGTCTCGGGTGTTTTCGGGGTTACTCGTCTGGAACCGGACGATTCGAGATATGAAACCCACCACCGGGCCGCCCTGTCCATTGGCGGCGGCTACCAGTTTTTCCTGACTGAACAACTGCGCCTGAGGCTGGATCTGCGAGGTGTTTACACCGCCCTGAATTCGGGGGGTTCGGCCTTCTGCTCAGGGGGATGCGAACTCCGGTTCGACAGCAGCGGCTACCTGCAGGTAGAAGCCGCAGCCGGGCTGGCCATTCGGTTCTGAGGCCCGGTCAGGCTGTTACTGGCCGACGCTCGGGCAACATCAGCGACAGCAGCGCAGCGGTGGCCACCAGACCGAACGATATCCACAGGCAGGCCTCCAATCCGTAAGCCTGATAGACCCACCCCGACAGGATGGTGCCCAGCAAACGCCCGGCCGCGTTCGACATGTAATAGAAACCCACGTCCAGCGACACACCATCTCCACGGGCATAGCTGACGATGAGATAGCTGTGCAGCGACGAGTTGACGGCAAACAACACGCCAAACAAAAGCAGACCGCCAACGATCACGAACTGGGGTGACCAGCCTGCCGTCAGGCCAATGGCAATTCCTGCCGGAACCAGCGCCAGGGCCGCCGCCCAGAGCACAGCAGGCTGCTTGCCTTCCATGTCGCCGGTGATGCGTGGCGCCATGGTCTGGATAAAGCCATAGCCGATGATCCAGGTGGCCATAAAGCCGCCTACTTTCCAGAAGTCCCAGCCAAAGACCGTGTGCAGGTAGACCGGCAAAGCCACCACAAACCAGACATCCCGGGCCCCGAACAGAAACATCCGCGCCGCCGAGAGCACATTGATAGCCCGGCTTTTGGAGAGGATCTCGCGGAATTTAGGCTTGGCCTTGCTCTTGCCCAGATCCTGCCCCAACAGAAACAGGCTGGCCAGCCAGACCAGTCCCAAAGCCACGACCATGATGATCACGGCGCCTGTGAAGCCGGCAGCCATCAACAGCACACCACCAAGGAAGAAGCCAACGCCTTTCAGAGTGTTCTTCGAACCGGTGAGAATCGCCACCCACTTGTACAGCGTGCCCTGTTGCTCGTCCGGCACCAGCAACTTGATGCCGCTCTTGGCGGACATCTTGTTCAGGTCCTTGGCAATCCCGGAAAGTGCCTGCGCTGCCATCACCCAAGGCACCGTGAGCATGGCCGCCGGCACCGCCAGCATACCCAGTGCCACAATCTGCAGGAACAACCCGATGTTCATGGTACGGTTCAGCCCCATGCGGGCGCCCAGGTAACCGCCCACCAGGTTGGTCACCACCCCGAAAAACTCGTAGAAGATGAACAGCAAGGCGATTTCCAGGGGCGAGTAACCCAACTGGTGGAAATGCAGCACCACCAGCATCCGCAGGGCCCCATCGGTGAGGGTGAAGGCCCAGTAGTTGCCGGTAATCACCAGGTACTGTCTGATGGCAGCCGTCATATCAGGCAGTGCCTACCCTGCGAGCCAGTTCTGCAGTGCGGTTGGCGTAGCCCCATTCGTTGTCGTACCAGGCGTAGATTTTCACCTGGGTGCCGTTGACCACCATGGTGGACAGGGCATCGACGATGGACGAACGCGGGTCGGTCTTGTAGTCAATTGAGACCAGCGGGCGCTCTTCATAGCCCAGAATGCCTTTCAGCTCGCCTTCGGCCGCTTCTTTGAGCAGTTCGTTCACAGTTTCACGATCCGTGGCCTTCTCCACTTCAAAGACACAATCGGTCAATGAAGCGTTAGTAAGCGGAATTCGCACCGCATGGCCGTCCAGACGGCCTTTCAATTCCGGGAAGATCTCGATAATCGCCGTTGCCGAGCCGGTGCTGGTGGGGATCAGTGAGCTGCCGCAGGCCCTGGCCCGACGCAAATCCTTGTGGGGCGCATCAATAATGGTCTGGGTGTTGGTCAGGCTGTGAATGGTGGTGATGGAGCCGTGCTTGATGCCCAGCTTCTCGTGAATCACCTTGACCACCGGCGCCAGACAGTTGGTGGTACAGGAGGCGGCGGTGACAATGCGGTCGTTGGCCGGGTCGAAAATATCATCGTTCACGCCTACAACAATGTTTTTGGCACCCGACTCTTTCACCGGTGCGGTCACCAACACCCGCTTCACGCCCTGATCCAGATAGGCCTGCAGCACGTTGATCTTCCGATTTACACCGCTGGCCTCGATCACCAGATCGCAGCCGGACCAGTCGGTTTCACCGATGGTTTTGTTGTGAGTCATGCGGATGCGCTTCCCGTCGATTTCAATCTCAGTTCCGTCGGCAATGGCTTCCTGACTCCAGCGACCATGGATGCTGTCAAAGTTAAGCAGGTGGGCCAGCGTGGCGGCATCGGCGCCCGGGTCGTTAATGGCCACAAACTCCATATCTGGCCAGCCCCAGGCGGCCCGCAAGGCCAGACGACCGATTCGGCCGAATCCATTAATGCCTACTTTGATCTTGCTCATGGTGTACTCCTGATGAAACTGTTCAAACATTAAACCGCGCGAGGATTACAGGCATTGGACAGACGGGCGGTCTGCCATGGCCTGCAATCGTGCCAGCGGGTTCTCTATCAATCGGTTGTTATGGCTGGCGGTTTCATCCAGCACCCGTGCCAGCCACTGAGGAATGCCCGGGTTCAGGGAATAGTAGATCCACTGGCCCCGACGCTCTGTTGCCAGCAGGCCGACATCCCGCAACGTGGCCAGATGCCGGCTTACTTTCGGCTGAGGCGCTTCAAAGGCTTCAGTAAGCTCGCAGACGCAGAGTTGCTCTTGGCTTCGAATTAGCAGAAGGGCTGCCAGGCGGAAATCATCGGCCAGAGCCTTGAACACCGCGACCGGCTCATAGCTGGCGGGTTTCGCTCCGGTTTCTTTCTGGTGGACCAGCGCGAACAGCGCAATGCGCTCCCTGATTTCCTTGAGAGTAAGGGCAAAAGTGGAATGGCGGTTTGCCGGCACCGGATCGGCAAAATCCCAGGCAATCTGCTGAGCGGGCTGGCAGACCGTACCGCACTCGTTCGAGGCTTTCTCGCACAGGGTGATCACATAATCCCAGTATTGCCCCTGCACTTCGGCCAACTGCTTGCTCTGCAGACCTTCAGTCGATATTCCGGCTTCTTCCAGCACCTGCAGTGCCGTCGGGTGAGGACTGGTAGGCTCGGTACCGGCGCTGGCCACTTCGAACCGGTCTCCAGCCATATCCCTAAGCAAGGCTTCTGCCATCAGGGAACGGGCACTGTTGGCGGTACAAACAAATAAAACACGGCGTTTCATATCTGAATTTCCATATATTCGTTTTCACGCATATCTATATTTGTGCATAATAGTCACCGCATCTTCACGAGTAAAGGAATCCGGGCAACATGACTACCAACCCAGACATAGCCGAGACGGAAGGCTCAGGCGAAGGCATGGATCAGTTCGGCAGGTACCTGTCGGTGTGGGTGGGCCTGGCCATCATCGCCGGCGTAGCTCTGGGCCAGATCGCACCGGTGGTACCGGAAACCCTGTCCCGTTTCGAATACGCGCAGGTCTCCATCCCTATCGCCATTCTGATCTGGGCGATGATTTTCCCGATGATGGCGCAGATTGATTTCAGTGCGGTAGTCGGGGTACGCAAAGAACCGAAGGGCCTGGCGATCACTACCATAGTGAACTGGCTGATCAAGCCCTTCACCATGTTTGCCATTGCCTGGTTCTTTCTGATGGTGGTGTTCGAACCATGGATCGCGCCGGGACTGGCCAGCGAGTACCTGGCCGGAGCGATCCTGTTGGGTGCGGCACCCTGCACCGCCATGGTGTTCGTGTGGAGTTTCCTGACCAAAGGCGATGCCGCCTATACCCTGGTGCAGGTATCCCTGAACGACATCATCATGCTGTTCGCTTTCGCCCCGATTGTTGTGTTCCTGCTGGGCATTTCAGATATCCAGGTGCCCTGGGATACCGTGCTGTTGTCCGTCGTTCTGTACATCGTGATTCCGCTGACGGCCGGCTACCTGACCCGCCGCGCCCTGATCTCTCGCCACGGTCAGCAGTGGTACGACGATGTGTTTATGAAGCGGCTCAGCCCGGTCACCCCGGCGGCGCTGATCGTCACCTTGGTGCTTCTATTCGCCTTCCAGGGCGAGGTAATCCTGAACAACCCCCTGCACATCCTGCTGATTGCCGTGCCGCTGATTGTTCAGACCTTCCTGATTTTCTTCCTGGCCTATGGCTGGGCAAGGCTCTGGAAAGTACGCCACTGCATCGCGGCGCCGGGCGCCATGATTGGTGCCAGCAACTTCTTCGAACTGGCTGTGGCCGCGGCCATCGCCCTGTTCGGTCTGCAATCCGGAGCCGCGCTGGCTACTGTGGTTGGTGTGCTCGTGGAAGTACCGCTCATGCTGATGCTGGTAAAAATAGCCAATCGCACCCGGGACCGGTTTCCCGCCTGAACCCCGGTGGTCAGCACCGGGCTTTCAGTCACGGTGCTGACCTTACCCCGCTACCTGTTCAGCTCACGCCCACCCTGCTAATATCGCGCCGACATTTCTGACGCACCGAACCTGACGGAATCCACGCAATGGACGTTTTCCAGGCCCTTTTCCTTGGCCTTCTCCAGGGACTGACCGAATTCCTCCCGATCTCCAGCTCCGCCCACCTGATCCTCACCCCTGCATTGTTCGACTGGACCGATCAGGGCGTGGGTTTTGATCTTTCCGTACACGTGGGGACGTTATTGGCGGTCGTGCTCTATTTCCGGCGGGACGTCTTTGGCATCGCCCGGGACGGACTGATCTCCATTGGCCAGCGCAAAATCGTTGGCCAGGGCGCCCTGGCCTGGTACCTGGTCATCGGCACTATCCCGGCAGGCCTGGCCGGCCTGGCCTTGCTGGACATGATCGACAACGAATTGCGGGCCGTGGAAGTCATCTTCTTCACCACCCTGTTCTTCGGCCTGCTACTGGGCGTTGCCGACTGGCTGCCAAAACGCCAGCGCACCCTGGACAAGCTCAACTGGAAAGACGCCGTCCTCGTCGGCATCGCCCAGGCCATGGCCCTGGTACCCGGCACCTCCCGCTCCGGCGTCACCATCACCGCCGGTCTGTTCCTCGGCATGACCCGCGAAACCGCCTCCCGGTTCTCATTCCTGTTGGCAATTCCCATTATCGTGCTGGCATCAGCCGTGAAACTGCTGGAAGTGGCAACCTCGGACGTGATCGTCGACTGGGGTGGCTTCCTGATCGGCGGGGTAACTTCGTTCCTGATGGCCATCACCGCGATCCACTTCTTCCTGAAGTGGCTGAACAAGGTAGGAATGTGGCCTTACGTAATCTATAGAATTGTTCTAGCAGGTGTAATCTACGCGATTCTTATGTAGGAGCGGCTAGCAAATGGTCTGAAGCGCAGGTCGGGTAAGGGTTTCCAAAACTGTGCGGAGCCATGGATGGCGGAGCCCAAGCGCCACAGGGATGTGCCGCAAGGAGCGTGTTTTGGAAACCCTTACCCGACCTGTGCCACCTCCAAAGTAGAAATCAGCAGGCCTCCAAAGGCGCATAAGCCAAAACCAGCCACTTCGCGCCCTCATCAAAGTTCACCTGCACCCGAGTATGGTGCCCGGTGCCCTCGGAATTCATCACGATGCCTTCACCAAACTTGGGATGGCGAACCCGCTGCCCCAGGCTGAAGCCTGACTGCCGGGCCGAATCCTGGGCAAACAGGCTTTCGTTGGGACGCTCAACCATCGCCGGCCGAGTCACAGTATTTCGCAGCCGCACTTCCTGCAAACAATCGCCCGGAATTTCCCGCACAAACCGGGACAGAGCGTTAAACTTCTCCTGCCCGTACAACCGGCGGGATTCGGCGTAAGTAAGCACCAGCTTTTTCATGGCCCGCGTAATGCCCACGTAGGCCAGACGACGCTCCTCTTCCATGCGACCCGGCTCTTCCAGGGACATGCCGTGAGGGAACAAACCCTCCTCCACACCTGCCAGGAACACCATCGGAAACTCCAGGCCTTTGGCTGAATGGAGGGTCATCAGCTGCACGCTGTCCTCATGGGCTTCGGCCTGGGATTCGCCGGCGTCCAGCGCGGCCTGGGCAATAAATTCCGCCAGCGGGTCCACGCCGTCTTCCACCTCATAGTCAGACAAGGCGTTGACCAGTTCTTCCAGGTTCTCCACCCGCGCCTGACCTTTCTCGCCCTTTTCGCTGGCGTGATAGTCCTTCAGCCCGCTGTCCTCAATGGTCTGCTTCATCAACCCATGCAGGGTCGCATCCCCCACCATGCCGGACAGTTTTTCGATAATCGCAATAAACGACTGCAGCCCGGTTTTGGCGCGGCCTTTCACCTGCCCGGCTTCCAGCAGGTGCTCGGCGGATTCCCACAACGAGATGCTTTGCTCAGTGGCGTATTCCCGCAGCTGCGCCAGGCTCTTGGCGCCAATGCCACGGGGCGGAACGTTCACCACCCGCTCAAACGCCGCGTCGTCGCGGCGGTACTGAACCAGCCGCAGGTACGCCAGGGCGTTGCGTATTTCCTGGCGATCATAGAAGCGCAGGCCGCCGTAGACCCGATAGGGAATCCCCTGGCGCATCAGCGCCTCTTCCAGCACACGGGACTGGGCATTGGAGCGGTATAGAATCGCGCACTCACTGCGAAGATTGCCGTCCTGAACCCAGGCGGAAATGCTGTCGGCGATGTAGTTCGCTTCATCCTGTTCGTTGAACGCCGCGTACAGACTGATCGGCTCGCCTTCCGGGCCGTCGGTCCAGAGCTCTTTGCCAAGCCGACCCTGGTTATTGGCGATCACAGCGTTGGCCGCCTTCAGAATCATCTGGGTGGAGCGGTAGTTCTGTTCCAGGCGAACCAGCCGCGAATTGGGGAAATCCCGCTGGTACTGCTGGATGTTCTCGATCTTGGCGCCCCGCCAGCCGTAGATGGACTGATCGTCGTCACCCACCACCGTCAGCGGCACCCGGTTGCTGGCCAGCACCTGCAGCCAGGCGTATTGAATGGTGTTGGTGTCCTGGAACTCGTCCACCAGGATGTGCTGGAACCGGCCCTGGTAGTGGGCCAACAGCTCTGGCCGGTGCAGCCAGAGCTCGTGGGAGCGCAGCAGCAACTCGCCAAAATCCACCAGACCACCCTGCTGGCAGAGCTTCTCGTACTGGCGGTAAATCTTCAGCATGATCGACAGAAACTGATCGCCCGGATTCTCCTGGATATGATCCGCCCGCAGCCCCTCGTCCTTCTGGCTGTTGATAAACCACTGGGCCTGCTTCGGCGGCCACTTGCTCTCGTCGATCTGGTTTTCGCGCATCACCCGTTTGATCAGCCGCAGCTGGTCGTCGCTGTCCAGCACCTGGAAGTTCTCGGGCAGTCCGGCGTCTTTCCAGTGCGAACGCAGTAGGCGGTGAGCGATGCCATGAAACGTGCCGAACCAGAGTCCACGGGCCGGAATCTGCATCATCTGCTCGATGCGATAACGCATTTCCTTGGCGGCCTTGTTGGTGAAGGTCACCGCCAGGATGCCAGTGGGCGGAACCCGATCCACAGTCATCAACCAGGCGATCCGGTGCACCAGAACACGGGTTTTGCCGCTGCCTGCGCCGGCCAGAACCAAAAGGTGATCGTTCTGTGCGGTAACAGCTTCGCGCTGGGCATCGTTCAAAGGATCGATGATGTGGGAGACGTCCATAAAGATTCGGTTCGCTACTGGTTAAATAAACAGGTTAAGGAGTATAACAGGAGAAAAGCAGGATTTCCGGGTGGGAGTTTTTACTGGTTGCGCGTCGGATTACGCGTTGCTAATCCGACCTACGTAATGCCGAATCTAATGATTCGAAAAGCCCTCTCCCCATGTCAGAGAGAGCGCGGGGGAGGTTCCCCTTCAGGACTGTCTGTGGCCAAGGATGGCCACAGCCAAGCGCACATGGATGTGCTCGTAGCGTGTCCTGAAGGGGAACCTCCCCCGTGCGACACCCCCAGGAAAGAGGGCTGTTATTTCAGAAGTTAGAAGCCTCTCGGCACCGTCTGAGCTTCCACGAACTCGAACAGACCTTCCAGGCCACCTTCACGGCCAATACCCGAGGCCTTCATGCCACCAAACGGCGCTTCCGGGGTCGGGCCGGTGCCGGTGTTCCAGCCACAATGGCCGAAGCGAAGGCCGGCAGCCACGCGCTGGGCTCGCTCGGCGTCGTTGGTGAACACGTACGAGGCCAGGCCGAACTCGGTGTCGTTGCCGGCTTCGATCACTTCCTCTTCGGTGCGGAACAGCGCCATGGGCACCAGCGGGCCGAAGGTTTCCTCCTGGTAGCAGCACATATCGCGGTTTACCCCGTGTACCACCGTCGGCGGGAAGAACAGATCGTTGCCCAGCTCCTCCGGCTTCTTGCCGGCGACCAGGGTCGCGCCTTTCTCAAGGGCGTCCTGCACGTGGCGTTTGACCTTGTCGTAGCCAGCCTGGTTGATCAGCGGGCCAATATCCACGTCGCCGTTGATGCCGTCACCGACGGTCATTTTGTTGACCCGCTCGGCAAGCTTTTCACCAAAGGCATCGGCCACTTTCTCATGCACGAAGATCCGGTTGGCACAGACACAGGTCTGGCCACCACCACGGAACTTGTTGGCGATGAGGTTGTCCGCCGCGGCGTCCAGATCGGCGTCGTCGAAGACGATGAACGGCGCGTTGCCACCCAGTTCCAGGGCCAGTTTCTTGACCTGCTCGGCGGTGTCGACGATCAGCTTGCGGCCCACTTCTGTGGAGCCCGTAAAGCTGAGCATGGGTACATCCGGGCTTTCGCAGAGTAACTTTCCGATGACACTGGCCTTGCCCATCACCAGGTTCACCATGCCGTCGGGCATGTCCGTGTGCTTGTCCATCAGGCTGAACAGGGCAATCATGGTCAGCGGGGTTTCACTGGCGGGCTTGATCACGGACGGACAGCCCGCGGCCAGAGCCGCCGACAGCTTTTTGGCAATCATGCCAATCGGGAAGTTCCAGGGCGTGATCAGGCCGGCGACACCGATGGGCCGGTAGTGAACCGTCCAGGTGCAGTCTTTCGGTTTCTCGGGAATGGTGTGCGCGTCCAGGGCCTGGATGTGCTTGGAGCAGTAATCGAAGAATCCGGCAGCATAATCTACCTCGCCCTGGGCCTCTTGCAGCGGTTTGCCATGTTCCATGCACAAAATCCGACCGACTTCTTCCTTGTTGGCCTTGAGCGCGTCCCGTATGTCTTCCAGCCACTTGCGGCGGGTCTCGATGCTGTAAGGACTTGTAAGCCGAAGCGCCGACTTGCCGGATGCGATGGCAGCGTTCACTTCCTCTTCCGACATGGATGCGACCTGGGCGATCACCTTGCCCGTTGCCGGGTTATAAACATCGAAGGTGTTGCCATGCTCATTGTCAGTCCAGCGACCACCGATATAGCCGGTCAGCTTTTCCAGCAGGGGTGACTCGATCATCTCGGCTCCTCTTCTGTGATTGGCTCCGCCCCCGTGTGGAGCGCAGTATAGGTAATCTGGTTGCGTCAGTGTTTTATGTCTTCCATAGTGGATGTTGTATCCCGACCTGTAAAGTCAAGGGCAGGCTTTTGATCATCCCCTGAGTGTGCCTATACTCGGGGAATCAGACACTCAGGAGACCGGACAATGAAGGCATTTTTCCATCACGCACAGGATGAGCATATTCCACAGACGTACTTTACCCGTGGACAGATGCGCCAGCCCCAGGAGATCCCTGCTCGTACCGGTGAAATGTTGGGCGGACTGAAGGAAATGGGCATTTCCGTGCTGCAGCCAGCGGACCAGGGTGCGGGGCCCATCTCGAAGGTTCACGATCTGGGTTACCTGCGTTTTCTGGAATCCGCCCATCGGCGCTGGAAACAGATGGATGACTGGGGTGATGAAGTCATCTCCAATATCTTTGTCCGTTCCCCCAACCACCTGACAGGCATCCTGGCCGAAGCAGCCCGCTACCAGGCCGACGGCAGTTGCCCGATCGGCGAGAACACCTGGCACGCGGCCTACTGGTCGGCCCAGAGCGCGCTCGGTGCTGCCGATGCGCTGATAGCTGGCGATCGCACCTCCTACGCTGTGTGCCGCCCGCCGGGCCACCATGCCCGCCGGGATGCGGCCGGCGGGTTCTGCTACCTGAACAATGCCGCGATAGCCGCCGAGCACATGAAAACCCGGTTCCCCCGGATCGTGATCCTGGATACCGACATGCACCATGGCCAGGGCATTCAGGAGATCTTCTACGACCGCAGCGACGTGCTCTACATCTCAATCCACGGCGATCCCACCAACTTCTACCCGGTGGTCACCGGCTTCGAGAACGAGCGTGGCGAAGGGGAAGGCTTTGGCTACAACATCAACATGCCGATGCCCCACGGTTCAACGGAAGACGATTTCTTTGCAAAACTGGACGACGCCCTGGCGGCCATAAAGCTTTACCAGCCGGACGCCCTGATCCTCGCCCTCGGTTTCGATATCTACAAGAACGATCCACAGGCCAAGGTATCAGTCTCTTCCGAAGGCTTCTGCAGGCTCAGCACCCACGTGCGTCAATTGGGGCTACCAACCTTGGTGGTTCAGGAAGGCGGGTACGATCTGGACGCCCTGAGCGAGAACGTCCAGCAGTTCTTCAAAGGCCTGGCGGGCTGAAGCTTCAGGCGGCGGGCACGTAGACTTTCACGTTCGCGTGCCCTTCGGCCTTGAGGTGGCCCGCGTGCATCCGGCTCATGGTACCCCGATCGCAGTACAGCAGGTATTGCCGGTTGGCCGGCAACTCCGGCAACTGCTGGTTCAGCTCGTAAAACGGGATCTGAAGAATCTCGTTATTGGTGAGCTTGAGCGGTGACTGTTCGCCCTCCGAAGGGTGGCGCACGTCGATAATCACATCATCCACCGATGGTGTCTGCACCAGTTCCACTTCTTCAGGTGTCACGGTCGTCTCCAACAACCGGTTCACGGGTGTTTCCTCACGGGCCTCAATCGCACTGGCGAGCACCGAGGCGTCCATCTGGGCCTCGTCTTCCTCCACCCGGTGCAGCTTGGCTCTGGTAGCCGGCTTCTGGGAGATGACACCGCAATACTCGGGCATGTTGCGGGCATAGACTTCAGTGCCAATTTCACGGGCGATACGGATAATGGATTCCTTGTCCATGGACACCAACGGGCGAAGGACCACCTCGTCACTGGCGCGATCCACCACGTTAAGGTTGCTCAGAGTCTGACTCGACACCTGGGCTACCGCGTCGCCGGTCACCACCCCGGAGGCGTTGTTGTTTTTGGCAATCTCGGCAGCCGCCATCAGCATCTGGCGCTTCAGCACCACACCCCAGTGACGGTGACTGACCGAACGCATGATTTCGGCAACCACGCCCTCGAAGGGCACGGAGATAAATTTGGCGCTGTGGGAGGCGCCGTAGCGGTCCCACAGGTAATGCACCACCTGGCGTACACCCACCTCATGGGCGGCGCCCCCCAAATTGAAAAACAGGAAATGGTTGCGCAGGCCGCGGCGCATCATCAGATAGGCGGCTACCGAAGAATCGTACCCCCCGGAAATCAGAGTCAGGACATTTTCGACACTGCCCAGTGGATAACCGCCCAAT
Source organism: Marinobacter sp. CH_CUG1437-1 (assembly GCF_037029655.1). Classification (NCBI taxonomy): domain Bacteria; kingdom Pseudomonadati; phylum Pseudomonadota; class Gammaproteobacteria; order Pseudomonadales; family Marinobacteraceae; genus Marinobacter; species Marinobacter sp. CH_CUG1437-1. Next base: position 854,117 of record NZ_JAYMEW010000001.1, on the reverse strand, counting down.
CCGCGATGTTTGCGGTGGGCGATATGGAACTGGTCGTCATGCACTTCAATTCGCACTTCAACCTGCGGCGATTTCAGATCTACACCTCTGGCCTCCGATGCCTGCATCAGGGCGCCGCCGACCGTCCGCTCCAGATCGATGGAGCGGAAGTTGTGCTCGCCATGGCGCCGGGCCCTGACGGCAAAGGTTTTGCCTTTCAACCGGTCAGCAAACGCTTCAACGGCTTTGTTGGCCACATCGTCAAGGCTGACAAACGGAAATGCCCCGATTTCCTGAATCGTAGAAATACCCGGTATGCGCAAAAGCGCCTCCAGGGCAGGGCCGGAGAGTCCGCGGCCATCAGGCACTTCCACATCCACCCGGTCCCAGCTACCGTCCACCCGAATCTCGGGATCCAGTCGTGCCAGCAGTTTTCGGACGTTCTGCCGCAGGTGACGCATCTGCTGACGACGGACGGGTTTACTCTTGATCGCAACTTCCGGAGCGGGACGAATAAGCAGTTTCATAAATCGGAATTTTGTCGGGTGGCGTATTGAATGGAAAGGCCTTAGTCTACCCTTTTGACCCAATGCCTCAAAATCGGGCATTTCCGCAACATTCAGGAGTTTCACCGTTAATGCAGGAATCGACCATCAATGCTCTGGTTTCTCCCGAGGGCAGCCTCGAGATCCTCTCCAATCATGAGGTCAACCGCCTCAAGGACCGCAGCGAAGGGGGCTTGTATCGCCTTTTCCGCCAGTGCGCCCTGGCGGTCCTGAATACCGGGGTGGAAACCGACGACTGTCAGGCATTGATGGAATCCCATGCCGACTTCGATGTCCGCCTGGTGCCTCAGCCCCGGGGGCTGAAACTGGAACTGATCAATGCGCCGGCACATGCCTTCGTTGATGGAGAAATGCTTCGGGCGATCCGAGAGCACCTGTTCTCTGTCCTGAGAGACATCATTTACTCCCATTCAATTCCCCAGTCTGCCGCCGGTTTCCGGCGGGACGATCCGGAAGATCTTACAAACTATGTTTTCCACATACTCCGCAATGCCCGTGTGCTGCAGGCCGGGCGGCAGCCAGATCTGGTGGTCTGCTGGGGAGGCCACTCGATCGGTCATGACGAATACCAGTACAGCAAGGATGTGGGCCATCAACTGGGGTTGAGAGCCCTGAGTATCTGCACCGGATGTGGCCCGGGCGCCATGAAGGGGCCCATGAAAGGCGCCACCATCGGTCACGCCAAGCAACGGGTTAAAGACGGCCGCTACATTGGCATCACCGAGCCCGGCATCATTGGCGCGGAAGCCCCCAACCCCATCGTCAATGAACTGGTGATCATGCCGGACATCGAGAAACGCCTGGAAGCCTTCGTCCGCTGTGGTCACGGCGTGATAGTGTTCCCGGGAGGGGTCGGCACCGCCGAGGAGATTCTGTACCTGTTGGGCATCCTGCTGCATCCGGACAATGCTGATCTGCCTTTCCCGGTGGTGTTCACCGGTCAGCAGGAGAATGCGGAATACTTCGAAATGATCGACAAGTTCATTCGGAACGCCCTCGGGGACGAAGCCGCGAGCAAGTACGAGATCATCATTGATGATCCAGTGCGCGTGGCGCAGACCATGAAAAAGGGCATGAAGGAGGTGGAGACTTTCCGGCGCGCCATGCAGGATGCCTACTACTTCAACTGGATGCTGAAGATCGACCCGGTGTTTCAGCTACCGTTCGAGCCCAATCACGACAATATGCGAGCCCTGGAGCTTCACCGGGACCAGCCCGTGCACCTGATCGCCGCGAATCTGCGCAAGGCATTCAGTGGCATTGTGGCCGGGAACGTCAAGGAAGGTGGTATTCGACAGGTTCAGGAGAAGGGGCCATTTGAAATTGCCGGTGATCCCAGCCTGATCAAACCGCTTGAGGCCATGCTTGAACAGTTTGTAGCCCAGAATCGGATGAAACTGCCGGGTTCCTCGGCCTACAAACCCAGCTACCGTATCGTCAGCGGAGCGGCCTGAGCCGCCTCGCTGACCTTCACGCGTTTACTTACCGCCGTCTGCCGGCAGGCTGGCGTAATAGGCTGCCAGATTTGCGATATCTGTATCACTCAAGGCAGCAGCCTGACCCTGCATGATGGCCGCCTGGCCGCCGGAGCGCTGCTTGTTTTTGTACGCCTTCAGGGCCGATACCAGGTACTGCTCATTCTGGCCCGCCAGGTTCGGATAGGTCGGGATCTGCGCAAGACCATTCTGACCATGACACGCAGCGCAGACGGCCGCCTTGGCCTTGCCAGCTTCCGCGTCGCCGGCAGAAACTACTGCAGGCACAGCAGCGCCAAGCGCAAAAATTCCCGCAACAGCGTAGTGTTTCAGATTCATTGTCATTACCCTCTCATCATCGTTTTAAAGATTTTCAGGCCGGTTCGGACGCCGGACGGTAACCTGACTAGCACTTATAGCACAGAGCCGGGGAACCTCAAATGCGATAGGTCAAGGACGGCTTTTCGACGTTCGTCCTCTTTCCTGGCCGGGCTATTAAGGTGAAAGTACGTTCAATTCCGAATCCAAGATCGATTTAATTCTCCGGAGATAACGTCAATGTCTGTAGAGGCCCAGGAACTTGCCTGTCGCGAAGGCCACATCGGTGTTCTGACGCTCAACTCCCCAGGCACGCTCAATGCGCTTTCCGAGCACATGATCCAGCAAACCCAGGAAGTTCTTGATCGGTGGGCCGAGGACGACCGGATCTGTGTCGTGGTTATCCGGGGCGCGGGCGAGAGAGCCTTCTGCGCCGGTGGAGACATCCGCGAACTCTATGACGCCATTCAGAATCCGGAAGAGCCGGAGAAACCGGTGCGCTTTTTCACCCGGGAATATCGGATGGACTACAACATTCACCGTTTTCCCAAGCCGGTTTTGGGTATCGCCCACGGCGTGGTGATGGGCGGTGGTCTTGGTGTGTTTTCCGGCTGCCGGTACCGGCTGGTAACCCCGGATGTCACGCTCGCGATGCCCGAGATCACCATCGGCCTGTTTCCGGATGTTGGCGCCAGCTGGTTCCTCAAAAGGCTACCCGGCCGGCTGGGCCTGTTCATGGGCCTGACCGGTGCTCGCCTGAACGTGAGCGATGCACTTCGGGTCGGCCTTGCGGACATGGCCATTCTGCCTGAAGACCGGGACCGTTTGCTGGATCGCCTGGCCTCTGAACGGTGGACCGGGCAGACCGCCGCGGACGACAACCGACTTTTCCGCCTGCTCAATCAGATCCAGACACCGGATTACCGGTCGCTGCCGCCCAGCCATTTGGCAAAACACGAACAGCGGATTGCCCGGCTGAGCGCGGGCGATGAACTGCCGGAAATCGTCGATCAGTTGCTCACGGCGGAGGTGGACTGCGACTGGTGGCATGCCTGCATGAACACGCTGAGAATGGGATGCCCGGTGTCGGCCTGGCTGGTCTGGACCCAGTTGCAAAAGGCCCAGCAGATGTCCCTGAAGGACGCCTTCCGGATGGAGCTGGCGATGGTCTCGGAATGCATCCGCCGGCCGGACCTGGCCGAGGGCATTCGAGCCCTGGCCATCGATAAGGATCGGCAGCCGAAGTGGAGTTATCTGAGCGTTGCTGATGTACCGGAAGAGGTGGTTGCGGCCCATTTCACCCCGGAGTGGGATGACGAAACCGATCCGATGGGGCTGGAATAGCGTCCGGGAACTACAGCTGCGCGCCCGCCTGCACCAGTAGCATTTCCAGATCCCGGTTATTGGTGGCCCGGGCGATGTCCAGCGCGGTCTGGCCGTCGCTGGCCCGGTAATTCACGTCCGCCCCGGCAGCCACCAGCCTTTCCGCAGTCAGCAAGTCGCCATTGGCCACTATCTTCATGAGCAGGGATTCCCCACCCTGGCTGACATTGACGTTGGCACCGGCCGCCAGTAACACCTTGACCACCGAGAGATGGCCGTTTTCGGCCGCGCGCATCACAGGCGTATAGCCGTTGCGATCGCTGGTGTTCACATCGGCACCGGCGGAAAGCAACAGCTGCACGCGTCTTTTCTCGCCATTGCCTGCTGCAGTAATCAGCAGCGCGTCGGCCTCGGCCAGGGCCTCGGGGCTGAGAGCAACCGGCTGGCTCTGGGAAGCGCAGGCAGACAGGAAAGCAAGAAGCGGAAGCAAAATCAGCAAAAAACGGGGGGCGCCGGTTCCCTTGGCCATAGCAAACAGTCTCTGTGGGGCTTTGTAGAAGGATACGAGGCCCTATTCTGGGCAGACACCATCGGAAATTAAATCGAGCGAGTCACAAACCCGGACCGTCCTTGAGCAGATCGCGAACCAGCTGCCGCAAACGGTCTTCGCCATCCCTCTGCCCCAGGCACAACTTCTCGGCCTGAAGCGAGGACCATGGCGCACCCTGAAGTACACAGCGGCACCACAGGGCGCGGTCTGCATGGCCACGCAACCCTGCCATGGCACCGGGCGCCTGACTCAGCTTCCGCAGCACCGGAACCGTTATCTGAAACCCCCGGTGGCCGTTGGCGAAATTCCGAAGCTCCCTCAAATCATCGGAATCCAACGCCAACCCGGGTGGCAGTTCTGCGGTTATCTCCGCCAGCATATCCGCCCCCAGCCGCGGCCAGTTGTCCGGAACCAGGGTTAGCCAATGGCCAGCCAGCCGCTGGCGAATACGCCCTTCCAGTTCCCGGCCTGGCCGCGAGATACCCTGGATCATCTGCAGCGGGTACTCACCACTGGACGCTTCCTGTTGAAGACCCACTCTCACCACACGAAGACCACAGCTTTGCCAGAACGCCAGCAAATCAGCGCTGCCACCAAAACTGGTACCCAGGTAATCAACGCCCCGTTCGGCGGTATAGGCTCGTGCGGCCTCCACCAGGCTTCGGCCAATACCCGACCGCCTGGCGTCGTCTGACACTGCAATCCGGACCACCCGGAGCGCTTTCAGGGCAGCGGCTTCTGGATAGCCGCTGTGGCTGGCCAGTGACTGCGGCAGTAGATGGCCGCGAATTCGACGGGTCCCCAGACTGACCTGCTCCGCCAGCCCGGCCGAAAGCCCACCTTCGAGCGCACACCAGAGTATTCCAACCGTGCGTTCGCCAATTCTCGCCCGCCAGCTTCGGGCGGCAATATCATCCAGCCATTGCCGCAGATCAGCGGGACTGGTCCGGTAATGGGCATCCACCAGCAAGCCAAAGGCGTTCGACAACGCCTCGTCACTGGCGGTTGCCGGCTGCCAGGGCTCGATCACCAGTTCCCCGGCGCTGTTTTCGGTTTCCACGGCTGAACCACTGCCATCTGCCGCCAGCAGGAAGAGCTGGGTGATCAGGGTCTCCAGTGGATCCCCGCGGGCCCAGCGCACCGGTTCGGTCAGCGTTGCCGCTTGCCAGTGAGGCGTTGATTGCTCGAGGACCTGTCGAAAACGTATGGCAAAGCCACGGCCGGCGCCCTCGTAACCATGCACCGTGGTGGCAAACGCTACCCTGGGCCAGCCCAGAAGGATCGATTTCAACAGAGGCGCGGGAAGAGCCGCTGCCTCATCCACCAGAATCACCTCGGCCTCCGGCCGCGAGGCCAGGAGTTCCCGAACCGGAACATACCTCAGGCGCGCGCCCGACCTGGTTGTCAGCGTACCAGCGCTGGCCTGATCCAGTTGATCCGAAAGGGCATCACGGGCGTGACGGAACAGGGTGTCCACATTCTGTTTTGACGGCGCAGTAACAACAATTTCCTGCCTGCCTTTCTTCAGCAATTCCGCGGCCGCCATGCCCAGAGCGGCGGACTTGCCCCGCCCCCGGTCTGCCGTGACAACCAGCGGCCGGCGTCTTCGGCCCTGGCCAAACCGGACCAGGCGATAGATCAACTGTTCCTGGTCCGGGGTTGTTTCAATCCGGAAGCTTTGCTCCGGTATCTGCGGAATGGTCAGCGAGGGCGTTTCGGCACGGCCCGGGGATATGCGGATCACAGCCTCATGTTCGGCAAGAATGTCGGCCATGCGGGCGGCGAAAGGATGCTCGCCACCATGGTCCAGGCCGGTTCTCGTGTAATCCGGGTCGGCAAACCGGCGCCATTCATCCAGCGGTGGCATCAGCCAGAACAGCAGGCCGCCGGCGGTCAATGCCCCGGAGAGCGCCGCGAAGGCATCTGGAGGGTTTCCCTGCCAGCCGTCCCAGACAATCACGGAAACCTCACGGCCGAGCCAGTTTCTGGCCTCAGTTGGAAAATTTCCCGCCAGGCGAGGATCAGGGCTCTGGTCTGCCGGGCCGGTCCAGACGCCGGTTTGAATGTCGAGCTCAGGTAGCAGCCCAGAAAGCCACCTGAGGTTGCTCTCCCGATTGCCCTCCAGCAGGACCAGACGGCGTTCGCCTCTGGCGGCAAGACTGGCCTGCAGGGCACGCCAGATTGCATGATCTGGGGCGGCGTCGGGTTCGGGATGGCTCATCAGCTGAGGTCGGCACCGTGGGCTTTGAGGTCGTCCAGGGCGCATTTTTCCAGAGCGGCCCGGTGGGTGGCGCGCAGGCGCACTCTTGGTGCGCAACCAGCCTCAAAGGCTTCCTGCCAGCGGCCGGCGCACAGGCACCAGCTGTCGCCTGCTTTCAGGCCTTCGAAGCCAAACTCGGGCCTGGGGGTGCTGAGGTCGTTACCCTGGGCTTTGGAGAATTCCAAGAAGTCGTCGGTGACTACGGCGCAGACGGCATGCAGGCCAAAGTCATCGGGGCCGACGTTGCAGCAGCCATCGCGGTAGAAGCCGGTCATCGGGTCTTTGCCGCAGGTTTCCAGTTTTTCGCCGAGTACGTTTACGGATTCTGCTATTTCCATTATTCAGACCTTTTGGCTTGGGAGTTAGCGGGAGCTCGGGGGCAGCCAGTTGGTGAGCGGCCTTCCAAAACACGCTCCTTGCGGCACATCCATGTGGCGCTTGGGCTCCGCCATCCTTGGCTCCGCACAGTTTTGGAAGGCCGCTCACCAACTGACTGTCACACCTGTGAGTTGGCGTCCCCGAGTCTCAAACTGGGTCAATTATGCGGGAGCGGTATCCGCTCTACCAGCGGGCCGTTACAATACCGGCCATGCCGACCGAACCCCAAATTTCTGATACCACCAACCTGCCGGATTACCTTACCGATGAACAGCGGGCGATTATTACCGCTGGCTATGAACATACGGTGATTACCGCCGTGGCCGGCAGTGGCAAGACGTCGACGCTGGCGTGGCGGATTCGGTATCTGCTGGAACAGGGGCATGATCCGGATCGGATGCTGGTGCTGATGTTCAACCGCAGTGCCCGGGTGGATTTCGAGCGCAAGCTGCAAGAGGTTTGCGCACAGAGCGGGCTGGCGCTGCCGGAGATTCGGACCTATCACGCCATGGGCCTTCGGCTGTACAAACGGTTTGTTCGGGAGGGCTATTTGCCGGGGTTTTCGGAGAAGATCCTGACCGAGCAGGAGATCAGTTTTCAGGCCTGGCAGTTGACGCGTCGGCTGGCGCCGGAGGATCTGGCGGATGAGATCCGGCGCAACAAGAAGGATTTTGTCGAGACGGCGACGGGGTTTATTGACCTGGTAAAGACCACGCTGTCGCCAGCAGAGATTGTGTTTGAGGAACTGGGGTACTCGGACAAGCACAAATACCTGGTTGATCTGTTCCACAGTTTTGAACAGTGGCGCAAGAGCCAGGGTCGGATCAGTTATGCCGACATGCTGTATGAGCCGGTGATGGCCATTCACCAGAATCCTCCGTTGCAGCGGCTGGTTGGCAACAAGATGGATCTGATTCTGGTGGATGAGTACCAGGACACCAATGAGATCCAGCATTTGCTGTTGCGCTACGTGGCCGGGGACCGGGCCCGGGTGACGGTTGTTGGTGACCCGGATCAGACGATCTACGAGTTCCGGGGCGCGAAGCCGGAGTTTATCCTCAAACGGTTCAGCGATGAGTTCGAAAGCCCTTTGGAGCAGACTCTCAGCTACACCTTCCGGTATGGCCACCGGGTGGCACTGCTGGCAAACCATCTGATCTGCCACAACACGGGGCGCAAGGATGTGCTTTGCCACTCCCACCCTTCCACTCCGGGCACGAAGATCACCCTCCATCGGGCGGAGAGCGATGCCGATACCGTTTTGCAGATTCTGCAGGGTCAGTCGGAACCGGCTCTGGCAGGAACGGCGATTCTGTTCCGGGTCTGGAGTCAGAGTGTCCCTATTGAGCTGAAGCTGCTGGCCCGGCAGATTCCCTACCGGATCGATGCCGGCAAGGGCGCGCTGTTCAGTCGGGAAGTGCAGGCGATCACCGCGCTGCTGATGGTGGTGACCGGCAAGCTGGAAAACCTGCCGGACGAGGACAGGCTTGAGCTGGCACGGCAGTTGTTGCGTTTTCCCCACGTTGGTTTGAAAGAGCCCGAACTGGAGCAACTGGCACGGTTCCTGGCCGGGTTTTCCGGCGGCTGGCACGAGCGGTTGCTGGCTATGGATTTTGACGCTCTGGCACCGATGGCGGCGCGTAAGCTGCGAAAGCTTGGCGAGGTGCTTGCCCAGCTTCGCAGTTATGGGGGGCCGGTTGCAGGACTGATCAGTGTCTACGCCGAGCATACAGACCTCTATGAAGGCATCCGGAGCCTGGCCCTGACCCATGAAAGCGCTGAAGAGCGGATTGATACCGTGCAGGGATTCCGGCAATACCTGAAAAGCCTGGATGTCACCGCCGAAGGGGCCCTGGAGCATCTGAAAGCCCTGAAGCAACAGGCGGGCGAAAAGCGTCAGGGGGGCGTTTTGCTCTCAACGATTCATCGCACCAAGGGGCTGGAGTGGCCAACCGTGATCATTCCGGGCCTACAGGAGAAATACCTGCCTTACAGCCCCAAACCCCAGGACGATGCGCGGGGCTTTCTGGAGAGTGAGCGGCGGCTGCTCTATGTGGCCATGACCAGGACCCGCCAGCAGCTCCATCTGATTACCCGCCCTGCCAGCAAGCAACCGCATCTGGACGGCGATCAGGGCCCGAGCCGTTTTGTGGAAGAATTCTGCTTCGAACTGGCCGAGGAGTTCGGACGCTGGTTGGATGAACGCAGTCCAGCCCAATCCTCAACCATCCGGCTGACCGCCCCTATCACGCCGGTTAGCCAACGCTATGCCAACCGGGAAAATGTCGCCATCGAGGGTAATGCGGCAACGTCTGCCAATTCGATGGAACCACTCTGGCATCAGAAACGTCTTAGCCACGCCATTTTTGGTCCGGGCTCGGTGGTTACCGAGGATGAGAGCTCCTTCGAAGTGCACTTCGATAACGGCGAGATCCTCAATTTCAGCAAAAAGAGCGCGCATCTGTACTTTACTGCTCTGGCCTGAAACGACTTCCGGCTCGTAAAGGTCAACTGGGTACAATTGCGGAGGTAACAATCCGTATCATTTTTTTGTCTTTTTTGGCCTACTAGCCTAAATTCCGGGTATGCAAGCACTTTTCATGAGGAAGTGCGGTACCACAACGACAATGAACAGGAGGTTCTGCATGAACGTCATGCGTCCTATTTCCGCGGCTGTTCTAGCCGCCACCCTTGCAACTCCGGCCATCGCCGACCGTCAGGAAACCATTTATATCAACCCGTTTGCGGGTTTCCAGCTGTTTGACGACAAGCGCGACCTGAGCGAGACCGGCACGTTCGGGGTTGGCGTGGAATACCGTTTCCGTCCCCATTGGTCCGTTGAGGCGCTGTACTCGCGCGCGGATGCCGATCGCAAGTACGTGCCCGGTGAGTCCGAGTTCGACGAAGTCAGGGTCGATGGCACCTACTACTTTGCAGGCCCGGACGAAGCCTGGAACCCGTATGTTTCCCTGGGTGCCGGCCATGCAGACTTCGGTTCTGACAACAGCGGTGTCCGTACCGCCGGCAGCAACCACGATGAGACGCGAGTGAACGTCGGCACCGGCTTCCGCTATAACATCAGTGATTCCGTATCGCTGCGCGGCGATCTCCGTGAATTCCATGGCATTGATGAGAGCACCTTCGACACGCAGGTCTCCCTGGGCATCAGTTTCGCCTTCACTCGCACAGTGGCCCAGGCTTCTCCCCAGCCCGCGCAGCCAGCAGACGCTGACGGCGATGGCGTACCGGATTCCCGGGACCAGTGCCCCGGCACACTGGCTGGCGCAACCGTTGACAGCAATGGCTGCGAGCCGGATTCGGATCGCGACGGCGTTGTCGATAGCCGCGACCAGTGCCCTGACACACCGCGCGGTGCGGAAGTAAACAGCCGTGGCTGTGAGCTGGACAGCGATAACGATGGCGTGGTCAACAGCCAGGATCTGTGCCCGAACACCACCGCCGGCGCAGAAGTGGATGACACCGGCTGTGAGGGTGTCACCGAGACCATCCAGACCTTCACCATCGAAGTGAAGTTCCCGACCAACAGCTCCGTGATCGGCAACGCCTACGATGAGGAAATCCGTCGCGTGGCTGATTTCATGCAGGAAAACCCGGAAACCATCGTGGAGATTGCCGGTCACACCGACAGCGCCGGTGCCGCCGACTACAATCAGTTCCTGTCCCAGCGCCGTGCCGAAGCAGTTGCCGGCCGTCTGACAGGTCCTCTGGGCGTTGATCCGGCGCGGGTGGAAGCCGTAGGTTACGGCGAGGAACAGCCGATTGCCTCTAACGAGACAGCCGCTGGCCGCGCGGAGAACCGCCGGGTCGAAGCTCGCATTCAGGTTCGCCGTTAAGTTACGGGCGTTAGCTGAGTGAATTGAAAAGGCGCCTCCGGGCGCCTTTTTTGCGTCTGGAAACAAGTGGGGAACTCACGCCGCTTCTCAGTCCGGGTTTACAGACCCGCTATTACGGGGCGTTTTATGAGCTGACCTACGTGTATTTCAGGGATGGCTGTGTTGAACGGGTGGAGTACCGGAAACCCTGACCGCATCGATCAGCAGATTACGGGGCGTCAGAGCCCGATCGCAGAAGTGACCAAGACGTACCTGGTAGCCCTGCTCTTCCAGGAAGAGCGCATAGTCGAGCACCATCCAGAGTTCCAGTGGGCGCCGGAACAGGTGCCGGACCAGCTCATGACGGCGAACCTCTGCCAGCCGACGCTCGCCAAGCGCCAACCAGTGATCAAACTCGACCCTGTCGGGTAACTCAAGGTGCTTTTTCGCTGCGGCCCATCGACAAAAAGCTGGAAAGCCTTCCCTCAGCAGTCGCGCCGGATGGGAAGGTACAGGAAGGTATTCGTCCTGCCCCCGCAAGAACCGTTGCAGGCCATCGAACCCCAGGCGCCACTGGCTGATCAAACGAGTCTGTTCCCGAACCCGGGCAGGCGCCGTCACCGTTTCCTGGACCGCCAGCCGCAGATCATTTCGGCCCGGTTGCAGCACCCCCTGATAGCCCGACGCCCGCCGGGAAAGGGGGCGATAAGTGTCCTGGCCGGTCAGGTGGTAGCAGCAGGGTGAAATGCTCAGCCGGGGCAATCCAGCCTCGCTGCCTCGTGTGAGCAGCTGCCGGTGCAGATCGCCGCAGGCATGGAGTGCAACGCCATGGTAATCGTCTGGAAGCTTCAGTCCCGGGGCCATCACGTCCTGGCAGCCGATCGACACCCGATCCCCGAAGTGCTCGGCCAGACGGTTTCCATCATGAACCAGCTCCGGATTCCACTCGAAACCCTGGATCTCACCGGGGCACAACGGCGCCAGCGTCCGCGCAAGATGGCCCTTGCCGCAGCACCAGTCCAGGGCGGGGTGGTCCAGCGGTGCCAGTGCGGCGGCAAAGGCACCCGACTGCAGACGCTTTCGGCCGGGCATATCGGTGGCCCGGATTTCCGGCAGGGTCGCCTTTGATGCCTCATCGTCCGAGGGCAAAAGCGCCGGCACTTGCACGATGTCCGCATACCCTTCCAGGGACGGCAGCCACCGTGCTGCCCGAGCCGCCAATTCAACGGGCCTGTCATCCAGGTACTGGCATTCTGCATCGCTAAGCTCTGCCAGCATCGCTGCCAGTTCGGGATAAGCTTTTGTCCAGGCCGGCTGCGGTGTCATGAACGGCGCCGGCTGCCAGAACGCCTGGTGCTGCACCAGCCAGTCGTTCAGCTGCTGCCATCGCTGATAAAAAGATTCCGCGCCGTGGTGTAAACTCGCCGCCGGAGGTAACGTCATGAAACTGGCCTTTGTACTTGTTGAGCCCAAGGTTCCCGAAAATGTCGGTGCGGCCGCCCGTGCCCTGTGCACCATGGGCTTCGGCGAGCTCTGGCTGGTCAACTCGGACCTGCACACCCGCTCCGAAGCCCACTGGCTGGCTCACGGCAGCGACCACATCCTGGACAATGCGCGCATTTTCCCCGATCTGGCGGCGGTAAGAAACTCCGTAGACCTGCTAATGGGCACCTCCGCGAAGACCCGGCATCAACGCCAGGATTGGCACGGCCCCTCTGATCTGCGGAAGGTTCTGGCTACGAAGGGGGCGTCCGTGGCAACCGCAGCACTGGTGTTTGGCCGGGAAGATCGCGGGCTGTCCAATGAAGAGCTGGCACTCTGCGATCTGCTCACCGGCATTCCCATGAAGGTCGCCTACCCCTCCCTGAATCTGGCCCAGTCGGTGATGCTCTATGCCTGGGAAATGTCCGGGCTTTCAGAATCTATGGATGACGAACCTGAGCCTGCCGATGAACATCGGCTTGGCGCCCTCCGCAACCGGCTCGAAACCCTGCTACCAGAACTCGATACGCCGCCTGAAGGGAAGCTGTCCCAGTGGGTTTTCGAGCGGCTGCCATTGCTGTCTGATCGGGATATCGGGTTTGTTCATACGCTTTGCTCGAACATCGAGCGCGTTGTGGAGTGCAGGTCTCAGCCGCGCTCGGACCCCGAGGAAAAACAGGACGGATAGGCCCTCCCGGGATACGCTGTAAATACGTCCATGTACGCTCGACGAAAACATCCATGTTTTCGACGATCCCGGGAGGGACTATCCGTCCTGTTCTCGGGCCTTTTGCGCGCATCGGTTTGTTAAAACTACTCCTGGAATCTTCCTGGGCGGAAGGCATCCAGACAAATGGTGGGTTCCTCCCCTTCGATTACCTGGGCGATGACATCGGCACTGCCGGCTGACAGGGTCCAGCCGAAGGTGCCGTGGCCGGTATTCAAATAGAGATTTTCTCTGGGACCGCGGCCAATAATCGCCGGGCCGTCGGGGGTCATGGGGCGAAAACCTGTCCAGGTTTCAGCGGCATCGAGGTCGGCACAGCCGGGGAACCGGGATTCGACCGACTTCTTGATAGTTGCCAGTCGGGCTTCGGGAATCTCCCGATTAAAATCGGCCAGTTCAACGAAGCCGGTGGCCCGTAAACGGTTGCCCAGACGGGTAGAGACGACCTTGTAGTTGTCGTCGTGTATGGTCGATGACGGGCCGCGTTCAGGGTCTTTCATCGGGACGGTGAGGCTGTAACCTTTTACCGGATAGATTGGCAGTTCCAGGCCCAACGGCTGCACCAGATGATTGGACCAGCACCCGGCGCTGATTACGAAGGCATCCGCCTCCAGGGTTTCCATCACCCCTTCGCCGGTTCTGAGTGAAATTGCACTGACCTTCTGCTCATCGGCAATGAGTTTTTCCGCTTCCACGTTGTAACGAACGACAACCCCCTTTTCCTCGCAGGCTTTCGCTAGCTCCCGGGAGAACTTGTGACAGTCACCGGTGCCATCGCTGTCGTAGCTGAGGGCCCCGTATAGCGGGCCGTTGCCGACCATGCCGGGTTCGGCCTCGCGCACCTGTTCGGGGGTGAGCAGACGGGAAGGAATGCCGAGCTCCTTCAGAAGTTCATGGGTTGTCCGGTAGCCTTCCAGCGCCTCCGGGGTGCTGGCCAGGTGCAGCAGGCCCTGATGGTCGCCATCAAAGGCAAGATCCAACTCCTTTTCCAGCGCGAGAAACCGTTCCCGGCTGTGGATGCCCAGGCGCAACATGGCGCGACGATTCAGGCCGAACAGGCCCGGCGACCAGGCGTAACGGAGGGTGGCGAACATGAATTTCAGGGTTTCCACCGACGGCGGGAAGCGAAGCTTCAAGGGGCCGTCCTGCTTGAGGATCCAGGGGATGGCCTTGAACACAATTGAGGGATCCGCCCAGGGGTAGACCACGCCGTAGGAGCGCTGGGCCGCGTTGGCCTTGCTGGTTTCGTTGCCGGCAATTGCGTGACGCTCCAGCACAGTCACCTGGTGGCCCCGGCGATTCAGTTCGTAGGCCGTGGTCATTCCCACCACGCCGCCACCGACTACAACAATGTGCATGCATTCCTCCGCTGTGTTTATTTCACGCCATTTTTTGCCAACAGGCGTCGGTATTCTTTCAGGACAGTCTCATCTTCTTTCGGATAATCCGGCGCCAGCCTTTGCAGTTGCTCTGCCAGTATCGCCGCAACAATGGCACGGGCCTGGGGTTTCCGGTCACCCGGCACAATGAACCAGGGGGACTGCTCCGTATGGGTCTCGGCCAGGGCCTCTTCGGCGAAGGCTTCGTACTGGCGACGTTTCTCCCACCCGTCGATATCCGACTTGTCGAATTTCCAGCGCTTGCGCGGTTTGTCGAGGCGCTTCAACAGGCGCTGTCGATGCTCGTCTTCAGACAGGTTGAGCCAGATCTTGATGATTGTGGTGCCCTCTTCCACCAGATGGGTCTCGAAGTTCCGGATGGAGCGGTAACGGTTCTGCCAGTTGTAGCTGACGGGCTCATGGACCGGCCATACCCGCTCGGCGATCACAGCTTCGTGATGGCTGCGATTGAAGGCCACCATCTCGCCAAAGCCGGGCAAGAAGGGCGTGACCCGCCATAGAAAGTCATGGCGGGTTTCGGCACCCCTGGGCCGGCTGAATGACCAGGCGTGAAATCCGGCGGGATCTGCAAAGGTTGCCAGTGTGCGGATCAGGCTGTCCTTACCGCTGGTATCCGGTCCGTGTGTGACCAGCAGCACCGCCCTTGCCTGATTTGCCCAGAGTCGGCGCTGGTATTCACCAATCTGTTCCAGGCTGGCCTCAAGGCCGGGCAGCTCCGTTTCATCGCTGTCCAGCAATGTCGGGTAGTCCCGGAATCTGGGTTGTCGGGGGTCGAAAAGAAAAGAGCTGGCAAACGCCGACAGCTTCATCAAAGTGCTCCGTGCAACTCCCTATGGACGTAATACAGGTCAACAATCGAACAAGCTGGTAAACTTGTGAGACTGAATTCACAGAATAGCAGCCTGGACGCAGGTTGCGATGGAGTGTAGTACCCGGCAATGAGTAAGAAACGTCGCGAGATTCCCGTATTCGATCACCCGATCATCGAGACCCACTGTCACCTGGATTACCTCAAGGACCGCCCGCTTGAGGAGACACTGGAACAGGCACAGGGGGTCAATATCGAGAAGGTGATCACCATTGCGGTGTCCCCGGACAACCTTGCAAGGGTGCGCGAACTCAGCCAGGTGGCACCCTGGGTTTACGGTACCCAGGGAATCCACCCGCACGATGCCGAAAGTTATTCCGACGACGTGGAAGCGGAAATCCGCGCCCATGCCCGGGACGAAAAGATCGTTGCCGTGGGCGAGATTGGGCTGGACTACTTCTACGACAACGCCGATCGGGACGTACAGCGCGAGGTGTTCCGGCGTCAGTTGCAGATTGCCTGTGACACGGACCGGCCTGTCGTTATCCACAGCCGGGAAGCGGACGAAGATACCATCGAGATCCTTGGCGAGTTTGAGGCCACCCTGAAGCGCCGCGGTGTCATCCATAGCTTCACGTCCGGCCCCGGGCTTGCCCGGTATGCCCTGGATCAGGGCTGGTGCCTGGGCTTCAACGGCATCACCACGTTCAACAAGGCGGAGAACGTCAGGGACATCGTGCGCATGGCACCGATCGACCAGATCCTGTTGGAAACCGATTCACCGTTCCTCACCCCGGTACCCTATCGCGGCAAGGAAAATGCACCGTTTTACCTGCCCTTCGTCGCCGAGAAAATCGCAGAGGTGAAAGCGCTGCCTTTGGACGAGGTGATTGGTAAGACCTACCAGAACAGTCTGAGAACGTTCTTCCCCGGCGAATGATAAAGCGCGTCCCCATCTCCGCACTCAAGGTCGGCATGTACATAACCGACCTGAACAACGACTGGATTCCTCATAACACCCAGCGCAAGCGCGGTGTTATCAAAAAAGAGGAAACCATTGAGAAAATCCGCCGTATGGGGGTGGAGTTCGTCTATATCGACGCCTCTAAGGGACTCGATACCCAGGACTCGGAAACGGCCGCCGAAGTGGATCGCCGGAACGAGTCAGCCCTTCAAAAGGCGGGTGAATTGACCCCGGGGCTGCGGCCCCATGTTCCGCTTGCCGAAGAAATCGTCATCGCCCAGCAGATTCACAGCCAGGCCCAGAACCTGGTTGGCGACTTTATGAACCACGCCAAAGTGGGTGGCGCCATTGATATTGCGCCCATCCACGAGCTGGCGGATGAGCTCCAGCATTCCGTGCTTCGGAATGCCAATGCTCTCAGCTGCCTGGGACGAATCCGGGAGAAAGACAACTACCTACTGGAACACTCGGTCAATCTCAGTGTGTTGATGTCCCTGTTCGGGAATTATCGGGGGCTGTCTGCGGATGTGCTGCACCAGACGATCGTGGGCGCGCTGCTGCACGATCTGGGCAAAATCCTCACTCCCGACGAGATACTCCACAAACCCGGCCGTCTGACGCCGGAAGAGTTTGAAGTGATGAAGCTTCACGCTCGCCATTCACGAGACATTCTGGCTACCACCGAGGGCATAGGTGAGCTCACCGTCATCACGGCAGCTCAGCATCATGAGCGCCTCGATGGCACAGGCTACCCCGAGGGCCTGAAGGGCGACGAGATCTCGGAGTATGGTCGTATGGTCGCGATCAGCGATGTTTACGACGCCATCACCGCTGATCGAGTCTATCACAAGGGCATGACGCCAACGCAGGGCCTGAAGAAGCTTCTGGAATGGAGTGGCAGTCATCTGGATCCGGTTCTGGTCAAACAGTTTATCCGTTGCCTGGGCCTCTATCCGGTTGGTTCGATGGTGCTTTTGGAAAGCGGTCGCCTGGGCGTGGTGGTCGAAGCCAACGAGAGCGATCAGAGACTGCCAACTGTGCGCGTTATGTACCACACCAAATTCCGCATGCCGATCACCGTGGACACCATCGATCTTGCGAAGCCGGGAACCCAGGACCGGATTCTTCGTGCCGTGGACCCGGAAACCTACAAGATCGATGTCCGGAAATTCCTCGCCTGAGTATTCGCCTCGCCCAACCCGGGCTCTGCTAATCTGAAAGCAACCCAACTTCGAGCAACAAGTTCCGACATGACTGCAACTGTCTTTCAGATTCTCGGCGGCCTGGCCCTGTTCCTGCTCGCCATGGAGATGATGACCAATGGCCTGAAAAGCGCTGCGGGGCATCAATTGCGCCATATGCTCGGACATTGGACCCGCAGCCCTCTACGGGGGTTTGGTGCCGGTGTATTGATCACCGGCATCGTCCAGTCTTCAAGCGCGGTCACCGTCGCCACCATCGGCTTTGTGAACGCGGGGCTACTTAGCCTCAGTCATTCACTGGGGGTGGTTTTTGGTGCCAATGTAGGCACCACCATGACCGGCTGGCTGGTCAGTTTTGTCGGCTTCGGATTCAAGATCGAGGCGTTCGCCATGCCCCTGCTGGCAGCCGGTGTGGCCCTGAAGCTGCTGGCCCGGAGCCAGCGGAACCAGTCACTTGGGGAAGCCCTTGCCGGGTTTGCTCTGTTTTTCCTCGGGCTCTCGGTTCTCAAGGATTCCCTTGGGCAATTGACCGTCGGCCTTAATAGTTCCGAGTTTCTCGGCCAGGCCATCGCATTACCCCTTTTCGTTCTATTCGGGTTTCTGGCGACGATGCTGACTCAATCATCCAGCGCGGCCCTGGCCATCATCCTCAGCGCCGCCGCCAGCAGTCTACTCTCCCTTGAAGATGCCGCAGCAGCAGTCGTCGGCGCCAACCTGGGCACCACCTCCACCGCCGCCATTGCCGTACTCAAGGCCACCGCGAGTGCCAGACGCCTCGCTCTTGGTCATGTCATGTTCAATCTTGTCACGGGCGCGATCGCCATTCTGATACTGCCTCTGATGCTCTGGCTCATTGCCTCGTTAACCGACTGGCTGGACCTGGACACCAATGCCGCCCTGTCGCTCGCCATATTCCATACACTGTTCAACCTGCTTGGCGCAGCGATCATGCTGCCGCTGTTGAAGCCATTCGCACGTATCCTCGGGCGAATGTTCCGAAGCAAGGAGGAGGACAACGCAGAACCCCGATTTCTGGATGACACCCTGATCAACACGCCGGAACTCGCAGTGGGCGCCGTTGATCAGGAAATGAAGCGACTAATTGGCCTGACTCGGGGGCTGCTGAGAGTCTGCCTTGACCGGGAGGACCTGACTCCGGAAAAGATCAGGGCCACCATGGAAGCCGCGCAGAGTCTCAACAGCGCGATAACGGAGTACATCTCACGCCTTCGTGCCGAGAAGATGTTGCCTGCCACAGTCGATACCCTGACCCTCTCCATTCGAACCTGCCGATACCTTACGGAAGCGACAGAGCTGGCTCCTGCGCTCCTGCGGCTCCGACAGTCAGGGAAACTCCTGCAAACGGCACCACTGAAAGGTGAGATGGAGGCCTATACCAATCTATTGCGCCACTTGGTTGCGTCAGAAGTAAGGTTGCCGGAAGTTTTCGGGGAAACCGAGAAGATCTACCATATTCTGAAATCGCGAATGCTGGCCATGATCGTCAGACGGGAACTACCTGCCATCGTTGGCGAGCGGAGTCTTGATGACCTGAGTTCGGTTCGCAGGCTCTGTGATCAGTGGCACAAATCCCTGGATTGGCACCCGTCAACCGATCTGCTAAACGGTTTAGTTCAGGCCGAAGGCTCAGTGAACCGCACATAGCGGTTTCTGCCACGGCGTTTGGCCTGATACATCGCATGGTCCGCCTGTCGTAGAAGCTGGTCCCCATCCAGATCCTCGGCTTGAGGGAACAGGGTGTAGCCAATGCTGGCGGAGACCTCGACGTTGTGATCGGCCACCCAAACCGGAGTAGCCACCTGCTGTAGTAGCCGCGCCAACAGGCTCTCCAGAGCTGCTTCATCCTGCACGTTCATGATAATCGCCGCGAATTCGTCGCCCCCGATTCGCGCCAGAGAATCTTCTTCACGGAGTTCGGCGCGCATACGTGTGGCCACCTCAACCAGCAGTTGGTCACCAGCTTCATGGCCAAAAGCGTCGTTTACCGGCTTGAACTCATCGAGATCTATGTAAACTACGGCCAACTTACCATTCTGTCTTTTGGTCAGGGCCATGGCCTGTTGCAAGCGATCAGCAAACAAGACCCGGTTTGGCATGCCCGTCAGGGCATCGTAGTGCGCCATGATACGGAGTCTTCGCTCCTGCTCCTTAAGTCGGCTGATGTCACTGAAGATGCCCACAAAATGGGAGACTTCGCCATGATCACCAAGCACACTGCTGAGGGTCACCGATAACGTTATTCCCTCGCCATCGTTTCTGCGGCTGGCGAACTCACCAGACCAGAAACCCTGAGATCGTGCACTGGAAAAAATACCACTGCCCTCATCCACTGGCAGGGGGGGTAGGCGACCGATCGCCTTTTTGCGTGTCCGGCCGGTGATCGCAAGATAGGCGTCATTTACGTCGATGACCATTCCGTGATTATCGGTAATGAAAATGGCTTCGCGGGCGCATTCAAACACGCTTGCTGCCAGTCTTTGACGCTGCTCTGCTCGCTTCCGGCGGTTGATGTCATAGAGCGAACAAAGAATAAAGTCGTCCCTTCCGTCATCTGCATCGACTGGAGCCATGGTTAGCTCCACCCAGACTTCTGTTCCGTCAGAGCGATTCAATACCCACTCACATTGCTCCACCTGACCACCCTCGACACGGGCCATCATGTGCGCGAGTTTCTGCCAGGAAATGAGTCCGTCTGGCTGGTATTCGGGTGAAAAAACCGATAGATCCTTACCAATGAGCGACTCTCTGGAGGCGTAGCGAAGCAGATCGACGGAAGCCGGGTTGGTGTCAATAAACCGCCCGTCTCGAATGATCAGAGCTGGCTGGGGCCAACCTCGGATGAGTTGACGCAGGCGACGCTGTTCGGAGGCAAGCTGACGTTTACTGCGGGCCAGCCACAAGGACGAAGTGACAAGCAGAATGACCAGAACCAGGATCGTAAACACCCAGAGCCGATACTGCTGTAACGCATCAACCCAGGTCAGCTGGGGCACCTGATCATAGGGCGGGACACGCAGCGTCCGCGCCAGGTATTCAACGGACTGGTAATCCGCGGGCGGTGAAAAGCCGGCAATGCCAACGGCCAGCGCAACCCCATCTTCCGGTTCGATGGCAAAAAGCGCCGAAGCAATCTTGCGCACAGACCTTTCGTTCACATGGGGTAGGGCCACCAGGGGCCACTCTGGATAAAGCCGGGTTGAGACCATGTACGGGAACCCTGAAAGCCGCTGACGATTCAGAACCTTTACCCGGGTAAACAGGTCGGGGTCGGCCTGCGCCATTTGCTCCAGAATGCTGGTGCGGATAAAACCCACGTCTGCATCACCTGTCAGAACCGAACGGACGACCCGGTCGTGAGTGCCGAGAAAGCGAATCAGGTTCACTCTTCGGATATCAATGCCAGCGTCCAGAAGTTCCAGAACCTGGGTCTGATAGCCACCGAGAAAATGAACACCCGGCGAGGCGATCGTCTTGTTGCGGATATCGGCAAGATCCTGGATATCGTTGCGCTCGGCCTTGGCAAAGATCACGCCACCAAGACTCGTTGTGGAAGACTCGCCCGAGCGCCTGACCAGGGTAGCAAGAACCCCGGTCAAGCTGCGTTCGCTGCGGATGAGCAGAAAATGGCTGGGATTCGTAAGGAAAAAATCCAGCCGGTTGGCGGCGATCGCCCGGCTCATATTCTCCTGATTGAGAATCTCCAGCTCTACCTGAATGCCAGTTTCCCGGGAAAGGTAGTCGGTCAGAGGCTGGTAGCGTTCCTGCAGAACGCTATCTGGCCGATAGGCGAAAACGCCCAGGGTCAATGTTTCATCGGCATGGGCTGGTGCAATCGCGGTCAGCTCCGCGACCGTCAGCACGAATAAAAGGGTAGTTAACCGGAGAATACTCAAAGAATCCTCGCTGGCAGGAACGAAGGGTCAGATAAACGCTGGATTCCCGGTTTCTGGTCAATCATCCCTTCTGCCAACATAAGGAGAGACAGGGACTCGGCCATGTTTTCGATAGCGCCAGCCACCCTGAGGTAGCGTTGGTTTGCCGCCAGATCCGGTAGCATGACACTGGCCAGCGCTGCCCGGACCTCATCTGGGCTAATCCCCTGACGGGTCGCAATACGGTATACCGAGTCGTGCATGCTGCGCACCAGATGCTGCAGGCCTGTGAAATGCCCTGAGACCAAATCGCGCACTGCCCTGGAATTGCTGTCTGCTGCTTTTCGGGTCACCACCAGCAAATCGAAGATGGTTTCCGGAATCTGGCTGCTATCGAACAGCCTGACGCCCCCAGCGTTCTCTATGAGTGACGCTGTTGGCTCGTAGCAAACGGAAGCGTCCACTTCACCCCGGGACCAGGCCTGAGCATGCTGGCTTACTGGCAAATCCACTTTTGTCACGTCTTTCGGGCCAAGCCCCGCTAATTCAAGGATTTTAAACAGCATGATGCCCGAGACACCGTCCAGCTCCACCGCAATTCGATGGCCCTCAAGGGCACCCAGTTCAGTAATTGAAGGCTTGACCATCAATACATCGGCGCCCGCGGACACGTCTGCAACAGCAACCGCAACCAGATCCAATCCCCTGGAGCAGAGCCGTATGGTCTCATCCAGAGTCAGAGCAGCTCCATCAAGCGTCCCCGAAAGGAGTCCATCCATAGAGTCTTTTGCCGAGGTACCCTGCACCAGCGCAACCGTATCAGGCAGCCAGTTGAAATCATCGGCGAGGTAAAGCGGTTCATAGCCAACCCAGGGGTGAATACCGAATCTCAGCGGTCCAGAATCGCTGCAACCCGGCAATCCCGCCGCGGACAGTCCGGCTGCAATCGATAAAGCAATAAATTCACGGCGTTGCATCGGGATCCGGACCAGGCTAGGACATTAACAATTGTCAATAAACACTAGTTTACTGTGTCACATGCTACCCGTAAAACCGCAATATGCATTGCACCGTGTCAATTTATCCCAAAGACAGGAATACCCCCATCAGCACAGGGGAGAGAAAAGAAAGCAGAAAGCCGGAGGCGATGGCTACCGGCACGCAGGGCAACCCGCCACTGCTGCGGATCACCGGCAGCGTGAAGTCCATGGCGGTCGCTCCTCCGTAACCGATGGCCATGGCCGGCCGGCTGGCAATCAACAATGGAATAATGGCCAGCGCAACAATCTCCCTGAGCACATCATTGAGGAAGGCTACGCCGCCCCAGGCGGGCCCGAGGGCTTCGCCAATCACAATGCCGGACAGCGAGTACCATCCAAATCCGGAGGCGACCGCCAGGGCGTCGTGCCAGGGCAGCCCCAGCCACGGAATCAGAACGGCACCCGCAGCCAGGGAACTGACCGTCAGAGCCAGCGCGATACCCAGGCCCTGGCGGTTCATCAGCAGCTTGCGCAACGACAGACCGGCATTGCGCAACTGGAGGCCAATCAGGAACAGGAGGAACATCAGGGCCCAGGTAGCCAGCTTTTCAGCCATCGGCATGTCAGGCAGCAGGTAGTATCCGGCGAGCAGCCCGGCAATAACCGCTACCAAGGGTTTCAGGCCGGCGAGGAACAGTCTGCGGTAACCCGGGCTGACACTGCCTTCAACACGCTCAACCGACATTGGCTGCCAGCGGTGGAACAGCCACAGCCCCATCATGTTAGCGACGAAAAGCACCAGTACCAGCGCCATGACCTGGGCAGCCATACCGCCCAGTTGCGCCGCGAGCCCCTCCATCTGGCCAAGCCCCAGGCCAAGCAGCAGCAATATGAAATAAACCAGGCCTTCCACGGTGTAGTGAATGATGGTCATGGCCCTGCGATCCTCCAGGGCGATGGCAAAACCCAGGAACAGGGGCGCAAGAATGAGCAGGGCTCCGGTCAGCATGGTGTCCTCAAAGATAAAGGAGGTTGTCAGATCAGGGGTTTGAACTGGTCGGGGTCGGCCTCGGAGCTGGCCTGTTCAGCCCCTGAGGTTCCAATGGTGCGGGCAAGGCGCTGAGCAGTCACGGACCAAACCGCGTAGTCGCCTGGCTTCGGATCGTAACCCTTTCCCATCATAGTCCCGGCGATACTACGCAATACCGATTCGGCACTGGCAACGGTCCGCCAGGGACCACGCAGGAATTGGCCACCGGGGCGACCCTGGTCAGGGCCGGAGAGCGCCACCAGACCCCAAAGACCATCGCCAACTGGCCGGATGTGGAGCTCGATACGCTGATCCTCGCGAAGCATTACGAGATCTTTCAGTGGGCCCCGGCCGTGAAAATAATGCAGTTTCATAGAACCCTGCGCTTAGTGAAGCACATGACCAGAACGGTCCTGTACCAGCACCCAGGGCGCGACGACAACCGCCCAAAGCTCTGCATTCAGGTCGTACCAGGCCTGGGCCGTTTCGGGCGCTACGTCACCAACTTGCCCCTTCTCCATCCATTGGGCAAACCGTTGTTTATTGTCCGCAGCCAGTTCCGCGGCCACGTCCAGCAGATCGAGATCCGGGGACACGCGAACCACCTGCCCTCGTGCAAAGTAGGTCTGCAGTTCGTGCCAGTGAATACGGGAGGTTTCCAGATTGAGCTTTGCTTTCAGCTCATCCCGGGAAGGGGAAGACGACATCAAGGGGCCTCAAATACCGAAAAAGACCGCTACAGGTTAACCGAATCAAGCGCCGCAAAACCACCAGCCGTCAAAATTTCAGGGCCTGGCCAATGGTTCAATCGAGCTTTTCCCAGATTTCCCGAATCTGGTCCGAGAGTGTCATCGGGTCGAAGGGCTTCGGAATAACGTCCACGGCTCCCAGGGCCAGATAGCCCTTGACCTCATCTGGCTGCACCTTGGCCGTCATAAAAACAGCGGGGGTCTGGGCGAACTCGGGTTTTTCGCGGATAGCCCGCAGTGTACTTGGCCCATCCATGGTTGGCATCATTACATCCAGAAGGATTAGCTGCGGTCTGAAACCATCAAGATTCTCAAGAGCGTTGGCACCCGAATGACAGGCTTTCAGGGTGAACCCGCCGACCGCTTCCAACGCCAACTCGGCCACTGCCCGAATGTCTTCTTCATCCTCGACCAACATGATTTTTTCTAAAGGCATTCCAGACTCTGACATCTACCCACTCCCCGTATCCGATGTTTTTTTCCTGGACTCCAGCCAGTCCTCCAGCCCGAGATGCCTGAGAAGCCTGGAACACTCCGGGTTTTCTGCCTGACCTCCAGCAATCAGACCAGCCACCCGCATAATGAGCAGGTTCTGCCTGACATCCTCCCGTGCGAGATAATGTACCGCACCGGACATCTGCCGGATGGCCAGCGGCAGCCGCCACTGTACCTTCAGCGTGTTGCCATACTGCTTTGCCCATTCGCGAAGCCCGTTTTCAATATCCCCTTCAGTCAGCTCACCGCCTTGCTGAACAAACTGATCCATCACATTCAGCACGGCCAACTCGCCCATTCGGCTCAGCAATCCAGCGGTCTGAAATTCGAGCGCCTTTTTGCCCAATACGAGGGCGAGCTTCTGGGCTTCCGACCCTACAGCTTCGGCCTGAGCCTGGTGATGTCTGGCGCTTTGCGCCAGAGCAGGAGAACGGAAGGAGGACCCCGTATCCAGAGCCAAAGCCAGGGCCTGACTCAAAGCCATGGGCACTCCCATTACCGAAATGGCATCACGGACAGTCGCAACGGGCTCTCCAGTTCGCCGGAACGAGGACCGGTTTGCCACCTCCAGCAGTCTGGCACACAACGACGCTTCTTTTTGCCAACGTTCGGCCAGTTGGCCGCCAGAGAGGTCCTGAGCCCGCTCCATCAAACCAAGAATGCCGGAAACATCCATACGGGTAGGTATCTGCAAACCGGATTCCAGTTTCCGCGATAGCATCTCAGCCAGTGTTTCGACGCTTGTATCCTCGGGCAAAACCGCCTTGAGCATGCCGGAAAGACGCTCATGCAGCATTTCCACACTGAACGGCTTGCTGATGTAACCGCTGATTCCGTAATGGGCTGCTTTGAGAATGGAATCGCGATCTGCCCGGCCCGTTACCATTACGACTGGCATGTTTTTGTCAGCTGCGCGGATTTTCCTGAGAACATCCAGACCGGTACCATCTGGCAATGACCAGTCGATCACGAACAATCCTGGTGCCCTGCTACGCCACAAATCCAGAGCTTCGCTGACCGTGAACGCCTTGAATACTCTCAATGCAGGATGAAGACCCGCAACCACGGTCTCCAGAAGATCCGCCATCAAGTCGTCATCTTCGACGATAATTACGTTCATCCGGGTTCAGACTCCTTCTGGGCCCAATCCAGATCATTTATCGAGGTAACACCGTTCCTGCCGGCGGCTTTGCGAGCATAGAGCGCTCTATCAGCGGCCTCTATCGCGTCTTCAGGCTTTTCATAGTCCTCAAGAGGCGCCATACCGACACTCAATGTCACGGAAAACGTTCCATCGGAACCGCTAAACTCGATCTTCGACATCTGCTCGCAGACCGCTTCCATCGATCTACGCGCGTTTTCAAGCGTGCAGTTCGGCAGTGCGACAATAAACTCCTCGCCACCGTAGCGACCGATCACATCGGTTTTTCTCAGGCGATGCCGAAGGAGGTTTGCAAGGCCCTTGATCACAAGATCACCAACTCTGTGTCCATGCCGGTCATTCACCTGTTTGAAATGGTCAAGATCAAGCATGGCCACCACGGAGGGATAGTCGAGTCTCTGGCAACGGCCATGCTCTTTCCCGACTTCCGACTTGGCCAGCGAATGTTTCAGTAACCCGGTCAGGCTGTCCCGCGAAGCCAGCTTGTCCAGTTGCCTGGCCCGATAGCATCGGACTCTGGCCGCCTGCAACAGGATCCTGTCAGACACGGGCTTGGTGAGAAAATCATCGCCACCCTGGGACAGGGCATCAAACTGGAATTCACTATCCTCCTCGGAGGACAGGAAAATGATGTGCAGACCCACCCACTCGGGATCAAACCGGAGCATTCGTGCCAGGGTAGTACCGTTAAAGTTTCCCATCTGGACATCCATCAGAATGATGTCCGGCCGAAACTCTGACAGGGCGCTCAGGACAGTTGCGGGAGAGCTGACCCGTCGAACCTCGAAACCACCCCCTTCCAGAATCAGGCTGTAACGTTCCAACAACTCCGGGTCATCATCAATTACCATCACCCGGCCGGAACCGAACTCCATTTTTTCATTGATGAGCCGTTCCATATAATCCGCCAGCACCGGTACATCGACAGGCTCGCTGACAAACCCATCCACGCCCAGCGCCGCAATCCGATATCGTTCATCAAACGCATCACTGGAACCAATGCAAATGATGGGGGGGCGGTCTTGTGAAGGCCATGGAATCTGTTCCTGCGCAATCAACACATCATCACGGATGAGCACAACGGAAATCCGGGACAGATCCTTGGAAAAAAGTTCTCTTGGGGTCGCGCATTGGACGGAAAAACCATGGGGTACCAGCAGATTCGCCAGGTATTCACCGGATGTTTGTTCGGGTTCGATTATCAAGACCTCAGGCTGGCCGGCACTGTCGGTGTTGCTGTCCTTGGGAGTTTCAGTGGCTTCCCCTTCGCTTTCTTCGACGGCGAGCAGACTCTCCAGGCCGCGAACCCTGCCAATGAAGTTCTCGTTCAGAAGCATTTCGTGAATCTCGGACAGGTCCCCGGGAGCACCCGTCTCACTCTCCAGGTAGGGTTTGAGGACGAGCTCCAACGCCCGGGCTTCCTCTCCAAGCGCCCGAAAACCAAACGTGCCGGCCGAGCCGGCAAGTCGGTGCAGAACCTGGTAGGCACGCCTGACCTCTTCCTGCCCGCCCCGTCCAGCTGCGGCATCCATTGCCATCAATTCGATCAGATTAATATCCCCTGACGCCTTTTCCCTGAAGCGCGTTTTCAGGACATCAAGCTTGCGTAAAACGTCAGCCGCTTTCTCGTCAGACATACATCACTCAATCCGATCTGCACTTCACCTGATTTATGCCATACTTCCGCTGAAATACTTGCATCATTTTTTTCAGAGTACCACCGGGGAAATCGTTTTGCCGTCACTTTCGCTCGGGACCCGCCTGGCCATTATCGTAATCCTCGGATCCATAACCACCGTCGGGGCGGTGTTGGCTGTTGCCTACAAAGCCCTGGTCGATGATTTTGAGGAGCTGCTCACCGAGCAACAGCTTGTAGAGACTCGAAGAATCGCCTCCGAGGTAGAACAGCGGCTCGAACTGAAGCTCGATGTGCTTAGCGAATCGGCTGCCATGATGACAGACGGCAACAATCTCCATTCCCTGACCGAGCTCAACTACCAGCTAAACCGCCAAAGCCTTCTGCGCTCACTCTTTCCAGATGGCCTTATTGTCTTCGATGCAGGCGCAACCGCAATTGCAGAAAATATTCACGTACCCGGTCGGGTCGGAACGAATTACTCCGACAGAAACCACTTCCGGCGTGCCATCCGGAGCAGAGCACCCACCATCAGCCGACCAATCCTTGGTAGGACAACCGGCGTCCCACTGTTGTCTTTTCTGTCCCCCATACAATCCGATGAGAACGATCTTCTGGGATTCCTGGGCGGCACCGTCAATATTGGCCAGACCAGTCTGATACCGGAGGATATGCTCAAGCGACTGCGGGATGATCAGGATCGCTTCAAAGTGATCGATATCGAGAATTTTCTCTATATCGAGGGCGGCCCGTCACCCGGCAAGCGAGTGCAACCTCTACCAGAGCCAGGAGAGGATCCTCTGGTTGACGCAGCCCTGTCCGGCATCACGTTCGGAACCGTGACGGACAACAGCGGACAGCAACTGATTTACGCTGCCAGCCACCTGGAAGACCTCGGCTGGATGTTCGTCCGTTCAGTGCCCTACGAAAGGGCCACCGCGCCGGCAAACGACTCGTTCCTCAATTTTCTGTGGATCAGTATTGCCATCAGCCTGGTCATCGCCCTGCTGGGATTCTTTGCCAGCCGTTCCGCCGTCAGGCCACTGGCCAGGATGACCGAGACCATAGAGCAAATGGCCCAGAGTCCTTCCAGTGGACAGAGACTGGATGGAAAAGGGGCCAGTGAGACCCGCAAACTGGCCGCCGCCTTCAATCAACTGATGGCCGAGCGGGACGCCATCAGTACCATGAAGGAAAATTTTGTCTCCAATGTCAGCCATGAGTTAAGAACACCGCTGACATCACTGAACGGCGCGCTTCGTCTGATGGCGTCCGGGGCGGCCGGCCAACTGCCAGAAAAAGCGGAAGAAATGGCCCAACTCGCCCTGCGGAACGGCGATCGCCTTCATCTGCTGATTTCGGACCTTCTGGACTTCAGCAAACTTACTGCCGGCCAGATGAACGTGACATTGTCTGACCTGCCGCTAACGCCGATTATCGAGGCGGCTATCTCCGGCAATGCCGCACTCGCCGCGGAGCACGACTTGTCACTATCCACCGAAGGCCTGGGCGAACAAACGGTTTTTGCGGACGAGCACCGACTCCGGCAGGTTCTCGACAACTTTATCAGCAACGCCATCAAATTCTCGCCGCCAGACCAACCCATCACCATCTCGGTCCAACTGGCTGCCCCGGGTTTCACCCGCATTACCGTCTGCGATCGGGGCGATGGCGTACCAGAGCAGTTTGAAGACGAGCTCTTCGAGCGTTTCTCCCAGGCGGAGGTTGGCACATCAAAATCCATAAAAGGCACCGGCCTGGGCCTGGCGATCTGCCGGGAATTGGCGAAACTGATGAAGGGTCGGGTCGGCTACTTTTACGACAACGGCGCAAACTTCTGGATAGAACTACCTAATAACAAAACCGAGGACATCACCATCGATGAAAGCGCCGGACCTTCCTCCTGAGGAGCTTGAGCGCCAGGCGGCGCTTGAACGTACAGGCCTGCTCGATACCGAACCCGAAGAGCGTTTTGATCGTTTCACGCGGATGGCCTGCAACGCGTTTCGGGTACCCATTGCGCTGGTCAGCCTGGTGGACGAAAACCGGCAATGGTTCAAGTCCTGTCAGGGACTGTCGGCCTCCGAAACATCTCGCGGTATATCCTTCTGTGGTCACGCCATTCTCAACTCCAGCCTTTTGGTGATCGAAGATGCGTCGCTTGATCCACGGTTTTCAGACAACCCGTTGGTCACCGGCGATCCACACATACGCTTCTACGCGGGCGCGCCCCTACACAACAGCGAAGGGTTCAGATTAGGCACCCTCTGCCTGATTGACAGGGTACCGCGCACGTTTGGTGAAGAAGACGAATCCCTGCTGCGGGAAATCGCCGACTGCGTGGAACGGGAGATTAACCTTCGGGCCGCAGCGGAATTTTATAGGGACCTGAAACACAGCGAGCGCAGGGCCAGGGCAATTATTGATGGCACAAGGATCGGTACCTGGGAGTGGAATGTACAGACCGGTGAAACCGTCTTTAACGAGCGTTGGGCCAACATCTGCGGCTACACACTTGAGGAGCTGGAGCCAGTTAGCATCCAGACCTGGCTGGGTCTCGCGCACCCGGATGACCTTCCGGAATCGGAACGTTTGCTTAACGCTCACTTCGTTGGCGAACTACCGGAGTACGACTACCGATGTCGCATGAAACACAGGGATGGCCATTGGGTCTGGGTTCACGACCGGGGCCAGGTGTTCGAATGGACGCCGGACGGCAAGCCTTTGATGATGTACGGCACCCACGCCGATATCACCCAGGAGATGGACAACCTGAACAAGATTAAGCACCAGAACGAGGCACTGAGCATACTCAGCGATCTGGCTCTGGATGCCGAACCCAACGACGGCAGACGCATTGAGAAGGCCCTTCGTCTGGGAGCGGACTACCTGGATCTGCCTCTGGGAATCGTCAGTGAAATACACAGCAACGTCTATTCCATCCAGTGGTTTGTCGCTCCGGAAGGCTCTGGCCTCGAACAGAAAGCCAGCTTTCCGCTGAAAGACACCTATTGTTCAATGCTTCTGGGGTCCAGAGAGAGCCTCGCCATTGCCCACATGGCCAAATCAAGCTATCGCGGCCATCGCTGCTATGACAAGTTTGGTCTGGAAAGCTACCTGGCGGCTCCTATTTTTATCCGGGACCGTTTGTATGGAACGCTCAACTTTTCATCCCCCGACCCACGCGAAGAGGACTTCACAGAAACCGAGGTTACCTTTGTAACGCTACTGGCACGTTGGGTCGGCGCCCTTATCGAAAGACAGATCAGCGTCCGGATGATCACCAAGCTGGTAGAGCAGACCCCAGGAATGCTTTACCAGTATCGGCTCTGGCCGGATGGCCGTGGCGCGTTTCCATACAGCAGCCCGAGCATTAAAGACATCTATGGTGTCACCCCCGAGGAAGTGCAGGAGGATGCAACCATCTGCTTCACGAGGATTCACCCGGACGACCTGCCCAAAGTGGCTGCCAGCATCGACGAATCTGCTCAGACACTCTCGATCTGGCATTGCCATTATCGGGTCGACAATGGCCAATCTGGCTGGCGCTGGGTGGAGGGAAAATCATCGCCCGAGCTGATGCCAGACGGCAGCATTATCTGGCACGGCTACATTGCTGACATCGATGAGGCAAAACAAACTGAGCTCGCTCTTCAGGAGAGTGAGGCCCAGCTTCGCGGGTTTTATGAACTGTCGCCTATTGGCATCGCTTTGAACGATTACCGGACCGGTGCCTTTCTCGATGTAAACGATGCACTCTTGAGACCAACGGGTTACAACCGAAACCAGTTGATGGGCCTGGGTTATTGGCAACTCCTTCCGCCAGAATTTGAAGACCAGAAACAGCGAATCATTGCCGAGCTTCAAAATGGCAGGCATTTTGGGCCCCATGAGGTCGAGATCATGCGCGCTGATACTTCCACCTATCCTGCCATCGTGCGCGGCATGAGAATCAGCAGTCCATCGGGCCAACCGCTGATCTGGACGCTGATCGAAGATATCTCTGAGCGAAAGAAAGTTGACCGTATGAAGAGCGAGTTCATCTCGACCGTCAGCCACGAACTCAGAACACCGCTCACTTCCATATCAGGGTCTCTTGGCCTGGTCGAAAGCGGCACGCTTGGCGCACTCCCGGAAAAGGCAGAGCGCATGGTGTCGATCGCCCACCGTAATACCGAGCAACTGAAGGAACTGGTTAATGACCTGCTGGATATGGAAAAACTTGTTTCCGGCAAAATGACCATGAACCTGCAGCTCCACGAGCTTGATCCGGTGATAAAGGAAGCCGTGGAGCGCCTTGGAACCTATGCCCTGGAGAGTGGCGTTACTGTCAGAGTCCAAAGCAGCTCTCCAAAAATCGTGTCGAAAATCGATCGCTCGCGCCTGGGTCAGGCCTTCACCAACCTGCTGTCCAATGCCATCAAATTTTCCCCTCCTGACGGACAGGTCCTGGTGCAAATAAAGGTTGAGGACAGCCGTGTTCGTATTCGGGTAATCGACCAGGGGCCAGGTATCCCCGAGGGGTTTCGCGGTCGGATTTTCCAGAAGTTCGCCCAGGCGGACAGTTCCGACACCCGGGGCAAGCGGGGCACCGGCCTGGGCCTGGCCATCACGAAAGAAATCATGACCCAGATGGGCGGGGATGTCGGGTTCCAGTCCCGGGAAGGCAAGGGCTCAACGTTCTGGCTGGAGCTGGCGCAGGTGAAGACATAAACGATGATCAACACTCGAAGCCGGGCCATTTTTGCCCTTGTCTGGTTGGCGCGAGTCGCGGTCCTCGCGCTTCTGATCGCGGTGGCACTGGTACTCGACAGTACCGCAACCCAGAATCATCGGAGCGATGTTCGTCAGGAATGGCAAGCCAGGCTCAACGATAAGAGCCTGAAGCTGCAGAGTACTATTCTGCAGAACGTTCAGACCGTATGGGGGCTTGCTGCCAATGTCTCTGTGCAGCCAGCAATTTCCGAGGCCGATTTCCAGAAGCTCGCTGCAGTAATATTTGCTTTGGCACCGCAACTGCGGAACATCGGCCTGGCCCCGGACCTTACCATCCGCAATATCTATCCGCTGGAGGGCAATAGGGCAGCTCTGGGTCTTGATTTAACCAGTCAAAGTCTCTCCCCAACCCAGGTGGCGGAGCTCAAAGACTCGCGAAGGGCGCTGTTCAGCGGCCCGATCAACCTTGTCCAGGGCGGCCAGGGAATGGCGGCCCGGATTCCCATCTTCGAGAATGAATCCGGTCAGTTCTGGGGGGTCATTTCCGTGATACTCGATCTCAATCGCCTTTATAAAGCTGTGGAAATGACGCTTTCAGAACCCGGTCACCTGGCGCTTTTTCGAACGTCCGATCTGGCCCGGGAGGGTGATCCATTTTTCGGTGATGCCACAACGGACTGGCAGGACCCCGTCTCCACTGAACTCAGCATGCCTGGCATCGACTGGACACTCATCGCCCAACCCCTCCAGGGCTGGCCAGAACATCCGGAATCGCCAGTGTTCTTTCGATCACTTTTACTGCTGGTGGGTTCGCTGATATTTGCGGGCACCTTCTGGCTCACCAGCCTTCTGCTTCGGGACTATCAGATGCAGCGACGTTTCTGGGGCCTGTTCGAACTGGCTCCCTTTGGCATCGGGCTATACGAGAGCCAAAACGGAAAACTCCTGCGCGCCAACAACAGCTTTGCCAAGCTCTTTGGAAACAGGGCCAATTCCCTGGGTTTCTTCAATGATGTTTATGACCACGCGAACCGGATTGTCCCGGACAAGCCCGACATCTCTGGTCTTTTAAAACGAGATATGCGGTTCAGCGGATTGGAGGGTTATTTTCCAGACGCACACAATGAACTGAACCCGGTTCTGCTGCACGGCCTCGCCCTGGATGAGCAAAACGGCGCCCCGGTGATCTGGCTCATCGCCGAGGATATTTCAGAGCAAAAGAAGGCAGATCGGGCGAAAAGCGAGTTCATTTCCATTGTCAGCCATGAACTGCGAACGCCCTTAACGTCGATAGCCGGTTCCTTGGGCCTTATCTCGAATAACGCAGCCGGTGAACTTCCACCAAAAGCATCGCGACTGGCGGGCATCGCTTACAGGAACACCCAGCAACTGACGCTGTTGATCAACGACCTGCTTGATATCGAAAAACTGGTTGCCGGCAAAATGGCTTTCCACATGGATGAGTGCCCGGTGGCAGAGATGGTGCAGGAGTGTCTGGAACGCATCGAGAGCTATGCAGCAGACAGGCAGGTAACGCTGAAGACGGGGCATATGGATGATGTCTCTGTGAGGGCCGATCGCGGACGTCTCTGTCAGGCGCTCAACAACCTTCTGTCCAACGCTATCAAGTTTTCACCAGAGCAGTCGGAGGTGACAGTCTCTTGTGAGCAATTGGAGCAAACCCTACGCATCTCGGTGTGCGACCAGGGCCCGGGAATCCCTGATGAGTTCAGGGGCAGGATCTTCCAGAAGTTCTCTCAGGCGGATTCTTCTGATCGCCGCGCGAAAGGCGGCACGGGACTCGGGCTGGCCATAACGCGGGAATTGATGCACGCAATGGGTGGCGATGTCGCCTTTGAGTCTGAACCGGGCCAAGGAGCCTGTTTCTGGCTTAGCCTGCCCCTCGCCAGCACAGATGAAAAAGGCGCTACCTGACAGGCAGCGCCCTTATTCCTCACTGGATGGTTCTGATCAGCTATCCAGCCCTTCGAGCAGACCGGCCATATCGTCGGCGTGCTCCTCTTCCTGGGCCAGGATTTCCTCGATAATTCGCCGGGAAGTCGGATCCTGATCGCCAAGATAGCGGGCAATCTCACGGTAGCTGTCGATTGCAATGCGCTCGGCCACCAGATCCTCGACTACCATGTCCCGGAGCGTTTCGCCTTCGACGAACTCCGCATGGGACCGGGTCAACAGACCTTCCGGCGAAAAGTTGGGCTTGCCCCCCAGTTGCACGATGCGCTCCGCCAGCCAGTCGGCATGCTGCTGCTCCTGGTCTGCGTGCTCGAGGAATTCCTGGGCAGCAACATTGGCGTTGATGCCATCGGCACGGAAGTAGTGGCTCTTGTAACGCAGAGTGCAGACAATCTCGGTGGCCAGCGCCTCGTTCAGAATCTTCACCACATTGTCGCGGTTGGCGCCATAGCCCTCGGTCAGAGCCCCTTCTTCAATGTGTTTGCGGGCCCTTTCGCGAAGGGTTTTGACGTCCGTCAGAAACGGTTGATCGGTCATAAGGTCTCTCTCGTTTCTCTCATGTATTTCTTGAATTCGGCATGGCGGAAGCCCGCCATGCCATGTCCGCCCTGTCCATTCAGGCAGTGCGCAGCATTTCCCGCACCACGTAATGGAGAATGCCACCGTGCTTGAAGTAAACGGCTTCATTGGCGGTATCGATCCGTGATTTCAGCTCACAGGTCTCGGTGGAACCGTCCTTGTATTTCACCGTCATGGTCAGCGTCTGGCCCGGCTTGATCTCGCCAGACAGGCCTTCGATGCTGATGGTTTCTTCACCGGTGAGCTTCAGGCTCTTGCGATCGGTGCCTTCCGGGAACTGCAGCGGCATCACGCCCATGCCGATCAGGTTGGAGCGGTGGATACGCTCGTAGGATTCGGCCACCACAGCTTTTACACCCAGCAGACGGGTGCCCTTGGCCGCCCAATCCCGGCTGGAGCCGGTGCCGTATTCCTTGCCGGCAATGACTACCAGCGGCGTGCCCTGCTCATGGTATTTCATGGCGGCATCGTAGATGGCCATCTGTTCACCCGTGGGCACGAACTTGGTGAAGCCGCCTTCCACGCCGTCGAGCATTTCGTTCCTGATACGCACGTTGGCAAAAGTGCCGCGCATCATCACCTCATGGTTACCCCGGCGGGACCCATAGGAGTTGAAGTCTTTCGGCTCAACGCCGTGCTCCTGCAGGTATTTGCCGGCAGGGGTGTCCGCCTTGAAGGAACCGGCCGGTGAGATGTGGTCGGTAGTCACCGAGTCGCCCAGCAGTGCCAGTATGTTGGCATCTTTGATATCGTCGATCGCGTCCGGTTCTTCCTTGAGCCCTTCGAAGAACGGCGGATGCTGGATATAGGTGGACTTGTCGGACCACTCGTACACCTTGCTTTCCGGCACCTTGATGGACTTCCAGGTGTCATCACCGTCGAAGACCTCCGCGTACTCCTTGCGGAACATGTCAGTTTTCACCTTCTCCACGGCTTCCGCGATTTCCTGCTGGCTGGGCCAGAGGTCTTTCAGGTACACCGGGTTGCCATCCTTGTCGTTGCCCAACGGATCTTTTGAGAGATCCAGGCGCACGTTGCCTGCCAGCGCATAGGCAACCACCAGGGGCGGCGATGCCAGCCAGTTGGTTTTCACCAGCGGATGCACCCGGCCTTCAAAGTTACGGTTACCCGAAAGGACAGAAGCGACCGTTAGATCACCATCTGCGATGGCTTTCTCTACCTCTTCGGGCAGCGGACCCGAGTTACCGATGCAGGTAGTGCAGCCGTAACCCACCAGGTTGAAGCCAAGCTTGTCGAGATCGTCCTGGAAACCACCGACCCGCAAATAATCGGTGACCACCTTAGAGCCCGGCGCCAGGGAAGTCTTGACCCAGGGCTTAGTGCTCAGTCCCTTCTCGACGGCTTTCTGGGCAATCAGGCCCGCGGCCATCATCACGCTCGGGTTGGAGGTGTTGGTGCAAGATGTAATTGCGGCAATCACCACCGCGCCAGGATCCAGCCGGGACTTCTCGCCGTTCATATTGAGCGGTTGGCTGGACGGATGCTCAAAGTAGGCGCTCTGCGCGCCAACAGCCGTACCGCCACCCTCAGATTCGAGCTTGCTCTCACGAACTTCCGCCGGCCCTTCGGCAGTTTCCATCAGCAGCTCAAAGGACGACTTCATGTTCTGGAGGGCAACCCTGTCCTGCGGCCGCTTGGGCCCTGCAAGGCTGGCCTCGACATCGCCCATATCGAGTTCCAGGCTGTCGGTGTATACCGGCTCATGGCCAGGCTCACGCCAGAGTCCCTGAGCCTTAGCGTAGGCTTCCACCAGCTCCAGCTGCTCTTCCTCGCGGCCGGTCAGGCGCATGTAGTTGATGGTCTGCTCGTCCACCGGGAAGAAACCGCAGGTAGCGCCGTATTCCGGCGCCATGTTGGCAATGGTGGCCCGATCCGCCACTGGCATATCTTTCAGGCCATCACCGTAGAATTCCACGAACTTGCCGACCACACCTTTCTTGCGCAGCATCTCGGTGACCGTAAGCACGAGGTCCGTCGCGGTAATGCCTTCACGGAGCTTGCCGGTAATCTTGAAGCCCACCACCTCGGGGATCAGCATCGAGACCGGCTGGCCCAGCATGGCGGCTTCCGCTTCAATACCGCCGACACCCCAGCCAAGAATGCCCAGGCCGTTGATCATGGTGGTGTGAGAGTCGGTACCGACCAGGGTGTCCGGATAGGCGATGGTCTTGCCGTCCTGATCCTTCTGCCAGACGGTCTTACCCAGATACTCCAGGTTCACCTGATGGCAGATACCGGTGCCCGGCGGCACCACACGGAAATTGTCGAACGCTTGCTGACCCCAGCGCAGGAATTCGTAGCGCTCCTGGTTGCGCTCCATCTCGATGGTGACGTTGTCTTTGAACGCTGATGGATCACCAAACTTGTCCACCATCACCGAGTGGTCGATGACCAGATCCACGGGCGACAGCGGATTGATCATGGCCGGATCCTTTCCGGCAGACTTGACCGCCTCTCGCATGGCCGCCAGATCAACCACCCCGGGTACACCGGTGAAATCCTGCATCAACACACGGGCGGGACGGAACTGGATCTCGGTGTCGGAACGGCGGTCTTTCAGCCACTGGACCATGGCATCAATGTGGCTTCGATCAACAGTGGAGTCGTCCTCATTGCGCAGCAGGTTCTCCATTAACACTTTCAGCGAGAACGGCAAACGATTGAGGTCCCCGAGGGTGTCTGCAGCCTTGGGCAGGCTGTAGTAATGAAAGGTTTTACCGCCAGCATTAAGGCTGGAAAGGGTATTCAGGCTGTCTTTGCTGAGACTTTCGTTCGACATGTGGTGCCTCCTTTTTCGTCGTTATCCGCGTATTCCGGAAGGCTCTTTCGAAGCCCTTTCAGCAACGCATCGACCGGGAAAACGATCAAGAACCCGTCCATAGCCTGATGAAAGGACTCCACAGCGTGAAGTCACCTTTAACTATTGCAGCAATTAACGAGAGTTCAACCGCGAGCCAATGAATGTTCGGCATCATTACGGTGAATATCAGACCAACGTCGGAGAGCCCGGGGACTCTCCAACGTCAGCCTTTGGAAAGGTTAGATGCGATAAAGCTTGACCAGTTCATCGAGTTTTTCGGTGACTGACTCAAGCTCCGTGGCCATGGTCCTGACCCGCTCGGCCTCCGACACCACAACGTTGTTGCGGGTAGCAACGGAATGAATACTCTCGTTGATCTGGAGTGACGTGGCCGCCTGTTCTTCCGAGGACGAGGCAATCTGGTAATTCATTCGGGACACTTCGCTGATGGCAGCTTCCACCTCGCGCATGGCCTCGCCGGTTTCCCGCATGGCCCGTGTGGATTCTGCAGAACGGGTGCGACCCATCTGCATGGAAGCCTTGGTGGCTTCGGAGATGTCGCTCAGCTCGCCGATGGTTGCCCGAATCTGGTCCGTAAATTCCTGGGTGCGGAGGGACAGCGCCCTCACCTCATCTGCCACCACGGAAAAACCACGTCCATGCTCGCCGGCCCGCGCTGCCTCAATGGCGGCGTTCAGCGCCAGCAAGTTGGTCTGCTCGGAGATCGCATTGATGGAGCCGACGACAGAGGAAATGGACTCGATCTTCTCGCTCAGCTCATCCACCCGGTTTGCGCTGCTCTCGAGGGCCTCATCGGTGGACTCCGTGAGTTTCGACGCATTGGCCATGGCCTCGCCGCCCCTGGTGGCTGCCCCTGACGCATTACTGGCCGCGTCGGACGCCAGCTGCGCATTACTGGCCACTTCCTGAATACTGGCCGACATCTCGTTGGTCGCTGTGGCCGCCTGGTCAGTCTGGACCTGCTGCTCACTGGCAATTGTGGTGGTGGTGTCGCTCACGCTGGTCAGATCATCCGCGTTTGACCGGAGTTGGCCAGACAGCTCCCTGAGCTTGACGATCAACTCAACAAACCGCTCCAGCATGTTGTTGAAGGACGTGGCAGTTACACTCTTGTCCCCCTCATCGAGTCGGGCCGTCAGATCATGGTTGCTGTCAAATCCCCGGACAATCTCGATGATCTGTATCGACTGTTTTTGCTCCGCACCCATCCGAATCGCAAAGAACACAAGGATCGACGCCTCAAATACCACGAAGGCGGCGTGAAGGAACGCAATTGACCAGCTGCAATCGTAGTTAAAGATCATCAATGCCATGTCGCCGAGGGAGGCACCGCCGAGCTGAAGCGCAGTCAGCAAAAGGTGGTGAACGGCGATGGTACTTGCTGCAACAATCACCGGGAGCCAGTCCCTGTAGATAATCACCAGGGCAAGGGCAGCAAAAATATGGAAATGCATTTCGATTCGACCCATCTGGGCCTGGATCATGATGGCGGAGAACAACATCAGGCAGACCGCATACAGGCAGGACAAAGCCCGCGTACCCCGCATGATCCCGTAGCCCGCAGCTGCGAGCCCTCCGACCAGCAGAGACGCCACCAGTGCAAAGGTTGTTGTGCCATAGCCCATGGGCACGAACAGACCCACTACAGGAATATGTGCCAGAAGAAGAACCAGCATCTGAAGGTCGGTGCGTTCCCGGATTTCAGTTTCATAGGACTGACTGCGTGCCGCTGTCGTCATGTCGAGCTCTCACTTTTATTGTTAAGCAAACGGCGAAGGTCCTGTTCAACCCGTTCAAGATTCAGATCCGGTGTGGTGTACACCAGTCTCCTGCGAAAATCGGCTGTCACCACGTGCAGGGCTGCACTGTGGGTAATCGGGTTTTCCAGACCATGGCTCTTGGCAGCAAAGCCGTTATAAGCTGAAGCCAGTTTCTGGGCAGCGTTGAAGCTCTCGGGCCGGTAAGCCCTGAACGCCTCCCCCATACTTTTAACCATGTGTCGCAACGCATCCTCAGTGTCGGTTTCGGGATCCAGAGTGACGAACAGGAACTCGACTTTCTCGCCTTTCAGACGCTCACCAAGCTCCATTAGATTGACGCTTTGAACCGGGCAAACGGTTCCACACTTTTGGTAGCCGAAAAAGACGATGGCGAGCCCGTCCTCGGGAGGCCGGTAGTCACCAATGGCGGTTCCGGACTCATCGATCGCCATGCCATAAAAACCACTGTTATCAAGCAAATACGGCATGACAGGAAGTGCCGCTACCAAAAGAAACGCCGCACTGAAAAGCAGAATGGTTGAGGTTTTTTTGCGCACAAAGATTGCTCGTCGAAAACCGGATCAGATTCCGTTAGAAACCTTTACCCCGAATTTAGTTGCATTACTCAGACTATTAGCAGAGACAGCCTGACGTTGCTAACCAATACGGTCGCCGAATGCGACAGATCAATTTTTGTTGTAAGAGAGAGTAACGTTTGGAGGGTAAGCCTACATTTGCCGTTCGCCATACAGCTGCGCATACAGCCCTTCTCTGGCAATGAGCTCATCGTGATGCCCTTCCTCGATGATACGGCCGTCCTCGAAAACACAGGCACGATCTGCCTGTTTAACGGCGCTCAGTCGATGGGCAATGATCAGGGTAGTGCGCTGCTTCAGGAACGCTTCCAGGTCGCGATGGAGCTGGAATTCGGTTTCCGCATCCAGTGCTGACGTGGCTTCATCCAGGATCACCACTGAGGGGTCAGACAGGATCATCCGGGCAATGGCCAACCGTTGGCGCTGCCCGCCCGAGAGGCGGACCCCCTGACGGCCGATCACCGTATCAAGCTGATCATGCATGGCCGCAACCGTGGCATCCAATTGGGCAATGCGCAGGGCCTCCCACAGCTCGGCGTCGGGCTTCTCCCGCCCCAGGGTCAGATTCTGGCGAACGGTATCGTTGAACAGCGCCGGGTGCTGGAGCACGGTCGCCACATGCTCACGCAGGCACGGCAGGCCGATACGCTGAACCGGCACGCCATCAATCAGCACCTCACCCTGTTGGGGCGTATACATGCCGAGGATCACCTGTATCAGGGTCGATTTGCCGCCGCCACTGGCACCCACCAGAGCCACCTTCTCGCCCGGTGCCAACTCCAGATTGATGCCCCGCAGGACCTCTTCTTCCCCGTAGGCAAAGTGGATATTCCGCAGGGTCAGTCCCACGGTGTGACGGTCTCGGAAGGGGTTCTCAAGCGCCGGATAGCGTGGCTCTTCTTTCAGATCCAGCAATCGGTTAATCCGTGCCAGGGCCGCATTGGCGGCAAACCAGGCATACTGCATGTTCAGCATTTCCTGAACCGGCGTCAGCATGAACCAGAGGTAGCCGAAAATGGCGAACATCATGCCGATGCTCAGGTCGCTGAACAGCACGGTCACCATGGCAGCAGCCCGGAAGGCATCAACGCCAAACTGGAACAGAGCAAAACTGGCCCGGCTGGCGGCGTCGCTGCGCCATTCGAACTGTATGGCATGATCCCGAACATTGCGGGCCCGGTCGATCAACTGGCGCAGGTAGTGTTTTTCCCGGTTGGCCGCCCGCAACTGGTGAATGGCATCGAGGGTTTCAGTGAGGTCGCCCTGGAACTCCTCGTAAGCGCTGTTCTCCCGGCGCTTCAGTTCCTTGACCCGCTTGCCGATCAAAATCGTGGCGAAGATCACCAGCGGGTTGAACAGCAGAATCAGCAGGGCCAACTGCCAGTGAACCCAGAGCAGTACCAGGGCGGTGCCGAATACCGTGAGACTGGCCACCAGAAACCGGCTAATGGTGGTGCCCAGAAACTGGTCAACGGTATCCAGATCGGTAATAAAGTGGCTACTGATCCCGCCGGAGCCACGGGTTTCGTACTCCGACATGGCCACGCGCTGCAACCGCCCGAGCAACCGGGAGCGGATACGGAACACCACATCCTTGGAGACCTTGGAAAACTCCCGGGACTGCAATACATTGAACGACAGTGCCGCCACCCGGAGCAGAAACGCCGCCAGAACCATCAGCCCGATATAAACCACCGGTGTTTCCCAGCTGCCCGGCAGTATCGAATCCATAACGGGCAACACCGGGCCGGGTTCATCGAGCAACACTTCATCCACCAGAACCGGAAGCAGCAGGGGCACCGGCACACTCATGACGGTGGCCATGATCGCCAGCAGATTGGCGCGCACCAGCCTGGGCTTGTGCTTGAGCGCAAGCCCGAAGATATCCCGCCAAGTATACGGCTGTCGGGCTTCACGGGTGTCGATACCGGTTACGCTGCTTTGGGGGTGTTCCAAATAACCTCCGGAAAATGAAATCTGCCCGGTTGGATACGCCCGGGAACTGACAATAGTCTACCTGTTAACTGGTTTGCTGCGATCAAAACCGACATCTGTCATCATGAGCCAACGATTTTCTGATGGACCAGGACACAAGCACCTGTGAAACACGATTGCCACTACCATCCCGGCGACCCCGCAAAATGGCACTGCGGCGAGTGCCAGATCCACTACTGCAGCCGCTGCATGCCCGACGCCGACACTCGCCAGCGCCGCGCGCTGTGCCCGCACTGCAGCAAGGCCATGCGATACCTGGGCGCCGCCACCGAAGTGGTTCCGTTCTGGCAGCGACTCGGCGCGTTCTTTCGCTATCCGTTCCATACCGATCCGCTGATCGTCATCGCCATTTGTACCCTGGTGCCGGTCTTTGCACCTGCCAACCTCATCGGCATCCTGATCTGGCTGGTGCTGGCGCTTGCGCTCTTCAAATACACCTATGCGGTAATTAACCACACCGCCGAAGGTCACCTGAAACCGCCCGCCGTGTCCGTGGCCTTCACCGGCAGCGGGTTTGATATTGTCATCCTGCAGCTACTGGTGTTCGTGTTGATGGGCGGGCTGGTCGGCGCTGCCGCCATGCTCGGCGGCCCGATCCTGATGCTGTTGGCGCTGGCGTTTGTCATTCTGGCATTGCCGGCAAGCATCATGGTGCTGGCCATGGAGCGCTCAGTGGGCGCGGCGGTGAACCCAATGAATCTGGCGGTGCTGATCTCGCGAATCGGCACCCCCTATTTCCTGCTCTATGGCTATCTGATCCTGCTTACCCTCGCCTCTGGCGCGGCCCAGGACTTCGCCGTCAATCACTTTCCTTTCTGGGTGGCCCAGCCCCTCGCCGGTTTCCTGAACAGTACCTTCACCCTGATCCTGTTCCACATGCTGGGCTACCTGTTGTTCCAGTACCAGGAAGAGCTGGGATTTGCCTCGGACATTCAAGACGAAATTTCTGGGCAGGACACCCACCAGCGTGACCGAACTGCCCGTTTCGATGCCGATATCGACATGAACCTGAAAGACGGCAACTACGACCGGGTGCAGAGCATGTTGAAGGAAGCACTGAAGCGGGATCGGGACAACGCACTGAGAATCGGCCAGTTGTACCAGCTCCTGACGGCCCGTCAGGACACCGACGAACTCTACCGGTACCACCCACGCATCCTGGGCTGGCTGGCCGACCGCAATGACGGAGAAGGCATCGCCGGTGTGCTGAACACGCTTCAGCAAGCAGAACCCGGCTTTAAACTGGAGGATCCGGATCTCTCGGTACGCTGCGCCCGGGCCCTGTACCACCGGGGCCAGTTCAAGCCGGCCTTGCGGGTACTGCAGGATTTCCACAAGCGATTCCCGGACAGCGAACAACTGGCTCCCGCCTACCTCCTGGTGGCCCAGACCCTCGCCAACGGATTATCCCAGTGGGAAAAGGCGACGGCTTTCCTGACGTTTATTCAGAAGAAGTGCGTGAACCATCCGCTGCATGAGCAGATTACGGTGTATCTGGAGCAGGCTAAGAATCAAGAGCCATTGAAGGGACCGAAAGCAACGTTTTCTGTCCAGGACTGACGCAGGGTGTGGGAGGGGCTAGCCGGCCTGAAGAAGTTGGCGATAATGACGAGCTTTGGGCGCCATCTGCCGCTTTTCGAACTCTTCCGCCAGCAACCGACAGGCCTCAGTGGTCAACATATCATCGCCGGTGCTTTTCAGCCGCTCAAAGGCTTTCTCGGCAGCTTTCAAATCGTGCTGCTTCAGGCTGGTAAACAACACCCGGTTATGGTCCTCCGCCGCTAACGGCTGATAGCTCTCCCCCTTGCCCAGGTATTCCTGCCAGATAGCAAGCATCTGCTCCGGCTGTCGGCGGCTGAGGGCATCGTTCATAAGCTCTTTGGCCCGATCCCGGTACTCTGGTAGATCCGGCCGGAGCTTGGCCAAGTGGTATAGATGTTCCAGCAGAATATGGCGTTCCGGGTAATGCTCGCGCAGCGCCTCGAATTGCCGTCTCGCCAGATCGAACTCCATCCGGCCCAGGCTGGCCATAGCCTGGGCGTAACCACTGGTGAACCGGGCGTCCTGCTCTTCCTCTTCCGGCTCAAAGAACTCTTCGCGCACCTGCAACCAGCTCTTGCCGAGCAGCCAGACGAGTCCTGCGCCAGCAATAAGGCCGCCGGCATGTGCCATGTAGGCGATACCGGTGGCACCCGCGTACCAGTAATCGTAGATTTCCTTGCCCACCCATACGGGCAGCAGGGCGATGGCGGGGGCCCGGAAGTAATTGAAATAGACACCCAGAAAATAGAAGAAACGGATTTTCTGCAGCCCGTAGATGGCCACATACATACCCATGAGGCCAGAGATCGAACCGGACGCGCCCACCAATGGCACGTAGCTGCCCGCCGAGAATGCAGTAAACATCAGACCGGAGAGGGCGCCGCACACCAGATAGGCAATCAGGTACCGACCGGGCCCCAGCGCCTT
Source organism: Marinobacter sp. CH_CUG1437-1 (assembly GCF_037029655.1). Classification (NCBI taxonomy): domain Bacteria; kingdom Pseudomonadati; phylum Pseudomonadota; class Gammaproteobacteria; order Pseudomonadales; family Marinobacteraceae; genus Marinobacter; species Marinobacter sp. CH_CUG1437-1. The sequence goes on along the minus strand of NZ_JAYMEW010000001.1, from coordinate 809,976 downwards.
CTCGACGGTAAAACCGAGCAGGAACAGGAAGATCAGGTTACCAATGATATGGCCCCAGCCGCCGTGTAGAAACTGGTAGGTAATCAGGGTGTACAGCGACAGATCCGCCGGCACCAGACCAAGCTGGTTGGCACTGAGTTTCTGGAGATAGTCCTGCTCGATGATGCTGCGTTGTTCCTGCCAGTGCGCCCGCTCCGCCGGTGCCCAGATGACATCGCGATTCTGCAGGAGGTACTGGTAGAACTCCCGATCCATCATCAGGTTGATGGCCAGCCAGAAATTTTCGTTCTCTTCCCGGAGTTGCTGGAACTGCTGGAGCTCGTAGACCCGGCTCTCCTCGCCCTGGAACTGGATTTGCCGCTGCAGGTAGTCCTCGTACGCAGGTGCCTCCAGCTCGTGAAGATCGGCGGACAGGTATTGTTCAACGGCCTGTTCGAGTTTGCGGCTGTCACCGCCCTGATAGAACAGGAAAACCAGCAGGCAGGCCATGATCAGGCCAAGGGTCACCCACGGCGGGCGTTTCCAGTTGATGGCGTTTTCAGCGGGGATAATCAGCATGGGCGGTCACAATTCATCACAATCTGTCCCTGAAACTCTGCTTTTTTACCACAGCCCGGCCTTCTTTTCGCGCTCAAATGGAATCCAGCGCGAAGGTCGTAACGGGTCAATCCCGGAAATGTGGCACACCCCACAGAGTCGGCAAAGCCCGTGACACTGGCACGGCTGTCATTCGGATGTCACACAAATGACATTAAATCGGTTTCATCGAGAGAGTGGACCGGGCCACATATCGACCTTTCGCCAATTGCCGTTGTTCCTGCTCCAGCCAATAGTGATCAGGAATAACAAGAAAAACCAGACACCGAACCAAGGATTTTTCAGATGACCGTACTCGTATTGGATAACCCGGAGCTGATAGCCAATGCCGCGATAGCTGCCGGCTTTACCACGGCCAACTTTGAAGCCGGAACCAGGCGCCCCCACCGCATGAAGTTCCATTACGGCTTTAACAAACACGCCCTGGGCAGCGACGACGTCGCTTTCCTGCGACAGCACGCAAGCTACCTCAGGAACCATCCTGCCATCTCCATCAGAATTCACGGCCACTCCGACAACTTCGGTTCGGAAGACTACAATCGGTTTCTTTCACGACTGCGCGCCAATGCGGTCGCCCGGTTCCTGATGCAGGAAGGTGTGGCTGAATCCCGGATTTTCATGAGTCACTGGGGCTCAACCCGACCTCTGGCAACGCCGGAAGACCGGGCAGCCAATCGCCGCGTGGAACTCGAATACCTGACTATGGATGTGGCCCGAGCACTCTGAACTGGCATTATGGAAACCAGTTTGCAGTAAAAAGGGGGCCAGGCCCCCTCTTTGTTCACTTCTTTGACTTATCCTAGCCCTGCTCAGCCATAGACCTGCCAGACATTCCACAGCAGCAACAAAGCAGCCACCAGAATCGACAGCCAGGTCATCAGAATGCCTATCATCCGGGCCCAATGGGTGCCGCCTCGCCCGTTGATCATACCGAAGGCATGGAGGATACGGCCAACCACAAGCGCCATGCCTGTCCAGTAAATCAGCCCGCTGGCAACGCCATTGAGTTCTGCGATGGCGAGCATGATCAGACCAATCGGCGCATACTCCACCAGATTGGCGTGGGCCCTTACCGCCGCCTCGAAATCCCGGTCATCGGTTACACCCAGGCCCTTCTTGTACTTCAGACGAAACTTGACGACCTGAGCCGACAACACCAGCAAAAGAATGCCGATAACGGCGGCAAACACTCCGGTTACGGGTACGATCATGCTCAGGCCTTCTTGATTGCACTAACAATAGCGAGAAGTAACACTGCGCCGACCGTCGCCGTTACCAGCTCACCGACAGCACCCTGGGCCGCCAGACCCAGAAGACGGAAAACAAAACCGCCGACAAACGAGCCAACAATACCAATACCGATGTTGGCCAGAACGCCGAAGCCACGGCCTTTCATGATCAGACCAGCCAACCAACCGGCTACACCGCCAATAATCAGAAACAGAATCAGATTCATCTCTTGCCTCTCCCTGAGGGTCGTTGAACGAAACGATCAGTCCCGCAAGACTGCCCTGTTTACCGAAGTGCTTCAAGCACTTCCAGACGAGGCAATTACAATGTGGCAATCGTCTCCAACATTTTACGGTGGCAACGTTCGATCAGTTCCGGAATATCGTCAACCGTAAGACCCTCGGTTTCGATGGGTGGCAGGATCCGAATGGCGACCGGCTCACGGCGGCCAGTCCAGCCGATGGCTTTGTCGGCATATTCCTGGACACAGACCATTGTGATGGGCGCCCCGGATGCCACGGCCGCGTGAAATGCGCCTTTCTTGAACTTTTGCAGTCCCCGCCCCCTGCTGCGGGTGCCTTCGGGGAACACCCAAAGGCTTTTGCGATCCCGAGCAATGGCACTGCTGGTGGCCTTCATAACCGCAATGGCCTTGTGGGAGCGCCCGCGGTTGAGGATAACGTTGCCGCCGAGCCAGAACACCTGGCCAAAGAAAGGCACCCAAACCAATGACGATTTACCAACCGTGACGGTGCGCGGCGGCAACAGGTCGCCCAAAACAAACAGATCGTCATTGTGCTGGTGATTGGCAATGACGACGGTGGGCCGGTCCTGCGGCATATTTTCCCAGCCTTCCAAAGGCCGCTCCATACCCAGGACTGCACGCCCGAAACGAGCCACAACCCACGCAAGATAACGGTTGTTATCCGGATTGAAGGGCCTTGCCGCGTAGAACACCAGCGCGAACAGGCAGATGATCGGCACGCTCAGCCAAGCCAGCAGTTTTCTGATAATACCCATGCAACCAAACTCTGCAGCACAATTTTGGCGCACAAGTGTACGCCAACTCTATATTCCGGCAACAGTGTCAATTTGTTCCGTTTGTTTACCCCTTGCCGAGGCCCTGACGACGTACCGCAGTGGCCCCCCGGCGTCGACACTGTCGAACGGGTAACAGGTCACCAGTAGAAGCGTCCCCTCCGGCAAACTTTGGGTATCGATAAGCTCTGAACGGCTGTCGACCACCCGGGCCCCTTCCACCAGGTAGCTTTGCCAACGACCATCCCGGGCCTGCAGACGCACTTCATTGCCGGTTTCCAGCGCTTTCAGACTCCGAAAATGGGTATCCCGGTGCCCCGCAATGATCACGGCTCCGCCGGTATTGTCTCCGCCGGTCAACCGACCTGGCCCGAAGGCGAGGCTTTCGCCATGGGTATCGGCCAGCACAATCATGGAATCGTTCAGCTCCGGAATAGCCAGTCGACCGACCGGCCAGGTGTCTGCCCAGGGCCAGGGCCGCGATTCCGTCTGGCGGGCCTGGCTTTCCGCCCAGGCAACCTCTAGCAATTCCTGGGCAATCACCGCCTTTAGGGGAATCCATAACCCGAATACCAACAAGGTAGCAGAGCTGGTCAACAACAGGAGCAGGAGCCTGGTCATGCGAATGCCCTCCTCTGCAGCAGCACGAGCGCCAGGCAAAACATCAGACCGACCACACCAAGCGCGATCAGCAACGGCGCCGACGTTGCCGTCTGTGGGTAGCGCAGCATGCCGGCCTGGCTTCCCGCTGGCAGGAGGGTGGGCAGATTATCCGAGACCATCGGCGTTTCTGTGCTGCGGGCCGGTGTGGAATCCACGGCGACAAAACTGGTATAGGCAGACATCAGTCCGTGCTTGACCGCCAGCCCGGTAATGCCGGCCCTGTCTGGCTCCCGGCCCGCCACCTTCGCCTCATCCTCCAGACTGTCGATCTTCTCTCTGGCCCAATGCCGATGAAGCCCGGTTGCGGAGGCAGCCTGTTGCAGATCCAGTGTCCTGTTCCAGTCCTGGCCACCTGGCAGGCGCCCCGACACCTTCAATTCCCCCATGGCCGGGACGCCCCGGACCACATGAATCAGGGGTTCGCCCTGGAACAGATCCCCCGGGCGTGCCGGGAAGGCCTCCCTGCCGGTTTCCTGGCCGGGCCAATTGACCCGGATATCCGTCAGAACCGGCGACTCCATGGCTGAAAACAGGGCCTGCAGAGGTCCGTCTACATCGGAAGGCGACTGGATCGCCGTATAGGTCCCCCGACCCCAGCGGGCGGCCTCACGCATGAAATGCCGGTTGGGCGCAGAGCCAATAGCCACGGTAAACAACCGCTGGCTGCCCAGCTGCTCGCGAATCTGCCGAAACAGCGCAGCCTCATTGCCCACTGCGCCATCGGTGATGAAAATCACCTGACGCACGCGCGCTCCCGCTTCAGTCTCCACCCCACTGTCCAGCGCCCTGGACAGGGCCGACGCCATTTCCGTTCCGCCATCAGCCCGAAGGCGATCCACGTACTGACGGGCTCGGGCAAGATTATTGCCGGTGGCCACTTCCGGCTGCATGAACAGGGAGTGCGTCTGGCTGTTGAACTGGATCACGTTGAAACGGTCCCGTGGTGTCAGTGTGTCCAGCCCCGCCTGAAGCGCACTTCGGGCCTGTCGGATCGACTCCCCCGCCATGGAACCGGAGGTGTCGATTACAAACACCAGATCCCGCGGCAGCACCATTGAACCGTTATCACCCGGCACCAGCATGGCCATCAAATAGTCCTCCCCCTGCCAGGACTGATGAAAGACCGCTGCGGAGGGTTCCAGCCCGGCAACCGGGCGCCACCGCACCACAAAATCGCGGTTCATAAGGATTTCGCCACCTTCGGGACTAACACTGAAGGTCTGGCCATCCTGGCGGCTAGCGAGACGGTGCGACGGACTGGAAACGCTCTCCAGCGGCAGCCCGGAATCAATCACCAGTTCAATGGAGGCACGATGGCTGTCTGTCGCCACATCGGTCGGGTTAACGTTAAACGGGCTGATCGCACTGGCATCCGGCACCTCGGTCGTGGGCAGCGCCCACCCACCTTGCCACTGATCCGGTGCCTTGCTGACCGGCCGTCCCGGCATGTATCGGGGCGTCAGCGTGGTGGGAACCGTGAGTTCGAACACCCCGGCCTGATACTGCACCGGCTGCTGGTATTTCAGCTCCACCGATACCGTCTCCCCCGGCGGGATATTGGCTACCCGGGCGGTAAACAGGTTCGGACGCTGCTGCTCCACATTCGCCGCATGCTGCCCGGCCTGTTTTGCCTTCTCATAGGTCTTACGCGCCGTTTCCTTCGGCTGCACCTTGCCCTCGATGGTCCGCTCCCCCACTTTCATGGTCAGGCCGTAGACGCTGGCCTTCTCCGGCAACGGGAACACGAACACGCCTTCCCGCCACTGGTTGCTGGTATTGCGGAAACTGCGAAGCAACCGGATGTCGGCAATCAGCCCGCTAACTTGTATGTCGAATTCACTGTCCAGCACCAGCGCCGGCTCCTGCCACTGCCCCTGACCATCAACAAAGTGCAGCTGGCCGACATTGTCTGCCTCGTTCGCGTCTGCATAGAGTGGGTGGACAAACAGCATCAACATGACTGCCAGCCAGAGACTCACACCTTCCATGAGACGTTTTAGCCGGAAGCGCTGGCGCTGTGAAACAGCGGCTGTTGAGTAAAGCCTGAGAGGAGAACAGGAAATAATCATGAGAGAATCCTTGTGACTGCATGACTGTGCGAAACATCGCCATTCCAGCAATCCGGAAAGGAACTCCCATGGCAGATTGCGACAAACCGCCCTCAAAAAATGATGAATTGTGGCAACAATGCCCTTCGAACTTGTTATCACCCTCTGCCGTGTTTAAATAGGCACACATCGGCAACGGGAAGCAGCCGCCACCATGAAAAAACACGTTGTACTGATCGAAGACGAACCCGCCATCCGCGACAACTACCGCGCCGCGTTCGAGCGCCGTGGCTACCGTGTAAGCGCCCATGGCGACCGGTCATCTGCGTGGCAGGTTCTGCGTCAGTCATTGCCCGATCTGGCGATTATCGACGTCGGTCTGGGCGATGAACCGGAAGGTGGGTTCGCCCTGTGCCAGGATCTGCGGTCACTGTCCCAGACCCTGCCCATCATCTTCCTCACTGCCAGGGACAGCGACATCGACTCTGTCCACGGCCTGCGTCTTGGCGCCGACGACTATGTCACCAAAGACATGAGCCTGGACCACCTGCTGGCACGGGTGACCGCCCTGCTCAGACGTGCCGATGCCTGGGCCGAAGCCCTGCAGAAGCCGGATGAAGTACTCCAGCGAGGCAAACTCACGCTCAACGTGGATCGCATGACCGTCGCCTGGAATGAGACGCCCATCGATTTGACCGTCACCGAATTCTGGATGCTGCACTCCCTGGTACAGCACCCGGGCCATGTGCGCAGTCGCGAGCAGTTGATGGAAGCCGCCAGCACAGTACTGGACGACAATACCGTCACCTCTCACATCAAACGTATCCGCCGCAAGTTCCTGCAACTGGATGAGACCTTCGATGGCATCCAGACCGCCTACGGCATGGGTTATCGCTGGAATGCCCGTGAGGTCTGAACCTTGAGTCTCAAACGACAGCTGTTCGTCGCCAGCCTGCTGATGCTGCTAATCCCCTGGGCAGGTCTGCAGTTCGTTCTGGAATTGGACGACGCGCTCCGACAGCAGGCCCGGCTGCAATTGCAGGCCCAGGCCGAGAGGCTGGCGGAAACCGCCGGCGATCAAATCATTGGTGCAACCGTCATCACACCCGAGGAGTCAGCCATCTATGTTGAGCCGCTAACGGGTAGCCTGAATCTGGATGGTTATGGTGCTGACTGGCCGGGCTTTGACGAAGAAAATCAGGACAGAAACTGGCAAGGCCAAACCCGCAGCCAAACCGGAGAGCACTCTCTTCAATGGCAGGCCATGACCGACCGGCGGCACCTGTTCCTGCTGATCCGCGTTAACCAGCGACAACCGGTGTTCTTCAACCCGGGCAGCCCAGACCAGGCCCATGATCGTCTCAGGCTGTGGCTGGAGCCAGCTCCGGGCAACCTGACTCCCGGTGCGCAACGGACATCCTGGCTGCTGCGCACGCCGGCTCCGGGTCAGCTGTATGGTCTGGAAGAAGCCAGCCAACAGCCGGACTACCGTATTTCCGGATTCATGCAACAAACCGGCAGCGGCTGGCAACTAGAGCTGAAGTTACCCATGCCTGCAAACCGCAGCCGCCTGGGTTTTGCGGCATTGTGGGGAAATGGCCAGGAAGCCGGCGTTTCTACGCCGGTCGATCCGCTGCCGATTCTGGTCAGTCGCAATCTGGCCCTTGAGCGCCAACTGGAACCGCAGTTAAACCAGGGCCAGCGGGTACGCCTGGTTGAACCGGCGGGCTGGGTGATCGCACGGCAGCATTCGGACACTGCGTCGCAAGCGCCGGATTTCGACAGCCTGAGCCCGTTGCAGGTGGTCGAGCAGATCAGTCTCAACGCCCTCCGGGGCCTGGTGCGCCTCTACCAGCCGGAGCCCACCGCCATTGAAACCGGCACAAACCGTGTGGCTATCGAGGCTCTCCCGGAGGAAGGCCTCGTTCGACACGAGGATGACAGCGTCTGGCTGCTAACCACGAGGGAGGTTTTCGGTGGTCGCACGCTGATCCTTGAACAGTCACTGGACCAGCTCCTGACTCTTTCCGGCTCTGCCCTGGGCTCGGTCATCGCCCGTAGCACACTGATCATTGTTGCTCTAACGCTGGTTCTGCTCGGCTACGCCAGCTGGCTGTCATGGCGAATTACTCGCCTGCAGCGCGCTGTCAGCGCCAGCATTGACGAAGATGGCCGGATTACCGGCCGGGTGCCGGATGCCCGAAGCAACGATGAATTGGGCCAACTGCAGCGGCACTTCAGCCTGATGGTGGACCGGCTCCACGGCTACAACCGCTACCTGGAGAGCTTCTCGAGGCGACTGTCCCATGAGCTGAAAACCCCTGTCGCGGTGGTTCGTTCCTCGCTGGAAAACCTCAGCCACAGCGACTCGGAAGAAGAACGCAGGCAGTACATTGAACGGGCTGCTTCAGCCACCGAGCGCCTTCGGCAGATACTCCACGGCATGAGCGAAGCCGCGCGGCTTGAGCAGAGCCTGGACCATGCGGATAAAGAACAGTTTGATCTGGCCGCAGTGGCCGCCGAAGCCACGGCCGCCTACCAGGCACTTGATCCCAGCCATCAGATTCGCTATTCGGGGCCCGATGCGGGCTGCATGATCACCGGCTCTCCGGAACTCATGGTGCAGCTTCTCGACAAACTGGTGGACAACGCCCGTGATTTCACACCGCAGGATGGCCTGATCGAGGTAGGTCTGGACTCAAGTTCAGAAGGCCTGCGCCTATCCGTTTTCAACCAGGGCTCGGCGCTGCCAGAAGACACCACAACGGACATTTTCAGCCCGTTTGTCTCGATGCGGGAGGGCCAGGAACAGGGCCACCTGGGGCAGGGTTTGCTGATCGTGAGTCTAATTGCCGACTACCATGGTGCCCGGGTGGAAGCCCGCAACCGCACCCAAGGTGGCATTGACGGCGTGAGCTTCCGGGTTATTATCCCTGCCATCCATTCTTGAAAACAGGAACTGCCCGCCGTGAGCGCACGCCTGGACTCCCTCGATATTCACCCGCTCAGGAACGATCTCTACAACGAGCTCCATTCGCGGCCGTTCCAGGTGTTGCCGACACCGGCGCGGGTCACCCAGATGGCGGTGCTGACCACGCCCGAGCAGCGGGAACAGCAATTCCGGCATCTGCAGGAGCTTCATCGGCTGATGGGGCACCCGGTGCCCGAAAAAGAAGTGGGCTGCTTCGAGCACACCTTTGGTTCTTTGCGGGTTCGGCGCGAGATGCACATGGAGTTTGCGTCCTACACCTTCATCAATCTGGACGCGGGCGATGAAGCACCATTTACCGAGACGGGTATTACGCCGCTGCCGGCAGGTTGGCTGGAACAGCTGACCGGCACAGTGATTGCTGCCTTCCATCTGGAAGTCCGGCCCGCCGCTGATGGCACCGAGGGCGACCTGGATTATGTCCGCAAGCACTTCGAAGGCATGCGACTGGTCGGCTCCAGCCCCCAGGAAGGCGCCGCCCGCGTGTGGGGCACCTTCCGGCTGCACAGTGACGGCTTTGGCCGCTTTATGGTGATGAACCACCACATGTCAGACAGCCAACTGGGTCGTCTTACCCAGCGCCTGATGGAAATTGAAACCTACCGCCTGATGTCGCTGCTGGCGCTACCGGTTGCCCGGGAAATCACGCCATCCCTGAACGATATGGACGAGAAACTGGCAGTGATTACCCGATCACTGGCCGAAAACGAAACGGTGGATGAAGAAAAGCTCCTGGCCCAGCTGACCAACATCGCGGCCCGTATCGAGGCCTTCCGAGCCCACTCCACGTTCCGGTTTTCCGCCACCAGAGCTTACCATCAGCTGGTACTGACCCGCCTGGAAGAACTGCGGGAAGACGAACTTTCAGGCCACCTGACCCTGACCGAATTCATGACCCGCCGGCTGACACCGGCGGTGAAAACCTGCGAGGCGGTCAGTGAGCGGCTGGAAGATCTGTCACGCCGGATCGACCGGGCGTCAGACATGATGCGCACCCGGGTGGAACTGGCCATTCAGAGCCAGAACCAGCAACTGCTCAGCTCCATGGACCGGCGCTCCAAAATTCAGCTGATGATGCAGCACACGGTGGAAGGTTTCTCCGTGGTAGCCATTACCTATTACCTGATTGGCCTGCTGAAATTCGGGCTGGATTCGGTTTATGAAGCTGGCGTGGCCTTCAACAAAACCTTGGTTCTCGGCATCGCCATTCCGGTGGTGATGACCCTGGTGTTTCTCGGGGTTCGTGTGGTCCACCACCACTTCATCAAGATGGCAAAACGGCAGTAGCTACTTCAGTTTGCCCAGCTCCCGCTCGCCGGCAAACTGCCGGTAGAACTGCTGGGCCGTTCGGCCGTTGCGCACGCCCTTGGCGGTGGCGAAGCGAATGGCCTCCCGGTGCAGGCCTTCACGGTCATCAAATTGCGGGAAAAGTGCATCCACGGCCTGTAGGAAGACGTCCTGCGAGAAGGCATAGAATGATAGCTGCAGACCGAAGCGGTCCGCCAGCGAGACCTGCTCTTCGATGGCCTCCGCCGGGTGCAGCTCCCCGTCCCGCATCTCGCTCTTGAGGTTGTCAGACATGAACTCCGGCATCAGGTGCCGGCGGTTGGAGGTGGCATATACCCGCACGTTCTCCGGCGGCAGTTCCAGGGAACCCTCAAGCACACTTTTCAGGGCCTTATAGCTGGACTCGCCCACGTCGAACGACAGATCGTCGCAGAAAATCACGAATCGGAACGGCAGATCGCAAATGTCGTCAACAATCTCTGGCAGATTGACCAGATCGTCCTTGTCCACCTCAATCATCCGGAGCCCGCGCTCCTTATATCGATTCAGCAATGCCTTGATCAGGGACGACTTACCCGTGCCCCGGGAGCCCCAGAGCAAGGCGTTGTTGGAGGGTTCACCAGCAAGAAAGCGCTCGGTATTGCGGGCCAGGGCTTGTTGTTGCCGGTCGATACCCTTCAGGTCCTGCCATTGCACCGGATCGAGTCGGCGGATGGCACGAAGCCCTGAACGATGGCGACGCCAGACCGCCGCCGGAGTGGATTGCCAGTCAAAGGGTGCATTCGCAGACATAAACCTCTTTCCTATTCCGTCGCGGGTCAGGCTGTGAAACACTGACCCTGAAAAAACCTTGATAACAGGAGACTTTACCCCAAATGGCCGTAAAATCCGTCGCTTTGGTGGCACACGACAACAAGAAAAAGGAGCTGGTGGACTGGGTTGCCGAAAACCGCACCCGCTTTGCCCCACTAAAACTCTACGCCACCGGCACCACCGGACGGCTGCTACGGGACAACCTGGAGCGGGATGACATCCATTGCCTGCTCAGTGGACCCCTGGGCGGCGACCAGCAAATCGGCGCAAAAATTGCCGAGGGCGAAATCGACCTGCTGGTGTTCTTCTGGGATCCACTCGAACCCCAACCCCACGACCCGGATATCAAGGCCCTGCTGCGGATTGCCGCGCTGTGGAACATCCCGGTGGCCTGCAACCGGGCAACGGCCGAATTCATTCTGACCTCAGCCTACATGACCGACGACCAGCACCAGCCGAAAAAGCCCGACTTCTCCGATTACACCGGTCGCTCGGTCAGCGCCTGAATAATGTTCAAACGGGCCGCTTACAGCTACACTAAAAAAGAAGCTGTAAAGGAACGCCGGCCTGCCGATGAAAACTCGCGCGACTCACAAAAATAGCGGATGCTGGATGGTGGCCGCTGCATTTCTCTGGGGCTTTTATCTTTTGCTGACAGCCCCATTGGCGTTTTCCGAGCAGCCCGACGAGACCATTACCGTCGGTATCGTTGGCGACAACAAACCCTACTCGTTCGATGATGGCCCCGGCGCCTCCGGCTTTTCTGTGGATGTTCTCAGGGAAGTGGCCCGACAGTCGGGCCTGAACTTCCGGTTCCGGGCCGGTAGCTGGCCGGAGATCTACGATGCGTTTCTACGGGGTGAGCTGGATGTTATTGATGGCATTTCATTCAGTGCCGAGCGCTCCGAACAGATTCGGTTCACCGAACCCTACCATCTTCGCCAGACTTATCTCATGCACAATAGCCAGGAGCCGGTGGGCCAGTTCAGCTCGCTATCGGACCTCGAAAACATGCGGATAGGCGTGGTGCGCGATGTCTATTACCGTGACTCTCTTGAGGAACACGGGCTATCCATTACCGGCTACGATTCTGTCCGCAGCATGATTCGTGCCCTCGCGTTTGGCTGGGTTGATGTCATTATTGGCCCGAGACTAACCCTTCAATATTATGCCAACCAGGCTGGCTTCGGTTTTCTCGAGATCATCGGAACCGCTCCACTGGGAGATCTGGCAACCGAGGACTTTCGCATTGGCGTACTCAAAACCAATGAGGATCTTTACCAGAAAATTGCCCTGGGCCTGGAACAGATTCCGGAAGAGCGTATTAACGAGCTGCTCAACCGTTGGCGGGAGCTGGGCGGCAATAACCTTGCCAATGGCGTCAGCTTTAGCCTGACTCGGGAGCAGCGCGAGTTTATCGCCGAGACCGGCCCTGTTCGCGTTGGCCTGATGCGGGACTACGCGCCCTACAGCTTCGAAAGCGCGACCCGGATTCACGGGTTGAGCGTTGATGTGCTGAGCCGAATATCAGATCTGACCGGTTTGCAGATCATCCCTGTCGAAGGCCAATGGATCGAACTGTTCCCGCTGTTCAGAGAGGGTGAAATCGATGTGCTGGCCAATATGTCGTACCGTCCGGAGCGCGAGGCGTTTACCCGCTTTACACAGCCCTATCACACGATTCCCAACGTTGCGTTTACCCGTGATCCGGCTTTACGTATCGACAGCCTGGAAGACTTGAAGACCCAGCGAGTAGCCTTCGGGTCAGGCATTTACTACGAAGAACCAGTGCGCAACGCATTGGGTGACAATGTCCGAACTTTTACAACCCAGGCCACCATGTTCCAGGCACTGGCCAGGGATGAGGTGGATGTAGTCCTCGCGGCTCTCCCCAACGGCAACTTCTGGGTCCGTGAGATTGGCATACCGGGTGTGCGAATCGCGGGTGAACTGGTCATCGATGGCCAGAGCGGGGAGGATCTCAGATTCGGAGTCAGGCCCGGCCTGTCGCCGCTGGTCGATATTCTGGACGAAGCACTGGCAGCAATCACCCCGGAAGAGATGCGTGCAATCGAAACCCGATGGTTGGGGGCCAGCGTCGATCCGGAAGTAGAAGCAACTGCCGAAGTAACTTTAAATGCGGCAGAGCTGGCGTGGCTGGAGGCCCGCAACTATGAAATCAAAACCTGTATCGATCCGGATCGGTTCCCTCTTGAAGGCCTCAATGCCGAAGGAAGGCACGAGGGGTTGTCAGCTGAAGTGGTGCGTTTGTTTTCCAAACGAACGCCCATTCAATTCGAACTGGTTCGTACCGAGAGCTGGACAGAATCCATTCTCAGCATCAAGAGAGGCGAGTGCGATATCTTCACGATGGCAATGCAAACGCCAGAGCGGTTGGATTACCTGAACTTCACCGACCCTTACCTTGAGGTGCCCACGGTTGTCCTCAGCCGAATTGAGGCTCCCTTTATCGAACGGGTTGGCGATCTCCGAGGGCAGAGGATTGGCATTGTTGAGGGTTACGCCTTCGAAGAACTTCTGCAAAGCCGCTATCCCTCATTGAACCTGGTTGAAGTGGCCAACGAGCAGGCTGGTCTACGGAAACTGCAGAACGACGATTTATATGGGTACGTTACAACACTTGCCACAGCCAGTTATTACATGCAGGAACTTGGCCTTGCCGATTTGAAAGTCATCGGCCGTATTCCGGCAGACTGGTCACTGTCGGTGGCAACTCGCAAAGAAGAGCCAGTGGTTTTTGGCATCATGCAAAAGCTGGTATCCAGCCTGACTTCCGAAGAACGGCAGAATCTTGAAAGGCAATGGCGCAATATTCGAATTGAGGAACCGGTGGATTACACGCTGATCTGGCGTTTATCCATCGCCGCGATACTCATAGCCGGCCTTCTTGTCTTCTGGAACCGAAAACTCGGTCGGCTAAACAGGGATCTGTCCCACGCCAACGAAACCCTCGCCCGGCTGAGCGTTACCGACGACCTGACCAAGCTGGGCAACCGAAGCTATTTCGACCAGGAATTCCGCAAGAGTTTCCAATGGTGCCAGCGCCACGGTTCGGGCTTTGCTGTCGCGATGGTGGACGCCGACCATTTCAAGATGATCAACGATAATTACGGCCACGAGACGGGGGATGTCTGCCTGCAAACACTGGCTGGCCTGATGCGTGAACACTTCCGCCGGGAAACCGACAGGCTCTCCCGCTTCGGTGGTGAAGAGTTTGTTATTTTTGCCAGCTACGAAGACAGGAACGAGATCAGGAATCGCCTCGAGACTTTCCGCAAGGCCGTACAGAAAAGCTGCTCGGTGTGCGGCGAACACGAAGTCAACCTGACCATCAGCATTGGCCTCGCCACGGGCATTCCCGGACCCGACGACTCGCCAGCGGAATTTCTGCGGCAGGCTGACCAGGCGCTCTATCAGGCCAAACAGAATGGCCGCAACCGCCTCGAAGCTCGTTCGGTGGGCTCCTGAGTGGTGCTAGACTAGAATAAAAACAAAGCTACAAGGAGAACACCATGGCACGCATTTACGAGGACAACTCCCTGTCCATCGGCAACACCCCGTTGGTCAGACTGAACCGCGTCAACGATGGCGCCACCATCTGGGCCAAGATCGAGGGCCGCAACCCGGCCTATTCGGTCAAATGCCGGATTGGCTCAGCCATGATCTGGGACGCCGAAAAACGCGGCACCCTGAAACCCGGTATGACCATCGTGGAGCCCACCAGTGGAAACACGGGCATCGCCCTGGCCTACGTGGCAGCCGCCAGGGGCTATAAACTGATCCTGACCATGCCCGCTTCCATGAGCCTGGAGCGTCGCAAGGTACTCAAAGCACTCGGTGCAGAGCTGGTACTGACCGAACCAGCCAAAGGTATGCCGGGCGCCATCGCCAAGGCTGAAGAAATCTTTGCCAGCGATCCAGACAATCATTTTCTGCCTCAGCAGTTCCAGAACCCGGCCAATCCCCGAATTCACGAGGACACCACCGGCCCGGAAATCTGGAACGACACGGACGGTGAGGTCGATGTCTTTGTGGCCGGGGTTGGCACTGGCGGCACACTGACCGGTGTTTCCCGCTACATCAAAGGCACCAAGGGCAAGAAAATTGCCACCATTGCCGTCGAACCCGCCGACTCGCCCGTGATTACGCAGGTGATGAACGGTGAGGACCCCAAACCATCCCCTCACAAGATTCAGGGCATCGGGGCTGGCTTCGTACCCAAGAACCTGGACCTGGAAATGGTCGATCAGGTGGAGACTGTCACCAATGAAGACGCCATGGACATGGCCCATCGACTGATGCAGGAAGAGGGCATTCTCTGCGGCATTTCCTGCGGCGCGGCGGTGGTGGCTGCAGTTCGAATCAGCAAGCAGCCGGAATACCAGGGTAAGAATATTGTGGTGGTGCTGCCGGATACGGCGGAGCGTTACCTGTCTTCGGCACTGTTCGCCGACCGGTTTGGTGAACTGGAAAACGTTCAATAGTTGTGAAAAGGCGCAGCATGTTGCTGCGCCTGTTTAGCCTCAATGCCTGCCCAGCCCCATGCAGTTGGCATAGAACGTAGTGGTAGCTGGCCAGTCCGAGAAGATACCAATCACCCCCACTTCACGGGCCAGAACATCAATCACGGTCAGCATATCGCCGTCGTTGTTAATGGCATCAGTCACTGTCTGGTAATACCAGCCACCGCCGTTTTCCAGCGGGCCGCTGCGCTCAACCGTCCAGGCGATCAGGTCCAGACCCGCGGTACGGGCATTTTCGGCGTACTCCGACGGAACAATCTCACCATAGCTATCAAGCGTCAGCATCTTCCAGAGGGCCGGAGCGAGGATATTCACGCCCTGTGCCTTCAGTCTCTCCATGTTGGCCAGCGAGGTGTTTTCCGGCGTAGGGACCGACTGATCAAGGAACACCGCCTGCCGGCCAAACCGGGGCGTCTCGTTTACCCAGAACAGCACATCGTCCAGATTGAATGACTGGGGCCATACATCCCTCGGCCGGACGCCCGCATCGAGGTAATCCTCGATCATCTGGCGGGCATAGTCCTGCTGGCTATAGTCACCCTCAAACGGCATATCCACCACCGGGGTTTTCAGCTCCGGGGTGAACTTGACGCCCAGAGCCTTGAAAAGCTCGATGCTCTCTTTATGGGTCATCAACGTGCCACGGCTGGCATAGAGGTCTGTACGCCAATCGGCCGTGCCAGCCAGATACTCCTCCGGCGTGGTTGCCATGGGGTTATAGGCGTCCATCTTGCCCTTCAGGGACTTGAACTCTGCGAGGGTAATATCACTGGTGCGGCACTCGGCACGGGCCGGTGTGCCCGATGCCAGATCGGCTGGTACAAACGGCTGGGTGCACTTGGCGTTCAGCTCCGGGACCGCGACGATGTTCGTTGTGGTGTGCAGGTCGTTCTGGGCGTGCCGGCAAACCAGTTCACGGTCCTTGGTGAATGCCACATCACACTCCACAATGCCTGCGCCCATCTGCGCTGCGGCAACGTAAGACTCCTTGGTGTGCTCGGGAAACTGCAGAGGGGCGCCACGGTGGCCGATAGAAAAATCCGAGCGCTTTAGATGGCGGGTATTGCAGGACTGCAGGCGCTCCTTCAAGGGGCCCTCATCCATATTATCGACCAGCCAGAACGGCCGAGGCCCCAGGTGGATCGGCTGCTTGTCCGCCGCGCGCTTATGCCAGGATTGGGCAGGCACATCTTTCCAGTCGTCCAGACCGGGCGGCACCCAGGATTCAGGATGGGACTTACCCGGCGCGGCCTGCGCCACAGAGAGGGCGGCCGAGCAGAGCGACAGCCCGAGGATCGTGCGTAACTTCATAACCAGCTCCTTGTGAAATGAATGATACTGCATCACCAGTGTTCACAAGGAGGGTTACGACGGTAAGACGTTTCCGTGAAGGCGGCGTGATACTCAGCTGGCCGTTGAGGCCTCGTATTCACGTATCATTGCGAACAACTGATCCTTGTGGTTCAGCCGTTTCTTCTTGAGCGTTTCCAGATAGTCGTCGGACGTGTTCTCAGCGCCCGTTTCGATGCGATGCACCTCATGATCCAGCTCATGATATTCATCAAACAGCTTGGCGAAGTGAGCGCTGTTGGTTTTCAGAAGGTGGATGGCCTCTTTGTATTCCGGCAGTTCGTGAATCAGATCGTGCTTTTCCAGGGACATTCGTGCAGTCTCCATGACTGTGGGGGATGAGATTAAATTCACTGATCCCAGTGTATGGCTCGCTGCTCTTGTCGGTCTTGATCCCCGTCAAGCCAGGGCGCTGATTGGGAACCAAGGCACCCTAGGGGTTGCCACAGGTTTTGCGCACCTTCGCCCGAAAATCCTCCCGAATCTGGGCGTTCTCGGCCTCATTCACATAGACCCGCTCGCCCTGATCGTTGATGTTGTAAAAAGTCGAGACGCTGGCCAGGAACTTCAGACGTGCCCGAAGCTTTTTACACAGCTCGGCCTGCTCCTGCGCTTTCTCCTCTGCTTTAGCATTCGCAGCTTGCCGGGCCTCACGCTCTTCCTGCTGCTGATCCAGAAAGTCGGTCATCTTCTGATGCCGCTCTCGTGCCCCCGCATCCACGCTGGCCGGGGCGGCATTTACTTTGACTTCACTGGATGCCGCCTGAGCCGGTGGACGGTCTCCAAAATGGGTCTGGCCGTTGGCGTCGACCCATTTGTAGACGCCGGCATTTGCGGAGAGGGAGATGGAACCGAGGAGCATTAAAACTACGAATGCTTTCATACAGATATCCTTTTCACCTTATTGCTTCCATGTCGCCATTACGAACGAAAGGCTGTTACGCGACTGAAAACTGTACCACCGCCGAGTCCACCAACTCCATGAACGAGTGAACAAAAGGCACGATTTGGGATATGATCCGGCATGGGACGACTTTCGGGGTTTTTCACTCCTTTTAAATAGTCGATCCAATGCTGGTATCCACGAGTATCATCGTACACTCCTCATTTCATCCAGATCGCCTTCCCACTCGATTTTGCCGCGCAGCTTTCGAATCCCCTGCTGCTTGCTTAGCTGAATCAGGAGTTTTAAACCCTGCTCAACGGCTTCTTTTTTGGATTCACAACCAGAGACTCTAAGGGCTTCAGCCATTAACTGATCATCAATAACGATATTGGTTCTCATGTTGCACCGTGTGTATAAGCCATAGCCTTTTTACCCGTTCTAGCAACTCATTGAGAACCAAACAATCGGCTGCACAGAAACTTGGACTTCTCTCATTTTCATGCGTGATGCAGACGCTTGGACTACCCTGCCGTTATGGGTGACGATGGAATTATACGAGTCCGTTCGCAAAACTCCGAAAAGACATCGGGGAATTGCCGATAATCTTCTGATCTAGGCCACAATTGGCATGAGAGCTCTGGAAGTTATACGCCCGCGACAAAACTGCCGCAGGAGCAATTGGGCGCATTACTCAAGCATCACGTATTGGAAACGGAGCGTTAGGCGCCTGATTATAGGGGAAAATGCATTTCCAGAACGTTCAGCGCTATGATTCTCCCAAATGCGAAATAGGCGAACGCGTTCGTATAATTAGCTGTTAGGCAAGAGAGTGATGGACCAATTCTTTTCGACAGTAATTACAAGTGCATTGGTTGCAACCGTAGCGGGCGCAGCCATAAACGCGTGGTGGGAAACTCGTAAAGACAAGCACAATGCTCGTTTTGATGCACTAACTGCGGCCATAACCCTTGAAGGTTATGCAATCGACTGTGCTGACCGAATTTCCGACAATGATCTCGCAGAGCAATCGGATGGTCATGCGGGTGCATTTATGGGTAGTGTCCCAGAGTTACCAAACCTGTCTATTCCTGCAGGGTTCTTGAGACCCAAAAAAGCTGAAGTCGCAGACAGGCTAATGATATTCCCTCAAGAAATTCGTCAAGCTGATCAAGTTGCTGCGTTTCAGTGGGATGTTACCGCGGATATTAGTGCAGTGCGCGAGACTGCAGTAGCCCAATCGGCAAAGGTTGGGTTAAAGGCATTGGACTTAGCTGCCGATCTCCGGAAAGCCTTTAAATTACCAAAGCGGACCCTGGTTTTCGGTGTTTTTGATGTAAGAAAAACTCTCGAGAAAAACCTGCGCAAGGCAGTATGATGCCTAACAAGGCCAGTGACGCGACGCCTGCCACATTGCAGCTTCGCCTTCATTTCCCAGCCGCGCATGCTGACTGGCGTTACGTGAGAAAGGAATCTTCGCGATGAAGGTATTAGACAGAATTCATCTCATTGACCGAATTGGGCGCGAGCTTCAGTCGAGGATGAGCTTTTCTGACATTGATGTTTACCTCGGAGCCTACGGCATTGACTGCAAGGATTTCCAACCGAGCGCGAATAGCAAGTGGGTTTACGTTAAGGAACTATTGGCTGATGCAAACGAAGATTTGGTACTCCGAATCGCGGATGAATTGGAGCTAGAACACGCGTACTCATCCAGCGCCCCCAGAGAGGCTACGTTCTGGAAAGTTGGGCATTTCAGGTTGTTTTTAAGCCACCTAGCATCCTTCAAGGTAAAGACTGGTCAACTCCAACATGCGCTACGAAATTACGCCATATCGGGGTTTGTGGCGCACGAAGACATTGAGCCTAGCAAGGAGTGGCAAACCGAAATAGAAGCGGCATTGCAAACAATGGATGCCATGGCTTGCCTGCTAATGCCAGGCTTTAAAGAAAGCAATTGGTGTGATCAGGAGGTTGGCGTTGCGGTCGGCCGTGACATACTCATTATTCCGGTTCGAAAAGGCCTAGATCCGTACGGTTTTATTGGTAAATATCAGGGAATACAGGCCGTTAATAAAACCGTTGCCCAAGTGGCTGAGGAAATATTCAATACAATCGTAAAATCGCCAAAGACTCGGGCGAAAATGATTCGCTGTATTTCGAATGCCATCTCTCAGTCAACTGAAGTAGACGATGCGCTAGAAAAGGTAGCTCTTCTTCAAGAGCAGCCGGATATACCAAAAGATTCCCTCGAAAGCCTACGTAGTGAAGTCAGCGACAATCAAGTGCTCACTAAATCTACAGGTTTCGTGAAGGAGCTGAACGGTCTCTTTGCCAAACATGGGATCGAGAATATTCCGGTAGGGGGTACACAAGAACCTGAGTGGGACGATGATATCCCGTTCTAATTTCCAAATAACCAGTGGCTGTTCGCGGCCGCGCCTGCGCTGCGCTCCAGCACGCTGCAAAGCTAAGCGCTATACGTAAATCATGAGTGCAGAGATGATCCGACAAATTGAGCACAGCATGATGTATTTGGCGACTTTCTCAAGATCATATTACTCGTTTTGTGCGTTGTGGGATCGCCTTGGTCAGCTTGACGAGGGAACGGGCTATTTTTTCCCTTTTCGCTCTATATGTAATGCACTTCTCTGTGATGCCGCTATCAGTTGGTGCAAGGTATTCGGTTCGAATACTGAAGAAACGCATTGGAAAGCAGTTGTTGGTGACGAGCAACGATTTAGAGAGCTTTTGTTCAGGCAGCTCAATGTGACAGATAAGGAATTCAAAGCTTACTGGCAGGAAATGACCAATTTTAGAAACAAAATTGTTGCTCATTTCGATTCAGACCATTTCAGCAAAGGAATCACTCCGTCTTTCGAGCTCGCAATGAAATCATCGGCCATTGCACATCGCTATCTTAGAGAGGAGTTTCCACGCAACGTCAACTACACCGGCCCCAAGTGCTTGGACGACTACGGAAGAAAGGTGGCATCCTTAGTGGTAAGTAAACTCATGGTATAACAAGTGGTTGCAGTTCGTTCCGGCCCTGGCGGGCCTCCACCGGACCGGTTTTCCGTTGCACTAAAAACCGGCCGCTGAACATTGGCGTTTTCCAAATATAGACCCTTACTGCCCGATGGCATCCCATTCGCTTTCATTAAAGCCCCAAAGCCAAAATCAGCCAATGACGGTCGAACAGCGGCTAGCTATACTCGCCCAACAAACAGGACCAAAGTAGAACCATACGGAGATCAACATGAGTGACCTGAAAACCCGCTTCGACGAAGCCGTCAACTACATCCAGACCGCCGAAGGCGACTTCAAGCCCTCCAACGAGATGAAACTGGAATTCTATGCGCTGTACAAACAGGCCACCGAGGGCGATGTGTCCGGCAAGCGCCCGGGCATGATGGATTTCGTGGGCCGCGCCAAATTCGATGCCTGGGAGAAACTCAAAGGCATGTCCAGCGATGACGCCATGCAGAAGTACATCGACAAGCTCGAAGCCCTGAAGTAATCGGCCTTCCAGCCCAGACTCTGGTCAGAAAATGACCAGAGTCAATCTTCCTGAATAAAGCTTTGCGCTCGTAAATCTCTTGTCATAAGATGCGCCCAAAATAAGAAAACCAATTCATCAGCAAGAGTTATTTATGGACATCACAGAAGCGCTGGAACAGTCCCAGCCAGGCTTGGTGGCACGGGTCAAGGACGCCATTCATCAGCACAAGCTCAATCAACGCTCAGAGCAGACCTACCTGCACTGGATCACCCGATTCGTGCTGTTCAGCGACATGAAAGATCCCGATGCACTGGCCAATGAAGACCGCCAGAAGTTTTTGGACTACCTGAACGAACGCATGCGGGTATCCCGGGCGCGTTTCAATCAGGCCAGCCAGGCGCTGACATTTTTCTACGAAGATGTACTTGGTAAGACGCCCGCGGCGGACAACGGCTGCGCAGCAGCCTGAACGCCTGTCTCAACGCTCGTTCATATTGATGTTCAGCGCGTCGTAGGTGCGGTTCTCGGGTGGGCGGATCACGTAGTTGTTGCTGTGAGTCTGCCCGGGAATGGATTTTGGATTGCTGAAACGGAACTCCACCGGGATCTGCGAGCGGCCAAGGTCAGTGCGGCTGTCACCGGGGCGAAGACCAAGCGGATCGAGGTAAAAATCGTCTTCGACCCTTGGTTTGAGCGGTACGCCCGCAGCCGGAGCTGTCAGACCCCCTTCAATGACCGTATTGGCCAGAGTTTCCTCCTCCATGGAATTCAGCTGGATGGTGTGAATGGTAGAGCGCTCTTCATACTTGAAAGCGCTTTCCTGATTGTCGCTCTGGGCAAACACCCCACCTGCAACGGCCCACGCCGCGACAAGCCCCGCCAACACTAACGGCCTGCTTATCCTGCGCTGAACGATTCCGACTTTTCCACGCTTACCCATGGCATTTCCCCGGCAGACGATCCTGTCTGCGACCAGCTGTGACAAATTTTGATCAGTTTATCGACAAATCCGTCAAACTGCCCGGGCACTCGCCAATTTTGTGACATCATTCACTTGTCGTCTTCAGGCGCCTGGTAGCGAATACCCACCACGAACACCGACTTCCAGCCTTCGGGGGTGCGAACGCTCACCTCGTCTTCCAGGCGTTTGCCAATCAGCGCCCGGGCCAGGGGGGAGTTGATGCTGAGATAGCCTTTGGTCAGATCGAACTCATCCGCGCCGACCAGACGATAGGTCTGTTCCTCACCGTCTTCATCATCCACCGTCACCCAGGCACCAAAGAACACTTTTTCCCGGTCATCCGGCAAACGGTCAACCACGGTCAGCTCTTCAAGGCGTTTGCTCAGGAAGCGCACCCGGCGATCGATTTCCCGCAACTGCTTCTTGCCGTATATGTATTCCGCGTTCTCGGACCGGTCGCCAAGGGCAGCAGCTTCACGTACGGCCTGGGTAACCTCCGGGCGTTTCACCTTCCAGAGATACTGCAACTCCTCCCGCAGGGCCTGTTCGCCCTCGGGCGTGATGTATCTGGGGCGCGGGCCACCATTACCGGGAACCTGACTCATTGGTCTTGTAACGTCCTCTGCAGCTGGAAATCAGAAAATTCAGGGCATAAAAAAACCCCGTAAAAACGGGGTAAGGCTAGCGCTGTGCTGGAGGGAGAAGCAAGCAACAAATCTGCAGGCTTCCAAAGCTACAGTTTCAATTATGCACACCGTTGGTTACACCATCGTGGCCGAGGAATTACCTTTTAGTCAGGGTATCGATGAACGCTGGCACCCGGAATTAGGTTGCAGACTCTAGGAACGAAGCATAGCGTTGGTGTTATACGTTTTTGCAGATTCCACTTTTGGAGAAATCAACATGAATACCGAAACGCTGCTGAATATGGCTCTCAATGGCGTGGATGCCCTTGGCTATCGTCTGGATCAGTACGGAATCACCGGCAAGGTCAACCGGCACAACATCGCGGCTTTCCTGGCGGCAGAACAGAAGCATCTGGAAGGCGAATGGGACAGCATTCAGGTACGGGTAAATCGTCGCCGTTCGCAATTTGAGAAGATTACCCACGAGATCGAATCCCGCAAAGATGCGCTGATCGGCCCGGTGCTTTCGAAGATCAACCGGTTCCGCGCCAGTCAGTGAGTCTTCACGCCGGTGGATTGAGAGGCGGCTTGGGTTTCCCCGGCCGCCGAATCTGCCGACTGCTCTGCCTGGGTCGCTCGAATGCGTTTGCGGGCCTCGCTAAAGGCAGGGATCTTTACAGCCACAGTCAGCCCCGGCGACTCTTCTCCCGGATGAGTATCGCTCAAAACGATCCGGCCCTGGTGAATTTCCGCAACAGCGCTCACCAGGCTCAGGCCCAGCCCGTTCCCCGGTAACGAACGGCTCTTGCCCACTCGATAAAAGCGCTGGAAAACCTGGTCTTTCTCCGCATCGGGAATACCGATGCCACTGTCGCGAACTTCGAAGACGGCTTCCGAATCTTCCCGCCGAACCGAGACGCCTATAACGCCGTGTTCAGGCGTGTATTTGATGGCATTATCAATCAAGTTGCTGACCATCTGGAACAGGAGGTCCCGGTCACCCTCGATCTTCACACCGCTTTGCAAATCCTGTTCAAACGATTGGTCTTTGTCCTCGGCCAGGGCTTCATAGAGTTCGCAGGCATCCGCAACCAGCTCGTCCAGAGGCACAGGTTTCATGTCCGCGGTATTGCCGCGGGTTTCCAGGCGTGCGATACGCAACAGAGCGTTGAAGGTGGCCAGCAACTGGTCGGCTTCCGCCACTGCGCGGCCCGCCTGCTCCCTTGCTTCATCGTTATCCACCGACATCAGTGTGTTTTCCAGCTGGTTGCGCAGTCGGGTCAGGGGGGTGCGCAAATCGTGGGCAATGCTGTCGGAGACGTGCCGGATGCCTTCCATCAGGTACACAATCCGGTCCAGCATCTGGTTCAGGTTTTCTGCCAGCTGGTCAAAATCATCGTCGGTGCCACGAGTTGGAATTCTCAGGGACAGATGGCCGTTCATGATCCGGCGGGAGGTGTTGTTGATAACCTCGATGCGCCGGGTCGTACTTCGGCTCATCAGGAAACCACCGAGTAACGCCAAGGCAAGGGTGATTCCCATTCCCCAGTTGATGGCGGTTTCGATCACCCGCTTGAGATTGGTTAGTTCGTCGACATCGCGCCCCACAAGCAGGCGCATGCCACCCTGCACCTCGAAGATGCGGGCTCGGGCCAGACGCTCGGGCCCGTTCCAGCCCACCGATTCGTTCAGGGTGAAATTGATCCAGCCACTTTCGGAACGACTGCCTTCCGGCCAGGTTTCAATATTTCCGGCCAGCTTGAGGAAATCGTCGGTCGTCAGCAGGTAGATGGATTTGGCGTTGGGGTCGCGGGCAACACGCTCACGGATAATAGTGATCAGGCCGTTCACACCACGGCCACGATACTGCTCCGCCAGACCGGCGATTTCCGCCTCGATGGTTTCGTCGGTCTGGGCGGTCATGAAGCCCGCCGTACGCCAGTAGATAAAGGCCAGTAACAGGAATACCGAGGTGGCAAACACCACCATGTACAGCAGGGCTAGCTGGAAGGATGATGTCCTGAGCTGGCTAAGCAGTTTCACGTAACATGTACCCTGCACCCCGGATGGTCTGCAGTAAGGGGGTATCGAATTCCTTGTCGATCTTGGCTCTCAGCCGGCTGATGTGCACGTCAATCACGTTGGTCTGGGGATCAAAATGATAATCCCAGACCTTCTCCAACAGCATGGTCCGGGTAACCACCTGACCGGCATTACGCATCAGGTATTCCAGCAAACGGAATTCCCGGGGCTGGACATCGATATTCTGTCCGGCCCGCTTGACAGTCCGCGCCAGCAGGTCCATTTCCAGATCCGCCACCCGCAATACCGTTTCGGTCTCTGCGGACTGGCGATTACGACGAACCAGGGATTCGATCCGAGCCAACAGTTCGGTGAACGAAAACGGCTTGGTCAGGTAATCGTCGCCACCGCCTCGCAAACCTTCAACACGGTCGTCTACATCACCCAGGGCACTGAGAATCAAAACCGGCACCTGGTTTCCAGTCGCCCGCACGGTCTTGATAATGGAGAGACCGTCCATGCCGGGAAGCATGCGATCTACAATCATGATGTCGTAATCTTCGCTGGCCGCCATCATCATGCCTTCCTTGCCATCGGCCGCATGGTCGACCACGAAGTCGGATTCCTTCAGCCCTTTGACAAGATAATTTGCAACGTCCTGATCGTCTTCGATTACCAGCGCTTTCACCGGTTCTCCTCCCGATAGCGGATTACAGTTAGGACAAGGGTACGAAGAAGTTGGCAACCCGGCCAGTTACGATCTTGTAAGAGGGTGTCGCCAATGGCGACGGTCAGAGCTTGCCTGAAAACCAGCCAAGACTGTCGCCCGTTGCCCCGGTAGGCCGGTATTCCGCGCTTACCCAGCCGTCATACCCCATGACATCGATGGCCGCAAAAACATTCGAAAAGTTAATCTCCCCGGTACCGGGCTCGTGTCGGCCGGGGTTGTCGGCAAACTGAATGTGGCCGATCCAGGGCAACAGGCACTCCATGGAGCGCACCAGGTCCCCTTCCATAATCTGCATGTGGTAAAGGTCGTACTGCAGGCGCACGTTGTCCGCATCCACTTCCTCAATCAACGCAAGTACCTTGCCGGAGGTATCCAGAACAAAGCCTGGCATGTCCACGCGCGAATTGATGGCTTCCAGACACAGGGTGATACCCTCCTCCGCAAGCCTGGGGGCTGCCCAGGCGACATTGTTCACCAGCGTGTTCCAGGCAATCTCATCTGAGGCATGATCGGGTTTCAGGCCCGCCAGGCAGTTTAGCCGCCGACAGCCCAGGGCTTTGGCATAGTCGATCGCCTGATCCACGCCGGCCTGGAACTCCTCCACCCGGTCCGGCAGGCAGGCGATACCCCTCTCCCCAGCATCCCAGTCGCCGGGCGGCAGGTTGAACAACACCTGGGACAGTTTGTTATCGTTCAAAAGGTCTCTGAGCAGGTCTTTGGGGTAGGCGTAAGGGAACAGATACTCCACCCCCTCAAAACCGGCGGCCCGGGCCATGGCAAAGCGCTCGGGGAAATCCACTTCCGTGAACAGCATCGACAGGTTGGCAGCAAAACGGGGCATGGCGTGGTTACTCCTTCGGGCCGCGACCAAGGGAGCCAAGCAGCGCACCGTTCAGATGCTCCAGCTCCAGCAACAGGCCGCTATGGTCGACATCACTGTGGCCATTCGCCACCAGCGACAGGTACTCGTTGTGAGTCTGCTGGGCCAGGGGCAAGGTCAGCCCTTCCGCCCGGGCCTCGTCCAGGATCATCCGCATGTCCTTGAGCTGAATGCGTGCTGGCGCACCGGGGGCAAAGTCACGGTCGATCATCCGCTGCCCATGCAGCTCCAGAATCCGGCTACCAGCAAACCCGCCCAGCAAGGCCTCCCGCACGGCCGCAGGATCCGCACCGCCTTTCGCCGCAAGCAGCAGCGCCTCGGACACGGCACCAATGGTGATTCCAACAATAGCCTGATTGGCCAGCTTCGCCAATTGCCCTGAACCCACAGGCCCGATACGGGTGCATTTGCCGAGCGCCTCAAACACCGGCTTAGCACGATCGACATCGGTTTCGGAACCACCCGCCATGATACTCAGGCGAGCTTCCGCAGCACCTACAGTACCTCCGGACACCGGCGCATCCACATAGCCGGCACCCCGCTCCGCCGCCAACTCAGCATGCCTTCGGGCCACAGAAGGCTGGATCGAGCTCATATCAATCACCAGCGCCCCCGGCTTCAGGTCCTCAAGAGCCCCCTGCTTAACCAGCACCTGCTCCACCACATCGCTGTTCTCCAACATGGTGATCACCACGTCCGCATTGGCAACCGCCTTCGCCGGAGATTTGGCAATGGTTGCTTCAGAAGCAAAGGGCTCGCACTTGCTAGACGTGCGGTTCCACAAGGTCATCGGGAAACCCGCGTTCAGGAGGTTACGGGTCATGGGCGCGCCCATGAGGCCGATACCGAGAAATGCGATATGAAGGTGTTTATCAGTCATATTTCAGGCCTTTGCACAAAGGTTTGAGAAGGGATTGGGTGGGCCTTTCCAAAACCGTGCGGAGCCATGGATGGCGGAGCCGAGCGTACATGGACGTATTCACAGCGTGTTTTGGAAAGGCCTACCCAATCGCTTCTGCCCCCAAGGTAAAGTTTCCGATTATACAAACAAAAACGCCACCAACCGGAACCGGTGGTGGCGTTTTAACGACTCAGTCGCGGGATTGGGCCGCCTGGTCAGGCCGCCTCAACCATCTGCATGCGAATCTTCTTCATCGCATTCTTCTCAAGCTGCCGGATTCGCTCCGCCGACACGCCGTATTTGTCTGCTAACTCATGCAACGTCGACTTGCTTTCGGACAACCAGCGCTCCCGAAGAATATCCTGGCTGCGCTCATCCAGCTGCTCCAGAGCCTGCATCAGCCTGCCGTTGGAATCGTCGGACCAATCGGCGTTCTCCAGTTGAGTGGCCGGATTGCTGCGAGCATCTTCCAGATAATACGCCGGTGCCTGATAGGCGTTATCGTCATCGTCGTCCTGCGGACCATCGAACGCCGTATCCTGGGAAGCCAGTCGGCCTTCCATTTCGCGGACCACCCGTGGCTCAACACCCAGATCTTCGGCAACCGCGTTCAGCTCATCATGGCTGAGCCAGGCAAGCTTCTTCTTCTGGCTGCGCAGATTGAAGAACAACTTGCGCTGGGCCTTTGTAGTGGCCACTTTCACAATCCGCCAGTTGCGCAGAATAAACTCGTGAATCTCTGCCTTGATCCAGTGAACGGCAAAGGACACCAGGCGCACACCGTATTCCGGATTGAACCGTTTGACCGCCTTCATCAGGCCGACGTTACCTTCCTGAATCAGATCCGCCTGAGCCAGACCATAACCCGAATAGCTCCGGGCAATGTGAATCACAAAGCGCAGGTGAGACATAACCAGCTGACGGGCGGCCTCTACGTCGCCCTCATAATGGAGCCTTTCAGCCAGCTCCCGTTCTTCGTCCACTGTGAGCACCGGGATGCGGCTCGCAGCCTGAATGTAAGACTCGAGATTCTGACCCGGAACCAGTCTGTCAACCAGTTGTAAACTCGTACCCATGCTCTAACCTCCGAACCCGACGGCCCTTAAATATACCAACTACTTTTTGGACCGCCAAGAACTCTGAAAGTTCCCGAAATCTCCAGTAAAACGTTCTAAATCAACTACCTGAAAATTTCACCTTGGCTTTGCTGGCTTCGAAATTACGCCAGCAGAAGCTGTTTCTTCAATACGGTTTTCCCGCTATCCGGATCATCCGCCTCCGGCAATATCACCCGGCTCCATGTCATCCAGATGACGTTTCACAGCGACCCAGGCGCCCAGCCAGCCTAGCAGCATCGCAACAATTATCAACGCCAGTGCCCCATCAAACTGCAAACCGTCGAGGGAAAAATCACTCCGATACAGCCCTGCCAGCCGCTCTATGGGCCCGCTGAGCCACCACAGAGACAACTGCAACAGAATCAGCGCCACAATCCCGCCACCGAGCCCAAACCATGCGCCGGTGTACAGAAAGGGCCTGCGGACAAAGCTGTCCGTTCCGCCCACCAGTTTCGCAACCAGAATTTCGTCCCGGCGACTCTCAATCGAAAGACGGACCGTGTTGCCGATCACCAGCACAACCGCAGCAGCCAGCAGAATCGCCAGTGCCCAGACCGCACGGGCCAGAAGATCCGTCATGGCGTTCAGACGCTGCAACCAGCCGAGGTCCACCTGAACCCGCTCGACGCCTTCCATGCCTTCAATAAACCGAACAAGGCCTTCCACCCCCTCGGTGGAACGGGCGCCTTCCTCAGGGGTAATCAGCAGGGTATGTGGCAGAGGGTTGTCTTCGAGATAATCCAGGGCATCTTCCAGGCCCGATGAGGCCCGAAATTCTTCCAGGGCCTGGTCCCGATCAACCAGCTCGACACCGGCCACCCGGCCGTCGCTGGCAATGTCACTGCTCAACACCCGTGCCCGCTCAAGCGGCACA
The DNA here is from genome assembly GCF_037029655.1 of Marinobacter sp. CH_CUG1437-1. Classification (NCBI taxonomy): domain Bacteria; kingdom Pseudomonadati; phylum Pseudomonadota; class Gammaproteobacteria; order Pseudomonadales; family Marinobacteraceae; genus Marinobacter; species Marinobacter sp. CH_CUG1437-1. The sequence continues at coordinate 780,920 of NZ_JAYMEW010000001.1, read as the reverse complement.
GTCAGCTCAATGTAAGCGGTCACCCGGGCACTGCTTTCCCAGCCCGCACTTACGCCCTGGAGACTGGTGAGCAGCAACAGCAGCGCCACCGGCAAGGCCAGGGCAACGCCCATCACGGTCCAGGTCATCAAACTGGCCACCGGATTGCGCCAGAGACGCCGGGCACTATCCTCGGCAACCTTGCGATGATGGGTGAAATAGCTCTCAGCCTGCTCACGCCAGGGCGACCGGGCCTTGTTGGCGCCTCGTGCAGGTTGCGGCTTTTTACGCGGATCAGCGGCCACTGACACCTCCGCCAATAACCGAGGTGCCGCCAGCAACCAGGCGACCATGATCCAGCTTCAATGTTCGCCGCCCCATCTCATTGATCAGGGCAATATCGTGGGTTGCGATCAACACGGTAACGCCCACCTGGCTGAACTGCCCGAACAGATTCATGATGTCGGCGGACAGCGCCGGGTCCAGGTTACCTGTCGGCTCATCCGCCAGCAGTACCGGGGGTTTGTTGACCACCGCCCGGGCAATACCGACGCGCTGCTGCTCACCGCCGGAGAGCTGCATCGGGTTCATTTTTTCCTTCTGCAACAACCCGACCTTGTCCAGCGCTGCGCGCACACGCCGGCCGGTGTCTCTGGGTGAAGCACCCATGACTTCAAGGGGCATGGCGACGTTGTCGAAAACGGTGCGATCGAACAACAACTGGTGGTTCTGGAAGACCACGCCGATATGGCGTCGGATATAGGGAATCTGGCGGCGGGGCAAGCGGTTCAGAACCTGTCCACCTACCACCACCTCGCCGGCACTGGGGCGTTCCATCACCATGATCAGTTTCAGCAGGGTACTTTTACCCGCACCGGAATGGCCGGTCAGAAACGCCAGCTCGCCGCGCTCCAGGCCAAAGTTGACCTGACGCAGGGCGGTATGATCACTGTCGTAGCGCTTGGTGACCTGGCGAAACTCAATCATGGGCGGTTTCCGCGCGGCTGGATTCCGGGCTATTCGTCAAACAGGGCATCCACAAAGGTTTCGGCATCGAAGCTGCGCAGATCATCCACCTGCTCACCAACACCGATAAACCGGATCGGCAACTGCAACTGACGGGCAATGGCAAACACAATACCGCCTTTGGCCGTGCCGTCCAGTTTCGTCAATGTAATGCCACTCACGCCCACAGCCTGCTGGAACACCTGCGCCTGGCTCAGGGCGTTCTGGCCGGTGCCCGCATCCAGCACCAGCATGACTTCGTGGGGCGCAGATTCGTCCAGTTTCTTCATCACACGGACCACCTTCTCCAGCTCCTGCATCAGGTTATCCTTGTTCTGCAGACGACCGGCGGTATCGGCGATCACGACATCTACGCCACGGGATTTGGCTGACTGGATGGCATCGAAAATCACCGAGGCACTGTCAGCACCGGTGTGTTGTGCCACCACCGGCACATTGTTGCGCTCACCCCAGACCTGCAACTGCTCGACCGCCGCAGCACGGAAGGTATCGCCGGCGGCCAGCATGACCGATTTGCCTTCGTTCTGGAATTTCTTGGTAAGCTTGCCGATGGTGGTGGTCTTGCCCACGCCGTTCACGCCCACCATGAGGATGACGTAGGGGGTCTTGCCGGAGTCGATTTCCAGGGGCCTGGTCACATCCTTCAGCAGCCCGTGCAATTCATCCCGTAACGCCTGTCGCAGGGCCTCACCGTCCTTGAGCTGATTGCGCTCAAGTTTGTCGGTGAGCGATTCAATGATCTCAGAAGTGGCGGTAACGCCAACATCCGCCATTAACAGCGTGGTTTCGATTTCCTCGAGCAGGTCCTCATCAATTTTCTTGCTCAGGGAGAACAGGTCTGACAGACCACCGGTCAGGCTCGCCCGGGTCTTACCCAATCCCTTTTTGATGCGTTCGAAAACGCTGACCTGAGGCTCGGGTTCCGGTGCTTTCTGGGGCTCTTCTGCGGGCTGAGGCTCCAGGGCCGGCTCTGGTTCAGCCACCGACTCTGGTTGCGGCTCGGGAGTGGCAGGCGTTTCGCTCTCGGCTTTTTCCGGCTCCGGTGCCGCCCCTCTGGCAACCTCTGGCTTGCGCTGCGGCACCGGCTTCGGGCGCGGTGCCCGGCTGCGGTTTCCGGCGATATCCAGAACAAATACAAGCACAAGAAGGGCCAGAAGGCCGATTGAAATCCACTCTGCCGTCATAAAAGTCAATCCATCAGTCTGAATGGGCGGGACAAAGAAAGCCGACATTCTAGCAGACTGTCCCGATGAAGTGAGGGCCACCCGGATTATCGCGCGAGGCCCGGTTTCCGGTAAGATGCGCGCAGATACCCAGAACCCCGCACAGTCCCGGAGCTGCGACGATGGCGCGCCGAAAATCCACCAGCCACAGCATTTCGAAAAGAAACCCGACCGGTCGCGGTACCGGGGCCGCACCCGCTAATAACAGCACCGGCGAACTGCGCATTATCGGCGGTGACTGGCGCAGCCGGAAACTGCGTTTTCCGGATGCCGGTGGTGTGCGACCAACCCCCGCCCGCACCCGGGAAACCCTGTTCAACTGGCTTAACTTTCACCTGGCAGGCAGTGATTGTCTCGACCTGTTCGCCGGCTCCGGCGCGCTTGGCCTGGAAGCACTGTCCAGAGGTGCCGCAGGTGCCACCCTCGTGGATCATACGCCTGCCCTGGCCAAGGCACTCAGGGACAACCTCAGGTTATTGAAGTCTGACACCGGAGACGTGGTGTGCGCAGATGTCGAGAGCTACCTGCGTCAGAGAAACCGGCCGCCGTTCGACATCGTTTTCATGGACCCACCGTTCCGACAGGGCTGGCTGGAGAAACTGTTTCCATTACTGGATGAGCAGGGCTGGATTAAATCCGGCGGCTGGGTTTACGTGGAACACGAGAGCGAATTGCCAACACCGGCAGTGCCTGGGTCATGGCATCTGCATCGGCAAAAAAGCGCGGGGCAGGTCACCTACTGCCTTTTCCGAAAAGCCATAGACCCGGAATAGCAAGGGGCCTGAAAGAAAAAAGGGCCAGGTGAACGCGCTCACCCAACCCCTTGTTCAGCGACCTGACTGTCTCAGACAGCAGGGCGCAGCGAGTAGGCCCGAAGGTGCTCGGCGAACTCCTCAAGATACCGGATACCGCTGGCTTCCGCCTCCCGGCACCACTCCATCAACGCGTTGAGCTTGTCCTGGGGCTTGAGCCCACGCTGACGCCAGAGCGCCTGCAGTTCATGGCTCTTCTCGTAGATCTGGCGCAGCACCGCGTTGCGCTCCAGTACCGATTCAAGGGTTTCTTTTTCCTTGGGGTGGATCAGCGTAATCTCACGAGAAAGCAACTGCTTGAGCTTCCGATACCGCGGCCGAATCTCGTCGTCCATCAGAGACTTCTGCTGACGCAGCACCGGCTCCATAACACGCTTGCGGTACTGGCGCATGATGTCGAAACGATTATTGGCGATGGCCTGAACCGTTTCCACATCGACATGCAGTTTCCCCGGCACATGGTGGGCAATCGGTCGATAACCCTTGGGTTTGGCCAGTCCGAACAACTGGAACAGACGGATGTAACCCCAGCCGATATCCACCTCGAACCAGCGGCGAGACAACTTGGAAGAGTTCGGGTATGTGTGGTGGTTGTTGTGAAGCTCTTCGCCGCCAATCAGCAGGCCCAGCGGACTGATGTTGCGGGCGTTGTCGGCGCACTCGTAGTTCCGGTAACCCATCCAGTGACCAATGCCGTTCACAACGCCGGCCGCCCAGACCGGGATCCACATCATCTGTACCGCCCAGATCCAGATGCCGTGAACACCGAACAAGGCAAGGTTGATGACCGCCATCAAAGCGATGCCCAGCATTTTATGGCGGCTGTATACGTTCCGCTCCACCCAGTCTTCCGGGGTGCGCTGGCCGTAGCGTTCGAGCGTTTCCGGGGTCGCGGATTCGGCGTAGAGCTCGGCCCCTTGGAACAGAACCTTGCGAATGCCCAACACCACCGGGCTATGGGGATCTTCTTCGGTTTCGCATTTGGCGTGATGTTTGCGGTGGATAGCCGTCCACTCCTTGGTGTTCTGGGCGGTGGTCAACCACAACCAGAACCGAAAGAAGTGCTTTAATACCGGGTGCAGGTCCAGCGAGTTATGCGCCGAATGGCGATGCAGATAGAGCGTTACACTGACAATTGTGACGTGTGTCATTCCGAGGGTGACCAGAATGAGCTGCATCACCGACAGGTCAAGAAGACCATTAAACCACATAGAAAATCCTCAAAATCATTATCTTTGGCGCGAGGCCAACTCCGACACTTTAGCGTACAGCTGTAAGCCACAACAACAGCATTTGGATGCAAAATTGTTACTGATTACACTAACGCGTTTTCCATCGGAGATTCCCGCCCGTGCCCGAACTGCCCGAAGTAGAAACAACCCGGAGGGGCATTGCGCCCCACTGTGAAGGTGAGACGATTACCCGAGTCACCGTTCGCAACGGCAGTCTGCGCTGGCCTGTTCCGGCCGATTTGGGCGAGAGGCTGGAAGGTCAGGTTATTGAGAGTGTAGACCGCCGGGCCAAGTATTTGTTCCTGAACATGGACCGGGGCACGGTAATTGTTCACCTTGGCATGTCCGGCAGCCTGCGCATTATCACAGACAATACCCCTCCCCTGACCCATGATCATATTGACGTGGCTTTACAGTCCGGCGTCATCCTGCGATTCAACGATCCCCGCCGGTTTGGCTGTTGGCTCTGGGCCGACTCTGCCGAAGAGCACCCCCTGATAAGCCATCTTGGTCCCGAGCCCCTGGCCCCCGAATTCAATGGCGCGCATCTTTTCCGGCTCTCACGAGGCAAGAATACTCCAGTGAAGTCGTTCGTCATGGACAATCAGGTGGTGGTGGGTGCTGGCAACATTTACGCCAATGAAGCCCTGTTCAAATCCGGCATCCATCCCCGCCGAAAAGCGGGAAGAATCAGCCTCGACCGCTATCACAGGCTGGCTGAAGCTATCCGGGAAACGCTCAGTGCCGCTATCCTGATGGGCGGAACCACCCTGCGGGACTTTGTGAACAGCGACGGCAAGCCCGGCTACTTTGCCCAATCTTTGTTGGTCTACGGTCGCGGCGGACAGCCCTGCAAAGAGTGCGGGACGACGTTGAAAGAAATCCGAATGAACAACCGATCCACTGTTTACTGCCCACGTTGCCAGCGCTGAACGCTTACGAGAAGGCACATTCAGCAACGAAAAATCGTTTGAAAATGCGCAAATATGATTCATAGTTAACAGAGGATTTACGCCCAAGGTATACAATGGGGCGGTATTTAGGGCCAAAAAGCTCAGGAGACAGTACGATGACCCGCAAGATTTCACGCACTCTGGTGGCCACTGTGGCGGCCTGCCTGATGGCATTCTCTTCTCTCGGACACGCCCAGGCCGTGGATGAAACCCCGTCAGCGCTGGCCATGACCGGCGATGCGATTTTTGTTCGTCCGGCCCTGCTGGCAACCACCATTGTGGGCGGCGCTGTCTACCTGGTATCCCTGCCCTTCTCCCTGCTGGGCGGCAACGCCGACGAAGCCGGTGAGGTTCTGGTCATGGGGCCTGCCAAGGCGACATTCGTGCGCTGCCTGGGATGTACCCGCACCGGCAAGAAACCCGAAACGGTACAGACCAGCAACTGATCCGACTCCATCGGGCGCGCCTCCGTACTATCACGGCTTGCCCCGACGAGAGAACTGCGGCAGCCTGAAGCAAATTCTTCAGGCTGTTTTTGTTTATGGTTGACTGGTCCTCGCTTAACACCGTGTTCCTGGATATGGACGGGACACTTCTGGATCTGCATTTCGATAACCACTTCTGGCTCGAGCATCTGCCAGCACGGTACGCCGAGCACTATGACCTCCATCCCCAGGAAGCGAAAGACCGACTGATCCCGATGATCATGGCCGAGCGCGGCTCACTGAACTGGTATTGCACCGATTACTGGAGCGAGCGCCTGTCCCTAGACATTACCGGACTGAAAGCAGAGGTGGGCGACCGAATCGGATACCGCCCTCACGTAACGGATTTTCTCGATACCCTGAGGCAATCCGGGCTTCACTCGGTGATTGTCACCAACTGTCACCCCGACCCTCTGGCCCTGAAGCTGAAACGAACCGGCCTGGACACACGGGTGGATGCCATAGTCTCCAGCCATCAGCTAGGCAAGCCCAAGGAAGACCCATCATTCTGGCAGGATCTCCAGAAGGTAACGCCCTATGAGGCCGACAGCACCCTGATGGTCGACGACAGTTTCCCGGTATTGGAAAGTGCCCTGGCAGCCGGCATTGCCCAGTGCCTTGCGGTACTGGCGCCGGACAGTCAGCAGGAGGCCCGCCAACGGCACCCGGAAATCCCCTGCATCCATCACTTCGACGAAGTTCTCCCGGCCCTTCGCCAGCGGTCACCCCTGCCATCCGGCCGATGACAGGGTTATAATTGGCGTATAAGCCCATCAGGTGAGGAGACATGACGGCATCAACTGCTGACGACCAAAGGGTAAGACTGGATAAATGGCTCTGGGCCGCCCGCTTCTACAAAACCCGCTCCCTGGCCAAGGAAGCGATCGAAGGAGGCAAGGTCCACTACAACAGCCAGCGCTGCAAACCCGGCAAGCTGGTGGAAGCCGGCGCGAAACTCACGCTGCGTCTGGGTTGGCAGGAGAAGGTTGTCATTGTCGATGACATCAGCGACCGCCGCCGTGGCGCGCCCGAAGCCCAGAAGCTCTACCACGAGACGGAAGAGAGCGCCAAGAAACGCGAAGAAATGGCCTGGCAACGAAAAACTATGCAGGCAGCGCAACTCCCTCCGGCCAGACGCCCTTCAAAGAAAGACCGAAGGGATATCCAGCGCTTCCGCGAACAGAACGGCCTCTGAACACTTTTTAACACCCCCGCCCTCAGTCAACTTACAACGACCGGCATTCAGCATTCAGGAGAGACAACATGGCATCCCGCGACCAGTTCCAGCGCTTTATTTTTGAACACAGCCAGGTGCGGGGAGCCTGGGTGCGGCTGGCCGACAGCTACCAGGAAATCGGCAGCCAGGCGCCCTATCCGGACACGGTCCGCGAGCTCCTCGGCGAAGCCCTGGTGGCGAGCATCCTGATGAGCAGCACCCTGAAATTTGAGGGCACGCTGTCCGTTCAGGCGCAGGGAGAAGGCCCGTTACGCACTCTGATGGCAGAATGCAGCCACGACCGGCACATCCGTGGTCTGGCCCGTTTTGACGAGCACGCGGTCAGCGAAGACAGTTTTCATAATCTGCTCGGTGAAGGCCGGATGGCCATTACCATTACGCCGAACCGGGGTAATCGCTACCAGGGCGTCGTGCCCCGGGATCAAGAGACACTTGGCGGCTGCCTTGAGGAATACTTCGAACGCTCGGAACAGATTCCCACCAGCCTGTTCCTTTTTGCCGATGAAAACGGCGCCGCTGGCCTGATGCTCCAGCGCCTGCCGGGCGCCTCCGAGGAAGACGAAGATCTCTGGGATCGGGTTAACCACCTGGCGCGGACCGTGGAAGCCGCCGAGTTGCTGGAGCTGGATAGTGAAACCCTGCTCCATCGACTGTTCCACGAGGAAACCGTTCGATTGTTCGACGCCGAACCGGTTGCCTTCCGCTGCAGTTGCTCAAGGGAGCGCACCCTTGGCGCCCTGGAGGCCATTGGCCGCGAAGAATGCTACAGCATTCTGGAAGAACAGGGATCCATCGAGATGGACTGCCAGTTTTGTCACGCTCACTATCGCTTCGATAGAAATGATATTGATCATCTTTTCACCGGCCATACGCTACACTAGAAGCACGTTCGATTGGCCGGGAAACCGCTGATAGCAAGGGGTTCAGGGCAGTCGTTTTTTACCGGCGTCTCTGGCATAATAGCGCGCCTGAATTGACCCGATTGCTCAGATTTCCGTCAATTTTGGGGGGCGGCCTGAGCAATCACTAAGACATCCCGAGGGCGAGGTCGAAGTGAGCAGCACTTATAATGATCTGAGTACAGCACGACTGGTTGAGGTTGCACTGGCACGTGAAGAAGGCCAGCTGGCATCCAACGGTTCCCTGGTTGTAAAGACCGGTGACCGTACAGGCCGGTCTCCCATGGACCGCTATATTGTCGAGGAGCCTAGCACCTCGGACGATATCCACTGGGGTCCGATCAACCGTCCTTTCGACGCCGAAAAGTTCGACGCCCTCTGGGACCGTGTTGAAGCCTACATCGCCGAAAAAGACCAGTTCGTGTCTCACGTTCATGTCGGCTCCGACCCCGAGCACTACCTGCCGGTTAAAATGACCACCGAGACCGCGTGGCAGAACCTGTTCGGCCGCAACCTGTTTATCCGACCGGAAAGCTATAACCCGGCCGACAAGCAGGAGTGGCAGATCCTGAACGCCGCCAACTTCGAGTGCGTGCCCGAGCGCGACGGCACCAACAGCAATGGCTGCGTGATGATCAACTTTGCCAAGCGCAAGGTTCTGCTGGCCGGCATGCACTACGCCGGTGAAATGAAGAAGGCCATGTTCTCGGTGCAGAACTTCCTGCTGCCAGAGAAGGACGTGCTGCCCATGCACTGTTCCGCGAACGTGGGTGAAGACGGCGAGACCTGCCTGTTCTTCGGTCTTTCCGGCACCGGCAAGACCACTCTCTCTGCCGATCCGCACCGCTACCTGATCGGCGATGACGAGCACGGCTGGGGCCCGGGCACCGTGTTCAACGTCGAGGGCGGTTGCTACGCCAAGTGCATCGACCTGTCCCGCAAGAACGAGCCGATCATCTGGGATGCCATCCGTTTTGGCGCCATTGTCGAAAACGTGGTGATCGACCCGGAAACCCGCGAGCCAGATTACACCGATGTATCGCTGACCGAAAACTCCCGTTGCGCCTACCCGCTGGACCACGTTGAAAAGCGCGTGCTCGAGAACCGTGCCGGAGAGCCCTCTCACATCGTATTCCTGACCTGCGACATGACTGGCGTGCTGCCACCTGTGTCCATCCTCAGCCGCGAAGGTGCCGCTTATCACTTCCTGAGTGGCTACACCGCACTGGTTGGCTCCACCGAGATGGGTTCTTCCTCGAAGCTGAAGTCCACCTTCTCCACCTGCTTTGGTGCGCCCTTTTTCCCGCGCCCGGCCGGCGTTTACGCCGAGCTGCTGATGAAGCGCATGGACGAGTTTGGCAGCAAGGTCTTTCTGGTGAACACCGGCTGGACCGGTGGTCCTTACGGCGAAGGACAGCGTTTCAGCATTCCGACCACCCGCGCCATCATCGCCGCGATCCAGAACGGTGACCTGGACGATGTGGAAACCGAGCACCTGCCAACCCTGAACCTGGATGTGCCCAAGCATGTGCCAGGCGTGGATACCGAGCTGCTGAACCCGCGCAACACCTGGGTGAGCCCGGACTACTACGATGGCAAGGCCCAGGAACTGATCGCGCAGTTCGTCGAAAACTTCAAGAAGTTCGACGTGGCGGATTCCATCGTCGAGGCCGGCCCGAAGCTGAGCTAAGTCGATTCCTGAACGTAAAAAAGCGCCCTGCGAAAGCACGGCGCTTTTTTTGTATGATGGGGCAACACATTCAAGGAAACGGCTTCATGAAACAGCGTCTGCGCCAGCTCTTCTCGTTTATTCTCAAACCACTGGAATCCGGACAGGTTGGGCCCAGCTACAAGGAATCACACCGCACCGTGCTTAACGTGGTGGGCGCTCTGTTCCTCGTTCTGGCGACGGTGTCAGCAACCGCGCTGGTTTACACCGGTAAGCTGGGTGCCCTGATTCCGGTGCTTGTTTTCTTCGGGATTGGTGGTGTTTCGTTGATCGTTGGAACCCTGGGATCCGATGCCGCGGTTTCAAAAATGTGGGGCAATCGGTGATCTGAACTGCTTCCGACAAAAAGAATGTTTCGAGGGGGAAACTCTCATGGAGCTGAAGCGCAGTCTTCTCGATCAAGCCGCAAGCAAGCAGATCATCACGGACGAACAGGCTGAGCGGCTCTGGACGTTCTTATCGGAACAGCAGCAACAAACCCCCTCTTTCCGTTTCACCCACATCCTCTATTACTTCGGCGGCCTGATTGCCATCGGAGCCATGAGCCTGTTCATGACCCTCTCGTGGGAAAGCCTTGGGGGATGGGGTCTGCTACTGATAGCCCTCGTCTACGCCGGTGCCGGCCTGTGGCTCACCGAGTTTTTTCTGAAGCGGCTGGACCAGAAGATTCCCGCGGGGATCACAGCGACCTTTGTGGTTGTCCTCACACCCCTTGCCGTTTTCGGGTTCCAGGCCGGCATGGGCTGGTGGTCGGGCGGCCATGAATACCGGGACTACCACCGCTACATCGACTGGAGCTGGTTATTCATGGAACTGGCCACCCTGGCTTCAGGCGCAGGCATGCTCTGGCGTTACCGGTTGCCCTTCCTGGTCATGCCGGTGGCCGTCACGCTCTGGTACATGAGTATGGATCTGGCGCCCTTCCTGTTTGGCGCGGAGTACGTTTCCTGGGAACTCAGGAAATGGATTTCGCTGTGGTTCGGTCTCCTGATCGTCCTGCTGGCTTTCTGGGTGGATATCCGAAACCAGAGCAGCCGCGATTTTGCGTTCTGGTTATACATTTTTGGTGTCACGGCGTTCTGGAGCGGACTTTCATTGATGGAGTCTGATAGCGAATGGAGCAAGCTGTTCTACTGCCTGATAAATCTGGTGATGATCATGGCCGGCGCCATTCTGGGCCGGCGGGTATTCGTTGTGTTCGGCGGCCTGGGCGTCGCAGGTTACCTTGGCCATCTTGCTTATGAGGTCTTCGAGGACAGCCTTCTATTCCCAATCGCGCTTACGTTGATCGGGCTCGTGATCGTGTGGCTGGGTATTCTCTGGCAGCGGCACGAGCAGCGGGTTTCAGAACGGTTGCGAAGCCTGTTGCCCGCACCGCTCAGGGAACTGATCGAGCGCCGCCATTAGTCTGAGGGATTTCACCAAAAACCTCAGGCGTAAAACATCAGAGGCACAAAGGCCACCAGCAACAAAGAGATCCCCATGGCAATCAGCGGCATAATGATACGCTCGTGGCGCTGATAAAAGGTCCCCGTTTCCTGTTGCGCCGCGAGCACCTCTGCCTCTCCGACTACCTGGCGGGTCAACAGATGGTTCAGGGCGACCGGCGGACTCAGGTAGCCCAGTTCAAAGGCCACCAGGGTCACCATCCAGAAATGGATGGGGTGTATGCCGCTGGAGTAGGCAATCGTGGCAACGGTGGCTGTCACCAGGATCACGGCACCGAACGCGTCCATGATCATGCCCAAAATCACCAGAATCACCACCATCAAAAGCATGGCCGACCAGGCACTTTCAAACGATTGCGGGAAAGCCTCCATCAGGTGAGCCCGCTCGATTACCCCACCGATACTGACCGACAGACCGAGCAACAGCAGTAATGCGCCAATTTCCGCGGTTGTGTCGTTGGTGGCGCCACGGAGACTTCGTTCGAGCCCCTGATGGTTGATCTCTCCAGAGGCTTTGCCCTTCCGGTTTTTCAGGCTGACATGTTCATAGACGAGGATGGCCAGCATGATCACCGGCAACAGTCTTGGCGCCGAGAATTCGTCCATCCCCACATCCAGTGCCAGACGGTAGAACAGGACCACGGCAGCAATTACCAGGACATAGGGAATCAAAGGTTTGAGCGCCTGTGTCATGGCCGGGAAGGCCTCGGCAGAGGGCGCCAGGTTGAACTGGCTCTGGCGGTTCACACTCAGGGCCACAATCGCAAACATGGTGGCAGTGAGCACAAACACCCAGATACCCCAGCCGAAAAGTTCGTCGGTTGTGACTTCCCGATTCAGGTAGGCGATGACCACCACCAGCAGACAGGGCCGCAACACCACCCCCAAAGAGCCGGACATAGCGGTGGCTGCCAGGGCCAGATGCCGTCGGGCACCGGCCGCGCGCAGCTCGCTGTAGATAACCGCGCCCGCCGCGATCACAAAGATGCCGGACGCTCCAGTGTAGGCCGTGGGCACGGCGGCAACCAGAACCGCTACAACCGCCAGCATTTCCGGCGGCATGCGCCAGGGCCGGAAGACATTGAACACCAGGGTGGCAAGACGGGTCTGCTTCAGCATCATGCCCACCCAGACGTACAGGCCGACATTCAGGAACATGTCGGACAGTTCCATCATCTTGCCGAGATAGATACCAATCCCAGAGGCGTGTCCAATCAGAGCGAAATAGGTGCCAGAGATCAGGCACATCACGGTATACAGGGGAACAGCCAGGAAAGCCTTGTTCAGGCTGCCGCCCTCCTGAAGGTCATCGGGAACCCGGAACAGCCGGTACAGGCTGGCCAGGGTCAGGCAGGCGAAACCGATAATCCAGAAATTGTGCAGCAACAGCTCTTCCGATGAGACCGCCGTGTCCGAGCCAAGGCTGGATTGTCGGAAGATTGCACTCGAGCCCAACAACATGGCGTTGGCAATGGTTTGCAGGGTATGAGAGACGGTGTAATCCAGCCGTGTCTCCATGGCGCGCATGGCGATATGATGCCGGGTCAGGGTGGCTGTTACCGCACACAACATGACCAGGATGACCAGAATGAAGCGCTGAGACTCCAGACCGAAGGCAATCAGGTCGGCAATAAAGAGTTCAACGGCCCGATAGGCTTTCACTCCCGGTGTCAGTTGGTCCCTGAGGTTCTCAAAATTCCGGTGGGCTTCACGGCAATCCGCAACCGCCCGTTCGATGGCGATCCGGACATCGTCCGGATCTTTCTCCTCGGCCCCCAGCAACGCTGCCATGGGGTCGTCCGCGGAATCATCGGCGGCCATTTCGGCCGCGACCGCTGCCTCAATATCACGGTTTGGGTCACAGGTCGGTTGAACCGGGTCCATCCGCAACTTGTAGTAGCCACTCCAGAGCTGCTCGCCTCCGCGCAACATCTGGTTATGGATATCACTGCTTGTGGAGAAGATGACCACCGCAAGCAACAGCAGACAGGCCGGTAGCGATGAAAACCACTCCAGCCCGCTCCGATGAAAACCGCCCTTCGACATAACTGATTACTCTGGGTAGGAAGTGATTACAGCAGATCGTCCAGATCCATGGTTTCAACCTCTTCCTGCTGGTCATCCCAGAAGGTACCGAGCTGACCCATAGGCGTGCGATGCCCGGTATTCTCAACCCACAAACGATCAGACACCGCGACGATCATATCGGTGGCCATCGCATCCACGAATCGCCAGTCGTCGTTGGACGGAGTATTCTCGACGGATTCTGCGTGTTCCCTGATTACCTCCCGAACCATCGCCTCGTCCCCCTTGTTCAGGGCTGCGATAGCATGGAAAACATGAGGCAGGCGAACGCCCGCAGCTTCACCCTGCTCGTCGGCAATGGCCAGCCGTTCAAAGGCATCCTCACCGTCTGGCTGGGCACCGGGAATCATGGCCCAGACCGTTGCCCTCAGAGCCATGGGCGCACCCCACCATTTCTCGTTATCAAGGCAGCTGGTAGCACGGGCAGCAATGGAACCCACGTTTGCCGGCACGCCGATGGAGGAGGTGGACTGAATCTGGGCGTTGAGAGCCTGAAGACCGGAAAGCAGGCCGGCCATGTAGATAAACTCATCCATGTCGTCATCGAAATCCGGGCATTCGCCATCTGCAGGATTTCCGTAATGGGCATTGTGGTGTTGCCAGGCCGTGTAATAGCGCCGAGCGGCGAGGGTATGGGCCCGCTTCTGACGGATCATGGCATCTTCCGCGGCATTCCCGTTCATGGCGTGCAGAGCCGCAAGGGCAGCAAGCTCATGTTCCCGGGCCTCTTCCTCGGCACAGCCGCCGGCAGAGAGGTAGAGCATCACCGCAAGCTGGTCCGGCTCATTGGTGACTCGGCCAAAGGACATCAACAATGGCGCGGTCGCCTCGCTCATGGCGCACCCCATGGCCAGGTCGTTACTCTCCATCAGGAAGGGTACCGTGTGACTCCGCGAGAAGCCCTGCATCACATCACCGGTGGTCTTGTACATCATGTGATTGACCATACTACAGCCGCTCAGAACGACGCTGGCCGTGAACGCTGCCACGAGATTGCGGACACGGCGCGCCGTCAAAGGCGCCTTTTGGGAGGGATTCCGGAAATGGGTCATACCTTCTTCACCTTTTGCGTTTTTGTTCTGATGCAGTTCTGCGCCGATCCCGCGGGCCAGACTCCGTCGGATGAACCGGTTTGTTACAGACTGTAACCAGGTGGGCATTATGGCCCAGGAGTCCCGGCTTTTATGCGACCGATGCCGCAAATGACGCTAAATTAAACACACCGATGCCGCCCGGAGGTTTGCACAATGGGACGGAAGCCACTATAGATTGCAGCAACCGTGAATCGTTGTGATTCCGGCCAGGACAGAGACTGAAACAGCAGAAATACAATAAAAGGAGTATCCGATGCGCAAACCTGAACTCGCCGCGGCCATTGCCGACCGAACCGGCCTCACCCGGGACAAGGCCAGCGAAGTGATTACCGCGTTCACCGACCAGGTGTCGGCCGCTGCCTCCCGGGGCGAAGATGTCACCCTGATCGGCTTTGGAACCTTCAATATCCGCAGTCGTGAGGCGCGGGACGGACGCAACCCTCAAACCGGCGAGACCATTCGCATCCCTGCCAGTAAAACCGTGGGCTTCAAGGCCGGGAAGGCACTGAAAGACGAAATCCGCTAGTCAGCCGCAGGCCCGCTCATGCGGGCCTGATTCACTCTAGTGTCAGGTACCGGCGACGGAGGCACACTCGGAACGGGTGGCATCTACCCGGCACCGAATCGCCTTCATCAGCTTGATGGCCCGCTCATCGTAAACACCGTCTTCCAGTAACGACAGCCGCACCTTGCGCAGCATCTTGTCGTATTCGGCGGTATCTTCCCGCGGCAACTCCATCCACACGTCTTCAGGAATCTCCGCCTCTGCCTGGGCAATGATTTCATACGCCTCATCAATGCGCTTGATCGCCTGGTCCCGGACCATCTGGCCGGCGGAATCGGGGAACCGGTCGCGGTGGATGATCACCTGGAAGTTCATGTAGCCCAGGGCATATTTGACCACGGCCCCGTTGGGCTGGACGCCCTTGTATAACTCCAGCGGGGTATAGGCGACGGCCGGGGCGTAAGCCAGGTCAACGCTGCCGTTATTGAACTTACCGGCAAAGTTCGCGGAATTGGACCCCACCACGGAGGCGCCGACATGGCGAACCATCCGGACCGATGCCTGATCGTAGTCCAGGGTGGCAATCCGTTTGCCCTGAAGCTTTTCGACCGAATCGATACTGCGGTCCCGGGTGTGAAGGTAAATGGCGCCGCCAGGGAACACGCCTGCCACTTCGTAGGGGCCGTCAATCAGGAACGGCCGGGCCTTGGGCTGGCTCAGGGTGTTGTACAGCAGGCGCATTTCCTCTTCGCCAGGCACGGCGCCCATGGCTTCAAGGCTGCCGGTGAACTTGTTGAATTCACGGGCACGGGTGCCGGTAAGCAGAACAGCATCGCACTGCCCCGCCTTGAAGTCCTCGGCAGCCACCTTTTCATCGGTATAGGCACGAAGATCCAGCTTGATGCCATTTTTCAGGGCAACCGGCTGAAAGGTCTTGGTGATGGCAAACAGGGGGCCATTGGCACCAACCGGGTCAAAAACGCAAAAACTGCGTTCCAGAGGCTCATTCTGTGCCTGCGCCTGGCCCATTAAGGGGAAGACCAGACTGGCACAGAGGGCAGCCGCCATCGCTACCCGCTGGGGGAGGTTTGCTGATTTCACGGGATGACTCCTGGTTATTATTGTCGGGCGCCGGTCTGGGTTTCTGGACCGGCCAGGCCACGCTTTCCTTGGTCGACCATAGGGCGACGGCTACAAGAATACGTTGGCACAGGTGCCTGCCATCAAGGGTTTTTCAGCAACAGGGGGAGATTCTGTGATGGTGTCGACAGAGGTTTCGCAACCTCTGCCGCACTTTCAGACAGTTCGCCGGGATCAGATCACCGGCTGGGGCCAGGCCTTTCGACCCTCACTCAGGGTGAGTCTGATCACACCTGGCAGTTCGCGGTCCGTCACCGGCGCGTGACGGCCAGCCGATACCAGTGTTTTCGCGCTGGGCGTCCAGAAGGCATCGGGATCGAACAGGCAAATATCGGCGACTTCGCCCTCCGCCAGACGCGCAGTCCGGCCAAGCACGGAGGCCGGACCGGCAGTCAGAGCCCGGATCAGGTCGGGCAACGCCAGCTCATTCATTTCCACCAGCTCCAGACCCAGCGACAGCACACTCTCGATGCTGGACAGCCCCGGCTCGGTGGCAGCCATGGGCGCCTGCTTTGCAGCGGTATCATGAGGCTGATGCTGGCTGACGATAGCATCAATTACCCCTTCCCGGACACCGGCTATCAGCGCCTTGCGATCGCTCTCGCCACGCAGTGGCGGGCGGACGTGGAAGCGGCTGTCAAAGCCCGCAAGCGCCTCCTCCGTGAACACCAGTTGATGCATGGCCACATCGGCGGTGACCGCGATACCCCGGCTGCGGGCATCGGCCAGCATTTCAACACTGCGACCGCAGGAAAGCTGGCTGAGGTGCAAACGTACCCCGGTTTCCTCGGCCAGTAACAGCATCTCCATCACCGCAGCGGTTTCCGCCACTTCCGGAATACCAAGCAGGCCCAACCGCGAGGTCACCAGGCCATCATGGGCGTAGCCGTCGGCGGCCAGGGCCTGGTTCTCGGGGCTGAACATCACCGTCAAACCAAACGTCTGGGCGTAGGCCATACACCGGCGCAATATGCGGGCATTGCGCACGCCCCGGGAACCATTACCCACGGCAACACAGCCGGCTGCGGCCAGGCCAGCCATATCACTGAGCAGATCGCCCTCAAGGCCCCGGGTGATAGCGCCAATGGGCAAAACCCGGATGGGCGAACGGCTGGCAGCACCATCACGGATCAGGTGGGTGACGGCACTGGAATCGTTTACCGGCGAGGTTTCCGGCGAGGCACACACGGTGGTAAATCCGCCGTGGGCCGCGGCAAGGGTCTCCGAAGCGATGTTACCTTTCTGACCATTGCCCGGCTCACGGACATTACAGCAAAGATCGACAAACCCCGGTGTGATTACACCATGGTCTGCGCTGATGGTCTCGTCGGCTGTCTCCCGGGCGGCGGCTTCGCCCATCGCAACAATACGGCCATCCCTTATCAACAGTGCGGTATTCTCCTGCTCTGCGCCCTGGCCATCGAACAGGCGGCCTCCGGTGATTTTCAGACTGCTTCCGGATGTATTGACACTGCTCATGCCTGGCCCCTCTCACTCAGTTTCTGCTGGCGCTCGGCGACCTGACCGCCCATGGCCATGGACATGACCGCCATCCGGATGGCAATGCCGTTAGTAACCTGGTTCAGAATCACCGATTGCGGCCCGTCGGCCACCGCCGACTCAATTTCAACGCCGCGGTTGATGGGCCCCGGATGCATGACGATGCATTCCGGATGCGCCAGCGCCAGTTTCTGCTGGTTCAGTCCGTACAGCCGGTAAAACTCCCGCTCGCTGGGCAGCAAAGCGCCTTCCATCCGCTCTTTCTGAAGCCGCAGCATGATCACCACATCCAGGTCCCTCATGCCCCGGTTCATATCGTATTCAACCGTGCAGCCAAGACTTTCCACGTCTTTGGGAAGCAGCGTCCCGGGAGCAATGACCCGTACCTCTTCGGCACCCAGCTCGTTGAGGGCCCTGATCTGGGAACGGGCCACCCGGGAGTGCAGGACGTCACCGACGATAGCGACTTTCAGGCCCTCGAACCGCCCCTTGTGCTGGCGGATCGTCAACATATCCAGCATGGCCTGGGTCGGGTGGGCGTGACGGCCATCACCGGCGTTGATAATGGCGACGCCGGGGGTCACGCTCTCGGCGATAAAATGCGGCGCACCACTCTGGGAGTGGCGGACCACGAACATGTCGCTGGCCATGGCTTCCAGATTGAGCAGCGTGTCAGACAGGGATTCGCCCTTGGAGGTGGCCGAGGTACTAATGTCCAGGTTAAGCACATCCGCAGACAGTCGCTTGGCCGCCAGCTCAAAGGTACTGCGGGTGCGGGTACTGGATTCAAAAAACAGGTTCACCACGGTCCGGCCCCGGAGCAGCGGCACTTTCTTGATGGTGCGCTCCCCCACCTCGATAAAGGAATCCGCCGTGTCGAGGATGTCGGTCAGCAAGGCGCGATCCAGGCCGTCGAGAGTAAGGAAGTGCCGCAACTGACCATCCCGGGTCAGCTGCAAGTGGTGCGGGGAAGAGTCGTTCGCGGTCATGGGTCGCCTGTTATCTGATTCGGAGGTTTATTGTCCGGCTTCCTGGAGCTCGATGCGGAGCGGGTCGGGGCCACGCAGTTTGACTCGCTGATGGGATTCCAGCGCCATCGTCTTGCCAGCCACGTCGGGCTGGATGGGCAGTTCCCTGGCGCCGAGGTCAATCAGGGTGGCCAATATGATACTGGCTGGGCGGCCATAATCGAAGATCTCATTCATCGCGGCGCGGATGGTCCGGCCGCTCATAATGACATCGTCAATCAGGATGATGTCCCGACCCTCGGTATCGAAGGGCAGGCTTGAGGGTTTGACCCGGGGATTGAGGCCAATGCGGCTGAAATCGTCGCGGTAGAATGAAATGTCCAGTTCGCCGAACGGCTCTTCGATACCCAGGCGCTTGCTGAGCACATCCGCCAGCCAGACACCACCGGTACGGATACCGATCAGAACCGGCGATTCCACGCCCCTTTGCTCCAGCGTCTGACGCAGCCCGGACTCCATCTGGTCAAGCAACTGATCAATATCAAGCAATGCCGTCATTCGGTCCTCACTGTTGAAAAAAGGTTTCCAGGATCAGCACCGCGGCCCGGTCGTCGACTCCGTGACGTCCAAAATCACGACTGCCCCCGGCGGCCATCACTTCGCCCTTGGCTTCGAAGCTGGTGAGCCGCTCATCCACCATCTCGACCGGCACGTGGTAACGCCCGTGCAGGCGCTTGCCGAACTTGCGCGCCCGGGCACACATATCGTTTTCGGTATCGTCCATGTTCAGAGGCAGGCCAACCACCACCAGGTCCGGGCGCCACTCCTCAAGCAGGGATTCAATCTGTTGCCAGTCCGGAATACCGTCGCGGGCGGGAATCAGCGCCACTGGCTGGCCGGACCCAAGCAATTCCTGGCCGACGGCAACGCCAATCCGGCGGGTACCAAAATCAAACGCCATAACCCGGCGACTGGTTGTCTTAGGCATGGCCGACCGATTCGCTGAGCTGGTTGAGATCTATGCCGATCAGTTTGAGTACGGCCTTGTAACGCTCTTCCCAGGGGGTACGGAACAGGATCTCCGTGGTGGCCGGGCAAGTGAGCCAGGCGTTACTGCCCAGCTCCTCTTCCAGCTGCCCCTCGCTCCAACCGGAGTAGCCCAGGGCCACAAGATATTCCTCGGGGCCCTCACTACGGCCAATCCCTGCCAGTATGTCGCGGGATGTGGTCAGCAGAACATCCTCGGTGACCTTTGCCGTGTTCTGCCAACTGGTTCCGGGGGGATGCAGCACAAAGCCCCGCTCCGGCTGCACCGGACCACCGCTGAATACCGGCAGATCCAGTTCGCCCCCTGGCAGGTCCAGTTGTTCCAGAATCTCGCCCAGGTGAATGTCCAGCGGGTGATTGATCATCAAGCCCAGGGCACCGTCGTCGGAATGCTCACAGATGTAAATAACGCCGCCATGGAAACGGGGATCCGCGAGATAGGGTGATGCCACCAGAAAATGGTGCCGCAAGCTGTGGGGAGAGTGTTTTGATGCTGTCATCCGGATGTCAGCCCCCGACGCTGGAAGGACCAGGTACGTATGATTTCGAGTTCATCCACCTCTTTCCGCATTTCGTCCGGAAACGGTGCAAAAGGCGCGGCCATCCTGACAATGCGTATTGCTGCATCATCCAGCACGGTGCTGCCGGAAGACTGCAGGATAGCCACCTCTTTTATGGTGCCGTCCTTCTTCAGCGACACCAGCAACCTCAGTGTGCCATAGATTCCGGCATTGCGCGCCTCGGTGGGGTAATTGATGTTGCCCACCCGGGTTACCTTGCTGACCCAGTTCTGGACGTACCAGGCGTTGGTAGACTTGAGCGTGGAGGCAGCGGTAACACGCATCACCCTGGGTTTGCGGGCATAGGCCTGCTGCTGGGCATCGAAGCGGGCCTCCAGGCTGGCAATTTCAAGGCTACGCTCCATCAGGCTCTTTTTCTCCCGCACGGGCAGGGGCTCTTCTTCGGGCGTGGTGCGTTCCTCAGGCGCCTGAACCTTCTGACTGGACGCGCTCTCGGTCTGCACCACCTGTTTTTCCTGGCGCGGCTGCGGCTGGGTCTGGGACGGCGGCTCGGGCTGAACCTGAGCCACTTCAGGCTGACTGACCTCCGCCGGCTGGGGCGTGGTCATTTCCCGAACCTCTTCCTGGGTACCGCTGCCCTTCTGACTGGTCTGGGCCAGAAAATCCGCTTTCTCGGGAGCTTCTTCGTCGTCGAACTGGGACAGGGTGATCTCCATGGTCTGAGCCGAGGAACGGGGCGACTCAGGCGCAAAGGTGATACCCAACACCACAATGGCGTGCACTGCCAACGCCATGAAAAGGGTGAAGGAAAACCGGTCGAAGTCGCTTACCTGAACTGCCATTCCTGATACGGATCCTGTCGTTAAACCTGCCCGGTGACCACTACCGGATTAAGCCTGGCCCAGGCGTTTTGCGATTGCATCCATCAACAGACCACCAATATCGATCCCGAAGGCGGCATCGAGTTCCCGGATGCAGGTCGGGCTGGTGACATTGATTTCGGTAAGATAATCACCGATCACGTCCAGGCCGACAAATATGAGGCCCTTCTCTTTAATCACCGGCGCAACGCGCTCGCAGATCTCCCGATCCCGGGCGGTCAGTTCCCGACCTTCGCCGCGGCCGCCGGCGGCAAGATTGCCCCGATTCTCCCCTTGGGATGGGATTCTCGCAAGGGAATAGGGTACCGGCTCACCGTCGATCAACAGGATACGTTTGTCACCATCGCTGATTTCCGGAATGTACTTCTGGGCCATGGCCTGGTGAGTGCCATAGTTGGTGAGGGTTTCGATAATGACCCCGAGGTTGAAATCGTTTTCCTTGATACGGAAGATCGAATGGCCGCCCATTCCGTCCACCGGTTTCATGATCACATCGCCGTGTTTGGCGTAAAACTCGCGGAACCGGGTCGCCGAACGGCTGACCAACAGCGGGGGTGTCAGGTCCTCGAACTGCGTGGCAAACAGCTTTTCGTTGCAGTCGCGTAGCGTGGCGGCCGGGTTGACCACCAGTGCGCCCTGCTGCTCGGCCGCCTCCAGAATATAAGTCGCCATCAGGAACTCCCGGTCAACCGGGGGATCCTTGCGCATGAGAATGACATCCAGATCGCCCAGGGCCCGATCCTGGCTTGGGCCGAAGCTGTACCAATTCTCCGGGTCCATGTGGACAGTCAGGTCGCGGGTGTGCGCCATGGCACGGCCGCCATCAAGATACATGTCATGCAACTCCATGTACTCGATTTCCCAGCCCCGGTTCTGGGCAGCCACCAACATGGCAAGGGAACTGTCTTTCTTGAAATGGATATCTTCAATCGGATCCATCACGATCCCGAGTCTGACGGTCATGGGCGTTCCTGCACTCCTGAGGATTAAAAACACGAACCGGTCTGCAAAGCGGACCAGGCATTAAGTGCTATGCTGTGAAAGTCAGATGGTATTGTACCCGAGCTGCAAATGCATCCGGAGAAATCCTCAGTCAGTTACGTGACGTTGCGGGCAGAAGTACATTTGGTCACAAACTAATACTTTTTATCCGGCCATTGATAATCTATAAATGAGCGGGGTTTATATGAAGAACCCTAAGGTTTGTGTTAAAACCCCCGTTTTAAAATAACGACAGTCGCTGAGCGCAAGGCAGTTGGACAATGGATGACAACTTCGAGAATTTGAAGATCATGGTGATCGACGACAGTAAAACCATACGTCGCACCGCAGAAACCCTTCTGAAAAAGGTCGGCTGTGAGGTCATCACCGCGACTGACGGCTTTGACGCTCTTGCAAAGATTGCCGATTCCCAGCCGGACATCATTTTTGTCGATATCATGATGCCCCGCCTGGACGGCTACCAGACCTGCGCACTTATCAAGAACAATTCCTCCTTCAAAAAGACGCCGGTTATCATGCTCTCCAGCAAGGACGGGCTGTTCGACAAGGCCAAGGGCCGGATCGTCGGCTCGGACCAGTATCTGACCAAGCCGTTCAGTAAGGATGAGCTACTCAATACCATCCGCCAGTATGTTCCACAGGCGGAACAGTAAACCTGCTGACCCCAAGAACTTTCGAGGAAACCATGGCCCGCATTCTGATTGTTGACGATTCCCCTACCGAGGTTAAGAAAATTTCCACGATCCTGGAAAAACACCAGCACGAAGTGCTGACCGCCGATAACGGTGCCGACGGTGTTGCCAAGGCCCGTGCCGAAACCCCGGATCTGGTTCTGATGGATGTGGTTATGCCCGGCCTGAATGGCTTCCAGGCAACCCGCCAACTGACCCGCGCACCGGAAACCGCCTCCATCCCGGTGGTCATCGTAACCACCAAGGATCAGGAAACTGATCGCGTATGGGGCACCCGCCAGGGCGCCAAGGGTTACCTGGTCAAGCCGGTTAACGAAGACGACCTGATCAAAACAATCAACAGTCTGATTGCCTGATCCCCAACCGTGGAGTACGCATGTCCGCCCAGGCCGCCCCTTTTGCCGTTCTGACGGATATCGCCGAGCGCAGCCGGTCTCTGGCTGCCGGCCTGCCGGAGCAACAGGAAGCCGTTGAACTCTGGAACGGCATCGGTTTTGTTCTCGCAGGTGAACGCTACGTTGCCCCCATGGGCGAAGTCACTGAAATCCTACATGTCCCCAGGTTCACCCACATACCTGGGGTTCGCCCGTTTTTGCTTGGCGCCGCCAATGTTCGTGGCCGCCTCCTGCCTCTGGTTGATCTCGCCGGCTTTTTCGATATTCCCCGCTCTTCCCGCAGCCAGCGGGAGCGGCGAGTGCTGGTTGTTGAGCAGGGCGATATTTTCAGCGGGCTGGTAGTCGACAGTGTCCTGGGTATGCAGTACTTCGCAACTGACAGTTTCAAGGATTCGCCCGAGGGCGTACCTGAAAACGTTCAACCGTTTGTCTCAGGCGGATATGAACGCAACGAGGAAGTCTGGAAAGTGTTTTCGGCCGTCGACCTGCTCGAGGACGAACGATTTCTGGACGTCGCACAGTGGTAAGGGTGGTGACAATGGCAGGAACATCACCCTGACCGCCTGAAACCCGAAAAAACAAACTTGCCAATTTCTTGAAGAGGCCGGGAGCCAGAAAATGAAGAACAGAGCCGGAAGACTCAGTATGGGACAGGGAGGCAACAAGCTGGTTGCCGGCCTGATCGCCGCGCTGATCGCACTCACCATCCTGCTCGTTGTCGTGCTGTTCATTATCAATCAGGACAGCCAGAACGAACAGGAGTACATCGCCAACACCGCCGAGCTGAGGGTACTCTCTCAGGAGATCGCGAAGAACGCGACCGAGGCTGCCGGCGGTACCGCCGAGGCCTTCAACCAGCTGCGCCGCTCCCGTGACGAATTCCAGCAGCTCTGGACCAAGGTAACCGAGGGTAATCCGGAAACCGGTCTGCCGCCGAGTGAACTGGCCCAGCAGAGTGGCGTTCAGGAAAACTGGAACACCGTGCGGGAAAACGCCGACAGCATCCTCTCCACCCAGGATGCGGTACTCGGCCTGCACGAGGTAGCCCGGACCCTGAACGAAACCATCCCGCAGCTGCAGGTTGAGTACGACGATATCGTACAGATCCTGCTCGACAATGACGCGCCTGCCGAACAGATCGCACTGGCCCAGCGTCAGTCGCTGCTGGCGGAGCGGATTGTTCGCTCGGTCAACAACGTACTCTCCGGTGACGAAGACGCGGTTATTGCCGCTGACCGTTTCGGTCGCGACGCAAGCCTGTTCGGTCGAGTGCTCGAGGGCCAGCTGAACGGCAACCCGGCGATGGGTATCTCTCAGGTTAATGACGAAGACGCCATCTACGGCCTCGAAGCGGTCGATGAACTGTTCCAGTTCGTTTCCCAGAACGTAGACGCGATCCTTGAGGCCTCTCCCGACCTCTTCAAGGTTCGTACTGCCGCCAGCGACATCTTCCAGAATTCAGAGATCCTGCTTTCCGAACTCTCGGTACTGGCTGAAAACTTCCGGACCCAGTCCGGCTCACGACTGGTCAGCCCGACCCTGGCCTTCGCCATCCTGGCCGCCATGGTGGCGATCGTTGTCTTCATCGGTCTGGCCCTGTACCGCGAAGCCCAGGCCCGACTGGCTGCCACCCAGGAGCAGAACGAGCAGAACCAGAACGCGATCCTGCGACTGCTGGACGAACTGGCCGACCTCGCTGATGGTGACCTGACCACCGAGGCCACGGTTACCGAGGACTTCACCGGTGCCATCGCCGACTCCATCAACTACGCAATCGACCAGATGCGCGGACTGGTACAGGCCATTCGTGGTACTGCGGTACGGGTAGCGTCAGCGGCCCAGGAAACCCAGGCTACGGCCATGCACCTTGCCGATGCTTCCGAGCACCAGGCCCAGGAAATTGCCGGCGCCTCCGCCGCGGTTAACGAGATGGCTGTGTCCATCGACCAGGTATCCTCGAACGCCGCCGAATCCTCTGCGGTTGCGGAGCGGTCGGTTGCGATCGCGAAGAAAGGCGCGGAAGTGGTACAGAACACCATCCGCGGCATGGACAACATCCGTGAACAGATCCAGGAAACGTCCAAGCGGATCAAGCGTCTGGGTGAGTCTTCCCAGGAAATCGGTGACATCGTATCCCTGATCAACGACATCGCCGACCAGACCAACATCCTGTCCCTGAACGCCGCGATCCAGGCCTCCATGGCCGGTGACGCGGGCCGGGGCTTCGCGGTGGTTGCGGACGAAGTTCAGCGACTGGCGGAACGTTCCTCCGCGGCTACCAAGCAGATTGAAGCGCTGGTTAAGACGATCCAGTCGGATACCAACGAAGCGGTTATCTCCATGGAACACACCACCGCCGAGGTGGTCCGTGGTGCCCGTCTGGCCCAGGACGCGGGTATCGCACTCGAGGAAATCGAGAACGTATCCATGTCTCTGGCGGAACTGATCCAGAACATCTCCAACGCCGCGCGTCAGCAGTCGTCGTCGGCCGCGCACATTTCCAACACCATGAACGTTATCCAGGAAATCACGTCCCAGACCTCCTCGGGTACCAATGCGACCGCGAAGTCCATCGGTAACCTGGCAGAAATGGCGTCCGAGCTGCGGTCTTCCGTTGCCGGCTTCACCCTGCCGGAAGAAGACGTGGCGGAACAGGAAGAAGAGGAAGACAGCGACGTTCCGGTGGTGGGCTGATTTCCGTTCCAGGGCTGTTGACGGTTTATGGCGCAAATGCATAACAACCTGTCACCTGCCGAGGGCATCTGGTCACTGCGCCGACTCCCGGATATGGACGAGGCGCAGTTCAGCCAGTGGCAAACCCTGCTGGAACACCGAACCGGCATAACCCTGTCCGCGGAACGCCGTTCGTTTCTGGAAACGAACCTTGGCATCCGGATGCGGGAGATCGGCTGCAGCAGCTTTCAGGCCTACTACGAAAAAATCGTATCCGGGCCCGATGCAATCCGGGAATGGTCAACACTGGTCGATCGGCTCACGGTTCAGGAAACCCGGTTTTTCCGCGACCCCGACGCCTTCCGGCTGGTTTCCGACTACGTCCTGACCCGGCCTCGGGAGCAGCTGAAAAAGCGCCCCCTGGAGGCCTGGAGTGTCGGATGTAGCACCGGAGAGGAACCGTACACTCTGGCCATGGTGCTGAATGAATGCATGAGCCGGCTGGCGTTGCAGCCGCTGTTCGGTGTCACCGGCTCTGATATCAGCAAGCCGGTGATCGAGAAAGCCCGGAACGGTCAGTTCAATCCCCGCAAACTGCTGGGAATGGATGAAGACATGAAAGCCCGGTATTTCCGCCCGGCCGAGCGGAATACCGTAGAAATTGTGAACAGCATCCGTGACAGGGTGTGCTTTACCAGACTGAATGTTCTGGATCTTGATAAAGCGCCCATGCACGGGATGAACATCATCTTCTGCCAGAATCTGCTGATTTATTTCCGTCGCTGGCGCCGGCGGGAGATTGTCAAGCGACTTGCAGAGCGGCTGGCGCCCGGGGGGTTGCTGGTTCTGGGCCAGGGAGAGCTGACCGATTGGCAGCCTCCCGGGTTACAGAGAGTCCCCTCGGAACATGTGCTGGCGTGGATCAAACGCCAGACTGACGAAGAATAACCGGAGTGGTTATGGGCAATCACCATGACAGCATCGCCCTCGACTGGGTTCGGGGAGAGATACAGGACACGCTGACCCAGGGTCAGCATGCACTGGAAGCGTATGTCGAGAATCGTGACGACACCGCGCGCCTGCGCTTCTGCCTGAATTATCTCCATCAGGTACACGGCACCTTGCAAATGGTCGAGCTCTACGGTGCAGCCCTGCTCACCGAGGAGATGGAAAAGCTCACCCAGGCCGTACTCAACGAAACCGTTGCCAATACCGACGAGGCGGTTGAGGTCCTGATGCAGGCCATTCTGCAGCTGCCCCAATACCTCGAGCATCTGGCCAGCAGTCAGGACGATTTTCCGATGGTGCTGCTGCCACTGCTTAACGACCTTCGGGCCGCCCGTGGCGAATCCCTGCTGTCTGATACTTCATTGTTCAAACCGGATCTGGCGCCCTCACGAATCACAGTGACCGGCAAGGTATCGCAGCGCCTGCAAGACCCCACCGTTCTGGGCCACATCCGCAAGCTGCGCCAGATGTACCAGTTTGCGCTGGCCGGCGTCATCCGGGAAGCGGATCTCGATGCCCATTTCGAGTACATGCAGAAGGTGATCCAGCGGCTGATCCGTTTGTGCCAGAAAACGCCCCGGGGTGAGCTCTGGAAAGCGGCCAGTGCGTTCGTGGAAACACTGCAGGCACACGTCAATCCGGTGAACGCAGCAGTGAAATCCCTGCTCAGGGAACTGGACAGTGAAATCCGCCGGCTTACCGACGAGCATGCGGATATCCTCCAGCAACCGGTACCGGAAGCGCTGCTAAAACACCTGCTCTATTACGTTGCCCGTGCCCGGGACCTGGATTCGCCTCAGGTCAGCGCCCTGCGGGAGGCCTACCAGCTGAACCAGGCACTGCCATCGGAAGACGATGTTGATGCCGCCCGAACCCGGGTATCTGGTCCGGGCCGGGACGCCATCCATTCGGTGGTGGGTGCGCTCAACGAAGAGCTGGCCAAGCTCAAGGACCAGCTGGACTTGTTTGTTCGCTCAGAGCTGCGCCAGAACAGTGAGCTTGAGGACCTGCTCCCAGGTTTGCGCCAGGTGGCCAATACCCTGGCCGTGCTGGGTCTGGGGATACCGCGAAAAGTGGTGACCGAGCAGGTCGAACTGGTAGAAAACCTGAGCGCCCAGTCCGAACAGGTTGATGATGGCACCCTGATGGACATCGCCGGCGCACTGCTTTACGTCGAAGCCAGTCTCGCTGGCCTGGACAGTGACGGACAACAGGAGTCGTCCACAGAAGAGGCCTCCGATGCCCCGGTGAACCTCGGCTCCAGGGAGCTGGGCGAGGCCAGTGGCGCGCTGCTCCGCGAATCCCGGAACACCCTGGAGCAGGTCAAGTCCGCCATCGTGAATTTCATTGCCTCGCAATGGGATACCCGGGAAATCGAACACGTCCCGGGCCTGCTGCACAGCATTCGCGGCGGCCTCAGCCTGATCCCGCTGGATCGGGTTGCCGGCATGCTGGCCTCGGCAGAGCGCTACATCACCGACGTGTTGTTGGGCAGCAAACAGGTTCCGGACTGGAAACAGCTGGACATCCTGGCCGATGCGGTCACCAGCATCGAGTATTACCTTGAACGTCTGGCCGAGGGTATTGGCGAAAACGACTCGATTCTCAGAGTTGCCGAGGACAGCCTCGCATCCCTCGGGTTCCCGGTCGGCGCAGAGCCCACCTGGACCGAAACTGCCGCAGAGGACGTGCCGGTTGTTGAACCGGCTGAAGAGCAACCGGAAACCACCGTTACGGCGGCCCCAGAAGAAACCAAGAGCTCGGATTCGGAGCTTCTGGACGATGAGATTCTCGGCATTTTCGTTGAGGAAGCCGAAGAAGTTCTGGAAACCATCCACGAATTCTATCCCCGGCTGCGCCAGAACCACGATGACCGTGAAGCGCTGACCGAGGTTCGTCGTGCCTTCCACACGCTTAAGGGAAGCGGCCGACTGGTTGGCGCCACCAGTATTGGCGAACTGGCATGGTCTGTTGAAAACCTCTTGAATCGTGTGATTGACCAGACCATTCGACCCACCGACGACATGTTTACCCTGGTGGACGAGGTCAATGCCCGCATTCCCTCACTGATCCGTGAATTCAAGGAAGGCCAGACCGCTGGCGACGTTGAAACACTCATCAGCCGCGCCGAGGCCATGGCGACAACCCGCCGCACCGACGATGAAGCCGTCGAGACACCGGCAGTTGCCGAAGTGGAAGACACAGCGGTCGATGCGCAAGAAGAGACCCTGGAAACAGAGTCCCCCGTCGAGGAAAACGACACCGCCGAGTCCGCATCCGAAACGTCTTTCGATGAAGACGACCTGATTGACGATGAAATACTCGAAATTTTTGTTGAAGAAGCCGGCGAGGTGCTGGAAACCATCCGCGAATACCTGCCGATGCTTCTGCGTCAGCACGATGACCGCAGCGCCCTGTCGGAAGTTCGCCGTGCCTTCCACACGCTGAAAGGCAGTGGCCGCATGGTCGGCGCATTGGTTGTCGGCGAATTGGCGTGGTCCGTTGAAAACATGCTGAACCGCGTGATCGACGGCAGCATTTTCATGAACGATGACATTGCCAGCCTGCTGGAAGATGTCACCGCCAACCTGCCGGCCCTGGTCGAAGATTTTGAAAAACGCCGTGCGCCGTCGGTCGACACGTCCAACCTCGAAGCCCGTGCCAACGCCCTGGCCAACGGCGAAATTCCCGATGCCAGCATGATGCCGGTGGCGGAGTCCGATGGCTCGGAAGCCATGGCTGAAAACGAATACGCAGCGGCTGAGGAAGAGGCCGGGAGCACAGACGAAGATGCGGTCGACCCGGTATTGCTGGATATTTTTGAAAGCGAAACCGAGACCCACCTGCAAACACTGAAGGACTTCCTGTCGGCAGCAGGTGACAAAACCACGGTTGCCTATACCGATGATCTTTCCAGGGCCCTGCACACGCTCAAGGGCAGCGCACATACCGCCGGCATCGCCCCGATCGCAGCGGTGATCACGCCTCTGGAACGATTCGTCAAGGAATCCCGGGCTCAGAACAAGCGTGCCAATCGTGACGTGCTCTCACTGATCGAATCCGCCTGCGACTTCCTGACCCAGGGACTTGCCCAGATTCGTGAAAACCCGCAGGCCTCGCTCCAAGGCACCGAAGCGTTCCTTGGGAAGCTGGATCAACTGACGGAGGAAACGCTCCGCAGCCACAGCGAGGAGGCGCCAAGCCAGCATCCGGAGCAGGCACCATCGCAGCTGGTCCAGCTGTTCCTGAACGAGGGTCTCGACATTGTTCTTGATGCCGACCGGATCCTGGATTACTGGGCCGACAACCCCGGCGAAATGGCGTCGTTGAATCCACTACGCTCCGAACTGGAACAGCTGACCTCCGGCGCTTCCGAAGCCGGTCTCGGCGAAGTCGCCGCGCTTTCGGGTGCATTGAAAGAAACCTATGACGAGGCTGCACGGCGCGACCAGGCACCGGACCAGACTTTCTTTGAAACTGTCCGCGCCGCTCACGAACAGCTGATCAACATGATGGACCAGGTGGCAGCCGGTCTTGCCACCGAATCCAGCGAGGATATGGTCGCCGCCCTCGAAGGCCTGAAGCAGGTCCAGATCCCGGAAAATCAGGAACCGGACGCCTTCGACCAGGAATTCACCGGCGACCTCGAGGAGATCGATCTCAGTCTTGAGATGGACGAGACCGAGACACCAGCCAGTGAAGACGCCCAAACCGCAGAGCAACCGCCGCTCCCGGAAACCACTGAATCCGACGACGAAATGGATGAGGAACTGGCGGAAATCTTCCTGGAAGAAGCCCGCGACCTCATCGACAGCACAGCCGAAGCGCTCCAGAACTGGAGCGAGAATACGGCCAACCTTGATATCCTGCGCCTGCTTCAGCGGGACTTGCATACCCTCAAGGGCGGTGCACGGCTGGCAGACATCCCGGCCGTCGGCGATCTCTCTCACGAACTGGAAAACCTGTTCGAGGGGCTGACTGAACAGCGGTTGTCGATCAACGACGAGCTCTCGGACTTGCTGTTCCGCTGCCACGATCGTCTGGCCGGCATGGTCGAAAACCTGGAAGCCAAGGAGCTTCCGCGTCCTGCGCCGGATCTGATCGCTGAAATCCAGGCCTATATGGACAACGCCACCGGAACGCGGCCGGTTACCAGCGTAGCCAGCCCTGATGAAGAATCTGAGCCGGCTGAAACGGCAGAAGAACAGGCGCCGCTCCCTGACGTGGAAGAACCGGAAGAGACTGATGTTGCCGGAACCGATGAAGCTGCCGGGTCGGAGGAAGGCGTTGCCGATCTCTCCCACCTGGATCCTGAGCTGGTCGGCATCTTCCTGGAAGAAGCCTACGATCTGATCAATTCCACGGGCAGCGCGCTGCATACCTGGACCGAAGATCCCTCGGATCGCAGCATTGCCGCAGAACTCCAACGGGATGTTCACACCCTGAAAGGCGGCGCCCGGATGGCCGGAGTAGAGGCCATCGGCGACCTGACACATGTGCTGGAAGACCTGTTCGAAAAGGTTGCGGAAGGTCAGCTGGAAGCCAGCGAGTCCATGAACGACCTGCTGTTTGCCTGCCATGACCGGTTAGCGCAGATGGTCGAACAGGTGGCTACCCAGAAGCCATGCCCGCCGGCCAATGAGCTGGTCGCACGGGTCCAGTCCATTTTGCGGGGCGAGGCAATGCCTTCAGATGCCCGCGAGGAGGAGCCGGAACAACCGGCAGAAACAGAGCAAACCGTATCGCCGGCCGAGGAAGTGCCGGAGGCCGCCAGCCTCAGCGAGACTCTGACCCAGGCCAGTGACGACGATCTGATTGGCATCTTCCTGGACGAAGGTCTGGAAATCTTTGACGCCATCAGCGAATGTCTCGATCAGTGGCGCGACGAGCCGGAAGAACTGACCGGCCTGACCGAGCTGCAGCAGGAACTGCACACCCTCAAGGGCGGCGCACGGCTTTCCGACGTTGATCCGATTGCCAACCTGGCGGAGGCCTGGTCAGACGCTCTCGACCCACTGATTTCCGGTTCCAACAACCAGAAGACGCTGCTAAGCCTCAGTGATCGCGCCCTGATCAGCCTCAAGGCCATGCTCAACACCCTGGAGGAAGGCAACAAGCCGGAACCGGATACCGGGCTTATTGAAGACTTCCGGGCCGCCCACGAGGTGGCAGCCGAAGAAACCGCTGCGCCCCGTGAAGAGTCCGAGCAGGAGGCCATTGACCCGGAAGTACTGGAGATCTTCCTGGAGGAGGCCGGCGAAATCATGGATCAGCTCGAGCAGCTGCTTGATGACTGGCGCAAGGAACCGGCAAACCACAACTTCAACCAGGAAGCCCAGCGGGCACTCCACACCCTCAAGGGCGGCGCCCGTCTGTCCCAGCTGACCGAGCTTGGCGACAAGGCACACGCCTTTGAAACCCGTTTGATTGATCTGGGCGGCAATGCCCCGGATGAATCACAGTGGCAGTCGATCACCGAAGATCACGACGCCATCATTGCCCTGGTCGCAGATATCCGTAAGGGCTATGAGTCCGGCTCGGGCGTGCCTGCACCGGCGAAGGCCGAAACACCGGCACCTGTCGCACCGGAACCCAAGAGGCCCGAAGAGCCAACACCGCCCGCCAAGGCGGAAAAGCCGGTGGCACCGGCGCCGAAGCCCGGAAAATCTCCGGCCAAGGCCCGCAAGCAGGCGGCCGAAGCGCAGCGCGCTGCCCAGGAAACCATCCGGGTCTCCGCACCGCTGCTGGATGACCTGGTCAACCTGGCGGGTGAAACCAGTATCACCCGTGGCCGACTGGAGCAGCAAACCAGTGATTTCGGCCACACCCTGGACGAAATGGCCGCCACCATCGAACGTCTGCGTGAGCAGCTGCGCCGGATGGAAATCGAGACCGAAGCGCAGATCCTGTTCAGTGCCGAGAAAGAACACGGTCCGGATTACGGTGACGACTTCGACCCGCTGGAAATGGACCGTTACTCGTCCATCCAGCAGCTGTCCCGCGCATTGACTGAATCCTCGTCGGATCTGGCCGATCTTCGTGAGACCCTGTCTGACCGGGTTCGCGACACTGAAACCCTGCTGGTACAGCAGTCCCGGATCAACACGGAACTCCAGGAAGGTCTGATGAAGACCCGGATGATTCCGTTTGCCTCCATGGTGCCACGTCTGCGCCGCATTGTTCGCCAGATCAGCGGCGAGCTGGGCAAGAAGGTGGATTTCGATGTCCGCAACGCCGAAGGCGAGATGGACCGGAACATCCTCGAGCGCATGATCGCGCCCCTGGAACACATGCTCCGGAACGCCCTGGACCATGGTATCGAGAGCCCGGCCGACCGGAAGAAAGCGGGCAAGCCGGAGACCGGCGAGGTGACCCTGTCACTGACCCGTGAAGGCGGCGATGTGGTCCTGCGCATGATCGACGATGGCGCCGGTATCCCCTCTTCGGTGATCCGCGACAAGGCAATCCGTCAGGGCATGTTGCGAGAAGATGAAGACCTGTCCGAACGGGAAATCCTGCAGTTTATCCTGCAGCCGGGCTTCTCCACCGCCCAGCAGGTCACCCAGATTTCCGGCCGGGGCGTGGGCATGGACGTGGTTGCCAGTGAAATCAAGCAACTCGGCGGCAGCCTGGATATCGATTCCGCCGTGGGCCGCGGCACCACCTTCACCGTGCGCCTGCCGTTCACGGTGTCTGTGAACCGGGCCTTGATGGTTTCCACGGGCGAGGATTTCTACGCGATCCCGCTGAACACCATTGAGGGTATCGTTCGGGTCAGCACTTACGAGCTTGAGGAATATTACAAGCCGGATGCGCCGCTGTATGAATACGCCGGCCAGGAATACCGGCTCCAGTACCTGGGCAGCCTACTGAACAGTGACCACCATCCGAAGCTGCAGGGACAGGCTCTGCCGCTGCCGGTAATTCTGGTGCGCGGTGCCGAGCAACCCATGGCCCTGCAGGTGGACAACCTGATGGGCAGCCGGGAGATTGTTGTTAAATCCCTCGGGCCCCAGTTCAGCTCCGTTCGCGGCGTGTCCGGTGCCACCATCCTGGGTGACGGTAACGTGGTTGTGATTCTCGACCTGCCGGCCATGATCCGTTCCGACATCCTGTCCGAACGCCAGCGCCTGGCCAATCTCGAGAAGGCTCGCGAGTCCGCCCGGTACGAGGAACAGGCCACCGTGGTCATGGTGGTGGACGACTCGGTTACGGTGAGGAAGGTCACCTCGCGGCTGCTGGAGCGAAACGGCATGGAAGTCATCACCGCGAAAGACGGGCTCGATGCGGTGGCACAGCTGCAGGACCACAAACCGGACATTATACTGCTGGATATCGAGATGCCGCGGATGGACGGTTTCGAAGTTGCCAGCTTTGTTCGCCACGACGATAACCTGCGTGAAACACCGATCTGCATGATCACCTCCCGGACCGGCGAGAAACACCGCGAACGTGCGCTGGCCATTGGTGTCAACGAGTATCTCGGCAAGCCGTTCCAGGAAACCGAGCTGCTTGAGACCATTGAGCGGCTGACCGGAAGGCAGTGATGACCGGCCAATGTGGCCGGCCAAAGGTCGGGATCGTCTCGGATGTGGTCCTGCAGCGTCATCGGCTGCAGGCCGCCACATCCAAGTTCGGTCTCGAGGTGCGCTTTTCCGGGGATCCGGACCGGTTGCTGGGTTATCCCGAGTTTCCCGATGCCAGCCTCTGGCTGGTAACCCTGGAGGACGAGGCCGACCACCCGTTACTGTTCGATCACCTGCTTGAAAACACGGAAGCGCCGGTGCTGTTCGGGCTGGACGAAGCACCCAAGCCCGGGAGTACAGAGTACTTCCGGTGGGAGCGACGGTTGCTGGGCAAGCTGGAACAGCAACTGGGGCACCTGGAAGAGCTGGATTCGGAAGCCACACTGGCAGAGCTGGAGCAGGACACGCCGGCGGCGACTCCATCACCGGACCTGCCACACTGGATTCCTCCGGCTGCCCCCGGATCGGTCGCTGAGGAAGTCTGGATTCTCGGCGCCTCGCTGGGCGGGCCCGCGGCGGTCAAGACGTTTCTGGATCACCTGCCTCCGAATCTGCCCGTTGGCTTTATCTATGCCCAGCACATTGATGGCAACTTTACCGAGGTTCTGACCCGGGTGCTCGGGCGTCACGCCCACTATCAGCTCAAGCGGGCGGAAGAGGGCTACCAGGTCAAGAATGGTGACGTCGTGCTGATGCCGGTGGAGCACGAGTGGAAAGTGAGTGAACAGGGTACCCTGACGGAAACCAGCACCGCCTGGCCAGGTCCCTACGGGCCCTCTATTGATCAGGTTTTGCTGAACGTCGCTGATCATTACGGCCAGCGCTGCCATGCTATTCTTTTTTCCGGCATGGGTAATGATGGCGCCATTGCGGCGCCGTTACTGAAAGCTTACGGTAGCCGGATCTGGGTGCAGGAGAGCACAAGCTGCGGCAACAGCTCCATGCCCGAATCCGTGGCCGCAACCGGTTGTGCCGGTTTTTGCGGCACCCCGGAGCAGCTGGCCCGGGAACTGGTTAAAACCATTGAAGAATCCTGCCTGCTCAAGAGCAGGCAGAAACGGGACTCCGCCTGAGGTAACAAGCAATGAATGACAACAGCCAATCCCTCTCCTGCGTCATGATTCCCATGAGCGGACGGCAACTGTTGCTGCCAAACGTCTCGATTGCGGAAGTGGTCGACTACGCCAGCTCTGACGCGGGCGCCAACACACCCGATTGGCTGGTTGGCTACCTGGACTGGCGGGGCCTCCAGCTCCCGGTGATTTCCTACGATGCGGCCAACGGCGGCGTGCTCACCGTCCCTGGTGACAACCGTGGCCGGATTGTTGTGCTCAACACCATCGGAGACCATCACAAGGAAATTCCCTTTATGGCCCTGGTAACCCAGGGCATTCCCAGCCAGGCCCGTTTGAGCGAGGAACAGGTCAGGAAACTGGAGGGTGAGCCGGGCCCGGCAGATCTGATGCTGGTTGAGGTAGAGGGTGAGAACGCCTGGATCCCGAACCTGGAATATCTCGAATCCCTGGTACTGAAGTCCAGACACTAACCGGTTATCCGTTCTGCTGCCGGGCATGGCAGACATCCCTGCAAATGTTATAATGTTTCAAATTTTGCAGGATTTTGACCATGTCCGCCCGAGCCATTCCCTATCGGCCACACAACCACGACGCCTGTGTCAGCCAGGCCCTGACTGACGCTCGGGCCATTTGCCAGCGTCAGAATGCCCGTCTGACCCCGATTCGGGAACGGGTGCTGGAACTGATCTGGCAGTCCCACAAGCCGTTGGGTGCCTACGATGTGCTGGCAGAGCTTTCTTCCGATGGTCATAACGCTGCTCCGCCCACCGTTTACCGCGCACTGGATTTCCTTCAGCAGCATGGGCTTGTGCACCGCATCGCGTCGCTCAACGCTTTTATCGGCTGTACCCACGCGGGTGAAAGCCACACCGGCATGTTTCTGATCTGTCGCGCCTGCGGTAATGTTCTCGAGCTGACCGCTCCCGAGGTGTCAACAGAAGTGCGCAGGGCCGCCTCCGGCCAAGGCTTCCTGGCCGAGAACACTACCCTCGAGATAGCCGGGCTTTGCCCCGGTTGCCAGGCGGAGCCGGAGCATGAGTGAACCTCTGGTCAGCCTTGAGAATCTCACCGTCCAGTTCGACTCACGGCCCGTGGTCGACCGGGTCAACCTCAAGATCCATCGAGGCGATATCATCACCATTATCGGGCCCAACGGTGCCGGCAAAACCACGCTGATCAAGGCAGTCCTGGGCATTCAGAAGGTGTCCTCAGGACAGGTGTCAGTCAAGAAGAACCTGGTAATCGGCTACGTTCCCCAGCATCTGACTCTCGAGGCCACGCTTCCCCTCAGCGTCAAACGTTTCATGCTGCTCAGCGGCCGGTCGCTCGGCGAATGTCAGACCGCGCTTGCCCGTACCGGTGTTGGCCACCTGCTGCACGCCTCGGTACACCATTTGTCCGGTGGTGAAAAACAGCGGCTGTTACTGGCCAGGGCCCTGGCCCGAAAACCGGATCTTCTTGTGCTCGATGAACCTGCCCAGGGGGTCGATATCAATGGCCAGGCGTCGCTGTATGAACTCATTCGCCAGCTTCGGGACGACCTGAACTGCGGTGTGATCATGATCTCCCACGACCTGCACCTGGTGATGGCAGCCACGGACAAGGTTATCTGTCTGAACCAGCATGTCTGCTGCAGCGGTTATCCCGAAGACATTTCCCATGACCCGGCGTTCATCGAGACGTTTGGCCGCCCGGTGGCAGAATCCCTGGCGGTTTACCACCATCACCACAACCACAGTCATGATCTGCACGGGAACGTGGTGGACAGCGAGTCTCAGAACGCCTCCTCCGGACACGGCGGACACACGGAATGTAATCATGCCCATCATTAATGCCGTTCTGGACGATTTCTTCTGGCGTGCCTTGATTGGCGGCCTCGGCGTTGCCCTCGTGGCGGGCCCCCTGGGCTGTTTCGTGGTCTGGCGACGAATGGCCTATTTTGGCGATACCCTGGCGCATTCGGCACTGCTGGGGATTGCCCTGAGCTTTCTGATCAGCGTGCCACTGAACCTCGGTGTGATCATAACCTGCGTGGTCCTGGCTATGGCCCTGGTGTTGTTATCCCGAACGAGAGCCCTGGCAACGGATACGCTGCTCGGGATTCTCGCCCACAGTGCCCTGGCCATCGGCCTGGTGACCCTGAGCTTCATGCCGGATGTTCGCGTCGACCTGACCGGTCTGCTGTTCGGCGATCTGCTAGCCATGAGCCGCGAGGACCTGTTGTGGATCTATGGCGGCGCGGCACTGATCCTGTTCCTGTTGTCGGTACTCTGGCGCGGATTGCTGATGAGCACGATTCACGAGGAGCTTGCCCGGGTGGAAGGCGTTGCCGTCGAACGCCTCCGTCTGGTTCTGATGCTGATGTTCTCTCTGGTGATCGCGGTGGCCATGAAAATCGTCGGCGTGCTGCTGATTACCGCCCTGCTCATCATTCCCGCGGCCACCGCCCGGCGCCTGGCCCACAATCCGGAGATCATGGTGGCCATGGCAATCGGTTTCGGGTTTGTTGCGGTAAGCGGAGGCCTGAGCCTGTCATGGCATCTGGACACGCCTGCTGGCCCGTCCGTTGTGGTGACCGCTTTTGCCGTTTTCCTGCTGGTTTACGGTGCTGCCGGCAAAGTCCGCAGTTGAGCATTTCCCTCTGTTCCCGAGCTGGACTAGAGTATAGGGATACAGTCGGCCTGACCCACAGGTAATGGCCTCGCCGCACAGGACGCCCGGCATGGAAAGCTCAGTTCCAGGCCGGTTCCGCAGACCGGTACTTTGGCCAGGAGTCTGGATCCCACTGCTTCTGGTCGCAGCCGGGCTGCTGGTAACCGGAATCACGGCAAATATCGAAGGACGGCGGGCCATGGCCCTGGCCGAAGCGCGCTACTATGCCCAGCATCAGGCCCTGGTCAATCACCTGCTGGCCAACGTGCCGAATCGTCCGGGCGCGGGCGACAGCAGCCAACCGGTCTCAGCCTGGCTCCACGCTCTGTTCAGCGACACCCTACCTGATTCCCTCGGCCTGCGTATCGATACACTCGAACGACACACCAAGACGCCACTGCTGGAGATACGAGCCAACGGTTCGGTGGACCCTACACGGGCATTGCGCACCGAAGTGTCACCGCTGGACCATCACTGGATACTCACCACCGTGCCCTCCCCCAAAGGCCTGGAAGAGGTCGCCCGGGCTGCCTCGCAGACCGTCTGGCTCGCCGGTTTCGCGCTGTCCGTGTTCGCTGCCTCGCTTGCTCTGCTACTCAACCGCCGGCTTCATCTTCAGGCGCTCCATATCCGTGGCCTGGAACAGCGGGAAATCGGCGCTGACCATCAGATCGCCAACTTTCAGGTCGAGAAGTCGATATTGCGCCAGGCACTGAATGACAGTGAACAGCGAAGTCGCGATCTGGTAGCCCTGTCTGGGGCCGTGATCTGGGAACTGGATGAAAATGGCAGAATCGGCTTTG
This sequence comes from Marinobacter sp. CH_CUG1437-1, assembly GCF_037029655.1. Lineage (NCBI taxonomy): Bacteria > Pseudomonadati > Pseudomonadota > Gammaproteobacteria > Pseudomonadales > Marinobacteraceae > Marinobacter > Marinobacter sp. CH_CUG1437-1. The sequence continues at coordinate 742,329 of NZ_JAYMEW010000001.1, read as the reverse complement.
TTTCAACGCAAATCGCCGAACTTCTGGATCGAGCGCCCGCTGACCTGGTGGGACAGCCACTGGAAGAACTGGTTGCGCCGGCCTTTCAAGACAATTTCAGGCGGGCCCTCGCGGCCGCTCGCAGTGACAGCTCCATTGAGCGGATTGATCTTCCTCTCCTTCACCGGGACCAGGAAGCAGAGGTGCCAGTCGTGCTCAGGGTCCGGGCTTTGAAAGATCCGGTCCACGGACTGTCAGGTTTCCGGATAAGTACCCTGCAACGTATGACCCACTAATCGAGGGTCTTGTGGGTGCCGTCGCACAGGGGGGCATTGCCTGTTTGCTTGCATCCGCAGAACCAGACCCACTCTTTCTTTTCCGCCTCATACTTGACCGGCGTTATACCGGTACCCTTGTGGGAACCGTCACAGAATGGCTGGCTGTTACTGCGGCCACAGGCACACCAGAGGTAGTTCTTTCCTGCCTCCACCATGACGGAGTAAGGCGTCTTACTGGCGATCAACGGTTTCTCATCGGACATAATCTGTTCCTCGAGTCATGACTGTAGTCAACCAGTATAGCCACTCATGGAGAAACACTGCGCTCAGAGCGGCCTGACGATATCCGCAAGGCGCCCGGTCTCGATAAACTCCATAAACTCGTCGCCCAGACGGTCACTTTCCGCGATCGCCGCCCGCCAGGCCCGTTCTCGGCCAGCATCATCACCCACATAGCGCTCAAAATCCTTACGGTCCGGTAGTTTGCGGTCAGGCAGGGATTCCAGATACTCCTTTGACGGTGCAATCAACAGTACATCCTGCAACCGGGTGGCGTCACCCCGCCGCCAGGGCAAGGACTTATCGAACCAGCCGGGCACCACCTTGTCGGTGAAGTGTGGGTATAGCACGATGCCCGGCTGCTGGTAGGGCAGATCCAAGTGATAATCCAGAAGCCCACCGTCACGATAGATGCCTTCTGGAGCACCGGGTATGTTGCGGACACCGGACATCACCAGGGGGATAGACGCAGAAGCCAGGAGGGCCGGCAGCAGGTTCTCCCGGGTAAAGGCGACCTCGTGGCTGGGGAAATCCACCAGCTTCGCCACGGGCGTTTTCAGACGGGCGTCGTGGATGATGCCCCGCTCCATGAAACGCCCCAGATGCCGGCGACTGACCATGTTGGCGCTGATCGCACCCATGAGGCCCAGCCCCAAGCGGCCTCGCGCATCCTCCGCCAGCATGCCAAGACTGCGAACCACCACAACGTTCAGCCGGTACCAGGGGTGATTCAGAATGGCGTCTTCCCGGCCACCCAGTAATTCTTCCAGGAACAGCACGCTCTTGCGGCTTACTTCAGCACTGCTGACGCCCTTGGCAAACCGCTGGGCGGTATAGAGTTCAGCCAGCCGACCAAGCTGCTCTTTCGGGTCATCGGACGAGGCCACGGCGGCAAACCGCCAGCTGCCAATCGACGAGCCGATCAGCGATCGCTCCTGTGGAACCTGCGGCAGCCAGTCACCAAATATAGCTTTATCCAGGCCGCTGATTCCCAGAGCCTTGGGACCACCGGCAGCGCCCGGAATCACGTGCACGTCTTCCGGTGACAGCGGCTTTTCCTTGAGTCGTTGCATCGCGCGACGACCGGCCCGGATGGTCAAGGCCGGTTCTCGGGTGTGAATAGCAGTCATTGGGTGATCCCTGGGCGTGTCCCTGAAGTAATCTGGCGGAGTTTAGCGAAGTGGACGATGCCCGGCCAACTGAACAAAACTAATGGTGGTCATAAACAGCACTATCTGCTTAATTAAACCAATGGCCATGCTAGATTTCACTACACTCCCGACACAGGACGCGGGCGGATACGACTCTGACAGCAGGAGTATGCTGTGAATTTTTCGGTACCACCCTCTACCTTTGCAAGCAATCCGACGCTCGCGGTGCTCGGCTTCAAACGCCAACTGGTCTACCACCTGCACTTCTGGGCGTTCATCGCGGTAGCGCCGCTGGTAATGGTTCAATGGCAGCAATCCCACTACCTGCTGTCTTCCGTACTGGTGCTTTTTTGCGTCAATGCCCTTCTGGTGATCGCGTTTCTGCGGTTGCGCGGCACCTATTTCCTCAAAGGCCGATTATTCCCTCTGCTCGCGGTGGTTAGTGCCGCCTATTCGACACATATAAATGGCCACGCTGGCCTTTACTGGGCCTACCCTGCCGCTACGGCCCTGTTTTTCCTGCTGCCGCTGAGGGAAGCCATCGGCAGTAACATCGTCTTTGTGGTTGTCATGGCGGTCGTGTCGTTCCTCCGCTTTCCCGAAGCCGACTTTTGGAGAATCACCTTTTCCCTCGGCCTGACTTGCCTGTTTGCCATGATTTTTGCGTTTCTGGTAGGCAAACTTCAGCAAGAACTCACACGACTGGCCACCACCGACCCATTGACCGGCTGCCTGAACCGGTCGCAACTTGCCGATATTCTCAACGGCCAGATTCAGATGCGGGAACGGTATGAGCGGGTATCCAGCCTGATTTTGCTGGATCTGGATTACTTCAAGACCATCAACGATCAGTGGGGCCACCTGGCCGGTGACAAGGTTCTCACCGAAATGGCTCTGCGTTTGCGCAAACGACTTCGGGAAAGCGATCAGCTGTTCCGGATCGGGGGCGAGGAATTCATGATCGTGCTACCGGAAACCCGGCAAAAAGACGCAGATGCCCTTGCCCACCAGCTTCTGACCAGCATCAGTGCCCGGCCATTCCTTGACGATATCAAGGTGACTGCCAGTGCCAGTGTCGCTGAAGTCAGCAAGGGCGAGACCTGGTCGATCTGGCTGAACCGGGCTGATCAGGCCCTTTACGAAGCGAAATCCCGGGGTCGCAACCAGGTAGTCAATGCCGCTCGACCGCTTCCGGTTGTGGGCCGGGGCGCCGAGGACATGCCCGATTCAGCGTCGGGCTGAAGTACAGCACCTACCGTTTCGCCTTTACTGTTCGCAGCGTTTACGAAATTCCCGGTAGGCGCTGAAAACCTCCCAGGGGCACTCAAAATGAGGGTAATGCCCGATGTTCCTCAGGGTGACCACATCGCCCTCCGGTATCAGTTCGCGATACCGACGCGCCATGCCGGCGCCAGAGACGGGGTCGGCCGTACCTGAGATCAGCCGCATCGGTTGCGTCGCCTTCTGCAGAGCGCCAACCCAACGATTCCGATGACATCGACGTTCCTCCATAAACTGTATCAGCTGGTGCAGGATGCCCCGACCATTGTTGTAGGTCAGCAGGTGCCAGAAGTCTTCCATGTCCTGACGATCCGGCGGATTCTGGCTGCCGAACAGGCGGCGAAAGTTGCGCTCGAAACTGCGCCGGGTCAGACCACGGCTGATCAAGCCGCCAAAGGGGCTTCTCAATAGCTTCTGAATCAGCAACGGATTATGGACTTCCGGGAAAAGGGCACCATTGAGAAAGCAGACACTGGCAATCCGGAAAGGCAGTCCGTCTTCCTGCTCCCGCGCCAATAGCTCCTGGGCCACACTGCAACCGTAATCGTGAACCAGCAGATGCACCGACGGGAGGCCAAGCCCCTCGATCCAGCCCTGGAACAGATCGGCCTGGTCTTCAATACTGTAGTCGTAGTTGGAGGGCTTGTCCGAAAAGCCGAAGCCCAGCATGTCCAGCGTCAAAACGTTGTTGTGCTGCACCAGCATCGGCCAGACACGGTTCCAGTCCCAGCTGGCGGTAGGAAAGCCATGGATCAGCACCAGCGGTTCCCCCGAGCCCGCCATCCGACTGAAAATGGCATGTCCCTCAAAACTGAACCACTTACCTCCCTGTTGCCACCCTTCAAGGGTGCCTTCCACGCGCGCTGCGGCGGAACCCCCACCGACGGTGGGCATCACCTCTTCCATGTATTGTCCCCGGCGAACATTTACAGCCTGAAACTGTAGAACAAAGCAGCCCCCACTGCCATAGCCGTACTGCCCAGACCGCCGGGCGGGTCAGCCAGAGTGGTCTTTTCCTGCAATGACGTCGTAAACGTAGAGATGGTGGGCAAATTGCCTTAAGCTTTGGCCCTCGTAAGACACTGCTAACCGGAAATGACTATGAGCAAACTCCTTGACGACCTCTCCGGACACTTTCGTGCCATTATTGATGGCCTGGGCGAAGACCCGGACCGCGAGGGTCTGCAAGACACTCCAATGCGCGCCGCCAAGGCCATGCAGTTCCTCACCTGCGGTTACAATCAGGATCTGGGCGACCTGGTGAACGATGCGGTATTCGAGTCGGCCATGGACGAAATGGTCGTGGTACAGGACATCGAGTTGTACAGCATGTGCGAGCACCACATGTTGCCGTTCATCGGTAAGTGTCACATCGCCTACCTGCCCGCTGGCAAGGTGCTGGGACTTTCCAAATTCGCTCGCATCGTCGATATGTACGCCCGTCGCCTGCAGATCCAGGAAAACCTGACCCGGCAGATTGCCGAAGCCGTCGAGAGCGTAACCGGTGCGAAGGGTGTGGCGGTGGTTATCGAGGCACAGCACATGTGCATGATGATGAGGGGCGTGGAGAAACAGAATTCCCGCATGAAGACGTCGATGATGCTGGGGCAGTTCCGTAAATCCCAGGCAACTCGCACCGAGTTTCTGACCCTGATCAGTAACAACCGCTGAAGCACCTGACCACTGGGAGGCCGCATGACAGACGTTCACGGGAATCATCTCGCAAAGGTCCGCATCAAGGATCTTCTTTTGAGAGCCTACATCGGCATCAAGGAAGAGGAAATCAACAATCAGCAGGACGTATTGATCAACGTTGCGCTGACGTACGATGCCTCTGAGGCGGTGAACCGGAACGAAATCTCGGCCGCCCTGAACTATCGCACCATCACCAAGCAGATCATCCATCATGTGGATGGCAACCGGTTTGCCCTTCTCGAACGCCTGACCCACGAGGTTCTGACAATCGTTATGGAGCATGAGGCGGTGCAGTGGGCCGAAGTGGAAATCGACAAGCCTCACGCGCTACGCTACGCGGAGTCCGTGTCTGTATGTCTTCAGGCACACCGTTAATTCAAAGAGGCTCTGCCAGCAACATGCCCAGCAACACCCCGGACCAGATTCGCGACATCCTGACGACGGTCAAAACCATTGCCCTGGTGGGCGCCAGTGAGAAGACCAGCCGCCCCTCTCACGAAGTTATGGAGTTCCTTCAGAACCAGGGTTACCGGATCCTCCCGGTGAATCCCCGTCTGGCAGGCAAGACGCTACTCGGTGAAACCGTGTACGCCGACCTTAACGGTCTGCCGGAACCTGTAGACATGGTTGATCTTTTCCTGGCACCGGAACGCACCGACGCCGTCATCGACCAGGCCATCGAACTCAACATCCCGGTGGTGTGGCTGCAGATTGGTGTGGTCAATGACGAGGGTGCAGCCCGGGCAGAGGCTGCGGGGCTGAAGGTTGTAATGGATCGCTGCCCGAAGCAGGAAATCCCCCGTCTGGGTATTCGCAGGGTTGCCGAACAGCCCTGAAACCTGATCTGAATCAGGAACTACGTCACACTTCCGGCACTCTTCTGTAACCGGTCTGTCAGGTCTGACATAATCACCGGACATAAACAGAAGACTGGTAGAGCCATGTGGTTCCGACGTAAATCCAGCCGACTGCACCGAACTCCGATCGGCGCTGTGCGCCCTTGCCAGCACTTCAATTGATGGCGTTTATCAGTCGATATGCCTCATAATTGCGAGGGTGTAGCCCATCAGTTAGCAACACCCGCTCAAGTCACGGAGTAATGTGTGGATCAACCTGCATCACCCCCCAAAGCTGTGGTTTCGGGCCTATTGAGCCCGGCGTTTCCGGTGGTGATTTTCCTGGTTTTCCTCGGCCTCGCAGCCGGCCTGCGCTATGGCCTGGTACAACAGGACAGGAATCAGGTTGAGGCAAACCTTGCCAACGAAGCCAGGGCCATGGCCAATCACCTTGAACGGGAATTCCTTATACACGCCGAAGCAATCCGGCGCATGGCCAAACGCCTGGAGACAGACCCTTCCAAAACCGAACAGGAATGGCGACGGGATGCCCGCAACTACCTCGACGATTTCGGCGTCTACCAGGCCATCGAGTGGATTGACTCCGATTTCATCATTCGCTGGCTGGAGCCAGTCACCGACAATGAAGAGGTCATTGGCTACAACGTCGCCTTCAACGAGGAGCGACGCCAGGCACTGGAGCGGGCAAAGCAGTCCGGCACCTGGGATCTTTCCGGTGTGATCAATTTGCGCCAGGGCGGCAAGGGCATGGTCATCTATGCGCCAGTGGGTGCCGGCCCCGAGAACAACGGCTTCATGGCGGGGGTATTCCGAATGGAAGTGCTGGCCCGCCAGCTTCTCACCGAACGGGTGCTGGAGTCTTTCCGGATCGAAATCCTCGAAGCCGGACAAGTGAGCTATGAGCTGAACGCGTCGCAGCCGGTCAGTGGCGATTTCTCTCGAGAACAAGCGGTTGATCTGCCAACACTGGACTGGACCCTGACCCTGCGCCCGTCCACCGAATGGGTGGAAAGCCAGTACAGCCACTGGCCAGCGCTGACCTTTACCACGTTTCTGTTAATGGGCCTGCTGACCAGCCTGACCACTCTGCTGGTGCAACTCATCCTGAAACGCAACCGGGCCCTGTTGAAGACCCGCCGGGAGCTGGACCAGGAAATCGAGCAGCGCACGGCCATTCAGAAGGATCTGGCGAGGCTGGAATCCACCGATACTCTCACCGGGCTGGCCAACCGTCGGTTCTTTATGGAGGACCTGTCCCACACCCTGAACATTGCCGACCGCCAGATGCGCCAGGTTGCCCTGGTGATGCTGGATCTGGACCGTTTCCAGACGCTCAACGACTCCCTCGGCCACCAGTTCGGGGACGAACTGCTCATCAAAGTGTCCGAGCGCCTGAACCGTCTCAGCAACGAACGCCTGCTGGTGGCCTACTCCGGGGGCGATGAGTTCATGTTCTGTCAGCAACAGGTGGACGACATTGATGACATCATCCACTTGCTGGGTCAGATCAAACAGTGCTTTGATCAGCCCTTCGAGGTTCAGGGCCAGTCCCACAGCATTACCGCCACCATGGGTATTGCGGTGTACCCACAAAGCGGCCTGGACGCGGATACACTGTTGCGAAATGCAGACATAGCCCTCTACCGCGCCAAGGAACAGGGCCGAAATACCTACCAGTTCTATACCGAGGGCATGCAGGAGCGCGAGGTCATGCGCCTTGAGCTGGACAAGGATCTGAGCCAGGCCCTGGCCAACAATGAATTCGTGCTCTTCTACCAACCTCAACTGAACCTGGACACCGGTGAAATCCAGAGTGTCGAGGCGCTCATCCGCTGGCGCCATCCGCGCCGCGGGCTTCTGCCGCCGGTGGAATTCATCCCGCTGGCGGAGGAGAGTGGGCGTATCACCGATATTGGCCGCTGGGTGGTCCTCGCAGCCTGTCGGCAGCTGGCGGCGTGGAGAGGCACGCCGCAGGAGAACTTGCGCATTGCGGTCAATCTTTCCGGCCGGGAGCTGGACGACGAAGATCTGGTCGACCACATTCGGGAAGCCCTGGCGGCGGAGAATGTGCCGGCCGATCGTCTGGAGGTTGAGCTTACCGAGGAGATTTTCATCCAGAATATCGAGCACAACCTGAATCAGCTGTCCCGTCTGCACCAGTTGGGAGTGCACCTTGCTATCGATGACTTCGGTGTGGGCTATTCGTCCCTGGGTTACCTGCGAGATTTCCCGGTCGATCTGCTGAAAATCGACCGGTCGTTTATCACGGAAGTCACGGAGCGCCATGACGACGCAGTGATCACCAGGGCAGTCATCAACCTGGCTCATAACCTGGGTATTGAGGTGGTGGCCGAGGGGGTTGAAACCGAGGAGCAGCTGAATTTCCTCAAGAGCTACCGTTGTAACTTTGCCCAGGGTTACCTGATCAGCCGACCGATTCCGGTTTCAGACCTTGAAAAGGCGCTGGCCTCGGGCGTTCTGGTGGCAGATATTACGGCCGATTCCGGATTGTAATTGCTGCGGCCCGTCCCCAAGATACGGGTAAATCATTCTGGTGAAATTCTATGGCTGCCCAATACCTGACTCCGGAACAGGACGAGAAGATCCGCCAGTGGGAACGCTGGAACCGGAACTATTTCATTTTTGCGTTTGTGGCGCTGACCATCATTCTGGTGTTCAGCAGTCAATTGGGGTTGTCCAGTGGTGAAAGCTGGGGCCCTCTGGGCGTTCTGATCGCTGCCCTGATCACGCCGATCATTGTTCTGCAGCTGAAGCTGGCCTGTCCGGCCTGCGGCCAGAAAATTGGCTGGCAGGCGAAGTTGATGGCGCCGGATCAGTGCAAGACCTGCGGGACGTTTTTGCGTTCGCGGGATTAATAACCCTTCCTCGATTTTCCTCCGAAGAAAACCTTTGACCTGTGAGTTGCTCACAGGTTTTAGTCTAATCCTACTGGTTTGGAGTTTGCCGTGCTGAGGTGGGTACGGCTTCCGAAAACCGCTGTGAATACGTCCCTGTACGCTTGCTCTGAACCTTCCCTGGTTCAGAGCATTTTCGGAAGCCGTACCCACCTCAACACTCCGCTGACTTCAGTCTTTGGTTCCTGAAGCCACTATTTTTGGCACGTTGAGAACAAGACGATGAAAGTAAAAGAGATTGCAGAAGCCGCCGGCGTTAACCCGGATACGGTTCGGTTCTACACCCGCGAGAACCTGCTGAAACCGACCCGTAACCCTGAGAATAACTACCAGCAGTTTGATGCCGAGGATCTCCGGCGGCTTCGATTTGCCCGGAAAGCACGGCAGCTGGGATTTTCCTTGCCGGAGATTCGACAGATTCTGGATCAGGCGGACGATCATCATTCGCCCTGTCCGATGGTTCGTGATGTATTCCAGCACCGGTTGGCGGAAGTTGAGCGGGAGATTCGGGAGCTGCAGCAGTTGCGCAAGCGGATGACCGCCGCGCTGGCTGCCTGGCAGGACATGCCGGATGGCACGCCCGATGGCCATACCATTTGCCGGTTGATCGAACACTGGGATGATCCGGCGCCCTGTTGCGGGGCAAGCGAACAGAACGAGGAGTGATTCTGGATGACTGACACACCTGTTTTGCAAACCACGCTGAGCATTTCCGGGGCTTCATGCCAAGGCTGCGCCAAGAAGATTCGCAATGCGCTCGAGCCGTTGACCGGCGATACCGGGCTGGTTGAAGTGGATCTGGAAAACCAGACGGTGGCCTTGCCGGAGGGAGTGGATGCCGCTGAGGCGGCGCGTATTGTTACCGAGACCGGCTATCCTGCCGAGCCTTTCGAGGAAGATGCCCAGCCAGCCAGTTGCTGTGCTTCCGGGAACAAGAGCGAGAACCTTGCCGGCGACGATTCCGAAGACCATGCAGTGACCGAAGAATCGGTTCAGTCGAGCCCTGAATCGGCAACAGCGGCCGACGGGCAGGTTCATCTGTCGGTGACCGGTGCCACTTGTGCCTCCTGCGTCAACACGATTGAAAAAGCCCTGATGTCCGTCTCGGGTATTCACCATGCCCATATGAACCTGGCAGACAATACCGCCACGGCCACAGGTGATGCCGACCCTGAGGCACTGGTGAAAGCAGTGGAAAGTGCCGGCTATGGCGCCAGCGTCATCGAAGACGAGGACGAAGCCGACGACCGGAAGCAGGAGGAAGACCGCAAGCAATACAGGTCACTGCTGGTGAAGATGGCGGTCAGTCTGGGCCTGGGGCTTGGGCTAATGGTCTGGGGTATGGGCTTCGGCACCATGATGGTGACCGACGCCAATCAGGGTACCTGGCTCGGTCTGGGTGTGCTGACATTGATCGTGATGGCCGCCACCGGCGGGCATTTCTATACCGGCGCGTGGAAGGCGTTCCGGCACCACAACGCCAATATGGATACCCTGATTGCCCTGGGTACCGGAACCGCCTGGCTCTATTCCATCGTGGTGGCCAGTGTTCCGGGCGCGTTGCCGGAGATGGCCCGTCATGTGTACTTCGAGGCCTCGGCCATGATCATCGGTCTGATCAATCTGGGTCAGGCGCTGGAGCTTCGGGCCAAAGGCAAAACCTCGGAGGCGGTGCGCCGGCTCCTGGACCTGCGGGCGAAAACCGCCCGGGTGATTCGCAACGGGGAAGAGCAGGACATTCCGGTCGAGGAGGTCCGCAAGGGCGATCGTATCCGGGTCCGGCCCGGGGAAAAACTGCCGGTGGATGGCCTGATCGCCGAAGGCTCGACCCGCATTGACGAGAGCATGCTCACTGGCGAGCCGATGCCGGTCAGCAAGTCGGAAGGCGATGAAGTGTCCGCCGGCACGCTGAACACACACGGTTCCATCGTCTATGAGGCCACTCGGGTGGGCAGTGAAACCGCGCTGGCCCAGATCATCAAGCTGGTGAAAAAAGCCCAGGGTTCAAAGCCCGCTATTGGACGTCTTGCGGACAAGATTTCCTCGGTATTCGTGCCGACGGTCATGCTGATTGCTGTCGTGGCGGCGCTGGTCTGGTACAACGTCGGACCAGAACCTGCGGTGGTTCATATGATGGTGGCCGCCACCACGGTGCTGATCATTGCCTGCCCCTGCGCTCTGGGCCTGGCGACACCCATGTCGGTGATGGTCGGCGTTGGCAAGGCCGCTGAATACGGCGCGCTGATCCGCCAGGGTGATGCCCTGCAAACCGCGGGCAAGCTGGATCTGGTCATTCTGGATAAGACCGGCACCATTACCGAGGGCCATCCGGCGGTTACGCGGCTTCACGCCAGCGACGGTGACGAGAAGCGCCTGCTGACCCTGGCGGCCGGGCTGGAACAGCACTCAGAACACCCTCTGGCCGAAGCCATCCTGGCGAAGGCCAAAGAGAAGCAGGCTGATCCCGAGAAGGTAACCGATTTTAAAGCCCTGAACGGCAAGGGCGTACAAGGCGAATTCGAAAGCAAGCCACTGCGCCTGGGCAACCGGCGGTGGCTGGAAAGCGAGGGTGTGGAACTTGCCGACCTTGCAGGTGCTGCCCGCTCGATTACCGAAGAAGCCGGCACGCCCCTGTTCCTGGCATTGGGCAATGAGGCTCTGGGCGTCATTGGAGTGGCCGATGCCATCAAACCGGACTCCAAGGCGGCCATCCAGCGTCTTCACGACGCCGGCATCAGGGTGATGATGGTGACCGGCGATGTCGACGCCACCGCCAAAGCCATCGCGAAAAAGGCCGGCATCGATGACTATCGCGCGGAAGTTCTGCCTGAAGACAAGGCCGAGGTGGTCAGTGAAATGCGCGGCAAGGGCCACACAGTCGCTATGGTCGGCGACGGCATCAATGATGCGCCGGCCCTGGCGGCGGCAGACGTCGGCTTTGCCATCGGCACCGGCACGGATGTCGCCATTGAGAGCGCCGGTATCACTCTGATGCGAGGCTCGCTCCACGGCGTTCCCGATGCCATCGAGATTTCCCGCGCCACTGTGAAGAACATTCACCAGAATCTGTTCGGCGCATTCGTATACAACACAATGGGTATTCCGGTGGCCGCCGGCCTGCTCTACCCTGTCTGGGGAATACTGATGAGCCCGATACTGGCCGGCGCTGCCATGTCCCTGTCTTCGGTCACCGTAGTCTCGAACGCCAACCGCCTGAGATTGTTCCGGACCAGTCACCGCCTGGAACGGAGCGACAGCGACAGTGATCCAAAACAGCAACAGGAGCGGAACTGATGGAAACACTACTGGTCAACGTCGGAGGTCTTGCCCTGATGACAGCCATCGTCTGGTGGTTCTGGCTTTCCGGTTCTGACGACACAGGCTCAAGTGAACATCAACATCACCACTGAGGTACTTGCCATGAAAAAACACACCCTGGCTTTTGGCCTGATGGCTGCCCTGGGATTCAGCACCACCACGGTGGCGGCCGGCGCTGCCCAGAGTATCCACGTCTACAAATCCCCCACGTGCGGCTGCTGTGAAGACTGGATTGATCACCTGGAAGACAATGGCTTCGAGGTAGAGGCGACCAACACCAACGATATGGGCAGGATCAAAGCCGACGCAGGTCTGCTTGCCGGTCTTGGCAGTTGCCATACCGCGTTTGTCGGCGATTACGTCATTGAAGGCCACGTACCAGCCGATGACATCAAACGCCTGATCAGCGAAGCACCCCGGGCCACCGGCCTGAGCGTACCCGGGATGCCTATAGGGTCACCCGGCATGGAGATGGGCGACCGGAAAGATCATTACAAGGTCATCCTGTTCAACGAAGCGGGACAGACCCGAATCTTTTCCCAGCACAATTAACGGGAATCACCAGACAAGGGCCGGCATTTACCGGCCCTTGCTACCGCTTTTTCCTTCCGGTTTACACCTATCCCTGTCTGTTTTTCCTACACTCTGGTTAACCAGTGTTCTATCATTGGCGCCCAGAAACCCGGAAAATCCGAGAGGGATACTCGTTGAGTCTTAAAACCCGCATCCTTGGTCTGGCTGCCACTCTCATCATCGTGGCTTCTGCGGCTTCGTGGCTGGCCTATCGGGAGCTGTCCGAGAGCATCATCGAACGCTGGGGCCAACAGGTCGCGGAAATACAGGTGCGCTACGACAGCGCCCGCCTGCTGCAATCCCTGGAGCGGGAAATCGGCTTGGCCAAACAAATGGCAAGCTCGTCCGCCCTGATCAACTGGGCCGCCAATCCGGATGACGCCGCGCTCCAAGCGGAAGCCATCCGCCAGATGGAAAGCTTTCGCTCCAATTTCAGGGACAACAACTACTTCGTTGCCCTCGTCCAGAATGGTCACTATTACTACAACAACGAAGAGAACGAATACGCTGGCAACCAGTTCCGGTATGTTCTCGATGAAGAAAAACCCGATGACGCCTGGTTCTTCCAACTCATTGAGGAAGGTCGCGACTTTCACCTCAACGTAAACCCGGATACGGAGCTGGGTGTCACCAAACTCTGGATCGATGTGCTGATGCGCGATGAGGCTGGCCAGATCGTCGGCATGGTCGGCACCGGCCTTAGCCTGGACGCTTTTCTGCAGGATATTGTCGACATCGGTCAGGATGGCATCACGACCCTGTTCGTGGATTACAACGGTGCCATCCAGCTGTACCGCGACCGGAACTACATCGACTTCGCCAGTATCATCAAACCCGAAGGCCAGAAGAACACCGTCGATCTGCTGTTCGATGATCCCCAGGACAAGCAGCAGATCCTCGGTATGCTGCAGCTGCTCAAGAAGCGGAGTGACCAGGCAGGCCAGGTGGAGAGTGGCTTTGTGACCGTAGATGGCCGAAAGCATCTGGCCGGCGTTGCCTTCCTCCCGGCCATTGGCTGGTTTGAGATCACCCTGCTCGACCTCAACACCCTCCTGCCAACCAGCTATCTGTGGCCGCTGGTAGCCGTGTTCCTTGGCACCTTGCTGATCACCCTGGTACTGTTCCACCTGATTATCCAGACCCGGATTCTCAAGCCCATCATGAGTCTGGAGCACGCCGTGGAAAAAGTCCGGGAAGGCAGCTTTGATCTGCCACGGCTGGATAAGCCGGATAATGAGATCGGCTGGCTGGCCGATCACTTCGAGAAAATGACCCAGAGCCTGGGTCACTCCACCCGGGAACTTGAGGAAAAAGTCGCACAGCGAACCGACGAGTTGAATCGACTGGCCCGGGTTGACCCCCTCACCGGTCTGAAAAACCGTCGGGGCCTGGACGAGGTTCTGGATGAGGAAATCCAGCGGGCCCGCCGCCAGGAGTCCGGCTTTGGCGTGATCTGGCTGGACATCGACCATTTCAAGAGCATCAACGACAACCTTGGCCACCAGGCCGGTGATCAGATCCTGTGCCGCGTTGCCCTCTGGCTGAAAGCCGGCGTTCGCCCCTACGATCATCCCGGACGCTGGGGCGGCGACGAATTCGTGGTTCTGCTCTCACCCTGCGACCCGGAGACCCTGGGCCGTATCGCCCGTCGTATCCGCGAATCCGTGGAACAGGAAAGCCGCAAAACCGGGACTGCCGTCACTGTGAGTGTTGGTGGTTACTTCGCCCTGCCCGGCGATAACAGTGACACCATTCTTCGTCACGCGGATCGGGCCCTCTATCAGGCCAAGCATGAGGGGCGCAATCGGGTCTGTATCACCGTCTCGGAAGACCCGGAGATTAACCCGGCGTAACAGGTCTGACTCATACCGCCATAACCGTTATACTCCGCCCCATCATCCATTTTTCTACCAGCCAGGTTACTTCATGCTCAATGCCGACGCCCTCAGCCAGTTGCGCCAGCTGAAATCGGATATCAAGGACAATAAGGTGGTGTTTCCCGGGACGGTCAAAGCCACCAATGGCCGCTTCGGATTCGTTACGCTCGACGAGGGCCGGGACGTCTTTCTGCCACCTGAGGAAATGCAGAAAGTGCTGCCCGGGGACCGGGTGAATGTCACCGAGCAGGAAGTTGAGAAAGGCAAAACCCAGGGCGTGGTGGACGAATTGCTGGAAACCCGCCTGAACACGTTTGTCGGGCGCTATCTGATCAAGGGCAAAGGGCATTTCGTGGTACCCGAGACGCCGGGTATCAACCGCTGGATCTTCATTCCCCCCAAGGAACGGATGAACGCCCAGCAGGACGATTACATTTACTGCCAGATTCACCGGCATCCGATCAAGGACGGCAAAGGCCAGGCCAGGGTCCTGCGGGTGATCGGCAAGGCCGGGGAACCCGGTATCGAACGTTCCTTCACCCTGGCGACGTTTGATCTGGCAGACACCTGGCCCGATGCGGTGCGCGCGCAGGCCGACAGCCTCAGTGACAGCGACATTGAATCCCGGGAAGCCGGGCGGGAAGATCGCACGGACCGACCCTATGTGACCATCGATAGCCCGGGCACCCAAGACATGGACGACGCCCTGCTGGCCGAACCCAACGCCACCGGCTGGACCCTGTCGATTGCCATTGCCGACCCGACCGCCGTGATCGAGACCGACAGCCCGGCGGAGCAGGAAGCGTTCAATCGCGCCACCGCCATTTACTTCCCGGGCGAGCCCCTGCCCATGCTGCCGGACAGCATCAGCACCCGACTGTGCTCATTGATGCCGGATATGAAACGCCTGGCTCTGGTGTGTGATCTGCAGGTCAACAACGATGGCAGCCTGGGCGATTACAGCTTTCACCAGGCGGTTATCCGGTCCAAGGGCAAGCTCAGCTACGAGTTGGTCTCCAACCTGATTGAAGGCCGGGAAGACGATGAGATCAAGGCGCTCCCGGACGCCGTTGCCAACAGCCTGGATCAATTGCACCAGGCAGCGACAGCGCTCAGGAAATGGCGCAGCGAGCATGCGTTGCTGAGCGGCGACCGGCCGGAATTCCGGCTCCGCCTGGATGAAAACAAGCGTATCCGGCTGATCGAGCCGTCTATTCAGAACGAAGCCCACCGCCTGGTGGAAGAGTGTATGGTTGCTGCCAACCGATGCGCCGCGGATTTTCTTGCCAACCAGACAGCGGGCTTGTTTATCCAGCACCCCGGGCTTCGGGATGATCGCGCCGATAACATCCGGGCGCTGCTCGACAGCCACGCCCCACACCTGTCCGGGGTTGATGCCCATCAGGCCGAGGGCTTCCGCAAACTGATGAAAGAAACCGACGCCCTGGAAGCCGAGGTACCGGTCAAGGCCATACTGTCCCGCCAGCTTGCCCGGGCCGAGCTGAGCTTCAAGCCGGCTCCTCACCAGGGAATGGGCCTGGATGCCTACACCACGTTTACCTCGCCACTGCGCAAGTTCTCGGACTTTTACGTGCACCGGCTGATCAAGTCGGCGCTGTGGGATACTCCCATGAAACCCCTGACCGAGGATCAGCTTGAAGCCCTGCAAGCCGCCCAGATCCGCGCCCGTCAGGCGGCAAACAGCCTGGAAGCCTGGCTCAAGAGCGACTTTGCCAAGACACTGAGCGAAGAACCCATGACCGGGGTGATCAGCCGCACGGTGCCCGCCGGTTTCTTTGTGCGGCTGGACGCCAACGGGCTGGAAGGGTTTGTCAGCTGCAAGGACCTGGCCGGCAAATACAGCTTCGATCCGGTCACCCTGCGCCTGATCCATAACAAGAACGGGCGCATCTTCCAGCTGGAGCAGCCGGTGACGGTTAGCTTTGCCGGGGTAGACGAAGAACGCAGGCAGATTAATTTCAAGCTGGTGGAAGCGCAGGAGATAGCCACCGGATCCAGTTCCAAAGACGGTTGAAAAACCACGCTGGCGGGCGCATCGTATCATTCAGGACATGTTCCTTTGATGGAGGTGCGCCATGCCCATCAGCCCTGACGAATTTCTCAGAAAGTACGGTTTCGACAAGGAGGAGGAAGAACGGGACCACAGCCTCCGCCACAACGCCATGGAGCACGCCAAACACCTCCGCCGGCCCCATGCGGGAACGCCTCATGACTGGGAAGAGTGGGAACGCTACAAGCGGGAGCATCCGGATGAGGTTGAAGACGATGATCAGTGAACGATAAACGCCTCAGCAAGGCCTGTTTCTGGCGTGGTTAACAAATTTTTGCATTGTTTTTCATTTCTCTATATTTCCGGAAAGCCCCCAAGAATCTTATACATTTCATTTAGTTAGAAAAAACACCTTCCTGCCCGAACCATGCCACAGTGGCCCATGCCTCATGATGGTGCGCCTGAGGCAAGACGGGGTCATTAAAAATTGTTTATACATTTACCCGAATTCCGGAGTGTCGCTGTACCGGACTCATTACAACCAGTGGAATTTGGGTATCAAAATGAAGTTCAGTCGTTTTCAAACCTTACTGAAAAAAGCCATAGCGGCCTCCGCCGTCGGGAAAGCGCTTGTCAGCCTTGCCACGGTCTTTTTACTGGCAGGATGTCAGGTGTACCAGTTTGACCGGAGCAGCGTGAGCGCCAACAGCACAGGCTCCTACGATACAGGGACAGTCCCTTTCACCATTGTCGGAGATGAGCGTCCTGACTGGCTTGTTCCGGAATCCCCCACAGCTCCCCAGGTAGTCGTCAGCCGGACCACAGAAACCAAGGGATCGACGGGCTTCAATGGCGCCAGCTTCCTCGGCTACATGGTCACCCTGTCACTTATTCCCTACTACGATGAGGTGCAGTACGAGGATGTCTACGCACTGAGCTGGCAAGGTGAGACCTTGCTGGAAAGCCGCGTTACCTATTCCATTGACTCCTACCTGTCCCTGTATTTCCCGACGCCCATGATGTTCATGGGGTCACTGAATGATGAAGCGGCCGAGCAGGCGGTGGCACGAGACTTCATCACCGATCACCACAAGGACAGCGTCCTGGCAACAATCGATCAGCAACGCAGGGACTTCGAGCAGGCAAACCCGCAAACTGCCGCCGACATTGCCGCCTATCTGAATGCGGGAGGAGCCAATTCAGTCTATCGCCCCTCGGCTGTCCTCAGGTTGATTGAACTGGCCCCTGAAACCGACACGCTTTCCTACCACGCCGCCAACAGCCAGGTACCGGGCTACGTCGAGCTGCTGCCTGCCCGCTACCAGGCCTGGTTGATTGGTCCGGAGGGTCTGCGTGGCATTGATTTGAAGACACAACTCGCCAACGGTGTCGATGCCGATCAACTGCTGGTACGCATGCTTAATGCCTATCCGGAACAGACTGGTGACATTCAGTCCGGTTATTACACCGGCATGACCCGGGCGCATCGGGAGTTGCTGAAAGAAGCGGGCCTGCCCGACGGACTCGTCGATCGCATGACCAATGAAGCGCCCTCCGCCCAGCTGTTGGCCGCCGCGAAAACCGGTAAACTTCGCGACAAGGATGGCAACATCCGGATTCCCACCGAAGAAGAACTGCTTGAACAGCTGGTGCGCCAGGACAATCTCGGCAAATATATGAGCCCCTATACCAGTGATGATGTTCTGGCTGAGTGGGTAAACTCCGCCATCAATGCCAACATTGGCGCGACGGTTGGCACGGGACTCGGAGCCGCGGCAGGCGCCTATGCAGGAGAGAAGGCCCTGGAGCAGATACCTTTCGTTGGTGGCTTCCTCGGCGGTGCCGTGGGGGCTGAAATCGGCAAGTCTGTTGGTCGGGAAACGGCGATCAGCGCCTCAGGCGGCTGGGAAGCCATTCGCGCCTCCTCAGACCGCAGCTTTGATGACATTCATTCCATGGCTCGCTACCTGAAGGCAAAATACGGCCACACCGGCAACTTTGCAGATGCCATGAAAGCCACCCGACAGATCTACCCGGAATTGGCAGAAGCCCTCGCGCGTGCCTACTGACCTAATTGGAGATATACATGTTCAGCAAAAACACCTTTAAACCGGCCTGCGCTCTGGTACTGACTTCCCTGGTTCTTTCCGGCTGTGCCAGCAAGATCGAAAACGTACAGGGCAAGCCCAGCGTCTATGAGGACGTATCCACCACAGGCAGCGTGGGCGGCGTCGGTATCGAGAGCCAGGACGTGGTCGCGATGACCGACCAGATGATGCGCGACATGCTGGCCAACCCGATGCTCACCGGTCGCTCAACACCACCCCGGATCATTATCGATAACGAATACATCAAGAACGAAAGCACCTCCGTGATCAACACCAATATGCTGACCGATCGCCTGCGCATCGAACTGAATCGCGCCGCCAACGGTCGGATGATCTTCGTGGGTCGTCACTTCTCCGACATGGTCCAGAAAGAACGGGATCTCAAGCGGGATGGCGCGGTAGATGGCGGTACCATTCGTCAGACCGCGGCCCAGGCAGGTGCTGATTTCCGCCTTGGGGGCCGCATCTCGTCACTGGATGCCATCGATCGAAACACCGGAACCCAGTCCCGGTACAGCCAGGTCACCTTCGAGATGGTCGATCTTGAGCTGGGCACCATCGTCTGGAGCGGACTCTATGAAATGAGAAAGGCGGCCCGTGACAATGTGGTTTACCGATAAAACCTGGCTAAAGCCGGTGCTGGCGACAGCGATTGCCGGCACACTGGCTGGCTGCGCCAGCGGCCCGAAAGTCTACGATCGGGCAGCACTGGCACCGGCCGAACAATCGCTGATAGAGAGCAAACCCGCGGTTCTTCAGGCCGACTTCCAGAACCTCTTCGAGGAAGGCCAACGGAACAAGGTCCTGAACCTGATGGAGATCGGGGTCAAGGCATACCGTGCCGGCTATCGACAGGAAGCAAAAAACACGCTGACCCAGGCACGCCTGGAGATCGAGAATGTTTATGCTGACAGTGACGCCGCGCGAAAGGCGCGAAGCATCTGGTACGAAGAAGCCGAAAAGGACTTCAAGGGCGAGCCCTATGAGCGCGCCATGGTCTACCTGTATCTGGGCCTGATTTACCTGGAAGAAGGCGACTACGGCAACGCACGAGCCAGCTTCCTGGCTGGATTGCTGCAAGACGCGTTTGCCGAGGAGGAGCAGAACAGTACTGACTTCGCACTGCTGCTGTACCTGGCTGGCTGGTCCGCCATGCAGATGGGCAGTGACCAGCTCGCACGGGAGCATTTCGAGGAACTGAAACTCTATCGGCCGGACGCCCCCATCCCGGAAGCCGACGACAACGCGCTTTTGATCGTGGAAACCGGCAAGTCCCCCAGAAAACTGGGTGACGGTGTCGGCCACTATCAGCTGGTCTATCGGCGTGGCAAGAATTTCCGGGATGTGGCTGCCGAAGTCCGCAACGGTGAGGAATGGTCCGCGCTGTACCCCATGGAAGATATCTTCTTCCAGGCCTCCACTCGTGGGGGCCGGGCTATCGATCGGATTGTAGAGGGCCAGATCCAGTTCAAGGAAAATACCCGGGCCGTCGGTTCAACCCTCAGCAGCGTCAGCCAGGACAGCATGCTGGCCGGCTTCAGTAGTGCGGCCGGCGGTGCCGTTGGCGCCGGATACGCTGCCATCAGCCTGATCAGCGTTGCGGCGGAAGGTATGTCAGCGTCCGCCAATACCCGGGCAGATATCCGGTACTGGGAGGGCCTTCCCGACACCATACATCTGTTGCCCGTGACGGCCGCCGAGGGCGATCCGGTCACTGTCCGCTTCCTGGATAAAAACGGTCAGCCTGTGCCAGGCCTTGCCGACACTACCGAATTCAAATTTGATGGTCGCGGGGCCGGCCTGGCCTTTGCCACGTCCCGCCGTCCGGATTCCGGAGGAACCCAATGAAAACACTGATTAAATCCATGGCCACAGCGGCGATCTGTCTGGGTCTGCTGTCTGGCTGTGCCGCTAAATCCGCCAGCAGCACGGACCTGATTGAGCGCACCGCGCCCATCACCATGAACTCCGTGGCATTCACCGACTACAACCTGAAGCGCACCTACACCCGCGGTTTTGGCCAACTGGAGGACGGCGAACGCTATCGACTGTCACTGGTCCAGCACGGCCAACGGCCGACCGCAACCGGAACCACAGAGGTGTACGTGGTTCTGCGCAACCACACGGATTACGACTACCGGATCGAAGCCCGCACCCAGTTCTTCGATCAGGACGGCGTACCCACCGATGTGAAACCGACCTGGCAGCGCTCGACCATCCCGGCCAACAGCATCGCTACCTATCGTGAACTGTCTACCACCACGCAACCTCTGCAGTATCGCGTGGAAGTCCGGGAGCTCAACTGATGAAGCGATTTGCCCTGGCACTCTGCGTGCCTTTGCTGGCGCCAGGTTTTGCCCTGGCCGCCGGCCAGACCCATGAAGCAGCGCCGATGATGGCGCCGGCCCAGAAGCCGTTGACCGCGGACGATCTCGTCAATGAGGCGAACGCGCCTCAACGTTCGGAATCGGCCAAAACGATCCTCGACCGTTTCACTGCGGGCCTGGGACAGACCAACCCCCGAATTGCCATCTTCTGGAACCGGGCGTTCAACGACCAGATCAGTGACTGGGCTAGCCGCCGCCGGGTGGTGGTATCCGGCACCGGCAGCGTGCGTGGCGAAGTACCGGAGGGGGATCTGAACCTGGACGGCGAATCCCGCGCGGCGGTGCAAAGTGAAACCCGCTCCGGGCGCAGCTCGGGGCCTGCTGCACCAGCCTTTGATTTGCAAAGCGGCTTCGTCTCCCAGTTGAGCCGCGCAGGCGTCAGAGTCGTCGACCGAAACGCGATCATGCGCATCACCGATAACGCACTCGAAGACGGCACCTTCGAACGACTGTCACCGGACCAGGCCCGCCTCGAAATGCGCGCGCTGGATCAGCACGCCGATTATCTTCTGGTGCTCAGCGAAGTGGCCGCTGATCAGTTCCAGATTCGCGTACTCAGCGTCAAAGACGGCTCGGTGGCCGCCCTGGTCAGCTCCAATGGCATGCCGCCCGAAACCGAGGAAGATCGCCGCTGGGTCGCCACCGACCGCGGCTTTGAGAAGCGTGAGAGGCGCGTATCGTTGAAGGATGTAGGCCAGGAGCTGGCGCTTCAAACCCTTGAGGCGCTGTAAAAACCCTGGCCCGTAACTGCGCAACCACCGTAGGGACTCACATGATAACCCGCGTTTTAAAGCATTTTCTGCCGTTCAATCTCGTTTCAGTCTGCACACTGATGCTTCTGGGTTGCGCCTCGTTCGGACCTCAGATCGGTGATGGACGAATCGGTATACAGGTGGAAGATAGAGGTGGTCAGTGGTATGTCGCCAAGGTGGTTGAGAACGGCGCTGTCTATCGAACAGGTCAATTAAGCGAAGGGGACCTTTTGGTCGCGGTTGCCGAATTGAGGGATGAGCCGCAACCGGTAAGCGGTATGTCGCTCAACGAGCTGGCCTCGAGAATTTCAGGAGAACCGGGCACGGCCGTCGATCTGGTGATCAAACCAGCCAACAGCGAGATCACCCGGAAGGTGACAATCACACGGGCGCGATTTGGCTCCCGGGAAACGGCCCAGCCCGAAATGCGGCAAAATGCCGAAGCGCGGCTGGCCGCCGGATCTTTGGTGATAGAAGGCACCAGCGGGAACTTTATGAGCCCCTATACCAGTGATGGCGTCACCGCAGAATGGGTCAACAAGGCGATTAACGCGAACATCGGCTCAACCGTTGGATCAGGCGTTGGCGCCGCAGCTGGCGCCTATGCCGCCGAGCAGGCACTCGATTCTGTTCCATTCGGTGGATTCATTGGCGGCATGATCGGGTCAAGCCTTGGCAAGTCGGTCGGTCGCGACGCAGCCATCGAAGCTTCGGGAGGCTGGGATTACATTCGCTCGACCTCCGATCAGAGCTTTCGCTCTCTGGCAGACATGGCCCGTTATCTGACACTGACCTACGGCAATGAGCCCACTTTTAACGAGGCAATGGCGGCCGCAGCGCAGGTTTATCCAGAATTATCAGACGCGCTCGCCAATTATTGACGCAGCATTACGGATAGACGTTCATCCTTTGCCGTCCAGATCTCTCCGAGCCAGTTCTTCACGTTTCGGCGGTGCTCCGCATCCGTTGAGTAATCCCGGCCTTTCAGGTGGTCCGGGATATCAACGGTGTGGATTTCCAGTTTCACTTCCTTCACCCGGCCACAGATAAACTCCCAGAAGGTGGGTGCGCCACCCGGATAGGCGATGGTCACATCCACCAGCGTCTGGATAGAGTCCCCCATGGCGTCGAGTACGAAGGCGGCACCGCCGGCCTTGGGTGTCAGCAGGTGCTTGTAGGGCGACTTTTGCTTGTCGTGTTTGGCCTGGGTGAAGCGGGTGCCTTCCACAAAGTTCATGACGCTCACCGGGGTATAGCGGAACTTCTCACAGGCCCGGCGGGTTGAACGAAGATCCTCGCCCCGCTTCTCCGGGTGCTTGATCAGATATTCCCGGGTGTAGCGCTTCATGAAGGGGAAATCGAGGCCCCACCAGGCAAGACCGATGACCGGTACCCAGATTAGCTGCTGCTTGAGGAAAAATTTGAGAAACGGCGCCCGGTGGTTGAACACCCGCTGCATGGCAAAGATATCCACCCAGCTCTGGTGATTAGCCAATACCAGGTACCAGCTTTCCCGCTTCAGGTTTTCGGCCCCTTTCACGTCCCAGTTCGTGCCATGGGTCAGCTTCATCCAGCCGGTGTTGCAGGCCACCCAGGCCTCGGCAATCCAGATAATCACCTTGGTGCACAACACCCGGAAGCCGGTGATGGGAATAATCAGTTTCAGGATGGCCGGGATGTAAAGCAGGATGCACCAGAACAGGGTGTTGATTCCCAGCAGGATGGAATTGATGACACCAATCACGGGGGCGGGTAGAAAGCTGAGCATGGCGATCCTGTTTTCTGGTTATTCTTTGCAAATGGGGGCTAATGATAGCAACCCCGGGGCCCCTTGGGCAGTGGCCTGAAGTGACCGGTTTGCCCTTCGCTTTGGACACTTCTGCCATGGTGATTTCCGCCTCACCATGGATAATCCCAGTTTGCAACCTGCAAGACCAGGTCTTCAGAAATCAGTAAAGTGTGCTTCGAATTCTCCATGGATACCCCCATGCCCAATCTCTTCAAATCAGCTGCTGACCGCGCGGCAGGCGTTACCCGGCAAACGGCCCTCTATGCCGGCAATGCCTTCGACCGTATCTTCCGAGCCGCCAGTCTGGTCCAGGCCGGACAGACGCCGTTTGAGACGCTCCATACCGATGGCCTGGTCAGCCTGCGCTACTATCCGCCGCTGGCCGAGGATTTCATCGAGCTGGACGGTGAGACCATTGCGGTGGAGAGGACAGCCCACAAGACCCCGATTGTGATCGTGCCGCCCCTGGCGGTAAACATGCTGATTTACGATCTGTTCCCTCAACGCAGCCTGGTGCGATTTCTTCGCGCCAAAGGGTTCGAGGTCTATCTGATTGACTGGGGCATGCCAACGCGGGAGCACAGTCACTACAACCTGCATACCTATGTGGCGGAGCTGTTACCGGCGTACCTTAACCGGGTTCGGGAGCACAGCGGTGAGCAGGAGCTGTCGCTGCATGGCTGGAGCATGGGTGGCATGTTTACGTTGTTCTATTCGGCGCTCAGCAACGATCAGCACGTGCGCAACGCCATTGTGCTGGGCTCGCCGATTGACAGTCACGCGTCGGGGATTCTCGGGCTTTTGAACCAGCGTATGGCGGACGTGGCCGGCTTTGTCCGCAAGCGCACCGGGTTCCGTCTTCACGATGTGAAACCGCACTGGTTTCATACCCCGGGCTGGGCCAACACCATCGGGTTCAAACTGACCAATCCGATTGCCAGCGTAATGAGCTACTGGGAGCTGATTATCCGCCTGGGTGACCGTGAGTTTGTCACCAGTCACGCGACCACGTCGGCGTTTCTGGACCGCATGGTGGCCTATCCCGGCGGGATCATTCAGGACACGGTGGTGCGGGTGTGGATCGACAATCAGCTGTCGAAAGGTGAGATCCAGATTGGGGAGGATATCGCCAGGCTGGAAAATGTAAGTGCCAACTTACTGGCTATCGCAGGTGGCGACGATACGCTCGTGACGCCGGGTGCGGCCAAGCGGGTGATGGATCATGTGAGCTCTACGGACAAGACGTTCAGGGTCGTTCCGGGTGGGCATATGGGCATTCTTGCGGGGAGCAAGGCGCCGCGTCAGAGTTGGCTGGAGTTGGCGGAGTGGCTGGCTGTTCGGTCGGACTGATTTTCTGCCTCGGACACTTCGGAGGTTAGAGTTCGCCGGCAGATGTCGGGAGCGCTTTCCAAAACACGCTCCTTGCGGCACGTCCATGTGACGCTTGACTGTCGCCATCCTTGGCGACAGACAGTTTTGGAAAGCGCTCCCGACACCTGCCTCCTCTTGCTTCAGAGGTTCTTCAGGATTGCCTCTAGTTCTGAAAGACTGTTGATCACTGCTGAAGGCTGTATGCCCCAATCTTCAAAAATTTTATCCGGATCCCTCTGTACCCAGATGGCGAGTAATCCCGCAGCTCGGGCACCGATGACATCCCAGGCATTGCTCGAAACGAGACACAAAGGTTTTTCCCAACAGCCCGTGGCCCTACGGGCATAGGTGTAGACAGCCGGATCGGGTTTGAAGGTTTTGATGTCATCTACTGACACCAGGCCTTCAAACTGGTCCAACAGATCGTTATGCCCCAATACCTTCTCCAGCGCAGGATAACTTCCATTGGAAAACGCGAACAGCGGATACTGCCCTTTCAGTGTTTTCAGTGCCGGCAAAGCGTCGTCGAAGGCGGGCAGGGACAGGTAGGCCGCCATCAGGGCGTTTTCGCGTTCTTCGGACAGGATCAGTTTGTGGGTGGCCATGGCGTAGCGCAGGGCTTGGCGGGTGCAGACACCGAAGTCTTCGTACACTTTCATCAGGCCCTTTCGGAACGAGAACTCCAGCTGTTTCTCCCGCCAAAGTGCGGCTACGGCTTCTGCCCTGTCGCCAGCGTCCTCCGCCAGGAGGAGGGACATGCCCATGGGGTCGACCAGGGTTCCGTAAACGTCGAAAGCGAGAGTCATGCTCATCGGTGGGGCTCCTCATCCGGAAGGGGGTTCGGGGTCGTATTCTGAGGTCACAGTATCGGGATTTGAACGATCACTCAACACAGCCAGCAATGACGACGGTTTAAACGAAAGGAGCGAATCTGACTCGGCAGCTATGACTATCCTCAGGAATCTGCTCGTTTTACTGGTGCTGGGCACCACCGCGGCCTGTGCCACCAGCACTCAACTCTATACCCCCGGGCCTTCAACATTGGGCGCCGAACCCGTGTCCGATTTCGACCGCTATGTCGAATCTGCCAAAGCCTATGTCGATACCAATCTGTTGCCGGTGGAAGGGTTTAAGCGGGAGCAACAGGTGTTGTGGAACCTGCCATACCGGTTATCGCCGGCCGCCGACTGCAACTCCGGAGATCACACCGGGCTGTTGCTGGTGCACGGTCTGAGCGATTCGCCCTTTGTGTTCCGGGATCTGGCCCGTTACCTGGCGGATCAGTGCATTGAAGTCCGGACCCTGTTGCTGCAGGGGCATGGTACACGGCCCGGCGATATGGTGACGGCCAGTGCCGATGTGTGGCGTGAGCAGGTGCGCAATCACTTCGTCGCCCTGTCGAAGGAGGTGGACCTGGCGTTTATTGGGGGCTTTTCACTGGGTGGTGCTCTGGCCACGGATTATGCCCTTTCGAAAACCGGGCCCAGACCGGAGGGCCTGGTTGCGGTCGCACCCGCCTGGCAGCTCAACGGTCTTCGGGACTACCTCTGGTTGGCGCCAATTGCCGACGTGTTTGGTGACTTTGTGGAGAAAGAGCCGGAGCTGAACCCGGTAAAATACGAGTCGTTTTCGTTTAACGCCGGCAGTCAGATCGGCGATGTTATCTCGTCAGCTCAGGGCCGCATCGTCCAAC
Source organism: Marinobacter sp. CH_CUG1437-1 (assembly GCF_037029655.1). Lineage (NCBI taxonomy): Bacteria > Pseudomonadati > Pseudomonadota > Gammaproteobacteria > Pseudomonadales > Marinobacteraceae > Marinobacter > Marinobacter sp. CH_CUG1437-1. Next base: position 716,015 of record NZ_JAYMEW010000001.1, on the reverse strand, counting down.
AGGAAAATATTGATATGCCGTTGTTCCTGGCTGCGACAGAGGCCGACTCGGTGATCAACCTCGATTATCTGGTCACGCAGTTCCGAAAACGGTTCCGCCAGCCCGGGAACGCCATGATGATTTTTCGGGATAGCCGAACCCCCTGGCCCGACGCACAGGCTGATGAACGCATCCGGTTTATGAACAGCTACCTGCCTGATGCCAATATTCTGGAATTCTCTCATCAATCCCTGCTGATCTCGCCTGACAATGAGCTCTATGGTCTGGGGGCGCCGCTGCAACGCTGCCTGGAACCGAACAATATTTCCCTCGAGGGTTGCCGCCGGCTGCCGGAGCAAGACCTCTGGTTCAGTGCCTGGCACGACACGGAACGCCCGGTATACACCAGCCGGTTGACCTACAACCCCTGGTTCGATGATCTGGCAGAGGCGATTGGGGCATTTATTCGTACACACGCTTCAGCCGAGGGGCCGTAGCGCCACCGAGGACATCGGGTTACACTGCCATTCATGAACCCGATTGATACATTCAACCTGGATTTCCGGGCCCTGAGCACGTTTCTGGCAGTGCTCGATGAAGGCAGCGTGTCCCGCGCTGCGATTCGGCTAGGCGTTACCCAGTCCGCGGTGAGTCACACCCTGGAACGCCTCCGCCAGGCATTGGGCGATCCGCTGTTCGTGAAGTCGGGGCGAGGCATTGTGCCAACCCGCTACGCACTCCAGGCAGGCCCCCATGTTCGCCAGATTCTGGACGACCTGCAGTCGCTGTCTTCTGGCCCTCCGTTCAGTCCTGCCACGGCCGAGTTCACGTTCACAATTGCTGCCAATGACTACCAGCGAGATCTTCTGCTGCCCGGTCTCGTGCGTACGTTGCGGCAAGAGGCCCCGGGTATCAGTCTGCAGGTTATTCCTTCTGGCATTCCCCGGGCTGACCTGTTGCGGAAGGATGTATGCGATCTGGTGATTTCGCCCCACGCGCCGGAGGCGACGGACATTATGCAGCGGGGCTTGATGGCTGATCGGATGGTGGTGTTCTACGATCCCGAACACCGGAAACCGCCAGTGGATCTGCCGGAATACCTAAAGGCAGACCACATCGCCCTGTTATTCGCTACCGGCGAGAAACCCACGGTGGAAACCGCGATTGAGGCGCGTGGACTGGTTCGTCGCAATGTGGTGACGGTGTCCAATTTTTCGGGTCTGCCTGAGTTTCTGCGGGGTACCGACATGCTGGCGACGGCGCCTGAAGGCATGAGCAAACACTTACTTCGCGACTTCGCCTGGGTTCCCCTGCCCTTTGATTTCAAGCCGTTCACCTTGCTTATGCTGTGGCATCGCCGCAATCAGAATGACCCTGCCCACAAGTGGCTGCGCAATCAGGTGAATGCCGTGGCCGCTACGCTCAACGGTCTGAAAAGTTAATCAATTAGTTTTGCTCATAGGTTGTATGAGCCTTCTTGCCGTTATCTTCCATCTCCTTCTGCCCTAGACTGCGTTTACTCCCGTGTCGGCCAGGTCGGGTAGGGCTCTCCAAAACACGCTCCTTGCGGCACGTCCATGTGACGCTTGACTGTCGCCATCCATGGCGACAGACAGTTTTGGAGAGCCCTACCCGACCCGGCCTGTTGGACTTTTTGAGATAACACATCAGGAAAACCATGCTGACTTTAACCAGTGTCTGGACAACGATACTTCTCGCCGCCGCTGTGGCCCTTGGGCCGCTGGCGACGGATATGTATCTGCCGGCGCTGCCACAAATCGGTTCAGACTTCGGCACCGGTCCCGATCAGGTTCAGCTGACGCTGAGTCTTTATTTGGTGGGGTTTGCCATTGCTCAGCTGATTTGCGGTCCGTTGGCCGACCGTTTTGGTCGCAAGCCGATCATGATTGGCGGTTTTGTGCTGTTCGCCATTGCCAGTATTGGCTGTGCCCTGGCGACCAATATTGAAACCTTGATCCTGTGCCGTTTTCTGCAAGCGCTTGGTGGTTCTGCCGGGCCGGTTCTGGGTAGGGCGGCGATTCGAGATATTTACACGCCCCGCGAAGCCGCGAAGATCCTGGCGATTCTGGCCAGCATCATGGCCCTGGCGCCGGCCGTGGCGCCGACCATTGGTGGTCTACTAACCGCCAGCCTTGGCTGGGCTTCTGTGTTCCTGGCGTTGGGTGGCTATGCCCTGGTCATGGCGTTGGTAGTGGCCTTCGGCATTCCCGAGCCCATGCGCCCGGAGCATCGGCAATCTTTGAAGCTCTGCAGTCTGCTGCGGAACTATCGGACTATCGCGAAGGACATCAGCTTCGTGGGCTACACCCTGACCAATGCGCTGATTTTTTCCGGTCTGTTCGCCTTCCTGTCTGGTTCTTCGTTCGTCCTGATCGATTTCCTGGGCGTGCCAACCGAGCAGTTCGGTCTTTACTTTGCGTGCATGGTGGCCGGGTACATCGTAGGCAACCTGACTGCCGTCCGTCTCGGCCGTCGCCTGTTGCCGGACCAGATCCTGATGCGGGGACTAATCATTGCCGTGGTTGGTGGCAGTCTGATGGCCGTGCTGGCACTGAGTGAAGTGTTCAACGTCTGGGCGGTGATCCTGCCCCAGGCCCTGTTCATGATCGGAACCGGGATGGTGCTGCCCCAGACCATGGCCGGCGCCCTGGCCAACTTCCCGAGCATGGCGGGCTCCGCTTCTGCCCTGTTCGGCTTCACCCAGATGGCCGTCGCGGCCATCGCTGGCATGCTGGTCGGCCATCTGCACGACGGCACCTCTCTGGTCATGGCCCTGATCATTGCAGCCTGCGCCGCCATCGCCATGGGCTGTTATCTGGTGCTGGTTCAGCGTTATCCTGCAAAAGGTTTCGAGCCACAAGGCGCGACCGGCAATTAAGGCAAAATCATCCAAAGTGGTCTACACAGAGTACTTAACACTCTAAACCAGACACCAAGGAGCAAAGACTATGAGCAGCGTTAACCTGGACGGCAATCCCATTGAACTGAGCGGCAAATTTCCGGAAACAGGCGACAACGCGCCTCCCTTTACCCTGACCAACAGCGGCCTGGAAGAAGTCAAACTCGACAACTGGGCCGGCAAGCGCAAGATCCTGAACATCATCCCCAGCATCGACACCGGCGTCTGCGCCGCGTCTACCCGGAAGTTCAACGAAAAAGCCGGCAGCCTGGACAACACCGTGGTACTCGTCGTCTCCGCCGATCTGCCCTTCGCGGCCGCCCGCTTCTGCGGCGCTGAAGGCCTGAAAAACGTCGAAACCCTCTCCACCTTCCGGAACTACAGCTTCCAGCAGGACTACGGCGTCGCCATCCAGGACGGCCCCCTTGCCGGTCTCTGCGCCCGGGCGGTGGTTGTACTGGATGAAAACAACAAGGTCATTCACAGCCAACTGGTTGATGAGATCAAGGACGAGCCGGATTACGATGCGGCGCTGAAGGTGCTTTAAGCGCTCGAACTAAAGCTCTGCAGTTGGAAAGACCACCAAAAGTTGGGGCGAAGGTGCCGGAGCGGCCCGCCAGGAGTGTCATTGCCATGGATGGCAATGCCAAGCCCCCAGGGATGGGTTTACGGCGTCTCCTGGCGGGTCGCTCCGGCACCTTTGCTAACACCAAAAGCCAGACCTGTTAGAATCTCGCCTCCCAGCCAAACCCAAGGCATCAAAAACCAGTGCAGACCACCACCCAAAACCCATCCCTGGCCCGCCAGCTCTACAGCATGACCTGGCCCATGCTCTTCGGGGTACTGTCCCTGATGACCTTCCAGCTGGCCGACAGTGCCTTCGTGGGTCAACTGGGTCGGGATCCGCTGGCGGCCCTGGGCTTTACCCTGCCGATGCAGCAACTGATCATCGGCCTTCAGGTGGGTCTGGGCATTGCCACCACGGCGATCGTTTCCCGCACATTGGGTGCCGGCGATGAGCTTAGAGCCTATCGCCTGGGCGGTCTAATCATTACCGTTGGCGGCAGCCTCGTTTTTGTTATCTGCGTGGCTCTGTGGTTTCTACAAAGCCAAATCATGACCGCCCTTGGCGCGGAAGACTCACTGCTGCCGCTGATCCGCCAATACTGGGTGCCCTGGCTGATGGCCGCCTGGACCGGCGCGTTCCTGTATTTTGGCTACAGCGTTTGCCGGTCCCATGGCGACACCAAATTGCCCGGGTACATGATGGTGGCTACCAGCCTTACCAACATCGCCCTGGACCCGCTGTACATTTTCGTTTTCGGCTGGGGCCTGCCCGGTGCCGCCTGGGCCACCATTACCTCTTTTGGTATCGGCAGCCTGGTGATCTACCCGAAACTCCTGAAACGCCACTGGGTTCGGTTCGATCTTCAGGAGCTTGCGCTCTGGAAGGCCCTGAAACAGCTCAACGGCATCATGGCGCCGGCCATGGTCAGCCAACTGATGCCGGCGGTTTCCGCGATGCTTGCGACGGCCCTGGTAGCGGGATTCGGCTCGGCCTCGGTGGCCGCCTGGGGCCTGGGCACCCGCCTGGAATTCTTCTCGATTGTGGTGGTACTGGCACTGACCATGTCGATGCCGCCGATGATTGGCCGCATGCTGGGGGCTGGCGATATCGAGCAGATCCGGAAGCTGGTTCGTCTGGCCGTGCGTTTCGTGGTGGTCTGGCAATTGGCCATTGGCCTGGCCTGGGTGGTGGCATCGGGGTTGGTGTCCGAGCTGTTCTCGAGCGACGGTGACGTTCAGGAGGTTCTGGCCGGCTATCTGTTGCGGGTGCCACTCAGTTATAGCGGTCTGGGTGTGTGTATGCTGATGGTGTCGGTGTGCAATGCCCTGGGGCTGGCAATGCGGGCCCTGCTGGTGTCCACCCTGCGCCTGTTTGTGTGCTTCCTGCCTCTGCTCTGGCTGGGCAGCCAGATCAATGGCATCTCTGGCCTGATGAGTGGTGCGCTGGTCGGCAATCTGTTTGCCGGCGCCATGGCGTACAGCTTTTACCGGTCCGGCATGGCGCGCTTGAAGGCCGAGGTGGCCTCAGGCAAAGCGTGAACGGAAGCTTTCGGGTATTGGCACCACTTCTTTGCGGTGGTAGTTGAAGAAGACGAAGCCGTATTTCGCCAGGGCCACGGGCTGGCCGCTTTCGGCCTTGGTGACCCGGAATACGAAATCCCCGCCATACTTGTTGAAGTCCATAACGCCTACTTCAAACCTGAGCATTTCCGGAAAGAAGGATTCGGACTGATACATGGTGGCCAGGTCGGTGACGATGATGCCGGTGCCATCCTTGCTGGCTTCCTGGATGCCATAACTGACCAGGAACTGGGCCCGGGCTTCGGACAGCATGGAGATCAGGGCGTCGTTGCCAAGGTGGTTGGCGCCGTTGATGTCGGTGATTCTGACCGGCATTCTGGTTTCGAAGCAGAAGGCGTCGTCCGGGAAGGAGAGTTTGATTCGGGCCACTGGGGTTCCTGTTTTCGTTTCTTATCTTGGGGCGAATCATACGCTGTTCGACTTTAGTGTTCATCTCGGGATCTTCTGAGTTAAATCAGTTATCTTGCTGTCAGACCTTTGCGCATCGAGCCTGGTGGAGCGATGGCTGGGAAAGGCCTTCCAAAACGCGCTCCTTACGGCACGTCCATGTGACGCTTGACTGTCGCCCCTCAGTGCTAAATGCTCCTGCGTCGCACTGAGGGTCCGGGGCAGGCCATCCGTGGCCAGCCCGTGAAGGGCTTTCGCCCTTCACCCATGGCGACAGACAGTTTTGGAAGACCTTTCCCAACCATCGTTCGTACTTTGTTCGCGCACTGAATAATAACGAACGCATCTGGAGTCTTATGGAAATTCGTCCTGCTGCCACACTGGTTCTGGTTCGTGATACGGCCGATGGCCTTGAAGTCCTGTTGCTGCAACGCACTTGGGACGCAGTGTTCATGCCCGGCTATTTTGTGTTTCCTGGCGGGCGGGTCGAGGAAGACGAGACTCATGGCCAGGACCATATTGTCGGGCCCGGAGATGCCGAGATCAGTCAGACCATGAGTGTCGATGAAGGCGGTGCGGACTACATGCTGGCGGCGGTTCGGGAGTGTTTTGAGGAGTCCGGGGTTCTGGTTGCCGTGGACCAGCAGGGCCTTCCCATAGCCGGGGATCATCCGGTCCACGCTGACCGAAAGTCCGTGTTCGATGGCGAGCTGTCGTTGGCCAATCTATGCGAAAAGCATGGGTTGGCGATTCCCCTGGACCGGCTGGCTTATCTGGGCCACTGGATCACGCCACCGGGACCACCAAGGCGTTTTGATACGCGGTTTTTTGTAACCCCCGCTCCCGATGGCCAGGTGGCCAGTCATGACGGGGTGGAGACCATTGATCATGTCTGGATTCGCCCGGAGCAGGCCCTTGAGGATCATCGGAATGGCCAGCGGTTGCTGGGGTTGCCGACGATCCGGACGCTGCGGGTGCTCAGTGATTTCGACACCACTGAGGCGCTGATGCGCTACGCCCATGCCAATCCGCCGGAGCCCTACCCGAGTCAGCCCTGGCCGGCCCTTAAAAAGGGCAAGGCGGTGACGCTGGAACCGGGGGCGCCAGCCTATGATGAGGCGGCGAAGCTGGATCCGGAAGGTGAAGGCTCAACCCGGGCAGAGATTATTCCCGGTGAACCGGTTGAGGTTGCGGCTCGGGTGATACGGCTGACGGCGCCCAATCCGGGCATGATGACAGGGCCGGGCACCAACACCTATATCCTGGGCCATGAGCGTTTCACGGTGATTGATCCAGGTCCCGCCAACGATTCTCATATCGAGCGGATTCTGGAGGTGACCGGTGGCGTGGTTGATCAGGTTCTGGTGACCCACACGCATCAGGACCATTCGCCGGCCGTAGCCGCCCTGAAAGAGCGCACCGGCTGCCGGGTATTCGGTTGGCCGGCGCCCGAAGGTGCGGGGCAAGACCAGACCTTCCGTGCCGACGACGAGCCGGAGCACGGCGATCTGATTGTCACCGAGGCCGGGATTCTGAAGGTGCTGCATACCCCGGGCCATGCGTCGAACCACCTGTGTTTTCTGCTGACCGAGCAGAAGCTGCTGTTTTCCGGCGATCACATCATGCAGGGCTCAACGGTGGTGATTAATCCGCCGGACGGCGACATGAAGGCGTATATCGAGTCGCTTTACGAGTTGCTGGCCGAGTCCGTTCGTTACATTGCGCCAGCACACGGTTTCCTGATGGGCCATCCCGAGGCCGTTATTGATTTCCTGATTACCCATCGATTGTCACGTGAGCACAAGGTGGCCCGGGCGCTGGAGGCCCTGGCTCCAGCGGATCTGAAAACCCTCACAGCGAAAGCCTATGACGATGTTCCGGCCGCCATCCATGGCCTTGCGGCGCGATCAGCACTGGCGCATTTGCTGAAACTGGAGGCCGAACACCGGGCGTTCCGGGAGCACGACCTTTGGCACGCCGTACACGACAGCTAACGCGGCAGTAACGAAAGCACACCGGATTTCGCAAAATAACCATATAGTTGCTCGCTTTTGGGGCGTATAACTGTTGCCGTTAACACTTGCCCGGATTTCATGAAAGTGGCATTAAACCTTTGTCACAGCAGTATTCATGACCGCCAGAGGCACTCTATCCTTGAGCGCACACTGACGAACCGTGAGGAAATATGCTGTTTGAGCGGCTTCAAAAACCATCCCACCGGACCCTGCTGATTGCCCTGGTTATTCCCTGGCTCTCGGCCCCCCTGTTTGCCGAAACCGATTCGAAAGAAGCCGGCAAAAAATCCGAGGTGCTGATTGCGGAGCTGGCCGAAGACGAGAGCGTCGAGGATGTCGAGCATTCGGCTCCGCTGCAGCGGGACGGACAGAAAGAAAAAGCGCCGAAACCAAAAACCTCACGGGGCGGTGCCGGTATTGATACCCCCTCATCAGCTTCCCGCAAGGTGGCTCCGAACATCGATCTGAAAGAGGTGGCGCCACCACCCGAGGCTCAGGCCTCTGCGCCGCCTGAAACCGATGCGGACGCTGCCGAATCCGAGGTCATGGCAACGGAAGCGTTGGCTGAACCCGAGCCGCAACCCGAGATTCGCGAGGGCAAGGTGTTTACCCTGCTCGACAACGATGTCATGCCTGGCACCTCTACCCGCCTGGCGTGGACACCCGGCATCCAGATTGCCGGCCTGTCCCAGACAACCCCGGTTCTGGTGGTCAACGGTATCAACGCCGGCCCCACCCTGTGCCTCACCGGCGCCATCCACGGGGATGAGTTGAATGGCATCGAGATCATCCGCCAGACCATGTACGACCTGAACCCCGAAAAACTGTCGGGTACGGTAGTGGGTGTGCCGATCGTGAACCTGCCGGGGTTCCAGCAGGGCAGCCGGTATCTGCCCGATCGTCGCGATCTCAACCGGCATTTCCCGGGCAGCCCCGACGGCAGCCTGGCCGACCGCATTGCCCATTCGCTGTTCGAGAACGTGATTCGCAAGTGCGACATGCTGGTGGACATCCACACCGGCTCACTGAAGCGCACCAACCTGCCGCAACTTCGTGCCGACATGAACAACCCGGACGTGGCGGAATTCACTCGCGGCTTTGATCGCATGGCAGTGGTGCACAGCACAGGTTCGGCAGGCATGCTGCGCACGGCGGCTGTGGAAGCCGGGATTCGAACAGTCACCCTGGAAGCCGGCGAGTCTCACCGCATCCAGCAACACCAGATCAGCGCCGGCGTGAACAGCCTGACCAGCCTGATGGAACGCCAGGGCATGATCTCCCGGATGTTCGTCTGGGGCGATCCGGAACCGGTCTATTACGATTCCGACTGGATCCGCGCGGACCACGGCGGAATCCTGTTCAGCGAAATCGAGCTGGGGGCAAACGTGTCGGAAGGGGAAATTCTCGGTTACGTCTCCGACCCGATCACCAATGCCCAGCACCCGATTCGGTCCACCAGCGATGGCCGGGTTATCGGCATGGCCGTGGATCAGGTGGTGATGGCCGGTTTCGCCGCCTACCACATTGGTACGGAGGCAGAAGTTCCCGGAGAGTAGTATGCTAGGCTTTTTTCGGGCACCACCAACCCCACAGGAGCCTTTGTGTCTTCCGAGAACGCCGGAGTCTTGTCACGTATTCCCGGCCTGGCCTACATTGGCCTGGTTCTTACACCCCTGTTCTGGGCCGGCAACGCGGTTGTGGCCCGGGGCACGGTAGAGAGCATACCGCCACTCTCCATGTCGTTCTGGCGCTGGGTGATCGCCCTGGCTATCCTGCTGCCTTTCGGGCTTCCGGGAATATGGCGCCACCGCGAGGTTATCCGTCAGCGCTTCGGCTCCATGCTGGCCCTGGCGACTTTCAGTGTTGGCGCGTTCAATACTCTGCTGTATCTGGCGGCCACCACAACCACCGCCACCAATATTGCCCTGATCAACGCCACCATTCCCATTTTCGTCGCACTGCTGGCGTGGATTCTGCTCGGGGACCGCACCCGTCCGATCCAGGCCTTCGGGATAGCCCTGGCCATTACAGGCATCGTTACCGTAATCGCCCGCGGTGACCTCTCGGTGCTGACCAGCCTTGAAGCCCAGCCGGGGGATCTGATCATGGTGGCGGCGGTATTCAGTTGGGGACTGTTTTCAGTGCTGTTGCGGCGACAGGCCGTGCCTCTGCCTGCGTTGACCTTTCTGACCACGCAGATCCTTCTGGGAACCCTGGTTGTACTGCCGTTCTACCTGACCGATCTGATTTTCTTTTCCGGTGGCTTCGAGCTTTCCCGGAGCACGGCACTGCCACTCCTGTATTTCGCAATCTTCCCGGGGATCCTGGCCTATGGATTCTGGAATCATGGTGTGCATAAAATTGGCCCGGCCCGAGCGGCCATCTTCATGTACCTGACGCCTGTCTTCGCCTCGATTCTGGCGAGCATTTTCCTGGCCGAATCCCTCGGGCTGTTTCACATTATTGGAGGTGCGCTGATTCTTGCCGGGCTGGTGCTGGCCACGCAGACCCGAAAACGCACCCACTACCCAACCCCAGAACAGTCAGCAAAAGGAGACCCCAATGATTAGATCTATCCCAGGAAACGCTCACAGCTTCTTTTGCCTGGTTCTGGTCCTTCTGGCCGCCGGCCTGTCTTTGCCGGCTGCCGCAGAACCCTGCGATCCTGAAGAGTCCAAGTGGGTACCCAGCCGCTACTACCCGGCAGGCTCCGCAGTGTTTCACAAGGGCAACTGGTACGAATCCCGCGAACTGCATCAGGGGCTGGAGCCAGGCATTACCTTCGACTGGAAAGAGCTGGATTCTGTGCCGGACTGCGAGGGCCGTAAGCAAGCGGTTGAACAGTCCCAGACCGAAGAAGGTCAACAGGGACCCGAGGCCGGTACCAGCCAGACTGCCGGCAAGAGCAAGCGGGGCGAGACGGCTTCCGGCATGTGCGTCCGGCCCGACCCATGGCTCTTCTCCAAAAGCTACACGGTTGGCAGCCTCGCTACCCATGGCGGTCAGATCTGGGAGGCCATTCGGCCAACCAATGGCGATATGCCCGGCATGAACAAGCCTCCGCGCTGGAAACTGGTGGAGGATCACTGTTCCATGGAGCGACAGTAACCCTCCTGGCCAGTAGTCAGAGAGCCGCTTCTATCCGGCCGACAACCTCTTCCAGAACCGACCGCGGGCAGCCGATGTTCAGGCGCATAAAGCCGCTGCCCGGATCGCCGAAGGAAATCCCCGGGTTCATGCCCACCCCGGCTTGCCGGACGAAAAAGCGTTTCAGGCCTGCATCGTCCAGGCCCAGTTCGCGACAATCCAGCCACATGAGGTAGGTGCCCTCGGGAGAGGACACTCGAATACCGGGCAGTCGCTGGCCAACAGCTTCCACCACATAGTCCCGGTTTGCCTGCAAATAGACCATGAGGTCGTCCAGCCATGGGCCGCCGTGCCGATAGCCGGCCTCAAACCCGGCAATACTGAACGGATTGCACTGGGGCAGATGCATGGACTCGAACACTGTCTTCATCACCTTGCGTCGGTCCGCATCGGGGATCACAAGGGCTGACAGACCCAACCCTGGCATGTTGAAACTTTTGCTGGGTGCGACTGCCGTGACCAGTGCGTCGTCAGGGCCGGCCAGGTTCGCCAGCATCGTGTGGCGGGGTTTGTCAGGGAACGTCAGGTCGCAATGGATCTCGTCGGACACCACCACCAGCTGGTGTCGTCGCGCAATATCGAGAACTGTCCCCAGTTCCTCCTCCGACCACACCCGGCCAACCGGGTTATGGGGCGAACACAGCAGCAGAATTCGGGCATCGGGGCGGGCCGCACACTGCTCCAGGTGATCCAGATCCATGCGGTAATGACCCGTATCTCCGGTATCCGGATCTTCCGGCACCAGCGGGTTCTCGATCACCACCCGGCCACTGTGCCGCACCGAACTGAAAAACGGCGGGTAGACCGGGGGCTGGATGATGACCCCCTCACCGGGCCCGGCGTAAGCCATGCAGGCTGCGTTGATCGAGGGCACTACGCCGGGCGCCATCAGTATCCACTCTCGCTGGATTTCCCAGCCATGTCGACTGGCGAACCAGTCAATCATCGACTGGTATAGACTGTCCGGAAACAGCGTGTAGCCATAGACCGGATGTTTGGCCCTCTCGGCCAGCGCCTGGGTGACAGCCTCCGGTGCCGCAAAATCCATATCGGCCACCCAGACCGGAATCACATCCTCGGTGCCAAATACCGCCTTGCGGGCATCAAATTTGACGGAACAGGTATGTTCCCGGCGAACGAGGTGATCAAACGGGCTGGACACAAGCACTCTCCAGGGCAGATAACGTGGTAAAAAACGATATTGTGGTGGGCCCGTGCCACCATCGCAACTGTCGTCCAGAGATGTCGTCAACGTGTTCATATCCGGCTTTGGTCGAACATCGTCGATAAACACTTGCCCAGGCAGGGCAATACTTGCGAACCTAACGGTTTATCCAATAACAATGCCGAATTTTCTCCCGGAGCCTTTTTAATGATTGGCCAGATCCTGTCCACCATGTTGCCGGTATTCCTCATCGCCGGTTGCGGCGCCCTGTACGGTCGCTATCGGACGCCCGACATCCAGGGGCTGAACGTACTCAACATGGAGCTGTTTGTACCCATGCTGGTCTTTGCCGTGCTCGCAGACCAGCAGGCCCCGCTGCAGGAGTATGCCAGGCTGGCATTGGCCGCCACGGTGGTTGTACTCGGATCGGGGATTGTCCTGTATCCACTGGCCAAGGTTCTGAAGCTGAACCTGAAGACCTTCCTGCCACCGATGATGTTCAACAATTCCGGTAACATGGGCATTCCGCTGCTGGTTCTGGCCTTCGGTGATGAGGCCCTGCCGGCAGCCATCGTGCTGTTCATCGTGGAAATGCTGCTGCACTTTTCGGTGGGGTTGTACATGCTCGACCCCCATACCTCCATCATAAAACGCCTTAAGCTGCCCATCGTCTTTGCCAGTATTGCCGGGCTGTCGGTCAATCTCGGCGGCGTGCCCCTGCCAGAGTGGCTGCTGGAAACCTTGAACATGCTCGGTGGTGTGTGCATTCCGCTGATGCTCTTTGCCCTCGGTGTGCGCATGCTGGATATCGATTTCAGCGACTGGAAAATGGGCATGCTGGGGGCCATTGCCTGCCCTGCCAGCGGCCTGCTACTGGCCTGGCCAATGATTGCGATTCTCGATCTTCCCGGGTTGCAGGTGGCAGCGCTCTGGGTATTCGCAGCCTTGCCTCCGGCGGTGCTCAATTACATGGTGGCGGAACAGTATCGTCAGGAGCCACACACGGTCGCCTCGCTGGTATTATTAAGCAACCTGGGCAGTCTGGTGGTGATGCCCGTTGTGCTGGGCCTAGTGTTTGCCGCCGGCTACGTGTGAACGCCTGCCCGGTGACCGGCTCTGTTAGCTGAGGAAAGAACGGATGTCTGAAACCGTTGCGGTGGTGCGCGCCTCCCGACCCAATTTTCTGGTACTCGCACCCCTGTGCGCCGGCCTTGGCGTGGCGGTAGCCTGGCACCAGGGCGAACCACCCACCCTGATCAATACTCTCCTGGTTCTGATTGGCGCCCTGCTGGCTCATGCCGCCGTCAATCTGCTCAACGAATACGAGGACTTTACCTCCGGGCTGGATCTGATGACCCGCCGCACCCCGTTCTCCGGCGGCAGTGGGGCCTTGCCGGAAGTGCCCTCGGCCGCCAGACAGGTTTTGCTGGCCGGGTTTGGCACCCTGGGACTGGTGATAGCCATTGGCCTCTACTTCCTCTGGCTCCGGGGCCTGCCCATGCTGGTGCTAGGCGCCGCCGGCGTGGCACTGGTGCTCACGTACACCCGCTGGATTACCCGTTCTCCGCTGATTTGCCTGCTGGCTCCGGGGCTGGGCTTCGGCCCGGTCATGATTCTCGGCAGCCTGATCGCCCTGGGGGCACGGTTGGATGCAACTGCCGTGACTGTGTCTGCCATCGGCCTTTTGCTGGTCAGCGAATTGCTGTTGATCAATCAGATTCCGGACGCCGACGCCGACCGGAAAGTCGGCCGTCGGCATCTGGTTATTACCCTGGGGCAGCCAGCCGCGGCCCGCCTGGTAGCGCTCCTGTTACTGAGCAGCTACGGCCTTCTCGAGGCTGCAATCTGGATCGGCTGGTTGCCGGTATGGGCCACTCTTGCCCTTGCGCCTCTGCCGGCAGCGCTCTGGGTAAGTGTCAAACTGCCAGGTGCGCTCGCCAACCCGGTACAGCTGAATACCCTCCTGGGAATCAACGTCGCGGTGCTGCTCGCAACCCTGGCGCTGTTGATCTGCGGGCTCAGCCTTTAAACCGGAACACACTGACCCGGGAACGCAGTTGCCCGGCCAGCACCGCCAGATCCCGGCTGGCCCCGGCCACCTGCTCAGAGCCGGCTGAAGTTTCCACCGTGGCATCGTGAATGCGGCTGATATTGCGGTTAACCTCTTCCGCCACGGAACTCTGCTCTTCCGACGCACTGGCAATCTGAGCGTTCATGTCGTTGATGGCGCCGACCTCGCTGCGGATTCTGGCCAGGGCAGCCTCCGCCTCACTGGTCTTGTCTACCGTGGTGCGCGCCAGTTCCCGGCTGCTTTCCATAACCTCGGTCGCCTCGCCGGCACCGGCCTGGAGGTTTCCAACCATTTCCTGAATTTCCCGGGTGGAATCCTGGGTCCGGGATGCCAGGGAACGGACTTCGTCGGCCACAACGGCGAAGCCCCGGCCATGTGTACCGGCCCGGGCCGCCTCGATTGCAGCATTCAGGGCCAGCAGGTTGGTCTGTTCGGCGATGGCGTTGATCACCTCGATGATCTTCTCGATGTTCGCGCTGTCCTCCGACACCCGCTGTACGGTCCGGGTTGCCTGCTCCAGGGTCTCGGCCAGCTCTCCGATGGAAGCAGCCGTTTCCTGCACCACGCGATTGCCACTTTCTACTTCGGTATCGGCTTTCTGGGTGGCGGTTGCAGCGCTGGCGGCGAATCCGGCCACTTCGTTCACCGTGGCCGCCATCTGGTTCACGGCCGTGGCCATCTGTTCCGCTTCGCTGGCCTGCAGACGGATCTGCTGGCTGTTGTTGTCCGAGGTGTTTTCAAGTTCAGACGAAGAACTGGATAGCTCTTCGGCCGCCGACCGGACTTCCCGGATAATGCCGCCCAGTCGCTCAACTGTATCCTGCAACGCGCCCATCACGCTGTCGGGATATCGGGTTTGAATATCCTGGTCCAGCTCCCCGTCAGCCAGTTGGCGAATGGCCCGTGCAACATCCTCCGGCTCACCGCCAAGAATCTTCTTCAGTCGGCGGATGATCACCAGGGCTACCAGAGCACCGAGAACCACCGCAAGACCGGTCACTGACAGGTTCAAGGCATTGAATGTACTGGCGGCCTCCCGTACTTCATCGACGCCGGTGGTGACCACGTCTTCCTGGTAATCGATAAAGGCGTTCACCCGCTTCAGCCACTCAGAGTAGGCGCCGGACACATCGCTGAGCAGAAACGACCGGGCCCGGTCGATGTTGCCGGCCAGTCTGAGATCTAGGAGTTCGTCGGTCAGGGTCAGGGCCCTGAGCTCTATCTCTTTGATCGCGGCCAGAAGTTCCTTTTCCCGGCTGGTTGCGCCTTCTTCCCGGAACATGGCATCCATCGGGCCCGCGGAATCCCGGTAAAACGCTTTCAGCCGCTCGATGTCGGCTAGGTGCCGTTGCAGATCCCGGTCGTTCTCCACCAGCACCGCATCGCGGATGGCGATGGCCCGATCGTGGACACTGCCGCGAAAATTGATCGCGTATCGCTGTTTTACGGCAGCGCCATCGCCCACGTCGGTGAGGGTCCGGTCGATAAAACCGACCCGCTGGTTGCCAATCAAACTGACCGCAATGACCAGGGACAGAATCAGACCAAAGCCAAGGGCGAGGCGTTTCGCAACGGTGAGCTGGCCAAACATGTTTACACTCCGGACACTTTTTATTGAATGAGGCTATGTGTTCTCTAAAAGTTGCAGTCTGGATCAATCAATAACCTCTTCAGCCCGGTTTTTTGACAAGACTTTTCATTACCGCAATCAATCTTTACATACCGCCCCGGAACCCCTTGCAACCGCATGGACTTTGACCGATGGTTAAAGTTGATTCTGAGCGATTGCATTCACGATACGGAGGTCTCCCCATGAGTGTTCTTCTCCTGCTGGTCAGCGCCCTGGTGCTGATCTATCTGGGTATAGGGGGCAGCACAGCCGCTGCCGTCATGTCCATTGCCACCGTTGTGGGCCTGTTCCAGGATGAATGGCACCTGATCAGCATTCTGTGCGGCGGCGTTCTGCTGGCCCTGGCGCTGATACTGGTGATTCCCGGCGATTTGCGCCTCGACAAGCTCAGCCGCCCCCTGCTGGGCTGGGTGCGCAGCCGGCTGCCGAAACTCTCGGATACCGAAGCCGAGGCCCTGAAATCCGGCTCGGTGGATTGGGACGGCGAACTCTTCTCAGGCAAGCCCAGGTGGAACAAGCTGCTAGACGCCAAGCCCGCGCATCTGACCAGCGAAGAGCAGGCCTTTCTGGATGGCCCGGTAGAAAAGCTCTGCGCCATGCTCGACGACTGGAAAATCACTCACGAGCAATACGACTTGCCAGACAAGGTCTGGAAGTTCATCCGTGAGAACGGTTTTTTCGGTCTGGTGATCCCAAAAGAAGACGGCGGCCTGGGTTTCTCGAACACCGCCCATTCCGAAATCGTGATGAAGATTTCCACCCGGAGCGTGTCGGCCGCGGTCACCGTAATGGTGCCCAACTCCCTTGGCCCGGGCGAGTTGCTGATGCATTACGGCACTGATGCGCAGAAACAGCACTACTTGCCCAGACTGGCCAGCGGCGACGAGATTCCCTGTTTCGCACTGACTTCGCCAGTGGCCGGCTCCGACGCCGGCGCCATTCCAGACAAAGGCATCGTCTGCAAGGGTAAATGGAACGGCGAGGAAGTGCTGGGCCTGAAAGTCACCTGGAATAAGCGCTACATCACCCTGGCCCCGGTGGCGACACTGATCGGCCTGGCCATCAAGGTCTATGATCCGGACAAGCTGCTGGGCGATTCCGATGAAATCGGTGTGACCTGTGTACTGGTGCCGAAGGACACAGACGGTGTCAACGCCGGTGCCCGCCACCTGCCCATGAACACCGTATTCATGAATGGTCCCACCTGGGGCAACGACGTGTTCATTCCCATGGAACAGGTCATCGGCGGCCAGGATATGCTCGGCAAGGGCTGGACCATGCTGCTGGAGTGTCTGTCTATCGGCCGCTCCATCTCCCTGCCCGCCCTCGGCACCGGTGCCGGCAAGGTGGCCAGCCTGGCCACCGGCTCCTACGCCTACACCCGGGAGCAGTTCGGCCGGACTATCAGCCAGTTTGAAGGCGTGCAGGAAGCCCTGGAGCCCATCGCAGGCTACACCTACATGATGGACGCTGCCCGGCTGCTGACGTCCGGCATGCTGGACCGTGGCGTGCGGCCCTCGGTACCGTCCGCCGTGCTGAAATACCGCAATACCGACCTGATGCGGGAAGTCATCAACCACGCCATGGACGTGGTGGCGGGCCGCGGCGTTATCACAGGGCCTCGCAATTTCCTGGCCCGGGCTTACCAGGCGGTGCCCATCGGTATCACCGTGGAAGGCGCCAATATCCTTACCCGAAGCCTGATGATCTTTGGCCAGGGGTCCATCCGCTGCCATCCATTCATTGTTGAAGAAATTGAAGCCGCGGGTATGGAAGATGAGGACAAGGCGGCCAAAAAATTCGACGGTATCTTCTATCGTCACCTGGCCCACACCACCCGCAATGCCCTGCGAGCATTACTGCTGGGGCTGACCCGGGGCTGGATTGAATCGGTGCCACGGCAGGGCGATATCAAGCCCTGTTACCGGCAACTGGCCCGGTTCTCTGCGGCTTTCGCCCTGATGACCGACGTTACCCTGTTGACCGTTGGTGGCGGCCTCAAGGCCCGCCAGCGGCTCTCCGGTCGGATGGCCGACTGCCTGGTACAGCTTTACTACGCCACCGCCGTCATCAAGCAGTGGCATGAGGAAGGCTACCCGGACGACCAGCGGCCGCTGGTGGAATGGTGCCTGAAGACCTGCCTGAGAGACCTCCAGGACTCCATGCGCGAGGCCATCATCAACTTCCCGGTACCGGCCCTGCGCTGGCCCTTGCGCCTGCTGGTGTTCCCGCTGGGCGCCACCGGCCTGAACGGTCCGGATGACAAGCTCGGCGCAAAGGTCGCGGAATCCATCGTCAAGGACACCCCGGTACGCCAGCGCATCAGTCGCGGCGCCTTCACCACCATGGAGCCGGACGATCCGCTCGGCCGCGTACTGAACGCCTACAAGCTGGCCAACGAAACGGCGGACATGCGTCACCGGCTCCACGATGCCATGCGCAACCGCGATGAGGACGAACTGGGCGGCATTGACCTGTTGATGGGCCATCAGCGCAAGGAGCTGGTGGACTGGGCCTGCGCCCAGGGCGTGGTCAAGGCAGACGAATGCGACAAACTGCTGGAAGCACTGGAGGCACTCTACGATGTGATCCGCGTGGATGCGTTCGATGCCGATGGCCTGAAAGCGCTTTCACGCTGCGCCAAGGGCAAGCGCAAGGTCGTCGAACGTCCGCCACGGGAAGAGAAATAAGGTGCAGATCAGCCCATGACCGACCCCGGAGATCTGCGACCCAACGAGGAGGCCGTGGAACTTGAACCGGCCTCCGATGCCTCGCTTCGCTTCATCGGCACCATCCGCACGCCCTGGCGCGACCGGAAAGACTGCCCGCGCCAGGGCAACATCGATGGTCCGGAATGCCAGCTGGTTCTGGACCCGGTCTGGCACCAGGCCCTGGTGGGCCTTGAAAACTATGACACCATCGAAGTGCTCTACTGGCTTGACCAGAGCCGCCGGGATCTGATCCGGCAAAGCCCTAGAAGCGATGGCCAGACGCTTGGCACCTTTGCCCTGCGATCGCCGGTTCGGCCCAACCCGATCGGCACCTCCATGGTCAAACTGGTTCGCGTCGAAAAAGGAACGCTGGTTGTGCGCGGCCTGGACTGTCTGGACGGAACGCCACTACTGGATATCAAACCGGACCGGTGCGCCTTCACCCCGAAGGCGCCGGATAAACCGGGTGTTTACTGAGATACCTCTTCCGGACGCAAACCTGAACTGATCGCCTCTGCGACCAGCCACCGGCGAAGGAGCTGAATCCCTCGTTCAAGGCGCCGGCTGGTTTTCCATGCAAAATAGAAAATATCGCCCGTCATGACGGAGTGGCAGGGCAAGCGCACGAAGTCGCTGGAATCCTTGCGGGTACTGAGCATGTAATCGTTGGTCAATGCGATTCCCTGGTGGAAGCGCGCGGCTTCCAGCGACAGCAGCATATGGCTTGAATGCAGCAAACGGCTCGATCGGGGCAGTTCCAGGCCCGCCTCGCGGTACCAGGCTTCCCAGTCCCCGCCCTGCCGGTCATAGATACTGTAGGTCGATAACAACGGAAACTCCGCCACCATTTCCGGCGTCAACGAGACCGATGACGGGTCGCCAGCCACTTCCTCCAAGTCCAGTTCCCGACGAATCTTCTGCCAATAGTCCTGACTGCACACCGGGAACAGACGCTCCTCGTAAAGCAGTTCATAGCTGAACGCCGGCGACGTGGGTTTAACGGTAACAAAGCAATCCGCCACCCGATCCGACAACACCGGATTCTGACTGCTCATTTCCAGCGACAGATCCAGCTGCGGATGCAACCGCTTCAGATCCGGCAACCTGGGCACCAACCACCGAACAGCAAACGAGCTGAACACCGACAGCCGCAGCAAGGACTCCTCATGGCCCAGCAACTGCTCACTGGCCCGCTCAATCTGCAGCAGCGCCGAGCTGACTGCATCCAGATACTGCCGCCCCTCATCGGTCAACGACAGCGTTCGCCCACTGCGCCAGAACAACTGCTCCCCCAGATAGGTTTCCAGCTGTTTGATCTGGTGACTGACCGCACTCTGGCTCACCGCCAGCTCTTCTGCTGCAAGGGAAAAGCTGTTTAGACGGGCAACAGCTTCGAATACGGGCAGGGCTTTCAGGGGTGGTAGCTTCATTATCTAATTTTCTAATCGGTCGTGAATAATGATCATTTTATCGGATATTAAAGCCCAAATAGAATGCCTGAGCCAGTTAGGGGAGCCCGGGCAGCAAATGGCTTCCGAAAATGCTCGGAGCCATGGAAGGCGAGGAGCAAGCGTACATGGACGTACTCGCAGCGGTTTTCGGAAGCCATTTGCTGACCGGGCTCGTGCACCCAGAGTCGTAGAATTGAGGAGAAAAACATGTCAGGAAAAACCGTAAACAGCGCCATCCTTCTGCTGGTGATCGGCAACGCCATGGCATTGATCTCTGACGTATTCATCAAACTGCTTGAACCCGGCGCCCCGGTGTTCCAGTTTGCTTTCCTGCGCTGCCTGATCACCCTGGCCTTCCTTTTACCGCTGGCCAAACAACTGGACCGGAAAAACCTGTTCGCCGGCCTGAAAATCCACACCTTCCGGGCTCACGTTCACCTGGCTGGAATTCTGTGCATGGTGATCGCCCTGGGCAACCTGCCCCTGGCGACTGCCAACGCCGTGTTCTATGCAGCGCCGATCCTGGTCATGGTGCTCTCGGTGTTCCTGTTCCGGGAAAAGCTGACTCCACTGAGCGTCACCGCTGTGTTCAGCGGCTTTGCCGGCATCGTGCTTATCCTTCGGCCGGTGGAATTCAACTGGGCGGCCGTGGCGGCACTCGCCTCAGCCTTTGCCCTGGCCATCAACGCCGTACTGGTGAGGAAACTGCCGAAACAGCAGAGCACCGTCCACAAACTGTTCCTGAACTACCTGCTGATTCTGCCAGCGGCTAGTGCCCTGGCCTGGTGGGAAGGTGCCGAATGGGATTCGGGCATCCTGATCGGCGCCATGGGCTCGGCGCTGTTCATTCTGGGCTACAACATTACCGTGCTGCTGGCCTACCGGCAGGTGGATGCCAACCAGGTTACCAGCGCCGAGTACACTGGTCTGATCTGGGCCGTGGGGATTGGCTGGATCTGGTTCGGGGAAGTGCCCGACCTGTGGTTCCTGGCGGGCAGCCTGATGATTGTTGTGCCCTTGCTGCTGATCGGGTTGCAGCACCGGCGCAGGGAACCGCCCAGGGGATTCAATCCGGCCCCTGAGCAACAGGAACCCAGGGGCCGGGAGGCGTCATTCAGTGCCGGGAAGATTCGATTAGCACATGAGTGTCGTGAATGATCCGACCGATCCTGGCCTCCGGTGGCAATCCGTCACCGTAGCCCAGCTTGATGCGGTAATGGCCCGAATGGTGGCGATGCCAGTCACGCCGGCGGTCATAGCGGTCACGATAGACATCGCGCTTGTGTTTCTTGCCCCAGTGGCGCTTGTCAGCATGATATCTGTGGCGATCGTGGTACTTTCGGTCCCACTTATGCTGCTTGTGGTGCCGGGGCTTGTGATGATGCCGATCATAACGGTCGTCGCGGTA
The DNA here is from genome assembly GCF_037029655.1 of Marinobacter sp. CH_CUG1437-1. Taxonomy (NCBI): domain Bacteria; kingdom Pseudomonadati; phylum Pseudomonadota; class Gammaproteobacteria; order Pseudomonadales; family Marinobacteraceae; genus Marinobacter; species Marinobacter sp. CH_CUG1437-1. The sequence goes on along the minus strand of NZ_JAYMEW010000001.1, from coordinate 694,983 downwards.
ATGGGCCTGCAGGAACTTTTTCTGTTGGCCCGGCGGCAGGGCATTGCCCCGCTCATGGTGCTTTTGCCAGCCGTGACCACGGCGGTCATCGTCGGCCATCACCGGAGCAGATCCCATCAGGAAGGCCGTTATCAGGCTTCCGATCAACAATCGTTTCATGATGATTCTCCCGTTCTGTTCAGAGACGGATCCTGCATCCGGACCCAGTGCCGGATGCCTCTGAACCCAGATTATCGAACCGGGAGAGAATGTCAGTGCCCCGGGGCGGGCTTTGCAGGATCTTTACGAAATGCCCGGTCTGCTTGACGTTCTAGTGGCCCTTCGTGTCGTTTTCGAAGGCAGACTTCAGGTGGGATTCAAGGGCAAACGTGTGGGGACAATCGGCACCGAGGGCGCGGAGCGATTCAGCCAGCCGTAACAGATACTCGGCATTGGGACCACTGGGCCCCGAGGCAGAGGCGATTTGCTTGGCAATGTCGGCGTCCGGCGCATGGCCGAGGAAGGCTTCGTTGTCTTCGGTGGCAATGTAAACCAGACCCTCGGCATGGCTGCCATCGTCGAAGGTGAGCCTGGTACTCAGGCGCAGATAGCCGTTCTTCTCCCGGACATCCAGATGTTCGAACACATTGGGCGACACCCGGAATGCCATACCCTTGCAGACGGCCTCCGGTTTTTCTATCAGGGTTACCACCCTGCCAGGCGCCTCGGGGGTTCCCCGGTGATCGTGGGACCCCTGCCAGAACCGCCGCTCCCAGCCCCGAATCGACGCCGGACGCTGTTCCAGGAAGGGAAAATCGACCTTGTAGATCAGAGAACCATAACCAAACAGCCAGACCGACTCGACACCGGCAAAATCGTGCCTTTTGCGATTGTGTTCAATGGTATTGGCAGACATCAGACACCCTGCAGCAACAACGGAACGCCGATTACTTTAGGTGGAGGCAATAAAACCGGCAATACCCGTCAGGACAATTTCAGCCGCCATGGCCGAGAGGATCAGACCGCTGATCTTGGACATGATGTTCAGGCCGGTCTTGCCCAGCACTTTCTCAAGATAGCCTGACAGGTGCAGCAGAACCGCCAGGATCAGCAGGCTGGAGACCAGCCCCAGCAGCCCGCCAACCACCTCGGAGACCCGGTTGAGTTCCGCACCGTATACCATGATTGCACCAATGGTGGCCGGGCCAATCATCACCGGAATGGCCAGGGGCACGACGGCAATATCGTCCCGATCCTCATCAGGCAATCCTGTGGCGTGATTCCGGGTACCACTGGTCACCAAGCTGATGGCGGTCAGAAACAGCAGGCTGCCAGCACCGATCCGGAACGAATTAAGAGTAATGCCAATGGCGCTGAACAGCAGCGGACCTGCAAAGAACAGGATCACGCCGAGAATAAACGCCGACACACAGGCACGGCGAATGATCGATGTCTTCTCGGTTGCCGGCAAACCCCGGGTCAGTGCCAGAAACATGGTCACCACGAAAAATGGCGCCAGCAGGAACAGAAAGCGAATGGTGCTGCTGATGTAGGTGGAGAAAAACGTCTCAATCATTCCATGTCGTCCGGGTGCCATCGAAAGCCAGCAAGCATAGCTTGCTACGCGGCACTCTGCCGTAAGGAAGTGAACGTATGGATAAGCTTAACCACAGCCGGACGGGTGAATTCGGTTAAGTCGACAGTTCTTCCAGATAGGTTTCGCCGTCGCCGTACAGTGAGGCGAACTCTTCCTCGGGCACCACGGTCACGGCAATCTCCGGTTCATGTTCACCGCCGCCCAGCAGCACGCCCCGCATCGGTGTGATATCGGAAAAGTCACGGCCCCAGCCGAGGGTGATGTGTTCCAGATCCGGCCTCAGGGCATTGGTGGGATCCAGCTCCAGCCAGCCAAAATCCGGTACGAACACAGCCACCCAGGCATGGGTGGCATCGGCCCCGACCAGTCGCTCCTTGCCCTCGGGCGGATGGGTGAGGATATAACCACTCATGTAGCGGGCAGCCAGGCCGACCGATCGCAGGCAGGCAATCATGATGTGGGAGAAATCCTGGCAAACGCCTCGACGGGCCTTGAAGGCCTGTTCCACCGGGGTAAAGGTTTCCGTTGCCGAGGCATCGAACTTGAAGTCCCGATGGATCATCCGCATCAGGGCATCTGCCGCCTCCACCAGGGGCCGGCCCGGAAGAAAGGCCTCTCGTGCGTAGGCGGCATACTGGGAATCAATGGGCACGTTGGTGGAGACAAATCGGAACGCCGTGGCCTGAAGATGGTCCGGCGGGAACTTCCTGTCTGCACGGTACCGCAGGCTATCGCGCACGGCCTCCCAGGGCACCTTGGCAGCCGCAGCCGAGGGCTTCGGCCGGTCGCGCAATTCCACCCAGAACTCGCTGACGATCTCCAGGTACTCGTGGTCACCGGTGAAATGAATCTTGGTGATCCGGTTGCCGAAGCAGTCGAGAAACGAGCGCCGTGCCGACGGCTCCGGCGAGATCGCCAAGTGGTGCTCAAGGTTTCTCTGCCACGGAAGCGCCCGTGGCGTCAGCCTCAGCAAATGATGGGACTCCCCCACCACCTGGTCGTACTGGTACAGGGTCTCATGACGCACATGGTAACGGACAAATGTCATGACAGCCCCCTCAATCCGGTTTCACAGGCCGGTCCGAATACCGGGTGTGAATGAAACACTGCCGCTGGATTTCATCCGATACACGATAGGCCTCCGACCGGATGTCGTACAACAACTCCGCCAGAACCTCGCAGGCTTTGTCCGGTCGTTTGCGCTCAAATGGGTGCAGATCAAGTGCCTGGAGACGCTGAAGTGATTCGTTCAGGTCCGGGGGGAAGAGTTGGCCGGTTTTCCGGCTCATCTCCGGCAGATCCTTCTGTAGCTGCCGCAGCTGGAACATCACCGAATGGGGGTTGCTCGCGTCGATCACCAGGGTATGAATGACGCCCAGCAACTCCGGTGTCCTACGGTATCGGGTCCGATAGGTCACTTCCGAGTTGGCCACTTCCAGCAGCCACTCCAGCATCGCCTGACGGCTGAATCTGTCGCTCAACAACGGCACGCAGATCAGGGTACAGAGATTGGCAAGGCGCTCCAGGCGCCGACCGATCACCAGGAAAACCCAGCTGGCATCCCGTGTGATGTCATCCATGGCGAAGCCGGCCAGGGAGATACAGTCCAGCAACACCAGATTCAACGCCCGGATGGACTGGTCCGGGGTGGTTGGCGCCGGTCTCAGGGGCTTACCCACCCGATTAAGCGTGTGCCAATTGTCGGAGGACAGCCGATCCCGAACCTGGCTGGCATTGAACAGCAGCGCCTGGAGAATGGCCGCGATCGAACCAGGGGATGTCACGTCGCTCACCGCCCTGAGCAAGACGTCTGGAAGCGGCTCGGGTACCGCGTCTTCTTCAGGTTCCGGTAGAGTGCCGAACTGCTCGGCCGCCTGCTGGAGCCCGAGCAGGGCTTCCTCGCTGGCCTGGTCGTGCCCCGACAGGCGGTTGAAAGCCGCCCGCAACAACCGGGCGGTACCTTCCGCCCGCTCCGAGTGCCGGCCCATCCAGAACAGGTTTTCGCCCACCCGCGAGGGCGTGTCCCGCTCTCCGTCCAGCAGGTCGGAAACCTGCAGACGTTTCTTGATCAGCGATTTGGAGGGTGCCGTATAGCGAGCCTGCACCCAGGTATCCTTTGAAAGTCCACCCCGCTGCATGGAGATGACTTCCACACCCTCATCCATAGCCACCCGGGTCAGCCCACCGGGCATGACCCGCCAGCCCGAAGGCGTGGCTGCCGCGAACAACCGCAAGCCGATAGACCGGGTTTCCAGTGGCTGGTTCGGGTCTCCCTTCCAGACCGGTGCCTGCGACAGGTGCACCAGTTCCTGCCCGACAAACGCATGGGGATGGGCGTGCATCTTCTTGATCAGCGCCTCCCGCTCGGCACCTTTCACCTGATAGCCGAATACCGGTTCCATGCGCATGCTCGCGAACGCTGGCTTGATCACCAGTTCGTCCAGGTGCTCGATCACATAGTCCAGGGCCGGTTTCTCACCACACCACCAGGACGCCACCGATGGCATGACAAGAGACGAGCCCAGCAATTTCTTCGAGATCTCGGGCAGGAAGCCGAACAACGCGGCACTCTCGAGAACGCCTGATCCCAGGGCATTTGCCATCAGCACCTTGCCTGCCCGCACCGCACCCAGCAGCCCGGGAATACCCAGCACCGAATCGGCGCGAAGCTCCAGCGGATCACAGAAACCGTCGTCCAGCCGGCGATAGATGGCATGCACCCGGCGCAGGCCCTGGAGGGTTTTCAGGTAGACGGTGTCATCACGCACGGTCAGATCCTGGCCTTCAACCAGGGGGAACCCCAGATAACGGGCCAGGAACACGTGTTCGAAATAGGTTTCGTTGAACCGCCCGGGGGTCAGAAGCACGCAAAGCGGCGATTCGGTTCCGGCTGGCGACATACCCGCCAGGCTGTTCTGAAAGCCCTGGAAAAACTCAGAAAGGTTGGTCACCGGCAAGTTGTGGAACGGCGCCGGGAACGCCCGGGAAATCACCAGCCGGTTCTGAAGCGCGTAACCAGCCCCGGAAGGCGCCTGGGTTCTGTCCGCCATCACCCACCAGCCGCCGTCCGGCGCGCGCGCCAGATCCACGGCGTACAGGTGCAGGAAACGGCCACCCGCAGGCTGGATGCCCTGGCAAGGCCACTGGAAGCCCGCCTGTCCATAGACCAGGGCCGGTGGCATAAGCCCTTCTTTTAAAAGCGACTGTTCGCCATAAAGATCGGCCAGAACGCTGTCCAGCAGCTCCGCCCGCTGGGCGACGGCTTTCGAAAGCCACTGCCACTCATGAGAACCCAGCACCAGCGGAAGCAGGTCCACTTCCCACGGGCGGGTATCGCCACGAGGGTCTTCGTAGACGTTGTAAGTTACGCCGTCCTCGGCGATGGCGTTGGATACCGCCTGGGCCCTGAGGTTGAGACCGGCCACTGACTCCAGGTTCAGCTGCTGCAATAACGGCCGCCAATGGGATGGCGGCACGGAGCCCATGGAGCCAAGCTCATCGAACCGATGCGGCACCGGGTGGTACTGGCGGAGGATGTCAGTTACTGCGCGCTGCTTCGCCACCGTGAATTCAGGCTCCGTTGGTCAGTGAGCTGGAAGCATAGCCGCTTTACAGTCCCCTGAGCCAGTATCAAACGGTAAGTTCCCACATGTTATTTGTGATACCGCAAATCCAGGGTGAACGGGAACTCTCGGTGCTCCGGCACCGGCCGCAGGGGTTGCTGGCCTGAGCTGTGGCCCATCCGGAAGAAACGGGCCATACGGCGGCCTTCAGCTTCGAACGAATTCACCGGCAGCGTCTCGAAATTCCGGCCACCGGGATGGGTCACGTGATACTCACACCCGCCCAGGCTGCGTTCATTCCAGGTATCCACGATATCAAACACCAGCGGCCCATCCACCCCGATGGTAGGGTGCATGCACTGCGACGGCTGCCACGCCCGGTAACGGACACCAGCAACCGATTCACCCACCATGCCGGTAGGCTGAAGTGGCAGCGGCACCTGATTGCAGGTGATCTGGTAGCGATCCGGCGCGGCGCCGCGCACCTTCACCTGCAAACGCTCCAGTGAGGAATCCACGTAACGGGCAGTACCGCCAATTGCGCCGTGCTCACCGGTGACATGCCATGGCTCCAGGGCCGAACGCAGCTCAAGGGTGATGCCCTTGACCTTGTAATCGCCGATCCGGGGGAACCGGAACTCGAAATGGGGCGCGAACCACTCACTCTCGAGCGGGTAACCACGGGCCTTCATATCGTCGATCACATCTTCGAAGTCCTGCCAGACATAGTGGGGCAGCAGGAAACGGTCGTGCAGTTGGGTGCCCCAACGCACCAGCTCTGGCGGCTTGTAGGGTTGCTCCCAGAAGCGTGCCACCAGCGCGCGCAACAGCAGCTGCTGGGTCAGGCTCATGCGGGCATGGGGCGGCATCTCGAAGGCACGCAGCTCCAGCAAACCGTGACGCCCGCCCGGACCGTCCGGGGAATAGAGCTTGTCGATACAGAACTCGGCTCGATGGGTGTTGCCCGTGACATCCGTGAGCAGATCCCGGAGCAAGCGGTCCACCACCCAGGGCGCGACTTTTTTGCCCACCGGGCAGAGCCGCTCCATCTCCTTGAAGGCCAGCTCCATTTCGAAGACATGGTCGTTACGGGCCTCGTCAATCCTGGGGGCCTGGGAGCTGGGGCCGATGAACAGGCCGGAAAACAGGTAGGACAGACTGGGATGGTTATGCCAGTAGCTGATCAGGCTGCGCAACAGATCCGGGCGCCGCAGGAACGGAGAATCCTCGGCCTTTTGCGAACCCAACACAAAATGGTTGCCGCCACCGGTGCCGGTATGACGGCCGTCCATCATGAACTTCTCGGACGTGAGCCGGCATTCGTAGGCGTCTGCATAGAGCGTCTCGGTCTGTTCAACCAGCTCATCCCAGGTCTTGACCGGCTGTACATTCACTTCGATCACCCCCGGATCCGGCGTAATCCGGAAATGACTCAACCGTGGGTCGGAGGGTGGCTCATAGCCTTCCAGCAAGACCGGCTGTTTGAGCTCTGCAGCGGTTTTCTCGATGGCCGAGACCAGCGCAAGATAAGGCTCAAGCTCCGCCAGCGGCGGCATGAAGACGCGAAGGATGCCATCCCGGGGCTCCACACAAAGGGCTGTACGGACAATCTCGGGTGCCGACTTGCCTTTGACAGGTGGCTCCAGCTCCGAAGACGGCTGGCCAGCCTGGCTGTGGCTGTTCCACTGACGGATCTGTTCGCTGACAGGCAAGGGCCCGCGAGGGGCAAACGGGTCCTGTTCGTGGATCCAGGGGTAATCCGCTTCTTCCACCCAGGGCTGACTGTCCAGGGGCAGCCGGTGGCCCATGGGGGAGCCGCCCGGAATCAGGTAGCAACGCTCACTGCGCAGGAACCAGGGTCCGGTCTCCCAGGCCTTCTCCTTTTCGGAAACACGCAGTGGCAGCACGTAGCCGACGGGCTCATCCAGACCCCGGCTGAAAATCTGCTGAAGCTGCTTCCGCTCAAGGGCATTCTCAAGCTTGGCATCAAAGGGATCGACGTTGACCGGCAGCCGTCGTTCCCGCCAAAGGTAATAAAAGGCATCCTCGAACCCCGGGAACAGGTGCTTTTCATCAACACCCAGTTCCGTCGCCAGGGCCGACAAAAACCGGTGAGCCTCCTCAGGGCCTGCCTTGCCTTCCGTGCGTTCGTCCGCCAGCCAACGCTCGTCATGCCAGATCGTCTCGCCATCCTTGCGCCAGAAACAGTTCAGTGACCACCGGGGCAGCGGCTCTCCCGGGTACCATTTGCCCTGGCCGAAATGCACCAGCCCACCGGCACCATAGCGGTCCCGCATCCGGTGATAGAGCTCAATGGCCTTCTTGCGCTTTGTGGGGCCCATGGCCTCGGTGTTCCACTCGGGCTCATCACGGTCGTGATTGGCCACGAAAGTGGGTTCACCGCCCTGAGTCAGACGCACATCGAGCTCGGTCAGGCGCTGGTCCACCTCATGCCCCAGATCCACGACGCGTTGCCACTGCTCCTCGGTGTAGGGTTTGGTCACCCGCGGCGCTTCCCAGATGCGCTGGACGCCCATCTGATGCTCGAATTCGACCTCGCAGTCCTCCACCATGCCGGATATGGGCGCGGCCGAAGACGGATCCGGGCTGCAGGCCAGCGGAATGTGACCTTCCCCGGCAAACAGGCCAGACGTGGGATCCAGTCCCACCCAACCGGCGCCGGGCAGGAAGACCTCGCACCAGGCGTGCAGGTCAGTGAAGTCTTCCTCCGCGCCCGAGGGGCCATCCAGTGCTTTCAGGTCCGCCTTGAGCTGAATCAGGTAACCGGAGACGAACCGCGCTGCCAGCCCAAGGTGCCGAAGCGTCTGGACCAGCAGCCAGGTGGAGTCCCGACAGGATCCGGAGCCTTTTTTCAGGGTCTCTTCCGGCGTCTGCACGCCCGGCTCCATCCGGATCAGATAATCAATCCGGTTGGCTAGCCGCTGGTTTACGCCCACCAGGAAATCGACGCTGGGCGTTTCCTTGCGGTCTATGGTGGCCATCCATTTCCGAAATTCCGGTGTTTCCGGCAATTTCTGCAAGTAAGGCGCCAGCTCCGCCGTCTGCCATTCCTCATACTCGAAGGGAATGGTCTCCGCCCGGGGTTCCAGGAAGAAATCGAACGGGTTGATCACCGCCATCTCGGCAACCAGGTCCACCGTGATCTTCAGCTCGTCCGTCTTTTCCGGAAACACCAGCCGGGCCAGATAATTGGCCTGCGGGTCCTGCTGCCAGTTCAGAAAGTAACCTTCCGGCTCAACCTTCAGTGAGTAACTGAGAATTCGGGTTCGCGCATGTGGACAGGGGCGCAAACGAACGATCTGCGGCCCCAGGGTGATGGGCCGCTCGTAGCGATAGTGAGTGGTGTGGCTCAGGGCAACGTGAATCGACATGGAACCTATCTCGCAGGCGAATAGTGTTGGGAGTTTCAGGCTGTCTCGTAGACAGGAAACCAGGTCTCTGCAATGTCGTCGTGAAGCTCACCGATCTCCAACTGCAGGTTCTCCAGAAACAGGATCACGTCCTCCTTGCGGATCAACGCATCCACGTCGCCTTCACGGGTGTGACGGACCGCCTGCAGCGCCGTGCGCAGCGGAATCTCGTTCCTCGGCAGGCGGCCCAGGGCACCGGCGACCTCACTGAGACTATGCAGCACAGACCTCGGGAACGGCTCGTTCTGAAGCAGGAAGCGAATAACCAGGGGCCCGCTGACCTTGCGCCGCACGTTGTGGCGGTACATCTGGAAGGCACTCTGGTAGCGCAGAACGCTGGTCCACAATAGCCCGCCGTAGGTTTCCGTGCCGTCCCAGCCATCGAGGAACTGCAGGGCGCCCACTTCAATCTGACGGGTGGCCATGTCTGCCCGCTCAAGGTTGCGACCCACCCGGATGAAGTCGTAGCCCTCGTCATGACTCATACAACCGGCCAGCAAACCATTGAGCATCTGGCAGCGACCGACGATCTCGTTCAGGAATTCGTACCGCGCCCGTTTCCCCACCCCCTGGTCGATGTGCTCCTGGATGTAACGGTAAAGTTCATTGATGACTTCCCAGGCGTCGGTCGGCACCTGGTCCCGGGTGGTGCGCACATTCTCCCGGGCGGCCTTGATGCAGGAGGCGATGGAACTCGGGTTGTAACTGTCGGCCATCAGAAACTTCACACAGTTGCGCTCATCGGCCTTCTGGTGGTGCTGGTCAAACAACGCGCCCATGCCCGTCACCGCCACCAGCCCCTTCCAGGACAGCTGGGTCTCCTTGGGCATATCCAGCGCCAGGGAATTGAAAGCCATGATCATCCGGGCGTTGTTCTCGGCCCGTTCAAGGTATCTGGCCATCCAGTACAGTCTTTCCGCTACACGTGACAGCACATCAGTTCTCCTCGTCCACGATCCAGGTATCCTTGCTTCCACCGCCCTGGGAGGAATTCACCACCAGGGAGCCCTTGCGCATCGCTACCCGCGTCAGCCCGCCGGCCGTTACATAGGTTCGCACGCCCTGCAGCACAAAAGGCCGCAAATCCAGATGCCGTGGCGCCAACCCCTCGTCGCACAGGGTGGGCGCCACCGACAGGCTCAGCGTAGGCTGCGCGATGTAATTGCGCGGGTTCTTCTTGATCAGGCGGGCGAACTCGGTGCGTTGCTTCTTGGTGGAATGCGGCCCCACCAGCATGCCGTAGCCCCCGGATTCGTTCGCCGGCTTCACCACCAGCTCGTCGAGGTGCTCAAGCACATACTCCTGATCCTGCTTGTTTACGCACATATAGGTGGGCACGTTCGGGATGATCGGCTCCTCATCGAGGTAGTAGCGGATCATGTCCGGCACGAAGGCGTAGATCACCTTGTCATCGGCCACGCCGGCACCGGGCGCATTGGCAAGACCAACCTTGCCGTTGCGCCAGGCCCGCATAAGCCCTGGTACACCAAGAGTGGAATCCGCCCGGAACACCTCGGGGTCCAGGAAGTCGTCATCAATTCGGCGATAGATCACATCGACACGCTCCAGTCCCTCGACCGTGCGCATGTAGACACAATCGTCCTCACCCACCACCAGGTCAGCTCCCTCCACCAGTTCGGCGCCCATGCGCTGGGCCAGGAAGGAATGCTCGAAATAGGCGGAGTTGAAAATACCCGGCGTGAGCACCGCAATCTTCGGGTGATCCTGGGGCCGGGGCGAGATTGACGCCAGCATGTCGAACAGCTGATTGGTGTAGTCATCCACCGGCAGGATGCTGGTGTTGTCGAACAGCTCCGGGAACACCCGCTTGGTGAGCTGACGGTTCTCCAGCATGTAGGAAACGCCCGAGGGAACCCGCAGGTTGTCCTCCAGGACATACACTTTGCCGTCCTTGTCCCGTACCAGGTCCGATCCGCAGATGTGGGCCCAGACCCCCAGGGGTGGCGTAAAGCCCCGGCACTGCTCGCGGAAGTTCTTGGAGTTGGCGAACACGTACTTGGGGATCACCTTGTCCTTGACGATGTTCTGATCGTTGTAGATGTCATTGATGAACATGTTGAGGGCGGTCAGGCGCTGGGCAAGTCCCTGCTCAATGGTCTCCCACTCGCGGAGCGAGATCACCCGGGGAATGATGTCGAACGGCCAGGCCCGGTCGATATTCTCGCCCTCACTGTAGATGGTGAAGCTGATCCCCATCTCCAGTATCGCCAGCTCGGCCGCTTGCTGGCGTGCCTGGATTTCCTCTGAACCGAGATTGCCCAGGTAGTCGGTAATCGCCGTGGCCGCGCGTCGGGGCTTCCCCTTTGCAGCGATCAGCTCATCGTAGAAGTCATTTGGATCGTAATTTTTCCAGTCTATAGATTTGTTCTTTTTCATTTGGGGTCCTTTCGTTAACCACCGCGTGCTATTCGGTGCACCAGACGGAGCTTTTCGACCACCGGAGCTGCCAGCACGAAGGGGTAGGCGTCCTCGTGCCCCATGCTCCGGTTCAGGCTGTTGAGTGCGAGCGTGAGGGGAAACCAGTGCTTGATCAGCGCATCGAAGTCGTCTGCCTGATAAGGATCAAAGGCAGGATCAAGTTCACTGCGCGTCGGGCTCTGTTCGGCATGCAGTCGCAGGCCGAACTGCCAGGCCGTTTCCAATGTGTCCACCATATGCAGGTAGTGTGCCCAGGTCTCGGCCCAGTCTTCCCAGGCATGGCTGCTGGCGTAGGCGCTGATGTACCAGCTCTGCCAGTCACCCGGCGGGCCGTACTGGTAATGCTGGTCCATCGCCTGTTTATAGTCTCTGGTGTCATCGCCAAACATCTCCCGGACCGGTCCGAGCCATGGCCCGGACCGGACCAGAAGATCCCAGTAGTAATGGCCGGATTCGTGGCGGAAATGCCCCAAAACGGTGCGATAGGGTTCAGCCATCTGGCTGCGCATCCGTTCCCGTTCCACCGGGTCCGCCTCGGCAATGTTCACAGTGATCACGCCATTGGCATGGCCGGTTTTTACCTTCGACCGCTCGTCAAACATCGCCGGCTGGTCGGCCAGAAAATCGAATGCCATGCCGTACTGATCTTCGTTCCTGGGTTCGCAGGGCAGCTTGAGACGCAACACGGAATACACCAGGCGCCGTTTTTCCTTCTCAAGACGGCGCCAGAGATCCTGATTTTTGGGGACACTGAGATCGGGAATAGTGCGATTGAGGCGACAGGCAACGCAGAAAGCGTGAGGGTCGGTTTGAGGGATCAGCCAGTTGCAGGTGCCCTGGCTCTGGTAGTTGCCACAGAGCCGGTAAAGATCGCCCCGGGCGACTGCCGCCCAGGTGCCATCATCTTTTGGCTCGATAGCCAGCAAGTCCATGACATCGGGTGCAAAGCCGAGGCCAGACCCGCAACTGGTACAACGACAGTTTTCAAAATACAGCAGGTTGGCGCATCGGCCGCAGTGAAACAGCTTCATCGGGGGACATCCTTGGCCGATACCGGCAAGACCATTGCTTCAAGTATTGGCCATTCGGGCCAAAACGCAACTTAACTACCACGAAACCCGACCGGATGCCCCCGAAAATCCGACGCTAGACAGCCATGGCAGTCTCAGTTCCGGAAACGCTGTCACTCGCGCCTTTACACAGGTATTGCTCTGAGTCGAAGCGCCGCGTCTGGTTCCGGAACTGCCACGTAAAGCCCGGCCACAGTGTGGTGTTCTTACCGTTTTCATTCACGTACCAGCTCTTGCAACCGGTTTGCCACACGGAGTCGCCCAGCCTGGCATGAACAGAGGCGTTGTAACGGCTCTGAGCATCCGGTTTCACGTCGATGCTGGTCCACTGCTGCCGGCGCATCTGTTGGAGGGCATCCAGCACGTACTGGATCTGACTCTCGATCATATACACCATGGAGCTGTGGCCCAGACCGGTGTTCGGTCCCATCAGCATGAAGAAATTCGGGAAGCCACTGACGGTGGTGCCTTTGTAAGCCTCGGCGCCGTCTTTCCAGGCATCCAGCAGGTCCTGGCCATTGCGGCCAAAGATCATGCCCGCAGGGATCGGATCCTGGGCCCGGAAACCGGTTCCGTAGATGATGCAATCCACCTGCCGCTCATTGCCCTGACCGTCGATCACGGTGTTGCCCTGAACCTCACGGATACCCTCGGTCACCACATCCACATGGTCCTGTGCCAGCGCCGGATAGTAGTTGTTGGAAATCAGCACCCGCTTGCAGCCGAAATGGAAATCCGGGGTGACCTTCCTGCGCAGTGCCTTGTCCGGAATCTGGCTACGGATATGCCGGCGGGCCTGCAGCTCACCCAGCTTTAGAATCCGCGGATTGCCCACAAAGCCCAGCACCCGCGCCTCAAGCGACCAGTAGATACTCTGGCGGAAGGCATTGAGTGTTTGCGGGAACGCCCGGAACAGTCGTTTCTCCAGCGGCCGGATGGCCCGATCGGGTTTGGGCATGATCCAGGGCGGCGTGTGCTGGTACAGGTCCACCCGTGCCGCCTGCTTCGCCACTTCCGGCACAAACTGAATGGCAGAAGCCCCGGTGCCGATCACCGCCACCCGCTTGCCGCGCAGATCGTAGTCGTGATCCCAATCCTGGGAGTGGAAACGCTTGCCCGTGAAGGACTCGATTCCCTTGATCTCCGGATAGGCTGGCGTACTCAATCCCCCCATCCCGGAAACAAGGATATCGGCCTTCAACGTGGTGAATTCGGGCAGCTTTTCATCGGTGCGATCCAACCGCTCTCCAGGCTTCATACCCTTGTCCTGCATATACGCCCACAGCGCAGGTGCATCACTGGTCTCAAGGGTCCACCGCTGTCGGTTTTCGTCAAATCGCGCCCCGGCCACATGGGTGTTCAGGCGGATGTGCTTCATCAGGCCGTATTTCTCGGCACAGTGCTTCAGATAGGCCTTGATCTCGTGCTGCTGGGCATACATCCGGCTCCAGTTGGGGTTCTGCTCGAAGGAGAAGGAGTAGAGTGCAGACTGCACATCACAGGCACACCCCGGGTAGTGATTCTGGTGCCAGGTGCCGCCAATGTCGTCACTCTGCTCCAGGATCACGAAGTCGTTGTAGCCGGCTTCCTTGAGTTTGATGGCCATGCCGAGGCCGGAGAAGCCGGTGCCGATGATGGCGATCTGTGTGTTCTGTGTCATTGCTGCACTCCTGTGTTGGCCTGCCTGGCCTTGTCTGTTGTTATCCGGCGAGTCATCATGACCGGTAGACACATGTATACACAGGTTGGTAGACAGCCGTATACCGACTTGGCAATGAATGGCCTACGTTGACTGATGCTTGGCCTGTTCGGCCGGCTCTGGTTTTGGGGGCTGGCCGTTTGTGGGAAGGTGGCCCCGACAGCCGCTCTTGCACCCCACCAAGAGGAAAAGATGAACGGATTAACCGGCGGAAAACTCAAACTCATTCAGGCGGCGCTTCGGCTGATTACCGAAACCCGGAGCCTGACGTCTCTGGGACTGCGGGAACTTGCCCGGGAGGCGGGGCTGAATCCGAATACGTTTTACCGGCACTTCAAGAGTCTGGATGAATTTGGGCTGACGGTATTGGGCTACATTGCCGAAGAGATGAAAGCCGGCGTCCGGGATTTGCGGCAGATGGCGGACTCGTCCGAACAGGCATCGCGAGATACGGTGGCGTTCGTGTATCACTACTTTCTCGCCAATCCGGCGGCAACTACGGTGGCTGTCCGGGAACTCCACGGCCCTTCCCCGATACTTCGCCGTGCCCTGGAATCACAACTTGAAGCCAGCGCCCGGGAAATGGCGGAGGATATTATCGAGCGGCAGCTGGTGAGCGCCGTGCCGCCCGAGACCATTCATGAAATCTCCCGCATGACGATCCGCTACATCCTGTTCCGGGCCATGGATTACATCGAGAAACCCGCCCAGCGGGAAACCATCCAGACCGAAACCGAGCACTTCATCAATCGGCAGTTCCGCGGGGCGATGCTTGATCACCTGTCGCAGACAGAAGTCGAACGCCTCGCCCTGAAACACGGCTGAAAAACCTGCGATAACTCCGCTTTCCGGGCAGATCTGGCAACCTGCACTAGTATGTAGATAACCAGAACAAGTGATTGATCGGGAAATCCGGAGGCACACCAATAATGAAAATCGGTATCCCCAAGGAAATCTTTGAGGACGAGCGGCGAGTAGCCGCGACGCCACCCTCTGTTCACAAGTTGATCGGGCTCGGCTACGAGGTGATCGTTGAAAGCGGCGCCGGCGAAGCCGCGAACTACTCCGATACTGCCTATGAGAAAGTCGAGGCAGCCATCGCAACGGATACCAGCTCTCTCTGGAAAGAGGCCGACTTCATCCTGAAGGTTCGCGCGCCCATGGAGAATCCGGCACTGGGCAAGCACGAAGCGGATCTGATGAAGGAGGGCGCATTTCTGGTGAGCTACATCTGGCCGGCGCAAAACCCGGAATTGCTGGAAAAGCTGGCGGCCAGAAAAATTACGTCTTTCGCCATCGACAGCCTGCCCCGGATCAGCCGCGCCCAGAAAATGGACGCTCTCAGTGCCATGGCCAACATTGCCGGCTATCGGGCGGTGATTGAAGCGGCCAACCACTTCGGGCGGTTCTTTACCGGCCAGGTCACCGCCGCAGGCAAAGTACCTCCGGCGAAAATTATGGTGATCGGTGCCGGGGTTGCAGGCCTCGCAGCGATCGGCGCCGCCAACAGCATGGGCGCGATCGTGCGGGCCTTTGATACCCGTCTTGAGGTGAAGGAACAGGTCGAGAGCATGGGGGCCGAGTTCCTGGTTCTGGACTTTGAGGACGAGGATGGCAGCGGCAGTGGCGGCTACGCCAAGCAGATGAGCGACGAGTTCATCAAGGCGGAGATGGCGCTGTTCGCCGAACAAGCAAAAGAAGTGGACATCATCATCACCACCGCCCTGATTCCCGGCAAGCCGGCGCCGAAACTGATCACGGCCGATATGGTGAAATCCATGAAGCCTGGCAGTGTCATCGTGGATCTGGCGTCCGAGCGCGGCGGCAACTGCGAACTCACCGAGCCAGGCAAGGTGGCGCACCATCAGGGCGTTACCCTGATCGGGTACACCGACCTGCCCAGTCGCATGGCCAAGGTGGCCAGTGAACTCTACGCCACCAACCTGGTGCACCTGCTTACCGAGCTGACCCCCGAGAAAGACGGCAAACCCGTGGTGAACATGGATGACGAAGTCATCCGGGGCCTGACGGTGGTGCACGAGGAGGACATCACCTGGCCGCCACCAAAACCGGAATCGCCGGTCAGCCCCAAGCCTGCACCCGGCACCGAGGAACCCTCGGCCGCCGACAAGGCAGCGGCCAAGAAAGACGCCGATCGCAAAAGCCTGATTGGCAAAACCGTTCTTCTGGTTGTAACGGCCCTCGCCCTCTACGGCGTTGGCGCTCACGCACCGGAGAGCTTCCTGCAACACTTTACGGTGTTTGTTCTGTCCTGCTTCATCGGTTGGCAGGTCATCTGGAACGTTACGCCTTCCCTGCATACGCCACTTATGAGCGTCACCAATGCGATCAGTGGCATCATCGTTATCGGCGCCATTCTGCACCTGGCCCAGGCGGAGAACATTGCCGTCGGCATCATGGCGTTTGTCGCGGTGCTGATCGCCAGCATCAACGTGGGGGGCGGCTTCCGGGTCACCCATCGCATGCTCAAAATGTTCCGCAAGTAGGAGGCGCCCGATATGAGCACAGGACTGGTGAGCGTGGCCTACGTGGTCGCAAGCATTTGTTTCATTCTCAGCCTGGGTGGTCTCAGCCACCAGGAATCCGCGCGGCGCGGCAATCTTTACGGGGTCGCCGGCATTATCATCGCCGTGGGCGCAACCCTGGCCAGTGTTGACGGCGGTATCGTTTCGATCGTGATTGCCGTGTTGCTGGGTGCGGGCATTGGCATTGCCATCGCCAACAAGGTGGAAATGACCCAGATGCCACAACTGGTGGCCCTGCTGCACAGCTTCGTGGGCGCGGCTGCCGTGTTTGTCGGCTTTTCCGGCTACATCGAGCCGTTGATTGCCACCTCCGGTGCCGAGCACACCATCAAACTGGTGGAAGTCTACGTTGGCATCTTCATTGGCGCGGTGACTTTCACCGGCTCCCTGGTTGCCTGTGGCAAGCTCGATGGTCGCATCGACAGCAAGGCCCTGACCCTACCCGGCCGGCATATGATGAACCTGGTGGCCGTTATTGTCTGCGTGTTTCTGGGCGCCTGGTTCCTCGGTACCGACAGCATGGCCCTGGGCATCGTGGCGCTCGTTCTGATGACAGCCATTGCGTCCGTCCTCGGTATTCATCTGATCATGGCGATCGGCGGTGCCGATATGCCGGTAGTGGTCTCCATGCTCAACAGCTATTCCGGTTGGGCCGCGGCCTCCATCGGCTTCATGCTGGGTAATGATCTTCTGATTGTTACCGGTGCCCTGGTGGGCAGCAGTGGTGCCATTCTCAGCTACATCATGTGCAAGGCCATGAACCGCTCGTTCATCAGCGTGATTCTTGGTGGCTTCGGCCAGACCAGCAGCAGTTCGGCGGCCGCCGATGCCGACCAGACGGTGCACGAATCCAGTGTCGACGACGTCTGTGAAGAGCTGCGCAACGCCCAGTCGGTGATCATCGTGCCCGGTTACGGCATGGCGGTGGCCCAGGCCCAAAACGGCGTCAGCGAAATGACCAAGATCCTGCGGGACAAGGGTGTGAACGTGCGTTTCGGCATCCACCCGGTCGCCGGTCGCCTGCCCGGACACATGAACGTTCTCCTGGCAGAAGCCCATGTGCCCTATGACATCGTGCTGGAGATGGACGAGATCAACGAGGATTTCCCGGATACCGACGTGGTACTGGTGATTGGTGCCAACGACACGGTGAACCCGGCCGCCGCCGAGGATCCGGGCAGCCCGATTGCCGGCATGCCGGTGCTGGAGGTCTGGAAGGCTCATCAGGTGGTTATTCTCAAGCGAGGCATGGCCACCGGTTATTCCGGGGTGGAGAACCCGCTCTTCTTCAAGGATAACGCCCGCATGCTCTTCGGCGATGCCAAGGAAAGCATCGACAAGCTGGTGTCAGGTCTGCGGGGCTGAGCCAGCCCCGCGCCTGTTTACCTCAGTGATTACTCAGTCGTGTTGTAAACGTAAGACGAGACAGTGCCGTCCTGGTTGAACCGAACGACCAGGTCGGTGGTTTCCGCATCACCAAAGGCAGACCACTTGTACTTGCCATAGGTCCAGGTGCGTTTGCCATCCTCGATACCGGTACGCCACGGCTCGCCGAACAACTCCTGGATATCGGCTCGCGTGGTTTCACCAATCTGGATCTGGTCGACATTGTGGGTGGCAAAGTCTTTACCAACGGTCGCACAACCCACCATGGCAACCATCACAAGTGCCACAGACAGCGCTTTCATCGAACTAATCATCGACATACTGATCCCTCATATTCGGGTGAATTTCATCCATCATAACGTGTCTCTGAGCAGACGCGATTACGAAGACGACAGGTTCATCGGATAAAAAAAGCCGCAGCCCCGAAGGCACTGCGGCAAGTGTCGATCGTCCGATCGAAGGGGATAGTCAATACAGTTTGGCGAGGGACTTCTTGGCGAAGGATTCCACTTCGTTCAGGCGGCCTTCTTTAACCTTGATCAACCATTCAGGGTCTTGCAGAAGTGCCCTACCAACGGCGATCAGCTCAAACTCGTGGTTGTTCATCCGCTCCACCAGTTCATCGATACCGGCCTTCTCAACCGCTTCCTGCTTGCTGGCAAAAGTGCCGCTGATGAAATCCTCAGTCAGCCCGACACTGCCTACCGACATGGTGGGCTTGCCCGAAAGCTTCTGGGTCCAACCAGCGAGGTTCAGATCCGAGCCCTCGAATTCCGGCTCCCAGAAACGGCGGGTGGATGCGTGGAAAATGTCCACACCGGCTTCCACCAGAGGCTTCAGGAACCGCTCGAGTTCCTCGGGGCTATGAACCAGTTTGGCTTCGTAATCCTGCTGCTTCCACTGGGAGAAGCGCAGCATGATCGGGAAGTCGGGGCCTACCCGGTGACGCACTGCTTCCACAATCTCGACCACAAAGCGCAGGCGATTTTCCAGGCTGCCGCCGTACTCGTCATCGCGCTGGTTGGTGCCCTCCCACAGGAACTGGTCCAGCAGGTAACCATGGGCGCCATGGATCTCCACGCCGTCAAAACCGAGGGCTTTGGCATCCTGGGCTGCGTCGGCAAACGCGGTGATCACGTCTTCAATGTCTTCTTTGGTCATGGCCTTGCCGTTGGGCTTGCCCGGGGCAAACAGACCGGAGGGGCTGTAGCCCGGAACCGACGGATCCGGTGGTGTTCCTTCCTTTCTGACCGCGCCCACGTGCCACAGCTGCGGGAAAATCGCACCACCCGCCTCGTGTACCGCGTCTACCACGTTCTTCCAGCCTTCGAGGGCCTCAGATCCATGGAACGCCGGTACGTTCGGATAGCCATTGGCAGCCGGGTGATTCACGGTTGTGCCTTCTGTGATGATCAGGCCAACACCCGCCTCGGCCCGACGACGGTAATAGGCCACCACGTTTTCCCCCGGAACACCATCCGGCGAGAAGTTGCGGGTCATGGGCGCCATGGCCACACGATTGCGCAGTTTGAGGTTGTGGAGTTCAAAGGGTTCGAATAGCGGTCCAAGATTCATGCTCATGGTAATGTGCAACCTCACTAATTTGGTTTCGTAAAGCAACCCTATTGAATCTGGTTTTAAAATGCAACCCTATTCGGTACACTCCGGACATGGCCAGAAAACGTTTTGATGATTCCAGCTGTTCCGTCGCCCGCGCCCTCAATGAAGTGGGTGACTGGTGGTCCCTCCTCATTGTGCTGCACGCGATGTATGGCACCCGGCGCTTCGTCGATTTTCAGCAGGAGCTGGGCATTGCCAAGAATATCCTGTGCGATCGTCTGGCACGGCTGGTGGACAATGACGTGTTGCGCAAAGTTGACGTGGGCGAGCATGGATCACGTTTCGAATACCGCCTGACCGAAAAGGGCCGGGACCTCTTTCCGGTGGTTATTGCCCTTCGTCAGTGGGGGGATAAATGGAATCCGGCTCCAGACGAGCCCCCCCTCGACCTGCGCGACCGCGCCACCGGTCGACCGATTCACACGGTGGAAGTTCAGGACGCCGACGGCCAGGCCCTTTCCATTCGGGATGTGTTTGTCCCGGAAGAGAGCTTGCCAGCAGGGAAAAAGCACTCGGCCTGACCATCCGCAATATCCGCAGTCAAAGCACCACCGTCTGTTTTTTTGAGTTGAATCAATCCGCCGATCAACCCCGTGCAACTGCCCGGGCATTCTTGCGCTAAATCAAGTTTCCATTTCCCGATGTCATTAATCTGCAGTCATCAACGATTCAGGTTAAGGAGATGGATATGTCCCGTACATTCAAACTTGGTGTTCTGGCTGCAGCAGTGATGGCGGCAGCTCCGGCTGTTCAGGCGTACGAAGCCGGTGATTTTATTGGTCGCGTTGGTGTGGCAACGGTTGATCCGGATTCCTCCAGCAGCAACTTGAACTCCAACGCTCTCGGCGAAATTGATGGCGCCAAAGTGAGCGTCGATTCCAACAGCCAGTTGGGCCTGACTGCAACCTACATGCTGACTGACCAGATCGGTGTTGGCGTGCTGGCGGCGACTCCGTTCAAGCACGACATCAAGGGTGACGGCGCAGCTCTGGGTGGCACTGGCAAGCTGGCAGAAACCAAGCACCTGCCGCCCACCATCACGCTGCAGTACTTCCCGATGCCCAGTGGTAGCAAATTCCAGCCCTACGTTGGTGCCGGCGTAAACTACACCAACTTCTTTGAAGAGAAGACCACCCAGACGCTGACCACCACCTATGATGCGGTGGCAGGAAACCCGGGTATCAATGACACCGACATCGAACTGGATGACAGCTTTGGTCTGGCCGCCGAGATTGGTCTTGATTACATGATCACCGAAAACGTGGGTATCAACGCAGCGGTCTGGTGGATCGACATCGACACCGAAGCCACCATCAACGCTTATGCAGGCAATGCCGTTGCTGATACCAGCACCATTGATGTGGATATCGACCCCTGGGTTTACATGGTAGGCGTTTCCTACAAGTTCTGATCCCCGTGCCTCCGCCAGTCGCCACGGTCTGTTGGCTGGCGGGAGGTGCGCTTTCCTATGCGGGGCTTCTCCGGCCCCGCCTTTTTTTGCCCGTCTGAAAACAGAAAAACGGAGCCGAAGCTCCGTCTTTAGTCACTGCTTATCAGCCCGTCAGGCACTCTGGCGCTGGGCAGGACGACTTCGCTGACCACCGCCATTCTGGCTACGGCCACCGCTACGACCACCTGGTTTGGCGCCGAAGCTCTTCGGCTTTCCGCCGGGCCGAGCATTGCCACCGCCGTTACCATTCCGGTTACGGGCGCGGCTGGGATCGGCCTTTGCCTTGGGCTTGAGCGGCAGGTTGTTTTTCGGCTCAAAGCCTTCGACTTCCTTACGCGGCAGTTGCTTCTTGATCAGCTTCTCGATACCCGCCAACAATTTGCCTTCGTCGGCGCTGACCAGGGACAGGGCGTGACCGCTCTCGCCGGCACGACCGGTTCGGCCGATACGGTGCACATAGTCTTCCGGCACGTTCGGCAGCTCAAAGTTCACCACCTGGGGCAGCTGTTTAATGTCCAGGCCGCGGGCGGCGATGTCCGTGGCCACCAGCACACGCACTTCACCGGCCTTGAAGTCCGCCAGCGCGCGAGTACGGGCACCCTGTGACTTGTTGCCGTGAATGGCGGCAGCGGTGATGCCGTCCTTTTCCAGTTTCTGGGTCAGGCGGTTGGCGCCATGCTTGGTGCGGGTAAACACCAGCACCTGATCCCAGCTGTTGTCCCGCACCAGTTTGCTCAGCAGCGCGGTTTTCTGGCTCTGGTCTACCGGGTAGACAGACTGCTTCACTTTTTCGGCCGTGGTATTGCGAGCGGCAACCTCTACCTGCACCGGGTTATCCAGCAAGCCTTCGGCAAGCTTGCGAATGTCGTTGGAGAAGGTGGCAGAGAACAACAGGTTCTGGCGCTTGGCCGGCAGCAGCGCAAGAATTTTGCGAATGTCGCGGATAAAGCCCATGTCCAGCATGCGGTCGGCTTCGTCCAGCACCAGGATTTCCACTTCGTTGAAGCGCACCGCGTTCTGCTGATACAGGTCCATCAGACGGCCAGGTGTTGCCACCAGCACGTCCAGGCCCTTGCGCAGCTTCATCATCTGCGGATTAATTTTCACACCCCCGAAGACCACGGCAGCCTTGGTGGGAATGTATTTGCTGTAAAGATTCACGCTGTCATGAACCTGCGCCGCCAGTTCACGGGTGGGCGTCAGGATCAGGGCGCGGGGACCTTTGCCGGTGCGCGGATTTTCACCCAGACGCTGCAGCAGGGGCAAGGTAAAGCCGGCGGTTTTGCCGGTGCCGGTCTGGGCAGCAGCCATCACGTCCCGGCCAGAAAGTACGGCGGGAATGGCCTGGGCCTGGATAGGAGACGGGGTGTCATAACCCTGGTCAGACGTGGCACGAACCAGCTGCTCGGACAAACCGAGTGAAGAAAAACTCATATAAGATCAACTCTTGATTATTCTGCCTCCACGACCACCGTTCTCGGCGAATGCGGGCAGATGCCATGAATATTCATGGAATGAAAGACGACTACGGTCACGCGCCGTTATCGGGGTGACGTCCTCTGACAGGTCGTATGGAAAGGTCGCACGGGCTTAAAGCCTTAAACTGCGGAATCCCTAGAGGCAGGATGCAGGCACAGTAACAGAGGCCCGGCCAATTAGCCATAGGTGATTATAATAAGCATCCGAAGGAACCTGGCGCACTTCCCAAAGTCAGAGTGTTCTGATCACCATAACCCGATACGAATCTCTATAAGGTAGTAACAGGAATGAGCGTCAGCATCGGTCCCTTGAGCCTGTCCATCGGCCACCTGCTCCTGGTTATCGCCTTCGGCCTGGCTCTGCTGGTTGGAGGGGTACTCGGCCGCAAGTACCGGGTACCGGTGGCCGGATCGGTGGCCGATATCTTTGTGGTAGCGATGCTCAGCGCCCGGATCGGTTTCGTGATCAGCTACTTCGAGCATTACCAGAACGACCTGCTGGGCATCATTGATATCCGGGACGGCGGTTTTGATGTGCTCTGGGGTGTCATCGGCGCCCTCGTCTTCACCGGTTTTTTGATGTGGCGCAGGAAAGAACAACGCAGGCCACTGGCCACGGCTGCATTAACTGGCTTCCTGTTCTGGGCCGGCACAGCAGGAACGATCACGCTGATCGAACAACAGGCCCGAGGCATGCCGGACGTTACCCTACGATCGCTCAATGGCGAAGCGATCAACATGTCCCAGTTGGCTCCGGGCCAACCCCTGGTAGTGAACCTCTGGGCCACCTGGTGCCCACCCTGCATCCGGGAAATGCCGGTGCTGGAGGAGGCCCAGCAGATCTATCCGGATATCGCATTTGTGTTTGCCAACCAGCGGGAACAGCCGGAAACCATCCGTTCGTTTCTGGAAGAAAACCGCCTGAACCTGAACAACCTCTATCGGGACGACCAGGCCCAACTGGCCCGGGCCGTGGGGAGCAGTGGCTTACCAACCACGCTTTTCTACAATGCCGAGGGCCAATTAATCGATTCCCACATGGGCGAACTGTCACGGGCGACTCTGGCCCGGGGCCTGGAGAAGATCCGCAAACCGGAAGAATGATCCTGACTCGATTTCCCGATGGCAGCCTGAGGTTTATCTACTGGGTGGCCGCTTTGGCAAAATTCCCCAGTGCAACGCTCACTTTGTCGAGCACCTCATCGCACCCTTCAATGCTATGACGGTTTTTCAAGTACTCGGGATTGTTGTACCCCAGCCAAACCTCGCCATTGGCATCCGCCCAGATCAGCGCTTTCTGGGGCAGGTCAATGGCGACACTCTGGGCGCACTGCATCAGCGGAGTGCCGACTTTGGGGTTGCCGAAAATAACCACTTCGGTCGGACGAAGTTCCAACCCGGCTTTTTCAGCGCCCTGCTGATGGTTAACCCGGGCCATGACCGTCATGCCTTTTTCCTTCAGCACCGACTCGAGCTTGTCCGCCGTGGCTTTGACGTCGTGGCTGCTTTTGACCGCGACTAACCCGTCTGCCGCCTGTGCGTGCATTGCGAACAGCAGAGTTGAAGTCATCAGGGCAAGTCTGAACATACAGCGCATGGTGTCCTCCGGAGATTTTGCAGAGGATTTCAGCATAGAACACAAGTCAGCAATGCGCTTTCAGGAGGGTTAGAAGACGAGCAGATCTGAATTGAGGAATCCGAAAGCGCAGATTGCGAGTACTATGATAGGGAGATACGTGTTTATACGTAGACATTATCCCAAAATACCAAAAAAGGTTTGCTATGTCCCGACGGAAGTTCGCACCCGGTATTCTGATTTTGCCGCTGCTGTTCGCCGGCTGCAGTGAAAACAATAGCCAACAGACGACAACTCAGCAGACAGCAGAGCTCAAACCGCCATCGGAAACCGGCATTCTCAAAGTCGCCACCCGCAACGGCTCCACGACTTATTACCTGGATCGGCATGAAAACCCCGTCGGCCCCGAGCACGCGCTAATCAGCGCCTATGCCGAGCAACGTGGATGGGAGGTGGAATGGACCATGCTGGAGTCCACCAGCCAGGTTCTCGATGCGCTTGAGTCCGGCAGCACCCATCTGGCGGCAGCGGGCCTGACTCACCTGGCCTCACGGGATGAACGCTTTGCCCGTGGACCGGCCCACACCGAGATTACCGAACAACTGGTCTGCCATCGCGATTCGCGACCCATGCCCCGCAAACCCGAGGACATCCCCGGCACCGATATCGTCGTGACTGCCGGTTCCAGCTATGTCGAAACCCTGAACACGCTCAACGAGCAACACCCCGGCATCGAATTCGAAGAGGATGCAGACCGCACCACAGAGGTGATTCTCTCGGACGTTGCCGAGCAGGAGGTGGGCTGCACCGTGGCCGATTCCAACATCGTTCAGGTGATGCGCCGGCATTTCCCGCACCTGGAAGTCGCCATGACGCTGACGGACGGTCGGAACCTGGGCTGGTACCTGCCCAGGAACCAGCAGGCGCTGGGAGACGATGCCCATGAATGGATGAACAGCGTCGATGGCGATGAAGCCATCGGACTGATGGAGAACCGATACTATTCCTACATTGGTGATTTCGATTTTGTCGATCTGCGCGCGCTGAACCGGCGAATTGAGGATCGGCTGCCGGAGTTCATTGATCAATTCCGGGAAGCGGAAGCCAAAACCGGCATGCCAGCCGACCTGCTTGCCGCTTTGGCTTACCAGGAATCTCACTGGGATCCCGCCGCGAAATCGCCTACTGGCGTCCGGGGTATCATGATGCTGACCCAGCGCACTGCCGAATCACTGGGCGTGACCAACCGGCTGGACCCTGAGGCGGCCATTGATGGCGGTGCACGCTATCTGGCTGACAGACACCGCCGCCTGCCGGAAACCATTCCGGAGCCGGACCGCACGTTCCTGGCCCTGGCCAGCTACAATATCGGACGTGGACATCTGCTGGATGCCCGCGCGCTCGCCAGGACCCTGAACAAGAATCCGGACTCCTGGCAGGACATGACCGAGGTGTTACCCCTCAAGGCGGACAAACGATACTACCCAAGCACCCGCTACGGATACGCCCGGGGCTACGAGCCAGTGCATTATGTGCAGCGAATCCGTAACTACCGGGACGTGATTCGTTCCGCCTTCGAATAACCTGTTGATAATTAAAAGGGAGCGCGGCACCGAAACGGGCCGCAACAAGCTATGGTAAACAGGATTTTCACTTGTTTTTTTTTGCTCACACTGGCGATCTCAGTCCAGGTCCATGCCCAGACCTCCCCTCTGAGGGTCGGAATTACCGAGGTGCCGCCCTTTGCAATGAAGAACGGTGACGGACGCTGGGAAGGCATCAGCGTTGACCTCTGGCAGGAAGTGGCAGCCGGGATTGACCGGGAGTTCAAATGGGTACCGATGAGCTTCAACGAACTGTTGAACGCCACCGAAAACGGCGAGATTGATGTGGCCGTCGGCGCCCTTACCATGACCGCAGACCGCGAAGGCCGGTTTGATTTCAGCCACCCTTTCTATCAGACCGGTCTATCCATAGCAGTTCCGCCGGTGCCGGAGCAGAGCCTCCTCGGTAGCCTGCGAGCCATGGTCAGTTGGCAGTTCGTAAGCGTGGTACTGGCTCTCGGCGCTCTGCTCCTGGCCGTCGGCTTCCTGCTCTGGCTGGTTGAGCGACGTCGAAATCCGGAACAGTTCGGGGGCTCTGCGGCCGAAGGGATCGGTTCAAGCTTCTGGTGGGCGGCTGTCACCATGACCACCGTCGGTTACGGAGACAAGGCTCCAGTTACTTTCCCGGGCCGGTTGATTGCCCTGGTGTGGATGTTTGCCGGTTTGATCATGGTCGCCAGCTTCACGGCGGCCATCACCTCCTCTCTGACCGTCAGCAACCTGCGCACCGGTATCGAGGGCGTTGGGGACCTGCCAGGAAAAATTGTCGCCACCATTGGCCAGACTGCCAGCCAGCGCTATCTGGAAGAAGAGCGCATTCGCTATCAAACCTACCCCAACCTCACTGCTGCCATGACCTCGGTTGCCGACGGCGAGAGCGATGCCATCGTTTACGACCGGCCGCTGATGCAGTACCGCAACCAGCAGCTGGGCGAGAAGCGGCTGACTATCCTGCCGGGGGTATTTGCAGAGCAGCTTTATGCATTGGCCTTGCCCGAGGGCAGTCCAATTCGGGCACCGGTTTCCCAGGAGATACTGCGAGTGACCGAATCCGAGGAATGGGTTGCCATTCAAGCCGCGTACCTTGGCAGGGAATGACTTAAGAGCCTGAACGGCTTCCGTGCTCAGGCCCCGAACAGGGCCGAGCGCAGAGGCCGAAGGAAACCACCGGATTCCTTGTGACTCGCATGGGTCCGCTTGCCATCGAATTCCAGATAGCCATCTTCGATCGGCTCGAATCTCAAGATTTTCACATCCTCCAGGTAATTCTGGGACGATTTCCAGGGCCCATGGGTACCCTGTCGGGGCAGGCGATCCGCAGCGCGATGGATGTAGCCAGAATTGAGAGAGCCCAGGACGGTATCCTCGCCCCGGCTGTTTTCGGTATCACGGGCTACCACGGTGCGATACCCTCGCTTGTCCATGAGGTTCATCAACCGGCAGAGGTACTCGGCGGCAATATCCACCTTCAGTGTCCAGGAGATGTTGGTATAGCCGAAGATCATGCCGGCATTGGGCACGCCCTCTACCATCACGTTCTTGTAGATGATCTTGTCTTTCATCACCACTTCCCGGCCATCCACGGTCGGTCGGATTCCGCCCAGCATCTGGATATCCAGGCCGGTGGCCGGAATGATGATATCCGCCGCCAGTTCCTCGCCGGACTTCAGGCGTATGCCGGTTTCCGTAAAGCGATCAATATGATCAGTGGCGATGGAGGCCTTGCCGGCTTTCATGGCCTGGAAAAGGTCCCCGTCTTTCACCACACACAGGCGTTGGTCCCAGGGATTGTAATCCGGCGTGAAGTGCCGCATGTCGGCGGTGTCGCCAACCTTGCGTTTGATGATGCCCAGGAACAGCCGTCGCATGAACTGCGGGCTCTTTCTGGAACGCTGGTAGAGAAAACGCGAAATAGAAATATTCCTGGCCCGGGTCAGCCGGTAGGCGGTCTTCTCGGGCAGGACCTTTTGCAAGGCCAGAGTGACCTTGTCGGTCGACGGCAGAGGCATCAGATAAGTGGGTGAACGCTGGAGCATGGTCACGTGGGCGGCCCTCTCCGCCATGGTCGGCACCAGGGTAATCGCGGTTGCGCCGCTGCCGATAACCACCACCTTCTTGCCCGTGTAGTCGAGATCTTCGGGCCAGTGCTGGGGATGCACGATCTGGCCGCGGAAATCACCTTCGCCCGGAAAGTCCGGTTTGTAGCCCTGATCATAATTGTAGTAACCGGTGCACCCGACCATGAAGTTGGCAGTGTAGTGCTCGGTTTCACCGGTTGTTTCGTTCAGGGCCGTGAGCTTCCAGCATTTGTCCACGCCCGACCAGTCTGCCGTCTTGACCGCCAGCCCGAAACGAATGTGGCGCTCCACGTCGTGTTCCCTGGCGGTCTCCGACACATAATTCTTGATCGACGCACCATCCGCCAGCACCTTGCCGCCGGTCCAGGGACGGAAGTTGTAGCCGAAGGTGAACATGTCGGAATCCGACCGGATACCCGGATAGCGGAAAAGGTCCCAGGTGCCCCCCAGGGCTTGCCGGCGCTCGAGGATGGCAAATGATTTCCCTGGGCACTCGCGCTTCAGGTGACACGCCATGCCAATGCCGGAAACACCGGCGCCGATGATCAGTACATCGAAATGCTGGTTGCTCATTGCCTACCCACTCGGATTCCAGTCCGCTTTTTATAATCAATGGTCTGTCATCAAGATAGCGCAGGCCTGGCGACCCGGGAATTGGCCAAAGCGGTCCCCGACCCTGGTTGTTTCAGCCAGTCGTCTGCCGGGGGCGTAGTGGGAGGGAGGATCTGCAGAATCGAAACCCCGCCTACAATGGCAATTCCTAGCGGATTGCGGACAAGACCACCATGACAAAACCGATCCTTATTCTCGGCGGTGCCTCGCTGGATACCATCATTCACCTGCCGGCACTGCCAACGCCGGAGCCACAGACCATCTGGCCCAGGGAAAGCTACCGTGCCCTGGGCAGCACCGGTGCTGGCAAAAGCCTGAACCTGGCTGCTCTTGGGCAAACCGTGGTCTTTCACACAGTGCTGGGCGGGGATCCGGAAGGCCAGCAGATTCAGGCCGCACTCGGCCACCCCGGGATCTGTCTTCTGACGGAACAGACCGACGCCCCGACCGAACAGCATGTGAACCTGATGTCCGCGGACGGCAAACGTATTTCCCTGTTCATCCAGCCGCCACCGGAGCCGGAACAGGTGGACTGGAACCAGGCGCAACAGGCTTTGGCAGAGTGCGCCGTGGCGGTGGTAAACATCCTCGGTTACACCCGCTCTGCCCTGCCGTGGCTGAAGGCTTCAGGCACGCCCATCTGGACCGACCTGCACGACTACGACGGCCACAATTCCTACCACGAACCCTTTATCGACGCCGCGCGGGCCATCTTCCTGTCCAGCGACAATCTTCCGGACTACCGCACCACCATGGAAGGGTTGATAGCTCGGGGTAAGGAGTTCGTGGTGTGCACCCACGGATCGGAGGGGGCGACGCTGCTGAACAAGGAAGGACGGTGGCTGGAGCAACCCGTGATGCCAGTCTCCGGGGTGGTCGATACCAACGGCGCCGGCGATGCGTTTTTCAGCGGTTTTCTGCACCGTTACCTGCAAGGCGCCGAACTGGCAGACTGCCTGAGGGCCGGCGCAATCTGCGGAGCGCTCTGTGTGACCAGCCGTGAGCTTGCATCACCAGAGCTGAGCCCGGAACGGCTGGCCTGACACCCGGGATCAGCTGCCTGGGGTGAAATCGGGGTATTTCTTCTTAAGCCGGTAGAGGCGGATGATGGTGATGATATTGGTGACCAACACCATGCCCTCGGCCAGTGTGCCACCCACCGAGCCGATCACGATGTTGTTGAGCATCCACGCCAGGGCAGCCAGCCCGAGAACGATACGCAAGGGAATACCCCGGAGCATGAACATGCCCACAGTGCCGAAAACCGCGGCGGCCAGGGGGAAAACGTCGGTGATCGATTTCCAGGTCGCCCAGGCGACAAGCAGGTTCACCACCAGCATGCCCAGCATAATGGCCCAGTTGCCTTGGTACCTGCGGGCCAAGGCGATCCTTAAAATCACCAGAACCGTCAGTGCCGACGCTGTCCAGCTCTGGAAAAACGCGAACATCAGGGCAAAGGCCACATTGGCGGAAATCAGCAGCACCATCAGCCGGTCGTCGTTCTTGTTGGCGAAACCGGCTATGCAGAAACCCAAGGCTACCAGACCGCACACCTGGCCCAGCACCTCGGCGAGGGTCATGTCCGCGATCAGCTCAATCATCCTTTACCGGCCTGTCGCTCGTCGCCATATCGGTAATCACCTCTGTCTGCAAAAAGTTTCAGCCTGCCACAATCAGTGCCTTTGAGCCATCAAGCTCCCTGTGCCAAAGTGCACACGTCATTCAGCAAGGACCCACCCAGGACCATGAAAACCGTATTCTCTCCACTGCACAGCCGCCGACACGTCAAAACCGAACTGGACGGTGGGCTGCTGATCGAACCCCACGAGAAGCCTTCCCGTGCCGAAACCATCCTGGCAAGGGTGAAGGATCAGGCGCTGGGGGAGATTCTGGAACCGGAGGAATTTGGCCTGGAGCCCGTGAAACGGGTGCACACGGCCGATTATGTGGCCTTCCTGGAAACCTGCTGGCAGGACTGGCTGGCGGCCGGCAAACCGGGCGAGGCGATTCCGGCGGTCTGGGCCGGGCGCGGCATGCGCCACCGGCTACCGAGAGACGTCGACGGCCGGCTAGGATACTACAGCTTTGCGGCGGAGACCTCGATTTCGGACGGCACCTGGGAAGCGGCCCGGGCCTCCGCCAACGTGGCCTTGACCGCCCAGAAACTGGTGGCCGAAGGCGAACGCGCCGCCTTTGCCCTGTGCCGCCCGCCCGGCCACCACGCCCACGCCGACCTTTTTGGTGGCTACTGTTTCTTCAACAATGCCGCCATCGTGGCCCAGGCCTTCCGCGACCAGGGTTATGGCAAGGTCGCGGTCCTGGATGTGGACTTTCACCACGGTAACGGCACCCAGGCGATTTTCTATGATCGCAACGACGTGCTGACCATCAGCCTGCATGGCGATCCAGACCTGGTGTTTCCCCATTTTCTGGGCTTCGAAGACGAGATTGGCGAGGGCTCAGGCGAAGGCTACAACCTGAACATTGTCTACCCGCCCAACACGCCATACAGTGTCTGGAGTCAGGGGCTGGAGAAAGCCTGCGAGCGGATCCAGTCATTCCAGCCAGACGCCCTGGTAGTTGCCCTGGGCGTCGATACCTTCGAAGAAGACCCGATCTCGTTCTTCAAACTGAGCTCCGGCGATTATCTGACCCTGGGCCAGCGCCTCGCACAGCTTGGACTACCAACGGTATTTACCATGGAAGGCGGTTACGACGTCGACGCCATCGGCGTCAATGCGGTGAACGTGATGCAGGGATTCGACCGGGCTGCAGGCTGAATCAGCCCTTGAAGCCCTTGCCGAGGACGTAGACTTCCCGGGAGCGGGAGCGGGAGGAATCCGGCTTTCGCACCACCACCTTGTCGAAGACGGCGCGTACGGATTTCAGGTACTCGTCGTACCCTTCGCCCTGAAACACCTTGGCCAGGAAACTGCCCTTGGGCTTGAGCACCTGACTTGCCATGTCCAGCGCCAGTTCCACCAGGTACATGGACGAGGCCTGGTCGGCAACGGTCACGCCGCTGATGTTCGGCGCCATGTCGGAAATCACCACGTCGACCGGGTCATCGCCCAGGGTGGCCATGATCGATTCAAACACGTCGTTCTCGGTGAAATCACCCTGGATAAAATCGACGCCGGCAATGGCATCCATGGGCAGGATATCGGAGGCGATGACACGGCCCTTGTGGCCCACCAGTTTGGCCGCCACCTGGGACCAGCCACCGGGGGCGGAGCCCAGATCCACAACCACCATGTTGGGGTGGATCAGCCGATCCTTCTTGTTGATCTCAAGTAGCTTGTAACTGGCACGCGAGCGGTAGCCATCCACCTGCGCCTGCTTCACGAAGGGGTCGTTGACGTGCTCTTCGAGCCAGCGGTTACTGCTTTTGGATCGGGCCATGGGGTCTCTTCAGAACGGGAAAGCCAAGCGCTCATTGTACGTGCCGCGCCGGGCCGCGGCAAAACCCTGACAACCGGGCTGGCCACACGTACAATCCGGCCAGCATTCTGTGATTTTTCAGAACCGACCAAGCCCACCTCACCGGAGACTCCCCTCGTGAATCTGGCCGACATCAAAAAGCTGCACCAGAAAAAATACCGGCAGTCGTTTGGCCACTACCTCGTTGAGGGTGAACACCTGATTCTTGAGCTGCAGAAAGCCGCTACCCGCCAACCCGCCCTTGAGGCCTCGGAGCTTTACGTCAGCGGATCCTATGAGCACTGGCAGAGCCCGTTCAAAACCCATGTCATTAGCGATCGCCAGATGGCCCAACTTGCCGACACCCGAACACCCCAGGGGATTCTGGCGGTTGTGCCCATCCCGGAGTGCCCAGCGGAACCGGTACCCGGGGAAAAAGCGATTTATCTGCACGAGGTTCAGGACCCCGGCAACCTGGGTACCATACTGCGCACTCTGGCCTGGTTCGGCGGTTTCCGGTGCCTGCTAAGCCCTGGCAGTGTCGACCCCTTCAACCCGAAGGTGGTGCGTGCCAGCATGGGCGCGATCTTTCACGTGCCTCTTGAGACCGACGTTAATCTGGCCAGCCTTGCCGACCGATACCAGAGCCTTGCCTGCCTGGACCTCAATGGCAGTTCGATGACATCGCAGGCTTTCCGCCAGCACGACTGTTATCTGTTTGGTAACGAAGCCCGGGGTGTGCCGCGCGAAGCTCTCGACCATCTGAAGGCGGCGCCCTACAGCATTCAAGGCCAGGGCCAGATCGAATCCCTGAACCTGGCATCGGCGGTCAATATGTGCACCTACGAATTAATGCGAGAGCTTTAGGCTGCAAACCGAATTCTGTGAGCATTTTCGGCAATGGTTCTGGCGGATACCGCCATTGCCTGACGATTGCCAATTGAGCAGGATCAGAAGTTGATCCCGAAACCGGACCGATGACTATGGAACGCTATCTCCAGCCCACCGCCTTTTTCGACTATGACCACCCCCGGCTGGCCGCCTGGATTGAGTCACAGCTGGAGGGTGTTCCTGATGAGCCGGTGGAGCAGATCAAGACGCTCTATCTCGCCGTTCGCGACAGTATTAGCTATAACCCTTACGTGTTCCGGACTGATGCCAACACGTTCAGTGCCAGTTATGCCCTGGAAAGCGGCGAAACCTACTGCATCCCCAAGGCCGTTCTTCTGGGGGCAGCAGCTCGCTCAATTGGCATTCCCAGCCGGCTTGGGCTGGCCGATGTGCGCAATCATCTCTCAAGTCCGAAACTGATCGAATGGCTGCAGTCGGACATCTTCCGAATGCACGGTTACATCGAGCTGTTCCTGAACGGCCAATGGGTCAAGGCGACCCCTGCGTTCAACCGGCAACTGTGCGAGCTGATGAAGGTGGAACCGCTGGAATTCGACGGGGTGCACGATTCCATGTTTCAGGAGTATACCGAGGACGGTCATGCGCACATGGAGTATGTGAACGACCACGGCCTGTTCGACGACGTGCCCCACGAATTCATCGTCTCCGGTGTGCGTGAGGCCTACGGCCATCTCTTCGAGGACGAGGAAGAACCTGACATGCCCAAGGGGAGTCTCGAGCAGGATATATCGAGGCCCTAGAGCCTGCTCGCTACCGAGCCCGTTTCCTGCCTTGTCAGCGCTCCGGTGATCGCATCCAGCACGGCATCAGGGTCAGGCACGGCCTTCGCAGTCTCAGACTCGCCAACACGGCTGAACTGTCGGAAATCAACACTGCCCCAATTCTCCGGATCCGCAATGCGCTGTACCTGGTCGATATTGTCACGGGTTGCCGGTTCCAGCTTGTAGCGGAACACATAGTCCGGTGACATATCATCGAAGTCCCGGCCATTGTGGTAGTCATGCAGGAGGAGCAAGGCAAGCCCACCACCCATGAAATGCCGCCCCAGGCTGACCAGTAACTCCCCGGACCGAATTTTATCCAGGGCTTCGGGTTGCCAGTCGACACTGCCCACCAGCAGATCCTGCCCCGGGACCCGGCCGGCATTCCGGGCAGCTTCAATGGCCCCCAGTGCCATGCCATCGCTCGCGCTCCAGACAGCGGCAGTGTTCGGATAGCGCTCCAGCAGGACTTCTGTTTTTTCCCTGGCCAGCTCACGACTCCAGTTGGCGTATACCAGCTGCAGGAGCTCACTGCGCTGCTGGACGGCAGCCGCCAGTAACCCCCGATCCCTATCCTTGGCAGCAGAGGAATCCAGCGTTCCCGAGAGGGCCACCATGGGGATGCTGGTTCGGGGGGCGAGCGCCAGTTGTTCGGCCTGTTTGCCCAGCAGCGTTACCAGTGTGCGGCCGGCAGCAATATTGTCCGGAGAGAGATGGCCCAGCCAGCCTGGCAAGACGGTTCGCGGCATACCGATGCTGGCTCGGGCAGCGTCAGGCACATCGGTATTGAAAGTGAACGCCTTTACCCCCGCCCCATCCGCGAGCCTGAGCATGGGTTCGGTGACATTCTCCTTGCACATGAACAGCAGGTAGTCCGGCTTTTCGTCACGGCCCAGCACGTCCTTCGCCATGCGAAGATAGCTGAATCGATGACTCTCCCGGTCGTACTGAACCTCCAGGTCTACCTCGAGATCCTCCGCCACCGCCTCCATGAAACCGGCCACCAGTTGCCAGAAACGGGAGTCGTCCGGAGACAGAAAAACAACACTGGGTCTGAGACTGGCGTTTGCAAGAGGAGCTGCAAGCAGGAGCAGGAAACTGATCAACAAGCGGGCTGGATAAGACCTCATGAAACAAATCACCCTCTGGAGGATCTGCCTGGGTTGGCTTTCGTGGAGCCTAAGCTACCGACCTGCCGTGTAACAGACAAGCGGAGATGCGTAACCGAAGTCTCAGTTCAGGGAAGAAGGTTCAGCCGCGGCGGCCGGCTCTTCAAATTCGACATAGAGCTTTCCGGCCAGTTGTTCATAGACGCCGGCGTTTTTCAGGCGCTTCATCTCGGCCGACAGGCTTCTGAGGAATTGCCGGTTGGCTTGTGTGTTGTGACAGGTTAGCCGGTCATAACTTTCAAGCAGCGGACTTGCAGGATCGTAGCTGAGCTTGTCCAGGAACGGACGCACATCGGGAACGGCAGCGATCATAGCGCCAAATCGCTGATGCTCAAGCATGGCCAGATTCTGGGCATCACTCTTGGACCAGACCACATCGACATTGTGAGCCTCCAGAACCCCATCCAGATAGGTCTCATGGCCAATGACCGCCCCTACGGTTTTGCCCTCCAGTTTGGACAAAGCACTGACGGGCTCGTCACCCGGCGGGGTAAACAGATAGTAAGTGAACTTGCCGAGGGGAAAACTCGCGACAACGGCGTCTTCCCCCAGCCGCCGCTCGAGAACTTCGGTAAAAGAATAGATGCAGTCGGCGCCCCGCTGCTCGAACACCAGCATCGCCCGTTTGTAGGGATAGAACTCTTCACTCACTGTGACGTCCAGACCATCCAGGGCCCGATAGAGGATTTTCTGGTAAACACCGTCGCCGTTTTCGGTCAGCAGACTGGTGATGTCCGGAACCGCAATCCGAACGGCCGGATCGGCCACTGCAGGGGCGCTCAGGACGCTTGCGTCAAACAGTAACGCAAGGATAGACAGGAGGAAGCGTTTCATACCACGCGCATCGGTCCATGACGGTAAAAGTGACTATTTTTCATACAGGACTGGAAGTATGACAACGACGTTTCACTTGTGCCAGAAAAACCTTGTTAAACCTGTGGGTTTAGCCATAAAAAAAGCACCGGATCGCTCCGGTGCTTCTCTCTCATCAGGCGGCTGTTTTCTGGTTTACGCCGCTTCGCCCTCGCTTTCATCCACGGAGTTGCGGATCAGGAAGTCAAAGGCGCTCAAGGCGGCCTTCGAACCCTCACCCATGGAGATGACGATCTGCTTGTAGGGCACAGTGGTCGCGTCGCCCGCCGCAAAGACACCCGGAATAGAGGTTTCATTGCGATCGTTGACGATGATCTCACCGTGCTGGCTCAGTTCGATGTCACCCTTGAGCCATTCGGTGTTGGGCACCAGGCCAATCTGCACGAACACACCTTCCAGGGAGATGTGGTGCTGCTCACCGGACTTACGGTCGGTATAGTTCAGGCCATTTACCTTGCCGTTTTCACCGGTGATCTCCGTGGTCTGTCCGGAGGTGATGATTTCCACGTTCTTCAGGCTGCGCAGTTTCTTCTGCAGGACCTCATCAGCGCGCATTTCGGCACCGAACTCGATCAGGGTCACGTGGCCCACGATGCCGGCCAGGTCGATGGCGGCTTCCACACCGGAGTTACCACCGCCGATTACGGCAACACGCTTGCCCTTGAACAGGGGACCGTCACAGTGCGGGCAGTAGGCCACGCCCTTGTTGCGGTACTCTTCCTCTCCCGGTACGCCCATCTGGCGCCAGCGAGCACCGGTGGACAGAACCAGACTGCGTGCCTTGAGGGTGGCACCGTTTTCCAGACGCACTTCGTGGGGCATGCCCGGGCGCGAGGCTGGAATCAGCTTCTCGGCGCGCTGCATGTTCATGATATCCACGTCGTACTCTTTGACGTGCTGCTCCATGGCCGAGACCAGTTTCGGGCCTTCGGTATAAGGTACGGAGATCAGGTTTTCGATGCCCATGGTGTCAGCCACCTGGCCACCGAAACGCTCGGCTGCGATGCCGGTAGAGATTCCCTTACGGGCTGCGTAGATGGCCGCAGAGGCGCCGGCCGGCCCGCCACCAATCACCAGAACCTCGAAGGTATCCTTCTGGTTGATCTTCTCGGCGTCTTTCTCGCTGGAGCTGGTGTCCAGTTTGGCGACAATCTCTTCCAGGGTCATACGGCCCTGGCCCCAGGGCTCACCGTTCATGTAAACGCTGGGCACCGCCATGACTTCGCGCTGCTCCACTTCATCCTGGAACAAGGCTCCGTCGATGGAGGTGTTCTTGATGTTCGGGTTCAGCACGCTCATAAGATTCAGTGCCTGAACCACATCCGGGCAGTTCTGGCAGGACAGGGAGAAGTAGGTCTCGAACTCGAACCGACCTTCCAGCGACTGAATCTGCTCAATCACATCCTGGGAAGCCTTGGAGGGGTGGCCGCCCACCTGAAGCAAGGCCAGTACCAGCGAGGTAAATTCGTGGCCCATGGGAATGCCGGCAAAGCGAACGCCAATATCGGTGCCTACACGGTTAATGGCGAAGGAAGGACGACGCACATCATTGGATTCTTCGGTGCGCAGGCTGATCTTGGAAGACATGGGTTCCAGTTCTTCCAGCAGTTCCCGGAGTTCCTGGGACTTCTTGCTGTCGTCATAGGCCGCAACCAGCTCGATCGGCTGCTGCAGCTTGTCCATGTAGGCCTTGAGCTGTTCCTTGATATTGGCATCCAACATATTCCGACTTCTCCTTTAAATTTCGAAACTAAGTATTTGAAAAAATACGGTGGTCAATTGAAGTTGGTGCAAAGATACGGTCCGGCTACCCGATGCTCAAATTAATTGACCCAAACTGTTTGATAGAACTTTGCTATACCTTGAGACTTGCCTCTGCCCGGGACTTGACCAATAGCGCATATCCACCGAAAGCCTGCCGCAGTATGATGTTGTCATAATGTCGCAACATCATTCTCCGGTACCCAGAATAGGCAACGCATGTTTCTAGACCGTTTCCACTCCGTCCAGGACGGACACGTCGTAATTTCCGCTCTGCAAGCCAGCCAGTTCGCCAAGGAAATCGCCGGGGATTTCAATCCCATCCATGATCCGGATGCCCGCCGTTTCTGTGTTCCAGGCGACCTGCTGTTTGCTATCGTGCTGGCCCGCTTCGGACTGTCGGAAAACATGACCTTCCGGTTCCGCAGCCTGCTCGGAGAGAATGTACCTCTCAAATTCGTCGAAACCGAGGATACGATTGAGGTCTGCGACGATGCCGGCAAGGTCTATATTGAAGTGGACCGCAGTGGCGCCACAACAAACGACCAACAGCTGATCGAGGCCATTACCCGCGCCTATGTGGCGGCCTCGGGGAAGAATTTCCCCCACACCCTGAAACCATTGATGGAGTCGAACGGGGTGATGTTCAATCCCGATCGCCCCATGGTGATGTACGAGAGCATGAGCCTGGCTCTGGACAACCTCGATCTTCCGTCCCCTGAGCTCGAATTGCACAATGCGACACTGGAAGAGGCCGGCAAGCGCGGCAATGTCTTCCTGGAATACCGCCTTACCGCTAACGGCAAACCGGTGGGCGAAGTGACCAAACGGCTCGTATTAAGTGGTCTGCGACCGTATTCCGAAGAGGCGATGGCCGGCGTGATTGAAGAGTTCTATCGCCTCAAGGCCCGCGGCGCAGACTATTTCAACAAGAACAACCGTGGAGACCAGAGCAATGCCAATTCAGCCGGGTGATACCCTGCCAGATATCGAACTTCAGGTAATGGGCGAAAAGGGTCCGGAGAGAATCCGTACCAGCGAGCTCTTTGCCGGTAAGAAAGCGGTACTTTTCGCCGTACCGGGTGCGTTCACACCGACCTGTTCAGCCGCTCATTTGCCTGGCTTTGTGGTGAACGCCGACAAGCTGCGCGCGAAGGGCGTGGATACCATCGTGTGCACCTCGGTCAACGACGCCTTCGTGATGGACGCCTGGGGCAAGGCCCACAATGCCGACGAAATCGTCATGCTGGCCGATGGCCTGGCAGAGTTCGCCAAGGCTCTGGACCTGACCCAGGACCGCACCGCCAACGGCATGGGCATTCGCAGCCAGCGTTATGCCATGATCGTCAACGACGGCAAGGTGGAGCTGCTGCACGTAGACCCGCAGGGGCTGGACCTCACCAAGGCCGAGACCATTCTCGAGTCGCTCTGAGCGATACCTTATATCCAGACACAAAAAACCCCGGAAAATCCGGGGTTTTTCGTTCATAAGCTTTCCGGAAGGAGAGCTTAGATCTTGCCAACCAGGTCCAGAGACGGAGCCAGAGTTTCTTCGCCTTCTTTCCACTTGGCCGGGCATACTTCGCCAGGATGCTTGCGAACGTACTGTGCCGCTTTGACCTTGCGCATCAGGTCGTCTGCATCACGGCCAATACCTTCGGCAGTGATTTCCATAGCCTGGATAACGCCATCCGGATCGATCAGGAAGGTGGCACGGTCTGCCAGGCCCTGGCCTTCACGCATTACACCGAAGTTGTTGGTGATGGTGCCGGTCTGGTCGCCTACCATGTAGTACTGGATCTTGCCGATAGTCTCGGAAGCATCGTGCCAAGCCTTGTGGGTGAAGTGAGTGTCGGTGGACACAGAGAACACTTCAACGCCTAGCTTCTGCAGCTCTTCGTACTTGTCTGCAACGTCGCCCAGCTCAGTCGGGCAAACGAAAGTGAAGTCGGCCGGGTAGAAGAAAAATACCGCCCACTTGCCTTTTACATCGGCTTCGCTGATCTCAACGAACTCGCCGTTTTTGAAAGCGGTAGCGTTGAACGGCTTGATCTCGCTGTTAATGATGCCCATTAAAGATAACTCCTTGTTGATGGATTCAATAAGTGGATGAATTTACGGCGCTAAAGGTACTGGCATGCAGCGCCGCGATAAAATTGATAATTTCCAAGCCAAGGATAGGCTCTGCCTATTTATGGGGTCTTAACCGGCAAGTTCAATCTTGCCAAAGTCCAGAATATTCTCTTTCGGTGACGCTTTGATGGCAGCCACTTCGGCCCGCTTCTTCGCCAGGATGTAGACGAAACAGCCGAAATACAGTGCGATCACCAGGGCGCCTACCCACTGAATCCGGAGAAAATCCAGCTGGAACAGCATGGTCA
This sequence comes from Marinobacter sp. CH_CUG1437-1, assembly GCF_037029655.1. Lineage (NCBI taxonomy): Bacteria > Pseudomonadati > Pseudomonadota > Gammaproteobacteria > Pseudomonadales > Marinobacteraceae > Marinobacter > Marinobacter sp. CH_CUG1437-1. Next base: position 655,578 of record NZ_JAYMEW010000001.1, on the reverse strand, counting down.
GACCCACCATCGCGAGGAAATTGAACACCACGTAATTCGCCCGTCCCAGGCGCTGGGCGGTGAGATTCAGGTTGTCTGTGTACAGACGGATCAGCGAATCCAGTGAGTTCACCACCATCAACACGCCCACCGAGATCATGGCAAGGTTGGTAAACGCCGCAATCTGCAGGCCTTCCGCATGATAGTGGTAAAGCACGGTAAACCACACACCAATGGCGATGGACGGCACCACCAGCATGGCAATCAGCAACTGCCAGGTACGGATACCGCTAACGAAGCGGGCCGTAAACTGACCGATCATGATGCTCCAGGCAAACCACCAGAACAGGTAGAACTCGTGGTAGTCATTGATGGGCAGGACAAACTGATGAATGTTGGCAAAGTATTCGCCGATCAATCCGGCGGTGCCGAGGAAATCTGCCGGCGAGCCGGCCCCCATGACAAACGCCCGGAACCACATGCCCGCAATCAGAGCGATGAACAGCAGGCTCGAGCCCAGACTCAGGATACGCACATACTTGATCTTGGAGCTGGAGTAGACCGCCAGCCCAATCGCAGCAAACACGATAAAGTAGAACGCCGGTACCACGGACTCGCCGTCACCCAGCATGGGCAGATACCAGGGCAGGTTCACCAGCAACAGATAGGCGGTGAAAGCGCAGGTGCCGATGATCACAACGTTGTTCACGATCTTCACCAGCGGAATTTCAAAGAACTTCACCCGCGGCTCGATGATCGCGAAGTAAAAACAAGTCAGGAAATAGAAGCCCCAGATCAGAAATGCCCAGAACCCGAACTCAATGGCCAGCGGGTTGGCAAAACCATACTCCGGGCTGGCAGACAGATCGCCATAACCACCAAACTCGGTGAGCGGGAACATGATCAGGCCCACATCAAGACCGGACGTGAACAGTATGGCGATAAAGGTGAAGGTGCGAACCGGCGTGACGCCAATGCACTGGATGTCCCACCATTTGTACAGAATCAGGGCAATGGCGGCGAAGGTAAATATCAGACCTGCGGATAACCAGAGTGTCATAACGTCCTCCGGTTACTTTCTTTCTTTTTGATAAACAGCATGGGTGTTCCTCCTCTACTTGGTTCGAATCGGACACAAACCCAGGACTTGCCTATCCGGCGCCCGAAAACGGCAGAACACCGTCGCGCTGATAGGGAAATCCTGAGGGCTTGCAAAACCCCGGGCGCGTTGCACGCCCGGGCGGGATGACGACGCGCTATGCGAGCGCGCGCTTTGCCTGTCCCGGGCGCTGACGCACCTGCCACTGGTCGTCCATAACCACAGGGGCATCAGAAGGTTGCAGGGGCTCCCTGCCCCGAATCAGGTCGGCTGCCCGCTCGGCCACCATGATGGTGGGCGAATTCAGGTTGCCATTCGGTATGGTCGGGAAGATGGACGAATCCACCACCCTGAGATTCCGGATGCCGTGTACCCGCGTCTCCGGATCCACCACCGCCAGCTCGTCGGTGCCCATCTTGCAGGAGCAGGACGGGTGGTAGGCGCTTTCCACCGCCTGGCGGACAAACGCATCGATTTCCTCGTCGGTCTGGACCTCGGCACCGGGCTGGATTTCCGCGCCCCGGTACTCGTCCATTGCCGGCTGATTGATGATTTCCCGGGTCAGGCGCACACAATCCCGGAAGCCTTCCCGATCTGCCTCGTGCTGCAGATAGTTGAAGCGGATGGTCGGTGCCTGTTTCGGATCGGCCGATTGCACATGCACAAAACCACGACTTTTCGGCTTGTTGTGACCAATGTGCAGCTGGAATCCGTCTCCGTTGAAGGCTTCTTTACCGTCGTAGCGCATGGCCGCCGGCAAAAAGTGATATTGCAGGTCGGGCCACTCGACGCCGGCCTTGGACCGGATAAAGCCACAGGACTCAAAGTGGTTCGTGGCGCCCAGGCCGTCCTTGCGGAGAATCCAGCGAATACCGATCTTCAGCTTGTTCCACCAGTCCAGCTTGCGGTTGAGTGAAACCGGCTGTTGGCAGCGGTACTGAAAGTAAAACTCCAGGTGGTCCTGCAGGTTCTCACCAACGCCGGGTAGCTCGTGCGCTACCTCAATACCAGCCTTTTCCAGTACCTCACGCTTGCCAATTCCGGACAGCTGAAGCAGGTGCGGTGAGCCAATGGAACCGGCCGACAGGATGACCTCCTCGGCGGCCTTCGCCTCGTGCACCTTGCCGCCCTGCTCGTAACGGACACCGGTGGCGGTTTTGCCGTCCAGCAATACCTTGTGCACCAGAGCATGGGTGACCACCGTCAGGTTCGGGCGCTCCATGGCCGGGCGAAGATAGGCGTTGGCGGTGGACCAGCGACGACCGTTCTTCACGGTCATATGCATGGCGCCGAAGCCTTCCTGCTGGGTTCCGTTGTAATCGCCGGTTTCGAAATAACCAGCATCGGAACCCGCCTGGATAAAGGCCTTGTAGAGCGGGTTCTGCATGTTGTTGCCGTTGTTCACACCGAGCGGGCCTTTATCACCCCGGTAATCATCGCCGCCAAACGCCCAGGTTTCGGCTTTTTTGAAATACGGCAGGACATTCCGGTAATGCCAGCCGGTGGCGCCTTCGGAATCCCATTCGTCAAAATCCCGGGCGTGGCCACGGACATACACCATGCCGTTGATGGAGGAAGAGCCCCCCAGAACCTTGCCCCGGGGGCAATGCATACGGCGGTTGTCCAGATACGGCTCCGGCTCGGTCTCGAACTGCCAGGCGTATTTCTTGGTGTTCATGGGAATGGACAGCGCGGTGGGCATCTGGATGAAGATGCTCTTGTCACTGCCGCCGGTTTCCAGCAGCAGCACCCGGTGGCGTGCGTCCTCGGTCAGGCGGTTGGCCAGTACACAACCGGCGGAACCCGCACCCACGATGATGTAGTCGTATCGGTTTTCTGTCATACGCATTCTCCTCTGTGGCTTGCGGGCTTAAAACGGGGCATCCAGATCCTGCATGCCGATGTAGACGGACTTGATCTGGGTGTAATGCGCTATGGTCTCGCGCCCGTTTTCCCGGCCGATGCCGGAGAGTTTGTAGCCGCCCACCGGCATTTCCGCCGGGGAGGCACCGTAGCTGTTGATCCAGCAGATACCGGCCTGGATCTGGTGAATCACCCGGTGGGCCCGGCGGATGTCGTTGGTGAACACGCCCGCGGCCAGACCGGTGTCGGTGTTGTTGGCCCGGGCAATCACCTCGTCCTCGTCGCGGAAGGTGAGCACCGACATCACCGGCCCGAAGATCTCTTCCTTCACGATGGTCATGTCATCGGTGCAGTCGGTGAAGATGGTGGGCTCCACGAAATAGCCGCCTTTGGAATCCTCCGGCTCAAAGGCCCGCCCGCCGTGGCTGAGGGTGGCCCCTTCAGACAGGCCTTTGGCGATGTAATCGAGCACCAGATCCCGGTGTTTTGCCGAGATGAGGGCGCCAAAATTGGTGTCCGGATTCATCGGGTCGCCGGGTTTGATGTTCTTGCGGGTGCGCTCCAGCAGGCGTTCCATGAAACGCGGGTACAGATCTTCATGGACAAACACCCGGGTACCGTTGGTGCAGATCTCGCCCTGGGTGTAGAAGTTGCCCACCATGGCGGCAGAGATGGCGTTTTCCAGGTCGGCATCGTCAAAGATGATCAGCGGAGATTTTCCGCCGAGTTCCATGGTGACGTCTTTCAGGGTGGAGGATGCCGCTGCCATTACCTTCTTGCCGGTAGCCACTTCGCCGGTGAAGGAGACCTTGGCAATCTCCGGATGATGGGTCAGCCATTGGCCCACCTCGGCGGCGCCCTGCACCACGTTGAACACACCTGCGGGCACGCCTGCCTCGGTAAAGATCTCCGCCAGCTTCACCGCACCCATGGGGGTTTCCTCGGAGGGCTTGAAGATCATGGCATTACCGCAGGCCAGGGCCGGCGCGGATTTCCAGCAGGCAATCTGGATCGGGTAGTTCCAGGCCCCAATGCCGGCGCAGATGCCCAGGGGCTCCCGGCGGGTGTAGTAAAAATCACCGCCCAGGTCCTGTTGGTTACCTTCGATGGAGGGTGCCAGGCCGGCAAAGAACTCAACCGCATCGGCACCGGTGACCACATCCACGGCTTCTGCTTCCTGCCAGGGCTTCCCGGTATCGCACACCTCTGCGGCAGCCAATTCGTCATTACGCTCTCTCAGAAGCGCAACCGCCCGAAGCAAAATCCGGCTGCGCTCAATGGCAGTCATGGCAGACCACTCGGCAAAACCGGCGCGGGCACTTTCAATGGCAGCCTGCTGCACGGATTCATCCGCCACTTCCACTTCGTAGATAACCTGGCCTGTGGCCGGGTTTACCACGGGGAAGGTTTCGCCGGTGCTGTTGGCCAGGAAACGGCCATGGACGAAATTCTGAACAACAGGAAGAGATGCAGACATAGTAATCAGATACCTCGGTTCGGTGTCTTCAGGCCTTGTGGGCCATTTGAATCTATCGCGGCTCAGGCGGTGGCCTGAGCCAGTGTCTCGTGGACAAATTTCTTGCAGAGCCGCTCGCCGGCTTCAAAGCTTTCTGCCGGGTCCAGGCTCAGGGCACTGCGCAGCCAGAAACCGTCAATCATTGCTGCGGTTTGCCGGGCCGCCTCTGTCGCCGCAGCCGGTTCGAGCACCTGCGCAAACGAGTACCGCAGGTTGCTGTACAGCCGGGCATTGTTGATCTGCTGCAGCCGCTTCAGGCCAGGCTCATGCATCGACCGGGCCCAGAAGCTCAGCCAGGTCTTGGCGGCCAACGCCGAGCGCTGGAACTCAGAAAAGTTTGACTCGATGATGCAGTTCAGCCGCTGCTCGGGGGAGCGGTCGGTCCTGGCCATGCGCTCCCGCAGTTCCTTGCCCAATTGATCCAGCAGATAACGCAGAGCCGCCTCAATCAGACCCTGCTTGCCACCGAAGTAGTGGCTGATAATCCCTGAGGACATACCCGCCCGCTTGCTGATGCTGACAATGGTGGTGTTCTGCATACCCAGCTCAGCAATCGAATCCATGGTGGCTTCAATCAGCTGCTGCTTGCGTGTGTCTTTAACCCCAACTTTTGGCATGGCGGCTTCGGTTTCTCGTCTTGATTCCGGTGTTGAAAAGCAGCGCGACTTGGCCCTGCTTTTTATTAATTGAACGTTCAATTAACAAAAAGCTTACAGAAGCAGGATGTGAAATTCAAACCTGTGTGAAAAATAGCCACTCTCAGGGCGACGCTAGCGCGACACTGTGGTGGCTACAGGAGGGGTAAGCAAGTGTCAGCTTTGTCGGCGGTAGTCGGGATTGGTCCAGCACACAGGAAGCGCTTCACCTGAGGGAAAGGCAAGGTCCGATTTTGCAAAGGATTCCGGGTCCTGCGCCTCTTCCCCGTAATGGAGGCTGCCGCGAACCTCTTGGACATGGGGGTCAAACAGTGCCTGGGTATCCAGCACTTCTATCAGGTGCCCGGTTGCTTTTTCAGCGACAAACATGGAGGCCTCCTCGGGATAGGTTTTACCCCTTAAACGTAGCAGATGCGCCGCCATCCAGACAGGCGAGCCTGGTCACCGGGAGCCCAGGGCGCGCGCAGGAAACGCTGGAAAACTCGAAATATGAGACATTTCGCTACATTAAATATCGGTTGGCGGCTTTTCTGGCGCAGAAAGATTGATAAGCTGAACTTTGAGACAAAAATAAAAGCCTGCTGGCTAAATAACGGGGTCTACTGTTCGTGATCCTAAGCAATGCTCTGCGTATCCTTGTTCTGATGCTGGCCTTGAGCGTGTTCCAGTCTGTCCACGCGGATGCCGGCCCGGTTTCGGTGGTCTCTGGCACACCGATTGAGAGCCACTTCCAGTACTGGGAAGACACCGGTGCCAACGCAACACTGGCCGAGGTTCGCGCTCTTCCCGAATCCGCCTGGCAACACAGGCTCACTGGCAAAGCCACCTTTGGCATCACAGATTCCGCCTATTGGCTGCAGGTTGAGGTGCATAACCAAACCGATCGTGACCAATTGCTGATCGCCGAGCTGGCCTACTCGCAGCTCGATGACGTGGTGTTCCACGAGCTCTCCGGGGGCACAGTGCTTCGCGAATTCCGCACCGGGGATACCCGCCCCTTCTATCCGAGGGATGTTGACCATCCCAGCATGCTGTTCAGGTTCCAGGTGGCACCGGACAAGCTGAAAACGCTCTACGTACGGGTGGCGACACAAGGCTCGATGGTGGTGCCGCTGCAGATATGGCATCAGAGTGATTTTTACGAGGCCGCCGCCAACGAGCAAAAACTGCACTTTTTCTACTACGGCAGCCTGGCGGTCATCATTCTGATCAACCTGGCCGTGTTCCTGACCCTGCGTGAACGGCTGTACCTGTACTACGCGCTGGCCATATCCGGGTATTTCCTGTTTTTTGCCGCGGTTCGCGGTTATACCCTCCAGCATATCTATCCGGAGTCACCGTTTCTGCATGCCCATGTGTTGATGCTCTCCATCCCTTTCCTGGCGATGTTTTCACTGCTGTTCTGCATGGAGTTTCTGAAAGTCCGCTCACACAGCCCGCGGCTTTACCGCGCTCTGCAAGCTATGTTGGTGTTCGAGATCCTGTACTTCCTTAGCGCTCCGCTTTTGAGCTACGACACCGGCATCCGGGTTGCGGCGATCTCCGCATTCGGATTCTTTTCGCTGCTACTGGTAGCAGGTCCTGTCACCTGGGCCGCCGGTGTTCGGGCCGGGATTTTTTTCACCATTGCCTGGACACCACTCACTGTAGGAGTATCGGCAACAGCCGGTCGCGCTCTTGGCCTGTTGCCGGAGAACTTCTTTACCGAGTACGCCATGCAGATAGGATCCGGGCTCGAAGCTTTCATTCTGACACTCGCCCTTGCCGACCGCCTTTATCGGGAACGGGAGCAGAAAATCCAGGCCCAGGCCGACATCCTGCAACAGCAGAAAGCCCGCAGCGATGCCCAGACCCGGTTGAACGAGGCGCTCACCCATGATCCGGTTACCGGTCTTCCAAACCGCAACCGCTTCGAGTGGATGGTGGATGAGCAATTCCGGCAACACCCCAATGGCCGCTTCATGGTTGGGGTTACCCGGATAACCCAGCTTGAGGAAATCAACCGCACCCTGGGCCTCGACCGCAGTGAGCGCCTGCTCAAAGCAATGGCAGAACAGATGATCAAGCTGGCAGCGGAACTACCGATGGTTCACTCCACCGTCAATTCCGAAGGTCGTGAGGAGCTCGTCTACCAGCTTTCCGGAGACAGCTTTGGCCTGCTGGTGGATATCGGCAAAACGGGGGACGATTTCAAGTCATTGGATAATGCACTGAAGCAACTGGCCGAACCGGTGTTACTGGACAACATCGCCATAGAACCCAACCCCCGGTTCGGTGCCGCCAGCTTTCCGGAACATGGAAAAAAAGCGGCTCTCCTGATCCGCAACGCCCACGTTGGCATGGAAATGGCCCCTCACGGTCCCTATGAGACCGGTCTGTATTCCCGGAAAAACGATATCTATGACGAGAGCCGGCTGACATTGATGTCTGACCTTCGGGAGGCTCTGCACAACAATCAGACCCAACTCTACTACCAACCCAAAACCAGTCTGGCCACGGGCAAGGTGGTGGGTGTGGAAGCCCTGATTCGCTGGCACCATCCGGAAAGAGGCTGGGTGCCACCGATCGACTTCGTTCCCATGGCGGAGAAAACCGGTGTGATCAAACACCTGACTCGCTGGGTGGTGGATCAGGCGATGAACGATCTCAAAGCACTCCACGAGATTGATCCGGAGCTGACCATCTCAGTGAATATCTCCGCTCGCGACCTCAGTTCTCCAGAACTGATTGGCCTGTTTGAAACCCGCATAAAGCGATATCAGCTACAGGCGGAACAGGTCATCATCGAACTCACCGAAACCGCGGCCATGGACGATCCACACCGAGGCCTGAAAGCCCTGAATGAATTGACGGCGATCGGGCTCAAGCTCTCGATTGACGACTTCGGCGCCGGTTACTCCTCACTCTCCTACCTGAAGAAGCTGCCAGCCAGCGAAATAAAGCTGGACCGCACCCTGCTGCAGGACATCGAGTCCAGCGACAGCGCCCGGATGATCGTGGAAACCGCCATCAGTATGGGCCAGGGCCTCGGTTATCGGGTGGTTGCCGAAGGCATTGAGACCGAAAAATCGGCACGCCTCCTTGAATCGCTCGGAGCGGAAATGCTCCAGGGGTACTGGATCTGCCCACCGAAGTCTCTGGACGATCTCAAGGCATGGCTGGAGGTTGAAAGAAAGACGACGGGCCTCCAAGGACTACGCTAAGAGTAAATTTCTTGGGAAAGGATTGTTCTTTCTATGAGCCTTGATCAGATTCAGGCCCTTATCGACACCTGGACGGGCTTGGGCATCTGGCTGGCACTCGTTGGCGCCAGTGTTGCCTGGGTGATCTACGACCTGAAAACCAGCAACAGCCATATCGCCTCCATGATGCAGTGGGTTTGGGGGCTGACCGTGCTTTACTCGGGACCGATAGGCCTTGCCATCTACCGATATTCCGGGCGCAAACAGATCCCCACGGACAGTCTTGCCCGCAAGGGTTTTCGTTCGGTGGCCCATTGCTATTCGGGCTGCGGCATAGGCGAGATTCTCGGGGTGATCATCTCGGTTGGCCTGTTTGCCATGGGCAACTTCTGGGCAGCCATCATCACCTTTACCCTCGCGTATATATTCGGCTTTGCCCTGAACATTGGCCCGATGATGCAGAACGGGATGCCCTTCAAGGAAGCCTTCAAGGGCGCGTTCGTTGCGGAAACCATCAGTATTGTGGTCATGGAGTCCGTGGCAATCACCACCGACCTATATCTGGGCGGAGAAGCAACCATGGGTGATGCCCTGTTCTGGTCATCACTTTACGTATCGCTCTCACTTGGGTTGTTTGCCGCCTGGCCGGCCAATCTGCTTTTGATCAAATACGGCCTCAAGGGCGGCATGGGCGACCCACGGGATGAGGACGCTGCTTCCCACGCGCACTGCCACTGACCGCTCCATGGCTTGGGCCTGCGTGAACCTGCTCGGGAAGCAATCAGCTTCCGGCCGCGCGCAGGGCCTGCCCCAGAGCTGAATAATATCCCTGGAATGCACGATTAACCCGTTCCCGTTGCGCGCCAACCGGATAGAGCCCCAGTTTTGCCTCTTCGGATTCCCTGGTTCCGCTTACCAGAAAGGCATTCTTTACGTCGGCATCCTGCACAAAGGCTTCAAACGCCCGGGCGCAGAGTTCTTCGGGCAGGCTGAAGTACTGAATCCCGGCCGCTTTGTCGGCCTTTATCGAGCAACGGAAGAGTTCGCTGGGCTCTGCGCCTTCCTCGTCCAGCAAAACCGCTTTAAAGCAGGCCTGCAGATGGTCATTCAAAGGGTGACGAATCGCATCGTCGCGGCCTAGCCAGAGTTTCGACGCAAACTGGCCTCTCTGGGCCTCACCGAAAAGCTTCTCGCCGATGTAATGGTCGAAGGCGTGAAACCACTCGTGGGCGATGCTGCCGGGCCCGGCATTCTTGGCCAGTGAGAAGCTGCGCGTGGCCGGCGTGTAATGGGCCGACACGCCGGGCCGGCCGCCAATGCCGTACTGCAACGCCAGGGTGCCGCGCAGGGACACCAGCGACTCGGTGCCGCCAAGAATGGTCGTCAGGTCGCACAGGGCATCGTAGAACAGCAACGCACTGCGTTGTTTCTCCGGCTCGGTGACCCAGCGACCAAGCTCGATTGAACGGAACTGGAAACGACGGCGGACGTCGAGAAAGGTAACCGGCGCTCCGGCACGATGGTCCGGGCCCCGACGGTAAAAGGTTTTAGCCATGGCGCTATTGTACGATGAAATTCCGGCCTGTCTTTCAGGCACCGGGAGAAACATCATTTGGCGGGATTGACCGGTTTTATGTGAATTATGACCGTCTGATTTTTCGCCGGCCTGTGCCACACTGCCAGAACCAATAATGACAATATCCCGAGTGAGTGTTTGCCATGACCGACACCCAGACCCATTACCGCACCTGCAATATCTGTGAAGCCATGTGTGGCCTCGAAATCCAGCATCGGGGTAACGAGATCCTGTCCATCAAGGGCGACAACAACGACCCGTTCAGCCGCGGCCATATCTGCCCGAAAGCTGTTGCACTGCAGGATTTCTACAATGACAAGGACCGCCTGAAAGCACCCATGAAGCGCACCGCCGACGGCTGGCAGGAAATCAGCTGGGATGAGGCTTTTGAGGAAATCGCCTCCCGTTTCCGGGCTATCCAGCAGGAACATGGGCAGGATGCGGTCGGGGTGTATCTGGGCAATCCGAACGCCCACAACTTTGGCAACGCCATCATGCTACCGCGGTTCTTCAAGGCGCTGGGCACCAACAACCGCTACAGTTCCGCCTCCGCCGACCAGTTGCCACACCACGTGGCTTCCAACTACATGCTCGGCGCCGGCATGCTGATTCCGGTGCCCGACATCGACCACACGGATTTCATGCTGATCATTGGCGCCAACCCGATTGTTTCCAACGGCAGCCTGATGACAGCACCCGGCGTCGGCAAACGCCTGAAAGCCATCCAGCAACGGGGCGGCAAGGTGGTGGTGGTTGATCCACGGCGCACCGAGACCGCGAAAAAGGCCGACCAGCACCTGTTCATCCGCCCGGAAACCGATGCCCTGTTCATGCTGGCCATGGTCCACACCCTGTTCGAGGAACAGCTGGTTACCCTTGGCCACCTGGAAGACCGGATTGACGGGCTGGAACAACTGGCCGAGGCCGTCAGACCCTATTCTCCGGAATCCGTGTCGGACGCCTGCGGTATGAGCGCTAGCGCCATTCGCGAGCTGGCACGGGAGATGGCCGCTGCCAAGAGCGCCGTTTGTTACAGCCGTATGGGGGCTTCCACTCAATCCTTCGGTGGCCTCTGCCAGTGGCTGAACAACGTGCTGAACATTCTCACCGGCAACTTCGATAGCCGCGGCGGCGCCATGTTCCCCCAGCCGGCCTTTGATCTGGTGCGGGACAAAAAGGGCAAGCCCAGTTCCTATGGCCGTTACGAGTCCCGTGTTAGAAAGCTCCCCTACTTCAACAACGAATTCCCCGTGGCCACCCTGGCGGATGAGATCCTGAGCCCGGGCGAGGGCCAGATCCGCGCGATGATCACCATCGCCGGCAACCCCGTGCTTTCGGCACCCGGCGGAGCCCGACTGGAAGACGCCTTCGATGCATTAGATTTCATGGTGTCGGTGGATATCTACCTGAACGAAACCACCCGCCATGCCGACATCATCCTGCCGGCCACGACAGGGCTGGAAGTGCCCCACTTCGATGTGTTCTTCAACTCTTTCGCCGTGCGCAACACCGCCAAGTTCTCCGAGCCAATGTTCGAGAAAACCCCGAACCAGAAACACGACTGGGAAATTCTCCGGGACCTGGCCTTGCAGTTAACGGGCCTGGAAGACGATGGCGTAACGCCGGAGGCAATGCTGGATCTGGGCCTGAAACACGGCGCCTACGGAAAAGAGGGCATGAGCCTGGAGACCCTGAAAGCCAACCCCCATGGGGTGGATCTGGGGCCGCTTCAGCCCTGCCTGGCGCAGCGCATCCAGACCGAGGACGGCAAGATCCGCATTGCCCCCGAGCTATACCTGAAGGATCTGAAACGCCTGGATGCCTCGGGCCTGTTGCAGGCAGATGAGAACAGCGAGTATCCGTTCACGCTGATCAGCCGCCGCCTGCCCCGCAGCCACAATACCTGGACCCAGAATTCCCACCGGCTGGTAAAAGGCAAAAACCCGTGCACTTTGCAGATGAACGCGTCAGATGCCCTCAAAATCGGGCTTGAAGACGGACAACTGGCCACGGTTACGTCGGCTTCCGGGAGCATCAACCTGCCGGTGGAAATCGATGACGATATGTTCGAGGGTGTGATCAGTATGCCCCAGGGCTGGGGCCACAACCGGCCGGACACCGCCATGTCGATCGCCGAGGGACAACCCGGCGTGAGCATGAACGACGTCACCGATCCCGGTCGCATTGACGCGCTGACGGGCAATGCGGCGTTCAATGGAACGAGGGTAGCCGTACGCGCAGCCTGATGTGAGATATGGCGTGGATAGGGTGGCGCTTCTTGCTGAACGGGGGAAGGCTTTCAGTCAGTCCTGGTTGGGACTACGGGACTGATTGGCACGCAAGTAATCGTCACTGACTTCCAATTCATAAACGGTTTTCGATTGAACCAGGCAGTCGAGCATTTGTTTGCGTGCCCTGTGATATTTTTCATCGATTACGTGACGATCTTTCTGCCACGTTTCCCGATCAGGCCACTGAGCATAACCAACCAGGATATTCGGCTTGTCTGAAGTGTGGAGTCTTGAACCAAAACTACCACAGTGCTCATAGATCGCTTTCGTTACCTCAAGCCACGCTTCTCGAAATGAAGTCTCTGTGCCTTCCTTGATTTCAAACTCATAAACGGCAACAAACATTCATTTTCTCTCTGAGTGCTAACGCCCGGCTCACGCGCCGGTCTGGAGCCGCGAAGCGGCGGAAAACCGGTCGCTGTGCAGCCGATGATTATGCCCTGCGCCCGATTTCTGATACAGCATTCCACGGGCGAATATTCTTAAGCTGATCCTCCAGAGCATCTTCTGCAATCTCAGTGTCGTAGGCAGCCTGAGCTCGCAACCAGTAGCCATTGGACAAACCGAAGAAACGACAGAGTCGAAGGTCCGTGTCTGCGGTTATCGAACGCTTTCCCGCAATAATCTGGCCGATCCTCTGAGCAGGCACCCCAATCTCCTTAGCCAATCGGTATTGAGAAATACCCATAGGCTCAAGGAACTCCTCCTTCAGTAACTCGCCTGGCGTTACAGCTTCAATGTTGCGCATGAGTTACCTCCTAATGGTAATCAACAATTTCCACATCTTCCGCGCCAGCCTTGGTCCAACGGAAGCAAACCCGGAACTGCTTGTTAATTCGAATGCTGTGCTGACCTTGGCGGTCACCATGCAACGGTTCCAACATATTCCCGGGCGGTACTTTAAGATCATCCAACTGGCTTGCAGCCTGGAGTTGCCGAATTTTCCTCAAAGCAACTCGTTCATAACTGACGAAGCGTCTGACGCGGCGTCCGCTTGCCAGCTTCTCGGTATCCTTACACTTGAACGATATGATCATGAGGAAATAATGACGCAGCGCGTTATTATAGTCAAGCGTTACTATTCAGAATAGTGTGTGGAGAGGGGCATAACGCCCGCAATCAGGCGCTTGTCGCGTGGATTGCATTGTTATGGCAGCTGGATCAAAATGTACCAATTATTGGTACTAGCGAGGTGGCATCATGCAAAAGAACACCAGCATCACTTTAGGCCAACATTTTGATGCGTTCATTGCAGAACAGCTCAAAAATGGCCGATACAGCTCAACCAGCGAGGTAGTTCGTGCAGCACTACGCCTACTTGAGGAGTCCGAAACACGCCTGACCACAATTCGTAAACTGCTCAAGGAAGGCGAGGACAGTGGTTTTGAAGACTACTCCTATGACTCGTTTATTCGCGAACTGGACAACGAAGGGCGCTGATGCCAAAGTTTAAGCTTTCCAAGAAGGCCAAAGCTGACCTCAAATCTATTGCCCTATACACGGAACGTGAATGGGGCCGTGATCAACGAAACCACTATATTCTTCAGTTTGACCAATGCTTCCACCTTCTGGGTGAAAATCCAAGTCTGGGGCAAGCATGCGATGAGATAAGTCCAGGCTACCGACATTACCCTCAGGGAAGCCACATCATATTTTATCGGCTAGCCACCGAGGGTATTGTTGAAATTATCCGCATCCTGCACAAACGCATGTTACCTGAGGGGCATCTGCTTTAGGGCATAACAGCTAATTATACGAACGCGTTCGTATATCACCCGTTCGTAAAACTCCAATAAAAAATGCTCAAGACAAAACGAATTTATTAGATAAAACAATCGTTTGAGCACCAACTACCACGGCTACCGCCGGAGTAATGCGAACGTGTTCGTACAACTCCGGCCGTTCAGGCGGGCTACCACTCCAGCTGAGCCCCGGTCTGGTATTCGATCACCCGTGTCTCGAAGAAGTTCTTTTCCTTGCGCAAGGTGGCCTGTTCATCCAGCCAGGGCGAGACATTCTTCGCACCGGGGAACGGCTCTTCCAGGCCGACCGTGCGGGCACGGCGGTTGGCGACGAAGCGAAACTGCTCGCTGTGGTACTCGGCCGAATAACCGAGAATCGGGTCCCGCAGGATGTAATCTGCATAGGCCTTCTCGGCGGCTTCGGATTCGTCCCACATCTCGCGCACGGCCTTCGGATCGAAGGTGATGTTCTCCTCCTCCACGATCTGGTTCACCACCTTCAAGCCAAAGGAGAAGTGCATGGCCTCGTCCCTCAGGATGTATTGCAGTTGCTCGCCGGTGCCGCGCATCAGACCCCGGCGCTGCAGGGCGAAGATGGGGCTGAAGCCGTTGTAGAACCAGGTGCCTTCAAACACGGCCGCGAAAAACAGGTAGGACATGATGAATTTCTGCAGGTCGTCCTTGTTACGCAGGTTCATGTCTGGCCGCATGGCCGCATCCAGCCGGCGGTTAGCGATCTGGATCTTGCCGTTGATGGCAGGCACCACGCGGTAACGGTTGTAGATCTCGCTCTGGTCCAGGTTGAGGGTTTCGATGCAGTGCTGGTAGGCCCAGGTGTGCATGGCTTCCTCGTATACCTGCCGGGCCTGGTAGATCTGCAGCTCGGGCGCGCTCATCTTCTCCATCACCGCCAGGCCGATGTTGCGCATGGCCAGGATGTCGGAGGTGGTGAGGTAAGCCAACACGTTCTCGTACACATGTTTTTCCGGCGCAGTCAGCCGGTGGTGGTAGTCGTGAACGTCCTGGGCCATGTTCACGTCCAGGGGGGTCCAGTGGTTTTTGTTGGCGTTCATGAAGTACTCCCAGGCCCAGGGATACTTGAACGGCGCCAGCTGGTTGATGTCGGTCTCGCCGTTGATGACGCGTTTGTCGTCCACATTTACCGGCGCCGGAGCGCCGGGACTCGCCACTTTGGCTTCGGTTTTTGGTTCGTCGTCCCAATCAAGCATGGTTGTGCCTCGCAATCGTTGAGTGAGCAGTTACTGACAGGCTTCGCAGTCGGGGTCGTCGATGCTGCATACCTGGGGCTGCGGCGCTGCGACCGGGGCCGTTTTTTCGGCACCGGTGGCGCCCAGGGAGCGCAGGTAATAGGTGGTTTTGAGTCCACGTTCCCAGGCCAGCTGGTACAGGGCGTCCAGCTTTTTGCCGCTGGGTTCGGCCATGTACAAATTCAGGCTCTGGGCCTGGTCCAGCCACTTCTGGCGCCGGGCGGCGGCTTCCACCAGCCATCTTGCGTCGATTTCGAAGGCGGTGGCGTAACGGGCCTTGAGTTCCGCCGGGATGCGGTCGATCTGCTGAACGCTGCCATCGAAGTACTTGAGGTCGTTCACCATCACGTTGTCCCACAGACCTTCGGCCTTGAGGTCACGAACCAGCGATGGATTGACCACCGTAAACTCGCCGGAGAGGTTCGATTTCACGAACAGGTTCTGGTACGCCGGCTCAATGGACTGGGACACACCCACGATGTTGGAAATCGTGGCCGTGGGGGCAATGGCCATGACGTTACTGTTGCGCATGCCGTTTTTCGCGATCAGTTCACGCACCGGCGACCAGTCCAGCCGGGCGTTGGTGTTTACGGACAGGTCCCCTTCCCTGCGGTTCTCCTTCAGCAGGTTGATGGAGTCGATCGGCAGGATGCCCTGCTGCCAGAGAGAACCTTCGTAGCTTTCATAGGCGCCTCGCTCACCTGCCAGCGTGGCCGACGCACGGATGGCGAAGTAGCTGAGCTGCTCCATGGCCACGTCGGCAAACTCCACCGCTTCCGGGCTGGAGTACGGCAGGCCCAGTTGATAGAGCGCGTCCTGGAAACCCATGAGGCCAAGGCCGACCGGGCGATGCCTGAGGTTGGAGTTCCGGGCCTGGGGTACGGCGTAGTAGTTGATGTCGATAACGTTATCGAGCATGCGCACGGCGGTGTTCACCGTCTGTTCCAGGCGCTGCACATCCAGCTCGCCGTTGGCGATATGCGCGGCCAGGTTCACGGAACCGAGGTTGCATACGGCGATCTCTTCGGCACTGGTGTTCAGGGTGATTTCCGTGCACAGGTTAGAGCTGTGCACCACGCCCCGGTGCTGCTGTGGCGAACGCAGGTTGCACGGGTCCTTGAAGGTGATCCAGGGGTGGCCGGTTTCGAACAGCACGGTGAGCATCTTGCGCCACAGCTGCTTGGCCGGGATTTTCTTAAACAGCTTGATCTTGCCCTGTTCGGCCAGCGCCTCGTAATGCTCGTAGCGTTCCCGGAAGGCGTTGCCGTACAGGTCGTGCAGATCCGGCGCATCGCTGGGGGAGAACAGGGTCCAGTCACGGTCTTCGCGCATGCGCTCGATCAGCAGGTCGGGCACCCAGTTGGCGGTATTCATATCGTGGGTGCGGCGGCGTTCGTCGCCGGTGTTCTTACGCAGTTCCAGGAATTCCTCGATGTCCAGGTGCCAGCTTTCCAGGTAGGCGCACACCGCGCCCTTGCGCTTGCCGCCCTGGTTTACCGCCACCGCGGTGTCATTGACTACTTTCAGGAAAGGCACCACACCCTGGCTCTGGCCGTTGGTGCCCTTGATGTGGGAGCCCAGCGCACGGACTGGCGTCCAGTCGTTACCCAGACCGCCCGCCCATTTCGACAGCATGGCGTTGTCGCGGATGGCGCCGTAGATGTCTTCAAGGTCGTCGCCCACCGTCGTCAGGTAACAGGACGACAGCTGGGAGTGGCGGGTACCGCTGTTGAACAGCGTGGGTGTGGACGCCATGTAGTCGAACGACGACAACAGGTTGTAGAACTCGATGGCGCGGGCGTTCGGGTCGTCTTCCCGCAGGGCCAGGCCCATGGCCACGCGCATGAAGAAAACCTGTGGCAATTCGAGGCGGGCCTTGTTCCAGTGCAGGAAGTAGCGGTCGTACAGGGTTTGCAGGCCCAGGAAGCCGAACTGCAGGTCACGCTCCGGTTTCAGGGCGGCTCCCAAACGCTCCAGGTCGAAAGCGGCCAGGGCTTCGTCCAGCAGTTCATAACGAATACCTGCCTCGATAAAGGCACTCAGGGCCTGTGGATAAATCTCCGCCAAGGGCAAACTGATGGGCAGGCCAAGGGCGGCGGCATTCTCCAGGCGAAGTTGCTCAAGGAGCAGGCGCGCGGTGACGGCACTGTAGTCCGGCTCCCGCTCAATCCGGCTGCGGGCGGTCATGATCAGCGCCGACAGAACGTCTTCTTCAGCGATGCCGTCATAGAGGTTGGTCAGGGCATCTTCCACCAGGGAGTCACCGTCGATGCCCTCCAGCCCTGTGGCGGCCTGCTCCACCTGCAATTTCATCAGGCCCAGGTCCAGGGGAGCGATTTCGCCGCTAGTCTTTTTCACCGTCAGATGGGGGTGTGCCTCAACCGGGGCGTGACGGGCACGCTCGCGGGCATGCTCCTCCCGGTACAGCACGTAGGCGCGGGCCACCTTCTGTTCTTCGGCCCGCATGAGAGCCAGTTCCACCTGATCCTGGATGTCTTCGATATGAACCTTGCCACCGGCTTTCAGGCGGCGACCGATGGCCTGGATCACCTGGTCAGTCACCCGATGTACGGCATCGTTGATTCGGGCAGAGCCGGCGGCCTTGTCACCTTCGACGGCGAGGAAGGCTTTGGTCACGGCAATGCTGATCTTCGACGGGTCGAAGCCGACAAGGGTGCCGTTGCGCTTGATGACCTGAAGGGATTCGGTGTCGGTGTGCGAAGTTGGCCGGGGTTCGGCCAGGGCTGAGGCAGACATGTGTGTTCTCCTGAATACGCGTTGAATTCCTTTCACCATCGCGTACGCAGGGGCACACCTCGCCAGAGGAATGGCTGGGCATAACCGGTCTGCTCACCCTGGGTCGCGAAGGTGCAGTCAGGAGCTGTGAAGCTCCGTATCCCTGGCAGGTCTTCGGACTCAGGGGCGTGAATCGTTCGATTCGGCCTCGCTCGGCGACTTCCCGGTATCAACCAGTGTCGTAATGCCGTGCTTGTTCCCCAATACCGCTGCGCGTCAGTTCCGGAGTCTCACCGGATTCCCGATACCAGAATGTGTGGGGTGATCACGCGCTGACCGATTTGGTTACGCACTGATCACTACATCTGGTATTTGACCAAGGATGAAAACACTATATACGGGTAGCTTTTGCAGGACAAGGCACTTTCCGGTAAAAGATTTGTCTGCAACGGAAATACCCCGAAAGAGGAGAGGCACGATGAAGAAGGTCGGTTACGGAACAATCTGGGGCCTGCTCCTCGTTTCCTTGATGCTGTCTGCGCCCGCCAGTTCGCAGGAGGCCGCTTTAACACCCTTCTCCCGGATGCAGTCCCTCAATGACGGCTGGGAACCTCTGGAGTTTCCCAAGATCGATGAGCTCAGTCGGTATGAACTGACCACCGAAGATGGTCAGCAGGTTGTCAGGGCCACCACCGAAGGTGGGGCATCTGGCCTCATTGCCCGGGTACGATTGGAGCCCGCCGATTCACTGATTCTGCAGTGGCGCTGGAAGGTCTCGAACGTGTTCGAGAAGGGTGATGCCCGGGAAAAGTCAGGTGACGATTATCCTGCCAGGATCTACGTTGCGTTCGAGTTCCAGCCTGAAAAAGCAGGCTTCTTCGAACGCGCCAAACGCAAGACGGTTGAAGTGTTATTCGGAGAGTCCCTCCCGGGCAACGCTCTGAACTACATCTGGGCCAATAGCCTGCCCAAGGGCGAGATCGTGCCCAACCCTTACACCGAGAAAACCATGATGATCGCGGTGAATTCAGGATCAGAACAGGTCGGTGAATGGGTCACCGTGGAACGTGACATTATGGCCGACTACCGGAAAGCGTTTGGTGAGGAACCACCACCGGTGGTCGGAATTGCCATTATGTCGGATTCCGACAACACCGGGGAAAAAGCAACGGCCTGGTATGGGGATATCTTTCTTGATCCCGAATCGTGAACACCAAAAGATGGTTATCGGTATTGTTCTGGAAAGCCCGGTATCACAAAGCTCTCGTCGAACTCCCGTATCGGGGGCACTTCACCCTGTTCAGCCAGACGCAGGTAGGCATCGTCAAACTCTTCACGCAAAATCGCTGCTCTGGGATTAGCAAGCGAAAACAGCCAGGTTAGATTTCTTAAACGAATCTCTGATTCGCGAATCTTCTCGTCTTCGGACATTGCCAGAGTTTCCAGAACTGGATCCCGGTGTCCGAACAAGTATTGTCCGCGGCCAAGCTTGAGCATGTCCAAAGCCGCTCGAAAATTGGGTGCCTGAGTGACGTCAATTGAACTCTCGCCTTCCAGCCAATACAAAAGCCCGCCATAGGTGTAACCAGCAATCGTGATTACTGTCTTACCCTGCAACTGATCAAAATGGGACAGTGGTTCTGTTCCCTCCAGATACCAGGCGCTCAATTGGGAAGCGAAGGGACTCACCCAGGTTTCGAGAACTTCACCCTTTAGAGCCGGGACGTTGGCTGATCCAGGCCAAACATCAATCCGGCCGTTGCGCAAATACAGGTAAACACGACTGATGGGAAGGTGGAGAAATTCCGGTTCATAGCCCGCTTCGATCGCCACTTTTCGGGTAATCTCAATGAAAGTACCCGCCGGACTGCCATCGGCTTTCTGATAGGTCATCGGTGGAAAGTCGACATAGGCGATTTTGAGCAGTTTGCTGGCTGTTCCCGCTTCAGCGAGCGCGCCCGATGCTAAAAATAATCCTGCCAGCAATGCACAAATTCGGATACTGACAAAGCGCATGGCTTCAGACATCAGGGAAAGGCGGGCTGGGAAGTTTCTTGGCATGGAATCCGTGTTGTTGTGATCTGTTTAAGCAAAGATTAACAGACCCGCGCAAATCTGCACTGACACCGCCCGCAAAAATCTGAACAGAATGTCAAATATGGTTAATAACCATGTACAGGCCCACACCGCCCATTACCAGCATATAGGGAAACGCCATGATCACCATCTTGCCGTAGGACAGACGAACCAGCGGCGCAATGGCAGACGTCAGCAGGAACAGGAAAGCCGCCTGGCCATTCGGAGTCGCCACACTGGGAAGATTGGTACCGGTGTTTATGGCAACCGCCAGCTTCTGGAAGTGATCATAGCTGATAGCACCTGCATCCAGGGCCTGCTTCACCTCACTGATATACACGGTGGCAACAAACACGTTATCGCTGATCATCGACAGTACGCCATTGGCAATAAAGAACATGCCCGGCTGCCGGGCTTCGGGAAGCGACAGAACGTAATCAATGATCGGCTTGAACAGGTGCTGTTCGTGGATCACTGCAACCACCGCGAAGAACACCACCAGCAGAGAGGTAAACGGCAGGGATTCCTGGAAAGCCTTTCCAATCTGATGTTCGTCGGTGACACCGGTAAATGAGGTAATCAGGATAATCACCAGAAGGCCAATCAAGCCGACCTCGGCCAGGTGGAATGCCAGGCCCACCACCAGAACTGCCGCAGCAAACGCCTGCACCCACAGTGCCGCCTGATCAGCCTTGGTACGCTCGGCCCGCTCGTTCTCGGCAAACTCTTCCAGCACCCGGCGCACGGGCTTGGGCAGGCGCCCGCCGTAGCCAAACCAGCGCAATTTCTCCAGAACCCAGCAGGTAAACAGCCCGGCCGCGAGGACCGGCAGACTCACCGGCGCCATATGCAGGAAGAAGCCGGCAAAATCCCAGCCCACCACCTTGGCAATCAGCAGGTTCTGCGGCTCGCCCACCATGGTGGCCACGCCACCCAAGGCTGTACCGATTGCACCGTGCATCAGCAGGCTGCGCAAAAAGGCCCTGAAGTTTTCCAGATCTTCCCGGTGCAGTTCGATCACTTCGTCGTCACTGCCAGCGTTGTGATCCTTGTGCTGATAGCCCTTACCGGAAGCCACCTTGTGGTAAACCGAGTAGAAACCCACTGCGACGCTGATGATTACCGCGGTCACCGTCAGGGCGTCCAGGAAAGCCGAAAGGATCGCCGCCGCGCAGCAGAACAATAATGACAGAGCCGACTTGGAGCGCACACCCACCAGAATCTGGGTGAACGTCACCAGCAGCAGCTCCTTCATGAAATAGATGCCCGCCACCATGAACATCAGCAGCAGGATAACCGGGAAATTGGTGAGCACTTCCAGATAGACCGCGTCCGGCGTGGTCAACCCGATCAGCAAGGCCTCCACGGCCAGCAGACCACCCGGCAGCAGCGGGTAGCACTTCAGGGCCATAGCCAGGGTAAAAATAAACTCCGCAATCAGAAGCCAGCCGGCCGTTCCCGGCCCCAGGGTCCACATGACAATCGGGTTGGCGACAAGAAACAACAGGATGACCTGCTTGTACCAGACAGGCGCCTTGCCAAGGAAGTTGTGGGTAAAGCCGGAAATAACGGTAGTGGGCATTACGGAAATCTTCTGAGAAAACGGGTTATTGGTATTGTGTGGCAGCAGGCCCGAATCTTCCTTGATATTTGCGTACCGGGGTATGGTCCAAAGGTACAAATCTGAGACCACTTTTGGTCTTAATAACAAAAAGAAAAGCTCAAAGGTCTCGCCAACACGACTATTTTCGTAACATTACTTAAATTAAACCCCTAATGCGACGGCATTTTAACCGATTTCCGCGGTCATGCGGTGATTTCATTAAAAATTTACCGTGTCATTTCTGTTCAAAACCACTGCATCTAAATGATATTCGTTTGCATTACGATTTATTTAAGAATAATATTCGGCGGATTTGATGACTTTCACCACTTAACCACTGTCCGCTATGAAGGTGTTCCCATTATGCCCGCCGTCGTTTTACCCAAGCCTTTGGCCCTCGCAATCCGTCTGACCCTGAGTATTGGTATTGCGACGGCGTCAACGCCACTTCTGGCGCAGGACGAAGCCGAAACCAGCCTGGATGCACTCGTGGTCTCAGCCACCGCACTGAAAGTTGAAACACCGCTGGTTGAAACACCAAGGCCAGCTTCCGTGGTCGATGAAGAAGAGCTTCGTGAGCGCAACGTACAATCCCTTGATGAAACATTCCGCTATCGCGCCGGCGTGGTTTCCGGCCACTACGGCGCGGACAACGACACTGACTGGTTCAAAATCCGGGGTTTCGACCAGGCCACCTATCAGGACGGCTTGCGCATCTATCGCGAGGGTTTCTATCAGTGGCTGCCGGAAACCTATGGCCTTGAACGCGTGGAACTTCTCAAGGGACCCGCGTCCATTCTTTACGGTGAGGCACCCCCGGGCGGCGTAATCAACGCCATCAGTAAACGCCCGACCGATCAGGCGCAGGGAGAACTGCAGATTCAGGCTGGCACCAACGAGCACCGCCAATTGGGTCTGGACACCTCAGGCCCGATTGGAGACAGCGACTCGGTCAGCTATCGCCTGGTTGGCCTGTACCGTTCCGCCGACGGTGATATTGACTATACCGAAAACGAGCGCTATTACCTGGCGCCCAGCCTGCGCTGGGATGTGTCCGAGGATACCTCCCTGACGTTCCTGGCGAGCCTTCAGAAGGATGATGCCGTACCCTACAATGGCTTCAAGCTGGCTTACGGCACGATCCAGGACACGCCCTTTGGCAAGGTTGAACCTTCCACCTTTTACGGCGAACCCGGATACGACACCAACGAACGTACCCAGTCCTCTGTCGGTTATAGCCTTTCACACCGCTTCAACAACACCTGGGAGTTTCAACAGGACACCCGTTACAGCGAGCTCGACCTGCTACTGCGCAGTATCTACATGTCTTTCCAGAGTGGCCCGAGAGAAGGGACCCGCGGGATCGTCTATCGCGATGGGGATCTGTCCAGCTGGACGGTGGATAATAGGCTGGTGGGCACCTGGTTTACTGACCGCACTGAAAACACCCTGTTGATTGGTGTGGACTATCAGGACCTCGAAACCAACGGTCTGGAGCTGGATAATTTCTCCTTTTCCACGATCGACATCTTCGACCCGACTTACGGTAATTTCACGCCGGTATCGCCTGCAGACCTGACCCGCCGAAACATCACCAAGGAGCAAACCGGCCTTTATCTCCAGAATCAGCTCCGACTGGACGACCGCTGGATTTTTCTCGCGGGCGCGCGGTACGACCAGGCTGAAGTGGTTGATCGCAACCTGACCGCGGATTCCCGGCAGAGAGCCGATGACGATCAGATATCTCTCTCCGGTGGGGTTATGTACCTGGCGGACAATGGCTTCTCGCCATACCTTTCGTGGACCGAGTCGTTCCAACCGATTGCCGGCGTGGATAACAACGGCAACCTTTACGAACCGCGGGTTGGTGAACAGTTGGAATTCGGCGTCAAATACGCTCCGAACAGTCTGGACGGCTATGTGACGGCGGCCATCTATAACATTGAGGAAGAAAACTCACTGGTCACCAGTCCTTCCGGCTTTCAGGTTCAGGAAGGCGTCAGGGAAACCCAGGGCTTTGAACTTGAGAGTGTCGCCTATCTGACCGAACAGCTCGAATTGACAGCTGCCTACACCTACAACGACGCGACAACGGACAACACCTCCGACAACCAGCCCGCGGCCGCTGCGAATCTGATCCCCCGTCATTCTGCGTCGGTTTGGCTGGACTACGCCTTCCAGGATTTTGCGCCGGGTCTGAAGCTCGGTGGTGGCGCCCGGTACGTTGGCAGTACCGACGACAGCTTCACAGGAACCGAGGTGCCTTCTTACACGGTGGTGGACCTGATGGCGCAGTACCAGTTCATGGAGAACTGGGTGGCACAGCTGAACGTGAACAACGTTGCTGATCGCGAATACGTCGCCAGCTGTGAGTTCTACTGTTACTACGGTGAAGAGCGCAGTGTAGTCGGAACCCTGAGCTATCGCTGGTAAATCCCCTGCCCGGTAACAGGAGTCCCCGATGACCCCGTCAAGCCGGCAAACCCAGCTGGGGAGGATCGGGAAGGTTCTGGATTACATCCACCTGAACCTGGACAAGCCGCTGGCCGTTACCAGCCTTGCCAGGATCGGGGGATGGTCCCGCTGGCAATTCAACCGCGTGTTCGCGTTCGAGACCGGTCAATGCGTCGGGCAGTATGTGAGGGAACTGCGGCTGAGCCTGGCGGCGGAAATGCTGCTGTTTACCAATCAGCGCATCATCGATATTGGTCTGGCCTGCGGCTTTGGCTCCGACATCAGCTTCAGCCGCAGTTTCAAACAGCATTTCGGGTGTCCACCGGCCCAATACCGGCGCCGCGGACTGCCGTGCCTGCTGAGCACGCCTTTATGTCTCGACCCGGCCCTTCTGCCAGATGCCTCCCTCCGGGCCCGAGTCCCTGCCATCCGGCTTGATTCAAGGCCGGCGTTCACCGTGGCCGGTCGCTCCGAGAAGATACGGGGACTGTTCTCGTCCAATCCTGATTTCAACGTCAAGGTCCCTGCGCTCTGGGGTTCGTTATCGGCCGCCGGGCTGCTACCAGAGGCGCAACCCAGGTTTGGCGTTATTGATCTCTCCGGGGGAGCGGGTCCCGAATTCCACTATCTGGCTGGTATTGAAACCGGTGAAGCCCATGCTTCTCAAGGTCTCGAAGTGCTTCAGGTGCCTGCCCAGAATTACGCGGTGGTCTCCTTTCAGGGCCCCATCCGCTCACTCGCTGAAATCCTGAAATGGTTTTTCAATGCCTGGCTTCCACATGCCGGCTGCAAGGCGGTCTATGGATTTGATGTGGAGGTCTACCCTCCGGAATTCGACACCCAGGCGCCGGAAGTGAGCATGGAATACTGGATTCCAGTCGTGCTTGAGACACCATTAATTACCGGCATGCACCAATCGGTTAAGTCCTGTTCAACCAGACAAATATAATGGGAATGATTCGCACTTAATTATTCGAGGTTTAACAGGACCCATTATGCATTCACACGTTATCAAACCCTCCGCACTGGCTGTTGCCATTGGCCTGGCTGTCAGCCAGATGGCTGCCGCAGACTCCAATGACCCCCTGGAACTGGACACCATGACGGTGTACGGCGAGACCTACCGAAACACCGCCACCAAGACGGCACTGGAACCGGGCGAAACCCCGCAAAGCATCTCCGTTCTGGACCAACAGGCCCTGGAAATGCGCGATGCGGACTCGGTTGCCTCAGCGCTTCGTTATGCGCCGGGTGTGAACACCGAGTTGCGAGGCGGGGCTGTGGGCCGACTGGATCTGTTCAGCATCCGCGGTTTTATCAACTACCAGAATTATTATGACGGCCTGCAACTGCTCTACAACGACTGGAATCTGCAGCCCCAGATTGATCTGAAGGCTGTGGAGCAAGTTGAGGTCTTCCGGGGCCCTACCTCGACGCTATACGGGTCCATGCCGCCGGGCGGGATGGTGAATCTGATCGGCAAACAGCCCTCCACCGAGAGCTTTAACAAGATTGAGGTGGCGGGTGGTTCCCGCAATCTGGCGGAAGCCTCCGTTGAGAGCCGGGGTCAACTGGGCGATTCCAGCCTGTCCTACAGCCTGGTGGGTCTGACCCGTACCCGGGATGGTCAGGCCGAAACCTCCGAGGAGGAGCGCCGCATGATCGCGCCGTCCGTGGATTGGCAGGTGAGCGAGGACACACTCATCAACTTCAACCTTTACTACCAGAACGATCCGGCCATGGGGATTTATACCACCCTGCCCGCTTCCGGTCTGTTCCTGCCCAACCCCAATGGCGAACTGCCGCAGGATGCCTTCTCCGGCGACGCCAACTGGAACGAGTTTGAAAAAGAGGTGTTGCTGGCCGGCTACAAGGTCAACCACAACATCAACGACAACTGGAATTTCCTGCAAAACTTCCGGTACACCGACGCGGAAGCGTTTCAGACCAACACCTACGGAACGGGTCTGGCCGCGGATGGCAGGACTCTCTCCCGACAGGCCTATCTTACAGATGAAACGACCACCGGCTTCACCGTGGACAACCAGTTTTCGGGACGCTTTCAGACCGGATCGGCCCGGCACAATATACTGGTGGGCCTGGATTACCTCAGTCTCGACTCAGACGTAATCTACGAGGATACCGCAGCCCCCGCCATCGATCTGTTTGATCCGGACTACTACCAGATCTCTCAAGACAACATAAATATAGAGAACACCGCACTGTCTTCTGACTTCAATATTCGCAAGAAGCAGCTTGGCATCTATTTCCAGGACCAGATCGAACTGAATCGGTTCGTGATCATTGGCGGCGTCCGCTGGGATGATTTCACCGGTGAGGAAAAAGGCAGACAATACGGTGGCACGGTCGACAGGAAGCTTGACCAGGACAACGTTTCCACTCGCGCGGGCGTGATGTATCGGGGTGCCAACGGCCTCTCTCCTTACATCAATTATGCCGAAAGCTTTGAGCCACAAACCGGCAGTGACCGCAATGGCAATGAGTTTGATCCGTCGACAGGCGACCAGTGGGAACTGGGTTTGAAATACCAGTCCCAGGATCAGCAAACATCAGCCAACCTTGCGTTTTACCAGATTACCAAGGACAACGTGCCGACTCGCGACCCCAACGGTGGCCCTTATGATCAGATCCAGGCCGGGGAAGTACGTTCCCAAGGCATCGAACTTGAAGCCCGGGCACAGCCCATCGACAGCCTGTTGGTTACCGCCAGCTACACGCTGCAGGATGTTGAGGTCACCAAGGACAATACCGGACTGAAAGGTCGAACGCCGGTCTGGGTACCCGAGCACCTTCTGTCTGTGTGGGCCGATTATGGCTTTTATGACGGACCTTTGAATGGCCTGGTTGCAGGCATTGGTGCCCGGTACATCGGCGAAGCTGAATACAACGCCGCCACCAATGAGGGGAAAGTACCGGATACAACACTGGTGGATATCGCCCTGCGTTATAGCCTCGGCCGAGTCTCCCACACGTTGCGAGGTACCGAACTGGGCCTGTCAGTTAACAACCTCACCGATGAGCGCTACTACAGCTGTTTCGACAGTTCCAACTGCTGGTTTGGGGAGGAGCGAACGGTAGAGGCGTCTGTTTCCTATCGCTTCTGAGGTTCTGCGGCTCTGACTGAAAAGCCCCGCGTATGCGGGGCTTTTTTCATTCAACGGTAACGCTTTTCGCCAGATTGCGGGGCTGATCCACATCAGTACCCTTCAGCACCGCCACATGATAGGACAGCAACTGCAACGGAACGGTGTAGACAATCGGGGCCGTAATCGGATGCACAGAAGGAATCTGCATCACGTGAAGGCCCTCTTCGGCTTTCACATCGGCCTTCTTATCCGCAAAGACAAACAGCTCGCCGCCGCGGGCTCGCACTTCTTCCAGGTTGGACTTCAGCTTCTCAACCAGATCATTGTTGGGCGCGACGGTGACCACCGGCATTTCGCTGTCGACCAGGGCCAGAGGACCATGCTTCAGTTCACCCGCCGGATAGGCCTCGGCGTGAATGTAGGAGATTTCCTTGAGCTTGAGGGCACCTTCCAGGGCAACCGGGAACTGGGAACCGCGGCCCAGGAACAGGCTGTGATTCTTGTCCATGAAGGCTTTGGACATTTCGGCAATCTCGGCATCCAGGGCCAGCACATCACTGACCTGGCCAGGCAGAAGATGGATGGCCTCAACGATCTCTGCTTCCTGCTCTTCCGGCAGCCCGTTGTGACGGGCCAGGGCCAGGGTGAAAAGGAGGAGTGCGGTCAATTGGGTGGTAAAGGCCTTGGTGGAGGCCACGCCGATTTCCGGTCCGGCCTGGGTCATGATCACCAGGTCGGATTCCCGCACCAGGGAACTGCCAGGCACGTTACAGATGGCCAGTGCCGCCCGGAAGCCGGCCTTCTTGGCCTGGCGCAGGGCCGCCAGGGTATCGGCGGTTTCGCCGGACTGGGAGATACACAGGAACAGGGTGTCCTGCTGGATCACGTGCTTGCGGTAGCGAAACTCAGAGGCCACTTCCACCGAGCAGGCAATACCAGCCAATTCCTCGATCCAGTAACGGGCCACCATACCGGCATGGTAACTGGTGCCGCAGGCAATGATCTGTACGTGACGAACGTTCTCAAGCAGATTTGCTGCCTCGGTACCCAATGCCTGTTCCAGCACCCGGGTTTTGGTGACCCGGCCTTCCATGGTGGCCTTGATCACTTTGGGCTGCTCGTAAATTTCCTTGAGCATAAAATGACGGTATTCGCCCTTGTCGGCCGAATCGGCGCCATGTTCGAAACGGGTTACTTCCCGCTCCACCGACTGACCCTCGCGATCGAGAACAGTGATGGCATCCTTGCGGACGTCGGCAATGTCCCCTTCCTCCAGGAACATGAAGCGATCGGTGACCGGCAGCAGCGCGAGCTGGTCCGACGCGATGAAGTTCTCACCGATACCCACGCCGATCACCAGGGGGCTGCCCTCACGGCACACCACCAGATGGTCGGGTTCATCGGCGTGAACAACGGCCAGGGCATAGGCGCCACGAAGACGGGCAATGGCGGCCCGTACCGAATCATGGAGATTCCCCAGGGTCCGATAGTTCTTCTCGATGAGGTGGGCAACGACTTCAGTATCAGTCTGGGAGGAAAACTCGAAACCATCCGCCCGCAGCTCTTCGCGCAGCTCCTGATAGTTCTCGATAATGCCGTTATGGACGATTGCGAGCCGCTCGCCGGACATGTGCGGGTGGGCATTGATCTGGGACGGCTCACCGTGGGTGGCCCAGCGGGTGTGCGCAATGCCCAGATGACCTGCAAGCGGGTTGGCTTTCATGGCGTCGCCGAGCGCGGCAACCTTGCCGACTTCCCTTGCACGCTGGACGCTGTGGTCACCACCGATCACGGCCATGCCCGCGGAGTCATACCCTCGATATTCCAGACGGCGCAGACCCTCAAGAAGGATGCCCTGAACGTCCCTTTCCGAAACCGCGCCTACAATTCCACACATGCTGCTCTACCTGTCTGTCGATCGTTTAAATCAGTGTTTCTTCGGCTTTTCCCAACCGGAGATATTCCGCTGTCGGCCCCGCGCCACGGCCAGCTCATGGTCTGCTACGTCACGGGTGATGGTCGACCCCGCACCAATGGTCGCCTCCGCGGCAACAGTCACCGGAGCTACCAGGGCCGTGTTGGAACCAACAAAGACCCCATCGCCGAGCACCGTCTGATACTTGTTAACACCATCATAATTACAGGTGATGGTTCCTGCACCCACATTCACATTACGACCCAGTGAGGCATCGCCCACGTAGCTCAGGTGGTTGATCTTGCTGCCTTCACCGACGATCGCCTTCTTGGTTTCCACAAAGTTGCCAACCTTGGTATTTGCGGCCAGTTCGGTGCCCGGACGAATTCGGGCAAATGGCCCAATCTGCGCGTGAGCGCCAATCACTGCCCCTTCGATCACACTGTTGGCCTTGATCTCGGCACCATCGGCAATGGTCGTATCCTTGATAACACAGCCCGGGCCAATGGACACGTTGCTGCCCAGGTTGACCTTACCCTCGAAGACCACGTTCACATCGATCCAGAGATCATTGCCAATTGTCAGCTCGCCACGAACATCCAACCGGGCAGGATCGGCGAGCGTGGCGCCTTCTGTCATCAGTCGGTCAGCCTGCTGACGCTGGAACCAGCGCTCCAGTTCCGCCAGCTGCAGGCGATTATTAACCCCCTGCACTTCAAAGGGATTCTCCGGCTGGGATACCGAAACACCCAGACCCTGATCCACTGCCATGGCAATGATGTCAGTCAGGTAGTATTCACCCTGGGCATTACTGTTGGAGAGGGTCGGCAGCCAGTTCTTCAGATGTTTTGCGGATACCGCCAGGATGCCGGTATTCACCTCGCGGATCTGCTGCTGCTCGGCAGACGCGTCTTTCTGCTCCACGATGGATTGCACCTTGCCATCAGCGTTTCGGACGATCCGACCGTAGCCCTGGGGGTTGTCCATAGTCACGGTCAAAAGTCCCAGGGTGTTGTCGTCAAGTGTCCCAACCAAGCCATCAAGGGTTTCATGTCGGGTGAGAGGCACATCACCGTACAGCACAAGAACCCGGGCATCATCCGGAAGATCCGGTAGCGCCTGCGCCACAGCGTGACCGGTACCCAGTTGTTCGCTCTGGGTTACCCAGTTTACCGAGGCCTCATCGGTAGTTTCGCGAACTTTCTCGGCGCCATGACCAATCACAGTGTGAATCTTTTCCGCGCCAAGCTGTTTCGCCGTTGCAATCACATGATGAAGCATGGGGCGGCCGGCAATCGGATGCAGCACCTTTGGCAATGCGGATTTCATTCTGGAACCCTGGCCGGCGGCCAGAATGACGACGTGTAGCGGGCTCATGGAAAAGTCAGGCTCCTGGAGTGTTGAGTCTCTGAATACTGAAAATAAAAAAACCGCACCCTTCAGGGCCGGATGGCCAACGTACCACGTTGGTCTTCCAGCCGCTCAGGATGCGGCTTCGGTGTTCGGCAAACCCGAAACGGAAATGCTTATCGCATTTTGTTACGCAGCTGCTGGATGGTACGAAGCTGAGCAACAGCTTCGGCCAGCTCTGCAGCTGCACGGGAGTACTCGAATTCACCGGTCTTGTTGGCAAGTGCTTTCTCGGCTTCTTTCTGAGCTTCGAGCGCGGCTGCTTCGTCCACATCCTTTGCACGAACCGCGGTATCCGCCAACAAAGTCACCAGATTGGGCTGAACTTCCAGATACCCGCCGGACACGTAAAGAATCTCTTCTTCACCGCCCTGCTTGATGATCCGAATAGGGCCCGGCTTCAGCTGGGTCAGCAGCGGAGTGTGACCCGGGGCAATACCCAGGTCACCTTCAGAACCGGCTGCGATCAGCATTTCCACCAATCCGGAATAGATCTTTGTTTCGGCACTTACCACATCACAATGCACGGTCATACCCATGTCAGTTGCCTCTTTGATCGATCCGGAAACAAATGCGTCGGCTCAGATTAGCTCTTTGCCTTGCTCTTCATTTCCTTCGCTTTCTCGACCGCTTCCTCAATGGTACCAACCATGTAGAACGCCTGCTCGGGCAATTCGTCATAGTCACCATTCAGGATGCCCTTAAAGCTGCTGATGGTTTCCTTGAGGGAAACGTACTTACCGGGGGAACCGGTGAATACTTCAGCAACGTGGAACGGCTGGGACAGAAAACGCTCGATCTTACGGGCACGGGCAACGGTCAGCTTGTCTTCTTCTGACAGTTCGTCCATACCCAGGATGGCGATGATGTCTTTCAGCTCCTTGTAGCGCTGCAGGTTAGTCTGCACGCCACGGGCCACTTCGTAGTGCTCCTGGCCGATAATCAGCGGATCCAACTGACGAGAGGTGGAATCCAGCGGATCGATCGCCGGGTAGATACCCTTGGAAGCGATGTCACGGCTCAGTACCACGGTCGCATCCAGGTGCGAGAAGGTGGTTGCAGGCGACGGGTCAGTCAAGTCATCCGCCGGTACGTAGACCGCCTGGATGGACGTGATGGAACCGTTCTTGGTGGAGGTAATACGCTCCTGCAGCTGACCCATCTCTTCAGCCAGAGTCGGCTGGTAACCTACCGCAGACGGCATACGGCCGAGCAGTGCGGATACTTCGGTACCGGCCAGGGTGTAACGGTAGATGTTGTCAACGAACAACAGTACGTCACGACCTTCGTCCCGGAACTTCTCAGCCATGGTGAGACCGGTCAGGGCCACACGCAGACGGTTTCCAGGGGGCTCGTTCATCTGGCCGTAAACCATGGCAACCTTATCGAGAACGTTGGACTCCTTCATTTCGTAGTAGAAGTCGTTACCTTCCCGGGTCCGCTCACCAACACCTGCGAATACGGAGAGACCGGAGTGCTCTTTCGCGATGTTGTTGATCAGTTCCATCATGTTTACGGTTTTACCAACACCGGCACCACCGAATAGACCAACCTTACCACCCTTGGCGAACGGGCAGATCAGGTCGATAACCTTGATGCCGGTTTCCAGTAGGTCCGCAGACGCTGCCTGGTCGGCATAGCCCGGGGCCTTACGGTGAATCGCCCAACGCTCTTCTTCGCCGATATCGCCGGCTTCGTCGATGGGGCGACCCAGAACGTCCATGATACGGCCCAGAGTCTGGGTACCAACCGGTACCGAAATCGGGTTACCGGTGTTTTCTGCTTTCAGGCCACGCTTCAGGCCTTCGGTGCTGCCCATGGCGATGGTACGAACAATGCCGTCACCCAGCTGCTGCTGGACTTCCAGAGTTGTTTCGCCACCTTCAAGCAGCAGTGCGTCATATACTTTGGGTACGGAGTCACGTGGGAATTCCACGTCGATAACCGCGCCAATGATCTGAACGATTTGTCCGCTACTCATGCTCGGTTCCTCGTTATCTTGATAGTCAATAAAACCAGTTGGATTGTGGGCTGGATCAGACCGAAGCGGCGCCGCTCACAATCTCCGATATCTCTTGGGTAATGGCTGCCTGACGCGCCTTGTTATAAGCCAGCTGAAGCTCGTCGATAATGCTACCGGCGTTGTCAGTTGCGCTCTTCATGGCGATCATCCGGGCTGCCTGTTCACATGCCAGATTTTCTACCACACCCTGGTACACCTGGGATTCAATAAAACGTGGCAGAAGGCCATCGAGGATCTGCCTGGCATCGGGCTCGTAGAGATAATCCCACTGGTTCTTGATCTCTTCCTCGTCTTCGCTCTCCGGCAGGGGCAGAAGCTGCTCCACCTTCGGGCTTTGGGTCATGGTGTTAACGAACTCGTTGCTGACCACGTACAGGCGATCAATCTTTCCTTCCGAGAACGCATCCAGCATAACCTTGACGTTGCCGATGAGTTTTTCAGAGCTCGGGCTGTCCCCCAGATGGGTCAGCGCCGCGACGACATTGCCGCCGTAGCTCCGGAAAAAGGAAGCCCCTTTCTGCCCGATGGCGCACAGATCGGTTTCCACTCCTTTTTCTTTCCACGCTTTCATTTCACGGACAAGCGCTTTGAACAGGTTAATGTTCAGACCACCGCAGAGGCCACGATCAGTTGACACCACGATATAGCCCACGCGCTTGACCTCGCGCTCGACCATGAACGGGTGTTTGTACTGAGCATTCGCCTTGGCAATGTGCCCGATCACCTGACGCATCTTGTCGGCATACGGGCGGGTTGCCTGCATGCGCTCCTGAGCCTTACGCATTTTACTCGCAGCCACCATTTCCATGGCGCTGGTGATTTTCTGCGTGCTCTTGATGCTTGATATCTGGTTACGTATTTCTTTGCCGACGGCCATAACTCACTGCCTTCTCAAGTTAGACACTCGTTGCTACGAAAAGCGGCCCGCGACAGTTGCCGCAGGCCCGTTTTCTTACCAGCTCTGAGTGGTCTTGAATTTCTCAAGTGCAGCTTTGAGGCCGGCAGCGATTTCGTCGTTGTAATCGCCTTTCTCGTTGATCTTGTCGAGGAGGTCTTTCTGCTCGGAGCGCATCCAGTCGAGCATCTGCGCTTCAAACTTCACTACCTTGTCGACATCAACGTCGTCCAGGAAGCCTTCGTTGGCTGCGAACAGAACCGTACCCATTTCAGCCACAGACATCGGGCTGTACTGGTTCTGCTTCATGAGTTCCGTTACACGCTGACCGTGCTCAAGCTGCTGACGGGTTGCTTCGTCGAGGTCGGAAGCAAACTGTGCGAAAGCGGCCAGTTCACGATACTGGGCCAGAGCCAGACGGATGTTACCGCCGAGCTTCTTCATGATCTTGGTCTGGGCGGAACCACCTACCCGGGATACGGAGATACCGGCGTTCATCGCCGGACGGATACCGGAGTTGAACAGGTTGGTTTCCAGGAAGATCTGACCGTCGGTAATGGAGATTACGTTGGTCGGTACGAACGCGGACACGTCACCAGCCTGGGTTTCGATGATCGGCAGGGCGGTCAGGGAACCGGTCTTGCCTTTCACTTCACCATTGGTCAGCTGCTCAACGTAGTCAGCATTTACACGGGACGCACGCTCCAGCAGACGGGAGTGCAGATAGAATACGTCACCCGGGTAGGCTTCACGGCCTGGCGGACGACGCAGCAGCAGGGAGATCTGGCGGTAAGCCACGGCCTGCTTGGACAGATCATCATAGATGATCAGGGCGTCTTCGCCACGGTCACGGAAGTATTCACCCATGGAAGTACCGGAGTACGGAGCCAGGAACTGCATCGCTGCAGGATCGGCGGCACCGGCGGCAACCACGATGGTGTGATCCATCGCACCGTGCTCTTCCAGCTTGCGCACAACGGCAGCGATGGAAGACTGCTTCTGACCGACGGCAACATAGATACACTTGATGCCGGTGTCTTTCTGGTTAATGATCGCGTCGATGGCGACAGCGGTCTTACCGATCTGACGGTCACCGATGATCAGCTCACGCTGGCCGCGACCGATCGGCACCATGGTATCGATTGCCTTCAGACCAGTCTGAACCGGCTCATCAACGGACTGACGTGCGATAACGCCCGGTGCAACCTTCTCGACCGGAGAGGTCAGGTCGGTACCGAGGTCACCCTTGCCGTCGATGGGGTTACCCAGCGCGTCAACAACGCGGCCCATCAGTTCCGGACCAACCGGCACTTCCAGGATGCGACCGGTGCAACGAACTTTCTGGCCTTCAGCCAGATCTTCGTAGTCGCCCAGCACAACCGCACCAACGGAATCACGCTCCAGGTTCAGAGCCATACCGAACGTGCCGTTGGCAAATTCAATCATCTCACCGTACATAACGTCGGCAAGACCGTGGATCAGCACGATACCGTCGGAAACCGACAGGATCGTACCTTCGTTCTTTGCTTCGGAAGAGATATCGAGTTTTTCGATTCTCTTCTTGATGATGTCACTGATCTCGGATGGATTCAGTTGCTGCATGCCAATATCCTCAAACCTTGTGCTGAAATCAGGAGCCCAGAGCGTCGGCCAGCTTGGTCAGCTTTCCGCGTACAGATGCGTCAATGACCAGATCGCCGGTGCGAATAATCACGCCGCCAATCAGAGACTTGTCCAATGACGCTGCGAGTGACACTTGCCGCTCGAGTTTCTTCGAAAGTGCCTGGGCGAGCTTCTGTTGCTGTTCGTCCGTCAGCTCGAAAGCCGCGGTGACATCGATATCAACAGTGCGCTCCAGATCAGCCCGGTACGTGTTGAAGAGCGCTGCAATCTCAGGAAGAAGAGTCAGCCGGCGGTTTTCAGCCAGTACAGCGAAAAAGTTGCGGACCTGATCGGTGACGCCCTCTTCGGCGACCTCCAGAATCAGCTCTGCCTTCTTCTGCTCTTCCAGACCCGGATTCGCGAGAAGCTGTCGAATGTCTTTGTTCGCGGTGACCTGCCCGGCAATTGTCAGCACCTGGGACCACTCAGCCAGCTGTTCATGCTCCTGAGCGGCACTAAATGCTGCCTTTGCGTAGGGACGGGCCAGCGTTCTCAGTTCTGCCATGATGAACCTCGTCGTTTAAAGTTCTGCCGCCAGTTTTTCCAACATCTCGTTGTGCTTGGAGGCATCGACAGAGGTTTCCAGGATCTTCTCAGCACCGGCAACGGCAATGGTGGCAATTTCTGCACGCAAAGCGTCACGAGCCTGATTGCGCTCCTGTTCAATTTCGGCCTTGGCCTGCTCAATCAGCTTCTGGCCTTCCTTGCGGGCGTCATCCTTGGATGCTTCCACAATCTGGGCCGCGCGCTTGTTGGCCTGTTCAATCAGACCAGCAGCTTGCTGCTTGGCTTCACGCAGTTCCTGAGCTGACTTTTCCTGAGCCAGTTCCAGATCGCGCGCAGCGCGGTCTGAGGCAGCCAGTCCGTCAGCGATCTTCTTTTGACGCTCCTGCAGTGCGGCCATGATTGGCGGCCACACATATTTCATGCAGAAGACGACAAAGATAAAGAACGCGATGGCTTGACCAATCATCGTCAAATTAATGTTCACGTCTTCACCTCTCGCCTGTTTTGTTAAGAATCATCTGACCGGGGCGAAACCCCGGCTCTGGCGACTCGATTAACCGGCGATCTGGCCGACAAACGGGTTGGCGAAAGTGAAGAACAGAGCGATACCAACACCGATCATGGTTACGGCGTCCAGCAGACCTGCAACGATGAACATCTTAACCTGCAGCATCGGGGTCATTTCCGGCTGACGCGCAGCGCCTTCCAGGAACTTGCCACCGAGGATACCAAAGCCAATCGCAGTACCCAGGGCACCCAGGCCAATCAGCAGTGCAACGGCAATAGCGGTCATTCCAACTACAGTTTCCATGATAACTCCCAGTTTTCAGTTAGGTTTTTCAGTTTAAGGGTTTAGGGTTTAGAACTACGGCTTAATGGTGTCCGATCAGTGACTGTCTTCGTGAGCCATGCTCAGGTACACGATCGTCAACATCATAAAGATAAATGCCTGCAGGGTGATAACCAGGATGTGGAAAATCGCCCAGGGAACAGACAGTGCCCACTGCGCCCAGAAGGGAAGCAGCGCAATCAGGATGAAGATCAGCTCGCCGGCGTACAGGTTACCGAACAGACGCAGTGCCAGTGAGATCGGCTTGGCGATCAGGCTCACGCCTTCCAGCAGCAGGTTGACCGGAACCAGAAGGATCTTCAGGAACATATTGTCGGAAGAGAAGGGGTGCAGTGTCAGTTCACCCACGAAGCCACCAACTCCTTTCACCTTCAGACTGTAGTAGATGATCAGCGCAAAGACAGACAGGGACATGCCCAGGGTCACGTTCACATCCGTGGTCGGAACCACCTTCATGTATTCCAGACCCATCAGGTGGAACAGCTGCGGCAGGAAATCCACCGGAACCAGGTCCATCAGGTTCATCAGGAATACCCAGCAGAAAATGGTCAGTGACAACGGAGCAATGACCTTGTTCTTTCCGTGGAAGGTTTCTTTCACGCTCTGGTCAACAAACTCGACCATCACTTCAACGAAGTTCTGGAGGCCCCCGGGCTGGTCCGAGGTAGCACGCTTGGCGGCCATTCGGAAAATGAACAGGAACAGGGCACCGAGCGCTACCGCCCAGCCCAGTGAGTCAATGTGCAATGCCCAGAAGCCCATGTCGGATGCTTCCTTGCCGGTGTGAGCCAGCGTCCAGGTTGCATCTTGAAGCACGGTTCCGTCGGCACGCTCATAGCCTGCCGGCAGCTTACCGTAGGTGAGGTTCTGGAGGTGATGCTGGATATATTCGGATGCACTTCCTGCCATAACGGTTTCCCAGGTCCAGTTAGCTTTGCTGCGTATTGCTGCCCGCCAGTAGCGGTGTCAACCAGTTGGTGACCAGCATGATCGCAAATGTTAAAAAAAGTGCCGCTATATCAAGCGGCTGAATCCATTTGAACACCATCGTGAAAAGGATGGCGCACAGGATGAGCTTGCCGGCCTCACCCTGGTAAAAAGAAGTCATGATCTTCTTGGCAGACCGCGCGCCGGCGTAGCGGAATGCCTTGAGCGCAAAATAACCATGGGGGATCAGAAAGATAAGTCCGCCCAGCAGCGCTGAATAACCGGAAACCTGGCCTCGCAAGAGAAACGCCAGGCTGACGAAGACAAGTACCACACCTTCTATTACAAACCATCGTGCGATGGGCGGGCGGCGAATACCGCCTGAAACTGCCTTCGTCATGTTCGTCCCGGAAGTACGGTGCTTTTCAGTCGATGTCGTTTAAAAAGTAAGCAAATACACCGATACGAGCGCCGCAGATTATATGTGTTCAATGTGCACGAATCAACAAAACCGGGCGCGGGCTGATCCGTCAAACACGGCGGAATGACTGGGTTTCGGCAATTTCAGTCACAAATAGACGGCCGTTCAGATTTTCACCACTACATGTTGTGTGCGTGGCCAGATACGAACTTTCGTAGGGGGGGCGGAAGGCTTACAAAACCCCGACGTTTTATTTGATATGGCCCAGAATACCGTCCAGCTCGTCCAGCGAGCTGTATTCAATGACCAGTTTGCCCTTACCGCGCTGGCCATGATCGATTGATACCCGGGCGCCCAATCGTTCGGCCAGATCATCCTGCAAGGCGCGAATGTTCGGATCCAGCGTTCCCTTTTTCCGGGATTTGCTGTCCGGGGTTTCCTGTTGCACACGTCGAACAAGAGCCTCGGTCTGGCGTACCGATAGCGATTTTGCCACCACCTGTTTGGCCACCTGCATCTGCAGTTCCGGGGCGAGAGTCAGCATCGCGCGGCCGTGGCCCATCTCGAGATCACCATGCTCGAGCATGATACGAACGTCTTCCGACAAACCGATCAGTCGCAACAGGTTGGTAATGGTGGTGCGGGATTTACCAACGGCCTCGGCAACCTGAGCCTGGGTCAGACCAAACTCATCCTGCAGGCGCTGGAGGGCGAAGGCTTCTTCGATCGGATTGAGATTTTCACGCTGGATGTTCTCGATCAGCGCCATGGCGATGGCGGCTTCATCGGGCACATCCCGGATGATCGCAGGAATACTGTCCAGTTCGGCCATCTGGGTGGCACGCCAGCGACGCTCACCGGCGATCAGCTCGTAGCGACCTTCTGCGATCGGGCGAACGACCACCGGCTGCATCACGCCCTGCTGGCGAATGGAATCCGCCAGTTCCTGCAGGGCTGCAGGATCCATATCGCGCCTGGGCTGATACCGGCCACGCTGGATCAGATCAATGGGAACTTCGCGGAGCTCACCGTCGTGGTCTTTCAGCTCCTGGTCAAGATTGACCTTGGAGCCTGCCAGCAGGGCGCCCAGTCCACGCTCACCCAGTCCTCGTTTCTTCGCCGCCATGGTGTCAGTCATTCTTCCCGTTGAAAATCGTTGTGCTTAAGTGAGTGACAGGGCGGTATGTTACACCGCAACCGGCGCGGATG
The DNA here is from genome assembly GCF_037029655.1 of Marinobacter sp. CH_CUG1437-1. Lineage (NCBI taxonomy): Bacteria > Pseudomonadati > Pseudomonadota > Gammaproteobacteria > Pseudomonadales > Marinobacteraceae > Marinobacter > Marinobacter sp. CH_CUG1437-1. The sequence continues at coordinate 616,611 of NZ_JAYMEW010000001.1, read as the reverse complement.
TCTTTTTTGAACCGTGGCGGCGGACCATTTCACCGGCCAGCGCCAGATAGGCAATGGCACCCTTGGAGGCGCGATCGTATTTCAGGGCCGGAACGCCGTAGCTGGGCGCTTCCGCCAGGCGAACATTGCGGGGAATCACCGCTCGATACACCTTGTCGCCAAAGTACTCACTCAGCTGACCGGACACATCGAGAGTCAGACTGTTCCGGGGGTCGTACATGGTACGCAGAATGCCTTCCACCTGCAGATTCGGGTTCACCGTCTCCTGAATCTGCTCTACGGTGTTCATCAACGCTGCCAGCCCCTCCAGTGCGTAGTACTCGCATTGCATGGGGATCAGCACGGAGTCTGCGGCGGAAAGGGCATTCACCGTCAACAGGCTAAGTGAAGGTGGGCAATCAATCAGAATGTAATCGTAATTGTCGCGGACTGTATTCAGCGCCAGGCGCAGGCGATGTTCCCGGCCAATTTCGTTCATCAGCTCAACTTCGGCGGCTGTGAGATCGCCGTTGGCCGGCAGGATATCGAAACCGGACGCCTCGGCCGGAATAATAACCTCGGCGGCGCTGGCGCGCTTGGTCAGCATGTCGTAGCCGGACAGTTCCAGAGCGTTTTTATCCACACCGCTGCCCATGGTGGCGTTACCCTGGGGGTCCATATCCACCAGCAGTACCCGGCGCTTGGTGGCGGCCAGGGAGGCAGCAAGGTTGACGCAGGTGGTGGTTTTGCCCACACCGCCTTTCTGATTGGTCACTGCAATCACGCGCGCCATGTCCTGCCTCCTTGTTGATAGGTTAGCGGTATTGAAATTCGACTGCCGAATTACCCGGAAATCGTCGCCCGGGCGACCACCAGGAGATGGCGCTCGCCATCGGCACCGGGAACGTCCAGGGGATGGCTGGATTTTACCTGCCAGCCAGCCGGGAGGGCAGCCACTTCATCATCCGGAAACTGGCCTTTCATGGCAAGGAACTCTCCCTCATTTGCCAACAGATCGCCACACCAGTTCACCAGGTTTTCCAGAGCGGTAAAGGCGCGGCTGCTGATCTGGGCAAAGGGTTCCGGGGGGCTGCAATCTTCCGCCCGACCGTGAATCACCTCGACATTATCCAGGCCAAGCTCCAGGACACACTGATTGAGAAAGCGGGTTTTCTTGCCGTTGCTATCAAGCAGGGTAAATCGCTTTTCCGGCAGGGCAATCGCCAGAGGGATACCGGGCAGACCGCCTCCGGCACCCACATCCAACAGATGCTCCGCGGTGATCCAGGGCAGAATGCTCAGGCTGTCGAGCAGTTGCCGGGACACCATCACACGCTCATCACGCACAGCCGTGAGGTTGTAAGCCCGGTTCCACTTGTTAAGCAGGCCCAGAAAAGCCAGCAGCTTTTCCTGCCGATCTTCATCCAGGGACAGGCCCATTGTGGCCAGTCCATCCCGGAGCTGGCCGTGCCAGAGTGACTTGGTCATGGGCGCAGATCAGGCCGACTGTTTGCGCAGCAGGTCGCGCTTTTTCAGGTGCACCAGAATCTGGCTGACCGCCGCCGGGGTCACGCCCTGGATGCGTGAAGCCTGGGCAACGGTTTCCGGCCGCACGGTCTTGAGCTTCTGCTTGATCTCGTTGGACAGGCCACCGATCACGTCGTAGTCCAGATCCACCGGCAGGGCGGTGTTTTCATTCTTGCGCAGCCGCTCGATCTCGTCGGTCTGGCGGGAAATGTAACCCTCGTACTTGATTTCGATTTCAACCTGGTCGGCGACCACTGGGTCGTCGGCCTGCTCGGCACCGATCTCGGCGATATGGCCGTAGACAATCTCGGGGCGACGCAGCAGCTCGGCCAGGGACTGGTCCCGGGTCATGGGCTGCTTGAGATAACCGTTGGCGCGCTCGCCGGCTTCGGTGTTCGGATGAATCCGGGTGGCCTCCAGGCGGCTGCGCTCGGCCGCGATGGCCTCACGCTTGTCATTGAACTTCTGCCAGCGCTCGTCATTCACCAGGCCGAGTTTGCGACCGGTTTCGGTCAGACGCAGATCGGCATTGTCCTCGCGCAGGATCAGGCGATACTCGGCGCGGCTGGTAAACATGCGATAGGGCTCGGACGTGCCCATGGTGATCAGGTCATCCACCAGTACACCCAGGTAAGCCTCGTCCCGGCGCGGATACCACTCATCCTTTTCCTGGGAACGCAAAGCCGCGTTGATTCCGGCCAGCAGGCCCTGGGCCCCCGCTTCTTCATAACCGGTGGTGCCGTTGATCTGGCCGGCAAAATACAGACCCTGGATAAATTTGGTTTCCAGGGTATGGCGCAGGTCCTGCGGATTCAGGTAATCGTATTCGATGGCGTAACCCGGACGGGTGATATGAGCATTCTCAAAGCCGGGAATGGAACGCACCGCTGCCAGCTGAATATCGAACGGCAGGCTTGTGGAAATCCCGTTCGGGTACAGCTCGTTGGTGGTCAACCCCTCGGGCTCCACAAAGATCTGGTGGGAATCCTTGTCGGCAAAGCGGTTCACCTTGTCCTCGATGGACGGGCAATAGCGCGGGCCCACGCCTTCAATGCTGCCGGCGAACATCGGCGAGCGGTCGAAACCGCTGCGGATAATATCGTGGGTCTGTTCGGTGGTCCGGGTCACGTAGCAGCAGACCTGTTCCGGGTGCTGGCTACGGCTGCCGATAAACGACATCACCGGAGTGGGGTCATCCCCCCACTGCTCCTGCATCACCGAGAAATCCACAGATCGAGCGTCGATGCGCGGCGGCGTGCCGGTTTTCAAGCGGCCGACGTTGAACGGCAGTTCCCGCAGACGCTGGGCAAGGGCATTGGCCGGCGCATCGCCGGCACGGCCACCGGCATGGTGTTGCATGCCGATGTGAATAACACCGCCGAGGAAAGTACCGGTGGTGAGTACCACTGTTTTGGCGTTGAAGCGGATACCGGTCTGGGTAACAACGCCAGTCACCTGGTCGTTTTCCACAATCAGGTCGTCCGCCGCCTGCTGGAACAGGGTCAGGTTCGGCTGACTTTCCAGGGTATGGCGGATCGCCGCCTTGTAGAGCACGCGATCAGCCTGGGCACGGGTGGCTCGCACGGCCGGCCCCTTGCGGCTGTTCAGTACCCGGAACTGGATGCCGGCCTTGTCGGTGGCTTCAGCCATGGCGCCACCGAGGGCGTCAATCTCTTTGACGAGATGGCTTTTACCAATACCGCCGATGGCCGGGTTACAGGACATCTGACCCAGGGTTTCAATGTTGTGGGTCAGCAGCAGGGTTTGGGAACCCATGCGTGCAGCCGCCAAAGCGGCCTCGGTACCGGCATGGCCACCACCAATGACAATGACATCGAAACGGGTCGGAAAATCCACAGCTCACCTCGGAAATCGGGGATAAAATAGGGCGGCGAGTATAACGCCTCACCCAAGAAATTGCAGTCAGAATGTGCAAATTTTAACCAGAGGTAGCCGGGGTTAAAAGCTCATTGCCCCCATGCGCCGTCACCGAGCGCCTCCCTGGCCAGGTTCAGAGGATAGTGGAAAACCGAAATTCATGGCTTTTCAGACGCTTGGATAAGTCTTTTTAGAAAAGTTTTCAAGAAAGTTATCCACATGCACGACTACTTGTTAAACACCCTTAAAAGCGTTCTAACCTTCTGTTTAAAATACCTATTTTATAATTTATCCGGCGTGTTTCCGCAGGTTTTCCAATTAATTATCCACAGAATGTGAGGCGGTTTTTCGTCGAAGCCGCCAGACCACCAGCAACACCAGGCCATTGAGCAGCGAGAGCAGCAGGAAAAACCCGGGAATGCTAAAGCCCAACACACCCAGCATCAGAATTCCGGCCAGGGCACTCACCACCATGAATAACGCATTGATGACGTTCAGCGCGGCGATAATACGGGCGCGTTTGGCCCGGGGCGTTTCGTGCTGAATAAAGGCATACAGGGGAACGATGAACAGACCACCGCAGATGCCGATACCCACCAGATCCACGAGCACTCTCAGGTAGACTGGATCGGTCAACAGGGTCACCCAGGTGGAAGCCACAGGATCGCCCGGCACCGCAAAATACAGGTCAATGCCAAAAAGACTCAGGCCCAGAGCCCCCCAGGGCACAGGCCCCAGAGTGATCCGGTGTTTGGTGAGCCGCTCACACATCATGGCGCCGATGGAGATACCGATGGTGAACATGGCCAGCAACAGGGTGACAACGGTTTCATCACCCAGCAGATTGGTGCGGGCAAAGTTAGGAAACTGGGTCAGGTAGGCTGCGCCAAGAAACCAGAACCAGGAGATGGTCAACACCGCCAGCAACACTTGCCGACGCTCGGCGGCCAGGGCCATCAGCCGCCAGGTCTCCACCACCGGCCGAAAACGCACCGTAACGCAGGAACCATCAGGCTCGGTTGCGGGCACCTGGCGCGCCGCCAGGTAGCCAAGCACCGCCATCACCACGACCCCAATCGCCGTCAGGCGCGCAGCCGTCTCGAAGCCCATCAACAGGCCTGCGGCAATGGTGCCCAGCAGGATTGCAACAAAGGTGCCCATACCTACGAGGCCATTACCACCGACGAGCTCATCGTCCGACAGCACCTGCGGCAGGATGGCGTACTTCACCGGACCAAAGAAGGTGGACTGGGTGCCCATCAGAAACAGTAGCACCAGCAACAACTCGTACCAGCCGAACCAGAGCCCAACTGCGGCAACAGACATGATCACAATTTCCGCCAGCTTCACATTGCGGATGATCCGGGCTTTTTCATAGCGGTCCGCCATTTCGCCGGCAATGCCCGAGAACAGAAAAAACGGCAGAATGAACAGGAAGGCTGCCAGGTTGACCACCACATTCACCGAAAGCCCCATCAGACCGCCGGCGCTGTAGGTGATCAGCAGCAGCAGCGCGTTCTTGAACAGGTTGTCGTTGAAGGCGCCGGAAAACTGGGTCAGGTAGAACGGCAGAAAGCGGCGTTGACCCAGCAGACGGAACTGACTTTGTGATGGCATCAAGAAATCCTGTTTTGGTGCATTGCCAACCCTGCCGCTCGGAATCTGCCCGGCTCTGGTGCAATATTTTGGAAACCGATAGCGCAGTTCATTTATTTGACGGAACTAATCTAACTTAAACGTTTGATTTTTGGCTATCTGGTACGAAATTAGCTTTACCTGCATGTTCAGACACTCATAAACATCAGGCCAGGATGGCCAGAACATCGGCAGTTTAAAGGTTCCTGACCATGAGCAGCGTAGTCCGACTTCCCCGACGCATCTATCGCGGAGCCGAAATAACCTGGGCTCCGGACATGATCAACAACTATGATTTCAGTTCGGTTTACCAGCCTATACTGAGTCCGACCCATCGAAAACTGGTGGGTTACGAAGCACTGGTAAGGGTCCGGAAAGATAACGAGAACATCTCTCCGTTCGAGCTTTTTGAGCAGGCGGAAGCCAAAGACCTGACAGCCGAACTGGACAGACATCTGTTGCAGATTCATCTGGATAACTTTGCCGCAAGCTCGCAGCCCGTGTGGCTGTTCCTCAATATAAATCCCGGCACCTGCATTCATCCAGAAGCCTCCCTGGAAAAGCTGGCGCTGCAGTGCCAGAGCAGCGGAATCGATCCTGAAAAAGTGGTTCTGGAACTGGTGGAGACAGCATCCGACAATCCGGCAGCATTGCTGGAGTTCATCCTGAAAGCCAAGGCCCACGGTTTCCAGATTGCCATTGACGATTTCGGTATGGGCGATTCCAATTTCGAGCGTTTGTGGCGCATCAACCCACTGATCGTCAAACTTGACCGCAGCCTGTTGGTAAACGCGGAGAACCACAGCCGGGCCCGAATACTGTTGGAGAGCCTGGTGAAAATGATTCGCGAGAGCGGAAGCCTCGTACTTCTGGAAGGCATCGAGAACAGCACACAGGCTCATATCGCCCTGCAAACGGAAGCGGACCTGCTGCAGGGGTTTCTGTTTGCCCGGCCAACCAGGCTGCAAGAGCATGAGCCGGAACTGATAGAACTCGCCTTGAAGGGCGTTATAGCTGACTCCAGTGAGTCTTCGGCCCAGGATATCCGGGACCAGGAGAGCTACTTTCGGCTTCTTCGCTTCGAAATTCTGGAAGCCTGCCACTCCCTGAGCCGGGAGCTACCTTTCAATTCAGCCTGTGAAAAGCTGTTGGGCGTCGACGGTGTGAAACGCTGTTTCCTGCTCAACCCCCAGGGTATCCAGCAGGGTAACCTTGCCCGGGCCAACCCGGACATCCATCGCGGAAAGTTCAATCCTCTGTATCACTCGGCCGGCGCCCGATGGACGCACCGGGAATACTTCCGTAATGCGCTGGAACGGCCGCAGCATATCAGCAGTTGTCGGCCCTACGTCGGCCTTCCGGACGCAAAACGTACGGTAACTCTCTCGACCATGCTGCCTGGACAGCGAGTATTCTGCGTTGATATCCATCCGGATGAGATTTTCGGTGGCCAGCTCGAATTCCCGGCTACCCTGTGATCCAGAACTGATCAGAAATCATCCGCTCGTTTCTGGGGCGCCGCCGCCAGGCCCGTACCACCGGCCTGGCCCGACGCCTGGCGTTCCAGTTCCTTCTCGACGGCGTTGGACGATTTGGCAAACCGCGCCAACAGGTTATAGAGCACTGGAATGATGAACAGGGTCAGCGTGGTGGCGAAAATCAGGCCACCGAGGATCACCATGCCGATGGCTGCCCGACTCTCGGCGCCGGCACCGGTGGCAATCACCAGTGGCACAGCTCCGAAGATGGTTGAGATGGTGGTCATCAAAACAGGCCGGAACCGGAGGCTCGCTCCCTCGATAATGGCCTCCCGCACCTCATAGCCCTTGTCCCTGAGCTGGTTGGCGAACTCCACAATCAATATTCCGTTCTTGGCCATCAACCCCAACAACATGATGATGCCGATCTGGCTGTAAATGTTGAGACTGATCCCGGTCCACCAGAGCGCCAACAGGGCCCCGGTCACCGCCAATGGCACCGACAGCATGATGATCAACGGATGGATCCAGCTTTCGAACTGGGCCGCCAACACCAGGAACACGATGACGAAGGCCAGCGCAAAAGTAACGTAGATGGCCGCCGAGGATTCCTGGAATTCCCGGCTCAGGCCCTTGTAACTGACCCGGGCTTCCGGCGGCAGGTTATCCACAGCCAGGTTGTTCAGGTAAGTCAGTGCCGAACCCAGGTCATAGCCATCGGCGAGAGAGGCACTGATGACCACGGCGGGCAGGCGGTCGATGCGGCGCAGGTCCGGGTTGGCGCCGATTTCCTGCACCGAGACCAATGCCTGCAGGGGGATGAGATTGCCGCCCTCCCGAGGCCGCAGGAAAATCTGGCCCAAATCTTCCGGCGTTGCCCGGTTGGATTCCTCGGCCTGGACGATCACATCATACTCCCGCCCCCGATCGATGTAGGTGGTTACCTGCCGTGAGGCCAGCATGGTCTGTAAGGTAAGGCCGACGTCTTCTACCGTAATATCCAGATCCGCCGCCCGCTCCCGGTCGATATTGACCCGCAGCTCAGGCCGGGTCAGCTCGAAGTCGGTGTCCAGATTCTGCAGATTCGGGTTTTCCTTGGCCCGTTCCACGATTTCCTCGCTCCAGGCCTGCACCGATTCATAGTCCGGACCCGCTACCACAAACTCAACTGCCTGACTGAAACCCCGTTGGCCCAGACCCGGCGGATTCACGGCCACGGTCCGGATGCCAGACACATCGGCCAGTTTCTTGCGGATTTCGCTGGTCACTTCCTGCTGCTTGATGTCCCGCTCTTCCCAGGGCACCAGGCCCATGATCAGGAACGCATTGTCCTCCTCGTTGCGGAACCCGACGATGGAGAGCAGGCGATTGGCGATGCCCTCATCCAGATACGGCAACAAAGACTCTTCCACCTGGCGCACGTAGTGATCGGTGTATTCCACCGTTGAGCCCCGGGGCGCGCTGGTGGGCATGATAATCACCGCACGGTCTTCGGTCGGCGCCAGTTCCTGGGGCAATTTTGGGTAGACCACGGCCGCAATGACCAGCCCCACCAGACCGAGGCCCAGCAACAGGCCCGGCTGCCTGAGGGAGAACTGCAACAGCCTGCGGTAACCGTTGGTCAGGCCGTTCAGGACCTTCTCGCTGGCCGCCCACAGACGATGCCCCTCCGCCGATTCCGGGCTGTGCCTGAGCCACTTCGAACACAGCATCGGTGCCAGTGTCAGGGCAACAAGACTGGAAAACACCACCGCCGCGGCCAGGGTGAACCCGAATTCGGCAAACAGCCGGCCGATATTGCCGCCCATGAACGAAATGGGCACAAACACCGCCACCAGGGTCAGGGTGGTGGCAATCACCGCAAAGGCGACCTGTTTTGCGCCCCGGTAGGCGGCCAGCAAGGGCGGTTCACCCTCATCAATCCGGCGCTGGATGTTTTCCAGCATCACGATGGCGTCGTCCACCACCAGGCCGATGGCGAGGATCACCGCCAATAGGGTCAACACGTTAATAGAAAAACCGAGAAAGCCGAGGCCGATAAACGCACCAATCACCGCCACCGGAATGGTAACGGCAGGAATCAGGGTGGCGCGCCAGGAACGCAGGAACAGGAAAATCACCAGGATAACCAGGGACACCGCGATGGCCAGGGTGGTGACCACTTCCTTGATCGAGGCACGAATGAAGATGGATTCGTCGTAGCTTTCCGCGATGGTGACTTCCGGCGGCAGGGTTTCGCGGATTTTCTCCAGCTCGGCACGGACCGCATCCGAAACAGCCACGGTGTTGGCCTTGGACTGGCGAATAATCCCCATGCCGATGGCGGTCTGGCCGTTGGCGCGCAGGCGGCTGACATCCGACTCCACGCCCATCTGGACATTGGCCACTTCCCCGAGCCGCAACAGATCATTGCCATCCCGTCGAATCACCAGCTCGCGGAACTCTTCCACATTCGACAGCCGGCCTTCGGCACGAACCGTGAAGTTGCGGGTGGAGGAATCCACCGATCCGGCCGGCAACTCCACGTTGTTGGCCCGCAGGGCCCGTTCAACTTCCGCCACGGTGATATCCCGGGCCGCAAGCCGCTCACGATCCAGCCACACCCGAATGGCGTAGCGCCGTTCGCCACCAATACGCACATCGGCAACACCGTCGAGCACCGACAGACGATCCGCCAGAACCCGGTCAGCAAAGTCGCTGAGCTCGGCACTGTCCCAGACATCACTGCGCAGGGTCACCCACATCATCGGGCGGGCATCGGAATCCGCCTTACGGACAACAGGCGGATCGGCCTCATCCGGCAGCTGGTTGGCGACACGGGACACCGCATCACGGACATCATTGGCGGCAATATCCACATCCCGGGCCGTGGTGAATTCGATGCTGGTTCGGGATTCGCCCTGCTCGGTGGAGGATTCGATGGAGCGAATACCCTCGATGCCACTGATGGCGCCCTCGATCACCTGGGTAATCTGGGTATCCACCACTTCAGCCGCCGCGCCGGTGTAATCGGTGGATATGGAAACGACCGGTGGGTCGATATCCGGGTATTCCCGCACTGGCAGGCCCAACAGGGCTGCCAGCCCGAACACCACGATCAGGAGGCTGAGAACCGTTGCGAATACCGGCCGCTTGATGGAAACGTCAGAAAGGACCACCGGTTACGACTCCCGGGCCGAAATAAAACGGTTCTCGGGGATGGCCTTGTCATTTTCAAGTACCCGGACCCGGTCGCCGCTGCTCAGACGATCCTGACCGGTCACGATAACAGGATCGTCCTGGCTCAAACCCTTCGAAACCTCGACAAAACCGGGCATGCGCGACCCCAGGTTGACCGAAACGCGCCTGGCGACACCGTCTTCAGCGACAAACACATACTGTTCGTCACCGCGGATCATCACCGCCTGTTCGGGGATCACCAGTGCTTGCCGTTCCCGAAGCGTCAGCGTCGCAGACATGAACTGCCCCGGACGGAGCAACCCGTCCGGATTATCGATCAGTGCCCGCACCGGCAACGACCGGCTCAACTCGCTAATCCTCGACCCCAGCTCAACCAGCTGACCGGAAAACGTCTGATCCGGATAGGCCGGCGATGCGCCGCGAACCTGTTGTCCAAGACTCACCTGCCCCAGAAAACGTTCCGGAATCGAAAAACCCAGCTCCATACGGTCTGTGGCATCGAGAGTAGTTACCGAGGTTCCAGCGGTGATGTAGGCCCCCACACTGATATCACTCAACCCGACCACACCGGCAAACGGCGCTTCTATCCGGTGATTCTCCAGGCGCACTCGTGCCGACTGGCGCTGGGCCTCCGCCACATCGACGGCCGTTCTCAGTTCATCCACCTGGGACTGGGAAATACTGTTGTTGGAGCGCAACCGCTGCGCCCTCTCGAACTGCCGGCGGGCATCCGCCAGTTGCGCCTCGATCACCTGCAGATCCGCCCTGGCCTGGCGATCGTCCAGCCGCAGCAGCACCTCGCCCTGCTCGACCCGGCGGCCGGTTTCCAGGTTCAGTTCTACCACCCGGCCACTGACTTCCGTGGTCAATTCCACCGCGTTCAGGGCTTTCAGACTGCCAACGGCGTTGACCACATCACGCACCCTATCCATCTGCGGAAGCATGGTGTTAACCGCGCTTGCGGGACGCTCACCACCGCCCTGGGCGGCATCACCATCGTCCAGGTTCTGGTAGACAAAGGCACCACCGACGGCCACAGCCACCAGCACCAACGCAATCAACCACTGCTTCCACATAGGACTTCCAGCTATTCCGGGTTTTAGTTAGTCGTCTGTTCTTTTTTCTGGATCACCAGTACTACTTCACCCACGTCGACGCCCCACTTGCTCATAGTGGTCTGGTTGATCAGCGTGTCGGGCGTAATCAGGTACATCCAGTCGTCCATCCGCACATCCAGGGTACCGTCACCGTAGGCCACGCGGAGAAGGTAATTCATATGAATGGCATTGCCGCTCCAGCGCATGGTTCCTGGTTCAACCACATCGCCAGCATCGGCATGATACCCCTCGTCGATCGGCGTCAGGGTCCAGACCCGCGTCTGCACCTCGCCGTCATCGAAGCGGAACACCTCATCCAGGGTGCCCACACCCTCATCGTCCCACGACGCGCTGATGTCCGCATCGAAGGTGCGGATCACCTCACCGGAGAAATTCTTGACCACTCCCCGGGCGGAAAGTTCGCCGGCGAAAAACTCTTCAGGAACCAGCTCGGGCGTGCGGTCTGCGTAGTCCTCAAGGGAGGGGCTGGCACAGCCACTGAGCAACAGTGCCGAAGCCAGTACCCAGAGTATAGGTGTCGACAGACGTTTCGATATCTCAGTTAACAGGCTTTGCATGACTTTTACACTCTCCGAACAGGTTTATTGCGGATCTACAAACAATTAAATACGTCTCAATCGACTCTAGCGATCAGCAACAGGAATGGCCGGAGTTTGGCTACGTCATTTCGGCCAATTGTCCATTCTGACAGTCCGCTGAGCGCTTTTCGTCAATGGCAGTGCGCGGCTATTGGCGTAAAACAGCGGGTAATGGGCAGAGATTGCCCACCTGAGATACCGAGAAAGAGACAGAGGATTCCGCTATGCCGGTTTACAAGGCGCCCCTGCGCGACATGAAATTTCTGCTGAACGAAGTGTTCGACTACCCGGGCCATTACGCTACCCTTGCCAGCGGTGAAAACGCCACACCGGATATCGTGGATGCAATTCTCAGCGAATGCGCAAAATTCTGTGAGGAAGTACTGAGCCCACTCTATCTCTCCGGCGACGAGGAAGGCTGCAAACTCGAGAACGGTGAGGTCACGACACCCGCCGGTTATCGCGAAGCCTACCAGCAATACGCCATGGGTGGCTGGCAGGGACTGTCGGCACCGGAGGAATATGGCGGCCAGGGCCTGCCGGCGTCCATGGGATTGCTGAAGCAGGAAATGATGGGCACCGCCAACTGGCCCTTCTCCATGTACCCCGGCCTGTCCCTCGGCGCCATGAATACCATTTTTCTGCACGGTTCCGACGAACAGAAGCAGACCTACCTTGCACCTCTGACCGAAGGCCGCTGGGCCGGCACCATGTGCCTGACCGAACCCCAGTGCGGCACCGATCTGGGCCAGGTGAAAACCAAGGCCGAACCACAGGCCGACGGCAGCTATCGCCTGTCGGGCACCAAGATTTTCATTTCCTCCGGCGATCACGACCTGACCGAGAACATTGTCCACATTGTCCTCGCCCGTCTGCCGGACGCTCCCAAGGGCACCCGGGGTATCAGCCTGTTTATCGTGCCCAAGTTCCTGCCCAACGAACAGGGTGGCCTGGGTGCACGTAACGCGGTGGTCTGTGGCAGTCTGGAAAAGAAAATGGGCATCAAGGCCTCGGCCACCTGCGTGCTCAATTTCGACGGGGCCACCGGTTACTTGATCGGGCCCGAGAACGAAGGGCTGAACTGCATGTTCACCTTCATGAACACTGCCCGGATCGGCACTGCCATTCAGGGTGTCGGGCCAGCGGAACTGTCCTATCAGTGGGCGCTGGCCTATGCCAAGGATCGACGCTCCATGCGGGCACTCTCGGGCAAAAAAGAGCCGGATCAGGTGGCCGATAGCCTGATTCACCATGCCGATGTGCGCCGGATGCTCCTGACCCAGAAAGCCATCGCCGAGGGCGGTCGGGCCATGCTGTATTACGCGGCCCGGCTGGCCGATCACATGGTGGAGGGCTTCACTGAAGGCGACGATAAAAAGGCGGACAGATACGACGACAAGCTGGGGTTCCTGACGCCGATCCTGAAAGGGTTTCTGACCGAACTCGGTTGCGAAGCGGCCAATCTGGGGGTTCAGGTCTTTGGGGGCCACGGTTACATCCGTGAACATGGCATGGAACAGATTGTCCGGGATACCCGCATCGCCACACTTTACGAGGGCACCACGGGTATCCAGGCACTGGATCTTCTAGGTCGGAAGGTATTGCTGATGACCCAGGGCGGCGCGGTGCGCGAATTCACCCTGAAGATTGCCAATTTTGCCCGCAAGCACCTCACTGACAAACGTCTGCGACCCTGGGCGCTTGAGTTGCTCAAGCTGACCGGCCAGTGGAACCTGTTGACGGTCCGGATCATGCTCGCAGCCCGCAAGGACCGGGATGTGGTGAGCTCTGCAGCGTATGATTTCCTGATGTACAGCGGCTACGTCACCATGGCCTATATCTGGTTGCGCCAGGCTGCCGTGGCTGTGGATAAACTCGACAATGAGGGCGAAGAGTCAGCGGGCTTTTACCAGGCCAAACTCGGCACCACCGAATTCTATTTCGAGCGCTTGCTGCCCCGGGCCCAGAGCCACGCTGCCAGCATGCTCAGCCCCAGCAAAAACCTGATGCAACTGAATGCCGAGGATCTGGCCTTTACCGGATGACTCATCCGGTAGCTCTTACTCCCGGGCAAGGCCCGGGATTTTTTTGCCCTTGAAATACTGCCGCCCGACCCCACTTCACAGGTGCATTTCCACTTCGGAGACATTAACTTACTGAATTAAATGAAAAACATTTGAATTGTGAATAAAAGAAGGAGGTTCGAATATGGACACTCGTGCTGACGACTTTTATCCAACCCGCCTGGAACGTCCGACCAAAAGCTTTGAGCGCAAGGACCCCGTGGTACACAGCAGCGGTTCGCACCGAACCGATGGACCACTGAGTGAAACCGAGCTGGCACAGTATGAACGCGACGGCTTTCTTGTGTTCAACAGCTTCCTCGACCAGAACACCGTTCGTCAGTTCCGTGAGGATCTCCGCGCCTACGAAGACGATGAGAGCATCCTTCGCTCAGAGGGCACCATCACTGAGCCCGGCAAACAGGAAATCCGCTCGATATTCGGCATTCACGAACTGTCCGATCGCTTCGACCGTCTGACCCGGGATCCGAAAATTCTGGCAATGGTACGCCAGCTTCTGGGTAGCGACGCCTATATCCACCAATCCCGGATCAACTTCAAACCCGGCTTCCACGGCAAGGGCTTTGACTGGCACTCGGACTTTGAAACCTGGCACGCCGAAGACGGCATGCCACGGATGCGGGCAGTGAGTTTTTCCATCGCCCTCACCGACAACACGCCCTTCAACGGCCCGTTGATGCTGATTCCCGGTTCCCACAAGACCTTTGTGCCCTGCGTTGGCCGCACGCCGGAAGACAACTACCAATCTTCGCTGAAAAAGCAGGAACTGGGTGTCCCCAACGATCGGGATCTTGCCGCCATGGCGGACGAATACGGTATCAAGGCGCCAACCGGTCCTGCCGGCTCGCTGATCATCTTCGAGTGCAACACACTCCACGCCTCGAATGCCAATATGTCGCCCTGGCCGCGTAGCAATCTGTTCTTCGTCTATAACAGTGTGGAAAACCAGCTCCAGGCCCCGTTCTGCGGCAACAAACCACGGCCGGATTTTTTAGGCAATCGCAGTAACACCGAAGCACTGGTACCAGTGTCAGACGACGAACGCCGGAAAACCGGTTAGTCCTATTTCCCGATGCAGAAACTGCTGAAGATCTTGCCCAAAAGCTCATCGGGCGTAAGATGCCCGGTGATCTCGCCCAGACTGTCCTGGGCTGCTCGTAGATCCTCAGCCAGCAACTCACCGGCACCAAACCCTTCCAACTGGCTCTGGCCCTGAATCAGCAGGGCCTGGGCCCGCTCCAAAGCATCCAGGTGCCGGCGCCGGGCCAGGAAGCCACCTTCAGTGGTGCTGGCAAAACCCATGCACTGCTTGAGATGGTCCCTCAGGATTTCGAGCCCTTCGGCGGATTTGGCAGCCAACCGGATAACCGGTGCGCTCTGGTGATCTTCGGCACTGATACCCACGGCTTCACCGGACAGATCCACCTTGTTGCGAATAACAGTGACTGGCGCATTGGCCGGCAACTGGTCGATGAAATCCGGCCAAATTTCGTGGGGACTGGTTTTCTCGGTGGTGGTGGCATCCACCATCAGAAGGATGCGATCGGCCTGACGGATTTCCTCCCAGGCCCGGGCAATACCGATCTGTTCCACTTCGTCCGGGCTGTCCCTCAGGCCTGCGGTATCGATAATGTGCAGGGGCATTCCATCGATGTGGATATGTTCCCTGAGTACATCACGGGTTGTGCCCTCAATCGCCGTCACAATGGCAGCCTCGCGACCAGCCAGGGCATTGAGCAGGCTGGATTTGCCGGCATTGGGCCTTCCGCCGATCACCACTTTCATGCCGTCACGCAGTATGGTTCCCTGCTGGGCTTCGGCCAGGATTTTCCCGAGCCGGTCGAGCAGGTTCTGAAGATCACTGGCTACCTTGCCGTCGGCCAGGAAGTCGATCTCCTCCTCAGGAAAATCGATCGCCGCCTCGACGTAGATGCGCAGATGAGTGACCGCCTCCACCAGATCCTCGATCTGTCGGGAGAACACTCCCTGCATCGAACGAACCGCACAGCGCGCCGCCTGTTCGGAGCTGCTTTCAATCAGGTCGGCAATGGCTTCGGCCTGGGCCAGGTCCAGTTTGTCATTCAGAAACGCCCGCTCGGAGAACTCACCTGGACGAGCCAAACGTGCTCCCTGATTACATACTTCCCTTAGCAGGAGATCCAGGATCACGGTGCCACCGTGGCCCTGAAGCTCGAACACATCCTCGCCGGTGAATGAGTGGGGGTTGGGGAAAAACAGCCCGATACCCTCATCAATAAGCTCACCCTGACTATCCAGAAACGGGCCGTAATGGGCATAGCGTGGTTTTGGCTCAAACCCCAGTATCTGTCTGGCAATAGGCCCGGCCTTGGGTCCGGACACGCGAACGATGCCGACCCCGGCCTGTCCGGGAGCGGTGGCTATGGCTGCGATGGTGTCAGAATTCTGGCTCATGCTTTTTCCACAGGCTGAAAACAACAAAGGCTCCACACAGGAGCCTTTGCCGGGTCGGTTCGGGCACCGGTCAGTGCTTCTTGCCGGCCATTTCTGCTTCGATCTTGCGGGTAATGTACCACTGCTGGGCAATGGACAGAATGTTGTTCACCAGCCAGTACAGAACCAGACCGGCCGGGAACCACAGGAAGAAGACCGTGAAGATCAACGGCATCATCTTCATGATCTTGGCCTGCATCGGATCCGGTGGAGTCGGGTTCAGACTCATCTGCAGGAACATGCTGGCGCCCATCAGAATCGGCAGGATGAAGTACGGGTCCATGACCGAAAGATCCTGGATCCAGAGCATGAATGGCGCGTGGCGAAGCTGAACACTTTCAAACAGAACCCAGTACAGGGAAATGAACACCGGCATCTGCACCAGGATCGGCAAGCAGCCACCGAGCGGATTGATCTTCTCCCGCTTGTACAACGCCATCATTTCCTGGGACATGCGCTGTCGGTCGTCCCCGTACAGTTCTTTTAGCCGGGTCAGCTGCGGCGCGACTGCGCGCATCTTGGCCATGGACTTGTAACTTGTGGCGGACAGATGGAAAAACACCGCCTTCACGAGGACCGTCAGCAGAATGATGGCGACACCCCAGTTGCCAACCAGACCATGGAACCATTCCAGAATGATGAACAATGGCAGTGAGATGAAGAACAGCCAGCCGAAATCAACGGTACGGTCAAGGTTTGGCGCCAGGCTCTCGAGACGATCAATAATCTTGGGGCCGACGTAGGCGCGGGCGCCAACCTCGGCGGTCTCACCCGGTGCCACGCTGGTTGCCGGGTAGACAAACCCCATTACATAGTTGTTGCCACGACGTGTGGTCTGGAACTGGGCCGGGATGTCCCTCTCGGGTACCCAGGCAGACAGGAAGTAATGCTGGAGGAAGGCCAGCCAACCGTTGGTAACCGACTGGTTGATCTGGGTTTCCTGCAGGTCGCTGAAATCAAACTTCTCGTACGGATCTTCAGGTGAGCTGACCACCAGCCCAAGAAATGCCTGGATGCCCATGCTGGTCTGGGAGGTCGGATCCGGAGACTGGTCACGGACGATCTTGCCTGTGAAATTAGCCTGCCAATTGTCACTGGACTGGTTGTTCACCAGGTACTTGACGCCAATCTCATAACTGTTGCGCTCGAACAGATAGCGCTTGGTGATCGTGACACCGTTATCGGTGGTGTAAGTCAGGTCAACCTGAAGTTGGTTGTCATCTTCAGCCAGCTCATAGCTTGAGGCCTCGGCATTGTATACGGGAGCGGAGCCGTTCTTTCGGCTGTCAGGACCATCACGACCGATCAGACCGCTTTCCAGAACGTAGAGACGGTTCTGGGTATTATTAAGGAGTGTGAGCGGTTCTTTGCTGTTAAGCGACTTGTCGTAGTTGAGTAGCTGAGCCTTTACAACGTTGCCACTCACCCGATCAATCTGCAGATCATACACGTCGGTCCGAACCGTGATGAACTGGTCACTTACCGTGCTGTTGTTTTCCGTTGCGCTGACTACAGCCTGTCCCGTTTCCGGAGTAGTGAATTCGCCATCACCGTCCACCTGCGCTGCATTTTCTTCCGGGAGCACCATATCGTCTGAACCGGCCATGCTGCCGTTCGACTGCGAAGGCTGGGATTCAGCGACTTGAGCCGTCTGCGGCTGCTGGTGGTAGTCCTCATTCCAGGCAAGCACCATCAGATAACTGACAATAGCCAGGCCGGCAAATAATACGATGCGTTGAATATCCATAGAGTTACTGTCTGGTCTGGGTTGTTGTGTGGGAATGATCAGCGTGTACGCAGTTTGCGACGGTTTCCTGACTCCGGGGGTCTGCGGTTCCCGGTACTGGATCATAACCGCCTTCCGCCCAGGGATGACACCTTAACAGACGCCGGATTGCGAGAAATAATCCTTTAAGCGCGCCATGGTGGGTTATGGCTTCAACGGCGTATTGTGAGCAGGTGGGGTAGTGGCGGCAGTGGCTGGCCATCAGTGGGCTGATTGCATACTGGTAGAAGCGGATGGGCAGAAGCAGGAGCTTACGCATTAATCCGTTCCTCGACCGGCAGTTTCTGATGTCGCTGCCAAAGATGGCTGAGATTGAGCGTACTTTTTCTTGAGACGTCGCCAGAGATCGTCCATGGACGTCCTCAGCGACGGGTTGTCCAGGGAAACCAGCCCTTGGCGTCCCAGAACTACCAGGTCGAGACCGGGTAGATCCGTCTGGTGCCGGAAGCTTTCTCTGACCTGGCGTTTAACCCGGTTTCTCTGGACAGCAAGCTTCAGGTTCTTCTTTGAGAAGATCAAACCGATCCTGGCGTGACCGAGGTTGTTCGGTGTTGCCAGGATCAGAAAATTCCGGTGTGGAACCTTCAGCTGCACGTCGTTGAAGACTTTGCCGTAATCAGCTGGTCGCAGGAGACGATGTGATTTCGGGAAACTCAAAGCCTTCATGAGGCAATCAGAGCTTACGCGGACAGACGTGCGCGGCCCTTGGCACGACGACGGGAAATAACCTTGCGACCGTTGGCAGTGGCCATACGGGCACGGAAACCGTGAACGCGCTTACGCTTCAGGACGCTTGGTTGAAACGTTCTTTTCATGGTGATGATCTCACAATTCGTAAGTTGGAAATTCAGTAACTGGCTGGAAAATGAACAGCCAAAACAGGAGCGGCATTCTATGCAAATACCGATGGGAATTCAATGCTTATTGCTAGTGGGTTGTGCGCATGCTGGTAATTCCGCAACGCCCTGGCCAGGTAATAAATTCAGTAAGTCTTTTTAGAATTCTTTTAAGGATTAATTATTACTGTTATTAGCATCGAGGGTTTTTGTGGATAAGCCAAAAAAATTATTAAAAAACAGATCACTGAAAGGTTTATAAGGGTATTGATAAGGTGACGTGAGTTCTGTGGACGATCGCAGGGCGGAATGTGGGTAAGTCGGGTTTGGTGGATTCATTCAAGTTATCCCCGTTTGCGTCCCGGGGTTCCTCACAGGGTTAAACCCGGCCTGTACACACAGGGCTGTGGGTAACTTCTCAAGAAGATATTTTCTGTACACAAGGTTGTAGGTAAGTTTGTAAAAATCTGAAATTTAAGGAGATTAATTTCCACAGGCTGTTCATGAACCGGCTTTGGCTCTTTCACTGACAGGCCGGTCGGGTTAGAATCCGGGGTCATCTCACTGGACAGGAAGTCCCTTGTCCGTTCAGAGACATTTCAGGGTTATCGGGAGCAGGCTGTCGTGCCAAACAGTATGTGGCATCAATGTCTTGAAGTACTCCGGGACGAGTTTCCCGCACAACAGTTCAATACCTGGCTCAGGCCCCTGCAATCCGATCATCGGGAGGGGCAACTGATGTTGTTCGCGCCCAACCGTTTCGTAATGGATTGGGTTAATGAAAAGTATCTGCGGCGCATCGAAGAGGTGCTTAAGGATCTGAACGGCGGGCAGGCTCCCCGGGTCAATATGAAAGTGGGGTCGGCACCCCGCGAAGATGAACCTGTCAAACGCTCGGAAGCACCGGCGCCTGTTAATGGACAGGTCCACGAAGAAGCTGGCAGCCGGGTTACGGAAGAAGAGAAGGGTGTGGCTGCCACAGTTGCCGGTTCTCCCTCTGTTCGGCCGAAAAGCGGAAATGAGCGGCGCCCAGTTCAGGTGGAAGGTGATATAAAGCACCAGAGCTTCCTGAATGAGGGATTTACTTTCGAAACCTTCGTTGAAGGTAAATCCAACCAACTGGCACGTGCCGCCTCCATGCAAGTGGCCGAGAATCCGGGTGGTGCCTACAATCCATTGTTCCTGTATGGCGGTGTTGGTCTGGGTAAAACACACCTGATGCACGCCATCGGAAATGAAATTGTCCGTCGAAATCCCAAAGCCAAAGTGGCTTATCTCCGTTCGGAACGGTTTGTGGCAGACATGGTGAAGGCGCTGCAGCTGAATGCGATCAATGAGTTCAAACGCTACTACCGGTCGGTGGATGCCCTGTTGATCGACGATATCCAGTTCTTTGCCCGTAAGGAGCGCTCCCAGGAAGAATTCTTCCACACCTTCAATGCTTTGTTGGAGGGGGGGCAGCAGGTTATCGTGACCTGTGACCGTTTCCCGAAAGAAATTGTCGACATGGAAGAGCGGCTCAAATCCCGGTTTGGCTGGGGCCTCACTGTGATGGTTGAGCCACCGGAACTGGAAACGCGGGTCGCGATTCTGATGAAGAAGGCCGACCAGGCCAATGTGAAGCTTAGCAGCGAAGCGGCTTTCTTTATTGCCCAGAAGATTCGTTCCAATGTCCGGGAGCTTGAAGGAGCGCTGCGCCTGGTGATAGCGAATGCTCACTTCACCGGTTCGGAAATCACCCCACCGTTTATCCGTGAAAGCCTGAAAGACCTGTTGGCGCTGCACGAGAAGCAGGTGAGCATCGATAATATTCAGCGCACGGTGGCGGAGTACTACAAGATCAAGGTGGCCGATCTGCTCTCCAAGCGTCGAACACGAACGGTCACCCGGCCCCGGCAGGTGGCCATGGCGCTGTCGAAGGAACTGACCAATCACAGTCTGCCGGAGATTGGCGACGCGTTTGGCGGTCGCGACCATACCACCGTGTTGCATGCGTGCAAGAAAATCGTGGAACTGCAGGAGACTGATCCGGGCATCCGCGAGGATTATCAGAATTTTATGAGACTGCTGACCACCTGATGCAGGGCGTTGGCGAATAACATTCACCCTTCCAACATAAAGAAAGCTGAGTGCCATGAAACTGACGATCAGCCGTGAATCCCTGCTTACCCCGCTGCAAAGTATTGCCGGCGTGGTGGAAAAGAAACAGACCATGCCCGTGCTGTCCAACGTGTTGCTGGTGGCCGAGGACAATACCCTGACCTTGACCGGTACCAACATGGAAGTGGAACTGGTGGCGCGGGTAACACCGGTACATGTGGATCAGCCCGGGCGGATTACCGTACCGGCCCGCAAGCTGTCCGATATCTCCCGGGCCCTTGGTGATGAAGCGCCAATGGAGTTGTCCCTTGAAGGCGATCGGTTGCATCTGCGCTGTGGCGCCAGCCATTTCACCTTATCCACACTGCCGGCCGAACATTTTCCGAATGTGGAAGACGAAGACGAGAGCTTCCGTCTGGAGCTGCCCCAGAAAGAACTTGGCCGGATGCTGGATGCAACGGCTTTCGCCATGGCCCAGCAGGATGTTCGTTACTACCTGAACGGCCTGTTGCTGGAAGTGGACAAGGACCACGTTCGGACGGTGGCCACCGACGGTCACCGACTGGCCATGGCACACCTGGAACTGGCAACCAATTGCCCGGAGTTGCGACAGGTAATTGTCCCGCGCAAAGGGGTTCTGGAGCTTTCCCGTCTGCTTGATGATGTGGAAACACCGGTTACTCTGGTTATTGGTGACAATCATCTACGGGCGACGGTTGGGTCCTATACCTTCACGTCGAAGCTCATCGAGGGCAAATTCCCCGATTACAACCGAGTTATTCCCCGTGGTGGCGACAAGGTAGTTCTGGCCGATCGCGCGACGCTGAAGAATACCCTCCAGCGTGCAGGGATTCTGTCGCATGAGAATATCCGGGGTGTGCGACTGAACCTGGCATCCAATGAGCTCCAGGTGTTTGCCAACAACCCCGACCAGGAACAGGCCGAAGACGCGCTGCCGGTGGACTATCAGGGCGAATCACTCCAGATCGGGTTTAATGTAGGCTATCTGGTGGATGTCATGAACGCGCTGGATGAGGATCAGGTAAAGATTACCCTGTCCAACCCGAACAGCAGTGCGTTGATCGAGGCGCAAAATGATAACCGCTGCCTCTATGTCGTCATGCCCATGAGGCTGTAGGAGGAGAGTCGATTGATGAGTACCGTAACGAATGGAATCAAAGGCGCCTTCCGGATTGGCCAGACTGTGTCGGTACTCGGGCGCACCGGGATCAATTGGCTGCGGGGGGATCGGCCTCCTACGCCCAGGCTGTTAAGGCAAACGTTTGAATCACTCGGTGCGACCTACATCAAGCTGGGACAGTTTATTGCCAGCTCTCCCACGTTTTTCCCCAAGGAGTATGTGGAGGAATTCCAGTACTGCCTCGATAAGACCCCTAACCTGCCCTTTGGTGTGATCAAGAAGATCATCCGGGAGGAACTGGGTCGACCGCTGGATGAAGTCTATGCGGAAATTGATCCGGTGGCGCTGGCGTCGGCCTCGATTGCCCAGGTTCACGCCGCCCGATTGGTGACCGGTGAAGAAGTGGTGATAAAGGTCCAGAAGCCGGGGGTGGAGAACATTTTGCTGACGGATCTGAACTTTCTGTATCTGTCTGCCCGCATTCTTGAAACCTTGGCGCCGAAACTGTCCTGGACTTCCATGTCCGGTATTGTGGAGGAAATCCAGCGGACGATGATGGAAGAGTGTGACTTCATCAAGGAAGCCAACAACCTGAAGGTGTTCCGGGATTTCCTGCACGACACTCATAACGAAGATGCGGCGGTGCCAAGGGTGTTTGAGCACTGCAGCACTCGCCGGATTTTGACCATGGAACGCTTCCACGGTGTTTCCCTGACGGATCTGGAAAGTATTCGCGGCTATGCCCGCGATCCGGAACGCACGTTGATCACCGCCATGAACACCTGGTTTGCCAGCCTGACTCAGTGCGAATTTTTCCACGCGGATGTCCACGCCGGTAACCTGATGGTTCTGAAGGATGGCCGGGTCGGTTTTATTGATTTCGGGATTGTCGGTCGGATCAAGCCGGACACCTGGCAGGCGGTCAGTGATTTTATTTCGGCGGTCATGGTCGGCAACTTTGAGGGGATGGCTGATGCCATGATCCGTATCGGCATTACGCGCCAGACGGTTCGGGTTGAAGACCTCGCGAGGGATCTTAGAAGACTGTATCAGCAGATGGACAAGATGGTGCCGGACGAAGTGCCCTATGAGGCGGACCAGGCGGAGGATGACGTTAATCACATTCTCATGGACATGGTTAAGATCGGTGAAAGCCATGGTCTCCATTTCCCCAGGGAGTTTGCCTTGCTGTTGAAACAGTTCCTGTATTTCGATCGCTACGTTCACATCCTGGCTCCGGAAATGGACGTGTTTATGGACGAACGGTTGAATATGCTCCACTAAGGCTGTCGCCTTGAGCGAGTGGCTTTTGTACACTAGGGCAGCGTTACTGAAGGGAGGTAACGCTGCCTTTTTCGTTCTACGAGTGTTCCGGTTCCTTCCCCTCCCCTTCGAGTTTGCTTTTCTATGGCGCTTGTAAAATTCCAGACTGAAAATTTTCGCAATCTGTCGTCTGCGCCCGTCAGTTTTTCGCCTTCCTTCAATCTGCTTTATGGAGAAAACGGCAGCGGTAAAACCAGCGTTTTGGAAGCAATTGGTTACCTGGGATTGGGACGCTCCTTTCGAGTGAATCGACACCAAGCGGTGGTCAGTCATGGCCAACAACGACTCACGGTGTTCGGCGGTCTGGATCATGGTCTCGAGGGAAATAGCCAGGGTAATGACTGTGAACTTGTGCATCGGCTTGGAATAGCCCGGGATGTGGGGCAGAAGGAAACGGTGTTGCGGGTGGATGGCGAAGCGGTTCGCAGCTTGTCCGGTCTTGCAAAACATCTCCCGGTATCGGTCATAGACCCTGGTGTGTTTGATGTGGTTGCGGGCGGGCCGGGAAAGCGCCGGCAGTTTCTGGATTGGTTAGTGTTCCACGTGGAACCTTCGTTCGGATCTGTGTGGCAGCAATGCCAGAGAGTTACATCACAGCGGAATCAAACGCTGAGAAATGGTAGACTAGACGAAGCTTTAATGCGGGTCTGGGACCATCAGTACGCTACCCTGAGTGAACGTATTACCGAGGCTCGTTCCGGCACCTTTGACCGGTTCAAGGCGGCTTTTGTAAAGCTGGTTGGGGAAGTGGAAGTACCCTGGACCGAAGGACTCAAGCTGGAATACTATCCGGGCTGGGATGTCACCCGTCCACTGGTGGAATTGCTTGCAGACCACCGGGAGCAGGAGCGTAAGGTTGGACACACCCTGTATGGTCCGAACCGTGCGGACATCCGGTTGAAGTTTCAGGGAAGGCCTGTTGCCGAAACCTTCTCCCGGGGCCAGCAGAAAACCCTGGTGATTTTGATGAAGATTGCCCAAGGCATGGTGTTGAGTGACATGGGCAAGCAGGTGACGTTTTTGCTGGACGACATCAACGCCGAACTGGATGAGGGGCATCGGGCCATGCTCGCCAGCAGGTTGCAGGCATTACGTTGTCAGGTGTTTATTACCTCTATCGAGCGCCCTCTGGTGGAGCAGCTCTGGCCCGACGGTAAGGCACCGGATTACAGATTGTTCCACGTGGAACATGGCAAATTGACGGAAGAATAAGTCCGGTGCGAGGAATCAGACAGCCCCGGCCTATCACGCTTCAGGAGTTTCCGAATGAGTGAATCGAACTACAATTCCTCCAGTATCAAAGTCTTGAAAGGACTCGATGCGGTGCGAAAGCGGCCAGGCATGTACATCGGGGATACCGATGATGGTACCGGCCTGCACCACATGGTCTTTGAGTTGGTGGATAACTCCATCGATGAAGCGCTCGCGGGCTACTGCTCGGAGATTGGTGTGATTATTCACCCGGACGAGTCGGTGACGGTCAAGGATAACGGCCGTGGAATTCCGGTGGATCTGCACGAAGAGGAAGGCGTTTCCGCCGCGGAAGTTATCATGACCGTGCTGCACGCCGGTGGTAAATTCGACGATAACTCCTACAAAGTGTCTGGTGGTCTGCACGGCGTTGGTGTTTCTGTAGTGAACGCACTGTCCTCTACTCTGACCCTGACTATCCGTCGCGACAACAAGGTCTACGAGCAGACTTACACTCACGGTGTTCCCAACGCGCCTCTTGCGGCGGTTGGTGAAACCGATGCCTCCGGCACCAAGGTGCACTTCATTCCGTCGCCGGAAACCTTTACCCACATCGAATTCCATTACGACATTCTCGCCAAGCGCCTTCGCGAGCTGGCCTTTCTGAACAGTGGTGTGCGAATCCGTCTGACCGACGAACGCTCTGGCAAGGAAGAAGTCTTTGAATACGAAGGTGGCCTGCGAGCCTTTGTTGAGCATTTGAACGCCAACAAGACGCCGATCAACCGGGTGTTCCACTTCAACCGCGAACGCGAAGACGGGATTGCGGTGGAAGTGTCCATGCAGTGGAATGACGCCTTCCAGGAGAATATCTACTGCTTCACCAACAACATTCCCCAGCGGGACGGTGGTACCCACCTCGCCGGTTTCCGCGCCGCCCTGACCCGTTCTCTCAACAACTACATTGAGCAGGAAGGTCTGGGCAAGAAAGCAAAAGTTGCCACATCAGGCGACGATGCCCGTGAAGGCCTGACCGCCATCATCAGCGTCAAGGTTCCGGATCCGAAGTTCTCCTCCCAGACCAAGGACAAGCTGGTGTCTTCCGAGGTGAAAACCGCGGTCGAGCAGGAGCTGTACCAGAGCTTTGCGGAGTACCTGCAAGAGCAGCCGAACGAAGCCAAGCTGATCGTTAACAAGATGATCGAGGCTGCACGGGCCCGTGAAGCCGCCCGGAAAGCGCGGGACATGACCCGCCGAAAAGGCGCCCTGGACATTGCCGGCCTGCCCGGAAAACTGGCGGACTGCCAGGAGAAAGACCCCGCCCTCTCCGAACTTTACATTGTGGAGGGTGACTCGGCCGGTGGTAGCGCAAAACAGGGCCGCGATCGTAAAACTCAGGCCATCCTCCCGTTGAAGGGTAAGATCCTGAACGTGGAAAAAGCGCGCTTTGACAAGATGCTCTCTTCTGCGGAAGTGGGCACCCTGATTACGGCACTGGGGTGCGGCATTGGACGGGAAGAGTTCAATCCGGACAAGCTGCGTTACCACTCCATTATTATCATGACGGATGCGGACGTGGACGGGTCCCACATCCGGACCCTGCTGCTGACCTTCCTGTTCCGTCAGATGCGCGAGATCATTGAGCGTGGCCACGTCTTTATCGCGATGCCACCGCTGTACAAGGTCAAGCGTGGCAAGCAGGAGCAATACCTGAAGGATGAGAAAGCCAAGGAAGCCTACCTTACCCAGACCGCACTGGAAGGCGCCCAGCTCTTTGTGAACCCCGAGGCTCCGGCCATCAAGGATTCTGCGCTGGAAACCATGGTCAAGGACTACCAGGCCGTCATGAACATGATTGGTCGCCTGTCACGGGCCTACCCAGCCAAGGTGCTGGAGCAGATGCTTCAGAATGTCACGCTCAAGCCTGAGCACCTGAAAGAAGAAGCAGAAGTGGCACGTTGGGTAGCGCGCCTGGGTGATGGTCTGGATCTGGACACTCGCACCGGCACCAAGTACACCTTCTCGGTGACCAAGGATACTGAACGGGGTCTGTTCCTCCCGAAAGTCACGATCTATGTTCATGGCATTCCTTACGAGCACGTGTTCAGCCATGAGTTCTTTGAATCGTCCTCGTACGCGGCCATAGCCCGGATGGGTGAGACTCTGGATGGTCTGATTGAAGAAGGCGCCTTTATCCAGCGTGGTGAGCGCAAGCAGCCGGTTCTGTCCTTTGAAGGCGCCCTGGACTGGCTGATGAAAGAGGCCCAGCGTGGCCTGAACATCCAGCGCTACAAAGGGCTGGGCGAGATGAACCCGGAACAGCTGTGGGAAACCACCATGGATCCGGAGACCCGTCGGATGATGAAAGTGACGATCGAGGACGCCATCGCGGCAGACCAGATCTTCACGACGCTGATGGGCGACGACGTAGAGCCTCGTCGTGACTTTATCCAGACCAATGCTCTGGAGGTGACCAACCTGGACGTCTGATCACTGGTCCAGGTTGTCATAAAAAAAGCGGCGGAGGCTTCCAAACCTCCGCCGCTTTTTTGCGGTTGGTCTTATCGGAATATCTGAGAAACCGTTACTTCCCGGTGGTGGATTCCGAAGATTTGTTCCTTTGTTTCTCTTTTTCAGCCAGATGCGGCGCCATCACCTCTTCCAGGGTGTACCCGGTCAGACGGCGAATGGTCCGCCACAGATAATAGAAAATCAGAATCATCATGATCATTGAAGGAATCGCGATCATGGGATAGCTCACCAGGGTCATCCGGCCCAGCTCCTCATTAAACGCCTGGGTGCCGGAGGGGCTGACCACAATCCATTTGGCCAGCACGTAGTTCATGATCGATGAGAACAGGAAGGTGCCTGCAAAGAAATAACTGGCCTTCAGAAGTCGTGCTTCGAACTCTTCCACACGGTTGTTTTCCTCGAGCGTCTTGTGGATCTTATCCACATCCAGAACACTCGGGTTATATAGCAGCGTTCGTACCAGCGGATACTTGGTCCTAGTGGAGGCCAGTACCGCCAGGCCAATGACTGCGGGAATCGCGGCCTCTTTGATAGCTAGCCAGCCGGCATCCAGTTCCAGCAGGCCAATGCCTCCGGTCAAGCCCACGCTGACCAGACCCAGCACTGCAATGAAGTTCTTTTTCCGATATTTGATCAGCTCGAACAGGCCCCAGCCCAGAGGAAACGCCAGGCCAATGAGAAGGGCGTTGACGTTGCCCAGGTGTTCGTCGCCACTGAATTTCATCAGAATTACGGAAGGAATGATAATGCTGACCAGCAAATCGACCCAGGGTCTTGGCTTGTGGTCCGGTCTGTTCGCGGAACTCGGAGAGGTCATGTTCTAGCCTGTTTGGTGAAACTGGAGCAGGCCGAACGGCACTGCTGGAGAACTTTCGGAAGTATACGATGAATCCGAGCCCGGACGTAACCGCTGCCAGCGCGCGTCAACTCTGGGGCTGCCAGCTAAAGAACCGGCTCGAGAATTCTATTTTCGTTATAAAAAAGCCGGGCTTATGCCCGGCTTTCTCATTCCTCTTGAAGCCCAGTGCCCAATCAGGCACCGACCTCCTTGAGGCTTTCTTCCACAATTGCCAACCCTTCTTCCAGTACATCATCTTCGATGGTGACCGGCATCAGGAAGCGCAATGTGTTGCCGTACATGCCACAGCTTAGAAGAATCAGTCCCTTCTCCTTCGCTTTTTTGGTTACCGCCGCCGCCAGTTCCGGTTTCGGTGTCCGGCTTTCTTTGCTTTCCACCAGTTCGAACGCTGCCATGGGTCCGAGATTTCGGACGTTGTCGACATGGGCAAACTGTTCCTGCCACTGGCCGAAGCGCTGCTTGAGCTTCTCGCCCAGCGCTTGGGATTTGCCGAGGATATCCTCTTCCTTGAACACATCAAACACGGCCAGTGCTGCGGCACAGGCTGTCGGGCTACCCGTATAGGTGCCGCCCAGCGAGTTCGG
This sequence comes from Marinobacter sp. CH_CUG1437-1, assembly GCF_037029655.1. Classification (NCBI taxonomy): domain Bacteria; kingdom Pseudomonadati; phylum Pseudomonadota; class Gammaproteobacteria; order Pseudomonadales; family Marinobacteraceae; genus Marinobacter; species Marinobacter sp. CH_CUG1437-1. The sequence goes on along the minus strand of NZ_JAYMEW010000001.1, from coordinate 588,330 downwards.
GCCAGAAGCATCCATATACTTGTCGGTGCCGACGATTGCGGATATCGGCATGCCATCGGCCATACTCTTGGCCATGGTCATCAGATCTGGCTCAACGCCACTGTGCTCGATGGCAAACATCTTCCCGGTCCGGCCAAAGCCGCTCTGGACTTCATCCACCACCATCAGGATGTCGTTTTCATCGCAGATCTTGCGGATTTCCTTGAGGAAACTGGTCGGTGCCGCGTAGAAACCGCCCTCACCCAGAACCGGCTCGATGACGATCGCAGCCGTGTTGTGGGCCGGGGAGTCCGCCTTCATGGCCATCTTCAGGCCACGCAACGCTTCCTCTTCGCTGACCCCGTGATAAGGCACGGGATAGGGGGCACGGTAGACGGTACCGGGCATGGGACCGAAGTCTGTCTGATAAGGGGCCGCCTTGCCGTTCATCGCCATGGTGTAGAAGGTACGGCCGTGATAACCGCCGTCAAAGCAGATTACGTTGGTCTTGCCAGTTGCCGCACGGGCAATCTTCATGGCGTTTTCCAGGGCTTCGGCACCTGAGTTGGCCAACATCACCTTGGCATGGCCGCGTACCGGTACCACGCCGCTGAGTTTTTCAGCCAGCTTCACATAGCCCTCATAGGGCATGACCGTCTGGCAGGTATGCATCAGCTTGTCCAGCTGCGCTTTGACCGCTTCCACCACCTTCGGGTGGCGATGGCCAATGTTCAATACACCAATGCCGCCGGCAAAATCGATCATGCGTTTGCCGTCTGCATCCCACAATTCTGCATTCGTTGCATGGTCGGCAAACTGTTCATTGGGACTTGCCGCGCCCGCCGCAACGTAGCGTTCTTTGAGTGCCTGCAATTCTTTATTGCTCACTTTGCCATTCTCCCTGGGTTCAGGTTCGAAAGTTTCATCTAACAGTGTAAGTAGTACGGTGACAGGAAACAAACCGACTATTGTATTCCTCAGGCGGCATCGTCCCGGAATTGCAGTTTTGCCAGCCGCTGATACAAGGCATTGTGGCGAATCAGTTCGTCGTGGCTGCCTACCGCCAGCAGGCGTCCCTCGTCCAGTACCGCAATGCGGTCAGCATCACGCACGGTAGCCAGACGATGGGCAATCACCAGGGTGGTTCGCCCTGCGGTAAGGGCCGGCATGGCCTGCTGGATCAGGTTTTCGCTTTCTGCATCCAGGGCACTGGTGGCTTCATCCAGAAGCAGGATTGGTGCATCCGCCAGCAGGGCCCGGGCAATGGCAAGGCGCTGCTTCTGGCCACCGGAAAGACCGAGGCCGGCATCTCCAAGCGGCGTTTCATAGCCTTTTGGCAGGCTCTGGATGAAATCATGGGCATGGGCGATCGTCGCCGCCCGCTCGACGTCCTGCTGGCTGGCATCGGGTCTCGCGTAGCGGATGTTATCGGCTACGGTGCCATGGAACAGGGCTGGATTCTGGGGCACCAGGGAAAAACACCGTCGCAGGGCCTCAAGAGACAGACCCGCGGCGTCCATTCCGTCGATGAGCACTTTGCCTTCCGTCGGTTGATAGAAGTGCAGAAGCAGATCAAACAGGGTGGATTTACCAGCCCCGGACGGGCCCACCAGGGCCAGGGTCTCACCAGCCCTGACCGTTAGAGAGCAATCCGACAGCGCCGGCTTTTCGGTGCGTCCCGGATAGCTGAAGCTCAAGTGGTCGATGCGGATTTCACCTTTGACCGGTTCCGGAAGGCCTCCGGTTGCTTCTGTGCGTTCAAACGCCGGCTCGGTCTGTAATAACTCGAATAGCCGTGCTGCTGAACCGGCGGCCCTCTGCAGCTCGCCGATCACCTCACTGATGGCACCTGCGGCTACACCCACCAGCAGGCTGTAAAACACGAAGGCGGCCAGCTCGCCAGGACTGATACGGCCATTAATTACATCCAGGCCCCCAATCCAGATAACGATGCCAACAGCACCCATGACCAGGGAAATGGCCAGTGTGGTCAGCCAGGCACGCTGACGGATGCGCTGACGGGCAATATCAAAAGCCCGTTCAGAAACTTCGGAGAAGTACCTGCGATCATGGGGTTGGTGATTAAAGGCCTGAACCGTCTTGATCTGGGTAAGGCTCTCGCCCACATAGCTGCCGACATCAGCCACCCTATCCTGACTGAGCCGGGACAGCGCACGAACCCTCCGGCCAAAAAACAGGATGGGCGCGATGACCAGGGGGAAGCCCAACAGAATAATGCTGGCCAGCTTGGCGTTAGTAATGAAGAGCAGGAGCAAGCCACCGATCAACATCAGGGCGTTCCGGAGGGCAATGGACACCGTGGAGCCAATCACCGACTGGAGAACAGTGGTGTCTGCCGTAAACCGCGACTGGATTTCCAGGGCCCGATTCTGTTCGAAAAAGCCTGGATGAAGATCAATCAGGTGGTTGAACACTTTCTTGCGAATATCCGCCACCACCCGTTCACCGATCCAGGACACAAGGTAGAACCGGGCGAACGACCCGAATGCCAGGCCAAGCACCAGTACGAAGAACAGCCCGATCGCCCTGGCCAGATTCTCCGGCGACTCGGTGGCTAATCCCTGATCCACCAGGATACGTAAACCCTGCCCTAACCCCAGCGTGATACCTGCCGTGAAAACCAGCGCCACCAAGGCACCGGCGACAGCTCGGCGATAGGGGCTGATAAAGTCGATGACCAGTTTCAGGGCTTTTCGGTGACGGGTGTTGATGATGTGCCTCCACGGTAATGGCTACTGTAGACTCCACTCCAATACGGTTTGTACTGGCAATAAGACCTATCATACAGCTACGCAAGAGCTGCTCCACCCGCGCGCTCGACTACTCTGAAGCGAAAGGAACATGAATTGAGAGCCTACGCCGACAACGACTACCCGGCAGATCATAAACCGGACTGGAAAATAATTTCAGGCCTCTGGCCCTACCTCGCCGAGTTCCGTGGCCGGGTGGTCCTGTCCCTGGTTTTGCTGGTGCTGGCCAAACTGGCCACCGTTGCCACACCCATCGCCCTGAAATACATCGTCGACTACCTGGACCAGAACCGGGGCGCCGATATGCTCCTGTGGATTCCGGTGATCCTGGTGGTCGCCTACGGTTCACTGCGCTTTGGTGCAACCCTGTTCAACGAGCTCCGGGATGCCGTCTTCGCCCGGGTGGCTGAACGGGCCATGCGCCGGGTGTCCCTGCGGGTGTTCGAGCACCTGCACCAGCGGGAACTGGCCTTCCACCTGGACCGCAAGACCGGCGGCCTGGCCCGGGATATTGAGCGGGGCACGAATGGAATCAGCTTCCTGCTCCGTTTTACCCTGTTCAACATCGTGCCCACCCTGCTGGAGATCCTGCTGGTGGCCTGCATCCTGTTCGTCGTGTTTAACGTCAGCTATGTGCTGGCGATCCTGGTGGCTGTCGTGGTGTATGTGGTTTTCTCCATCAAGATCACCGAATGGCGGACCAAATTCGTGCGCGAAGCCAATGCCCGGGATAATCAGTCCAACTCGCGGGCCATAGACAGCCTGCTCAACTACGAGACGGTGAAATATTTCAACAACGAGCGCTATGAGGCCGAAGTTTATGACCGGGACCTGGACGACTGGGAACAGGCCCGATTGAAGAACCGGCTGTCACTGGCCGCCCTGAACTCTGGCCAGGCGCTGATTATTGGTCTGGCCATGATTGTCATCATGGCTATGGCGGTGCGGGAGGTGGCCAGCGGCGAGATCACCCTCGGGGATTTCACCATGATCAACGCCTATCTGCTGCAGCTGTTCATACCCCTGAATGCCCTGGGTTTTGTCTACCGGGAAATCCGACAGGCCCTGGTGAACGTCGAGCGTCTGTTCAAGCTGCTGGGGGATAAGCCGGCCATTGAGGATGCCCCGGACGCAACGAAACTGGCTGTGGATAAAGGCGAAGTGCAGTTCGATCATATCCACTTTGCCTACCGCCCGGACCGGCCGATCCTGCGGGATGTGAGCTTTTCCATCCCGGCGGGACACACGGTGGCGGTGGTGGGGGCCAGTGGCGCCGGCAAGTCCACCCTCGCCCGCCTGCTGTTCCGCTTTTATGAAGTTGATCAGGGCGCTATCCGTATCGATGGCCAGGATATCCGGACGGTAACTCAGGACAGCCTGCGGTCGGCGATTGGTGTGGTGCCCCAGGATACGGTGCTGTTCAACGATACCCTGTACCGGAACCTGGCCTACGGCCGGCCGGAAGCCACCGAGGAGGAGGTCTATCGGGCGGCCCGCATGGCTCACCTGGAAGACTTTATCCACAGCCTGCCGGAGGGCTATGAAACCAAGGTGGGCGAGCGTGGCCTGAAGCTCTCCGGGGGTGAAAAACAGCGGGTGGCCATTGCCAGGGTGATTCTGAAGAACCCGCCGTTGTTGATTCTGGATGAGGCCACGTCCTCCCTGGATTCACTGTCGGAGCAAGCGATTCTCGGGGCGCTCAAGGAAGTCAGCCAGAGAAGAACAACCCTGGTGATCGCTCACAGACTGTCCACGGTTATGGACGCGGACAGCATTCTGGTGATGGATGGTGGGAAAATCGTGGAAAGCGGACATCATCAGGAACTTCTGGCACAAAACGGCCATTACGCCCGCCTGTGGCTACAGCAACACCAGCATGATCGCGGGGAAGCCGGGATTTAGCCGGGATCCGACAGGGTCTGATCAAATACGACCACCTGATTGCGTCCTTGCGCCTTGCCCCGGTACATCGCCTGGTCGGCCCGCACGAGGATCTGGCTGGGTTTCTCGTCGGCTTTATCGGAGATGGCCACGCCGCAGGTGATGGTTCCGCGGAGTTCCGTAAAGCCGACGAATTCCAGCTCTTCGACAGACTGGCGAAGGCGTTCAGCCAGCTGCCGGGCGCTCGCTTCATCGCTTTGGGGCATGAGAACGGCAAATTCCTCACCCCCGATGCGACCCAGGGTGTCGCCGGAACGCAGTTCATTCTTGATGCGGTTGGCGGTTTCTTTGAGGACCAGATCGCCGACATGGTGTCCGTAGCGGTCATTGACCTTCTTGAACCAGTCGAAATCAATCAATACCACGGCGTAGCCCGCGCCGTTTCTTTTCAAGCGCTGAAATTCCCATCCGAGTACTTCGGTAAAGCGGCGGCGGTTGGCTGTTCCGGTCAGATCATCGGTGGTTGAACTCTGTCGCAGTTGTTCCTCGAGGGCTTTCTGGGAGGTGATATCCAGGATGGCGCCGTGCCAGAGCACGGTACCGTCGGGTTTGAACTCTGGTTTCGAACGGCCCAGAACCCAGTTGGTAACCCCTTCGTTGACCACACGGTATTCGCAAATCCAGTTTTCACCGCTTTACCGGGATAGGTTGATCGTCTGGTTTACGTACTTGCGATCCTCGGGATGGATGGCGTTGAAAACGATGGAACCATCCGCTTTCGCCTGCTCGGGCGTCACGCCGTATACCCGCTCGATTCCGGCACTGGCGTATGGAAAGCTCATGGTTCCGTCTGGCGCTACCTCGAACTGGAAAATCACACCTGGCAGCAACGACGACATTTTTTCAAAGTGCTCGATCGTTTGCTGTTGCTCGGCTTTGATCAGCTCAAGCTTCTGCTCGTAATGTTTGCTGCTGGAGATCTCTATGTGGGTTCCTGAAATCCACTCCGGCTCCCCTTCCGGCGTGCGGCTGACCAGGCGCCCATAGTCGCGGACCCAGACCCAGTGGCCGTCACGATGCCGCATTCGGGCTTCGCACTCATAGTATTCGGTGTCGCCGCGGAAATGGGCGTTCAGCCGCTGATCGGAAACTGCCAGATCGTCAGGGTGAGCGAAGGCCATCCAGGTTTCGATGGAGGTGGGTTGCAGCTCTTCCAGCGAGTAACCGATGATTTCGGCCCAGCGTTCGTTAAAGATGGTCTCACCTGTCTGAACGTTCCACTCCCAGGTGCCGGCACCGGTGCCTTCGAGAATGGTTTTAAGACGGGACGCTTCGTCTTGCTGAAGGTACGAGGAATCGAAGGCCATACGCTGCACTACTTGTCACGGAAAACCAGACGATCATATCGAAACATGTAGCGCAAGGCGATACTCCTTAATCAGTAGATTCCCTGACCGCGATGGCCAGGCCAGAAGCACGGGTAACCTGCTGTGCCACGGCATCCTCCAGAATTTGTGGGTGAGACGCTATCAAACTGAACCAGTTCCGGGCCCGGGTGATGCCGGTGTAGACAAGTTCCTTTGTCAACACAGGGCTGAGCCGGTCTGGCAGCACCAGACAGGTGTGATTGAACTCCGAGCCCTGGGATTTGTGCACCGTCATGGCGTACACGGTTTCCAGCTGCTGCAGCCGACTGGGCGAGATCCACCGAATACCGCCGGGTGTGTCGCTGCTGGGGAAGGCCACCCTCAGCGTGTATCGGGGCTCCCCGGTTTCCGTCCGGTCCCAGGGCACGCTGACGGTAATGCCGATATCGCCGTTCATCAGGCCCAGGTTGTAATCGTTGCCGGTGATCAACACTGGCCGGCCCGGGTACCAGCCCTCGGCGCGCGGAATCAGCTTTTCAGCCAGCAACTGCGTGGCGATCCGGTCGTTCAGCCCTTCCACGCCCCAGGGCCCCTTGCGCAGGGCACAGAGCACCTGGAAGTCACTGAAAGCTTCAAGCAGCTGCACTGCCATCGCATCCCAGTCGCCCCGGGAGCTGTTTTCATCCAGGTCATGATTCTGTAGCTGCTCCAGATAATGACGGTAGCCGACCGGTGGCGGCAACGGCTGATCGTTCACCTGTCGACCCTGTCCGGCGTTGCGGAAGGCCTCCGGCGAGCCGGTGATGGCATGTTTGCACACCAGCTCCAGGGTGTCTTCCGGATCCGGTTTTCCGGGTGGGCTGCTGAGCAGGATGACATCGTCGAACGCCGCCTCCCGGATCCGGCGCACCATGGCGCGATCCAGCGCATTGGTATTCACGGCTTCGGCAAAGGCACGGATACCGCTGTCTTCCCGGAACCGGTAGCTCTTGCGCAGCATGGCCACGGACTGATCCAGGGGATGGCCCGATTCGTCAACCAGTGACTGAGGTAGCCGGCTACCGGTCATGGTGGCCAGCCACTGCGCTGTTTGCGGTGTGTAGTGAGCCTGGAAGGCCCGCTGGCACAGCTCACCGAGTACTGCGCCGGCATCTACCGAGGCCAGCTGGTCCTTGTCGCCCAGCAGGATGAGCTGGGCGTTGGCGGGCAGGGCATCGAACACCGATGCCATCAGGTCGACGTCCACCATGGAGGCTTCGTCGATCACCAGAATATCTACCAGCAACGGGTTATCACGGTTGTGGCGGAATCTGCGGGTATCGGGCCGGCTGCCCAACAACCGGTGCAGGGTGGTGACCCTGGTGGGAATATCCGCCAGCTCCACGTTGCCGGGTAAGTCGGCCAGCGGCAAGCGGCTGACCGCACCGCCGATGGATTCGTTCAGTCGGGCGGCAGCCTTGCCGGTCGGGGCCGCCAGCCGGATACGGTATTTCCGGCCCGCCCTGTCCGGGGATTCACCGGCAACCGCCTGCAAAGCCGCCAGCAGGTTAACCACCGTGGTGGTCTTTCCGGTGCCGGGTCCGCCGGTGATGACCGCGAAACGGTTTCGGGCTGCCAGGGCGCAGGCCAGTTTCTGGTAGTCCACCGGTTCTGACGACTGGAACAGCTGGTCGAGGGCGCGGGACAGGGTACGGGCAGGGCCGGATTCCGGATCCGCCATGGGCGACGGCAGAGTCAGCCGTTGCCGAATTCCCTCGGCAATGCATTGCTCGTAGCGCCAGAATCGTCGCAGATAAAGCCGGGTATCGTTTAACACCAGTGGTGTAGTATGTGAGCCATCACTTACGGCGCAGGATCCTCCCAGCAATGCCAAACACTCCGGCAGCGTCACTGTTGCCAGCACGTCGGCGGGCTTTGGCTGATCCGGTTTACCTGTGCCGGAATCGGTGGGTGGGTGATGAATCGACTCCTCCGGCGGCAGTGACAGGGTCTGCCCGGCGTCGGCCAGGAGATTGCCAAGATCAACGCACACATGGCCGCGCCCCACCTGATGGGAGGTCAGCGCTGCCAGCAGCGGAACCAGCGGGTCCGGCTGTTCGCCCTGCTCTTCCGACAGCTCCCGGATCAGCCGGGCAAAACCAACATCCAGTGGGCGGATCCACTCTGCCTGTTGCCAGTGCTGTAGAAGCGCCTCGGTGTTATCCAGGCTGTTGAGCAGGCCCCTGATCTCGATCAGATTATCCCCGCCTTTCGCCATGGTTGGCGATTCCGGGGTGTTATCGTCGGCGAACAGATCAATCTGGTGGTCGGAGTTTTTGATGTGAGAACGGGAACGGCTCATGCGGCCACCTCCCCGGATACGGACTCGCCATCGAATAGGGCATCGAGTTGTTCAATCAGGGTTCTGGGTGGTTTGTCAGAGAATGCACCACCACCCGGGGATTCAACGCCCCGCAGGAACAGATACACCGCGCCGCCAATGTGCTGGTCGTAGTCGTAATCCGGCAAACGGGCTTTCAGCAGCCGGTGCAGGGCAAGCAGATAGAGTACGTACTGCAGGTCGTAGCGTTTATCCAGAATGGCGTCGCCCATGGCCTGGTCGGTGTAGGCGCTGTCGTCCTCCCCCAGGGTATTGGATTTGTAGTCCAGCACGTAATACCGCCCCTCGTGTTCGAACACCAGATCGATGAAGCCCTTGAGCATGCCGTTGAAGCGGGTCTCCTCCACCCGGGGCCGGTCTGCGCCGTTCAGGGTGTGTGCGGTCACCAGCTGGTCGAGCTTCCGCACGCTGACGTTGCGGCTCTCGAACCAGAATTCCAGTTCGGGGCGCAGGGTGGTCAGATTCGCCAGACTGACACGTTCGGTGCCGGCCCGGTCGAGGCTCAAGGGTTTGCTGATCAAAGCCAGCAACCAGCGCTCCAACGGTTCCACCCAGTCACTCCAGCCACGGGTGCCGCAGCGACGGGTCAGTTGCTCGTGAAGCAGGGACGGGTTGTCCACAACCCGCTGAAACCCCTGCTGCGTGCACCACTCCAGCAGTTCGTGCAGGAAGGTTCCGGGGCCAGCGCCTTTTGGGAAATGGTGTTGGTTGCGGTGAACGGCCAGCTGAGCCGTCTCGTTGCTCTCTTCCTGGCTGCCTTCCTGACTGCTCTCTTCCAGCAGGTTCTGGGTCTCGGCGTCTTCCACCTCACCGGTAAAGGCAATACCGGTGCCGGTCATGCCGGTGTATTCGATGGAGGAGTAACTGGCGATCCACCAGTCCTCTTTAGCCTCCCGTTCGGAGATCAGTGCCGGTCCGAGGGCTTCCGGGGCCTGCTCTTGATACTGCGTTTCGTCCGGATCCGGTAACGGAGTAATCCCGATCTCTGCTCTGCCCTGCGCCAGTTCTTCCAGGCAGTCGCTGATGCGGCTCTGGCCCCCGCCGGCAATCAGGTAGCCCAGACCGCTTTGCTGCCAGTTATCCAGGGCCGCCGTGCCCACCCAGGTGGCAAAGCGGGACCGGGTGAGGGCCACGTAGAGTTTTCGGATATCCTCGCCCAGGCGTTCCTGGTCGGCCCTGGCCACATCCTCAGGTTCTGGATCGAACACCGTGATCAGCCTGCCCCCGTCATCGTGATAGCGAACGAAGGCCTGTTTTTCACTCTGGGCACGAAACGCCGTGCCGAAGGGCAGGAACACCAGGGGGTATTCCAGACCCTTGGACTTGTGCACGGTGATAACCTTCACCAGGCCGGCATCACTTTCCAGCCGCAGGGTGCGGTGCTCGTCTTCTTCGTCGGCCGCCCGCAGTATCTGGGTGTAGTGATGCACCAGGGCATGTTCGCCGTCCAGTTGCAGGCTGTCCTGCTGCAACAACTCGGCAATGTGCAGAATATCCGTCAGCCGCCGTTCGCCGTCCGGGCGTTGCAATAACCGGCCCGGTACCTCGAAATCCATCAGGAAACTGCGCAGCATGGGCAGCACACCCTGCTTCTGCCACTGCTGCTGATAGCCGATAAATCGCTCGATTTCCCGCTCCAGCACCAGCTCGTCGGTGAGCAGCTGATTCAGGGCATCCCAGGACTGACCGAGGGTTGGCGTGGCCAGCGCGGCGCGTATGTAGGCCAGTTGCCGGGGCTCGGCAAACGCCCGCAGCCAGCACAGCATTTCCTTTGATTCCCGGGAAGTCAGTACAGAATCCCGGTCTGACAGGTAGACGCTCTTGATGCGCCGGCGACCCAGGGCGTCCCGCACCGCGCTGGCCTCGTTGCGATTGTTGACCAGTATGGCGATGTCTTTCGGGGCAACCGGGTCCAGATCTTCCGGATTCTCAGGCAAGGCGAAACCAGCCTGCCCGGCCTGGCCCAGGGTCAGCAAGCGGGCGATCTCGCTGGCGCAGGTTTCTGACACATCGGCCGTGGCAGTGCCCTTGGCCATACCTTTCGGGTTGCCGTCCTTGTCCTCTTCGCCGGATTCGTGGGTCCAGAACACCAGGCTGGGCTGCTCCTCCCCGTTGATCGCCCAGACCCGTTTGGTGCCGTTGGCGTCGACACCCTGGAACGGCAGCGGTGAGTTATCGCCTTTGCCGAACAGGAAGGCGCCATCCTGGCTGTGCTGGTCGCTGTGTTCGAAGACCCGGTTGACCGCCGCCACCATGGTTTTGGCGGAGCGGAAGTTTTTTCCCAGTGTGTAGGTGCGTTCTTTCACGCCCTGCCTTGCCTGCAGGTAGGTGTAGATATCGGCACCCCGGAACCCGTAGATAGCCTGCTTGGGATCGCCGATCATCAGCAGGCAGGTGTCGGGGTCGCCGCCCGCCACATTGTAGATGCGGTCGAAAATGCGGTACTGCACCGGGTCGGTGTCCTGGAATTCGTCGATCAGGGCCACCGGAAACTGGCGCCGGATAGTGGCTGCCAACTGATCGCCACGGGGGCCGTGCAGGGCTTCGTCCAGCCGGGTAAGCAGATCGTCAAAGCCCATTTCCGAGCGTTTCTGCTTTTCCGATTCCAGCCGTTCCGCTATCCAGTGGCTGGCGTGGCGCAGAATGTCGGATTTGGCGCTGGGCTGGTTCTGGCTGAAATCCAGCAGCGCTTCGATGGCGTCGAAGGCAGGATGATGGGGGGCAGATTCATCGCCTTTCAGAATCTTGTCGAGACCGTCGGGCGTCTGATTCTTGAAGCCTGCGGCACTATCGATCTTTTCGGGCAACAGGTCGTCTGATTCTGCCCAGGCAAACAAAAAGTCCCAGACCTTGATCATGGCGTTCTTACTCCCGCCATGGAGTCGTTTGGCCTTGTTCAGATCGTTCAGCAGCTGGGTCACTTCCTCGCGCCACTGGCCCCAGGGATGAGCCTTGAGGGCCTGTGACTGTTCCAGGCGCCGCCTGACCACCTGATCGATGGCCTGGTGAACGCTGTCGGGCGGTGTGCCCAGGCTCTGGGGATCGTCAATCAGGTTGCGAACACCCTGGCGCAGATCCCCGGGTGTTTTCCAGTGACTCAGTGCCTCGTCCATCAGCATCGGGGGCAGAGGATAGACAAAGGTGCGCCAGTAATCCCGGGCGACCTCGTCCAGCAGCTCGCTCTGGTCGGTTTCCAGGGTCAGCTTGAACAGGCTGCCGCTGTCGAACGCGTGCTCGCTGAGCATGCGGTTACAAAAACTGTGGATAGTAGATACCGCCGCCTCGTCCATCCACTCTGCGGCCAGCAGCAGCTTTTTGCGGCATTCCGGCCAACTGGCCGGATCCGGATAACTCTCATTCCTTAGCTGGTAGATCAGTGCCGTTTCTGCAGGCGGATCAGACTCGTCGGCCGCCTCCGAAAACACCTCCGCGGCCTGGGTCAGCCGGGTGCGGATACGGTCTCGCAGTTCCTTGGTGGCGGCCTCGGTGAAGGTCACCACCAGCAGGTTGGGCGGCAGCAGATTCTGCAGCGGGCTGTCCGGGGACTGGCCGTGGCCAAGCACCAGGCGCACGTAAAGAATGGCTATGGTGAAGGTTTTGCCGGTGCCGGCACTGGCCTCGATCAGGGCGCTGCCGTTCAGGGCGAGGGCCAGGGGATCCAGATTCGGGTTCCGGTTGTTTTTCTGTTCCGTCATTCCACACTCCCGATCTGGTCCGCCGCTGATTTGCCCTGCTCGGCTTCCCAAACCGGCACGTAGAGCTGATGCAACAGGGCTTCGAATTCGCCGCTGGCCATCAGCCGTTCCGGCGTTTCAAATGTGCCCATCAGGTAACCAACGTCCCGCTCAAGAGCGGTGGTATAGGCTTGCTCGGCCTCGTTGATAGCCCGCTCGTGGTCACCGACGTACTTTTTACCGCCGTAGTAACTGGTGATCCAGGCAAAGCCGGCCTCGCAGTGAATGGGCAAGGCACGTGTGGTGGCCTCCATCCACCGGGTGAGCACAGTTTCGAACAGCGGTCTGGCCTGTTCCGGCGTAAACGCCGCAAAGTGAAAGCGGCGGCCCTCCTCCTTAGCCAGGATCAGGGTGTCGAACGGCTGACCTCGCATTTGCCCGGCCAGGTGAATCAGCCAGTCCCGCATCAGGTTGGCATAGCGCACTTTCCTGCTGGAACCGGAGCCGGTCAGCAGGCTGGAGCTGGCCACCACCAGACGGCACAGATCGCCCGCGGCATTGGAGCGAAGACGGTCGATCAGATCGGCAACGGCGACCGAACCCAGGGCATTCTCAAACTGGTAGTCAAAAGGCAGAGGCTCGGCGACCGCCTCCGGCCAGTCTGCCAGTGCACTCTGGTACCGGTCGAACAGGTCCGGCAAGCGCCCGGCCAACTCGGAACGCAGGCGGTGCTCGGTCACGCCCATGCCCAGGTCCCCGCGGCGGGCCATCCGGTCCAGGATTGTTTGCAACCGGTCTTCCAGTTCTTCTTCATTGCCGGCTTTCAGCAGTCCGTCCTGAATCAACTCATTGTCCAGGCGCCAGCGGTCGAGGCCGTCCAGGTCGAAATTCTCGTTGTCGGTGTCGTCGTCCTCAACATCCTCGAAGTGCACCTGCAGTCGACGTTGATAGAAGGTGTCGATGGGCTTTTTCAGGAAAGCCGCCAGATCGCTCAGGCTGATGGGTTCTTCGGGCGTCTGGTACGGTAGTGCAGACTCGGTGTGTTCCGCAGCTTCACCACCATGGGCACTGCGCCACTCCCGCTCGTAAGTGAATAGATGGCGGGCTTGCAGAACCTCCGCCAGAGGCCGCGGTTCACTGTCTTCGCCCTCTGTCAGGCCATTGGCTTTCGGGAAATAGGCCCGGCTGAAGGGTTGCAGCGGATGCTGGGTGGTGAGCACTTCTGTGACTTTTGCGTCCGGTAGCCCTGCCACGGACCACAAGCTGTCGAGATGATCCTGCAGCTGGCCCACCAGCACCGACGGCGGTCGTTCTGAATCGTCTTTGATACTCCGGCCCACCCAGCTGATGTAAAGCTGCTCCCGGGCGGATAACAAAGCTTCCAGGAACAGATAGCGGTCGTCCTCCCGGCGGGAGCGATCCCCAGGGCGGTAATCCTGGGCCATCAGATCAAAATCCACCGGTGGTCGGGAACGGGGATAATCACCGTCGTTCATGCCCAACAGGCACACATTCCGGAAGGGAATGGCGCGCATCGGCATCAGGGTGGCGAAATTCACTTTGCCGGCGAGGAAGCGCTGGTTGAGGCCGCCCTCATCCAGGCCTTCCAGCAGCACATCCTTGACGATATTCAGGGGCAGGGTCTGTTCCCCAAGGCCAGCGGCCAGGGCGTCTTCCAGCCACTGCTCCAGCTGGCGGCGGAACCGGTTCAGCAGCAACAGGTCGCTGCCTTCCACCTTGTGGAAAAACTGCCCGAGCATGTCTGAAAACAGGTGTTCCCAGTCTTCGGGCGTGCGGCGGGTCTGCAGCGCCAGCCAGAGGGTTTCCAGCTGATGCACAAAGTCGTTCAGGCGGCCCGCCAGGCTGGCCTGCAGGCCGCCGATCTCGCCGAAGGGTTCCACGCCACCCCAGGGCTCATCGTCGCCCATCCCATACCCCAGCAGCATCGAGCGCAGCCCGGATTGCCAGGTGTTGCGCTCCAGTTCGGCGGGCAGATCCAGGCTTTCCCGGTGCAGCCCATGCAGCCCCCAGCGGATATTGGCGCCCTCCACCCAGCGACGGGCCAGGGGAATCTCGTCTTCGCCGATCCCGAAGCGGTCCCTTATGCCGGGCACCTCCAGCAGGCTGATGATTTCGCTCACCGCAAAGCGGCTGCGGGGCAGTGACATCAGGGTTTCCAGGGCAATCAACACCGGTTCGTGGTGGCGCTGGCCCTGATCAGAAATGGTAAAGGGAATGTGGCGCTTGCGCCCAGGCTGGTAACGGCCGAACACCGCCTGTATATGAGGCGCGTACACGTTGATATCGGGCACCATCACGATAACATCCCGGGGCCGCAGCGTTGGGTCGGCGTTGAAAGCCGCCAGGAGTTGGTCGTGCAGAATCTCCACTTCACGCTGGGGGCTGTGGGCCTGGTGGAACGCCAGGGAGTGATCCTGCCGCAAATCCAGTTGTCGATGCTGCTGGCGGATTTCCCGGAGGGGCGTCAGGTTGTGGATATCGTTCTGCAGCTGGTGCAGGAGGCGCGGTGCGTCCTGGTTGCCGTGGTCCGAGAAGATATCGATTTTCTGATCCGGGGTCTGGAAGCTGCCCCGGTATTCCTCCGGGTTGTCGAACTCGTCCAGCAGGCGGATGTAGTCACGGCCCTGCTTGCCCCAGGCGGCCAGCAACGGGTTGGCGTGCTGGTGTAGCTGGTCTGGATCTTCAACGTCGGACAGCGTGGGATGGGTTCTGCCCCGCTTGCGTTCGGCCGTGAGCAGCTCCCGATCGCTGATGATATCGGCCCAGTAAAACTGGCAGGGGTTGTGAACACAGAGCACCACCTGGCTGAACCGGCTCAGTACATACAGCGCCTCCAGTGCCTGCCGCGGCAGCGAGGAAACGCCGAATACGACGATCCGGTTCGGCAGGCGCGACGGATTTGCCGGTGCCGGGATACGCTGGCCCTGCTCCATAAACCGGGTGTGGATCTGCGATCGGCTGGTGTGGGCTTCCGCGCCCACATCCTCTACGAGCCGGCGCCAGAGCAAAGGCTGCCAGCGGGTTTCTGCATCCAGCGGCTTTTCCTCCGCCCGGGCTGTGATAATCACATTCTTGCCCTGCTCCCAGGCGGCCAGCCAGTCGGCCCGGAACACCTGGTACTGGTCAAACAGATCCGCCACTTTTTCCGCTAGCTGGAAATCGCGCAGGTCCGGATCGTTGCCCTCCAGAAACCGGGCCAGAGGTGTGAAGGCTTCGTCCTGACCGACGAGGCTGGGTAGTAACCGGTACAGCCGCCACACCAGGCGACGCTTGTCGAAGGGTGACTGTTCCGGCACCTCGCCGTCCGGTAGGACCGCCCGGTAGGCCTGCCAGATAAACCGGGCCGGAAACAGGAAATCCATGCCGGCGGCAATACCCAGACCGCCGTCCATGCCATCGTCCGTGCGTTTCTCCGCCAGCGCGAGCTTCAGCCACTGGGCAATGCCGTTGCTCTGCACCAGGAAGGTCTCGCTCTCCAGTGGCGGCATGGGATTGTTCCGACAGATGTAGACCACCGCCCGGCGAAGGTCTTCCAGATGGTTGGCGTGGATCGCGTGAAACCCGGGGTCGATGGTAGCGGGCTTATCGGTGGACAGAGCAGCCATGAATTTCCTTGTCTGGTATGCAGTTCAATCCTGTTGCCACAGGTTACCGTATGTGACCACAGATGCGGACAGTCTGAAACGTTTGATCACCGCAAATTATCGCGGCCCGCTGCGACAGACGGTGTCGTGAACCATCTGCGAAGGAGAGAGGCATTATGTGGACACTGATCACCGGCGCCGGTTCGGGCATCGGGCGGGCTCTGGCTCTCGAGCTTGCCCCCCGCGGCCATAACCTGATTCTCGCTGGCCGTACTGTGCGAAAGCTGGAGGACGTGGCAGACACAGTCCGCGTTGAAGCGCCTGACTGTGAATTGATGACCCTTGAAGTTGACCTGGCGGATCCAGAGAGTACTCGTAACCTGGCCCACCAGGTCGGTGATGCGGTCGACCACCTTTCAGCGTTTGTCTACTGTGCCGGTGTGGGTGAACCCGCAGCCGATTTCGCCAGCCTTGGTCTGATTGATTTTCAGGAAGCCCTGGCCGTTAACGTATCTGCGCCCCTGTTACTCACCCAATCCCTGCTTCCGCTTTTAAAAGGCGGAGACCCGGCGTCGAGGATTGTGATGATCGGTGCTGGAATGGACAAGCACGCACAGCCCGGAACCGGGAGCTATGGAATCAGCAAAATGGCGTTGCGTCGGCTGGTGCGCCAGATGTCTGTGGAATTCGACACCATGCCGGACGGACCGGTTGTAAGTCTGTTCCAACCGGGTCTCGTGGATACGCCGGGCATCCGCAGCCACATCAAGAAGGCCGGTGACCTGAACCTGCCGCACGCAGAGTGGCTGGCGGGGCGCCTGGAGGCGGGGGAATGCCTGACCGCCGAGCAGGCGGCCAGTGCGCTGGTGTTTACGCTGAATCAGGTTCCCGACAGTGATTTTCACGGCGCGGTCTTCAACGGCGCCGATCTGGTGGATTCCCTGTCATTCGCTGGAAGCTGAGCGACCGTCAAGCGGGGCCCTACAGGGGCACCCGCATGGTTTCCGAGCCGCTGTCGGGCATGCCGATCATTTCATCGGTTCCGGTTGGCGGAATCACATCGGTGTGCTCAACTTCATATTCATGGAAGTACTCTCGTACGGCACAGGCCCCGGTAAACATGACCGGCTTGTCGTAGGCGTCGGTGAGTACGTAGCCCTGACCATCCAGGTAGAACCTCGCCATGTAATAGCGCCCCTCCATGGAGACGATCTCCAGCAAGGAAATGGTGTCGTGCTTGTGCTTCTTCAATTCGCCAGTGTCCATATGCATCGGAAGTCTCCCGCAGGTTTGTTGTCGTAAGAGCTTCTACGAAATGCTTTCCGTTACAGGTCATAAAACGAGCAACCATGAGCAGGATTGATTTGGTCAAAACCGCCGTGGACGAGCAGTTGAATGACTGCTATGACCTGTTGGCCATGCGGATGCTGTTTCCACCGGATCAGGTGGAAGTGACGATTGAGCAGGAAATCAAGGATCTGTACGTGTACCCGGAGAGGCTGCAGACCGGCTATCGCCTTCCCGGATCCAAAGCGTCGGGCACTGATGAAGATCATCTGGCCGGAGCGTGGGAGTCGGTGAGTTCAACGCCCTGACAGGTGGGCGAATCCGGAGTCCTGATCTGGGCGTATTGTTTAAAAGATGAACAATAGCGAGGTGCCATCATGGGTCACCAAAATATCCGTTTCGGAAAGTGGCTGATTCCCGTCCTGCTGGCTTTCATGGGCTTGGCCATCTTCGGGTCATCACAGACCGTCGCCAGTGACAAGGACGCGGAAATTCGAGACACCATCCTTCGCCAGATCGAAGCCTTCGCCAACAACGATCAGGAACAGGCCTGGGCTCACGCCTCCGAGGGCATCAAGCGTCGATTCGGCTCGTCACAGGTGTTTGTCGACATGGTTCGTGAAGCCTACCCGGCCGTGCACAACGCCACTGCCATCGAATTTACCCAGCGCGTGCCCCACGGCGCCTTTGAAATCCAGGTGGTTCGGTTGCAGGGGCCGGAGGGCAAGCGTTGGGATGCCTATTACCGGATGGTGCTCACTGAAGGTGCCTGGAAGGTGGCCGGCGTGAGACTCCAGCCGGCCGAACTGGGCATTTAATGGTCTCAGACCAGATGCCGTCCGCCATCTAAAGGTAGCGTCCGACCGGTGATGTAGGGGTTGTCCAGTAGAAACTGCAGGGTGGCGACAGCGACCTCTGGCCCGGGCTCGATGCCCATAAGCGACTTCTTCAAGGTTTTCTCCCGGTAAGCCTCGCTGTCGCCCTGGTTGAACATGATCAGGGACGGCGCTACGGCGTTCACCTTCACACTGGGCGCCAGTAACCGTGAAAAAGACAAGGTGAGGTTGGTCAGTGCGGCCTTGCTGGCGGCGTAGGCGATATGCTTCGCGCTGCCCTTCTCCACCACATAGTCCGTCATATGGACGATGTCGGTTGTCGACTCACCCTGCTCCAGCATCGACCGGCAGGCAAGGTTGATCAGGTAGGGCGTGGTTACATGAATCTGCATCATCGCGCTCATCACATCCGCCGGATCTGAATCCTCGCTTTCTGGCAGCCAGTCCGAAGCGTTGTGAATAATCGCACGCAAGCTGTCGGTCCGGGATTTCAGAGTTTGAATGAACGCTTCGATACCATCGTTCGTGGCAAAGTCCGCGTGGATACATTCGGCACCGGCTTTCTGTAGTGCATCAATCGCCGGTCGATAGGTGCGGTAGGTGACGATGATGGGCTGGTCCCGGTCCAGGCAGGCCCTGGCGAAGGCCAGGCCAATTCGTTGGCCGGCGCCGGTGATCAGAATGGGTGCGGTCATGATGCTCTCCTGTAATCAGTCATAGACTTACGTTAATGTCCGGTCTCCGGCTCAACGTGGTAGCGTCATACTCCGGAACCAACTCGAAGGAAGATCCTCCAGGCCATGTCATCGGCGAAGCCACAGAGCAAACAACCGGGTACCGCAGATCTCAATAATCCGCTGTACTACCTCGAAAATATGGAAACCCTCCTTGGCTGGGTACAGCGCCACCACGGCGATTTGCTGACCGGGGACGAGCTGGATCGACTTGCGAGCTTCCATTCCCTTTCCCGGCCGGCGCGGGCTCTGCTGACCCGCATGGTGATGCGCACAGGCGATCTGTTTCGCTCGGAAAAACTCAATTACCCGGAGCTGGGCGTTCCGGAAAGCCGCGCCCTGGAAGAACTTGATGGTGAGGACTGGCTGGATACCGACCCCCTGCTCAGCCTGGATGAACTTTTCCGGCTGTTTACCCTGGGAGAGCTGCGGCCTGCTGCGAGGCCTTTGCTGGAGGCGGCCGGAAAGCCTGCCAACCTGCCCAAAGGCCAGATGCGCGATGCACTGCTTCCGCAATTTCCCGACCCTCTAACCGTTGCTGACTGGCTGGGTCAGCACGCCAGGCCAGTGATTCGGCTCAAAACCATGGCCCTGTTTGATCGGGTTCGCCTGATGTTTTTTGGCAATCTTCGCCAGAGCTGGTCGGATTTTGTGCTGGTGGAACTGGGTCATCAGCAGTACGAACCAGTTTCGTTTACACCGGATTCCCGGGCGTTCCAACATCGTTCCGAGGTTGATCTTTACCTCGCCATGCATCGGTGCCGGGAAAGGCTGGATGAAGGCGTACCTGCCGCAGAGGTCTGGTTCGACGTACCTGGCCCTTGTGAAAATGCCTGGTTGACCAGCCGCCGGGACCGGTTATTGCTGGAATTGGGTCGGCAGGCGGAGCGCCAGGGAGAGCGGGAGCTGGCGGCGGATGCCTTCGCCAGCAGCGGCCATCGGGAAGCGCGGCTGAAGCAGCTTCGGTTGCTCGAGAGGATGAAACGCCACGAGGAAGCCTGGGCCATTGCGTCGGAGTGGCAGAGCCATGATCTGAGCGACGCCGAAGCCCAGGGCCTGGCACGGATCCTGAAACGGCTCGCAAGCAGGCTTGGCAAGACACCACCAGTGCCGCCAGCGCGACCAGCCATCCGGGACATCACCTTTACCCTGCCGAAGCCGGCAATGGGATCGGTTGAATACGCCGTACAGCAACACCTGCATCGGGAAGAGACGCCTGCGTTCTATGTGGAAAACACCCTGATCAATGGCCTGTTTGGCCTGCTCTGCTGGCAAACCATCTTTGCCCCGGTGGCGGGGGCGTTTTTCCATCCGTTCCATGTCGGCCCTGCGGACCTGACCCGGGAAGATTTTGTCAGCCGCCGTCAGGCCGCGTTCGAACAGTGCTTCGCTCGGCTGGCCGATGGCAGCTACCGGGAGCGGATTCTGGCGAATTACCGGGCGAAACAGGGTACCACCAATCCTTTCGTGATCTGGCCCGTCATCAACGAGGAACTCCTCAGCCTGGCCTTGGACTGCATTCCAGCAGCGGATCTGGAAACCCTCTTCCGCCGCCTGTTACGGAATATCCGGGAGCATCGCAGTGGCTTCCCCGATCTGATTCGTTTCTTTCCCGGCGCCACAGATACCGAAAAGCGTTACGAAATGGTTGAAGTGAAAGGGCCGGGCGATCGGCTGCAGGACCATCAGATACGTTGGCTCGAATTTTTTGCCGTTGAGGGTATCCCCGCCAGTGTCTGCTATGTGCGCTGGCAAGAGGATGGGGTGCTGGAATGACGGTGAAGGTAGCCGTCCGGACCCTGTGCGAATTTGCCGCCCGTAGCGGCGATCTGGACTTTCGCTACACCCCGGCTCCCAGTGCCGAAGAGGGCATCGCCGGCCACCAGGCAATACAATCCCGTCGCGGCTATGGCTATAAAAGCGAGTATTTACTGACTGGTGAATGCCGGGGGTTATTGCTTTCCGGGCGCGCCGATATCTACAACCCGCACCGCTGCCGGCTGGAAGAAATCAAGACCCATCGGGGAGACCTGTCCCGAATCCGCGAGCATCAAAGGGCGCTCCACCGGGGCCAGTTGCGAGCCTACGGCGCGCTTTTGTGTCGACAGGAAAACGTCAAAACCCTGGAGCTGGCGCTGATCTATTACGACACCGGCAGGGACAAGGAAACACCGGTGGTGGAGACCGCCAGTGCCGATGAGCTCTGGCAGGAACTGGAAACCCTTTGCGGTCAATACAAGGCCTGGGCGGAACAGGAAGATCATCACCGCGAACAGCGCAATGCGCTGCTCGCCGGCCTTGCCTTTCCCTTCCCCGAATTTCGTCCCAGGCAACGCCAGCTGGCGGAGACGGTATACAAGAACGCGGTAAAGTCCGGCACTCTGCTTCTGGAAGCCCCGACCGGCCTGGGCAAGACCCTCGGCACACTGTTTCCGGCGCTGATGGCCATGGCCTCTGCCGGACAGGACCGGCTGTTCTATCTCACCTGTCGCAATACTGCCCGTCAGCTGGCCATGGATGCGGTGGCTCGCCTGCGTTCGGCTCAAGCGGGCCCGACCTGGCCCCTGAGAACCCTGGAACTGGTCTCCAAAGACGACGCCTGCGAACATCCGGACAAAGCCTGTCATGGCGATTCCTGCCCACTGGCCAAAGGATTTTTCGATCGGCTGCCCGATGCCCGGGCGGAAGCGGCCCAGACCGAAGGGATACTGGATCAGCACACATTGGCGAAGATCGCTGCCGGTCACGACATCTGCCCCTACTTCCTCGCCCAGGAAATGGCCCGGTGGAGCGATGTGGTGATCGGTGACGTGAACCGCCTGTTCGACCAATCCGCCCTGCTCCATGGTTTGATTCGCCAGAACAACTTGAAGGCCAGCGTGCTGTTAGATGAAGCCCACAACCTCGTGGATCGGGGCCGAGGCATGTATTCGGTCCGGCTGGATCAGCAGCGCTTGCTGAGGATCAAAAAGACCGCGCCAAAACCGCTGAAATCCGCCATCGACCGGACCGCACGGGCCTGGCAGAGCCTGATCCGCGATCATCAGGCAGACTCTGAACGCCTGGAGTTCCTGGCAACATTGCCGGCCCAGTTGCTCGGTGCCCTGCAGTCGATGGTTTCGAATCTGACTGATTACCTGGCCGATAATCCCCCGGATCTGGCATTGCAGGAACTCTTGTTCGAAAGCGTGGCTTTCATGAAGCTGGCGGACGCCTTCGGTGATCATTCCCTGTGTGAATTTCAGCGCGCTGGTCGGGGGCGGGCCAGCCTGACGATCCAGAATTTGATTCCGGCGGATTTCCTGCGGGAGCGGTTCGAGGCAGCGCATTCAGTTCTGCTTTTTTCCGCCACCCTGAGTCCCGGTGTTTACTACCGGGATTTGCTCGGGCTGCCTGAGGATTCGCGTTTTACCACGCTACCCAGTCCGTTCAGCGCAGACCAGTTGCAGGTGCACTTCACGCCGGAAATCAGCACGCGCCAGGTTCATCGGGAGGCATCACTCAAACCCATCGCCGAGCTGATCGCCCGGCAGTTCACGGAGCGGCCCGGGCATTACCTGGCGTTTTTCAGCAGCTTCAAGTACGCGCAGCAGGTTAGTGATGCCCTGGCCCGGCAGGCGCCGGATATTCCCCAGCGGGCACAGGCGCCGGGCATGTCGCCGCAACAGAGAGCTGAGTTTCTGGCAGGTTTCAGGGAGCCGGGTGGCAGCGTGGCGTTCGCTGTTCTGGGTGGGGTGTTCAGCGAAGGCATCGATTTGCCCGGGGATCAGCTCATCGGGGCGTTTGTTGCGACCCTGGGCTTGCCACCGTTTGATGCCTGGCACGACATTCTCAAGGCTCGACTCGAACAGCGCTTTGGCGCCGGTTATGACTACACCTATCTGATTCCGGGCTTGCAGAAAGTGGCCCAGGCGGCCGGTCGGGTGATTCGCACCCCGGAGGACCGGGGTGTGATCTGGCTGATCGATGACCGGTTTTTGAAGCCGGCCACCCATCGGCTGTTGCCGCGCTGGTGGTTCAACGCAGCAGAGTAGTTAACCGAATACAAAAAACGCCAGCTTGTTACCGTCGGGGTCCTTCACGTAGGCGCCGTAGAACTGGTTGGGAATCCGTTGCCCCGGCTCACCGTCGCAGGTGGCACCCAGCTCGATGGCTTTCTTGTACAAGGCATCCACACCTTCTTTCGACTCCGCAGGCAGGGCAACCATGTTGCCGTTGCCGGGATGGTTGGGTTCTTCATTGAAGGGAACGCAAACCGCGATCATGGGCGCTTTCATGCTCTTACCGATAAAGGCGATACGCCCCATATCCAGCAGCAGCCTCGCTCCCTGGTCGCTCAACAGTTCCGCATAGAATGCCTTTGCCCGTTCCATATCACTGACGCCAAGGGTGACGTATCCGATCATGCTTTTTCTCCATTCGGGTTGTTGTCGAACGCCAGAATACGCTGTTTTTTGGCTGTCAGCTCTATTCAGCGCCGATTTCGCTGACGACGACCTGATTTCTGCCTGCCCGTTTTGCCTGGTAAAGCAACTGGTCGCATGCGGACAGCAGATCCCGCACACCGTTTATGCTTTGGTCCCAGCATACGACCCCGGCACTCAAGGTAACGTTGAAGGGGGTGTCATCTTCACTGAGAAAACTCTCTGTCTCCATACCGATACGTAGGGATTCGGCAACCTGGCAGGCATCACTCAAGGTGGTGTGAGGCATCAGAACGATAAACTCTTCGCCTCCGGTGCGTGCAACAATGTCGGTTTTGCGAGTCCGCGTTTCGATCAGATTGGCCACCGTGCGCAATACCTTATCGCCGGTGAGATGGCCCCAGGAATCGTTGACGCTTTTGAAGAAATCGATGTCCAGGGAAAGCAACGAGAACGGATGGTTGTAGCGGGCGGATTGGTCAGCCAGTTCCTCAAGTTTTCTGAGCAGGTATCTCCGGTTGTAGAGTCCTGTCAGTTCATCGGTAATCGTGAGGGCTTCCAGCTGGAATTCCAGGCGCTTCTGGTCGTCGATATCCGTAATAACGCCATGCCAGGTAGTACTACCGTCGGGATTTCTCTCCGGCTGGGAAACCCCTCGCAACCATTGGGTCTGGCCATCTTTGATGATGCGGTATTCACAAACCCATTCGCTTAGCGTCTTGCGGGAGAGTTCGATAGTCTCGTGAACTTTTGCGACATCCTCTGGGTGAATGGTTTCGAACATCCGTTCCGGGTTGGTCTGGGTTTCCGCGGCCGTTACGCCATAGAAATCCTTGGCCTTGCGGCTCATATAGGGGAAGTGAAAACTGCCATCTTTATTGAGAGTAAAGGTATATATGACCCCGGGGAGAGATTCGGCAAGCTGCTGCAGCTGGTGCTGGGAAACTTTCTCTTCCGTGACATCAAGATGCGTACCCATCAGCCAACGGCTTTCTGCCGTCTGGTCATTGTTGAACAGGGTTCCGCGGGTGTGGATGTAACGCCAGTCACCGTCCTTGTGAAGCATGCGAACTACGCACTCGAACTTGGTGGCCTCCCGGTTAAGGTAAGCATTGAGAGCCTCGTGCGCTGATTCGACATCGCTGGGATGACTGAGGCGCTCCCACGTCTCGAAGGATAGAGGTTCAAGCTCTTCCAGGGTATAGCCGAGCATACTGGCCCAGCGTTCGTTGAAGATAATTTCGCCGGTGTCCAGATTGTATTCCCAGGTACCCGCGCCAGTACCATCGAGAATGGCATTGAGCCTTGTTTCTGCAGACAGATGCATGTGATCCCTCACACGAAGGCCGCGATTTCGCGGCTAGTTCTGGCCCGAACGATAACGGGCCCAAGTGAAAGTGTTGGCCCATTCGAGCGCTTCTGCAAGTGGAAGCGGTGGGCTGTAACGATAACCCTGGCCAACATCGCAGCCAAGAGACAGTAGACGCTCCTCCTGTTCGGCCGTTTCTACCCCTTCTGCCACAGTACGCCTCTGAAAACTCTGGGACAGGCGCAAAATCGCTTCTACGATCATCGAGTTATCCTGGTTCCCGATCAGATCTCCCACGAAGGTTCGATCTATTTTCACTTCCTGGGCCGGCAACGTCCGGAAATAGTTCAATGATGAGTAACCGGTGCCGAAATCGTCCAGGGAAATGCCCAGTCCGGCATTGCGGCAAACACTGAGGTTTTTCATGACCGTGGTGGTGTCGTCCAGGGCAGTGGTTTCAAGGATTTCTATGATCAGCCGGTCCCGCACCTCGTGAGGGCATTCGTTCATGGTGCCGGTGATGTCATCCGGGAAGTGTTCGCTCAGGAAGTGGGAGGGGCTCAGGTTGATGCTGACGGTATACGGCAACCCCAGGTTCATGAATTCGCAGATCACGCCGACTGCGCTTTCCATCACGAACAGGCCAACCTGTCTGGCGTATTCGGTGAATTCAAGGTGCTCCAGGAATCGGGCCGGCGACAGAAGCCCCTCCTCCGGGTGGTTCCAACGGATCAGTGCCTCAAAACCCTCTACCGATCCGGTGCGGTAGTTGATCTTGGGTTGGTAGTAGAGCTCGAACTGCTTTTTCGCCAGTGCCTCGTCAACCTGCTCGAGAACGCGGACACGCTCTTTCCGGGTATAGTGGGAGGCGAGGTCAAACAGGCTGTAGCTGTCTTTGCCCGCATCTTTTGCCGCATACATCGCTTGGTCGGCATGCCGGAGCAGTGTATCCGGATCCTCGGCGTCGTCAGGATAAACGGTCACACCCATGCTGGCCGACAGTTTCATGACAGAATTCTGGTAACTGATCGGGCGGCGTACAACTTCCAGAATGCGGTTGTAGACCGTCGAATCCTCCACATCCCGGAGTATGGCGACAAATTCGTCTCCCCCGAGACGACCGATGGCGTCATGTTGCCTCACAGTTGCTTTCAGGCGTTCGGAGATGATTTTCAGGACTGCATCACCAACTGCGTGGCCATGTTGGTCGTTGATGCCTTTGAAGCCATCCAGATCGATAAAACAGAGGGCAACTGTGCCTTCTCGCAGGTTCGCCTCGTGCAGCTCCTGGGTGAAAATCTCAGTGAGTTTCCGGCGGTTGGGCAAATCGGTGAGGGCATCGTAGTTCGCCGCTTTTTCAAGGCGTTTCTGGTGTTGCTGCTTCTCATGGTGCAACCTTTTGCGCTCGATCAGGTTGCCGAGGGTTTGCAGCAAAGGCTCGAGCTCTTCGGCCAGTTTTACTTTGTATCCGCCGAGACGGTTCGCCAGCCCCACCAGTCCAACTTGTTGATCTCCGGAAAACACCGGAATACCGATATAGGCATCAATATCTGGGTGCCCCTGAGGGAGCCCGCCGCGGCGAGGGTCGGTCGCGACATCGCTGGAAATGACCACCTCCCCCGAGGTCATGGGAAGTGCAATCAGGGTGTCCAGGCGATCGAACACAAGCCCTCGTCGTTCGACCTGTTGATACAACGCCTGGGTTTTGGGGTTCCAGGCAATATTGGTGATCGCTCCGATTTTCAGATAAGGGACGCCATTCTCTTTTGACAGGGTTTCGCCAATAAACCCGAACTGGCTGCCGGTGAGCGACAGGAGATCGTTGAGCATCTGCTCGAAGGCCGCATTCTGGTTGTCACTGGTCAGAAAGACATTCAAAGCTCGCTGGATCGATCGGTTCAGGTGAGACACTTCCACGAATTCATGGTTCTCGATCGACAGGTACGTTCGCTCGAGCTCGTCCTCGATCATCGTGGCAAGGTTTCGGAGGATGTCCAGATCCAGCTCCCCGAAATCACGGGGCTGATCGTCGATGATGCAAATGGTGCCAATTTTGAAACCGGTCGGCTCACGTACCGGCATGCCGGCATAGAAGCGGATGTTGGGATGTCCTGTAACCAGTGGGTTCTGTGAAAAGCGAGGGTCCTTTGTAGCGTCGCAGACGATAAACGCCTTGTCCTGCTGAATGGCATAATCACAGAAAGCAACAGGGCGGGGGGTCTCGCTGACATCAAGGCCCTGACGCGACTTGAACCATTGACGGTTGGCATCAAGCACCGAAAAAAGAGCCGTTTTTACACCATAGTACTGGCGGGCAATCCGGGTAAGCCTTTCAAAACGGTCTTCCGGGGGCGTATCGAGAATGCCCAAACGCTCAAGGGCGGTGAGCCGTCGTTTTTCCAGGGTACTGCTATCCATGGTCGTGACTCACTTTGCTAGGCCGGGTGGTTATTTATTGAACAAAGCTCGGCGGCGTCCATCCTCCTGTCACTTGAAACGTACGACCAGCTCGTGCAAATCGTTCGCAATCTGCTCAATGTTTTTAACGCACTCGGTGGACTCTTCACCTTTGGACAGGTTGTTGGATGCCAGATCCGAGATTTTCTCCACTTGCTCGTTGATCTGATCCGACACCTGGGCCTGCTCCTCCACGGCAGCTGCCATCTGCATTGCCATTTCGGCAATGTTGGAGACGGATTCAGCAATGTCATTAAGGGTGCTCTCGGCCGAAAGCATTTTTTCCATGCCCTCGTCTGCCGAAAGCTTGCCCTCGTCGGCTTTCTGGTTGGCCTCCTCGGAGCGGGCAATCAGTTCGCTGACAATGCCATGGATTTCACTCGTTGAATTGCGGGTCCGGGATGCCAGGCCCCTTACCTCTTCGGCCACAACGGCGAATCCGCGTCCATGCTCGCCGGCCCTCGCCGCTTCAATGGCGGCATTCAGGGCCAGCAGGTTGGTCTGCTCTGCAATCTCTTCGATAATTTTTGCGGCTGAGGCTATCTGCTGAGTCTGCTGAGCCAACTCGCCAACGGAAGCGCTAATGCCATGAACGGAACCTTTGAGAGATTCAATGGCTTCCCGGGTCCCGCGCACAACGGAACGCCCCTCATTGGCAAACTCTTTTGCGCCATCCGCCCGCTCTGCCGTGGACTGGACGTTCGAGGAGACCTCCGCAATGGTATGGGACATCTCGTGTACGGCTGCCGCAACCTGTTCGGTTTCGGCCTGCTGCTGTTTGAGGGCCTCCTGAGCTTCGAAGCTGACTTCGCGACCTTTCACAGAATACAGTCGCATCTCATCGGCGGAGTCTTCAAGCCGGGTGAGTACCGCATCAAGGTGAGCTTGTTGGGCCTTTACTGCAACCTTGATACGCCCAAGTGGCAAATCGTCATCAGTGTAGCTTCTTGCGGCCAGATCATCTGTGAAGCTGTGTGCCAGTAGCCTGGTGACCGAGCCCATCAGCTGTTTTCTGGCCAGATGCATCCAGCCGGCATAGGCAATCACGCCCCCAGCCAGCACAAGCTCGGACAACATTTTCTGATCGGCAAGAAACAGTGCCCCTGTGACAATGAAAACAAGCGCCAAAAAGATGGTGGGGGGTTGGACGCGGCGCCAGAAAGGGGTTCCTGTTCTGCCCGCCCTCAGGGCTGCGTACAGCTTTTCTGCGCGCTCGACGTCCTTCCTGTCGGGACAGGATCTCACGGACTCGTAGCCGACTACCTTGCCGTTTTCGGTGACCGGGGTAACGTAGGCACTGACCCAGTAGAAATCGCCGTTCTTGCAACGGTTCTTTACCAGGCCCATCCAGGGCTGTCCGGCCTTAAGGTGTGCCCACATGTTCTCATAGGCGGCGGGTGGCATATCGGGATGCCGGACAATGTTGTGAGGCTGGCCAATCAGCTCGTCCCGGCTGAAACCACTTATCTCCACAAAGGCCGAATTACAGTGCCTAATCTTACCTTTGAGATCTGTGGAGGAAATAAGTTTCTGATTGGGTGAGAAGGTTTTTTCGTTGTCCGTAACCGGTAGGTTTCTGCGCATTATCAACCCTGACATTAGCGTAAAAGACTTATTACCAAGTCAGGGTAGGACAAATATTGCAATAACTCTATCGGTGGGAACGGTGAAGGGCCTCAGGAATTTCCCTAATGACAACGCCCGAGGCGCTACCCGCCAACGCGATACGTGGCGCTGGCGGGCTGTTTGTTCGTGGGGCAGCCTCCATTGGTAAGCCTCTCCCAGGGGTTAACGCTTTGCTGGCCGGGCCAGCCACTCATGCCCCTTCAACATCCCGTGCCAATACAGCGTTGGCAGCTGCTTGGCCTTCAACCACCAGGCGGCCCGGGTGGCCTTGGTGCCATCGTTGATCCATTTCGGGAAGCTGGGCTGCAGTACTCCGCCATATCCGAACTCCGCCAGTACAATTTTGCCGTTTTCCACCGTCAGCGGGCAGGAGCCGTAGCCCAGATACGCGGCCTCAAGCGGCTGGTTTCGGAGCGTGGCCACCAGGTTCTCAGCCACCACTGGCGCCTGTTTACGCACTGCAGCGGCGGTTTTGGCGTTGCCGGTTCCGCTAACGTCCCCAAGCCCAAAGACATTGGTGTAGGTTTTATGGCGCAGGGTATCGTCCTCAAGATCCAGCCAGCCGCCTTCGTTGGCCAGGGCAGATTCACGAATCAGCTTTGGTGCCCGCTGGGGTGGGACGGCGTGCAGCATGTCAAAGCTGATCTCGCGCTCCTGGCTGTTGCCCTCGCTGTCGGTTGAGCGGAATACCGCTGTCTGTGCGGGCCCGTTTACGGCAACCAGTGTGCTCTGGAAATTCAGGGCGATGCCGTATTTTTCGATATAGGCTTCCAGGGCCGGGACGTAATCGGCCACACCGAACAGAACGGCGCCGGCGTTATGGAACTGGATATCCAGATTGTTCAGCACGCCGTGTTTGAGCCAGTAATCGGCAGACAGGTACATGGCTTTCTGGGGCGCGCCTGCACATTTGATCGGCATGGGAGGCTGACTGAAAAGCGCTCGGCCGTTCTTGAGATTCTGGACGAGATCCCAGGTGTAGCTGGCCATGCCCTCGCGGTAATTGGACGTGACCCCATTGGAGCCCAACGCCTCCTCCAGGCCTTCGATGCCGCCCCAGTTCAGCTCCAGCCCCGGAGCGAGCACCAGGGCTTTGTATTCCATGGAAGAACCGTCACCCAGAGTAACCCGGTTGTTGTCCTGGTCGATGGCGCTTACCGGTTGCTGGTACCAGGAAACAAAAGCGGGCATGACTTCTGCCATAGGCTTGGAGGTGACTTCCGGCCGGAAAACCCCACCACCCACCATGGTCCAGCCCGGTTGGTAATGATGCCGGGTAGCGGGCTCAATGATGGCAATGTCGATATTGCTGTCCCGCTTATGAATGCTGGACGCCACCGAGATACCGGCCGCCCCGCCGCCTACGATTACGACCGTATGGGTTTTGACGTTGCCCGTGGTGGTTGTGTTGCTGGTCATGCCTCGAACCTCTTGTCTTTGTTTGCTGCGCGCGAGTGAGCTTGAGATATATCAAAGGGTACCAAACTTATGAGTCTATCGTTAGAATAAAAGGAAATATAAGGGCGGGGTCAGCTTTAAGGCAGGCATAGCTCTGAAAGTGACTTTGTCACTGAAGCTCATTCCCTGGCCAGATACATTGATTTTGAAGTCTTTCGATCAACCAAAAAGGAGTTTTTCCCATGATCAAATCAATCAAGGCCGTCGCCGCAGCTGCACTGATTGCAGCCGTCCCTTTCAGTGTTCAGGCCGACAGCCACAAAGGCGGCGTCGAAGAGGTGCTGGTCATCCTGTCCAGCGATTCGCTGCAAACCCAGGGCATGGCAATGGTGCTTTCGAACACCATGGCCCAGCAGGGAGCCAAGGTAAACGTGTTGCTTTGTGACAAAGCCGGTGACCTGGCACTCAAGTCCTACGAAGCGCCTGCGCTCAAACCCAAGAATGTAACGCCGGGGCAGATGCTGCGCGGCCTGTTGAAAAACGGTGGTGATGCTAAAGTCTGTGCGCTGTATTTACCGAACAGTGAATACAGCAAAGATGATCTGATTGATGGCGTTGGGGTGGCCATGCCGCCGGAAATGGCCGGCCAGATGCTGAACCCGAAGATGCGTACATTCACCTTCTGAGGGCGGAAGCCCGGGGCTGGGCCGACCCCGGGCGTTTACATTCCAATCACGGGCGATAGATTTTCTCTGGATTGAGCGTCATAGACCATGGCAGGCCTTCATTCTGCCAGCCATTCACAATTCTCATGCCTTTCTTTTTACCTTCTTTGGCACCACTGCCCTGAAAGCCGTGGTCAATGTATTTCACATTGGTGAAGCCCCGCTCCATCAGGTATTCGGCGCTGGGCTTGCCGCGGCTGGAACCGGAACGACACATGGTAATGACCAGGTCATCCCTGGTGAGGCCTTTTTCTCTCAGGGCTTCTTCTATCTGTGAAGCGAAATCCCGATTTGTGTTCATGGCAAACCGGCCTTTATCCGAGAGAAAGTCTGAGCGATCCGCCAGTTTGAACGGGATATTCTTGTCGACCATATCGGTGAAGCCGATAAACATAATTTCAATCGGATCCCGGACGTCGACAAATAGCAGGCGATCACCTTGCTCCTGAACGAGGTCATAGGTTTCCTGTGGGGTCAGGGATAGCGCGTCTTCCGCCTGGGCGTTGAAGCCGATGGCAAGGGTGACAAGCAGAGCTGTCAGTATCAGTTTCATGGGGGGCCTCCTGCATTGGGGGGGGCCGCCAAACGGCGGGCCCCGATATTATCCGCGAACCGGATCAGAGCTTGGTGGTGCGGAGGTACGGACGGATCTCATTCCAGCCCTGTGGGAACAGGCCTTTGGCTTCCTCATTGGAAATGGAGGGCGGAATGATCACATCGCCTCCTTTGCGCCAGTCGGCCGGCAGGGCAACCTTGTTGGCATCACCGGTTTGCAGGGCATCGATGACCCGGAGGATTTCGTCGAAGTTGCGGCCCACCGCCATCGGGTAGGTCATGGTCAGACGAATCTTCTTGTCTGGGTCGATGATGAACACGCTGCGTACGGCGGCGGTTTCGCTCTCGCCGGGGTGGATCATTTCGTATAGTTCGGCCACTTTGTGGTCTGCGTCAGCAACGATCGGGAACTGGAGATTGCAGTTCTGGGTGTCGTTGACATCGTCAATCCACTTTACGTGCTCTTCCACGGTGTCAGTGGAAAGGCCCAGGGGCTTTACGTTGCGGGCTTCGAATTCTTTCGCCAGCTGAGCGGTGCGGCCCATTTCAGTGGTGCACACCGGCGTGAAGTCGGCCGGGTGGCTGAAGAAGAATACCCAGGAATCGCCGGCCCAGTCGTGGAAGTTGATCTGGCCTGCAGTACTGTCGATGGTGAAGTTCGGGGCGGTAGAGCCAAGCAATAAACTCATGATGAATCTCCTGTCGGGTTTTACTGGTGGAGGCTGTTGGCCTCTTGATGTTGGAATAACAATAACCCGTTCAGCAGCCGTTATCCAATATAGTTATATCTATAGAACAAATAGGTTTAACGAATTGAAGCCGCGAACCTCAGTATTGAATTGACAATATTTTGGAAACGCAGCTCTGCAACCTGTCCAACAGGTTTCTTTGTGCCATGATTCCAATTGATTGATTCATCACGCGATGGCTCCCTGTATAAATGATCCTAAGCCGAACAACCTTCACGCTGACGCTCTTCCTGCTGACGAGTCTGTTGACCGGCTGCGCACTGCCCTCTCTGAAAGACCGGTCACAGTCTGAAGCTTTCTCGCAGGAGCAGACAGCAGGCACCCGCCTTGGCCGGGCAGTTGGCTACGAAGTCGAAAACCACCCTGGCCTGAGTGGTATTGCGACACTGCAGAGCCCCCTTGATGCTTTCGTTGCCCGAGCGTTGCTTGCCGAGGCCAGCGATCGATCCCTGGATGTTCAGTACTACATCTGGCAGGACGATATTACTGGCAAGCTGCTTCTGTACTCGCTGTATCGGGCCGCCGAGCGCGGCGTGCGGGTCCGGCTGCTTCTGGATGACAACGGCATCGCAGGCATGGATGAGTGGCTGTCTGCGCTGAATCATCATGACAACGTCGAGGTTCGGCTGTTCAATCCGTTCGTCATTCGCAGTTCCCGGGCCCTCGGTTTCCTGACCGACTTCGGCCGCCTGAACCACCGCATGCACAACAAGTCATTTACGGCTGACAACCAGGCCACCATTATTGGCGGCCGGAATGTTGCCGATGAGTATTTCGGGGTTGGCAGCGGTGCCCTGTTCTCGGACCTGGATGTCCTGGCCATCGGGCCTGTCGTGGACCGTGTTTCGCAGGATTTTGATCGTTACTGGGCAAGTGAGTCCTCGTACCCGGCGGATCGGTTGTTGTCTGCAGTCGGCGATGAAGATCTGGATGCGTTGGAAACCAGTCTTGCGGCCGTTGAACAGAATGCCGAGGCTCGTCGTTTTGTAGCGGCTTTGCGCAATTCAGAGTTCCTTCAAGAGTTACTGGACCAGGAGGTTTCGTTTGTCTGGGCGCCGGTCGAGATGGTGAGCGATGATCCGGCCAAAGCCCAGGGGCTCGAAGAGGAGCACGGTTTATTGAGCCAACAGCTGGCCCTGGCCCTCGGTGAACCCGAAAAGACAGTAACCCTGGTTTCGCCCTACTTCGTTCCCGGCAACCTCGGCGTAGAGTTATTCCGCGATCTGGAAGCGAGCGGCGTGGAGGTGCGGATTCTCACCAATTCCCTGGAAGCCAACGACGTTGCCCTGGTGCATTCAGGCTATGCGAAATACCGGGAGGCTCTATTAGAAGCGGGTGTTGAACTGTTCGAATTGCGTAAATTCAGGTCGGAAAATGAGGACGAGCACCAGAGCTCTGGCGGCATGGTTGGCAGCTCTGCGGCCAGCCTCCACGCCAAAACCTTTGCCGTGGATGGCGAGACGCTCTTTGTCGGTTCCTTCAACTTCGACCCCCGTTCAGCAAACCTCAACACCGAGCTGGGCTTTCTGATCAAGAGCCCGGAACTGGCCAATGCTCTGGAGTCGGCCTTTCCCGAACAGGTCAGGCTGGCGGCCTACGAAGTAATACTGGACGAGGACGGCGAACTGCGTTGGCTGGAATTCAATGGAACGGACACGATCGAGCACCATCATGAGCCCAATGTCGGCGCCTTCAAGAGGGCATTGGTGTATCTGTTTTCGTTGTTGCCGGTGGAGCCGTTGCTTTAAGCCAGGTGTGGTTTGGAGTCCCATATTGCAGGGTTGGGTTGTTGAACACTTGGTAGCAAGTGGGCTGGTGCCCTTCTATAATCACAACTATGAAAAAGCTGATCTTGAAATTGAATGACCGCACCCCTGAAACGCTCTCGATGAAGCGCTTGGGACAGTACATTACCCATCTCTCCGATATGCTCGGAGAAGTGGAGCATGTGCATTTTGATTCGGTCAGCAAGGGTAGTGCCATGCTGAATGTGGATATTGAAGACCTGTATTATCAGAAGGTTCTTACACATGTGCGGGAAGTACCAAATGGCATGGGCACAAGAAAACAGCAATCGGCACATCGTAGTTTGAAGCAGCTTATGGATGAGGATGGCACAGGAGGTGCGATTTTGAACGATGCGGATACTCAAATACTGTCGTTCAGGAAACGGCCGGATGATGAAAAATCCCTGATGGTCAATAAGTCGGGTTCCGTCCAGGGGCGTTTGTACCGTGTTGGCGGCAAAGACGAAACTATACCCGTGAGTCTGGAAGGCGCTAATGGCGAAACACTTCGTTGTGAGGCATCTATCGAGATTGCCCAAGGGTTGTCATCATTGCTGTTCAAACAGGTTCGGGTCAGTGGCCATGGAACCTGGGAGCGCTTGCCGGAAGGTGGCTGGAGGCTCAAAAAGCTCAGAATCGAATCTTACCAGGAGCTGGATACGGCCAAGATGGGTGATGTGGTCGGTCGGCTCCAGGCGATCGGCGGTTTGAAATGGGCGGACATGGAAGATCCGCATGGAGTGGCCAGGGATCTGAGAGGCTGATTTGAAGTTATTAGTTGATAACAACATCCTGATCCAGATTCTCGCCCCGAACAAAACGGGTCTTACCCATCCCGAAACGAAGGTTGTACTGGATCGTTTGGAGGAACGTGCGCAGGCCTTTGTCGCCGAGGCTGAGAGACGTAAAGCCCTGATTCTGATACCGGCACCGGTACTGTCGGAATTCCTGATTGGTGTGGAAGCATCGAAGTATCAGGCGTATCTGGATGTCCTCAACGGCAGTGCCTGTTTGGAAGTGGTAGATTTCGATACCGCTGCCGCGATTGAGTGCGCCCAGCTTCCTGACAAGAGGGAGCTTGCCCAGATCTCTCCGGAACAGTATGCCAAGAAGCTTACTTATGATCGCCAGATCGTTGGAATCGCGCTTGCCACCACGGCAGATGAAGTCTGGTCCCATGATGACTCACTTCGCAAGATTGCCAGCTCAAGAGGCTTAACGGTCAAATCGTTAGCGGATATTGAGCCGCCGGCAGTTCAGAGCCAGATGTTTCCACCTGATGATGACAGCTGATTACGGGCTTGCTCACCGGTATTCTGTGTATCTGACCTTCCCCGGGCGCTTGTAATTGCTGCTAGCTAGATCTGTCCCCTTACGGTCGGCATGGGCGAAGATTTGGTCTACCCGGCGGACGATCTCGGTCTGCTCCTCTAACTTGGGCGCATGAATCACGAAGGCTCCTAGTGAGGATGTATTCAAGTCACGCGTGTGCAGTTACGGAAAACGAGAACAAGATGGGAAAGAAAAGCGGGAAAATGGTCGGCGTGGCAGGATTCGAACCTGCGACCCCTTCGTCCCGAACGAAGTGCGCTACCAAGCTGCGCCACACGCCGATCAACGGCCGGTATTATACGGATTCGCTCTGGTTTTACCAGCCCTCGGCGGACAAAAGGGCATCCGTAAATTTGCTGAGATTATCGTAGATACTGACATCGGCGCCCGGTATGGGCCTGGCGTCCAGGTGGCGCTCGGTTTCCTCGCCATTGCCAGTTCGTACCAGTACCGGGTGGCAGCCTTCTGCGTGCCCGGCTTCGAGGTCTTTTCGGCTGTCGCCAACCATGATGGCCCCTTCGAGGCTGGTCAGGTGGAAGTGCTGTCGAATCTGTTCCAACAGGCCGGTCAGTGGCTTGCGGCAGCCACACTGATCGTCGGGATGGTGGGGACAAAAGGCAATGAAATCGATGCAGCCCCCCTGGGCTTCCACCAGCTGCTCCAGCTTTTCATGCATGGCATCCAGCTCGTCGGTGTCGTAATAGCCTCGACCGATGCCGGACTGATTAGTGGCGATGGCAATCCGGTGGCCGGCATGACAGAGCCGGGCCACCGCTTCTATGCTGCCGGGAATGGGATGCCATTCATCCGCCGAGCAGATGTAATTGCCATCGTATTCATTGATGACCCCATCCCGATCCAGAATGATCAGCATCGCTGTGTGCGCGCCCCTTCGTCCGGCCTCAACCTGCTGTGGGCAGCAGGGAGATATCCGCAACGCGCAGGAACAGGTTCCGCAGCCGGTTCAGCAAGGCCAGACGGTTGTTCCGGATGGCCTCATCGTCGGCCATCACCATCACCTCGTCAAAGAAGTTGTCCACCGGTTCCCGCAGGCTGGCCAGGGAGCTCAGGGCACTGGCGTAATCGCCGTTCTCGAACAGCGGCAGGACCCTGGCGGACTGCTGGTCGACCTGCTCGGCCAATGCCTTTTCCGCGCTGTCCTGCAGCAGGCTGGCGTCGACGGTTTCTCCGATGCTGTCACCACCCTGCTTGGTCAGGATGTTTGAAACTCGCTTGTTGGCGCCGGCCAAAGCCTGCGCTTCAGGCAGCTGGCGGAAGGCTTCCACCGCCTTAACTCGGCGGTCGAAATCCAGCGGGCGAGTCGGACGGCGGGCGTGAACGGCCAGGTAAACCTCGGCACCAATGCCCTGCTCGTCGTAATGGGCGCGGAAACGCTCCAGCATGTATTCGACAACCGTGCTGGCGGTATTCTGCTCAGTCAGCACCGTGAAGTTCTGTTCCGCCCACTCGCAGCAGGTCTGCAGGTCCAGCGGCAGCTCACGCTCGATGATGATCCGCAGCACACCCAGAGACGCGCGGCGCAGGGCGAACGGATCCCGGGTACCGGACGGTGGCTGGTTGATGCCGAACAGACCCACCAGAGAGTCCAGCCGATCGGCAATGGCGATGGCACAGCCGGTGAGGGTAGTCGGCAGGTCGTCGCCGGCGAAACGGGGCATGTACTGTTCGTTCAGCGCCTTGGCCACGTCTTCCGGCTCGCCATCGTTGGCAGCGTAGTACTGGCCCATGATGCCCTGCAGATCGGTGAACTCCAGGACCATTTCGGTGACCAGGTCGGTCTTGGCAAGCATGGCGGCGCGCTCGGCCAGGGCCGGATCACTGCCGATTGCGTCGGCAATTTTCCTGGCCAGGGCCGCTACGCGTACGGATTTATCGTAGATACTACCCAGCTTCTCCTGGAACACGATGGGCTTGAGGGCGTTGATGCGATCCTCAAGCCTGGTCTTGCGGTCGGTTTCATAGAAGAACGCGGCGTCGGAAAGACGGGGCCGGATCACTTTTTCGTTACCGGAGATCACCTGGGACGGATCCTTGCTCTCGATGTTGGCAACGGTAATGAACAGCGGCAGCATTTCCCCGTCGGCGGCCACCACGTGGAAGTACTTCTGGTGTTCCTTCATGGAAGAAATCAGCGCTTCTGCCGGTACCTCGAGGAAACGCTCCTCGAAGCGGCCCATCAACGGCACAGGCCACTCGTTCAGTGCGGTGACTTCGTCCAGCAGGTCTTCATCAATGACCGCTTTGCCACCGGCTTCCTTCTCGGCCAGTTCGGTCACGCCGGCACGGATCTGTTCCCGGCGCTCCGCGAAGTCAGCGATCACATAGCCTTCCTGTTTGAGAACGACTTCGTAATCATTCGGCGTGGGCACGATCAGGGATTTCGGGCAGTGGAAGCGATGACCGCGGGTTTTGTTGCCCGGGTTCAGCCCCATGATCGGCGTTTCAATCACCTTGTTGCCAAACAGCATGACGACCCAGTGCACCGGGCGAACGAACTCGGTGCGGTGGGCGCCCCAGCGCATGCGCTTGGGAATCGGCAGGCTGGCCAGGGATTGCTCCACCAGTTCCGGCATCAGTTCCACGGTGGGCTTGCCCTGCTCGACCGTGCGGTATACCACCCAGGCACCCTTGTCGGTTTCCAGGGTGTCGAGCTGGTCCGGGGTGACGCCCAGGGAGGTGGCAAAGCCGGTCAGCGCGCGGGTCGGGTTGCCTGCATCGTCGAATGCCGCCTTGACGGCAGGACCACGCTTTTCAACCGACTTGTCCTGTTGGGAATCGGCCAGATCCCGGATGCGCACGGCCAGACGGCGCGGAGCGGCAAAACTTTCAACCTTTGCGAATTCGACGCCTGCTTCTTCCAGACCCCGGGCAATGCCCTGGGTGAAGGCATCAGAAAGCGGCTTGAGGGCCTTGGGGGGCAACTCTTCGGTGCCCAGTTCGACCAGAAAATCCTGTGTAGCCATGGTTATGCGTTCCCCTGTTCCTGCTGTGCCTTCTTCGCTTTTTTGCCCTTCTTGCTTTTCGCCTTGTCGTCGGTGGCGTCAGCCGCGGCGAGGACTTCCTTGCGCAACGCCTCGGGGGCGAGCGGGAAGCCGAGCGAGCGGCGGCTGTCGAAGTAGGCCTGGGCAACGGCTCGAGCCAGGGTGCGAACCCGAAGAATGAAACGCTGACGCTCGGTCACCGAGATGGCGTGGCGGGCGTCCAGCAGGTTGAAGGTGTGGGAGGCTTTGAGTACCTGCTCGTAGGCTGGCAGTGCCAGGCCCGCTTCAATCAGGCGAGCGCTTTCCCGCTCGTGCACGTCGAAGCTGTGGAACAGGAACTCGGTGTCGGCGTGCTCGAAGTTGTAGGTGGACATCTCCACTTCCTGCTGGTGGAACACGTCACCGTAGGTGACCACACCGTCAGGGCCTTCCGTCCAGACCAGATCGTATACGCTGTCCACACCCTGCAGGTACATGGCGATGCGCTCCAGCCCGTAGGTCAGCTCGCCGGTGACCGGGAAGCACTCCAGGCCGCCAACCTGCTGGAAGTAGGTAAACTGGGTGACTTCCATACCGTTCAGCCAGATTTCCCAGCCCAGGCCCCAGGCGCCCAGTGTCGGGGACTCCCAGTTGTCTTCCACAAACCGGATGTCGTGCACCAGCGGGTCCAGGCCCAGGGCACGGAGGGAATCCAGATACAGTTCCTGAATGTTGTCCGGCGATGGCTTCAGAACCACCTGGAACTGGTAATAGTGCTGCAGGCGGTTGGGGTTCTCACCGTAACGGCCGTCGGTGGGGCGGCGGCTGGGCTGTACATAGGCAGCGTTCCAGGTTTCCGGCCCGATGGCACGCAGGAAGGTGGCCGGGTGGAAGGTGCCGGCACCCACTTCCATGTCCAGGGGCTGAAGAACCACGCAGCCGTGCTGCGCCCAGAAATTCTGCAGAGCCAGGATCAGGCCCTGGAAGGTCCCGATATCCGGAGTAGTCTGTTTTGTTGCCTTGTCTGTCACGACGGTTGCCTGCTGATCAGTCTGTGTGTGGCGCCCCGGTTATCCTTCGGGACGCTCTGAAAAAAGAAAGGCGCATTATACGCGTGCTGGCTGTGTATTTCTAAGTCAGAAGAAGGTGAGCCCAACCTGGAACAGTTTTTCCACATCGCGGATGCGGGTTTTATCGACCAGGAACAGGATAACGTGGTCATCCGGCTGTATCCGGAGGTGATCGTGGGCGATCAGAACTTCGTTGCGACGGACAATGGCACCGATGGTCGTGCCTTCCGGCAGGTTGATTTCATCCAGCCGTTTGCCCACCACCTTGGACGATCGATGGTCGCCGTGGGCAATTGCTTCGATCGCCTCGGCAGCGCCCCTGCGCAGTGAGTGAACGTTTACCACGTCGCCCCGGCGTACGTGGGTCAATAGACTGCCGATGGTGGTTTGCTGGGGCGAGATGGCCACGTCGATGTCGCCACCCTGGATCAAGTCCACGTAGTCCGGGTTGTTGATCAGGGTCAGTACCTTGCGGGCACCGAGGCGCTTGGCCAGAAGTGACGCCATGATGTTGGCTTCATCGTCGTTGGTCACCGCACAGAATACATCGGTGTTTTCGATGTTCTCTTCCAGCAGGATGTCCTTGTTGGCGGCGTTGCCTTCGAGCACCACGGTCTTGCGCAGGTTTTCTGAAAGCATCACACAGCGCTCGTGGTCCCGTTCCAGCAGCTTGACCTGGTAACGGCTTTCCAGGGTGTTGGCCAGGCGCTGGCCAATGTTGCCACCGCCGCAGATAAAGATGCGCTTGTAGGGTTTTACCAGCGGCTGGAGCTCACTCATGACAGACTTGATGTGGTCGGCCGCAGCAATGAAGAACACCTCATCGCCGTCCTCAATTACCGTGTTTCCTTCGGGCATGATTGCCCGGTCTTTCCGGAAAATTGCCGCCACCCGGGTATCGATCTTGGGCATGTGTGTGCGCAGGTAAGACAGCTCATGGCCCACCAGTGGCCCGCCCTTCGTGGCACGGATGGCCACCAGACGGGTCAGCCCCTTGGAGAACTCAAGCACCTGTAAGGCGCCGGGGTTTTCGATCAGCCGGGTAATGTGCTTTGTCACCAGGTGCTCGGGGCTGATCAGAACGTCGATCGGGAAGCCGCGGAGACTGTCCAGATCCTTGGTCTGGTCACGCTGGTAAAACAGCTCCGATTTTGCCAGGTAGGCGTTGGCCCGCACCCGGCAGATGGTAGTCGGTGTCTTGTAGAGAAGCTTGCTGACCTGGCACGCCACCATGTTGGTCTCGTCGCTGTTGGTCACTGCGATGAGCATGTCGGCATCTTCGGCCCCGGCCTGGCGCAGTGACGTCGGATAGGACGCCGCACCCTGGACCGTGCGGATATCAAGCCGGTCCTGCAGCTCCCGCAACCGGGCACTGTCGGAGTCGATGATGGTGATGTCGTTGGCTTCGTTGGCAAGGTTTTCGGCGAGTGTTCCGCCGACCTGGCCGGCCCCGAGAATCAGGATTTTCATGGTTCGGGTTTCTCCAGCACGGCATAGAAGAAGCCGTCATGGCTGTCCGGATCGGGGAGCAGTTGCCGCCCCGCACCCATATCGCGCCCCCACTGAGCCTCTGGCTCAACAAGGATGGCATCGGTCTGCTGCTTGCAGAACCGCTGAATTATACGGTGGTTTTCCTGGGGGAACACCGAACAGGTGGCATACACCAGCCGGCCTCCGGGTTTCAGGATAGCCCACATCGCGTCCAGTAACCCGAGCTGTATAGCCGCAAGGGGAGTAATGTCCGATTCACGGCGTAATAACTTGATATCGGGATGACGGCGAATCACGCCGCTGGCGCTGCAGGGCACGTCCAGCAGAATGCGATCGAATGCCTCGCCGTCCCACCATTGGTCGGTCGCAGCGGCATCGGCCTGTTTCAGAGTGGCGTCCAGATCCAGGCGATCGAGATTCTCCTGGACCCGGGGCAGGCGTTCCGCGGATTCATCTATGGCGACCACTTCTGCCAGTTCGCCACAACTTTCCAGGATTGCGCAGGTTTTGCCCCCAGGCGCGGCGCAGGCATCCAGAACTCTCTGGCCTGGCGACAGATCCAGCAGGGTCGTGCACAGCTGCGCCGCTTCATCCTGCACGCTCACGGCGCCGTCAGCGAACCAGGGTAGTTGGTCGACAGGCGCAGGATGGGCCAATTGAATGCCGTGGGGTGCAAAACGGGTCGGGCTGGCCTCAATGCCAGCTTCTTTCAGCAGGCCGAGATACTCGTCACGGGAAAAACGCAACGCGTTCACTCTCAATGTCATGGGCGCCTGCGCATTGTTGGCGTTCAGAATCTGCTGCCAGTCTTCCGGCCAGTTGTGGCGGAGTTTTTCCACCATCCAGACGGGGTGACTGAAACGGGCAGAATCGTCTGCTGGCTCGGGTGCGCCTTCCCGTTCTGCGGCCCTGAGTACCCCGTTCACCAGGCCGGTCAGGTGCGGTTTGTCCAGGGCCCGGCAGGCTTCGACGGTTTCATTGAGTATGGCGTAGGTGGCCTGTTGGCTGAAGCGTAACTGGAACAGGGCCACCAGCATCAGGTGATGGACGACGCGGTCCGGTTTGCGCAGGGGCTTTTTCAGCCGGCCATTGAGTTCGCCCTCCAGTCGGTGAAACCAGCGGCACGTACCATAACAAAGCGCCTGGAGTTCGGGGCGTTCGTTGGCGGGCAGGCGGTTCAGGGCTGGCGGAAGGCACTGGGACAGGGATTGACCGTTTTCC
The DNA here is from genome assembly GCF_037029655.1 of Marinobacter sp. CH_CUG1437-1. Classification (NCBI taxonomy): domain Bacteria; kingdom Pseudomonadati; phylum Pseudomonadota; class Gammaproteobacteria; order Pseudomonadales; family Marinobacteraceae; genus Marinobacter; species Marinobacter sp. CH_CUG1437-1. The sequence goes on along the minus strand of NZ_JAYMEW010000001.1, from coordinate 546,691 downwards.
ACGGCCAGCATCACGCCGGCGGCGATGGCGCGCATGGGTTGTTGTCGGTCCCCCATGTCAGCGCAGCTCCTGGCCGGGCATCAGCAGTTCTTTGCCGCCGTTGATCAGGTCATTCACGCTCTGGGCGCGGGAGCCTGGCAGTTGCAGGCGGGTGATGCGCAGGGTGCCGTTGCCGCAGGCAATATCGATCCCGTCCCGATCCCTATGCACCACGGTGCCGGGAAACGCGTCGCTGTCTGTCACAAGGGCGCGGGCTTCGTGAATGCGGATCCGTTGATCGCCCAGATCGGTGTAGGTTCCGGGCCAGGGGTTGAAAGCTCTAATCAGCCGTTCAATGGCTGTGGCTTCCGTGGCCCAGTCAATATGGCCCTCGGTTTTGCTCAGTTTGCTGGCGTAGCAGGCGAGGTCGTCGTTCTGCGGTTCCCCGGTAAGTTCACCTTTCTTTAAAAGCTCCAGGGCCTTGATGATGGCCTTGCCACCAAGCTCCGCGAGCCGGTCGTGCAGGCTGCCCCCGGTGTCGCTCGTATCGATAGCGGTCAGGGATTTCAACAGCATGGCCCCGGTATCCAGGCCTTCGTCCATCTGCATGATGGTGATGCCGGTCTCTGAATCGCCTGCGGCGATCGCCCTCTGGATGGGAGCGGCACCGCGCCAGCGTGGCAGCAGCGAGGCGTGGATGTTCAGGCAGCCGTGGGTGGGAATGTCGAGCACCGCCTTTGGCAGGATCAGGCCGTAGGCGGCGACGATCATCACGTCCGGCTTCAGGTCGGCCAACTGCTTCTGCGCTTCGGCTGTTTTCAGTGTTTCGGGCTGGAAGACCGGGATCTCATGGTCCAGCGCCACCTGCTTGACCGGGCTGGGCTGCAGCTTCCGGCCACGGCCGGCGGGGCGGTCCGGCTGGGAATAAACGCCAACGATGGTGTGGCCGGCGGCAATCAAGGCTTTGAGCGCGGTTGCCGCGAAATCCGGGGTGCCAGCAAAAACAAGTCGCACGGTGTTGTGATCTCTGTTTCGTTGTAATACGAAAAGACCGGGTCATGACCCGGTCAGGAAGATAGTGTCTGGTTATTCGCTCGCCTGCAGCCTGATCAGGCGCTCTTCTTGTGCTGCTTCTCCAGCTTCTTGCGAATCCGGTTACGCTTTAGCGAGCTGAGGTAGTCAACGAACAGCTTCCCGTTCAGGTGATCCATCTCATGCTGGATGCAGACTGCGAGCAGACCTTTCGCCTCCAGTTCAAACGGTTTGCCGTCCCTGTCCAGCGCCCGGATCATACAGTGTTCGATCCGTTCGACATCTTCGTAGAATCCCGGAACCGACAGGCAGCCCTCCTGCATGGCCTCTTTCTCGCCATCCAGCACGGTTACCTCCGGATTGATAAACACCCGCGGCTCGCTCTTGTCCTCCGACAGATCCATGACAATGATCTGTTTATGAACGTTGACCTGGGTCGCCGCCAGGCCAATACCGGGCGCATCGTACATGGTCTCGAACATGTCGTCGATCAGCTTGCGGTCGGCGTCCGTGACCTCTTCTACCGGCTTGGCAATGGTGCGCAGACGGGGATCCGGGTATTCGAGAATCTCAAGTATCATAGGTCGGTCTTTTTGCCTGTGTGTCGGGAGGCCAGCATGATCATGTCGGCCTCTCTTTTGACTTTGCTGCTCTTTGTAACAGTCTGAAACTGATGTCCGAAATGCGACAGCGTACTGCGCAAATTTTCGCCCTGCCTCTACTATTATCGGGGCAAGGCCCCAGCTTTCAACGGCTGGAGGGGTTATCAGCGCTAATAAGCCTATTATCCAATAATTCGTCGATTGAGTACAAACTGATCAGTTAATAGTTAAAATCTTTCAGCGGCGGGATAGAATTTACTGGAAGAACAAAAGATAACATCACAATTTGCGAGACTTCTTCTATAGTAACTGGAATAACAACGTAATAAGCTGCAGGTAACTGACTGCATCCCAACAGAATGCAAAGAATCAAGGCACGCGATCAAGGACTTACACAATGAGGAAACTGCTGTACGCTCTGGCAGCAACTACGCTGCTTATAACCTCCTGGGCCCATGCTGCACCGGAGCTGCGGTCCGATCATCCCGAGCGTTACACCGTTGTGAAGGGTGACACCCTCTGGGACATCTCGGCCCGTTTTCTGAATAATCCCTGGTACTGGCCGGAAATATGGCATGTGAACCCGCAGGTCGCCAACCCTCACCTTATTTATCCTGGTGATCGCCTTGCCCTGGTTTACATCGACGGCAAACCCCGAATTACCAAGGTGGCCAGCAGCGAAGTGGTGAAGCTGTCGCCGAAGGTTCGGTCCGAGCCCATCGACACGCCGATCCCGGCTATCCCGCTGGATGCCATTGGCAGCTTCCTCACCGACACCCGTATTGTCAGCCCGGAAGAAATCAATGGCGCCCCTTACGTTCTGGAAGGGGAAGATGGCCGGATTATTACCGGTGCCGGCGACAAACTCTATGCCCGTGGCGAGAAGCCTGCGGACAAAGTGGGTATCTTCCGCCGCAGCAAGGAGTTCCGCGACCCGGAAACTGGCGAATTCCTTGGTCTGGAGGCCCGGAGTATTGCCCGTGGTGACGTGGCCCGGGAAAACGGCGACGTGCTGACCGTAAATCTGACCAGCTCCAGCGAAGAAGTTCGCATTGGTGACCGGCTGATGGTGAGCGAAGACCGTCGTCTGACCACCAGCTTTGTGCCCAGCGCTCCTGACCAGGATGTGGAAGGACAGATGATCTCCGTCGACGGCGGTGTGAGCCAGATCGGTCAGTTCGATGTGGTGGCCATCAACCGCGGCACCCGGGAAGGGCTGGAAGCGGGCAACGTGATGGCCGTTCTGAAAAGCGGCAATCTGGTTCGCGATCCGGTAACCGGAGAAACCATCGAACTGCCCTCCGAGCGTGCCGGGCTGCTGATGGTGTTCCAGGCCTACGAAAAAATGAGCTACGGCCTGGTACTTCAGGCCACCCGTGCTTTGACAGTGGGTGACAAGGTTGCCAACCCCTGATTGACTGATTACCGACAGATGCAACGGCCGGACCAGGAAGGTCCGGCCTCGCTTTTTCCAAGGACGATGCCGTGTTTTCCTCTGCCACAGCCCAATGGCTGTTTCTGACCTGCCTGCCAGACGTTGGCCGTGCCCGTCGGCGTGAACTGCTGACAGGATTTCCTGACCTGCCCCGACTCCTTTCAATGAATGCCGCCACCTTGCGGGCCATGGGCATGACTGCAGACGCCACGGCGGCAATCCAGGCCTGGCAAAAGCAGGATGATGCCCATCCGGCGGTACGTGAGGTCCGGGCGATCAGGGACAATTGCTGCAAGCATGGCATCGGGATTCTGACCTGGCCGGATAGTCATTACCCGGAGCAGTTGCGGCACATCCACGACGCGCCCCTGGTGCTGTATACCCTCGGTGATACGGGGCTTATGGCCCGGGACCAGATCGGTATTATCGGCAGCCGGAAGGCCACGCCGGCCGGCCTGGACCATGCCCGACGGTTTGCTGCGGAACTCAGTTCCCGGGAGTTACTGGTGACCAGTGGTCTGGCGCTTGGTGTTGATGGTGCTGCCCACGCCGGTGCGCTCGATGCCGGGTTTCCGACCATCGCGGTGGTTGGTCGCGGCCTGGACCGCATCTACCCCCATCAGCATCGACGGCTTGGTGAGCGGGTCATTCAGCATGGTCTGATGATTTCCGAGTATCCCCCCGGTACGCCGGCACGAGCCGCCCACTTTCCCCAGCGCAACCGTATTATCAGCGGCCTGAGCCGGGGCGTGCTGGTGGTGGAGGCGGGTCTGCGCAGTGGCTCCCTGATTACTGCGCGAATGGCGTTGGAACAGGGGCGTGAAGTTTTCGCTATTCCCGGGTCGGTGCACAGTCCGGTTGCCCGGGGCTGTCATCACTTGATCAAACAGGGTGCTCGACTGGTTGAGACGGTGGACGACATTCTCGAAGAATTGGGTGCCTGGTGGTCTCCGCCGCTTAAGGCCGGCCCTGACTCGGCGCCAGAGCCAAAGCCGCAGGGCAAAGGACTCCTGGCCGGATTGGACAGCCGGGAAATCGCGGTATTTGAGGCTTTAGGGTATGATCCACAATCAACCGATGCACTGAGTTCAGCGACCGGTCTTCCCGCCGACCAGCTCATGCAGTCCCTATTGCTTCTCGAGTTGCAGGGGCTCATCAGTTCGGCCCCGGGGGGCTATCAGAAAGTCGCGTGAAACCGGTGTGAACATCTACCCTGATCAACCCTGACAGAGGCGCATGCCCGATTCCCATCCCCTTTCTGACTGGCAACTGCATTGTGCCCGCCGCACGATTTTCAGTGGCGGTGTTATCGCCTATCCCACCGAGGCTGTCTGGGGCCTGGGTTGTGATCCCTGGGATCAGGAGGCGGTGGAGCGGATTCTGGAGCTGAAGCAGCGCCCGGTTGAGAAAGGCGTGATTCTGGTGGCTTCGTCTGTCGACCAGTTCCGCTTCCTTCTGGAGCCCCTGTCTCAGGCGCTTCAAGACGAGGCAGAGCGCTACTGGCCGGGACCTGTGACCTGCCTCCTGCCCGATGTCGAGCGGCAGATCCCGGAATGGGTGCGCGGGAAGCACACCTCCATCGCGGTGCGGGTCAGCGAGCACCCCGTGGTGGGCGCCCTGTGTAAGGCGGCGGGAATGCCCCTGGTTTCCACCTCCTGCAACCCGGCAGGGCGCCAGCCGGCCCGGCATATCTGGCAAGTCCGGCGCTATTTCGGCGATCAGCTTGACTGGATCGTGCCCGGCGCATTGGGCGGTAATCGCAAACCCAGCCGTATTATTGATATTGTCAGCGGTCAGCAACTTCGTTAGGAGCGTTTATGCCACAGCAACCCGATAGCCAGGCGGTAAAGCAGTATCTGCTGGGATTGCAGGAGTCGATCTGTAGCCGGCTGGAGGCCCTCGATGAGGGCGCATCTTTCATTCGGGATGCCTGGGACCGACCGGAGGGTGGCGGTGGTATAAGCCGTGTTATTACAGAGGGTCGCGTGTTCGAGAAAGGCGGTGTCAATTTTTCCCATGTGATGGGTGACACCATGCCGGCCTCCGCCACCGCCCACCGCCCGCATCTGGCCGGTGCTCCCTGGCAGGCCATGGGCGTGTCGCTGGTTATCCACCCCAACAACCCTTTTGTGCCGACGTCCCACGCCAACGTCCGGTTTTTCATCGCCACACCGAAGGGCAGTGAGCCAGTGTACTGGTTTGGTGGTGGCTACGACCTCACGCCTTACTACGGTTTCGAAGAAGACTGTGTGCACTGGCACCAGACAGCCCGTGACGCCTGCGAGCCGTTTGGAGAGGGCACCTACAAGCGCTTCAAGGATTGGTGCGATGATTACTTTTATCTGAAACACCGGGATGAACCCCGGGGTGTTGGTGGTCTGTTTTTTGATGACCACAACACAGGCGACTTCGAGCAGGATTTCGGCCTGATGAAAGCGGTAGGTGACAGCTATATTGAAGCCTACGAGCCCATTGTCCGGCGCCGCATGGACCACCCATACGGTGACCGCGAGCGGGACTTTCAGCTCTATCGTCGAGGACGGTACGTGGAATTCAATCTCGTCTATGACCGCGGTACGCTGTTTGGCCTGCAATCCGGCGGTCGGACGGAATCCATCCTGATGTCCCTGCCGCCGCTGGTGCGCTGGGATTACAACCGGACCGCGGAGCCTGGCTCGGAGGAAGCCCGGCTAACCGACTATTTCCTGACCGGCCGGGACTGGCTGGAGGCGCAGCATGACTAACGATCTATACGCGGTGGTTGGCAACCCCATCAGCCACAGCAAATCACCGAGGATTCACAGCCTGTTTGCCAGGGAGACCGGTGAGCCGGTTGAGTACACGGCGATACAGGCGCCGCGGGATGATTTCGCCGGCACCGTAAAACAGTTCTTCGAGCGGGGCGGGAAGGGCCTCAATGTGACCGTGCCTTTCAAGGAAGAAGCCTGGAAGCTGGCGGACCGTCGTACCGAGCGTGCCGAGAATGCCGGGGCCGCCAATACCCTGTACCTGGATGGTGATGGCGTGCTTGTCGCTGACAATACCGACGGGTGCGGTATTGTCCGTGACTTGCTCATAAACCACGGTGTCACCCTGAACGCAGCGCGGATTCTGGTGCTGGGTGCCGGAGGCGCCGTTCGGGGTGTTCTGGGTCCGATCCTGGCGGAGCATCCTGGCGCCATTACCATCGCCAACCGAACCGTTGCCAAGGCTGAGGCCCTGGTTGAACTGTTTACACCCGTGGCTGGCGAAACCAGGCTTTCTGCCTGCGGATTCGAACAGCCCTCTGAGCCGTTTGATTTGATCATCAACGGTACCAGCGCCAGCCTCCAGGGCGATTTGCCCCCGCTGTCACCGAAGGTGATTGCAGAGAAAACCGTGGTCTACGACATGATGTATTCTCTGCAGACCACCACCTTTAACCGGTGGGCACTTGAACAGGGCGCACAGATCGTTCACGACGGGCTTGGTATGCTGGTGGAGCAGGCAGCGGAATCGTTCCGGATCTGGCGCGGGGTGAGTCCTGCCACCCGCCCCGTCATCGATGAATTGCGTAACGACTGAGCCGCTGTGCCCGTGATGGGCTATGCTCATGGTCAACTTCCGTAGGGATTTTCGATGGACATTCTTACCCTTGTCGGGCTTGTCGCCGGTGTTCTTATCGTCATTCTGGCGATGCTGGCCAATGCCTCCTTCCTGACGTTCCTGAATCTTCCGGGGCTGGCCATCGTGTTGGGTGGCACCTTTGCGGTTACCCTGATCAAATTCCGCATGGCATCGGTGATGAGCGCTTTCCGGCTGGCCATGTCTGCTGCCTTTACCGACCGTATGGCGCGGCCAACGGAACTGATCCGGGAAGTGGGCTCGCTGGCCATGGTGGTGCGTAAGGAAGGCATTCTGGGCCTGGAGAACCACCAGACTGACAACGCGTTCCTTCAGAAGGCGATCAATCTGTGTGTCGACGGTCACCCGCCGGAACTGGTGGAAGAGGCGCTGGCCCAGGAAACTCAACAGACTGCCGAGCGGTACGAAGTGGCCGAGCGGGTGTTCCGTGGTATCGGTGAATCCGCCCCGGCTATTGGCATGCTGGGCACCCTGGTGGGCCTGGTACAGATGCTTAATACCCTGGATGACCCATCCTCCATTGGTCCGGCCATGGCGATCGCCCTGCTCACTACCCTATACGGTGCGTTTATTGCCCAGCTGATTGCCCTGCCCCTGGCCGACAAGCTGCAACTGAAAGCCGAGGATGAGTCCCGGAACCAGATGCTTATCATCACGTCCATCAAGAACATCATGCGCGGCGAAAATCCCCGGGTGATGACCGAACTGCTGTCCTCGTTTGTCCACCCCGAACAGCGCACCGGCCTGGCGCCGGAGCGGGAGGCCTGAGGGTTTGGAACTGGTCCAGAAGAGAAACCGGAAGCGTTTGCAGAACCAGACGCCGGGCTGGATCGTTACCTTCGCCGATCTGGCCACCCTGCTGCTGACTTTTTTCATCCTGCTGCTGTCGTTTGCCGAAATGGACGTTGAGAAGTACCGTGCCATGGCGAATTCCATGGCGGTGGCTTTTGGCTCCAGCAACGTCCTGGCCGAGGATATCGGCGGCTCCCCACTGACCATGATCGAATCGGATTCCGTCTCCCTGCCCGAGCCCACCGAGTCCCAGACCCGGGAGCCCGAATTCATCGATGAGCGGGCCGAGGGGGCCGCGCCCACGCAGATTCCCGGTGGTGTGATTGATCTGGCCAGCCGGATGATCCGGGAGCTGGAATCGGAGGTGGCCTCCGAAGCGTTGAGTGTCAATTACGACCAGAACCAGGTGGTGATCCGCTTTTCCGAGGAGGCCACTTTTCGATCCGGTGATGCCGCCATCAAACCGGAAATGATCCCGATCATCGAACGGGTGGTGAACGTGCTCTCGGCGTGTACCGGCGATGTGTTGGTGTCCGGTTACACCGATGACCGGCCGATTTCCAGCGACCGCTACCGCTCCAACTGGGATCTTTCCGCGGCCCGTGCCGTGTCGGTGGTGCACGAGCTGGTGATGAACCGTCAGGTACCGGCTGAGCGGGTGGTGGCGGCCGGGCGTGCCGAGACCAACCCGCTTGCGCCCAACGACACGCCGGAGAACCGGGCCCTGAACCGGCGAGTGGAAATCGCCATCCGCAACCCCGAATGCAGCGATGAGGTTCCCACTGGCGACCTGCCTGTCGAAATCATGCCCTGAGTCTTATAGCCGGTGCGTAGCTTCTCATGAGCAATCCATATAACTGTCCTGCTTTCAGGGCTTTATACTGTGCGCCCGATAACTGACTGGCACAGCAAAGCGAGAGAGCAACCATGAGTGGACCGGACAAGCCAAAAGTAATTGGCGAAGAATGGAGCGACGAGCGGGTGAGGAGTTTTCTGGATATCCGCCCCTGGGATGCTAACGAAAATGCTGATTACCATGCCCTGTTGAAAGCCTATCAGGCCATGCGGGCGGAAGACTTTGAACGCTTTATCGGGTTTTTCGTTGCCGAAAATCGGGATCTGAATGCCCCTGGTCCGGACGGAGAGACCATTCTGGACTTGATCTCCCGGCATCGGCGCAGTGTGGATTACGCCAGTGCCCTGGAAAAGGCCGGCGCCAGAACAACGACCGCAGCCGGAAACTGAACCCGGTGCGGCCGTCTGTCGCTGACTGAGATTTCCGGCGTTTACTGCACGTCGACCTCGATGGCCTTGGGTTCTTTGGGCTCGGCCTTCTGGAGCGTCAGGGTCAGCATGCCGTCCTTGAAGTTCGCCTTCACGCTGTTTTCATCAACGTTTTCCGGCAGCGTGAAGCGACGCAGGAAGCTACCGTAGAAACGCTCAATCCGGTGGTGCTTCTTGTCCTTGGTCTCGTCTTCACTCTTGCGCTCACCCTGAATGCTCAGAACGCCCTCGTGCACTGTCACCTTCACGTCCTCCTTGGACATGCCCGGCAGCTCGGCCTCAATGGTAAAGGCTTCCGGAGTCTCCTTGATGTCCACGGCCGGAGCCCAGTCGCTGCGGCTGAACAGGTCCTTGCCTTCGCGCTCGCCGCCTGAGCGGGTCAGGCCGAACATGCGGTTATAGCGGTTCATCAGGTCTTCGAACTCATTGACCGGATTCCAGCGGGTAAGATTGCTCATAAGGCAGCCCTCCTTTTTTAAACGAAACGAATCTGAATAGTTGAGCATCAGCTTCGATCGCGGAACTGCTCCATGCCGGTGGCGCCACCCGGATGGTTATCCGTGAACCTCTGCTATTTCCGAATGTAGGTGCATAGCGGATGTTTTCAAGGGTGAGGTTGATGGAATTTTGATCAGGGTCAAATCGGGTTCAGGGTTGACCGAAATGGCGGTGCAGAAAGGGGCGGAAACGGCTCATTGTGGCTCCGGGTGTTTCCGGATCGGGCCGGATACCGGGTCGAAATCCCGGCAGTTCACCGGACAAAAACGGTTCCACCAGTTTCGGGTCTGCACTGACGACATGAACAATGACATCGCGGCTGGCGTCCTCACCCGTGATCAGGGGGGCTGGCTGATGGTCACCCAGGATGATCATCAGCGCGTTCTGGCTCAGATAGTGGGCGGCAAAGCCTCCGGCAACCTCCAGGGCATAGGCAATGGCCTGTCCGTAATGCTGGCGGACCCGGTCCGGGTCGCGCCATAGCGAAACCGGTGCCTCGCCAGCGCCTTTCCAGCGCTGGAACACCTCTCCGTTGCCAATGCTTTGCCAGTCATCAAGCACCGGCAGGATTGGAACCCAGGGCGCGTGGCTGCTGATCAGGGCAAGTTCAGCGAACAAAGGACCCTGATGGCTGTCACGAATGGCCTGAAACCGGTGCCAGGTATATTGATCGGGCATGGTGACCCAGTTGAACGGTGGCCCCTGGTAATCCAGATCGTCGTGATCGTAGATCCGGTCGTAGCGAAACAGTCGGCCCTCGGGCCAGGCCCGGGTGATCGCCGGCATCACGGCCAGGGTTGTGTGTCCGGTACTTCGGAAGTCATCGATCAGGGTGGCGTAGCCGCTGCTGAGCAGGGTTTCGTAGGCAAGCTGGTTGTGAATCCACTGGCCGCTGAGCACGGAAAGGTGGCCGAGCCAGGACTGGCCACCCTGGATTGGCGACTGCAGTCGGCCTGTGGCGACCGTGAGCCCCGCAGCGTCAAGCGACTGGCCCATCGCTTCGAGGCCCGGGCCGACCAGGGAGCGGTAGCGTTCGTCCGTAACAGTCGAGACGCCATAGGACTCAATGAACCCCAGAATCACATCCGTTTGCGCCAGCTTCGCCAGCGGTGAGGGTTGGCTCTGTCGACCGGGCCCGGCGTTCAGCTCTTTGGCAAAGTTTCGGGTGGTCTGGTGCGTGTGAGTGATCAGGGAGGCCTGATTGGCAACGAAGGCCAGCGCCGGGCTGCCAATCCACGGGGTTACGGCCCCGGCCAGGAACAGGCCGGATACCAGCCAGAGCGGTTTGCCAAGGCGAGCCGGAGAGTGCTGTGCCAGCCGTTCCAGTCCGTACCGAAACAGGCGACCCACCCCGGCAAGTAAGGCTGCCAGAATGATGAGGGCCAGCACCGCCAAACCGGCACCCAGGTTGGTATCCAGGAGGCTCCAGGCCGCGTCCAGCAGACCCAACTCCAGATACAGGTTAAGACCACGGCCCAGACTTTCCCGCACCAGGGCATCCGCCAGGACAAGAAGAACCAGTAGTCCATAAAGAACAGCCAGTACCTGGCCGACGCGATACTTTTGCTCGGGCTTCCTGAGTCCGCAAATGAGGGCCCAGACGATCAGGGCCTCCGGAGAAAACCAGGGCGTGTCGCCGGGCAAAGCCAAGGAAGGCAAAAGGAATAATCCGTTCAGAAGCAGCAGCCAGACCAGTATCACGAAGCTGCCTCTACCCATGTCAGGGCTGCTGGCTGGCGGGGCAAGGACACCGGTGCCGGAGGCCTTTGCTCAAGAGACCGGGCCATGCGGACCAGCACCTCCCGCCAGGGTGATTCGTGCGAGGCATGCCAGGCTCGGCAATGCAGCGCTTTCAGGGCTTCCGGATGGTTGCAGATCAGACTGAGTTCGCGGTGACTAAGGGCCTGTTTGCCTTCAATGGCGCAGCGATCAACCAGGCGCGCCAGCGCCCGTGCCTTTTTACCGGTGGCTGGCAGTGCGTCGTAGTCTGTAACCCCTGCAAAGACAGGCGACAGAACCACCTGTTCAAACCAGCTCAAACGACCCGGATCATGGCTGAGTGGGCCGGTGGTCTCGGCCAGCTCAATCACTCGGGTGGTTTGCTCATCCTCTGGCACTTGCAGCCAGGTGCCCAAGCCTGGGGTTCGACCAAGCCAGCAGGCCAGGCCCGGTGCCAACAACACCGGTGCCATGACCGGCAGGGCCCAGGGCGTCAGCGTTGGCGCATGCCAGTAAATGAGGGTCAGGCCTGCCGCCGCCGAGGCGAGGAGCAGGCCATAGTGCCGGAGGCTCAGCCCCGGAGTGAGCCCGCCGGACCTGTTTTGCCCCTGCCAGCCCACTTTGAGATTCAGTACAGCCTGAACCACATGGAGCGTGTGAACCAGCATCCGGATGGGCGCCAGTGCCAGGGCCGCGAGTGTTTCGAGAAAGGTATTGGCACAGAGCCTGAACAGACCTCCGAATCTGGCAGTTCTTCCAGCCAACCAATGGTCCCCTACGGCCAGAAGTCGTGGCCCAAAGAGTAGCAGTGCGGTCACGGCGACCAGCAGAGCCCCTGCGCTTGAGCCCGCCTCCGTTGTGGCCATCACCCCCGGCAGTGCCGGCGTCGCCGACGGTCCGGCCAACGCCACAAATCCGGACAGGCCCAGGAAAACCAGCCAGAGTGGCGACGCCAGGTAAGAGAGAATGCCGGTTACCAGGGCCATCCGGTGGCCCAGCCGTAGTTTGCCCATGGTTGCCAGCAGCCAGAGGTGCTGGAGATTGCCACGACACCAGCGCTGGTCCCGGACCAGATCGTCTTCCAGGGTTGGTGGTGATTCCTCAAAACTGCCGGCGATGGCAGGTTCCAGCCACACTTCGTAGCCTGCCCGGCCCATCAGCGCAGCCTCGATAAAATCATGGCTGAGTACCGGCCCCCGGAACAGGCCCGGGCCCTGAAGCTTGCGCAGACCGCAGTGGGCCATGAACGGGGCTACCCTGATGATCGCATTGTGGCCCCAGTAGGTGGCCTCCCCCAGTTGAATGGCCGCCAGTCCTGCGCTGTAGAGCCTGCCATAGCAGCGGTTGGCAAACTGTTGCAGGCGGGCAAACCGGGTTTCTGCACGGGCCAGTCGGGGTGTGGTCTGGATAATCCCGGCCTCAGGCCGGGCCTCCATCAGCTGGATAAGCCGGGTAATGCAGTTGGCACTGAGCAGGCTGTCGGCGTCCAGAACGACCATGTAGCGGTAGCGGCGGCCCCATCGACGCAGGAAATCGGCAATATTGCCGCTCTTGTAGTTCAGGTTGACGTTGCGACGCCGGTAGAACAAATGTTGATGGGGGCCAAGCTCCCGACGAATTTGCTCGCAGGTTGCCTGTTCTTCGAGCCAGATGTCCGGGTCCCGACTGTCCGATAGCACGTAGAAATCCACAGGGCGGGCTTGTCCCTTTTGCCCAAGGTCCTGGATGATCGCTTTCAAGCCACCGAGAGTATGTTGCACCGGTTCATGGCAGATGGGCATCACAACGGCGGTTGGGGCCGACAATAACTCCCTGCACCCTTCGGGCTCTACACGCCTGGAAAGGCTCCAGCCGTCCCCGCCGAAGCGCAGGGCGACGAACCCGAAAACCGCCGTCCAGAAACCCACCCCAATCCAGGCAAACAGAACCCCGAACACCGTCAACAGCGCCGCGATTGTTACGGAACCTGCCTGCTCCGGCACAGTCCGGGAAAACAGCAACATGCCCACCAGTGTCTGAGTGGCCACAATGAAGACAAGCAGAAAGCGCCGCCGCAGGGCAACGGGGCGCCAGGAATCGGAACTACTCACGGGGGTACCCGATACTGGCCCGGGTAATGGGTGGGAGATGATGACCCTGTCGAGGCCCGGGCAAGGCGAACCACTGAGGCATCAGCTCCAGCAGTTGCCCGGTACTCAAAGCGCGGCATCCAGCCCCTCGAGCCTGCAGCATGCTCTGCAACCGTGCCCGGGTTTCCGGACCGGTATCGTGGCCTGCCGCACGCAGGTACAGCAAAGCTCTATTAAAGGGTTCGTCCAATGTGTCCACAGAGGCCTCCGCCATGCAGCAGGGTTACCCCGTTTCTTACGGCTACGGGCTCACGTTCAGACCACTGGCTTACTGATCGTTAAGGTATTCATCCTTGAGGCGGACGTAATTGGCAGCGGTGTATTTAAAGAACCCCCGCTCCTTCTCGGTCAGCGCCCGGGCTTTCTTACAGGGTGATCCCACATAAAGGTGCCCGGATTCCAGGGTCTTGCCCGGCGGCACCAGACAGCCCGCTGCAACAATCACCTCGTCCTCCACCACGGCACCATCCATAATGATGCAGCCCATGCCTACCAGGACCCGGCTGCCAATGGTGCAGCCATGCAGCAGCGCCTTGTGACCCACCGTCACATCGTCGCCCAGGGTGAGCGGATAACCACCGGGATTGTAGTCACTGGCGTGAGTAATATGCAGAACCGACCCATCCTGGATGCTGCACCGGTGCCCAATGCGGATCTTGTGCATATCGCCACGCACCACGGTCATCGGCCAGATGGAAACATCATCGCCGGTTTCCACATCGCCAATCACCACGGCACTTGGATCTACCCATGCCCGTTCCCCAAAATGTGGCGCGATACCCTTGTGTGAACGTATATTCGTCATTACATAGTACCTGTTGCTTTGAATGTTCAGGTGTACTCCGAGGCCCGAGGCAGCTGTGGGAGGGGCCTTTCCAAAACTGTCTCTCGCCATGGATGGCGAGAGCCAAGCGTCACATGGACGTGCCGCAAGGAGCGTGTTTTGGAAAGGCCTCTCCCACAGATGCCAGCCCCAAAACCTGAATAAACCAAACTACCCAAGATTCGACTAGCTGAGAAGGGGACCTATGAATAACCCGTTACTGACTGACGACCTGTTGCCGAAGTTCGACCATGTTCGCACCGAGCACATGGAAACGGCAATCGACCAGATTCTCAGTGAAAACCGGATGAAAATCAGCCAGCTTGCCGAGCAGGAAGATCCCACCTGGGAGACCCTGGCACAGCCCATGCAGGCGCTGGACGACAAACTGAGCAATGCCTGGTCCGTTATTTCCCACCTCAACGGTGTGATGAACAACGACGAGCTGCGCAAGGTTTACAAGAACTGCCTCGAAAAGCTCACCGAGTACAGCACCGAGGTGAGCCAGAACGCAGCCCTCTGCAACGCCTGGAAGAAGCTTGCCGAACGGGACGATTTCAAGGACCTGAACGAAGCCCAGCGTAAGGCCGTGGAAAACACCTTGCGGGATTTCCACCTCGGCGGTGTCGACCTTCCGGAAGACAAGAAAAAGCAGTATGCCGACTTGTCCCGGGAGCTGTCCGAGCTGTCCAACAAGTTCAGCGACAACGTCCTGGATGCCACCCAGCACTGGTATAAGCAGATCACTGACGTGGATGAACTGGCTGGCGTCCCCGAGACTGCCATCGAAAGCGCCAAGCAGACCGCCCGCCAGAAAGAGCTGGATGGCTATGTGATCACCCTGGACTTCCCCAGCTTTTACCCTGTGATGACCTACTGCGACAACCGGGAACTGCGCCGCGAAGTCTACGAGGCCTTTGTAACCCGTGCCTCTGACCAGGGCCCGGATGCCGGCCAGTGGGACAACACCCCGGTGATGGCGGAAATCCTCAAGCGCCGCCACGCCCAGGCCAAACTGCTCGGCTTCGACAACTACGCCGAGCGCTCCCTGGCCACCAAGATGGCCCGCAGCAGCGATGAGGTGCTGGGCTTCCTGAACCAGCTGGCGGCCAAGTCCAAGCCCCAGGCCGAGAAAGAGTTTGCCGAGCTCAAAGCCTTTGCCAAGGACGAGTACGGCGTGGAAGACCTGCAGGCGTGGGACATCGGCTATTACAGCGAAAAGCTGCGCCAGAAGCGCTACGACATCTCCCCGGAAACCCTGCGCCCCTGGTTCCCGGTGAACAAGGTAGTGCCCGGCCTGTTCCGGGTGGCAGAGAAGCTCTTCGACGTACAGATCGAAGCGAAACCGGAAGTAGAAACCTGGCACGAGGACGCGACTGCCTACTGCATCAGTCGCGACGGCGAGCCCCTGGCCTGGTTCTATCTCGACCTCTATGCCCGTCAGGGCAAGCGTGGCGGCGCCTGGATGGCGGACTGCCGGGTGCGCTGGCGCAACCTCCGTGGCCAGCTCCAGCTGCCGGTAGCCTTCCTGACCTGTAACTTCACCCCGCCGGTGAACGGCAAGCCGTCGCTGCTGACCCACGACGAAGTGACCACCCTGTTCCACGAATTCGGCCATGGCCTGCACCACATGCTGACCCAGGTGGATGTGCTGGATGTCTCCGGCATCAACGGCGTGGCCTGGGATGCCGTCGAGCTGCCCAGCCAGTTCCTGGAAAACTGGTGCTGGAACCCGGAATCCCTGGCCCTGATCGCCTCGCACCACGAAACCGGCGAACCGCTGCCAGAAGACCTGCTCCAGAAACTGCTGGCGGCCAAGAACTTCCAGTCTGGCATGGGCATGGTGCGCCAGCTCGAGTTCTCCCTGTTCGACTTCCGACTGCACGCGGAATTTACCGACGAGGCGCCGACCAACCCGCTGGACATGCACCGGAAGGTTCGCAGCGAGATCGCCGTGGTGGAAGCACCGGAATTCAACCGCTTCCCGAACGCCTTCTCGCACATCTTTGCCGGCGGCTATGCGGCTGGTTACTACAGCTACAAGTGGGCGGAAGTACTGGCCGCCGATGCCTTCTCCCTGTTCGAGGAAAAAGGCATCTTCGACCCCGAAACCGGCAAGGCCTTCCTCCACAATATCCTGGAGAAAGGCGGCTCACAGGAGCCCATGGAACTGTTCAAGGCCTTCCGGGGTCGAGAACCGCAGGTGGATGCGCTGCTGAAACAAACCGGCATCACGGACGAAGCTGCCTGACCCAATCTGAGCCGGCAGTCGTAATGGCTGCCGGATGTTTTATCGGGAGTTTTACTATGGCGAGTCCAAAACGCTTTATCGCCGGCGCCGTCTGTCCCCGCTGCGCGGAGATGGACAAGATCATGATGTACACCACCGACGACGATGAGCAGATTCGCGAATGCGTCGCCTGTGGCTTCACCGATGCTATGTCGGACTCCGAGCAACCGACCAATCCGGAACTCGAAACGCGGGTGAACAAGCGCAAGAACGAGGACGATCACACGGTCAAGCAGGTCGTGTTCTTCAAGTCTTCGGCCGACGACGAGTAAGCTGTTCTTCCTAGCCTGCAGGTTTGCGGGCGGAGAGGCCATGGGAATGCTTTTCTTCTGGGGAAAAGCAACTCGCTTCGCTCAGACATCTTTTCCCCGCCAGAAAAGCACACCCACACCCTCTCTACCTGACTCAAGAGATATTTCTTTAGGACAAGGTCTTTTCAGCGATATCCGTGAGTTCTTATGTGAGGGGGCCGGATTATTTTTCCCGCCGGAAATTGATGTCTGAGCGCAGCGAGTTGCCATTTCCAAGGGAAAAATAATCCGGCCCCCTCGCAACTCCCCTCAACACGAAGGCTACAAAGCCACCTCCGAACTCAAAGAACCATAGCCGCCAACCACCCAAAGCCAAGCAATGGCAGATTGTAGTGCAGGAACGTCGGCACCACGGTATCCCAGATGTGGTTGTGCTGGCCGTCGGCGTTCAGGCCGGCGGTGGGGCCGAGGGTGGAGTCGGAGGCCGGGGAGCCGGCATCTCCCAGGGCGCCGGCGGTGCCGACCAGCGCCACGATGGCCAGCGGGCTGAAGCCGAGTTGCAGGGCCAGCGGCACGTACAGGGCCGCGATGATGGGGATGGTGGAGAAGGACGAGCCGATACCCATGGTGATCAGCAGACCTACCACCAGCATCAGCAGTGCGGCCATCGCCTTGTTCTCACCAATTACGCCCACGGAGCTGTCCACCAGGCTGGCGATTTCTCCGGTTTCCCGCATCACCTCGGCAAAACCTGACGCGGCAATCATGATGAAGCCGATCATGGCCAGCATTTTCATGCCCTCGGTGAACAGGTCATCGGCCTCTTTCCAACGCACCACCCCGGACAGGTTGAACAGCACGAAACCCGCCAGCGCGCCAAGGATCATCGACCCGAGCCAGAGCTGCACCACGAAGGCGGTGACGATGGCGACCAGGGCCATCACAAGGGTCCGAGGGCTGTAGCTGGTGTCTACCCGTTCGGCCTTGGTGATGGTTTCCAGGTTATAGGAGCGGCCACCGCGGTAGCTGAAAAAGACGGCAATCAGCAAACCGAAGAGCATGCCTAGTGCCGGCAGCGCCATGGCTTTCATGACGCTCAGGCCGGAGGCGTCGACACCGTTGGCGTTGATCTTGGCGATCAGGATTTCGTTCAGGTAGATGCCGCCAAAGCCGACGGGCAGGAACATGTAGGGGGTGATCAGGCCGAAGGTCAGCACGCAGGCCACCAGGCGGCGGTCCATGTTCAATTTTGCCATCACGTACAATAGCGGCGGTACGACCAAGGGTATGAAGGCAATGTGAATCGGCAGGATGTTCTGGGACGAGATGGCAATGGCCAGCAGCAGGCCGATGATCAGAAAGCGCATGCCATTCACGGCGGCGCCTTCTTCCTGCCGTCCGACCAGTGCCAGGGCCCTGTCGGCCAGGGCGTGGGCCAGGCCGGATTTGCCGATGGCAACGGCAAAGGCACCGAGAGTCGCGTAGGACAGAGCCACGGTGGCACCGCCGCCCAGGCCATTATTGAAGGCTTCGATGGTGGCTTCCAGGGACATTCCGGCAATCAGGCCGCCGGATACGGCGCCGATGATCAGGGCAACAACAACGTGAATGCGGCACAAACTCAGGACGAGCATGATGGCAACCGCAGCTACAACGGCATTCATGGCAAAACTCCGGGTAGGAATTAATGGTTATCCCGGCCCCTTGTGGGGGCCGGCATCATGAAAAGCGCGGTAATGTGCAGGAAATGATCGCGGTAGTCAAAACGGTTGTGTAACCGTCAGGCTTCGTCGAGGCGGGCAAATCGGGGTACCTGCTCGCCGGCTACTTCCACGGTTTCGCGGAACATGGTCAGTGGGCGCACCCAGAGGCTGTAATCGCCGTACAGACAGCGATACACCACCATCTGCTCTTCGGTTTCACTGTGTCGGGCAACGCCAAGGACTTCATAATCCTTGCCCTTGTAGTGTCGGTATTTGCCGGAACGAATACTGTGTTTTTGAGTGTTCATGGAATGACTCAAGGGTAGTGGCCGATTAATTGATTCAGAACCTGACGAAAAGACTCCCGGAGGTCTATACTCCAACCCGTGGCACAGAAGTATGTGGAGCCTTCGTCCAGCCTGCCTCCAGTGTAATCGAAGCTTTTGAGCGCGCAAATCGGAACTTGCTATGAGTCGAACCGCTAGCTATTCAGTCCGGGCCCAGGCGGTTGTATTGATGCTGTTTTTGGCTGCACAAGTCAGTGCAAGCGGCTATGACGTCCGATGGTTCAAGGATGATACCCGTCGCATGAGTCTGGAGGACATTCGGTCGCTGTCTCCCACCGCTTGGCAGAGTTATCCGAATTCGGGGACGCTGAATTTCGGATTCTCTGAAGGCGCCGCATGGCTGCGGGTCGTCGTCCCTCTTCCGCCGGTCAGGGGTGATGATGTTCTGGCCATTCGCTATCCCCTGCTTGATCGGTTGTCAGTATACTGGTTCCGCGGGAACGCGCTGATCGAACGTCATGAAACCGGTGATAGTCGGCCTTTTGCCACCCGCCCAATCCTGCATCGCCATTTTATGTTTCCCGTGCCCGCCGGAACCCAGGGCCTCGTGGCCTACCTTCGGGTGCAAACCGACGGGTCGCTGCAGATCCCGATACGTATATTGCCAGCGGCCGAGTCCTTCGAGTCAGAAGTAAAGGCTTACGGCTGGCACGCGATTTTTGCGGGCATCATTGTCTCAATGTCGCTGTACAACCTGTTTGTATTTTTCATGGTGCGGCAACGCGCTTATCTCTGGTACGTCGTTGCGGTTGCCACGGCGGGCCTTGCCCAGCTGCATTTCCAGGGCCTTCTGTTTCAGTGGCTCTGGCCGGATCGACCGGGCTGGAACAACAACTTTACCGTGTCAGTGCTGTCGTTAACCCTGATGGCTTCGATGCTGTTTACCCTGAATTTCCTCGCTGTCCACCGACACAGTCGAAAGGGGTACCGCTTGCTCCAGATACTGTTCGGCGCGGCTCTGTTCTGTCTGCTCTATGGTCTGTTTGGTTCCTATCAGGTCAGTATAACCCTGATTGCGGTGGTCTCGGCATTGGCGACGCCGGCGGCCTGGCTCATTGGCATCATGGTCTGGCGTAAGGGCCAGGCCCAGGCTGGATTCTATGTTCTGGCCTGGACCCCGCTATTGCTCGGCTATCTTCTGTTGGCCCTGAGCAAGCTCGGCTACCTGCCCCGTACTTCTCTTACTGAAACGGCTGCCCAGATCGGTGTCGCTCTGGAAGTTATTCTGCTGTCTTTTGCACTGGCTTACCGGATTAACCTGGAGCGGCAGAAGCGCCTTGAAGCTCAGAAGCGGGCCCTGTTGATGGAGCGCAAGGCCAACGTGACCCTGGAGAAGCGGGTTCAGGAGCGCACCGACGAACTGGAAAGGGCCAACGAGCAGCTAAAGGCCATCAGTCTCACAGATGGGCTGACCCGCATCGCCAACCGTCGCAGGTTTGATGAGAAACTTGAGGATGAGTGGAAACGGGCCCAGCGACACGGCCATCCGGTGAGTCTGTTAATGCTGGATATCGATCATTTCAAGCGGGTAAATGATGAACTGGGCCACCTGGTCGGCGACGATTGTCTGACTGAGGTGGCCGCCCTGTGTGCTGCCGAGGTCCAGCGATCCGGGGATCTGCTGGCCCGCTACGGCGGTGAGGAATTCAGCATTCTGCTACCGGCCACCCCGGAAGAGGGAGCGGTTCGGGTTGCCGAGCGAGTGCGTCAGGCGGTGGCCCGTTCGCCGGTGCACTCAGGTGAACGGGTAGCTCCGGTCAACCTTACCATCAGCGTGGGCGTTGCCTGCCTGGTGCCAGACCCCGGCATGGAGCCCCAAGAGCTGATCCGTCAGGCCGATGAGGCGCTGTACGCAGCCAAGGAGTCCGGCCGCAACCGGGTCATGGTAGCCAGGGACTTCAGGGCCGCGACTGTGCCCGGCACCTGACGTCCCTTCGGATACTCAGTTCTTGAGCTTGTACCGGCCCGGCCCAAGGAAGATCACTGCCACCGCCGTGAACAGGAAGAAACCCTGTAGTTCAAGCGCCCATCCGCCGCTGCGCCCAAGGCTGAGGAGCTCGTTGCCATGGACCAGGATGATGGCGAACAGCACGTTGAAAATAATCAGCAACGCACCGATCCGGGTCTGATAGCCAAGAATGACCATCAGGGGCGCAATGATTTCGCCCACGTACACACCGTAGGCCAGGAAGGTCGGCAGGCCATGGCTGGCCAGCTCGCCTTCTATGAAGCCGACGCCGTTCAGCAGCTTGGCTATGCCATGGAACAGCATCAGGCCGCCCAGCGTCAGGCGGACAATCAGTTTTCCCAGATCAGCGTTTTCGAGCAAGGTGGGGTTCTCCGTTCTATAGATTGCGAATGTCAGGGTACAGCGGCAGCAGCCGTTTGATCAGCCGGTTCTGGGCGCCGGTGGGTATGTCGTTCTCTTCCATCGCCAGTATCAGGTTTTCCGCCAGGGCATTGAACTGGGTGTCGGTGATGGCCATGTCGGAATGCAGCTCCCGCATCTCCCGACCGGTATAGCTGCAGGGGCCGCCACTGAGCTCGCACAGCTGATCCGTCAGGTTGTGGTGGAACTGGGCGACATCCATGCCCTTGAACTGCTGGTTGATGCGATCGTCCTCGACAATCAGATACAGCAGGTCTTCCACCACGTCGGCAATGCCTTCTCGTTCACCGAGTTGCTGATACAGGGAGGCATCGGCTTGGCCGCTCATACTCTGGCAGCCAACCAGAACCATTGTCATCCCCAGCAGCAGGGGGGCAATCAAGCGCTTGGGGTTCAGGTTTGTCATGATCAAAAGCTCCCCTGCAGCGAGAGATAAAGACCTTGCTGGTCCTCCAGTGTGGCGACGTCACCCAGGTTGACCAAGGCTCCGGTGACCGCCAGGCGCCGGTCCGGCACCCAGGCTACGAACAGGTCCCACCAGTCATCCTCGGTGGCAAAGCCCAGATTGTCCGGCTTTTGCCGGTACTCCGCACCCACCAGCCACTGACGGTTCAGGAACAGTCCTACGCTGCCCTCCATCACCAGTTCGTGGCTGTTATTCCGGTCACCGCCAAAACCCAGAAGGCCGCCCTGGTTGGCCCGGGTTGCCCGGGTGGTCAGATTAACCAACAGGTTCCTCTCCATCACCGCCGCGAAGAACAGCTTGCTGCCGCTGACATACACATCGGTGCCACTGTCATCCCGGGCGCCGATGGCAGAAGGCACGGTGAAATCCCGTTGGCGCTTGTACTGAATGCCGGCAGACCATTGGCCCCAGGGAGTGTAAAGGACATCACCGGCGAGCCGAACCTTGGCGCCGAAAATGTCCTGATTCAGTTCGTCCTGCTCCAGTCCGAAGCCGTCTTTGAGGGTAAACACCAGGCTGTCCAGATCCAGGGTCTGCCGTGCCACGGTGATTTCCAGACGGTTGTTCCAGTTCAGTCCCGCGCCGGTGACCGAGAGCGAGTAATCGTCCACTTCGGCCCGGCTGAGCGCCAGCGTGCCGCCCCACTCTTCATCGCTGGCGTAACTTCCCAGAAGGGCCCAGGGGACCAGGCCACCACCGGCAGTGCCTTCAATGGTAGTGACACCTCCGGTCGCCCAGATCCGGCTGCCGATGTCGGCCACGGCGGTCTGGGCTACCAGAAGCGCCAGGGTCACAGTTATGAAGGGTCTGGCTGTCATTCTGAATACTCCGGGTTGCGGTGGGTCAGTTCCCGTTCTCGGGCGGCCAGGGAGCGGGCAGTCTCTGGCAAATCCTCGGGGGCTACCGGCCGGCTCAGGTAGAAGCCCTGGCCCAGATTGCAGCCCCAGTGTTGCAATAGCCGCCAGGCCTCCAGATTCTCGATGCCCTCGGCGACGACCTTTAGCCCAAGGCCGTGGGCCATATCGATGGTGGAGCGCACGATGAGTTGGTCCTGGGGCTCGGAATCGAGTTTCAAGACGAAGGACTTGTCGATTTTCAGCTCCTGTACAGGCAGTTTGCGCAGTTGGGACAGCGAGGAATAGCCGGTGCCGAAGTCATCTACCGACAAGGTCACGCCCAGCTCACGGAGCCGGTTCAGGGTCGCCATGGCCTCTTCCGGATCTTCCATCAGGGCGCTCTCGGTGACTTCCAGGGTGATCCGCGCCAGATCGTGGTGCCAGTCCTTGAAGGTATCGCGGATGTATTGGATCAGGGCAGGCCAGGTCAGGTCCATGGCGGACAGGTTGATGGCCACACCCGCGTCAACACCCTGGTTATGCCATTGCCGCGCATCGCTGGCCACCCGTTGAAGGATATGGGCTGTCAGATCATGAATCTGCCCGGATTGCTCGGCGAGGAAGATGAACTCCTCCGGGGATATGAATCCGAGCTCCGGGTGAATCCACCGCACCAGGGCCTCTACCTGAACCAGCTCGCCGGTCTGGCTGTCGAGTTTCGGCTGATAGTTCATATGCAACCCGTTATTCAGGATTGCCGCGTGCAGATCGGTGATCAGCTTCAGTTCCCGGAGATGGCTTTCATCCTGGCCGGGCTTGTAGCGGGTGAAGGCATCGGGGTGGGCCTCGGCCTGCTCGAAGGTAAGATTGAGCCTGCGACGCAGGGCATCGGTATCCGAGGCATCTTCCGGCAGTTCCATGGTGACTATGGTGACCCTGAGGGAGAAGGGGGTCTGGTCCACCTGCAGAGGGGATTCAACCAGCTCGTGCAGTTGTCGGATTCGGTGACTGCTTTGCTCCTGGGGCAGTTGGGGAATTAGGGCCAGGAACTCACCGCCCCCGGTACGGGCGACGATACGCGCGTCTGGAAGCTCTTCCTGCAGGCGCCTGGCGATGCCAATAAGGACTTTGTCGCCGAATTCGAGGCCCAGGGTATCGTTTATGTCGGAGAGGTCGTTCAGCCGTATACCTACCAGCGTGCCCCGTTCACCCTGCTCAAAAAGCCTGGCGGCGTCTTGCATCAGGGCGTTTCGGTTTTTAAGCCCGGTGACATCATCATGGGTCGCCGCATACCGGATCTGGGCTTCCCGTTCCCGAAGACCGGACAGCATGTCCCTCAGGGCGTTCCGGAGCTGGGTCAGTTCGCCGCCGGCCCGGATGGCTGGTGCCTGGGGCGTATTGCCCTCACCGATGGCCCGCGCGTAGCTTGCCAGTTGCAACACCGGACGACCCAGATTCCGGGCAATAACCAGGGCAAGCAGGATGGCAAAAACAAGGATGGCGCTCACCAACAGGGCGATTTCCACGGCCCGCCGGTAATAATTCTGGAGCGTTGCATCGCGACTGATCAGCAGCACGGCCTGGATGGCTGCAGGTTCCGAGTCGCCAAGGTTGATGATGCGGGTGAAATAGCCAGCACTTTCGATGAACCTGGCGTTGCCAGGTGCCCCTTTGAGCTCTTGTTCTAGATTGTCGTCGATGCGGGTGGTCGCGGCAAAGCTGCTCAGGCCCTCTGTTTGATCGGATCGCGCCCGGAAAATCACCGAGGTCCCACTGAGACGGGCGATCACTTCCGCGAGGGATTGGTCCAGGGCAAAACCGGTGACCAGCCAGGCCCGAAGGCCTGGTGCCTCAATCGGGGTTATAAGAACCTCAAAGCCCATGCCGTCGATAGCGCGCAATGACCGGGTAAACCCGTTGCGCC
Source organism: Marinobacter sp. CH_CUG1437-1 (assembly GCF_037029655.1). Classification (NCBI taxonomy): domain Bacteria; kingdom Pseudomonadati; phylum Pseudomonadota; class Gammaproteobacteria; order Pseudomonadales; family Marinobacteraceae; genus Marinobacter; species Marinobacter sp. CH_CUG1437-1. The sequence continues at coordinate 522,568 of NZ_JAYMEW010000001.1, read as the reverse complement.
GAGTATTGGCTAGCTGTTCGGATGTGATTTCAGGGAACGGGCGCTGTAAGGTCGAGGCCAGGGGCTGCCCCTGACTGTCCAGCAGGAGCGCGAAGTCGGCACCTACCCTTCGGCTGTGGTTCTCAAGAGCGCTGTCGATGGTGGCCGGGTCGCGGCTGGCAATGGCGGAGCGAAAGCCGAAATCCTGAACCACGACGCTGAGCCGGGACAGTTCCAGTTCGGTGCGCCGGTCAATGACTTCGTTGGTCAGCCGCTCACCGATGGCCAGTTGCTCCAGGGCCCGGCTTTTTTCATCCTCGAACAGGTACACCATCAGCAGGGCCACGATCACCAGACTGACCAGGGCCACCAGTGAAATCATGGCGGCAATCAGTCGGCCGCGGAATCCGAGACGAGACGCCAAACCCATCAAAGCTCCCGAAAGCGCTGCTGGAGTCGGTCCAGCGAACCTTCTGCGGCAGGCTCAGGTTCGAGGTTGAGCGTTACGATTGCTGACTCATCGCCAGCCTCGATTTCACGGGTGACCGGGCGGGTGTTGTCCGGCAGTCGTGGGTGCCAGATCTCCAGTGTCACCTTCTCAGGGCTGCCTTCGGTACCCTGCGACTCGATGGACAGGGTGACCTGGCCGGAGGCATCCGTCTGGCCGGTCGCGGCGGTATCAGTAACCACCACAAACCCTTGCATGTGATCGTGAATGTTGCAGCCCAGCTCAACGATGCCTGGTTTATCGAACACGATCGGAGCCGCCGGGCGGTCGGCGTAGAGTTCAATGTTGAAGGTTTTTGCCGGCGAGAAGGAGTAAACGTGGTGCTGGGTATTGTCGCGATTCGGGAAATCCACGCTGGAGCCAACGGGAACCACCAGCACATGAGGATGGAAGGCACGATCCTTCTGATAGATTTCGGCAGAAACCGGGGTGCCCTGACGGCCGCTGTCCACGGAAACCACGGCATTGGCCACGGGCTCGGTGCTGCCATCCAGGGTAACGGTTACAGACAACTCGTAGGCGTTGGCTGTCACTGCCATGGCAGACATCAAAAGGCCCGCCAGTACTGCAATCGCTGATACTCTCATTAATCCTCTGAACCTGTCAGGCCAGACCGGAACCGAGGGAAAATCGAATGTGGTTCCTTACCAGCAGATTTTCCCAGTAATGCCGCATCCAGTCCCAGGCGGCGTTGTTCACCTGCTCGACAAACGGGTCGAGGTTCAGTTCGTAATAGTCCGGCGTGCCTGCTATCTGCAACACGGTTACGGTGATGGAGTCGTCCAACTCATTGGCAAAGGGCTCGCCGATCAGCTGATGAGCCAGAAGGTTAGCACGAGTGGCTTCTATATCCACGATTTCACTGGCCCGGGTACACCGGTTATTTTCGTACATTTCTTCCATCAGCCTGTGGCACAGGTAGGCGCGAATCAGCAGGCCATCAAGGCCGTCATAGCGCACCAGAAGCGCCGACGGCTGGGTGAAATAGCGGATGGCGGCGTTCACGAATGGCTCAAACAGATCGGCTTTCCCCGCCTCACGGGCGCAGGCTTCGACGCACTCAATCAGCCTCGGCGCCATTTCAATGTATTCGACCACAAACTGGAACAGGCAGGTGGCAGGCTGGTAACCCTCGATGGTAACGGCAGACGGCAACACAGCAACCTTTTCATGAAGCTGCCGGAGGAAGGTTCCGGAGCGGGCTTCCTTGCGTCGCGCCTGGTCAATAATCTCTAGGACTACCTGTGGTGTCATTTCAGGAGAAGCCGATGTCTGAACGAATTGAGGTCGCAAGGCGCCTCCCGTTGTTAGCAACTGATAGCAACGAGTTCCCGGGCAGGAGAGGAGGGCTGGCTACCACATCTTGCCTGCCTGTTCAGACAAGTGTAGCCGAGATTTTTCCAACTGCTTTTATGCCATGGTGTAAATAGTGAGCCGTAATGTTACAGATTGAATCCGGGTCACTGGCTCTGGAACCACCGGCCATGACGCGTGTGGGACCAGCAGAGCCACCCCATACTCACGGCCCGTGCAATCATCAGGGAGATCAGTGCGAACCAGAGCCCGTGATTGCCCCAGCCTGTGGTCAGCCACCAGACCGGCGCGAAAACGGCGAGGGCGGAAAACAGCATGGTGTTCTGCATGTCCCGGGTCCGGGTTGCCCCGATAAACACGCCGTCCAGAAGAAAACTCCAGACTGCGGCAAACGGTAGCAGCCAGAGCCAGGGCAGGAAGCGCCAGGCGGTGGCCCTGACCTCTTCGATACCGGTAAGCAGCGAGATCAGCCAGTGCCCTCCGGCGACAAAAACAATGGTCAGTAGCAGGGCGCCCCAGAGTGACCATCTCAGGGCACTGCGGAAGACCACCCGGAACCGGCGCCGGCTGCCTTTGCCAATGGCTTCACCAATCAGCGCCTCGGCGGCATTGGCAAAACCGTCCAGGGCGTTGGAAATCAGCAACAGAAAAGTGATCAGAACTGCATTTGCCGCGAGGATGGTGTCTCCCTGTCGCGCGCCCTGGGCGGTAAAGAACGCCAGCACCAAAAGCAGGGCGATGGTACGAACCATGATGTAGCGGTTCACCCGGAGGATCTTCAGGTAATCCTCCAGCTTGCCAAACAAAGCCCGGGTGAGTGTCTGCCCCTCGGGCATCCGGCTCAGCACGATCAGGAATCCGATCGTGGCGGCACCGTACTCGGCAATCACCGTGGCGATGGCCACGCCTCTGCTGTTCCAGCCAAGCACGGTAACAAAGAGGATATCCAGCACGATGTTCAGGCCATTGGCGGCAATCAGCATGATCATGGGGCCCCGGGGAAACTGGGTGCCGATCAGCCAGCCAACCAGCGTGTACTGGCACAGAACGGCCGGCGCGCTCCAGATCCGGATAGCTGCATACTCGGCTGCCAGCTCGGTAACGCCCTGACTGGGATTCATCAAGGTCAGCCCGGTCTGGATCAGTGGCTGGTGACACAGAATCAGCAGCACGCCAATACCCGTTGCCAGCAGCACCGAGCGCAGCAGTAATGCCACCTGGCTGAAGCTGTCGCGCTTGCCCCATGCCTGGGCCGCCAGGCCGGTCGTGCCCATCCGCATGAAGCCAAAGGTCCAGTACAGGATACTGAACAGATTGGCACCAACGGCCACGGCGCCCAGGTATTCGGGACTTTCCAGATGTCCGAGCACGGCAGTATCCACCAGCCCCAGTAGAGGAACGGTGAGGTTGGTGAGCATCAGAGGCCATGCCAGAGCCCAAAGGCGTCGGTCGGTTGCCGGGAGGTGAAAAGTCATATTCTTTTTGATTCTTAAAATTCCGTGGTTAGCTTTTTTGGATTTAGCCGATTTTTTAGTCTTTTTTTGATCTGTGTCTATACTCGAATCTGAGGTATCCGTAAGCAGGCTTCCACTCTGGTTTTTCCGGTGTATGCGAGCGCCAGAGAGACCGGTGGGATAACGCAAAATCCGACAAGAATAACACTCTGTGGAGACACAGTATGCGCGTGCACGCTCAGCGGGCAGGTGCCCTTTTAGGCGGTCTGATGTTCCCCGCCTGGTCCATGGCGGACTGGACACTGAACATGACCCCGGGGGTGACCGGCACCAGTAATGAAATTTTCAGCCTTCACATGACCATACTCTGGATCTGCGTCGTCATTGGCGTCGTGGTCTTCGGAGTCATGTTCTGGTCTATATTTGCCCACCGAAAATCCCAGGGCGCCAAACCGGCGAACTTTCACGAGAACACCCTGGTAGAGATTCTCTGGACCATCATACCTTTTGTCATTCTGGTTGTTATGGCGATTCCTGCCACGGCAACCCTGGTCGATATGTATGACACCACCGAATCGGAGGTGGACATCAAGGTCACCGGCTACCAGTGGAAGTGGCAATACGAATACATCAATGAGGATTTTGGCTACTTCTCCAACCTTTCCACGCCACGGGAACAGATCGAGAACCGCCAGGCCAAAGGCGAGAATTACCTGCTGGAGGTGGATAACCCGCTGGTGATTCCGGTGGGCAAGAAGGTCCGCTTCTTGCTGACGGCCAACGATGTCATCCACTCCTGGTGGGTGCCGGATTTCGGCGTCAAGAAGGATGCCATTCCCGGCTTTATCAACGAGACCTGGACCCGTGTGGACGAGCCCGGTATCTATCGCGGTCAGTGCACCGAACTCTGCGGCAAGGATCATGGCTTCATGCCGGTGGTTGTCGAGGCGGTTCCCGAGGAGGAATACAACGCCTGGGTCGCCGAGAAGAAAGAGGCCGCGGAGCGTGAACGCCAGTTGACCCAGAAAGACTGGACCATGGCCGAGTTGATGGAGCGCGGCGAGAAAGCCTACCAGACCGCCTGCGCCGCCTGTCACCAGGCAGATGGCAGCGGTGCACCCCCGGCCTTCCCGGCGCTTAAAGGCAGCCAGGTAGTGTTGGAAGACATGGCCGCCCACATCGACATTGTGGTTAACGGTGTCTCCGGAACGGCCATGCAGGCCTTCGGTGGCCAACTCAGTGAAGTGGACCTCGCCGCGGTGATTACCTACGAGCGCAATGCCTGGGGTAACAACACCGGTGAAATGGTCACTCCGAAAGAAATTTTTGATTACAAGAACCAGCAGTAATCAACGCCAGATAACAGATATCACCAGCCACAATAAATGGCGGTAACGGGGGTTTTCATGAGTGCGGTTGCAGATACCCACGCCCAGGATCATCATCACGGCCCGGCCAAAGGCATCAGCCGCTGGCTGCTGACCACGAACCACAAGGATATCGGGACCATGTACCTGATATTCAGTTTCGCCATGTTCCTTCTGGGCGGAACCATGGCCATGGTCATTCGGGCAGAGCTGTTCCAGCCCGGCCTGCAGATTGTGCAGCCCGAGTTCTTCAACCAGATGACCACCATGCATGGCCTGATCATGGTCTTCGGTGCGGTCATGCCGGCCTTTGTCGGCCTGGCCAACTGGATGTTGCCTCTGATGATCGGGGCACCCGACATGGCGCTGCCACGGATGAACAACTGGAGCTTCTGGCTGCTGCCCTGTGCCTTCCTGATCCTGGTCTCCACGCTGTTCATGGAAGGTGGCGCGCCGAACTTCGGCTGGACCTTTTACGCGCCCCTGTCGACGACCTACGGGCCGCCGAGTACCACCTTCTTCATCTTCGCCGTCCACATCATGGGTATCTCCTCGATCATGGGCGCCATCAACGTGATCGCCACCATCCTGAACCTGCGGGCACCGGGCATGACCCTGATGAAGATGCCCCTGTTCGTCTGGACCTGGCTGATCACGGCGTTCCTGCTGATTGCGGTGATGCCGGTACTGGCCGGGGTGGTCACCATGATGCTGATGGACATCAACTTCGGCACCAGCTTCTTTGACGCCTCTGGCGGTGGTGATCCGGTGCTGTTCCAGCATGTGTTCTGGTTCTTCGGGCATCCCGAGGTGTACATCATGATCCTGCCGGCATTCGGGGCGGTGTCCCATATTATTCCGGCGTTCTCGCGCAAACCGCTGTTTGGCTATGCCTCCATGGTCTATGCGGTGGGTGCAATCGCCCTGCTTTCCTTCGTGGTCTGGGCGCACCATATGTTCACCGTGGGCATTCCCATCGTTGGCCAGCTGTTCTTCATGTACGCCACCATGCTGATTGCGGTACCCACCGGGGTGAAGGTGTTCAACTGGGTGGCCACCATGTTCCGGGGTTCCCTCACCTTCGAAGCGCCAATGCTGTTTGCGGTGGCGTTCGTGATCCTGTTCACCATCGGTGGTTTCTCTGGCCTGATGCTGGCCATTGCGCCGGCTGACTTCCAGTACCACGATACCTACTTCGTGGTTGCCCACTTCCACTATGTGCTGGTGCCGGGCGCCATCTTCGGGATCTTCGCTTCCGCCTACTTCTGGCTGCCCAAATGGACCGGCCATATGTATGACGAAACCCTGGCCAAGACCCATTTCTGGCTCTCGTTTATCGGTATGAACCTGGCGTTCTTCCCGATGCACTTCCTGGGCCTGGCCGGCATGCCGCGACGGATTCCGGACTATGCCCTTCAGTTTGCGGACTTCAATATGGTTTCCAGTGTTGGCGCGTTCATGTTCGGCGCGACTCAGCTGTTGTTCCTGCTGATTGTGGTCAAGTGCATCAAGGGTGGCAAAGAGGCTGCGGCCAAGCCATGGGATGGTGCTGAAGGTTTGGAGTGGACCGTGCCTTCGCCGGCGCCTTACCACACCTTCTCGACACCACCGGAAGTGAAGTAACCGGAGGCCGGTGCCATGTCGAACCAGCAGGCAAATAATGCAGGCTCTTCCCGTAGCACCAACCGGGTTGTCGGTTGGTGCCTGGCCGGGGTGGTTGGCATGTTTGCCTTCGGCTTTGCCATGGTGCCGCTCTACGACGTGTTCTGCGAGATTACCGGGATCAACGGCAAGACCGGTGGCCGGTACGAGTCCACCGAGGTGGCCGAAGCGGACATGACCCGCACGGTGAAAGTCCAGTTTCTGGCCTCCAATGGTCCGGGAATGACCTGGAAGTTTCGACCGGTTGTGCGTTCCGTGGAGGTACATCCCGGGGAGCCGACGACCGTGAACTTCTACGCCGAAAACCCGACAACCGAGGCCATGGTCGGGCAGGCGGTTCCGAGCCTTGCCCCGTCGGAAGGCACGTTGTACTTCCACAAGACCGAATGCTTCTGCTTCAACCAGCAACCGCTTGAAGCGGGTGAAAGCACCGAAATGCCGCTCATTTTCATCGTCGACAAGGACCTGCCCGAACACATCACCAAGCTTACGCTTTCATACACGCTGTATGACCAGGGCAAGCAGCCGGCGGTAACGCAAACTTCCCGGAAAGACACAACAACAAACGATAACGGATAAGCCATCGGAGACTGTCATGGCGGAAAACCAGACCTATTACGTTCCGGAACAAAGCAAGTGGCCCATCATCGCGACCGTTGGCCTCGGGGTGACCCTCTACGGGGTCGCCGCCATCATGGTCAACGGCAAGCAGGGCGAGAGCACGACCGGCGCCTGGATCATGTTCCTGATCGGCGCCCTGATCATGGCTTATATGCTGTTTGGCTGGTTCGGGAACGTCATTAAAGAAAGCCGCGCTGGGCTGTATAGCGAACAGATGGACCGCTCGTTCCGCTGGGGGATGAGTTGGTTCATCTTCTCGGAGGTGATGTTTTTCGCGGCGTTTTTCGGCGCCCTCTTCTACGTTCGCGTGTTTGTCGTGCCCTGGCTCGGCGGCGAGGGTGACAAAGGCAGTACCAACATGTTGTGGGAGGGGTTTTCCGCCAATTGGCCGCTGATCAACAACCCCAATCCGGAAGCTTACCCCGGCCCCAAGGAAGTGATCAGCGCCTGGGGTTTGCCGCTGATGAACACCATTTTGCTGGTCACCTCGTCATTCACGATTACGGTGGCTCACCATGCCCTGAAAGTGGGTAATCGGGCGAAAACCAAGCTCTGGCTGGCAATTACCATTGCTCTTGCACTGGTGTTCCTGTTCGTACAGGGCTATGAGTACATGCACGCCTATCAGGATCTGGACCTGACCCTCGCCTCCGGCATATATGGCAGCACCTTCTTTATGCTAACCGGGTTCCATGGTGCGCATGTAATGCTGGGTTCGTTGATGCTCATCATCATGCTTGTTCGCATCAACAAGGGGCACTTCACCGCCGAAAAGCATTTTGGCTTCGAGGCAGCGGCCTGGTACTGGCACTTCGTGGATGTTGTCTGGCTGGGCTTGTTCGTTTTCGTCTACATCATTTGAGGTTTGCGGGTCAGGGCGTCGGATTTAATGTCAGGGCGCCCTGCCACAGAGCGATCAGAATCACTGCCAGGAGCAGTATGCTAAGCGCGACCCGCACGGCAAGGGAGTTGACCACCCGATGGGTCTTGCCGCCATCCTTGATCAGAAAGAAAAGGCCGCTGAACAGGCTCACCACCACAGCAAGCATCAGGAAAACGATAAAGGCCTTGAGCATGAGAGTTCCTGTTTTTATTGGTGTTGTGAATGTACGGGGCGGAACAGGTTCCGGACTCGCTGAGGTCACTATAGCAGAGCATGTCTGATTCGCAGCGCACACACCGCCAATGGCACTTTGACTGGCGGTTGCTGGTGTTCAGCGGCGTATTTCTGCCTTTGCTGGTCAGCCTGGGTGTCTGGCAGCTGAACCGGGCCGAGGAAAAGCAGGTCCTGCTGGAGCAGTGGCAGCAGGAAGCAGAAAACCTGGCATGGCAGGACATGGTGTCCGGAGATCTGACCAGTGGCCGGCCAGTGTCCTTAACCGGCATGTACGGAAGCCGAAACTGGCTTCTGGACAACCGGACCCGGGAAGGAGCTCCCGGGTATGAGGTGCTTACAGAGTTTCGACCGCTTGAGGGGCCGCCGGTGGTCATCAATCGCGGTTGGGTACAGGCGCCGCGAACCCGGGCTGAGCTCCCGGACATCGCAACGCCCGAGGGCATTTTCACCCTGGAAGGGCGGATCAGCGATTACCCGGTACCTCCGGTGCTGGTGGACCAGCCGGCGGCCGAGGATCAATGGCCCCGGCGAGTGCAGAGTCTCTCCGAGCAGGCTGCGCGGCTGGAGATCCCGGAACTTCCCGACAGGATTGTGCGGCTTTCCGGGGAGGGCCAACCGGGCGCTTACCGCGCGGATTGGGAACCGGACCTGATGGGGCCGCAAACCCATTACGGATATGCCACGCAATGGTTTGCGCTGGCCGTGGCGCTGACTATATTGACGGTAGTGGCGAGCTATAGAAAGCGCGAGTTATCGAAAGACAGGAGCCAATAATGACAATGACAATGGCTAACCGGATATCCAACCAGGAACAGAACGAAGGGCCAACCCCGGAGCAGGCCCGTCGCGGCCGCCGCACAGCGTTCCTGCTGTTTGCATTGGGTTTTGGGCCGATGATTGTCGCAACCATCATGTTTTACACCGGCTGGCTGAACCCTGCCGGCCATACCAACAACGGCGTTCTGCTCCAGCCCGTGGCGCCGGTATCGACGCTCAACCTTGAAACCGCGTCCGGCACTCCGCTGGCAGAGCGCTTCGGTCCGGATAAAGCCGACCCGGACTGGCTGATGATCGTGGCTGCCGGACAGTGTGGCAGCCAGTGCGAGGAACTGCTCTATCTGGCCAGACAGGTGAATATTGCCCTTGGCAAGAACGCCAATCGTGTCTCCAGGGCGGCGGCACTGGGGAGTGTGCCTTCTGATCTTCAGGCGCGTTGGTCTTCCGAGTACAGCTCCATGGAACGCCTTGTGCCGGCCGCAGGTGCCCAGCCCAACTGGCCATCCGGTATCAACCCGGACGCCGAGCCCCGCATCCTGCTGGTCGATCCCTTCGGTAATGTGATGATGCATTACGGCTCCGAACATACCGGCAAGGATATGCTGGAGGATCTCAAGCATCTGCTCAAACTGTCGCAGATCGGTTAATGGTCACAGTGGGGATCCAGCCTTGAATCAGTCTCTTCAATCATCCTCCCAAGCCGCCCGGAAGATGGCCAAGTGGGCCACGTTCGCCGTTCTGCTGGCGGTTGTCGTCATCATGCTGGGTGCCTGGACCCGTCTGGTGCATGCCGGGCTCGGCTGTCCGGACTGGCCCGGATGCTATGGCTTTCTGACGGTACCCCAGAGCGAATCCAGCATTGCTATCGCCAATGCCCGTTTCCCGGATACGCCGGTGGACGTGGAAAAAGGCTGGCCGGAAATGATCCATCGCTATGCCGCCGGGACTCTCGGTCTGGTGGTCTTTGGGCTGGCGGCCTATGCCGTTCGCCACCGTCGCGACGGTGTTCCTGTGAAGCTGTCGCTGTTTATTGCCGGGTTTATCATACTTCAGGGTGCCTTCGGCATGTGGACCGTTACCCTGAAACTCTGGCCCCAGGTGGTGGCGTTACACCTCCTCGGTGGCTTTACCACCCTGAGTTTGCTGACACTGCTTACCTTCCGGTTGCGACGGCAGGCCAGCCAGAAGCGGGACCAGGAGCCGCCGCCGTCGACTGCACTGGCCGGTTTCCGGCCCTGGCTGTATGGCGGGCTCCTCCTGGTGGTGATGCAGATTGCACTGGGAGCCTGGACAGCGGCCAATTACGCCGCCGTTGCCTGTACCGACCTGCCTACCTGCCAGGGTCAGTGGTGGCCTGCGGGTATGGATTTCCGGCACGGCTTTGATGTCACCCAGCACGTTGGACCGAACTATCTCGGGGGGCAGCTTACGGCGGACGGGCGAGTCGCCATCCATGTCACCCACAGGCTAGGCGCCATGGTGGTGCTGGTTTATTTCACGGCATTGCTCGCACTGATGTGGCGTCGACGCGGCGACTCGAGACTCGACAACGCCATCAAGCTGGTGGCGGTGGTATTGGCGGCCCAGATCCTGTTAGGGCTGGCCAACGTTATCTTCCATATTCCCCTGTCCATTGCCGTGGCCCATAACGCCATGGGCGCAGGACTTCTTTTGTCAGTGATTCACCTGATCTGGCAGCATCAACTGTTGCCAAAAACGCACACCGCCACAGCACCAAACACAACAACAATGACCCAGGAGGTTACGGCATGAGCGAGCAAGTGGAAGCACTGCCGGCCCAGGCAATTGCGAGCGACTCCAACACATCCATTTCCTGGCGTGACTACCTGGAGCTGACCAAGCCCAGGGTGGTCGCGCTGATGATCCTCACCTCGGTGATCGGCATGCTGCTGGCGGCGCCGGGGGTGCCCGGTTGGGGCGTGCTGATATGGGGTAACCTGGGTATTGCCCTGCTGGCCGGCGCTGCCGCGGTGGTGAACCATGTGGTGGACCAGAAAATCGACACGGTGATGGCACGTACCCGCAAGCGGCCAGTGGCCACCGGCAAAATTGCGCCCATGGACGCGTTCCTTTTTGCGGCCATCTTGGCGTGTGTCGGTATGGCGGTACTGATGTGGCAGGTGAATCATCTCACCGCCTGGCTGACCCTCGCCTCCCTAGTGGGCTACGCCGGTGTCTATACCCTGTTCCTGAAGCGTGCTACGCCCCAGAACATCACCATAGGCGGTCTGGCCGGTGCCATGCCCCCGCTGCTGGGTTGGACCGCCGTGACCGGCCAGGTTGAGGGCCATGCCCTGTTGCTGGTGCTGATCATTTTTGCCTGGACGCCTCCACATTTCTGGGCACTGGCCATCCACCGCAAGGAAGAATACGCGAAGGCGGGTATTCCGATGCTGCCGGTCACCCACGGCAACAAGTTCACCGAGCTGCACATCCTGCTCTACACTCTGATGCTGCTGGCTGTCAGCCTGCTACCTTTTGTCACAGGTATGTCCGGCGGCATTTACCTGGTAGGCGCCCTGGCCCTTGGCCTGCGCTTCCTGCAGTACGCGGTGCGGCTGTTGAAGGGGGATGACCGCCGCGTTGCCCTGAATACCTTCAAGTATTCCATCACTTACCTCATGGCGCTGTTTGTGGTATTGCTTGTGGATCATTTTGTATTCTTCTGAGTCAGACATTGTGCTGACGCAGGCGGGGATGGCTTCCCGAAACACGCTGTGAATTCGTGTACGCTCGGCTCCGCCATCCCCGCCTGCTTATCTGATCAACGAAGTGGACCACGCATGAAAAGCTCCAGCTCTATTCGCCTTACCCTGTTCTTCCTTCTGCTAATCGTTGTTCTGATCTTTGGACTGGTTGTGGGTCGGCAGGTATTTCTGGTCGGAAACCAGGAGCCGATTCCGGCGCCGGAGCTGACCGATTTCAATACGTATGTCTATGATCAGCCTCGGCAATTGGCAGAGTTCACGCTGACGAATGAGAACGGTGAAACGGTTACGCGGGAGAGCTTGCGGGGTCGCTGGACCTTTGCCTTCGTGGGCTACACCAATTGCCCGGATATCTGCCCGGCGGCCATGGCCAATCTGCGCCAGACCGACAAGCTGCTTTCGAAGGAACTGCCCCAGCCGGACTATCTACTGGTGAGTGCGGATCCAGAGCACGACACCCCGGAGAAACTCAAAGCCTACACCGATTTCTTCGGTGAGAACTTCCACGGCCTGACCGGCGATCTCGACACCCTCCGGACATTGGCTAAAAGCCTGAGCGCTGTGTTCGTGCACCGGGAGGTGGACGGCGAGCTGCTGGTGGATCACAGCGGCCACTTCGCCCTGCTGAATCCCGATGGCGAACTGGCTGCGGTGATCCAGCCGCCTCATAATCCGCACAACCTGGCCGAGGCCTTCGAGCGGATCTACCAGTGGGCGAAAGCCAATCGCGACCGGGTAAGCTCCTGACGCCATAGAACCCGGAACCGATGCTCCCGATTGATGCCATTCTCCCAGAGTTACAAGCAGCTCTGGAGCAAACTAGTACCGTGCTCCTGCAGGCCCCACCGGGCGCCGGCAAAACCACCCGTGTTCCCCTCGCGCTCCTCGATGCGTCCTGGCGCGGCGATGGCAAGATTCTTATGCTCGAGCCCCGTCGCCTGGCGGCGCGGTCTGCGGCCCGATTCATGGCCAGGCAACTCAGTGAAAAGCCAGGCCAGACGGTTGGCTATCGCACACGGCTGGATACACAGGTTTCTCCCGCGACCCGCATTGAAGTGGTGACCGAGGGCATCCTGACCCGGCTGATCCAGGCCGACCCGATGCTGGAGGACTACGCGGCGGTCATCTTCGACGAGTTCCACGAGCGCTCGCTTCAGGCGGATCTTGGCCTTGCCCTGGTGAGGGAGTCGCAGCAGGCGTTGCGGGAGGATCTGCGGCTGCTGGTGATGTCCGCGACCCTGGATACCGCACCCATCGCAAGGGTGCTGGGCGACGTGCCCGTTATTACCAGTGAGGGGCGCGCGTTTCCGGTGGAGGTCCATTACCGGCCGATGTCTCGCAACAGCCGCCCGGTGGACCAGGTTACGTCGGTGGTTCAGGAGGCCTTGAGGGATCAAACCGGCTCCCTGCTGGTGTTCCTGCCCGGTGCCGGAGAGATTCGCCGGGTCGAGCAGCAGCTGATTGGCAACCTGCCAGCCCGTGTGATGGTTGCACCGCTCTACGGCAACCTGAAATCGGAGCAGCAGGATCAGGCCATCTCTCCCGCGCCCGTGGGCCAACGTAAGGTGGTGCTGGCCACGGCCATCGCCGAAACCAGTCTGACGATTGAAGGCGTCCGGGTTGTGATCGACAGCGGCCAGCAGCGCCGGGCGGTGTTTGATCCCAACAGCGGCATGACGCGACTGGTGACCGGTCGGGTGTCGAAAGCGTCGGCGGAGCAGCGCAAGGGCCGGGCCGGTCGGGTCGAACCGGGGGTTTGTTATCGCCTTTGGAGCGAATCGGAACAGTTCGGTCTGGCCGACTACACGCCCCCTGAAATTCTGGAGGCCGATCTGGCGCCTCTTGTTCTGGAGCTGGCCCAATGGGGTGCCCGGGAGGCCGCGTCCGTTGCCTGGATCGATCAGCCACCGGCCGCTCACTGGCAACAGGCGGTGACACTGCTGCAATGGTTGGACATGCTCGAACCCAATGGGGCCATTACGGATCACGGCAAGGCGGCCCGTGACCTGGGAATACACCCGCGCCTGGCACATATGGTGTTGAAAGGCCGCGCTATCGGCCTTGAAGGGCCTGCTGCTGCACTGGCTGCCCTGCTGGAAGAGCGGGATCTTCTGGGCTCTGGTGCCGGGGCAGACATGCACGAGCGGATTCGTGTTTTCTATGGGGAGCGACGTGATCGCACGCTGGATGCTGCTCGCCTGAAGGCTTTGCGCCAGTCCGCCAGGCGTCTTGCAGGGCCTGCTGCGACGGATGCGCCCATGCCGTCCGAGACGGAGGTAGGGCGGTTGCTGGCCCTGGCCTATCCGGATCGTATCGCGCGACGACGCCCGGGCAAGGCGCCCAGGTATCAACTCAGCAATGGCAAAGGCGCCGCACTGAGAGAGGATGATCCCCTGGCGCGGCACGAGTGGCTGGTGGCTGCGGAGCTGGATGGCAGGGCCCGGGAAGCCACCATTTACCTTGCGGCGCCGGTGGATATCCCGGATCTGGAGTCGGATCTGGCTGACCATATCCGCGAGACCGAGGAGGCACTGTGGGACGAGGGCCAGGGCAAGATTATCGCCAGAGAGGTCCGTAAGCTGGGCGAACTGGTGCTGCAGGAAAAACCCATTGCGCAGGTTGACCCGGAGCTGGTTCAGCAGGGCCTGATCAATGCCATCCGGAAAAAGGGCCTGGCAAGCCTGCCCTGGACTGACGATAGCCGTCAGTGGCGGGCCCGTGTGCGGTTGCTCGCCGGGTCTTTCCCTGATGATGGCTGGCCGGACACAAGCGATGTGGCCTTGCTCGAGAATCTGGAGCACTGGCTTGGACCGTTTCTGGCCGGCATGAGCCGGTGGTCTGATCTGGCCCGGATCGACCTGCTGCAGGCCCTGAACAGTCTGCTTGATTATCCGGCCCAGCAGCAGCTTCAGGCCCTGGCGCCGACGCACCTGACCATCCCGACGGGACAGCGGGTGCGCCTGGACTATACCGCCGACAATGGTCCGGTTCTGGCGGCCAAGCTGCAGGCCCTTTTCGGCTGGACGGAGACTCCGACCGTGGCAGGCGGGCGGAAACCGGTGGTGATCCATCTGCTGTCACCGGCCCAGCGCCCCCTGGCGGTCACCGCGGATCTGGCCAGTTTCTGGTGCAACGCCTATCCCGAGGTGCGCAAGGACATGCGTGGACGGTACCCCAAGCATTCTTGGCCTGAAGATCCCCTTACCGCCGAGGCCCAGCAGGGTACGAAAAAACGCCCTGCTCGCTGATCCGATGGCTGACCAAGGCGTGCGGCACCCGCTCAAAATAGACGTTCCGGTGAGTTATCCACTCCCCTTCAGGTGCGTTGAGCTCGTCGGCTGGCATTTCCTCAAGCTCGACCAAACCGGGGTTCGCGTCGCTATTGCGGAAGCTGTCCGCGAGAACCCAGAAAGATTTGCCGGCGGCCCGTGCTGCCAGGGCCAGCAGGTAGGTTCCGCTTTTGTTGATAAAACAGCCATCGTCCAGCCAGGTATCACACCCGGTGATCACCACATCGGCTTCCGGGACAAAGAGGCCCATCTGCGCATCCGTAATCAGCGTGACAGGCACTGAGAGTTCATCCAGGGCACGGGCCAGGGAGTGACCCTCAAACCCCGGACTGCTCTGGGTACAGATAACGGAAAAGCTCTGCTGGTTCTCGGCCATGCTCCGGAACAGGGCCAGGACGACTGAGCTGGCACTGTGGGTCATGATCACGGGGGTTGTCGGCAAATGCTCGCGGGCGTGCCGGGCAATGGTGGTGGTGGCCTCCTGTAACTGATCGCGCGTATCGATGATGGCCGCTCGCGCGGCGTGTGGATCGCTGCTCAATCGCTGTTCGATCATGGCCAGCGCATTGCCGATCACGATCATGCTAGGCCGGGCCGTCCTCAGTTCCGCCAGCAGACGGGAAAGGATCTCGACGTCCGGTCCGACCTCGTCCAGATAGGACAAGAGTGCGTTGAGGGTATTCAGCGCCAGTTGGGTGGCGCCGGACTGAACGTCTGCTCGTAGCGCAGCCAGGATAGACTGTGCTCTGGAATCAAGTTCCTGCATTATGCCTGCCCCCTCACCTTGCATGATTCAAGGGTAGCACCAGTAAGGCTTTTTCCTGATGCCCGGCCGTGAAAATACCGCTTGCCTGAAGTGTATCCCTGTATAAAATACGCGCAATTCAATCCTCGAGTGCGCAGTATCCATGCACCTTGTTTCCTTCGATATTTTCCGGACCCTGGGCTTTCCCAACACCACCGTTCTGAAGCCGGACCAGTTTCTGCGCCATAAAGAATTGTTGCGGGAGGCTGACTGGGTCCTGTTCCCCGAATACTGGCAGTTGAACGCGCTGGTACATGGACTCAAATGCCGGGTATTTCCGAGTGTTGCAAGCTACCGTATCGGCCATGACAAGGTCGAGATGACTCGTGCATTCCAGGCAGTGGCCCCGGAACACACCCCCTGGACCATGATTGAGGCCAACGGACCGGTGGAACGGGATCTGATCTGGGATGCCATGGCTCACCCCTTCGTCGCAAAGCTGCCGAAGGCCAGCATGGGCGAAGGAGTTTGGTTGATCGAAACCCGTGAGGATTGGCGGCGCTATTGCGAGTGCACTGATGTTCTGTATGCCCAGGAATACCTGCCTTTGGACCGCGATGCCCGTGTTGTGGTGGTTGGTGATCGGGTGTTGACGGCCTACTGGAGAACCCAGGCGGACCAGGGTTTTTACAACAACGTGGCCCGGGGTGGCCGTATCGACAACAGCCCGGTACCCAAGGTGATGACCGATCTGGCGTTGAGGCTGGCCCGGGAGTTGGGTGTCGATCATGCAGGCTTTGATATTGCCCTGGTAGACGGTCACCCGTATGTCCTGGAATTCAACCGGCTGTTCGGAAACAAAGGGCTGGGTCAGGTCACGGAACTTCAGGAAGCGATCCTGGGCTATCTGAGGAATCAGACCGAGCCCAGAGATCCCGATGGACCCACCGAACCAACCCCCCTCTGGCCGATCGCTGTTTAAGCATTTTCCACCAGAATTCATGCCATTGGCGGTGCTTACGTCGTTCATTACTTATGGGTAGATATGCTCATATCCGGGCCTGAAAAAAAGCCCGATGATCGCGCCATCTTATGGGTGCTGCAGCCTTGCTGTGGCGCCTTTTTTTATGTCTGTTTGCCCTGTGGAGGGACACACCACCCATGACCGAAGCCGCTAACGCTAACATCGCCGATTACTACGAAGCTGAGACTTTCAAGCGCATCAAGGACTTTGCCGACGGCAAGGAAACCCCGTTTGTGGTGATTGATACCGCAACGATTGACCGTCAGTACGACGAGCTCATCGAGGGTTTTCCCTACGCCAAGGTCTACTACGCGGTGAAAGCCAATCCGGCGCCGCAGATACTAACCATGCTGCGTGATAAAGGTGCCTGTTTCGATATCGCATCGGTGTATGAGCTGGACAAGGTGATGGCCCTGGGCGTGACCGGTGAGCGGATCAGCTACGGCAATACCATCAAGAAGGCGAAGGACATTCGCACCTTCTACGAGAAGGGTGTTCGGATGTTCGCCACAGACTCGGAAGCAGACCTTCGCAATATCGCCAAGGCGGCCCCCGGCTCGAAGGTGTACGTGCGCATCCTGACCGAAGGCACCCTGACCGCCGACTGGCCGCTGTCCCGCAAGTTCGGCTGCCAGACTGACATGGCCATGGATCTGCTGATCCTGGCCCGTGACCTGGGCCTGGTACCTTACGGTGTGTCGTTCCACGTGGGTTCCCAGCAGCGGGAAATCGGCGCCTGGGATGCGGCCCTGAACAAGGTGAAGGTGATTTTCGAGCGCCTGAAGGAAGAGGACGGCATCGAGCTGAAGATGATCAACATGGGTGGCGGTTTCCCGGCCAATTACATCACCCGCACCAACGAGCTGAAGGTGTACGCGGAGGAGATTGCCCGGTTCCTGCACGAGGATTTTGGCGCGGAGCTGCCGGAGATCATCATCGAGCCGGGACGTTCGCTGATTTCCAATGCCGGTGTGCTGGTGAGCGAGGTGGTGCTGATTTCCCGGAAATCCCGCACTGCCCTGCACCGCTGGGTGTTTACCGATGTGGGCAAGTTTTCAGGCCTGATCGAGACGCTGGATGAGGCGATCAAGTTTCCGATCTGGACCGAGAAGGTGGGCGAAGGCGAGGACTGTGTGATTGCCGGGCCGACGTGTGACAGTGCCGATATCATGTACGAGCACCACAAGTATCCGTTGCCGTTGAATCTGGCGATTGGGGATCGGATGTATTGGTTGTCTACCGGTGCTTATACCACGACGTATAGCGCCATTGAGTTTAACGGGTTTCCTCCGTTGAAGGACTATTACATCTGACCATGTATTAGTTCGGAGTCTGGCCGCGGGGCGGGGGTGTCCTTTCCTCTGGGAAAAACAACTCGCTTTGCTCAGACATTTTTTCCCGGCGGAAAGGACACCCCCGCCCCACGGCCGTTCCGGCTGGATACGGGGAGTCCGCGAAGGGAAAATTGGTATTCAGAGAAGGATCAGCTTTCGGGCTGGTCCTTTTTTCGTTCCAGATTCAGGGTAAAGGCTCGGGGCAATACCAGCAGGCCGTAGGTGATCATCAGCATCAGGGCGTGGCGGGCATCGCCTGTCCAGTCGGCGACGACACCGCCAAGCATGGGCACGCAAAAAGCGACGGTGTAACCGACCAGAAAGGTGCCGGCGGAGAGGCGGCCAGTTTCGGCGGCGGAGACCACCAGCGGAGGTATCGCGACAAGCAGGATCAGGAGCATGCCGGCGACCAAGCTCATGAGGGTGGCACTGACGATGGACCACCAGCCGTTGAGCATGACCGCGCCAATGGCGCCGAGCAGGCTGATGCTGGCCAGTGTGGCGATGACGCCACGACGGCCGACCCAGTAGCGCGCCATTTTCAGCATGATCAGGGAAGCGAAGACCTGGGCAAGGTTGTACCAGAACAGGGCGTCCGGCAGTTTGTCGAACTGACCCTGATGCTGCAGAAGGTTGCCCATGTACGCGTTGAGGCCAAAAAACAATGAGCCGGAGAGGCCGAGCAGAAGACCGATTCTCAGGGTCAAGGGGTTATGCCAGTCCGGTAGCCAGGCCACTTTTCGCACCGGTTTGGCCCGGTCCCGTTTGGGTAGGAACAGGGCCGCAGCAATCAGCAGCCCCGGGAGTGACCAGGCCAATAGGGTGGCGCGCCAGCTGTTATCCAGCAGGGGCATGAGCACAGGCAGCGTGATGCCGGCACCGATGAACTCCCCCATCAGCATGCCGTTCATGTAGATCGCCGAGCCTAACGCGAGGTGGTGGGGTTCCAGCCATCGGGGCAGCAGTGCCGGCAGTGACGGTTGCATCATGGAGACGCCGATACCCATGACTGCACTGGCAATCATCAGGGTCAGGGTGTCGGGCATCAGGCCGCGCCCGGCGGAGCCGATCACCATGATCACCATGGCCAGAGCCAGGGTATTGCGGGGGCCAATCCGGGCAATGGCCAGTGAGCCGGGCATGGAGCCTATGGCCAGCATCAGGATGGGCAGGGTGGTCAGGGCGCCGGTGAGGGCCTGGGTTAATGCCAGTTCATCACCAATGAACGGCGCCAGGGGCGGTGCAACCAGTACGGGTATGCGCAGGTAAACTCCGGCCAGCCAAAGCAACACCGCCACCGGCAGCAGCCTGGCTGGCGGTGGCGGTGTGGTCGCGGCCTGGGGTTCAGCCACGCTCAAAACGAATCAGTCTTCGCCGGTATCTGGCAGGTAGGCGCCGTCTTCGTCGTGGACTTCACGGCCGGTTACCGGCGGGTTGAAGGCACAGATCAGGCGCATGTCCTCGGTGCCACCGTACAGGGTGTGCTGGTCATGCTTGTCGAGTGCGTAGAGGGTGCCGTCGGTGATCTCGTGAGTTTCACCAGTGGCTTTGTCTAGAATTTTGCCGTTACCGGCAACGCAGTAGACCGCTTCCAGGTGGTGTTTGTACCAGAGGTTCAGTTCGGCGCCTGCCGGGATAATGGTCTCGTGGAAGGAGAAGCCCATGCCGTCTTTCTTGAGCAGCATGCGGCGGCTTGTCCAGCCGGGGCCGTGTACTTCGCGCTCGGTACCGATGATGTCTTGCACTCGTACGATTTTCATTCGCATTCCTCATTTTGTGATGGAATAGCCTTTAAGTATAAACATCGTTTTCAGTTGCGGTTCAACCGCCAATCGTCGTAAACGGCCATGGCCTGTTCGATCGAGTTGGCGAATTTTTCCCGCTGATGTTCATCCAGAGGGCGCCGTTTCCGGCTTTTATCGAAGGCTTTCTGAATCTGTTGCCGGCTCGATTTTTCCAGGCGTTCGAGCCAGTGATGGTCTGCCGGCTCGAGGTCCAACAGGTCACGGCCAGCGTGATTGCGGTGGGAGATGTGCCACCAGTGATCCACTGCCCTTCCTAATACAACATAGCCGAACTGACTGTCCTGTACAGGGCCAAAGGTAGCTGTTTTCAAACCGTCCCGAAGTACCCCGATGTTCAGCGCCGGCAGGGCCAGCCGATCACCGTAGAAATAACTCCCGGCGGCACCGATGAGTCCGCCTACCAGAGCGCCGGTTCCGAGGGAGGAGCCGAAGGTCAGTGCGTCGATCCCGGCACCGCTGACGGCACCGGCGCCGAAGCCGGCGGTGGCCAGGTAGCGTTTGCTGACGGCCCAGGCTTTGCGGCTGTCTTCCGAGAACAGGTCGTGCTCACTGTGCCATTCCAGTTCGGCTTCCTGACGGCGGATGCGCTGGTGCTGATACAGGTGTTCGATATCCACACGCAGCGTCTGCTCCCGCTTCCGCTGATGGCGGTACCAGTTCCGGCGCAGCTGGTCTGCCAGTGAATCGTCACTGGTCCCGGCCGCCTGGCCAGCGGTCAGGGTGCGTTTTTCCTGGAACGACATCATGTCCTCAAGTGCCCTGGCGATCAGTGCAGCGGCCTGCTGGCGGCGCTGTTGGCGCTGGGCGGACAGATAATGCGTGGCCTGCTCCAGAGGCGCTTCCCAGTCTGGCTCCAGTTGTCCGAATGCCCGTAAAAGGCCGAGATGTTGCTCGAAAGGAGCGCGAACGGCGTCGAAGCGGCGAACAACCTGGAAGAATTGGCCCAGTGCTGACTGCCAGGTGTCACTGTAATCGTCGGCGCCGATGCTGTTGATCAATGCCAGGCTGGGCCGGCCGGTCCAGCGCAGGATGGTCATTTCCGCCTCGTGTTCGGCGCTGTATGGTACCGAGCCATCCACCACGTAAATGATTCCGGCGCCCTCGATCAGGGGCGTCAGAAGCTCGCATTCATCGGTGAAACGGCCATCCCCCTGATGTTGAGTCACAAAGGCTTTGACCGTGTCGGCGTGGTCTGACGCGGAGACACTGTGGGCTTCCAGCCATTCCAGTACCCGGCGCGGGCGCTGGAAACCGGGGGTGTCTACCAGTGTGTAGAGGATTTGCCCATCCACTTTCAGGGGATAGGCCTGGCGCTTGCGGGTGGTGCCGGGCTCCAGGGCAATGGCGATGGCATCATTCTGGGACAGAGTGGCAACCACGCTGGATTTGCCTTTGTTCGGGTGCCCAACGACGGCAAACGTAGGTGCCTTTGTCATAAATGCTCCCCGAGTGCTGAATAGGGATCTCGCATCTGGAGGGGCGGTAGCGACACCTGAACGAAATCGCTGCCAACCCGTTCGGCAAATCGGAGCCAGGGCTGAATCTGATGGGCATCAGGCTCCTGGCTGCTATCCGGGGCCAGGGGTACCAGAGCGACCCTGGATCCGTCGGGCCAGATGCCGCGGGCACTCTCCAGAAAGTCCGCCAGTTCACCCGTGGGGGGCTGCCAGCTGCGCACCAGCAGGATAACGGGTTTTGGGCGCGCTCTCAGATGCACAGCGATTGACTGCATGGCCTGATCATCGTCCGAGAGGCTCGCGGTGCCGCCGGCATGAAGTACAAGCTGTTTGCCTGAACGAAGCCCCTCTGGCAATTCCGGTTCGCCGGCGCCAGCCCAGCAAAGCAGGACGTCGCTGTCCGGCAGTGGCAGACAATCGCTTCGAGCGTTCGTATCCGGCAGGTCGTCGGCATCATGGTGGCTGTTTCCGGTGTCCAGGGCAGGTGTTTCCAGACGATACATGAGGGCATGCATGGCCGGGTGACTGGCGAGCAACCGGCGTGCCTTTTGTCGGGTCTGGGTGAGGGCGAATCCCCAGAGAAGCAAACGTGGTAGCAGAATCCAGGTTGTCCAGAGCATGGTGACAAAGGGCCACCACTGGCCCCAGAGGGCCGGGTCCGGATTTGTCGCAGGTTCTCCGGCCCGGAAAAAACGCGTTGCCTCGACCAGGCTGAGATCCGGGGCGGCCGCCGGCCAGAGCCAGGCCCAGGGCGTTGCGACCGCGCTCACCAGTTCGTGGTAGCTCGCCGCAGCGGTATCCAGGGTCGTGCTCCAGCCAAAGGCAAGATCCTGGACCACCACCATGGCCAGCAGGGTGATCAGCCCGGCACAGGCGAACGCGATGCCGCCCAGGTGAGCGGCCCTGGCCATCAGCAGTGGCTGGAGTCTGTTGAATTCCCCATGGCCAGGGTTGACCCCGAAACGCTGTAACAGCCAACGCCAGGGCTGCCATCCGGCCAGGGACTGCACGGTGGTAAACAGGGCAAGGACCAGATGCAGTAAAACGAAGGCCAGAAACACCGTGATGTTGATGCGCTGGCCGCCGTCGTAGAACAGCAGTCCCGCCATGGTCAGCACGCCGGCGATCAGCCCCATGGCCATAAAACCTGTGGCAATCCGGCGCCAGGACCGCAGAATCGGGTCGGCGGATGTCTGGGTTGTTCCGGGTCCGCTGAGCCGGTTCAGGTGGGCCAGCCAACGGGCAGCGTCCGGGGCTACGCCCTGCTCTTCGCACATCAGTGCGAACTTGCGGTCGCGGCGATGCAGGAAGGTGGGGGGCTGTGATCTGTCCCGTTGCGCCTGGTTTTCAAACTCCAGCAGTAATCGAAGGGAGCTGTCGGTCATTCAGAGTTCCGGTGTCGAATTCGGGCAGTCGGGCCCGGTCGGGCTTTAGTGCTAGGATATAGGGATACCCGCACCCGATACCAGACAACGAGAGTCCATGCCCCACCATCTGATGAACCTGCGCCATGTACCCGATGACGAGGCCGATGAAATCCGGGCTCTGTTCGATGCCCACGAGGTGGCCTACTACGAGACACCACCCAGCCGCTGGGGCATCAGCATGGGCGGTTTCTGGGTTCATGATGACGATGAGGCAGCAAGGGCCCGGGCACTGCTGGATGAGTATCAGCGGCAACGCTACGAAACCCAGCGGCAGGCCTACGAGGAGCACCTGGCCCGGGGCGAATCCGGCGGTTTCTGGTTCATGCTCAGGCAGCGGCCAGTCCGGACCCTCGCCGCCTGCATTGCCATCCTGGTGATCATGGGCCTGAGTCTGCTTCCGTTCATCCGGATCGGGTAGCGGACAGGGTCTTAGCCCTCTTGCTGGCGGGCTTGCGGACCAACGAGGAACCCGATCGCTGCGTCCACCGCTTCGCCTGCGGTCAAAAAGCTGGTGACGTGCCCCCGCAGGTGCATTTCATACAGTTCGCTGTAAACCTGATGATCCTCAAGCGCTTCCTGAAATCGCTTTGCCTGGTCGAATGGCACCAGCATATCCATGGCACCGTGAAACAGGAAAAAAGGCGGTGAGTCGGCGGTCACATGGCTGATTGGTGATGCTTTGCGATAGATTTCCGGTATGTCCTGCTGCTCGCCACCCAGGAATTGCCGGATCAGCTTGCCCGAACCAAAGGCCATCAGGTCGGAAGGCAGGCCCCCTGTGACGACCGCATGCAATCGGGTTTCCGGCCCGCCGTGGGGCTGGTTCAGGTCGCTGTCGGAGCTCGCCACCAGGGCAAGGAGCGCAATCAGATGGGCGCCGGAGGAAAAGCCAAAGCCGCTTACCCGACCTGCGTCCAGTTGATACTCGTCGGCGTGCCGGTTCAGCCACTGTCGGGCCAGTTGCAGATCATAGAGCTGGGCCGGGAAGGTGTGTGCCGGGGCAAACCGGTAGTCGATGTTCAGCACTGCAAAGCCGTGGCTGGCCACTTCCTCCGCGATCCAGGCCATGTCTTCCCGGGATCGGCGTTGCCAGCCACCACCGTGGACCATCAGAACAACAGGGTGGCGGGCCTCTGAGACCTGCCCGGTCGGGAGGTAGAGGTCGGCGAACAGGGCTTCTGGCCAACCATCGGGAGAGAACCGCAAATCCTGTTCTACCCGGAAGGGTCCTTCATCCGGGAGGCTGGCGGTGGTTGACCCATTGTGATGGGTCGCGCAGCCTGCGAGGATCAGCAGACTCCCGATCAACCCGAATATCCCACCACGTCTCAGTCGTGTCTGGTAGACGGACAATGGCATCTCCTCTATAAAGCGCCTGAAAGCGTCTGTCTGATTTACGAAGCGGCAATGATGGTGGATGTTGGTCTGGCGACTGAGCCGACCCAGACACCATTGTCCGACATTCCATACAGCGTCCGGTTTTCAGGACAATCTGCTCAGAGTGCGCTCTCACAGTCTTTCATGCTCATCGATTGGCAAGAGACTGTCCGGAAATCCGGAACAATTGTTCGAAGCACATCCGAAAGATGGATTAAAGGTATATAAATCAGAAGGATAGCTGGTTGGCACAGGATCCGCATGGCGTTCCCGGGGCCTGGCTTGAGGCCTGGTCTGTTCGTTTACAACAACAAACAAGGAACGATCATGAAACGAATAATGCTCTGCGCCCTCATCGGCGCCACGGGGATGACCCTCACTGCCTGCAAGGATAACCCTCCCTTCAACAAGATCCCTGATTTTATCCAGGGCGACATAACCCAGACCAGTTATGACGGGATAAATGATGACCTGTTGACCGCCGGCCTTGGTGCCAGCGGTCTGGCCAGTACGCCCGCGCCGGCATTCGCGGATCCTCTGAACCCGACCGCGACGGAACTCCGCCGGTTGGCGATCTATAACAACTACCGTGCATTGGTGGATACCGCGCCCGGCGGAGGGTATGGCACCTTCTTTGGCCCCCAGGTGGGCGCCAGCGGTGAAGGACTTATTCCGGGCGACGAATACATCGCCTACATGGCGGTTCCGGGTACCGACGTGCCGGTGACGGTCATGGCCCAGGTGCCTGATAGCTTTGATCCCGATCGCCCCTGCATGGTGACGGCGCCGTCGTCCGGCTCCCGTGGCATCTATGGCGCCATAGGTACGGCCGGCGAATGGGGACTGAAAAAGGGATGTGCCGTTGTCTACACCGATAAGGGTACCGGCACTGGCTCCCATAACCTGGCCACCAACACCGCCCAACGCATTGATGGCACGCTGACCTCTGCCGATGAGCCAGTGCAGTTCCGGGCTGATCTTACGGATGAGCAGCGCGCAGATTTCGACAGCGTCTGGCCGGACCGGTTTGCCTACAAGCACGCACACTCCAAAGCCAACCCGGAAGCCGATTGGGGGCTGCATGTGTTGCAGTCTATTGAATTCGGGTTTTACGTGCTGAACGAGAAGTTTGGTCGGGAACTGGGCAATGGCGAAACGCTGTTGACCATCAATCCCAAAAATACCGTGGTGATTGCCTCCAGCGTCTCCAATGGAGGTGGTTCTTCCGTTCGTGCGGCCGAGCAGGACACTCGCGGACTGATTGACGGCGTGGCGGTGTCCGAACCCAACGTGAATCCGGAAGTGGACCGCAGTTTCACTATTCGCCAGGGCGACGGCCCGGTCATTGCCGAGCACAGCCGGAGCCTGCTGGATTACACCACGGCCCTTGCCGTTTATCAGGGCTGTGCCAATCAGGCGCCGGCGATCCGGGACGATGCGCCATTGAACGCCACCTTCAATCCCCCACAGATCGGCGAGAATATCTGTAACTCGCTTGCCAACAAGGGGCTGGTAAGCGGCGCCACCCTGGATGACCGGGCCACCGACGCCCTGCGTATCCTCAACGAAGAGTTCGGTATTCAGCCAGAGCAGAATCTGCTGGCGCCCGTGCACTTTGGCCTGGCGGTGGCTCCGAGTATTTCCATGACCTATGCCAATGCCTATGGCCGGGCCGGTGTCGAGGATCGGGTCTGTGACCTCAGCCTGGCGGCCACCGATTCCGCCGGAGCGGTGACCCAGCTGGCGCCCACTGCAGAGGAGGCCCTGTTTTCGGCCAGCAATGGCATTCCGCCGTCGGCCGGGGTGAACATCGTCTACGACGTTGCCGACGGCCAGCCCACCAATCTGCCTGCCAGTGCGTCTCCCAGCACGAACCAGTTGGACTACGGCCTGGATGCGCTGTTGTGTCTTCGTAGCCTTGCCCAGGGCAGCGACGCCATCAGCGGCGCTGATTTGCAGGGCTCCGACGCCGAGCTGGCAACGGACATTGCCGGCGGTATTGCCGAAGTTCGTGCCTCGGGCGATCTGCAGGGCAAGCCGACGGTTTTCGTGACCGGTCGCGCCGATGCGATTCTGCCAATTAACCACACGTCCAGACCCTATTTCGGCCTGAACCAGCGGGTAGAGGGGAAGAAAAGCAACCTTCGGTATTACGAAATCCTCAACGCCCATCACCTGGATGTGCTCAATGGTTTCCCGGGCGTTGCTGACCGTTATGTGCCGCTGCACCACTACTACTTCCAGGCGCTGGATCTGGTCTGGGCCAATCTGACCGAGAAGCAGGCGTTACCGCCAAGCCAGGTGGTTCGGACCGTGCCCCGGGGCAATATTACGACACCGCTGGCAGAGGCCAACCTGCCGGCGATCAATCCCGCGCCGGATCCCGCAGACCAGATTGTCTTTGAAGATGACCAGGTCCGGATTCCGGAATAAAGCAGCCAGTGGCCGGCCCGGTATCGGGCCGGCTTCGTTTGCCCCCGATCCGGGGGCCCCATATACTTCCGTGACTGCACCCGCCTGCCGGGTGCCAGGGTTAATACCATGAATGACATTCGACCCGTTGGTGCGCGGTACATGACAGAGCTGTTTTCCGACAAGAACAAGAGTGGACTGACCCGGGACCTGATCGAAGCCCTGTTCCCGATGTTTGAGGAAGCCAGTGCCGGAGCGATCGCTGTCGACCGGAGTGCCCGCATCACCTGGATCAACAGCAGTTATTCCCATCTTCTGGGTCTTGGGGATCCGTCCACAGTGATTGGCAAACCGGTGCGCCAGCTGATCCCCCATACCCGAATGCCTGAGGTGGTTGAGTCTGGTAAACCCCTGCTGCTGGACATCATGGAACATAACCAGCAACAGCTGGTGGTGACGCGGCTGCCCTATTTTGACGATGGGGGCCAGATTGTCGGTGCCGTTGCGTTTGTCCTGTACGACGATCTGCAACCCCTGACACCGCTGGTTTCCAAGTACCGGCGACTGCACCAGGATCTGGCAGCGGCCCGCAAGGCTCTGGCCAGGAAATCCCGGGGCACCCGTTACAGTCTTGGCGATTTTGTCGGGGCCAGTCCGGCAGCGTTGGAGGTGAAGCGCAGGGCGCGGCTGGCGGCCGGCCGCGATATGCCGGTTCTGCTGCTGGGAGAAACCGGCACCGGTAAAGAAGTGCTTGCCCAGGCGATTCACACCGTCTCGGGTCGTGCAGAGAAGCCGTTCGTGGGTGTGAATGTTGCTGCGATTCCGGACAACCTGCTGGAGGCAGAATTCTTCGGCGTGGCTCCTGGCGCCTACACCGGCGCCGATCGCCGAACCCGGGATGGCAAGTTTCAGCTGGCCAACGGCGGCACGCTGTTCCTGGATGAAGTTGGCGACATGCCGCTGCCCCTGCAGGCCAAGCTCCTGCGTGCCTTACAGGAAGGCGAGATCGAGCCCCTCGGCTCCAACAAGGTGGTGTCGGTGGATGTGCGGGTTATTGCCGCCACCAGTCGAAACCTCGAGGTCATGATTGCCGAGGGCACCTTCCGCTCGGATCTCTACTACCGTCTGAATGTTCTGGAAATTCCCATTCCTCCGTTACGGGATCGTCTGGCGGATCTCGGTGTGCTCTGCGAGGCACTACTTGAAGAGATCTGCGAAGGACTGGAGTTGCGCGGCGAAATTACTGACGCCGGCGTCTCGGCTCTGGGCAGTTACGACTGGCCAGGCAATATCCGGGAGCTGCGCAATGTTCTGGAGCGGGCAATGACCATGGGTGAAGAGGGCGGACTGCTGGATGCCGACGCCATTTTCAAGGTCCTGCCCCGTGGAGGAACGCGCCCGGTTTCTTCGCTGGCTCCACAACCTGTCAGGCCTCTATCCCAGACCCTGGCCGAGGCCGAGGCCCAGGCCATTGAAGAGGCCCTCGTGGCGAGCCGCGGCAATCGCACCCGTGCTGCCAAGCTGCTGGGCATCTCCAGATCCGTACTTTACGAAAAGCTGGCGAAGCTGTCCTGAATTCCGGACGGCTGTCTGGCAGTCCGTACAACTACCTACGACTGATGTCTAAGACTGTCTGGATATCCGGACATTTCGTTTTGTTTCGATTTTCTCTTCAGCTTTTAACCTTTTGAATTATCTGAATAAATATAATCTGGCACGGTGTCTGCTAAATCCGTCACGCAGGACGTCAGAACAATGCAGAGAACAAGGCTGACGCTAACTGTTGGACCCCCAAGACTTACCCTGTCCGTCTGTTCCTGCGTTTTCTGACTATACTCAGATCAGGCCCCGGCTATCCGCGCCAGGCCAGATACAATAACAATGCTAGGAGACTTGCCAATGAAACTTCTCAAGGCTCTCACCGGTGTGGCCGGTGCGATCGCTCTCACCACGGGCTCTGCGTTTGCTGACGATCTGCGCTGGAAAATGCCCGTAGCCTTCGCTACCAACCTTCCGGGCCTCGGTTCTCCCGCTGCCTGGGTTGCAGACAACCTCACTACCGCCTCAGACGGCAGCATCCAGGTCCGTGTTTACGAGCCCGGCAAGCTGGTTCCTCCGTTCGACATCCTGCAGTCCGTATCTGACGGCAAGGTTTCGGCTGGCTACACCTGGATCGGTTACGACCAGGGCAAAGTGCCCGCGATTCCTCTGTTTGCGGCAGTTCCCTTCGGTATGAAGCCCTGGGCCTATATCGGCTGGTACTACTACGGCGGTGGTCATGAAATGCTGCAGGAAACCTACGCCAACAAGGGCTTCAACGTGCATGCCCAGCTGTGCGGCATCATCGGGCCCGAAACAGCCGGTTGGTACGCCGAGCCGATTGAATCACTGGAAGACTACCAGGGTCTGAAGATCCGCTTTGCGGGTCTGGGTGGTAAGGTCCTCGAAAAGCTGGGCGCTTCCGTCACCATGATGCCAGGCGGTGAGCTTTACCAGGCGCTGGAGAAAGGCACCATCGATGCCACCGAGTTCTCCATGCCCGCCATCGACCAGATTCTGGGCTTCAATCAGGTGGTCAAGTACAACCTGTTCCCGGGCTGGCACCAGCAGTTCACCGCTCAGTACATGCTGATCAACCAGGACGAGTGGGATCGTGCCACTGAGGCGCAGAAGGCTCTGGTTGAGGCTTCCTGCACCGCGGCCACAACCCGTGGTCTGGCTGAGGGCGAGTACAAGAACGGTAAGGTTCTGGCTGAGTTCCAGGACAAGGGCGTTCAGGCTGACCAGATCCCCCGCGACGTTCTGCTCAAGCTGAAAGACGTAACCCAGGAAGTGCTTGAGGAAGAAGCCGCCAAGGATGCTGACTTCAAGCGTGTCTATGAAAGCCAGCAGGAATTCATGGAAACCTACAAGGTGTGGGATACCCGCGCTTATGTACCTGCGGACCTGTAAGGTTCGGGGCTGACCCAGAGCACCGGATGAAAGTCCGGTGTTCATGTATCTAGTCTGGATGGCCCTTCGGGGCCATCCTTGTTTCATGGCAGGCTTTGTGAACGAGGAACTGTTGTATGACAGTGTCTGATAAAGGCTCACCGCCCGAGGTGCATGCGTCGGCGTCGGACGCCGGTCAATTTATTCATCATCACACCGAGTTCCCGACGACCCGGTTCAGCCGGATCCTGGACGGGGTCATTTCCGCAATTGGCAAGAGCGCTTCCTGGCTCTGGATTGTGGTCACGGGCGTGATTATCTACGCGGTGGTGGGGCGCTATGCCTTCGGCATGGGCTCGGTCACCCTGGAAGAAGTGCAATGGCATCTGGCCGGCGCGGGCTGGTTGTTGGGGCTGGGCTACACCCTGGTGACCGATGATCACGTCAGGGTCGACGTTATCCATGAACGCCTGTCGCTTAAAGGCCAGGCCTGGATTGAACTGTTTGGCCTGGTATTCCTGTTGTTACCTTTTCTGGTTCTGGCGGTGTACG
This sequence comes from Marinobacter sp. CH_CUG1437-1, assembly GCF_037029655.1. Taxonomy (NCBI): domain Bacteria; kingdom Pseudomonadati; phylum Pseudomonadota; class Gammaproteobacteria; order Pseudomonadales; family Marinobacteraceae; genus Marinobacter; species Marinobacter sp. CH_CUG1437-1. The sequence continues at coordinate 492,686 of NZ_JAYMEW010000001.1, read as the reverse complement.
AAATGATTCCCTACGCGGTGAGCTCCTGGGAACAGGGCGAGACCAGTCAGGCACCCGCGGGGCTTCCCTACCGCTGGATTCTCAAGGGCATCCTGGCGCTGTCTTTTGCGCTTCTGATCGTTGCGGGCCTGTCCCGTCTGCTGAAAGTTACCGCTTTGCTTTTCGGCTTGCCAAAGCCAATCCGGGTCGAATCCGGTGAGAACAAGAAAGAGGATGCGTCCTGATGGAGCTTGAAACCCTTTTTGTAATCGGCATGTTCCTCACCTTCGGGGCGCTGTTGATGACCGGTTATCCGGTCGCGTGGGTATTGGGTGGCACCGCGGTTATCTGGACCGTCGTCGGTGTCGTCGCCGTTGAAAATTTTGGTGCCAATCTCTGGTTTGATTACCAGTCTTCAATGGGCCTTGTCCCTGAACGAATATGGAAGGTGGTCAGCAGCGAAACCCTTGTCGCCCTGCCCATGTTTATCTTCATGGGCATCATGCTTGACCAGTCTGGTGTGGCCGAGCGGCTGATGAACAGCATGGTCAAGCTGTTTGGCGCCGTTCGCGGCGGCTATGCCGTCACGGTAATCGTGATCGGCGTTCTGCTGGCCGCGACCACCGGCATCATTGGTGCGTCCGTTGTACTCCTGGGGATGCTGTCCCTGCCGGTCATGATGGAGAACAAGTACGACAAGGGGTTTGCCGTGGGTACCGCCTGTGCCACTGGTACCCTGGGTATCCTGATCCCGCCTTCCATTATGCTGGTCTTGATGGCTGACCGCCTGGCGGTTCCCGAGGCCTCGGTGGGTGACCTGTTCATGGGCGCGTTCTTTCCCGGTTTGATGCTGGGTGCCATGTACGTGGCCTACGCCATCCTCCGTCCCATGCTGCAGCCGAACATCGCGCCGGTGCCGGCAGGCACGGAGAAAGTGAGCTGGGCCATCGTCTGGGAAGTAGCCAAGGCAGTGGTGCCAACGGCGGCCCTGATTCTCGGCGTGCTGGGCTCCATCTTCGCCGGTGTGGCAACACCGACCGAGGCGTCTGGTGTGGGTGCTCTGGGTGCCCTGTTGTTGGCATTGATGTCTGGCCGACTGAACCTGAAGGTTCTGAACTCCTCCATGCAGCAGACCACCCGGACGGCTGCGTTCATTTTCGCCATTTTCCTGGGCGCAACCGCGTTCTCTGTTGTCCTGCGCGGACTGGGTGGCGATCAGGTGATTGAAGACGCCCTGCTGGGTCTGCCCTTCGGGCCTTATGGCGTGGTCCTCACCATTTTGCTTGGCGTTTTCCTGTTGGGCTTCTTCCTGGACTGGGTCGAGATCACCCTGATCATCCTGCCCCTGGTGGCGCCGGTTGTCCAAAGTCTCGGTTTTGATCTGGTGTGGTTCACCATCCTGTTTGCCATGTGTCTGCAGACATCGTTCCTGACACCGCCGGTCGGATTTGCGCTGTTCTACATCAAGGGCGTGGCGCCGCCGGAGATCGCAGTTACCGATATTTATCGCGGCGTTATTCCGTTCATCATCATCCAGCTGGTAGCTCTGGCCATCGTGTTTGTGGTGCCGGAAATCGCAACCTGGCTGCCCAGCGTGGCTTACGATTAAGGAGAAAATAACAATGCGTCTGGAAAACCGGATTGCCCTGATTACCGGTGCCGGTCGCGGCATCGGCCGGGCCATTGCCGAAGCTTATGGCCGCGAAGGCGCCAAGGTTGCGGTGGCTGACCTTACCATGGAGGCGGCGCAGGATACTGTGGCGGCTATTGAGCAGGCTGGCGGCACTGCGATTGCCCTTGAAATGGATGTGACTGATGAAGATGCAGTTGACGTAAACGTCAACTCTGTGGTTAAACAGTGGGGTGGCCTGGATATCGCTATCGCGAATGCTGGCATCCAGCACATCGACCCGGTGCACAAACTTGCCTATTCCGACTGGAGCAAAGTCATGAATGTGCATCTCGATGGCGCCTTCCTGGTGACTCGCGCGGCACTCAAGCACATGTATGAGAGCGGCGGGGGCACCATGCTCTACATGGGGTCGGTGCATTCTCTGGAGGCCTCGCCCCTGAAAGCACCCTACGTTGCTGCCAAGCACGGCATGTTGGGGCTGTGCAGAGCAGTGGCGAAGGAGGGCGCGGAACACGGGGTGCGAAGCAATATTATCTGCCCCGGATTCGTGCGCACGCCCCTTGTGGACAAGCAGATCCCGGAGCAGGCCAAGGAGCTGGGCATTTCCGAAGAGGAAGTGATCAGTAAAGTGATGCTCAAGAACACTGTGGACGGGGAGTTCACCACCCTGGAAGACGTGGCAGAGCTGGCCGTTCATCTGGCCGCATTCCCCTCTGCCGCCCTGACTGGCCAGTCTATCGTGGTCAGCCATGGCTGGCATATGCAGTAACATTCAGGAGATATGGATGAGCAATGAAGAACAATCACCCGTAGTCTGGTCTCCGTCGGCAGACACCCTGGCCAATTCCCGCATGGGCCAATTCAAGGCTTGGCTGGAGCAGCAGGGCTTCGGTCCCTTTGCCGATTACCATGCCTTGCACCAGTGGTCCATTGATGAATTGGAAACCTTCTGGCAGAAAGTCTGGGACTACTGCGGCCTGGTCTGCGATACCCCGGCCGAGAAAGTACTGGGCAAGCGTGAAATGCCGGGCGCCGAATGGTTCCCGGGTATGAAGCTGAACTTTGCCGCCAACCTGCTTCGGCTGGCGGACGGCGAACACGCAGATCGGGAAGCGGTGGTAGCGTACTGCGAAACACGCCCGGTTTTGCGCCGCACCTACGCACAACTCAAAGCGGACGCGGGTGCCCTGGAAGCTTTCCTGCGTGACAAGGGTATTCAGCAGGGCGACCGTGTGGCCGGCGTTGTCACCAATGGCTACGAAGCCCTTGTTGGAATGCTCGCTGCGACAAGCATGGGTGCCATCTGGAGTTCTGCCTCCCCCGATTTTGGCATTGGGGCCATTCTTGACCGCTTTGGCCAGATTGAACCGTCAGCGCTGATCGTGGTGAATGGCTACGGCTATGGCGGCAAGGTATTCGCCCGTCAGCAGGATTTCGCAGAGCTGATTGCCGGGCTGCCCACGCTCAAATCGGTTGTCAGTGTCCAGCAATTGCCGGACGAGCCCCCGATTGCCGGTGACCTGGTGACCACCTGGGACGACGTACTGGCCTACGGCAAAGGCAATGCGCCATCATTCACGCCGCTGCCCCCGGATCACCCGGTCTATATCCTGTATTCCTCCGGTACCACTGGCAAACCCAAGTGCATCGTACATGGCAACGCCGGCCTGCTGGTCAATCATGCCAAGGAACTGATGCTCCATGGCGACGTTGGTCCTGAAGATCGGTTCCTGTACTTCACCACCTGTGGCTGGATGATGTGGAACTGGCAGGCCTCCGCCCTGATGACCGGCGCAGCCGTGATCACCGTGGATGGCTCCCCGGGTTACCCGAGCCTTAACTTCTTGTGGGACACCGTGGCGGAGGAAAAAGTCACCCACTTCGGCACCAGCGCAAGATTCATCGCCGGCTGCCGCAAAGGCGAACTTCAGCCCGCAAAAACCCTGGACCTGAGCAACCTGCGAGTGGTGTTTTCCACCGGCTCCCCGCTGCTGCCAGAAGACTATGACTGGGTTTACAGCGACGGCGCCCCCGGCGCCCTGCTCGGTTCCATCGCCGGTGGCACTGACATCTGTGGCTGCTTCGTAGGCTCAACGCCGCTGTTGCCCGTGCGTCGCGGCGAAATCCAGTGCCGCTTCCTCGGGGTCGATGCTGTCGCCTATGGTGACGACGGCCAGCCGGTCAGCGAAGGCCGGGGCGAACTGGTCTGCCGACAGCCGCTGCCGTCCATGCCGGTCAGCTTCTGGCAGGACCCGGATGGTGAGCGTTACAAGGATGCCTACTTCAACACCTTCCCCGGCGTCTGGGCGCACGGTGATTTCATCGAATTCACCGAACACGGCGGCGCCATCATTTACGGCCGCTCCGACGCCACCCTGAACCCGGGCGGCGTCCGCATCGGCACCGCAGAAATCTACCGCCAGGTGGAAACCGTCGCGGAGGTCAAAGACAGCCTCGTAGTTGGCCGCCAGATCGACGGCGACGTGGAAGTGGTTCTGCTGGTGGTTCCGGCCGATGGCCAGGAAATCACCGACGACCTGTTGAAACAGCTAAAGAGCCGAATCCGCGAAGGCGCCAGCCCACGGCACGTGCCCAAGCACATCGTGCAGGTGAACGACATTCCGTACACCCGCAGTGGCAAGAAAGTGGAACTGGCAGTGGCCCGGTTGATCAACGGCTCGAAAAAGGCCGACAACCGGGACGCCCTGGGGAATCCCGAGGCGCTGGATCATATTCGGGAGCGGTTGGCTGAGGTTGGGTTGTTGCCCGATTGAAGGTCTGAAATCTGAGGGTGGTTGTCGGATTACGCCGCTGGCTAATCCGACCTACTGTCGGTTTGAGGCTTATTTTGTTGACAATCAACCACCGAAGGCGGGCCAAACTCGTCTTTCGGAACCCAACTGAAAAGCTTGAATAGCGGGGCGGGTAAAGCCTCCCAAAACTGTGCGGAGCCATGGATGGCGGAGCCCAAGCGCCACAGGGATGTGCCGCAAGGAGCGTGTTTTGGGAGGCTTTACCCGCCCTGCGTCCACTCCGAAGCAATGTTAGAAAGTTTCGTAAATTCCCGCCATTTCATCGTCTTGTAACCGAAGATCAGGCATTTTTAGTCCGTTCTTATACTAAGATCGTAACCAAAATTAACGAAAAAATGGTATCTTAGTAGGTCTATCAAAAGTTCCTAATCAGTCATTGCCCAGGTCGGACGTTCAAAAGACGCCTGACCCCGCCATGACCGTCCTGAACCCACCCATTAGCCTGAGGACGAAAATGACATCATCCAAAGCCAAGATTGTCTACACACTGACCGACGAGGCCCCAGCCCTCGCAACACGGTCGCTTCTTCCCATCCTGGAAACCTATGCCAAGCCGGCTGGTATCGAATTCGAAACCAGCGACATCTCTCTCGCGGCGCGTATTCTGGCGAACTTCCCGGATTATCTTGAAGAAGATCAGCGGGTTCCGGATGCGCTGGCTGAACTGGGTGAATACACCAAGGACCCGGACGCCAATATCATCAAGCTGCCGAACATTTCTGCGTCCATTCCCCAGCTCCGTGCCGCCATCAAGGAGTTGAACGAGCAGGGTTACAAGGTGCCCGAGTACCTCGAGCACCCGAAGACCGACGAAGAGAAAGAAATCCAGTCCCGCTACGCGAAGGTACTGGGCAGTGCCGTAAACCCGGTACTGCGTGAGGGCAACTCCGACCGTCGTGCGCCGGCCGCGGTAAAAGCCTTTGCCCGAAAATACCCGCACACCATGGGCGAATGGAGCCCTGCGTCGCGTACCCACGTGGCCCATATGCGCGGTGGCGATTTCTACTCCAGTGAGCAGTCTGTAACTCTCGACAAGGCCACTAAAGCCAACATCGTGTTCGAGAACAAACAGGGCAAGCAGACGGTTCTGAAGTCCGACCTGCCGCTGCAGGAAGGCGAAGTGCTGGACGGCATGTTCATGAGCAAGAAGGCGCTGGTGAAGTTCTTCGAGGACGCTATTGCCGATTGCGAGAACACCGGTGTTATGTTCTCCCTGCACGTCAAAGCCACAATGATGAAAATCTCGCACCCGATCGTATTCGGGCACGCGGTAAAGGTTTTCTACAAGGACCTGTTCGACAAGTACGGCGACCTGTTCGACGAGATCGGCGTGAACCCGAACAACGGCCTGTCCAGCGTGGTCGAGAAGATCAAGCAGCTGCCGGAATCCAAGCAGGAGCAGATCCAGGAAGACCTGCACGCCTGCTACGAGCATCGTCCGGAAATCGCCATGGTGGATTCGGTCAAGGGCATCACCAACCTGCACGTCCCCAGTGACGTTATCGTTGATGCGTCCATGCCGGCCATGATCCGTAACTCCGGCAAGATGTGGGCCCGGGACAATAAGCTCAAGGACACCAAGGCAGTTATGCCGGAGTCCACCTACGCCACCATCTACCAGGAAGTGATCAACTTCTGTAAGACCCACGGCGCCTTCGATCCCACCACCATGGGTACCGTGCCGAACGTTGGTCTGATGGCGCAGAAAGCCGAGGAATACGGCTCCCACGACAAGACCTTTGAAATCAAGGAAGACGGTGTTGTTCGCATCGTTGCCGAAGACGGTACTGTGCTGACCGAGCATAACGTCGAGCAAGGCGACATCTGGCGCGCCTGCCAGACGAAAGACCTGCCGATCCGTGACTGGGTCAAGCTGGCGGTCAATCGCGCCCGTGCCACTGGCATGCCGGCGGTGTTCTGGCTCGACGACGAGCGTGCCCACGATGCGCAGCTGATTAAGAAGGTGAACACCTATCTGAAGGATCACGACACCGAAGGCCTGGATATCCGCATCATGTCGCCGGTTCGCGCCATCCGCTGGACCATGGAGCGTCTGATCCGCGGTCTGGACACCATTTCCGTGACCGGTAACGTTCTGCGTGACTACCTCACCGACCTGTTCCCGATCCTGGAGCTGGGCACCAGCGCCAAGATGCTTTCCATCGTTCCGCTGCTAAACGGCGGCGGCCTGTACGAGACCGGTGCCGGCGGTTCCGCGCCCAAGCACGTGCAGCAGCTGATTCAGGAAAACCACCTGCGCTGGGATTCCCTGGGTGAATTCCTGGCCACCGCGGTGTCCCTGGACGAACTGGGTGAGAAACAGGATAACGAGCGGGCGCGCCTGCTGGGGCAGACCCTGGACAAGGCCACCGAGCGTCTGCTGGAAAACAACCAGTCGCCGTCCCGCGTCACTGGCGAGCTGGACAACCGGGGCTCCCACTTCCACCTGGCCCGCTACTGGGCGGAAGAGCTGGCCAACCAGGACAGCGATAAGGAACTGAAGGAATTCTTCGCCAAGCTGTCGAAACAGTTGGAGGAGAACAAGGACAAGATCCTGGAGGAAATGACCGTGGTCCAGGGTCACCCCGCGGATATCGGTGGTTACTACCACCCGCCGATGGAAAAGGTCTGCGAAGTGATGCAGCCCAGTGCCACGCTGAACAAGATCCTTGAAGATGCCCGTGCATCTGTAAAGTAAGTCAGCGATAACGCATCCCGGGCAAGGCTCTGGGTGCAGGAAAAGCCGGACAAACCTGACGGGTTCTCCGGCTTTTCTGTGGCCAGCGCCAGGGTCAGTCTTCGTCCGGTTCGTCCTGGTAGCCTTTGCCGGTTTCGCCGGCACGCCGCAACTGGATCAGCGTGAGCGGTGGTCCCACCAGTTCGAAAATCACCGTGGCGCCAATCACCAGAGGCAAAATGTAAGTCAGCTCCGGCAGCCGCTCTGTGGCCAGAAGTGCCAGGCCAAGGGCAACGCCGGCCTGCGGCATCAGGCAGGCACCGATCCGTTTACGGGTATGGGGTTCGGAACCGGCCAGGTAGCCGCCGAACCTTCCGCCTGCCAGCCTGCCTGCAATCCGGGCGGCAACATAGGCCAGGCCCAGCGCACCAAGGGTTGGCAGCATCGCCCATTCAAGCTGGTAGCCGGCCATGAAAAAGAAAAGAGCCAGGAAGGGTTCGGAGATGCCTTCAATCGAGCGGAATGGCCGAACATGATGCCGTGCGCGGTTGGCGACAACGATGCCCAGGGTCATACAGGTAAGCAGATAAGAGAGGCCTAGAAACGACGCAATACCGGCGGCGACGAAGACAAAACCGGCAGACTCCAGCAACATGGGCTCACCGGGCCGCAGTCGGCCGGTGAGCCAGGCCATGGGCAGACCCAGGACCATGCCCAGCAAAACCGCGCCTCCGACATCCAGAAATCCGATCCCGAGGGTTGAGAGCCCGGTATCGCCATTTCCAAGTAGCAGTTGGGCGCCGACCAGGGTGACACTGAACAGGATCGCGCCCCAGGCGTCGTCAATCGCGACGACCTGGAAGACCAGACGGGTCAACGGGCCATTGGCGCCCGCTTCCTTCAACGTGTCCAGGGTTGCCGCCGGCGCCGTTGCCGTTGCGATGGAACCAAGCAGCAGGGCAGCGGCAAGATTCCGGGTAACCAGCCAGACTGCGACGGCAACAAATGCCGCTGTTACAAGGGTGACGGCGAGGCTGACGATCACCGCCTCGCGCCCATCTGCCAGGTTCTTCACCGCCATCCGTTCACCCAGCAGGAAGCCGACCATGGCCAGGGTTAACTGGGTAATGAATCCGAAGTGGGCGTCGGCGCCCGGTGGCAGAAGATCCAGCAGATCCGGTCCGGCAAGCGCGCCAAGCAACAGCAGCAGGGTGACTCTGGGCACATGAATGCGCTGGCCGATGCCGTGCGCGGCCAGGGCCAGCAGCAGGGTGCCGCCGATCAATAGCAGGTCCGTTGCGTGGTTCAAGGCTTACTCCTGGTGGAGTGGGAAAAAACCGCCGTTCACCAATGTGGCCAGATCCCGGGGTGCAAGCTCAATTTCCAGGCCCCGGCGCCCGGCGCTGACATAAATCGTGTCGAACTCCAGGGCTGAGTCGTCGATAAAGGTTTTCAGCTTCTTCTTCTGCCCCAGTGGGCTCACGCCACCCAGAACATAGCCGGTAGTACGTTCAACCGCTTCTTTTTCAGCCATGGCGGCTTTCTTTCCGCGCGCTGCCCGGGCAATCAGTTTCATGTTGAGCATGGCGGTCACCGGCACGATGCCCACTACCAGTTCCTTGCCGTCGATAGACACAACGAGCGTTTTGAACACCCGCGCCGGCTCCACACCGGTTTTCTCGGCTGCCTCGATGCCATAACTCTCGCTGGCCGGATCGTGTTCATATTCATGAATCGTGTGGGGCACTGCGGCCTTGCGCGCCGCGTTAATGCCTGGCGTCATGCTCGACTCCTCCATGGGGGACAGAGATCGGGAATTAAAGCAGCTAAGCGGCACTGCAACAACTGCCAGGGGCCGGGGGGTAACGCACGATTTTACCGAGCATGACATTTGTCACTCGACTTAACGTTCTGTTGTGACTATTTTTCGTACATTATAAATGTTCAAACCCCATGGCTGTGTGTTCATGGTACCTCAGCGGCCAGACTCTCAAGGAATGACAAGATTGAACGAAAACCGGACACCCCTGCGGCGAGCTGGGTGGGCTGCGCTGGTCTATCTGATTGCCGGCTTTGCATGGATTGCTTTTTCCGATACTGCTGCTGAGGCCTGGTTCCCCGACCCTCAAACCCTGTCCCTGGTTCAGACCTGGAAGGGTTTCCTCTTTGTCCTGACCACGGGCCTTGTGCTGTTTGTGGTCCTTTTGCGTCAGCTTACCAAGGACCGTGCCCTGCTTACTCTGCAGCACAATCAGCGCCAGGCCCTGCGCAAGCGAGAGCGTCAGCTACAGGTCCTGATGGATAACCTCCCCGGCATGGCATACCGGTGCCGGTATGATCCCCATTGGACCATGTTGTTTGTTTCCCAGGGGTGTGCCCGCCTCACTGGTTATGAGCCGGAAGATCTGATCAATAACCGGGTGGCCAGCTATGCCAGCCTGATGGATGACGGGGACAGTGAGCGGATTGTGGCTGAGGTGCAGGCGGCGCTGGACAAGGACGAATCTTTCTCACTGGAATATGCCCTTACCCGCCAGGATGGCAGCCGCATCTGGGTCTGGGAGCGTGGCCGCGGCGTCGAGGAGGAAGATGGCTCGGTTGTGCTCGAGGGTATCGTATTGGACATATCCGATCGCAAGACCCTTGAAAATGAGTTGGAGGAACTGGCCACACGGGATCCGTTGACCGGGTTGTTCAACCGCCGCGAAATGTCCAGGGTTCTGGAGGAGGAGCTGGAGCGGGCCAGGCGTTATCAGAGACCCATGGCCGTGCTCTGGGTTGATTTTGACCATTTCAAGGATGTGAACGACACCTTTGGCCATGCCGCCGGGGATTCGGTTCTCCGGTCCATCAGCCGCCTGTTGTTGGGGAGTGTGCGCAGCGTCGACACCATCGGCCGGTTCGGCGGTGAAGAGTTCGTTATCGTCTTGCCGGAGATGGATCTTGAAGAGGCCCGTGAGACGGCCGAGCGGCTCCGTCGCAGAGTGGCCGACGAGCCGCAGCCGCTTGGGAATGGCCAGACGGTGCCCCTGACCATCAGCGTCGGTATTGCGGTCTATCCCGATCACGGACAGACTGCCTCCGCGCTCTGTGCCGCGGCCGACACGGCCATGTATCTGGCCAAGGAACGCGGTCGCAATTGTGTTGCCATGGCGCACCTGCACGACCGGGTCCATAATCAATAATGAGACCTTCGTTCCGGATAAGATGGAGGTGCTGACGTCCGCCCGATTGCGTCCCGGCCAATGTACAACGGGTCGGTTTCTCTGAAGATAGAAAAACAACAAGTTACTGAAAAAGGTTTGAAAAAAATGAACCGACTTGCCCGCCGTGCCCTCCACACCAGCCAGATTCCCGAGGACCTTGAAACCGTCACTTTCCGTGACACCGCTGGTGAAAACCCGGCTGCTGCAGGCGTCAGCCAGGAAACCGTCGATGCCCTGTGGCGCAGCGTCCAGAGCCTTTACCGGACCGGCGTCCATCCGGGGATTCAGATCTCCATTCGTCACAGGGGCGAACATGTCCTGCACCGGGCCATCGGCCATGCCAGTGGTAACGGCCCTCATGATCCGCGAGATGCGGTCAAAGTCCCGATGACCACCGATACCCCGATCTGCTACTTCTCTGCCTCCAAAGCAGTTACCGCGCTGCTGATGCATATGCTGGCCGAGCAGGGGCTGGTGAACCTGATGGATCCGGTGTCCTACTACTGCCCGGAGTTCGGGGTGAACGGCAAACGGACGATCACCGTTCACCAGATTCTTTCCCACCGTGGTGGCATTCCCGCCATTCCGCGGGAAACGCCGATAGATGTGCTCTGGGACAACGACGAAATCTGGCGCCTGCTTTGTGCCGCGCGACCGGTGGAGGTTGATGGCGCCAAGGTGGCCTATCACGCGATCACCGGCGGCTTCGTACTTCAGCGGGTACTGGAACGCGTGACCGGCGATACCATCGAGCATTATCTCGATAAACACCTGCGTCGCCCCATGGGTATGAAGTGGTTTACCTACGGCATTACGCCCGAGCACCTGAATGATCTGGCTTCCAACTACGCGACGGGTCCAACGCCCCGGTTCCCGGTGTCCTGGGTGGTCAACCGGGCACTTGGCGGCGATATCCGCACAGTGGCGCAGGTGACCAACGATCCACGGTTCCAGGAAGCGGTGATTCCGGCGGGAAACCTGTGCGGGACGGCAGAGGAAATGAGTCGTTTCTTCCAGATGATGCTGAACGGCGGGCTCTGGAACGGCCGGAGAATCTGCAGCGAAATCACCATTCGCCGGGCCATTCAGCAGTTCGGTTCCTTGCAGATCGACCGTACCATGATGGTGCCCATGCGTTTCAGTGCCGGCATGATGCTTGGTGGCAATCCGGTGGGGCTCTGGGGCCAGAATAGCCGGTTTGCCTTTGGGCACGTAGGTCTGATCAACAAGCTGTGCTGGGCAGACGCTGCCCGTGATATTTCGGTCAGCCTCCTGAACACGGGTATCCCGATTGTCGGCCACCATCTGCCGGCGCTCGCGAAGTTCGTTTATACCGTGGGTAACCGCTTTCCGCTGATACCGGAACACCGGCGGCCGTTGATCGCCGCCTGAGTCGTTTCGTTCAGAGGGTCCGGAGCTGGGCTTCCAGGATGCCCAGAACTGACGACAGGATGTCGCGGAAATCGGTCAGAGTCTGGGTGCGCTGGATCACGTCCTCGCGGTTTTCATCGAGTCGCTCCAGTTTCGGTACGACCCGGCGGATGCCCTCGGTAATGACCTCATAGGGGTAGTGGTGGTCCTGGGTGCTGAGCTTGTTTATCTCGGCCACTTCCTGGCTGAAGATGCTGATGATGTCGTACAGCATGTCCTTGTGGTGAATGCTGCTGGCTTCCCAGTAGGCGTCGTCCAGAAGTTCCAGCAGCGACAGATATTCACGGAGGGTATCCGCCACGGATGTCTGGGTCATGAGAGCTCCTGTCGGTGGGCAATGTTGTATCTACTGGGAACTATAGCAGGGCTTCGGTCGTGTGAATGACAGGAAGACCATCACGACAGAAAACAAAAATGAAACTCTATTCATTTTAATTGCACTCTGTCAGACAGTTGTGCAAACTTGCGTGATGGGATAAGGATCTTTCACGACTCAATGGACGAGAAGCCGAATGGACAAGCCCGCACCCCCCAGCCACCAGCAAGCCTCCCGCGAGGTTAAACTGGACCACCACGACAGTGTCCGTCATCACGTGCATCAGCAGGTGCGCTCGGAAGTCGAACGGCTCGAACGCCGGATTGAAACCCTCCGTCTGGTCAAAGCGCCCCACGCGGCCATCATGATTTCCACCTATGAACGTATGATCGACCGCAAGAAAGGTTTCCTGCAAAACTGGGATCTCAGGGACGGGGGCGCCCGCTAGCGCCCGGCGACAGGCACCGTTGTCCAGCTGGTAATCGCGTCCGCGTCTTCCTGATAGGTGCAATTGTCCGGATTGGCAATGGTGTCCTGCTCGTCTGTTGAATCGGGATCGTCAATGCGGGCGGGCTCGCCATCCGAGGCAAAAATTCTCACCTGCTCCATGTTGTAGTCCAGCTCGATCCTCAGGCAGTCGGGATGGTTGTCCTCCCGCGTGTATCCCGGATAGCGGTCCAGCGCGATGACTTCGGCATCGTCGTTCTTGATAAACAGCGTGTCGGTGTTCTCGTCAATGAAATCCTGGCGCAATTCAATGCTGCCGTGATTCCGGCTCAGGAAGTCGGCCGTGGCGAACTCGGTTGGACTGTAGCCCAGAGTCATGAAACTGTTGGCATCAAACCGGCTTCCTGCCAGCACACTGACCAGTTCCGGCTGGGCCGCCTGTTCGTCTTCCGCCACGCTCCGGCTGACGTACTGGATTGTGCGATACACCTTGTTGTCGAGATCCGACCCCCCCGGGCCATCCGGCAGGTAGCGCCAGTCCAGGGTGGGATAGATCCAGAGTTGATCGTTCAGCGGCAGATCCGCAATCACCGCCGACTGGTCTGTGAACCGGATCTGGGCACCGTTGCCCCGGGTGTTGTAGGTGCCTGCGGCATCATCGGCAATGCGCTGGCTGATGTACCGCTTGCCCTCCTGGAAGTTGGTGACTTCGCCTGAGGCGAGCACCTGGTTCATCAGGTCCAGCGGATTGCGCACGCTGTCATAGCTGGTGCCGGAGTCGGTTGCCGTGGCGCGGGTAAAAATCTCGATGTGACCACGTATTTCGCTGGTGGTCGCCAGGTCGTCGGAGTCTTCTGCCGCGGGCTGGATGCCCCTGTAAAAGTCCCAGAAACGCGTGTAACTCAGGTTGTCCGGGGCCACCTCGGTGTTCTGGAGGTCGAAACTCGAGAAGGTCAGGTCGACATTGGTGGCCGGATTGAACGCGGAAGGGCCGGTATCCTCAAGTCCGCAGCCAGCCAGGGCAAGCGTGGTCATGGAAACAGCGGCGAAAATGCAGGAATGTCTCATTTCAGAAGGCCCCGGGGTGCGGAAAACGGTGTAAACGGCTAAAGTGAGTCACCAGGACGGTATTGCCCGGCGCGGTTACTGACAGTAAAACAAAAAACAGGTATCTACCCTCGCGGAGATCACATTTTGCGGCAATGGCTTGAATTGGCGCTCCCAGCGGTGACGTCTTTTATGGTGGCCCTGCTGCTTCTGGCCACGGCGATGATGCCGTCCCCGGCCAGTGCAGCCGTGCCCTGCCGTGATGGCGAGATTGTCCTTGATGAAGGTGTCGAGAGCATCCGCGATCTGGGCGGCTGTATCTGGTACCTGGAGGATCCCGGGCAGTCGCTCTCACTTGAGGAGGTTCGCCAACTCGAATCGGGTGCCTTTACCCGCCACGAAGGTGGGGTGTTGAACCTGGGCTACACCGAGTCGGCATACTGGGTGCGCCTCGACCTGCGTTCTGCCGGAAGCCTGGACCAAAACGGCTGGATCCTGGAGCTTGCCCTGCCATTGGTGGATGAAGTCGCCCTGTTCATGGTTCGTGACGGTGACCTGGTCGAGCAACGCCAGGCCGGTTACGAGGACAACTGGCGGGAACGGGACCTGGCGGTGCCCAATCCCACATTCCGACTTTCCCTGGCACCCGATTCGCTGAGCCACGTCTATCTCCGGGTGGTTAACACCAACACCTTCCGTTTACCAATCAGTCTTTGGCACCCGGACAGCTATATTGAAAAAGTCTCTGTGGATGAGCTGGTTCGGGGCATTCTGCTCGGTGCGGTGCTCGCCATTCTCGCCTACAACCTTTTCGTCGCGGTTTCGGTGCGTGAGCGAAGCAATATCTATTACGTGCTCTATCTGATATTCGCGACCACCTTTATCTTCACCGAACAGGTCCACGGTATCCAGTTGCTGGATAGCCGCCCCGCCCTGTTCGACAAGCAGTTCCTGCACTTCCAGATCATCCTGACCTGGTTCTGGGGCCTGTTGATGGCACGGTCACTGCTGGAGACCCGGGAGCGGTCTGCCGACCTGGACCAGGTGATCCGCCTCTGTCTCTATTCGGTGGTTGCGACCTTTGTGCTATCCCTGTTCCTGCCCTACCACGTGGCCATGGAATGGATTGTGGTTGGCTCCGTGCTGCTGAGCCTGATCCTGATTGTGGTCAGCTACCTGTCCTGGCGTTATTACAACCCGGCGGCCCGTTCCTACTTCTTTGCCTGGACACTGGCCCTGGTGGGCTTCGGTATCTACGCCCTGACGGTGATGGGTATCTTGCCGTTGAACACCTTCACTGCCTACTCGCCCCAGTTTGGTCTGACCGCACAGATTATTCTGTTCTCGTTTGCCCTGGCCGACCGGATCAAACAGGTTCAGGGCGAGGCGCTGGGCTGGAGCCAGCGGGCGTTGTCGAATCTTCAGCGCTACCAGTCGCTGTTCGACAATGCCATTGAGGGTGTCTTCCAGATGTCTCCGGACCGGCGATTCGTTACTGCCAATCCGGCGATGGCGCGCCTGTTGGGCTACAACAGCAGCCGCGAACTGCTCAAACGGAATCCGGACGTGCTGGAAACCTGCATCGCCGATGACCGCCTCCGGCGGCTGGTGATCGAACAGCTGGAGGCCCGGGGGACAGTCAAGGGCATAGAGGCCCGATACCTGACCCGGGACGGCGACGAGCGCTGGGCCACCATCTCGCTCCATACGGTTTATGACAGCGACGGCGATCCAACTCACCTGGAAGGCACCTGCATTGATGCTACGGAGAGTCACAACCGGCAGCGAATCGAGAGGGAGCGCGAGCAGGAGCGGCTCGAAAAGGAGCTGGCCCGAAACTCGGCCGAGGCCAAGAGTCAGTTCCTGGCGAATATGAGCCATGAGATACGCACACCGCTGGCGGCGATCATTGGTTACGGTGAAACCCTGCTTGATCCGGACCTCAGTGATCCGGAGAAACGGAGCAGCGCAGAGACCGTGGTGCGCAGTGGTCGTCATCTGCTGGACCTGGTCAACGACATCCTCGACCATTCGAAGATCGACGCCAACAAACTGGATGTGGATATCGTCTCGGTCAATCTGCCGGAACTCCTCGATGAAATCCGGGCCTTTTTCGCCCCCCGGGCCCGGGAAAAGGGGCTGGATTTCAGTATTATCTGCGAGTACCCCTTGCCGGAACAGGTCCTCACCGACCCCACCAGGCTGCGCCAGATCATCATCAACCTGTGTGGTAATGCCCTGAAATTTACCGATAAGGGTTCCATCTCCCTGGTGGTCCGCTGCGATCGCGAGCAGGAACTGCTGGTGGCCAGGGTGGTGGATACCGGCATTGGCATGAAGCCGGAACAACTGGGAAGGCTCTTCGATCCGTTTGCCCAGGGTAGCGCTGCCATTTCCAGACAGTATGGCGGTACCGGTCTCGGGCTCAGTATCTCAAGGCGTCTCGCGGAAATGCTCGGCGGCAGTATCCGGGTTAACAGTACCTATGGCGAGGGCAGTGAGTTTGAGCTGTCGATCCGGACCGGACCACTGGATTCGGTGCATTTCCTGCGCGATGCGTCTGAGTTGAGCCAGCGCCGCAGGGCCATACCCATGGTGGTCGCTCCGAGACTGTCCGGGCGAATCCTGTGCGCTGAAGACAACGACGTGAACCGGCGTCTTGTGTCCCTGCTGGTGTCGCGAACCGGCGCGGAGCTGGTGCATGTAAGTAATGGCGCTGAAGCCCTGGAGCTTGCCATTCGCGAGCCTTTTGATCTGATCTTGATGGATATCCAGATGCCGGTGATGAACGGCCGCGATGCCACGGCGGCCCTCCGCGAGGCCGGGGTGAATACGCCGGTGATTGCCCTGACTGCGAATGTGATGTCTGAAGACATTGCCGATTATCGGCTGGCGGGCTGCAATGAGCATCTGGCCAAGCCCATCGACAAGCAGCGGTTCTATGAAGCCCTGGCCCGGTATCTCTCCGTTGCCCAGGAGTTTGTCGAGAGCCCCGCGCCGCGCTATCAGGGCAAGGTGCTGGTTGCCGAGGACAATACCGAGAACCGGCAGCTGGTGGAGCGCATGCTACGCCGGGCGGGTCTGGATGTGCTGTCGGTTACCACTGGCGACGAAGCGGTCCGGACGGCGCTGTCCGATACCGTTCATCTGGTTCTGATGGACCGTCACATGCCCGGGATGGATGGGGTCGCTGCAACCAGGTTGCTGCGCCAGGCCGGGTTCCGGCGGCCGGTGATTGCCTTTACGGCTGGTGATCAGCAGGAAACCGATGCTCTGCTTGATGCCGGTTGTGACGGGGTGCTGAACAAGCCCATCGATCAGTCCCACCTGACGTCCCTGCTGGATCGACTGCTTGGTGCTGGTGCGGTTGCCGGAGCGGACGCCAGCGAGGATGACGAAATTGCCCATCTGGTTGCACAGTTTCTTGACGGCCTGGCCGCACGCCGGGCGCGGATGGAAGACGCCCTGGCGACAGCGGATCGGGAAGCAATGAAAACCGAAGCCCACCAGATCAAGGGCACGGCGGGGGCCATGGGCTATCCGCTGATGACCCGACAGGCGGGTGTATTGGAAGACCTGGTAAAAGTCACCGAACCGGACTGGGACCGGGTTCGCAGCGAACTCCGGGGGCTCGGTGAAATGATAGATCGTGCCCTAACTGCGGCAAAGGCCCCGGGCTGATGTGTGTCGAGAACAACCAACAGGAATAACCCGATGAGTGAATTGCCGGAACGCCGAGAACACCATTCCCTGAGCATGATGTACGGAACCTACGCAGACATCCTTTTTGTGCTGTTTCCGTTTCTGATCATTGGCATGCAAAGGCTGTGGGAAGGTCGGCTTTATGAAACCCTGCTTCGACCGGACCTGAGTATCGCCGCCGCCATTCTCGCGGGCCTTGCTATCGGCAAGTTCGTCCTCGGGTTGGTGACCAATCGGGATCTCGGGCGTTACAAGGAGCGGATCGTTTTCTTCATCGCGCTGACCCTGTTTGTGGTGCTGGGCCCGGCAATCATCCTGATATTGAGTATACTGGGGAGCGCAGAGGTGCCCGCTTTCGTGACCTTTGTTCAGCCGATCCTTCTGATTATTGCCATTTCTCTGTATACAACGGCGGTGAGCATCAGCAATATCCTCACACGATTTGGCATGGAAGAGGCGAGAACCGTGAATGACGAGAGCTCGGCCTGGTCTGGCGACAGCGAAATGGGTAAACCTCGCCCGGCGCCACTGGATCTGCCCCGGCGCACCGGCAACGACCCGACAGCTTGACAGGAGCAACCCCCATGACGGATCTGAGAGTACTGGTAGTGGAAGATGAGCCGGTGATGCGCGAGCGGCTGGTGGATATGCTCTACAAGGCTGGTGCAACCAAGGTGATCGAGTGTGTCGATGCGGCGTCAGCCAGGGCCGCCTTCAAGGCTGGGGAGTTTCAGATTATCCTGCTGGATCTGGGCCTGCCGGATGGCGACGGCCACGAGCTGATGCTGGAGTTCAAGGATGCCCGCGAAGAGCAGCACATTGTGCTGGTGACGGCGGACGATTCCATAGAGAGTATTCAACGGGCGATCAGTGCCGGCGCTAATGGCTACGTGGTCAAGCCCTATTCCCAGGAAAAGATCCACGATGTGGTGAATAACTACGCCATGGTTCACGGTGGCGACATGGCAATGATGCAGGGTCTGAACCGGCGCCACTGACCGGTTCAGACCCTGCAGGAGTCGAATCAGGCGACCTGCTTTGCAATCCAGGAATTGTAGCGGGTAGCCAACGCTCTCACGTACCGTGCCTCTGCGTCGTTCAGGTTGCCCAGAACGCCTTTGAAGATCCAGCCCCGCTCGTAAACACCCAGCACCCGCTGTTCGTCGTCCAGGTTGACGCGCTGATTCAGTTTTTTACAAATTGCATCCAGCAGCGGCAGCTTTTCCGGGCGCTTGATCGGGCCCTGACGATTGTTCATGGGCTGGTTTGCTGCGCGAGTTGTCGGATGTCTTTTCATGATGTTCTCCTTGTCGTTTTGCGGCTGCAAAAACAAAAACCCCGGCGCCTGAAGCAACCGGGGTTTCGCGGAGAATCTGACCCGGTCGCTACGAAGGCTCCCGGGACTGACCGAAAGCCGTTAGATGTCTTTCACCATGGCGCGAACAGACTGCACTGCATGGCAACCTGCTGCTGGGTAAGCAATAAACTGTGGAATCATTCTGGTCATACCGGCTCTTATGTTTCGGTTCGACTACCAGTGTATAGGCTAACGGGCGGTTTGCAATAGGTCTTACTCTTCGGCAAACCCCTACAGACGGCGCCAGGAGCGCTTGCCATAATGCGCAGCGTCACGTGTTTTACGTTGTGCAATCCTGACTGCCTGCCGCGCCAGGCAGTCAATGGATCTCTCCTTTCTACGCAGCCTTTATGGCTGCGTTTTTTTTTGGGTAGTGGAATCTTCGTAGCCACTACTTCGTACAGATGTTCTTCTCTGTTCTGGCGATAATTTGCACAATATCTTTTAATTCATTGCCAGACAAAGACAGAGGTTGAAACCTAGCAAAATGTCCGACGACGCCGGATCTGCCAGTAGAAAATTCCGTTCGCACGCATTGATCGAGCTCGCCCTGATTGTTGCCCTGGGCCTTTACCTGTTCGCCGCCAAGGAGCAGGTTGTGGGTGAGAATCTGGTGTTTACAGTAACAGGGGCCGCGCTGATGGCGCTGGTTACCTACTGGACGCTGAATACCCTTCGGGACGGTCTTGAAGTCATCGCATTGCGGGTCCGCCACGTCAGGCACTGATCGCCTGAAACCGCCTCAGGCCTGGCGGCTTTGACCCGTTAACGGCACCATGGCTTCATGGTCGAGGGCAATCCGTTCCCAGGTTTTGTGAAGGATCAGGGCGTCATTTGCCGCCCGGTGCACTGGCAGGCCAAGTTCGGTAATCACCTGCTGGCGAATCGCCGACCACTGGCGTACCTGTTGGGTATCCAACAGGGCTGAAATCGACTCAAGTTGAAATGCCGGAGTGATGCGGGCAGCCCTGAACAACCGGTGCAGCCAGAAGCTGTCGAACGTCCAGGCATCGCAAAAAACCTGCGCCGGCAAAAGCTCATTGAGCGCCCTCGCCACCTCACCGACGGCAATGCCGTCCGCCTCCAGAGTCTGGCGGGTAATCCCGTGAATCTGCTCAGCGCTTTCCGACCAGTCCTGCCAGAGGACATGGGGGCAGATCAGCCAGCTATGAAGGGTGCCGTCTGGCATGCAGATCCCCACCTCAATGGGGTAGCTCGCGATCAGATCAAGGCTGGATGCCTCGAAATCGATGAATGCCGGCTGGATAGTGGTCATGGAGTCAGTGTAGCTGATGAGTTGTTTTTCGCAGAGTTTACCCGCCCCGCAACCGAGACGCGAACCCAACCTGTGCCTGCACTGTTACAATATGTCCATTCATTGTAAAAGCCCGATGACAGCAACAGGCAACGGGCGCGACAGTAAACCAGCCCAAACCCAATCGCACCATACGGGGAGCCCGAATGACAGACACCGTGGTTGTAATCTATTCCGGAGGCATGGACTCCTACACTCTGCTGCATCTGGCCAGGGAACGTGGGCATCAGGTTCATGCGCTGTCGTTCAACTACGGGCAGCGTCACGTCCGGGAGCTGGAGTGCGCGCGTTCGGTGTGTGAGTCGCTGGGTATTCCCCACAAAGTGATCGACATCCGCGCCATGAGTGAGGTGATGGCCGGTTCATCGCTGACCTCGGATCTCGATGTACCGGAAGGTCACTATGAGGAAGACAGCATGAAAGCGACGGTGGTGCCGAATCGCAATATGATCCTCCTGTCGCTGGCAACCGGTTACGCCGTGACGGCGGGAGCCGGTGCTGTGTGGTACGGCGCTCACGGTGGCGACCATGCCATCTACCCCGACTGTCGCCCGGAATTCGTCGAAAAAATGGACGCGGTCTGCCGGGTTGCCAACTACGAACCGGTGGCCATTGAGGCGCCCTTCATGGCCATGGACAAGGGCCAGATCCTGGCCGAAGGTCTCCGTCTGGGCCTGGATTATTCCCAGACCTGGACCTGTTACAACGGCCGTGAACAGGCCTGTGGTCGTTGTGGGTCGTGCGTTGAGCGGCTGGAAGCGTTTGCCGCCAATGGTGTGGATGATCCTCTGGACTACGAGGACGCCAGCTGATGTACCGGGTAAAGGAAGCCTTTTACACCCTTCAGGGCGAAGGTGCCCAGGCGGGCCGTGCTGCTGTGTTCTGCCGTTTCAGCAAGTGCAATCTCTGGACCGGACGCGAGAAAGACCGTGCCGGTGCGGTCTGCAATTTCTGTGATACCGATTTTGTGGGAACGGATGGCCAGAATGGCGGCCGCTTTGAGACAGCGGAAGCCCTTGTCCGTCACATACGGAATCTCTGGCCGGACGCACCCGGCAAGCCCTACGTGGTCTGCACCGGCGGCGAGCCCCTGCTGCAGCTGGATGCCCCCCTGATTGAGGCATTTCATCGGGAAGGGTTCGAGGTCGGGGTAGAGACCAATGGTACCCTGCCAGCCCCCGAAGGCATTGACTGGCTCTGCGTGAGTCCCAAGGCCGATGCCCCTGTGGTTATCGAGGCCTGTGACGAGCTGAAGCTGGTTTATCCGCAGCCCCTGGCGATGCCGGAGCGATTCCTCGGCATCCGCGCGAGCCATTATTTCCTGTCGCCGATGGCCTCACCTTCAATGCCGGAAACGGCGGTGGATGAGATCAAGCAAAGCAACACCCGCCGCGCTACCGATTACTGTCTTGCTCACCCCCAGTGGCGTCTCACCCTGCAGATGCACAAGATTATCGGGATCGACTGATCACCCGGTGGCCAGTGACCGCTCCGCGGGCGTCGAGGCGGAGCGGGTGGGCGCGCTTCGGTAGTGGCTGGGGCTGGCCCCCGTCCAGCGCTTGAAGGCGCGGGTGAAGTTCGCCGCATCGGCGTAGCCCAGGGCATCTGCAATCTGGCTCAGATTCATGCCGGTGCTGCGGAGCAGATCCTGTGCCCGCTCCAGCCGAACCTGGTCCACCAGCTGCTGGAAGCTGGCTTCTTCCTCCTGCAGCCGGCGTTTGAGCGTCCTTTCGGAGACGAACAAGGTGCCCGCAACCCTGGCCAGTTTCGGGGGGAAGGGGTGGCTGGTTTCGATCACCCGCCGAACCCGGCAGGCAAATCCGGCATCTTCGGTCAGCTGCCGCAGGGCCTCCTCGCACTGAGCTTTGGATGAGGCGGCCAGTTGATCGTCGGTAAAGCGCACGGGCAGGTCCAGGCGCGCGGTGGGGATCACCAGGGCATTCTCCGTGGCACCAAACTCTACGGGTACCGGGATCTGTGGTCGGAACCGATGGAAATACGCCGGCTCCGGGCCCCGGCGCACAATTCGCAACCCATCAACCACCGAGCCAGTCAGTTGTGCGCCCATTGAAACGCATCCGAACAGCATGGCGTCCATGATAAATCCTTGCAGGGGGCCGAGATCGATGTCACAACTGACAATGTACCAGGCCAGTTTTCCGGTTTCCCTTTTGCAGACCTGAAGATGGGGTACCCGCAGTGTCAGGTACCGGGTCATCAGCTCCATGGCATCGCCAAGGGTCCGGCTGCTCATGACCGCCGTACCCAGGGCGCCGTGCAGTGGCAACTTCAGTTCCCGTGCCAGCATGATCCCGAGCCCCGGTTCGCCGCTTTCGATGATGGCCCGGGTAACAAATTCGCTGGCCTGGGTCTGACTGACCCGCAGATCGGTGGATTGCAGGCGGGCCGGGTCGAGTCCGACCCGAAGCAGAAGGTCCTGTTCATCAACGCCGATGGTATTCAGCAGTTCGGCCAACAGATGCAGATAAATGGCCGGCATGCCCAGGTCCTGTGCCGTTGAAACGGAGGCTCGCATGGGGGTTCCTCGTCTTATTCTGTTCTTGTTATGTCGCAGAGCGCGCAGTTTCAACGATTATGGCGGCTACCGGCCCGTTCCCCCATGACTCCACTGACGAAATAAATGGCCTGAAAGGCCAATCAATAGCTGGCAGGCACACTTGGCCTGACCGGCTTACCGGCCATGGCGGTGGACGAATCGCTCAAGAGTCGCGGCGGATCGCGCGGGTGTCTCCAGCATGGGCAGGTGCCCCACGCCCCGGAATACGTGGATTTCCGCGTCTGGCGTGGCCGAGCCGAACCAGTCGATGCAGCGGGTGGGGGTGATCACGTCCCGATCACCCCACTGAACCTGAAGTGGCGGTGTGTCGGGGCCCAGGTAGCGCGCTGGTGCCAATGCGTCTGCCACCATGTCACTGAAGATGTGACGCAGCGCGTCGGTGCGGCCCAGCAGGTCCGGCCCCAGAAGGCCGGCCATGGCCAGCCCGGAGACCGTGGGCTTGCCGGTGCCGACGCTGTTGAACATGCGGTAGACGCCTTTCCAGTCCTTTGGAATCAGGATGCCGTCCCGGTCGGACCTCAGGGGCGCGTGAATGTCGACATCCTTATGTTCTGGGATTCCAGCGCTGTTGAGCAGCGTTACCGAACGGGGCTTCGGATCCAGTGAGTGGGCGAGCACGGCGGCTATAGCACCGCCCATGGAACTGCCGGCCAGATGAATATCGTTGGTGTTAAAGCCCGCAAGCCATTGTTCCAGTCGCCGTGCCTGGGTCTCATAGCGGTAACAGGCGTGGGGCCGGTAATCACTCTCCCCGAAGCCAGGCAGATCCGGTACCAACAGATGCCAGTGCCTGGGCAGCCGTTGCAGCCACAGGGCCCAGTTTTCTTTCATGGCGGCAAAGCCGTGAATCAGCACGACGGTAGGGTTCCCCGAGCCGGGAGCGCCCCGCTCCAGGAAAACCATCTTGTGGCCATCCACAAGCGCTGTGCGGCGGCGAGCCTGAAGAAGAAAACGTTGTCCTGTGCGGGCAGCGGGCCAGAGGTTGGGTGCAGGGATTCTCATGGTTGTCAGCGATCACCGGTTTTGGGTCTTGTCGCCAGTCTACCGGTATCGGCCTCCCGAGCCTTGGCCAACACGCCCGCAGGCTCCGGCGGACGGGCAACCAACCGATAGCCGCAATGGACAGGATTCGGGCTCAGAGCTCCAGGTCGACAATCACCGGGTTGTGGTCGCTTGACCGCCAGGGCCCTTGACCGTCAACCACGAAGTCGCTCTGGTAACCGAAAACTCTGGGCTCATCGGCATTGACCAGCCAGGTTCGCGCGCCCACAACCCGTGGCTTCAGTCCCTCGGAGGCCAGGGCGTAATCCAGCGACCCTTTCGCGCCACGGTATCGGTATGTGTACTGGCGACAGCTGGTTACGGTGCAGGGATGAAAGTGGTGCACCATGCTGACAAAACCCGCCCTTGCCAGCATCGTAATGGGATGTTCCCGGGCATAGCTGTTCAGGTCACCGATAATCAGGGTGCCGGCGGAATCGGGGCCTTCGTTATCAATGCCGGGCCATTCGGCCAGCGCTTGTGCTTCGTCCGTTCGCCGGCCGGCGTAACAGCCCTGGCCATCCGCCTCATCCCGATTATCCCCCCTGGCACCCCGACAGGATTTTGATTTCAGGTGAGGCACGATCACCCGGACCCTTGTCTCACCATCGACACGACTGAAATCCTGGGCCAGCGGAGGTCGACCGGCGGATGCGAAAGGCCCACTGGTAAGCCTTTCAGGCTCACCGATGGTGCGTACCCGGTCGCCGCGATAGAGCAAGCCGGTCCGGATCTCGTCATCGCCGTCCTGGCCCGGCGTGCTGACAAACCGCCAGGGGCTGCCCAGGGCATCGGCCAGGCTGGCGATGGAGCTGTGCGGACCGTAGCCGTCGTTCTCGAGTTCCGTGACCGCAAGAATGTCCGGGTCCGGTGCCAGTAGCGTTTGCACCAGTCGCTGTTGCTGGCGCTGAAACTCTGCCAATGTCTTGGCACCCCGGGTTGTTGGAAACTCGCCGCCCCGACCATCGCCGTTGAAAAAGTTGCCGAGATTCAGCGCCATGATCCGCACGGAATCACCGGGCGGCGACTCCGGCGCAGGTTCTCTCTCGTTGGTATCCAGAAAGACAGGTTCCCGGGCGGGCTGGATTTTCCAGGCATCGAAACGGAAGTCCAGCACCCCGGTGAGCCCCGTAATCTGGTCGCCAGCGCGCACGGATCCTGAGGACAAACCTTCGGGCGGCCAGGGTATGGGCCTCGGATTTCTGATGGACCGATTGTCGTCCAGCAGTACGCGGTTCTGACGGTTGCGGAGGGATGCCCTGTGGGCGCTCTCGCCCGGCGTAAGGTACTCGGTGGGCTGGATCTGATCGGCGCCCGCCAGCGCCAGCTCGCCGTAGCGGTCGAGGTTGTAGTTGTCGACCACCGTCAGGGGCTGGCGGAAGGTCACCCTCATATTCTCCAGGTGTTCCGGATCCACCGTCCACGGCAGCGTCACCGGAATGGCGGCCGGCAGCGCTTCCTGTCCGCACATATCAATGGTCCGGACCGCGACCAGTTCAGTCAGTCCGTGGTATTCCTTCACCTTGCCGGTAACCCGCAGCCGCATGCCGGTTTTGCCGACCTTGCGGTCGGTATAGACAAACAGGGCCTCGGACGTGGTGGGATCATTGTCGGTCTGGTGGTCGGCCTGCTGAAGATAGAAGCCGCCAAACCCGCCTTCTGATCGGGAATCCTGAGTCAGGATACCCTCCACCGTGACCGTCTTGCCTGTCAGAAGTGAGGCCGAGCCGGTCCCTTGTACTTCGGAAATTGGTGTTGCGGGTTTGCCACAGGCTGATTCCGCCGTTGCCGCCATGGGCAGGAACGGCAGAATCAGGAAGCAGAGATAGGAATAGCGTCGAATTTTAGAATTCACATCGGCAGTTTAGCTGAGACCGGCAACGGCCTTCAGAGCCTGTTCACGTTTGCTGCCAAAGCCCAGCTGGTCCGGATTGGCCAGTTCAAGCTGCTGTACCAGAGGATCCGGATGCTCGTTGTCGAATGTAATTCCGAGGCGGGACAGTACGTAGGGAGCCAGTGCAGCGCGGGTGGCGACCTCCAGGCGGCCATGTTCCATGCCATAGTCTCGGGCGATGATCTGTTGCTGGGCTTCGGTCAGGCGTCTGTCCGGCGTAACGACCAGGGTAACCTCACGGTTCCAGTGCTCGTCCTGCTCCCGGCTGTGCCTGGCCCGCTGCCGCAATGCCTCGGGCGAGGTACGGAAACGGCTCAGGGCGAAGTCCCGGAACTCCCGATTGGAGTCGCACCAGGCACGCAAGTGCCAGCTATTGCCGGCACAAACCAGTGTGTGGGGCTCCAGAATGCTTTCCACCGCTTCAGGTCGACTCAGGGAGGCGTAGCTGGCGCGCAACTGTCTGCCCTGGCGTGTGGCGGTCACCACGGCACGCATGGTTTCCGGTGCAATCACCCGGTTCGGGCCCTGAACCACGGTGCTGTCCGGCAGGTCTATATTCAGTGATTCAAAGGTATTGCTCAGGTTCTGCTGGCGGGCCAGCAGGTCCAGATACTCGTTTACCACGCCACGGGTAACCACCGGACGAAATTTCTCGGCCGGCACGTAGCCTTTCAGATGGCGGTCATAAACCAGATTACCCGGCGCCAGTTCGCGCAGATAGGTGTTGATGTCCTTGGACGCCTGCTGGCGACCGATGCCGAAACTGTGGCAGATGTGGTTGGTGGTCAGGCGACCTTCCCACAGGGCAATGGTTTCGATCAGTCGGTAGCGAAGCAGCAGATCCCAGCGTATGGGCCAGTCCGTTTTTTTCATAACCAGGCGCTCACGGTCCAATGAATAGCTCGCTTTCATGTTACCTGCTCCGGCCCTTAGGGTCTGTTACGGCACATTAATGTAAAACCCTGTTAAACCGCTCTGCGGCGGCCTTTGCAGGTTTTTGTGACGCGGTTAGCAGGTTTCGGGAAGTGCCTAGTGGTTTCGTTTTCCGCGCCTGATCTAATACGCGGCCGGCAGAGTCCGGTGCTTGCTGCTATTTTGTCTTTCATCGAAACGAAAATACCCTGTTACGCCCGGAGCTGCTGTAATGACCCGAATGGTCACCTCCCTTTCTGCCCTGATTCTGAGCATCATTCTGCTTGTCAGCGGTAATGCTTTCCTGATGACGCTCCTGGGCATACGTCTGAGTATAGAAGCGATATCACCGGACATTATCGGCTGGATTCTGGTCTGCTATTCCATCGGGTTTGTGCTGGGCACGCTGTATGTTCACCGGATTATAGGCCGGGTTGGTCATATCCGTGCCTTTGCCGTGTTCGCTGCAGGGGCAGCCGTTACCTCACTGCTTTACCCAATGGCCGTATCCGAGATTTTCTGGGCGGTGTTGCGGGTGCTGTCCGGGTTCAGTATTGCCGGTGTGCTCGTGGTGATCGAAAGCTGGTTCTCAAGCCGGGCTACCAATGCCAATCGCGGTGCCTTGTTCGCGGTTTACCAGATAGTGTTTTACCTGTCCGCCGCCGGCGGCCAGCTCATCGTAAACGTTGGCGACCCGGCCAACTTCATGCCGTTTTCGATTGCCGCGATCCTGCTGGCAATGGCCCTGATGCCGCTTGCACTAACCAAAATGGAGGCGCCTGTTATTGAGCAGGTCCAGCGTATCTCTATCTTCACTCTGGCCAGAGAATCCTTCAGCGGTGTGGCCGGGGCTCTCATTTGTGGCGTGATGATTGGCGGCTTCTATGCGCTGGGGCCTGTGTACGCAACCCTGGTGGGGCTGGACGTTGCCCGGACCTCGACGTTCATGGCCAGCGCCATTGTTGCCGCAATGATTCTTGCCTGGCCCCTGGGCCGGCTCTGCGACCGTTTTGACCGGCGCCGGGTAATGTTCTGGATTGCTCTGGTGGCCGCCTCCGCCGCAGGCGGTGTTGGCGTCCTTGGGGCTGGCAATGCGTGGCTGTTGACCCTTCTGGTTGGACTGTTTACCGGCCTGTCCGCGGCCCTCTACCCGGTTGCGGTCGCCATTACCAATGACCGTATGGAAAGTTCCCGCATCGTGGCTGCCAGCGCGACGCTGCTGCTCAGTTACGGGGTGGGCAGCGTCATCGGGCCGGTGGTCATGGCTGAACTGATCAACCTGCTCGGGCCCAAAGGCCTGTTCTTTGGCAATGCGGGCTTTCTGGTGCTGCTGGCGCTGATCACCAGCTATCGGATCAGTCACACCGAGGATGTCGCGGTTGCAGATCAGGAGCATTTCGTGCCGGCCATGCCCGAAGCGTCGCCGGTTCTCGCCGAGATCGATCCGCGAAATACCGAGTTCCACGAGTCTCCGGAAGTCGAGGAGATGCACGAAGAACAGCGTCAGGCGAGCTGACGCTGCTTTCGGTTTTCCCCAATTTTGTTTTTACTTCCGTATCTGTTTTTATCACAATGGTTAGCATACTATTGGTGACTTTCCGATAATGTGATGAATTGGCCGAGTGCGCGGCAGCGCCCGGCCCGGGCCAGGCCCTTTTTTGAGATGGAGTGACGATAAATGAGAGACCAGTTTCCTTTTGCAGTAGCGCGGGTTACCCGACGCTGGAGAAAAATGCTCGATGAGCGCCTGAAGGATCTGGGCGTCACCCAGGCGCGGTGGAGCACCATGGTGTACCTGCAAAAAGGCGGCGAAGGCCTTACCCAGCGTGAACTGGCCAGCCTCATGGCGATCGAGAATCCGACCCTGGTTCGTCTGCTTGATAGCCTGGAGCAACAAGGTTTGATCGAGCGTCGGCCGTGCCCGCACGATCGCCGGGCCCGGCGCCTGCATCTGACCACTGCTGGTCGAGCGTTCATGGATGACCTTTCCGAGCGAGCCGAGGTGCTGCGTGAGGAGATGCTTGAAGGCATCAGCGACAAAGAGATCGAGTGCACCGTGAAGGTCTTCCACAAGATCCTGGAAAACGCCGAAAAGCAGAAGTAATCCTTGGCTGATAACTCGGTTGAGGGCCTGAAGGCGCGCTACGGGGACCGCTGGCGCTGGCTGGCGGTGGCCACGGTGATGATCGGCACCATGGCCACCGTTCTCAGCGCCACCGTGGTCAACGTGGCGCTGCACGACATCATGGTGGAGTTCGGTATTCGTCAGGGCCAGGTCCACTGGCTGGCAACCGGCTTTATCGCGGCCATGACCACCACCATGCTCGCCTCCTCCTGGCTGCTGGATCACTTCGGGGTTCGCAAGACCCTTGCCGCAGCCATGTTTCTCTTTACCCTGATTTCCCTCGCCGGTGGCTTTGCCGAGACACCGGGACAGCTCATTGCTGCCCGTATAGGTCAGGGCGCCATGGCCGGCCTGATGCAGCCCATGGGTATGTACCTGGTGTTCCGGATTTTTCCACGTGATCGCCGCGGCCAGGCCATGGGGATTTATGGCATGGGGGTGATCCTGGCACCGGCCCTTGGCCCGGTATTGGGGGGCTTCCTGGTTGATCAACTGGACTGGCGCTATGTGATGTTCGCGCCGGCTCCTGTCACCCTGGTGGGTGTTTTCATGGCCTGGCGATTTCTGCCGTTGCCGGTTTCCCGGCCGGCACCCTATCGTTTCGATCTGCCTGGCCTGATCCTGCTCGGATTTACCATCGCCGTGTCCCTTGACACTCTGAACCGGTTACAGCACGCAGCGGGCCAGGAAAACCGGATCCTCGCCGGAACAGTACTGGCGCTTGGCGGGTTGTTGCTCTTCGTGCTGCGCGAGCGACGAACAGAGCATCCGCTGGTAAACATGGCCCTGCTGCGCAAACCGGTCTTTGTCTTCGCCTGTCTCGGTGCCGTGGCCCTGGGGCTGGCGCTGTTCGGGTCCACCTACCTTATTCCTCTGTTAGTGCAAACAGCGCTCGGATTCAGTGCGACCGAAGCCGGTTTGCTGATGCTGCCGGCAGGGATTGTCCTGGGTATGACCTTTCCCCTGGCCGGTCGGCTGGCGGACAGGCATAGTGCCCGGGTTCTGGTGGTCTTCGGCATTGGCGCCTTTGCCCTTTCCGCCATGCTGTTTGCGCTGTCCGACCTTGAGCTGGCTTTCGGCTGGCTGGTGCTCTGGACGGTCCTCGGCCGAATCGGGATCGGCTTCATGCTTCCCGCCCTGTCCACCGGCGCCCTGAATCCCCTCGAGCCTCAGGAGCTGGGGGCCGGCTCCAGCACGCTCAACTTCATGCGCCAGCTCGGAGGCGCCTTCGGGGTCAATCTGGTGGCACTGACTGTGGAATTCGGCGAGCACTCCTCCGGGATGCCCACAATCAATGCGTTCCATTCCGCCTGGTGGCTGGTGGCGGTATTCGTGGCGGTGGCTGCGATTCCGGTATGGAGAATGCGAACCTAGGTTGCGGCCCTGCTTCGGATTCATTACTATGCCGACATCTCTTCAGGGGAGTAGCCTCCGCACCGGAACTGCCGGTCGGATGATAGTCAACATACTTGGGGCCAAATCCCCATGGCTATCATGTTTCACCGAGATTCCGGTGATATTGGCAAGACCTGAGGCGGTTTCACCTCCATTGGGCGGAAGGTGGGCTGCCTCATGTCTGGTTATCCGCCCTGGAGTTTTTCATGGACGCTTTCCTCGCCTCAACGGTTGCTGTTGCCATAGCGGAAATTGGTGACAAGACCCAACTGCTTTCGCTATTCCTGGTTGCCCGCTACGCCACTCGCCTGCCCATTATCCTCGGCATTTTTGTCGCAACGGTTCTCAATCATGCCCTGTCGGCCTGGCTTGGTGCCTGGGTTGCTTCCTTTATTCCACAAGCCTGGTTACCGTGGATTCTGGCTGTCAGTTTTGTTGCGATCGCGCTCTGGTTGCTGGTGCCGGACAAGGATGACAGCGAGGATTCAAAGTTCCTGGGCATGGGGGCGTTCATGGCCACCACCATCATGTTTTTCCTGGCGGAGATCGGCGACAAGACCCAGGTGGCGACCGTTGTTCTCGCCGCCCGCTTCACCGAGACTTTCTGGGTGATTCTGGGCACCACGGTGGGGATGCTGTTGGCCAACATACCGGTTATCATGGCAGGACGCTGGCTGATGGAGAGGTTGCCCCTCGCCACAGCGCGGATTGGTGCAAGTGTGCTGTTCGTCGCGCTTGCCGTCGTAACAGTATGGGCTACCTATGTGAACTCCTGAGGGTACTTGCTGTCACTGTACCCGGTTGCCTGATGCTTTCGGAACGTTTTCTATGTGGTTCAGATTTTTAGCGGTTTTTTCCCTGGCGCAGTTCCTCGTGTTTCCGACCGCGGGGTCGGCGGAGCCCCTGGACGCCGCCAGCGGCCCGGAAGCGCCGGACAGAAGTCCCCGCGTGCCCACCTTCCCGGTTCAGGGTGATCTGGCCGGTGAGCTTGGTGTTTTTGAAACCCGCTATGAAGACACCTTTGCCGGCATCGGTAACCGGTTAGCGATGGGCTATCTGGAGCTGGTGAAGGCCAACCCCGGTGTGGATCCGTGGCTACCCGGAGAAGGTACCACCATCACCCTGCCGCGCCAGTATGTGCTGCCGGATGCGCGGCGCGAAGGTATTGTCATCAACCTCGCCGAGTATCGTCTCTATTATTTCACCGATGAGGGTGTGCAAGTTTACCCCGTGGGCGTCGGTACGGCGGAGAACCCCTCCCCCCTGACCGACGCAGAGGTCACCATGCCACTGGAGTCTCCGGCCTGGTATCCGCCGGCGAGCATCCGGGCGGAATACGAGGCGTCCGGTGAGTATTTGCCCCGGATGATTCCCCCCGGTCCCGGCAATCCGCTTGGTACCCACGCCCTGTTGCTGAGTGAAAAAGGCTATCTGATCCACGGTACCAACAAGAAGTTTGGCGTGGGTATGCCGGTCAGCCATGGCTGTTTCCGGATGTACAACGAAGATATCTCCCGGTTCGTGTATCAGGTGGAGAAGGGTACGCCGGTTCAGGTTGTCCACGATGCGGTCAAGATCGGTTTTTCGAACGGTGAAGTCTGGCTTGAGGTGCATCGCCCCCACGAAGACTACCCCCGCGAGGATCGGGATCGGCTCTGGAACCAAGTGTTTGCCGAAGTCGAAGCCTTCCGCAGCCAGCACCCGGGAGTGGAGGTCAAGCGTGGCGCCATTGAGCTGGCAGTGGACCAGGCCGATGGCCTGCCAACGATGATTGGTGAACGTGTGACCCGAATGGCCGCCGACAAGACCGTGGAAGAGAAATCGCCGGAACCGACGGGCGAACCTGAGCAGCGGCTATACTTCTAAGGCAGGCGTCCGGGCACGGGTGCCGTCTTGCAGGGAAAAACCGCGGCCACTGAGCCACCGTATATCCAGGCATTGAAGTTGTTCCGGTCCAGGGAGGCATTATGCAGGCACACCATCCCGTGCGATCACCGAATCCCGCCCGCCTTCGGCTCTGGGCCCTGGTGCTGCTGACAGGCGTTATGCTCGCACTGGGTTCTCTGGCACATCAGGTCTTTGCCCAGCAAAAATCATCTCAAACGGCCCTGGTACTTACTGTCGAGGGCGCCATTGGCCCTGCCACCATGGACTACGTTACCCGAGGCATTCGTAGGGCTGAGTCCGAGGGCGCTGGTCTGGTGATCATCGAAATGGATACGCCGGGCGGTCTGATGGACTCCATGCGGGATATCATCAAGACGATTCTTGCCTCTGAGGTTCCCGTGGCTACCTATGTCTCTCCGCAGGGCGCGCGGGCGGCCAGCGCTGGCACCTATATCCTCTACGGCAGTCACATTGCCGCCATGGCTCCGGCGACCAACCTGGGCTCGGCGACGCCGGTCCAGATGGGCGGTCTGCCGGGTAGTCCCGAACCGGAGAGCGATCCGGCCCCCGGCGAGCCAAAATCCGGGGAAGGTTCGGATTCAGACTCCGGTTCTTCGTCGGACGGCGAACAGCAGGCCGGCGACGATGACGGCAAACGGCGCGGTGGCACCGCCATGGAGCGCAAGGTTCTGGAGGATGCGGTCAGTTACATTCGCGGGCTGGCCGAACGCCATGGCCGCAACGCCGACTGGGCTGAAGAAGCCGTCCGTGAGGCTGTGAATCTGGGTGCCGATGAGGCCCTTGAGAAGAACGTTATCGACGTGGTTTCGCCCAACATCCGGGATCTGCTCCAGCAGGTGGACGGCCGCACCGTTCGGATGGCGTCGGGCGACACGACCCTGAACACGGCCAGCCTGGAAATTGTCAGGTCCCAACCGGATTGGCGCACGCGCCTGCTTTCCGTGATCACCAATCCGAACGTCGCCTATTTCCTGATGATTATCGGCTTCTACGGCATCATCTTCGAGCTGGCGAACCCCGGTGCGGTGGTGCCGGGCGTGATTGGCGCCATCTCCCTGATCCTTGCGCTCTTCGCTTTCCAGGTCCTGTCGGTGAATTACGCCGGCCTGGCACTGATTCTGCTCGGACTGGCGTTCATTGTGGGCGAGGCCTTCGTGCCCAGCTTCGGGATACTGGGGGTTGGCGGAATAGTTGCCTTTGTTACCGGCTCGATCATCCTGATGGACGGCAGTCACCGGGATATTTCCCTGCCAACGATCGGAGGCACCGCCGTGGTGGCTGCCGGGTTTATCCTCTGGACGGTGACCCGGTTTATCGGTCTGCGTCGGCGGCATCCGGTCAGTGGCACCGAACAGTTGACCCATGAAGAGGGCGTGGCCCTGGATGAGTTCTCCGAAGAACATGGCCACTACCGGGGCCACGTGCGGCTCAGTGGTGAACGTTGGAATGCCATCAGCGAGGGAGCCGTCAAAGAGGGCGACCGG
Organism: Marinobacter sp. CH_CUG1437-1; assembly: GCF_037029655.1. Lineage (NCBI taxonomy): Bacteria > Pseudomonadati > Pseudomonadota > Gammaproteobacteria > Pseudomonadales > Marinobacteraceae > Marinobacter > Marinobacter sp. CH_CUG1437-1. Next base: position 459,426 of record NZ_JAYMEW010000001.1, on the reverse strand, counting down.
GTTCAAGTGACAGCGATTGAGGGCTTAACGGTAACTGTCAGGGTCATTCCGGACAACGACTGAACCGGCAGACAAAGTAACGGCAATACAAGGAGGCCGTATGATTGGCGATCTGATTCCCTATCTGGCACCTACGGTGGTGTTACTGCTCATTCTTGCTTCGGCGATCAAGATCCTGCCGGAGTATGAACGTGGCGTTGTGTTCTTTCTCGGGCGTTTCCAGGGCGTCAAAGGTCCGGGGCTGATCATTGTTATTCCGGGCATTCAGCAGATAGTCCGGGTAGACCTGCGGGTGATCACCCTGGATGTCCCCAGTCAGGACGTGATCTCCCGGGATAACGTGACTGTGCGGGTGAATGCCGTGCTGTACTTTCGAGTTGTGGATCCCGAGCGTGCCATTATCCGGGTGGAGGATTTCAATTCCGCAACCAGCCAGCTGGCCCAGACCACGCTGCGGTCGGTGCTCGGCAAACACGATCTCGACGAGATGCTGTCAGAGCGGGACAAGCTCAATTCCGATATCCAGGAGATCATCGATGCCCAGACCGAGGAATGGGGCATCAAGGTGGCCAATGTGGAAATCAAACATGTGGATCTCAATGAATCGATGATCCGTGCCATTGCCCGTCAGGCAGAGGCAGAGCGCGAACGTCGCGCCAAGGTCATCCACGCCGAGGGCGAATTGCAGGCGTCCAAAAAGCTGGTGGAAGCGGCGGATGTCATGTCCACGAATTCCGGTTCCATGCAGCTGCGTTACCTGCAGACGCTGGCGGATATGAGTAACACCAACTCATCCACCATTGTGTTCCCATTGCCAATGGAGCTGATTACCACGTTCCTCAAGGACAACAAACCTGCCAGCCTTGACAAGTCCGATCCGGACAAACCGGATACCGGGGCATAAAAAAGGCCGGCAATGCCGGCCTTTTCGTTACGTATCAGCCTTACTTCTGGCTGGCACGCTCGAGCATACGCTTGGCACGCTCGTTTGCCTCATCGGCAGCCTTCTGGGCTGCACGAGCAGCGGCCAGGGCTTCTTCCGCAGTCTGCTGGGCAGTGCGGGCAGAGCTGGCAGCGCTGTTAGCGGTGTTCAGTGCATTTTCTGCAGTGCGCTCAGCGGAGCTGGCGGTTGCATTTGCTTCGTCGATGGCGCCCTGGTCAGTGGTGGCACAACCTGCAGTCAGAGCAGTGGCCAGTGCAATCCCGGCGATCGTCAGTTTACGCATTGTAAATCCCCTTATTGGTCGAGTTATTTCCTGTGATCCGAAAGTCAGTATAGACGACTTCCTGTCAACCTGCGCAGCATCGCTTGTCAGGTAGTGACTACCGGAGTCGTAAAACAGTGTAAAACACTGTAAGCAGGAATGTTAACTAGAGATACGTAAATTTGCTAAGCATATGACAACAACTTAATGCTGCCGTCAGGTTTGCTTCAGGGATGAATGCTGATGGGCGTTCCGTTGGAGACCAGTTGCCAGATTTCGTCCATCTCTTCGTTGGTCACGGCGATACAGCCGTCGGTCCAGTCAAGACCGGCATAAGCAAAAGCCATATCGCCTACGTTATTGGGCAGGCCATGAATCATGATGCTGCCACCCGGGTCCAGGCCCCAGGCAGATGCCAGTTCGCGATCCCGCTCGCTGGGGTACGAGATATGGATGGATTTGTAGAAGTCGCTCTCGGCGTTGCGCCAGTCCAGCGTGTAATCGCCTTCCGGCGTGCGCTCGTCACCTTCGTACAGCTTGTGACCTTCCGGATTGTCGCCAAGGGAAATTCGGTAGCTGCGAATCACCTCCTCGCCATCCATCAGGTACAGGCGGCGCTCTCCCTTGCGAACGACCACCTTGCTGACACTCTCGATATCCGCGGGCTTGTATATGGTGGCAGCCGGCATACGGGTGTCGGCCTTGGCCAGCAGTTCGGTGGCCAAAGCGCTCGGAGCCAATGCCAGAAAGAGCAGGGCAATGGTGGCTGGGAGGGCGCGGAAAATGCTCATGTCCTCAACTTACCAATGATTAATGTTTGTTCAGACGTTTTATACCATAGGCCAAAAGGGATCTGTTAAGGGGTTTTGTTAACTTTTTTGGCTATCTGGTTTGCTCTTCACACATTTTGTGAACTGTCCATCTTCAGGCCCACCTTGGTGACCTTGTCGGCGCTGGTAGCCCGGGCAACCAGTGTCACCGGGCCGAGGGTTACTACGTCACCAACAACCGGGTGCCCTTTTGTCCTTTTGGCAAAGCATTCGGCGAGGGAAAGCTCCGGCGGCAGGTCATCGAACTCAATGCCGTAGACTTGCTCCACGTCACCCAGAAGCGCATCGCCGTTGAGTACGAAATCCCCGAAAAACGCACGTTCGGCCAGGTACTTGGGTGCGTGTCTGCCACTCAGGGCCTTGCCGAGTTCAGGCAGAACACTGGGAGTTGCAAACATTGCGACCATGTCGCCACTGGATACTTCCAGGTCCGCTTTTGGCTGCAGACAGACCCGGTTGCGGAAGACCCCGGCCACAGCCGTGTTCTCCGGAAAGCGCAACTGGCCCAGCCGACGTGGCGTTTGCCAGGTTTCGCCGCGCAACGGGAACAGCATCAACTCGTGGTCTCCCGCCGCTGGAGCATCCAGAGGGAGTCTTCGATAGGGGTCCTCGCCGGCCGGCACCTCCAGGCGAAGCTTTCTGGCCAGAGGGGTCATGGTGGTGCCCTGAACCAGAAGAGAGACCAGGACGATAAAGAAAGCGGCGTGGAACACCAGCTGGGCTTCCGGCAAGTCTGCCATGATCGGAAACAGGGCCAGAACGATGGGGACAGCCCCACGCAGGCCGACCCAACTGATAAACCCCATCTCGCGACGGTTAAAAGCAAAAGGCCAGAGGGTCAGCATGACCGTCAGCGGTCGGATGACGAAGATCAGAGCCAGGGCCAGTATCAGCCCTCCGCCAGCCAGGGGGATCAGGTCTGACGGAGTGACCAGCAGCCCCAGCATCAGGAACAGGCACAACTGGGCCAGCCAGGCCAGGCCGTCGTGAACCTGCAGGATCATCGGCATCATCCGGACGTGACGGTTACCTATCACCACGCCGGTCAGGTAAATGGCCAGAAATCCGCTGCCGCCGAGAGCGTTGGTGGCGGAGAACACCGAGATGCCCGCGGCCGCCACCAGCAAAGGGTACAGAGAAGGGGTCAGGCGGATTCGATTGGCCAGCTCCACCACGGCAAAACCGCCAATAATCCCTGCAATAGCGCCGATGCCGAACTGCTGTACCAGCATGGAAAGAGCGGCCCAGCCCGCCTGGTCGCCGTCGTTGCCAATCAATGTAACCAGCATGAGCGTCAGGAAAATCGCCATGGGGTCGTTGCTGCCGGACTCAATTTCCAGGGTTGCACTGACCCGCTCGTTCAAGTGCAGCCCCCGCCCCTGCAGCAGGGAAAAAACGGCGGCGGCATCGGTAGAGGAAATGATGGCGCCAATCAGCAGGGCCGTCAGCCAGTGCAGATCGAACACCCACCAGGCCACTACCGCAGCGCCAGCGGCGGTCATGGCGACCCCGAGGGTGGCCAGTACCAGGGCGGGTTTCAGGCCTACCCTGAAAGTCTCCGCCCGGGTGCGCATGCCACCGTCCAGGAGAATCACGCCCAACGCGAGATTGGCAATCAGAAAGGCCAGTTCAAAGTCATCGAACTGGATGCCACCCGGGCCGTCCTCACCCATCATCATGCCCACCACCAGAAAGATCAGCAGTACCGGCATGCCCACCCGGCTGGAAAGCGGGCTGAGCACGATACTGATGACCAGCATCAGGGCGCCAATCAGGGTCAGGGTGGGGTCCATTGTTGCTCCAGACAGAATGCTTGCCCAATGCCGGGCTGACCGCTTATATTGCTGTCGCGGCCCTATTTTTGCGGGTGTAGTTCAATGGTAGAACGGCAGCTTCCCAAGCTGCATACGAGGGTTCGATTCCCTTCACCCGCTCCACTCCCTCGCTGGCCCGCTCTCCCTTTAGTGTAGTTTGAGTCGTGGCTGCATGGCACGGCTGATTTTATCCATCAACCATATGATGCCGGTGCGGAACATGCCGTGCAGGGCCACCTGGTGCATCCGGTAAAGGGACAGGTAGAACATGCGGGCCACTTTGCCTTCGACGTACATGCTGCGGCCGGAAAGATTGCCCATCAGGTTGCCGACGGTGGTGTAGCGGCTGAAGTTGATCAGCGAACCATGGTCGTTGTACACGAAGGGAACCGCCTCACCATTGTCCAAGCGATTGCACAGAGTCTTGAACAGCGTGTCGGCCTGCTGGTGCGCTGCCTGGGCCCGAGGCGGAACCGGCCGGTCGGAATCCGGTTGCGGGCAGGCCGCGCAGTCGCCAAAGGCAAAGATGTCCGAATCCTGGGTAGTTTGCAGGGTCTGCTCCACAACCAGCTGGTTGCCCCGGTTAACCTCCAGGCCCTCAAGCTCCGCCAGGAACGCCGGGGCCTTGATGCCCGCCGCCCAGATGGTCATTTCCGAGGATAGTTCGGTCCCGTCTTTCATCACGACCGTATTCGGTCGCACCTCGCTCACTGGCTGGCCGGTCAGTACCTTCACTCGCTGGTGTTCCAGTTCCTTGGTAGCCGCCGCAGACAGCCGACCGGGCAGAGCCGGGAGAATGCGGTCGGCGGCCTCAATCACGGTAATGGAAACGTCCGAGGGCTGGAGATGGTTCATACCGTAAACTGGCAGCTCGCGGGACGCCAGTCGCAGCTCTGCGGCGAGCTCCACGCCGGTGGCGCCAGCCCCGATGATACTGATGTTCAGGGTGTGGTCGGCCCCCTGGAATGCCTCGTGATTCTTGCGCAAAAAGGCGTTGAGCATCAGGTTGTGAAAGCGCCGGGCCTGATCCAGGCTGTCCAGGAACAGGCAGTTGTCCTGGGCGCCGGGGGTGCCGAAATCGTTGGCGGTGCTGCCGACCGCGATGACCAGTGTGTCATAGGGGATGTGTCGCTCGGGAACCACTTCTGTGCCGTCGACATCGTGAAACGGGGCTATAACCACGTGTTTGTTCTGACGGTCCAGACCGCTCATTCGGCCCAGCTGGAATTCGTAGTGGTGTTTGCGGGCATGGGCGCGGTAGTTGATCTCGTTCGCGCTGGCATCCAGGGAGCCAGAGGCCACCTCATGCAACAGAGGTTTCCAGACGTGGGTCAGGCCGGCATCCACCAGCGTGATCCGCGCCTTGCGTTTTTTACCCAGTTTGTTGCCAAGGCTGGTAACCAGTTCGAGACCGCCGGCGCCACCGCCGACCACAACAATGTGATGAAGGTTATCCATAACAATCAGACCTGTAAGTGAAGAGAGCCAAGCACTCTTCAGGCAAGAATGCTTGGCTGTCCTCACTGTGGGGACCAGCCGTGTCGCCAGGACTCGGTCGGGAAACAGCGCAGGGTCTGAGCCGGGCGCTAATGTTAACGCGGCCCGGGCAGTGGGCACAATTCTACGGAAGTGCTCATACTTTCAGCCCCGGTGTGTGCTCTCTCACCGGGGCGCTGGAAGGGGAGGATCAGTGCTGGGTGCGGTATCCGTCGAGGATGGCTGCCATGTCGTCACCCAGATCCTTCATGGCTTGGGGATCCAGGAGGCGTTCACCCATGGATCTCAGGCCCATGATCTGCGCCTGAATAAGCCGGGCAATACGCCGGCTGTCTGCAGACTGAACCAGCTCACCTTTTACCCGGGCCTGCTCAACCAGGTCCGCAATGGAGTGCTCAATGGCAGCAAGAATGCTGTCGGCCTGCTGGGCCAGCTCCGCGTGGGTGTTTTTCGATTCCAGCAGTGTTTTCACAATCATGCAGGCCCGGGCGGGTGTCGCGTTCTGGTCGCCGCAACTACATGCGATGCCGCGCAGATAGTCCTGGAGACCGTCAACGATCGAATCATAACCTTTGAGGTGCACGGCCAATTCTTTTCCACCCTGTTCGGCGTAGGCGGCCAGTGCTTCTGAAAACAGCCCGTCCTTGCTGCCAAACGTGGCGTAAATGCTACCGGGGCGCATGTCCAGGGCCTGCTCGATCTGTTTCATGGAGCTGCCGTGATAGCCCTTCTCCCAGAACAGGCCAACGGCTTTTTCCAGGGCGGTCTTTCGGTCATAGCGTGCGTGTCTGGCCATAACAACACTTCACCATTGTCGTGTTTTGAATGACCACTCAATTATATCTTGAATGATCACTCAATAACAGTTAGCCTGAAGTTGAAATTGAGCAATTATTCAATAATGGAGTTGGCAATGACAGATTTTCCCCTGCATGACAAAGACACAGCACCGGAACAATCCAAACCCCTGCTGGATAACTCGCTCAAGGCTTTCGGCATGATCCCTGGCCTGCACGCCGTAATGGCGGAAGCGCCCGGCATCCTTGAGGGGTATCAGAAGTTGCACGAACTGGTGCTGGACAGCAGCTTTGATAACGACGAGAAGACCGTGGTTTGGCAGACGATCAACGTGGAAAACGCCTGCCACTATTGCGTTCCCGCACACACGGGGATTGCCAAATCCATGAAAGTGTCTGATGACATTACCAATGCTCTGCGGGACGAAGCGCCGCTTCCGAGCGAGAAGCTGGAGGCACTCAGAACCTTTACCCTCGCTGTCATGCGCAAGCATGGCAATGTCAGCAAGGAGGACCTGGATGCCTTCTATGAAGCCGGGTACCAGCATCGCCAGGTACTGGAAGTGATTCTGGTGTTGTCCCAGAAAGTGATGAGTAACTACGTGAACCACATCGCGGAGACGCCGGTGGATGAGCCGTTCAAGAGGTTTGAATGGCAGAAGAAGTAATCCGGGCTTTGCGGCAACGGAGCGGGTCAGCCCGCGTCCGTTGCCAGAATGTTCGCCTGTTTTGACCTCTTTTTACTCTCGAGGCGTTTATCGACGCACCGGGTGTCGTCTTCGAGAATAACCACGCACTCAAGGCACTGAATGCACTCGTCGTAGTCGATCCGGCCATCCTTGCGAATGGCATTGATGCCGCATTCGTTTTTGCAGTGCTGACAGGGGTTTCCACAGAGCTCAACCCGGTCCAGCCAGCTGAACAGCCGGAACCGGCCAAGCACCGCAAGGCCGGCACCCAGCGGGCACAGGTAACGGCAATAGAACTTGTGGATGAACATGCCGATCACCAGCAGGCCAACGGCATAGAGCACGAAAGGCCAGGAGCGCACAAAAAACAGGGTGATACTGGTTTTGAAAGGCTCCACCTCTGCCAGTTTTTCGGCGATGGTCAGGGAATAGAAAGCGGTGCCCACCAGAGCGAGCAGGATCGGATATTTGAGCAGGATCAGGCGCCGGTGCCATTGCTCGGGAACCTTGATCTGGCGGAACTTCAGTTTTTCGCCAAGCCAGGCGGCCATTTCCTGCAGGGCGCCAAAGGGGCAGAGCCAGCCACAGAAAAGGCCGCGGCCCCAGATGAACAGGGTGATGAATGTATAGACCCAGAGAATGAAAATGATCGGATCCAGCAGGAAGACGTTTAGGGAGAAACCGTCCCAGACTGCCAGGAACAGGGTGTAGATGTTAACCACCGAAAGCTGACCCTGGGCGTAGAAACCGATAAAGAACAGGGTGAAGAACAGAAATCCCCAGCGGAACCGGTGTACCAGCTTCGGGTTGCGGCTCAGGGTTTTCTGGCGGGCGAAAAACACGGTCAGAACGGTCAGGCCGAGAACCAGCAGTGAAATCTGCCACCAGCGTTCCTTCCAAAGGCCGATCCAGACTGGTTGACGGGTGTCCTCCGGGTTGGGAGCAATCTCGACGGCCTCAAACAGTTCTTCGTTGAACCGAACCGGGATATTCAGGGAGGTGCGGTCCACCATCAGGTGATTGCGGGCCAGTTCGACATTGAGCTTCAGGTTGGCGTCCGCTCCGGGGTTGAAGCCGGCGTTACCACCCACGCGGAACAGGTTCCCTGCATCGAACGATGGGATGCCAGCGGCCCGAAAATCGAGATTCTGATCCAGCAGGTTCAGGTCGCGCATTTCCACGGCCAGGTTGTTCTGGGTCAGACCAACACGGTCCGGAGAGCTGCCGGGTACGAACTCGCGGGAAACATGGGGAAAGGCGCCCCGGGACATGACCGCCAGAACCTGTGCGCCCTCGTCTATCCGTTGCATGAGGCGCTGGTAACCATCGTCGCCGAGCAGGTTCCGTCCCACCATGGGCGAATTGATGTAGGCGAAGAAAAGCTCGGTAAAAGGTTCGCCGTCTGCGGGCTGTATGTCCATGGGGTAGTCGGAAAGAGGCCGGCCCAGCTCGGCCTCGATGGACTCGGCGGTAATCTGCCAGTGTCCGATATAACCTCGGTCCAGGAGCTGCTGCCACGACAGTGGCTGGTAGAAATCCGGTTTTGCCTTTGTGGGCGCGCTCTGGGCAAAGCCCTCGAGTTTCTTGCGGGCCACCTTGAGAGCAGAAGAGAGTACGGTGTCGTTAATGATCAGCACCGAGACCGTGGCCTTGCTGACACCGTCAAAGTGCACGACGTTGCCTTCACTGGTTCGACCTGAACGGCTGGAATTGGAGGTGCTGACAATGATTTGCTCTTGTAACGAATGCCCTTCGTATTGGTCTACAAACTCGAACAGGGGAGCTTCGCCCAGGCCATGTAGAAAGACCGGCTCGTGGTGATTCAGGACTTTGATACCGGTAAAACGGCCTTTGGTGTCCAGACCAATCAGCATGCTTATCGGTTTGCCGGCAAAGCCCTGAAGGCGGCTGTGATCTATGGATTCGTAAGCATAGCCGAGCAGTTCCTGGAGTTGATACACCGGATACACTGGGAAATCCGGCAGCTTGTCTTCAATGATGGTTGCCGAGGGAAACAGCTCCTGGATCAGCGCCCGCTTGCTGTCTGACAGCTCGGCCTGGACCAGGGGCATAACAAACAGACAGGCAAGAAGGAGCACAATGCGCCCTGCCATGGGGTACTCCTGTGGTTCTTTTTGTTTGATCTTCCATGCTAGAGTTTTCGGCTCCGGGCTCAATGCGACCTCGGAGCCAGCTGACTGCTACTTTGTGAGGAGAAATGCCATGACCGACGCTACCTACACGCCGCCCAAAGTCTGGAAATGGGACTCCGAGAGCGGGGGGCGGTTTGCCAGCATCAACCGCCCGATCGCCGGCCCGACCCACGACAAGGAGCTGCCGGTTGGCAAGCACCCGTTGCAGTTGTACTCGCTGGCCACCCCCAACGGCGTGAAAGTGACGGTGATGCTCGAGGAGCTGCTGGAGCTGGGTATCAAAGACGCCGAGTATGACGCCTGGCTGATCAAGATTACCGAGGGCGATCAGTTCGGCAGCGGCTTTGTGGAGGTGAACCCCAACTCCAAGATTCCCGCCATGATGGACCACAGTGTCACCCCGTCCATCCGTCTGTTCGAATCCGGGTCGATTCTGCTCTACCTGGCGGAGAAATTCGGGGCCTTCCTGCCCAAGGACGTTGCCGGGCGTGCCGAAACCATGAACTGGCTGTTCTGGCAAATGGGCAGCGCACCCATGCTTGGTGGCGGCTTCGGTCATTTCTACGCCTATGCGCCGGAATACTATGAGTACCCGATCAACCGTTACACCATGGAGGTCAAGCGTCAGCTCGATGTACTGGACCGTCAGTTGGCAAACAACCGATACATCGCGGGCGACGAATACACCATTGCCGATATGGCCATCTGGCCTTGGTACGGCGCCCTGGTGAAAAACAAGGTGTATGACGCGGCCGAGTTCCTGGAAGCTCACACCTACACCAACGTGATTCGCTGGGCCGATGAGATCGCTCAGCGCCCGGCGGTCCGGCGTGGCCGGATGGTTAACCGGGCCTGGGGTGAGCCGAGCAGCCAGCTGCACGAACGCCACGATGCCAGCGATTTCGAGACCCGGACCCAGGACAAAATCGGGGACGGTGAATGAAGGTCGCGGTCTATTGTGGCTCCCGGTCCGGCAACGATCCGCTATACGCGGACAAGGCCCGGGAGCTGGGTGATTACTTCGGCCGTAACGGTATCGAGCTGGTGTTCGGCGGTGGTCACGTCGGCCTGATGGGTGTGGTGGCCGATGCGGTACTGGCGGCCGGTGGCCGGGTTCACGGGGTAATCCCGGAGCACCTGCGGGACCGGGAACTGGCCCATTCCGGCCTGACCGAATTGCATGTGGTCAAGAACATGCACGAGCGCAAGGCCCTGATGGCCGATCTGGCCGATGGTTTCGTGGCGCTGCCGGGCGGCATTGGCACCCTGGAAGAGCTGTTCGAGGCTTGGACCTGGGGTCAGCTGGGCCTGCACCACAAGCCTTGTGCCATCTACAACGTCAACGGGTTTTTCGATCCACTGTTGGCGATGGCGCAAACCATGGAGCAGGCCGGGTTTCTCAAGCAGCAGTATATCGACATGCTGATCCAGGCCGATCAGCCAGACACTCTGCACCGGGCTTTCCTGCACTATCAGAGCCCGGGAGAAAAATGGTCGTGACCGCTCCAGGGCCCGGCGCAGCCGGGCCCTATTCCTCGTTTTCCTTGGCTTTGCGAATAGCTTCCAGCTTCTCGTGCAGCAGGGCTTCCAGTTTGATCAGCTTTTCCCGGTTTTTCTCATTGGGCCGGTTGGTGTAGAGATCGACATAGGTCTTGGTGACCTCGCTCAGTACCGGATGAAGCTTTTTGTAGTCTTCCTCACTCATGGTCAGCACTCCTGATGAAAACAATGGACTCCATGACAGTAACTATGGATCATCCCCGGCAATCATCAAGGACCTGGATCAACTCCAGAACGGTTTTCCCCCTTATTCCATCCGGCTGACTTTGGCCATCAAGCGACGCCAGTCTATGGGCAGCCGGTTCTCCAGATCTGTCAGCACCGGGTCTTTCGGGTGTACGGACTGGAAGTGCTGTTTGCTGGCATAAACCACGGTGTTGTTGCTTTTGCTTCGAAAGCCCAGAAGCACGGCAAAATGCCTCCTCAGCCTTCGGAAGTAGGCGCCTTCGACATCCGGTGTTCTGTGGTAGTTCAGCACCAGCCAGCCGTCATCGGTTAACACACGGGCACATTCGTCCACGAACTGCTTCTGGGCCTGCGCCGGGCTCATCCGGTCTGCGTTATACAGGTCAGCGAGAACCATATCGGTGCTTGCGTCCGCCAGCTTTTCCAGGGCATCCCGGGCATCGGCAATGGTGACCTCAAGGCGCTCGCTGTCTGGCAAGTCGAAAAACTCTCTGGCCGTATCCAGTACCGCCTGGCGAAGTTCCACAGCGTGTATTCGGCATTCGGGATAGAGATGGTGAAATGCACCGGCCATGACACCGCCGCCCAGGCCCAGAATGGTCACGTGGCCGGGGTTGGCAAACACCGCCGGCAGCATCATGGCCCGGTTGTACTCGTGTACCGGCAGGTAGGGATAACGACGGTCGATCTTGCTCTGCTCGAATACCGAATTGAAGGTGAGTACCCGATGCTTACGGTAATCGACCACCAGGATGCTGCCCAGGGCATCCCGGGTGTGGTGGACAATCTCGCCTTTGTTGAACATGCCGGCTTACTGGCTGTGTTCTTCGAACAGACGTCGCACGCTGTCGTTTTTTGCCAGCGACCATGCAGTGTTACCGTTGCTGTCCTCGGCGTCGCGATCAGCACCTTTTTCGAGCAGCAGGCGCACGGTTTCCGGATGGCCGTGTTTGCTGGCCAGGATCAGCAGGGTCTCGCCCTCGCTGGTGCGCATGTTGACCGGGACTCCGGCATCAAGCATCACGCTGAGTGGCCCGGCTCCGCCGTTGCGGGCAAGCTCGAAAATACCCTGGGCAAAGGCAACCGCGTCCTCGTCTTTCCGGTTTGCGGGCTTTTGCGGCTTTCCGGGTTTCTGTTGGCTCATCGGGGCTCCGTGGTCAGTTGAATCGATTTTGTGTTAAAACCGTATTATCACAGAATGAGACTGTCCCAGACACAGTTAGTGAGCCAACGGCCCAAACGACAGGAGGCAACGCCGTGAAACTTCAGGTTCAAGGCATAGATGAAGGCCAGCCGATTCCCGAGAAATTCGCATTCGGGGTCTACAGTGAAGAAGACCATATGAGTTTTGGTCCCAATCGGAACCCCGAGATCGTCTGGGACGATGCGCCGGAGGGCACCAAGAGCTTCGTGGTGATGATGTTCGATCCGGACGTGCCCAGCGTCGCGGACGACGTGAACCAGGAGGGCAAGACGGTTTCAAAGGACATTCCGCGAGTCGACTTTTTCCACTGGCTGCTGGTGGACGTACCCGCCGGCACCAGTCGTATCCCGGAAGGCGAGGACAGTGATGGCGTCATCCCCAAGGGCAAGGCGCCGGGTCCCGGTCCCATCGGTATCCGTGGCGTGAACAACTACACCCAGTTCCTGGCTGGCAACCCCGACATGAACGGCACTTACGCGGGATACGATGGTCCCTGCCCGCCCTGGAACGATGAGATCATTCATCACTATCACTTCGAGGTGCACGCACTGGATGTGGATACGCTTGCCCTGGATGGTGAGTTCGATGGCAACGACGTGCGTGAGGCCATGGCAGGGCATGTGCTGGCCAGTGCCCGTGTAACGGGGACTTACACCCTGAACCCGGACCTGCGCTAACGGCTGTCCTTCCATGGTCCGGTAACCTGCGGGTTACCGGATTTCCCATTTCCTGCCAATGTTTCCCCTCTAAACGTCACAGAACTGTCTCTTCGTTGTCATTTGCCCGTCACCGGATCTTGCCAAGGTGTCAGCATCCGGACTGGTTGAAAGACGGGAGACACCATGCGGAGCTATCGGAGCGTTTTCATTTCCGACGTACACCTGGGCACGGCGGACTGCCAGGCGGAATACCTGCTGGATTTCCTGAGTCACGTACGCTGCGAAACGCTCTACCTGGTGGGCGACATCATTGACCTGATCGCAATGCAACGACGGGTGCATTTCCCCGATGCCCACCAGGCCGTTATCCACAAACTCATCGAACTGGCGGCCAGTGGAACCCGCGTGGTTTACGTGCCCGGCAATCACGACGATTTTCTGCGCCGGTTCTGCGGCCAGACCATCGCCGGCATAGAACTCCGATACAAGGCGGTGCATACCACCGCCGATGGTCGGCGGTTCATGGTCTGCCACGGCGACCAGTTTGATCAGGTGGTGCGCTGCAGCCCGTTGATGCTGCTGGTGGGTGACCGTGCCCACGGTCTCCTTCTGCGTTTGAACCGCTGGTTCAACGCCTGGCGTCGACTGAAGGGCAAGCCCTACTGGTCCCTGGCGGCCTGGGTGAAGAGCCGAATCGGCAAGGCCCGCACCTTTATCCGCCGGTTTGAACTGGCAGCGCTCACGGTGGCCGAGAAAGGTAACTACGACGGCTTCATCTGCGGCCACATCCACTCTGCCGGGTTCCTGCGCAGCGAAGAAGGACTTTACTGCAACGACGGGGACTGGGTGGAGCACTGCACGGCTCTGGTCGAGCAGGAGAACGGCAAGCTCGAATTGCTGCACTGGTCGGAGTCGCCGGTGGTGCTGGCAAAAGAGCCGGACGCTCCGAACCCGGATGTGTGCGGCGATGCCCGGCCGGTCATCGACACCCTGCCAACCGCGTTTGTGGAACAGGTGAACCGTCTGGCCAGCTAAAAAGACAAGCTGGGATCTCGCCTGCCTCTATGTATTCCTATCTTCGGGGCGACTGTGCGTTCCTTCCAGGTGGCCATTTTTCATAACGCCGCCGTATACCTTATACTCCCGTTCCCGTCCCGCCCTTCATAGGCTCTATGGCTGAACATACGACATCACAAACAAGCGATCTGACAGGCTCCGGTCTTGCAACCGATGGCGCCGGTCGTCGCGCCCACCGTTTCAGCGCCTGGACAGTCAGCACCTTCCTGATTGCGTTGCTGGTGGCCCTGCCAGTGCTGGTTATATTGGCCCACGTGTTTTTCCCGTCCGGTGAGGTCTGGGACCATCTGGTCAGTACCGTTCTCGGCAGATATCTGAGCAACACGGTGGTTCTGAGTCTCTCGGTGGCTATTGGTACCACCCTGATCGGCACTGCATGTGCCTGGCTGGTGGTCATGTGCCGGTTTCCCGGCAGGCGCCTGTTCGAGTGGGCGCTCCTGTTGCCGCTTGCCGTACCGACCTATGTGATTGCTTATGCCTACACCGATTTCCTGCAGTTCGCCGGGCCCTTGCAGAGTGCTCTGCGTGACTGGTTTGGCTGGCAGTATGGCGACTACTATTTCCCGGATATCCGGTCGCTGGGTGGTGCGTCACTGTTGATAACCATGGTGCTTTATCCCTACGTTTACCTGCTTGCCCGTGCCTCCTTCATGGAGCAATCGGTGAGCGCTCTCGATGTTGGTCGGACTCTGGGCCTTGGCCCGTGGCGCATGTTCAAGCGCATTGCCCTGCCGCTGTCGCGTCCCGCCATTATCGGTGGGGTCTCGCTGGTACTGATGGAAACACTGAACGAGTTCGGGGCGGTCCAGTTCTTTGGTGTAGATACCTTTACCACCGGTATTTACCGGACCTGGTTTGGTCTGGGAGAGCCGGTTGCGGCTGCCCAACTGGCCGCCTGTCTGCTGGTGTTCGTGGTGCTGGTGGTGGTTCTGGAGCGGGTGTCCCGAGGTGGCAGGCAATACCACACCTCGGCGCGCTATCAGGTCTTGCCGGAGTATTCGCTCACATCCGGACAGGCCGCGCTGGCTTTTCTGGTCTGTTTCCTGCCCATTCTGATCGGGTTCATTGTGCCTGCGCTCATCTTACTGGAGATGGCCATTACCACTGGCGATGCACTCTTCGGTACCCGTTTCCTGGAGTTTGCGTTCAACAGCTTTATCCTTGCATCGAGCGCGGCGCTGGTGGCCGTTGGTCTTGCGGTTATGCTGAGCTATGGGGCACGCCTGAATCCCAGTGCTTGGGTCAGGAGCGCCAACAGGGTAGCGGCCATGGGGTATGCCATCCCTGGTTCGGTTGTTGCGGTTGGCATCATGATCCCCCTGGCCTGGGCAGACCAGCAGTTGAATCTTTTTCTCCGGGACAGCTTCGGAGTTATGGTGGGGCTGGTACTTAGTGGCAGTGCATTTGTCCTGATCTACGCCTATACCGTGCGTTTCCTGGCGGTGTCGTTCAACACCGTCGAGGCCAGTCTCGGGAAAGTGACGCCGTCCATGGACGCAGCGGCCCGAACCCTGGGGCAAACGGCGGGTGGCACCCTGCGCAAGGTGCACACGCCCATCATGCGCAGCAGCCTGCTGGCGGCCGGCATACTGGTGTTCGTGGATGTGATGAAGGAACTGCCGGCCACGATCATTCTCAGGCCGTTCAACTTTGATACGCTGGCGGTGCGTGCCTACAGCCTGGCTTCCGACGAGCGGCTGGCGGAATCCGCCATGTCCTCCCTGGCCATTGTTGCAGTGGGCATCATCCCCGTGGTTATTCTCAGCCTGGCGATGCGCCGATCCCGTCCGGGCAGTGACCGGGGTTAACGCCAGGTTTCTGCCTCAAACAGGAACACCTGGGACATATCCAGCTCCAGGGAGACGGCCTGTCCTTCCTCTGGCAGAAACACTCCCGGCACCTTGGCGTGCAAATGCATCTCCTGACCGTCTGGTCCATGGGCACAAATATGCAACAGGCTGGTGGGCCCCAGCAGGCGGGACATAATGACATGGCTGGTGCGATCATCAGCGGCCTTTCCCTCCAGTGGCGTCACTTTGACGGCCTCCGGTCGAATCAGAATCCTGACATTCGCGCCTTCGTCGAATCGTGACGCGTCCAGTCGGCCCAGTGGCGTCGCTACCTGGCCGTCATGCACAATCCCGACGTGTTCATTCACCTGACCGAAGAAATTGACCACGAAGGGCTCCACGGGGTTGCAGTAGAGTTCCGTGGGCGAGCCGGTCTGCACAATTTCGCCGTTGCGCATCAGGGCGATCCGATCGGCCATGAACATGGCTTCCTCGGGGTCGTGGGTAACCAGGAGGGTTGCAGTGTTGAGCTCTTTCAACACATGCAGCGTGTCGTCGCGGATCTGATCGCGCAGGCGGGCGTCCAGGCTGGAAAAGGGCTCATCCAGCAGCATGACCCTGGGCGATGGGGCAAGGGCCCTGGCCAGGGCAACCCTCTGCTGCTGGCCGCCGGACAGCGTGTGCGGGTAAACGTTGGCGGATCCAGCCATACCCAGACGCTCCAGCAGATCCAGTGCGCGGGCCTGTTTCTGCTTCTTGGGCAGGTTGCTGATGCCAAAGCAGACGTTTTCCAGAACAGTCAGGTGAGGAAAGAGCGCAGACTCCTGGAAGGCAAGGCCGACATTTCGTTTTTCGGGTGGCACCTGGACGCCGCCGGGTGCCGAGACCAGCGACCGGCCCAGAAACACCTTGCCACTGGAGGGCATCTGAAGCCCTGCTGCAATGCGCAGCAGGGTGGTTTTGCCGCAGCCTGATGGCCCAAGCAGGCAAACCACCTCACCCGCTTCCAGGTGTAGACTGATGTCCCTGACAACGGTATCGCCATGGAACTGGCAATGAACACGGTCAAGCATGAGTGAAGGGCCCGACAGACCGTTTTCGAGTTGGTCATTGTAGGTGGGGCTTTGCTGATAAATGCTCATGTGCCGATCCAGCCTTCCGGTACAAACTTTGGTGACGACCACATTGTAATCTTGTTGCGTCTGATTGTGTATTGAATACGTAAAAGCGACTGATTCCTATTCATTGACTTCTACAGGAAAGTTGGGTCTAATCGCCGTAAATACAAATCGTTATCACCATTAATAACGCTCAACAACCAAGGAGATTGATCCCGTGGTATCTCATAAAGCGAAACTGGCGGCCTCTGCACTGGCGACAACTCTGGCGGCAACCAGTGTATCTGCGAGTGAAGTGAACCTGTACTCGGCACGGCATTACGATTCCGACCAGGCCATTTACAATGCCTTCACTGAGGAAACCGGCATCAAGGTTAACCTGATCGAAGGCAAGTCCGACGCTCTCATCCAGCGGATCAAGCGCGAGGGCGTCGCCAGCCCCGCTGATATCCTGATCACGGTTGATGCGGGCAATCTCTGGCGTGCTGACCAGGAGGGCATTTTTCAGCCGGTTGATTCTGAAACCCTGAACAGCCGTCTTCCGGACTCCCTGCGTCATCCCGAAGGTCACTGGTTCGGTTTCAGTCAGCGCCTGCGTGTGATCTACTACGATCGCTCTGATTTCGATCCGTCCCAGATCAGCCAATACGAAGACCTGGCAAAGCCCGAGTTCAAGGGCGAGATCTGCATCCGCTCTTCCAGCAACATTTATAACCAGTCCCTGCTGGCCAGCCTGGTCGAGTACCACGGCACTGAAGGCGCACAGGAATGGGCCCAGGGTGTTGTCGACAACATGGCCCGTGATCCCCAGGGCGGTGACACTGACCAGATTCGTGCCGTCGCTGCCGGTGAATGTAACCTGGCCGTGGGCAACCACTACTACTATGCGCGCCTGCTGAACTCCGACGATGTTGCCGATCGTGAAGTGGCCCGTGAGGTTGGCATTATCTTCCCGAACCAGGACGGCCGTGGCGTACACGCCAACATCGGTGGTGCCGGTGTGGTAGCCACAGCACCGAACAAGGACAACGCGGTTCGTTTCCTGGAGTTCCTGTCCTCCGATACCGCCCAGCAGATCTTTGCTGAAAGCAACCACGAGTTCCCTGCGGTAGAAGGCGTACTGAAGAACCCGGTACTGGACTCCTGGGGTAACCTGAACATTGATGACATCAATGTCAGCGTGCTGGGTACCAACAACCCGGAAGCGGTGAAGATCTTCGACCGTGTAGGCTGGCGTTAATTGTAATGCCGCAGCGCTGATTCGATAACAGTTTCGAACGGCTGCGTCCTGAAGGGCCGGGTGTCAGTATGGCATCCGGCCTTTTGCGTTCTGGAGGGCAATGGTATTGCTTACTGTTTTGGGTATAGCGCGTAGAATAGGCACATGACCCGTTCGCAGTTGGTTTTCCGTTTCTCCCTTCTGGCAATTATCGCGCTGCTGATGGCGGCGATCTGGTTTTTGCTGCGGAACCTCGGCATGCCCGCCAGTTTTACGCCGTCGGTGCTGTCCGACTGGTTTTCCAGCCAGGGCGCTCTTGGGCCGGTATTACTGATGCTACTGATGATTCTCGCGGTGGTGGTCGGCCCGATCCCCACCTTGCCGATCAGTGCAGCCTCTGGCCTGGTTTACGGTATGTTCCATGGGACAGTGATTGCAGTGGTTGGCGCCCTGGCGGGTTCGCTTGTCGCGTTTTATCTGGCCCGGGTGCTCGGGCGTGATGCTGTTCAGCAGAAGCTTGAAAACAATCCGGTATTCTCGGCTCGCGGTTCGCAGCGGTTCCTGTTCATCGCCGTTTTCCTGACCCGGCTCATTCCGCTGTTCTCTTTTGCACTGATCAGCTATGCAGCCGGCGTAACTGCCATACACCTGTGGCGGTATGCCCTGTCCACCTTGCTTGGAATGCTGCCGATGACGTTTGTGTTCGCCGGCCTCGGCCATACCTTCGAAATGAACCCCGCCTTGACTGTAGTTGCAGCTGGGACGGTTCTTCTGGTTATGAGCGCGTTGCCTTTGTATCTTCGCCGCCGCCCGCAATCCAGGCTTTCCCGCTGGTTACAGCTGGACGGTCGAATATAAGGGTACGCTCCCCATCACTCGTATCCGCCTTCCAGGTCCCATCCGATAGTTACGTTGAGCAAAGAAGACTAGCACGAGCTAACCTTATCGATATTGCCGAGTTAAACCCTCGATTTTCTCTGTAGGAGCCACTCTATGAGCAAGGTATGCGCAGTTCTCGGTGTAGGTCCCGGCAATGGTGAGGCGTTTGTTCGCCGGTTCAGTGAGGAGGGCTTTCAAGTGGCCATGTTGGCCCGTAGCGAGTCCTATCTCCTGGACCTGGAGGCTGCAATACCAGGCGCCAATGCCTTTCTCTGTGACCTGATGCAACCCGAACGGATTACCTCTGTATTGGCGGCGATTGAGAGCAAGCTTGGACCGATATCGGTGTTGCTTTACAACGCTGGCGGAGGCACTTTCAAAACCGTTGAGCAGGCCAGTCTTGAAGACTTCGAGGCAAACTGGCGGATCAACGTGCAGGGTCTGGTGGCCGCCACCAAGGCGGCGCTGCCCCAGCTCAGGCAGCATAAAACGGCAAGCATCGTTGTAACCAGTGCCTCGGCCGCAACCCGGGGCCGGGCGAACACGGCCCCATTTGCATCAGCCAAGGCGGCACAGCGCAGCCTGGCGCAGTCCCTGGCACGCCAGCTGGGGCCGGAGAAGATTCACGTGGCCAACGTGGTGATTGATGGCGTGGTGGACTTGCCACGAACGCGCGAAATGTTGCCGGATAAACCGGACGATTTCTTTGTGCAGCCTTCGGCCGTGGCGGAGGCAGTCTGGAGCCTTTGCCAGCAGAACCCCTCGGCCTGGACCCATGAACTTGATATCAGGCCGTTCGGGGAAAGCTGGTAGCAGAATTTACGAACCGTAGACCAGCGATTCGATATCCTGATACACGCTAGCGGCGTCCGTTAGCCTGGCAAGCCAACTGAGGGGAATGCCCGTCTCACCGCCCACCTCATCGATGGCTGCCATGGCGGGGCCAATTAGCCACGCCCGTCCGCAGGAGTCACCGCCACAATGAATGTTGGCGCGAATGGCTTCGGTGTAGCTGCGGGCGTGGGAGAGTATATGGAAACTGACCGGCATGGCTTCATGCAGATAGCAGGTTCGGCCGAAGCTTTCGCCGGCAGCTACACCATCCAGTTTTGAGGTCCTGCGGGCGCGCTCAAGGGAGTCCCGGTCCGGAGCCTCGGTCATGGCCGCATCCATTGATGCGGAGAGCCCCTCGCCCCGAAAGAGCCCATCCAGAAGCACCGCAGCGCACTTCGCCCAGGCGACGGCATCGTCGTTATGATTGGTCACCCGCACGGCCGCTTCCACGACATCCAGAAGGTTGCTGGTTCCGCAATGGGAGGCAACCAGTGGCGGCAGTTTGGACACCGCTGGAAGCTGCATATCATCGGCACCGCTTTCCCGCACCATATGGCGGTCAATGGTCTGTGCCAGGTGAATACCGGCCTCCTGCACTTCCGCTTCTTCATAGGTGAGGCTGATGGCCTCGCGTACCGGTTGGGCCAGTTGGTCGCCACTCAGCCGGCGGGTGTAGGGCATCACCTTCTGCACCAGCACCCGCTTCTGCTTCTCGGTAAGGCCATCCGGCATGCTGGATTGTGCTTTTTCGACCGCCTTGCGCTCGATCGCGTTGAAATTCTCAAGTGTTATCCGAGTCGGGTTATCTATGAAGCCCTGCCAGCGTCCGCCGGGCCCAAAAAAAGAACGGAACCGGCGCTGGTAATCGCGGATGTCCAGACTGCCGTTGCTGGCCAACAGGCTATTTGTGAGCACGCCGGTTGCGGCGCCGTAGTGACTCACATCACCGACCTGCTTGCCCTCATGGGCAAAATAGCCAAATCCCTTGGTGTAATAGTCGGCCCGTGGAGGCAGGAACTCGGGTGTCTGACCACCGACCTCCGCGATGCGTTCACTGCTATAGAGCCAGTGCAGACCCAGGCTTGCGGCGTCGGCGACCCAGCCGCCCGCCAGGGCAGCGGTGATGGCGGCTTTTTTATCGTGCGGGAGGTTAGCGGCCATAGGGGATCCTTGATGTTCGGTGTATCAGTCCGACCTTGAGGCTTATTCGATAACTTCGCTGATCTGGACCGTTGGCTGAACGTTGGTGAAGTTCGGGATGTCGCCAAGAATTTCTTTGGCGTGCGGCCCGAAGGCGGCCTGGAAATCGCCAACTGAATCAAAATACATGTGCCCCATGGCCATATAGGTAGGGCCCTCTCCAGGTGCTCCGCCCGAGAGTCCAGACTCAATTGCAGTTCGCTTGCAGGCATCTCCCAGCTTTTCCCGGACCAGCGCCATGTGCGTATCACGGTAGTAGGAAAGGTCAAAGCTGCTTTCGGCGGTTTTGGGATACATAACACTGACTTTGATCATTTCGACTCTCGGTTTGTAGAAGTTTGGGATCCTTCTTTTAGCGCCTCGCCCACTCGCTCGTCAATTCTGCGGATAAGCTCCTCATCTGCCTGTCCGGACGAAAGCGCTTTCATAAGCTCGGTACTCGCCCGCAGGTTGCCAATAAAGGTCCGGCAGTCCCTGCACATCAACAGGTGCATTTTCACCGACATTTTCTGGAAAACGGGCAGTTCGCCATCAATGTAATCGCTGGCGATAACCGCGAGATCCCTGCACATCAGCATTCGCCGGTCTCCTGAAAGGTTTCCACCATAAGAAAGATTTTCTGTCTGGCCCGGTGCAGAAGCACCCGCAAGTTAGAGGCACTGACATCGAGAATGTTACAGACATCATCGGATTTGTGCTGATGGGCTTCGTAGAGCATCAGGGCCGAGCGCTGGGCTTCCGGCAGAGCAGAGAGGTGTTTGTCCAGGCAATCACTGAGGGCGCCGTTTTCCATAAGGGTGTCGGCTGAGTCGTGAAACTGCAGTTTTGGGGGCAGATCCCATCGACCCTTGGCGTTAAACCGCTCCCCCAGTTCCGGCTCCAGGGCTTCTGAGAAATCCGTAGAGACCTCTCGTTTGGTTGAGCGAAGACGGTTCTTGCAGCGGTTGGCGACAATTCGATGTAGCCAGGTTTTCAGGCCGGACCGCCCCTCAAACTTTTGGACGGCATCAATAACTGTGACCCAACAATCCTGGACAATCTCTTCTGCACTGGAATTGTCCAGATAAAACCGGGCGACGGCGAGCATACCGGGAGTAAAAGTCCGCACTGCTTCTTTGTAGGACTGCTCGTTTCCGGTTTTCAGGCCCTCGATCAGGGCCTGCTCCTCGTTAAGAGCTGAATGGGCCATCGCTATCCCTTTAAGTGAGCAATTGTTCAAGAATAGCAGTAAGTTTCGAACGCGGCTGAAAAGTTCCCCACACTCGATGATTAGGATGCGTGATTAAATTGTTAGATATTCATGAGCATTCGTTGACACAATGCGTGGCTGAACGACGTACAACATCGTAAAGCAGGTAACGAAAACAGAACTGATGGCCTGATGTAACACTTTCAGAACTCGGGGGTCTCTTCGTTATCACGTTCAAGGTAGGAAGGACGATTTCATGACACTCAAGAAATGGATTCTGGTCGCGCTGATCGCGGCTGTGGTCACCGGGTTTATCGCCAGTGGCGGGAGTGAGCTCCTGACTCTCGAAAATCTGAAAGAAAACCAGCAGTCTCTCGGTAACTGGATTGATCAGAATCTGTTGGTTGCGGTGCTGGGCTTTGTCGCAGTTTATATCGTGGTAACGGCGCTTTCGCTCCCCGGTGCTACCATCATGACCCTGGCCGGTGGTGCCTTTTTTGGCAATCTCTACGGTCTGGCTGCCGTTTCGATTGCGTCAACCATCGGCGCCTCACTCGCATTTCTTGTGGCCAGGTTCCTGATGCGGGATACCCTGCGCAAGCGCTACGGCGAGACGGTGGCCAAGATGGACCGGGGCATTGAAAAAGATGGTGCTTTCTACCTGGCAACCCTGCGCCTGGTGCCGGTTTTCCCCTTCTTCCTGATCAACCTGGCCATGGGCCTGACGGCCATGAAGCTTCGCACCTACGCACTGGTAAGCTGGATTGCCATGCTGCCAGGCACCTTCGTGTATGTGAACGCCGGTACCCAGCTGGGCCAGATCCAGTCCACCGGCGACATTGTCTCGGCCGACCTGGTGTTGTCCTTTGCCCTGCTGGGCCTGTTCCCGTTGATCGCCAAGTTTGTGGTGGGCTTTATCCGCCGCCGGAAGGTGTACGCCGGCTGGCAGAAACCCGGGCATTTTGATTACAACCTGCTGGTCATCGGCGGTGGCTCAGCCGGTTTGGTCTCCGCGTACATTGCAGCTGCAGTGAAAGCCAAGGTGGCCCTGATAGAGAAACACAAGATGGGTGGCGATTGCCTGAATACCGGCTGCGTGCCCTCCAAGGCCCTGATCCGCAGCGCTAAAGCCGCGGATACCCTGCGCCACGCCAATCGGTACGGGCTGGAGTCGGTGCCGGTTAAAGGATCGTTCAAGACCATCATGAACCGGGTCAAGGATGTTATTGCGAAAGTTGAGCCCCACGACTCTCCGGAGCGCTACCGCAAGTTGGGAGTGGACTGCATTGCCGGCGAAGCCAGCTTTGTGTCGCCCTGGGAGCTTGAGGTCCGGCACAACGATGGCCGCACGGAGCGCCTGACCGCCCGCAGTATCGTTGTTGCTACTGGGGGCAAGCCGGCCGTACCTCCGATCCCCGGTCTCAAGGACATGCAGCCGCTGACGTCCGATAACCTGTGGGAGCTGGAAGAGCAGCCCGAGCGTCTGTTGGTGCTGGGCGGTGGTCCGATTGGCTCCGAACTCGCCCATGCGTTTGCCCGCCTGGGCAGCAAGGTGACTCAGGTGGAAATGGGCGAGCGCATTCTGGCCAGGGAAGATGAGGATGTCTCCGAACTGGTTCTGAAGCAGTTCCAGGCAGACGGCGTGGATGTCCGGCTGAAACATTCCGCCGCCGAGTTTCGTATAGAGGAAGGAGAGAAGGTTGCCTACTGCGAGCACGAGGGTGAGAGGGTACGCATTCCTTTCGATCAGGTGCTGGTTGCTGTTGGCCGTGCGGCCAACACCGCCGGCCTGAATCTCGAGCGGATTGGAGTGGATACCCTGCCCAACGGCACCGTGCCGGTGGAGGAGGACATGAGCCTGCGTTACCCGAACGTATTCGCCTGCGGCGACGTGGCGGGACCCTACCAGTTTACCCACGCCGCGGCGCATCAGGCCTGGTACGCAGCGGTGAATGGGCTGTTTGGACAGTTCAAACGGTTCAAGGTGGACTACCGGGTGATGCCGTGGGTTACTTTTACTTCGCCGGAAGTGGCGCGGGTAGGACTTAGCGAAGCCGAAGCAAAAGCGCAGGGTGTCGCCTACGAAGTGACCCGTTATGGTATCGACGACCTGGACCGGGCCATTGCGGAGAGTGAGGACCACGGCTTCATCAAGGTTCTGACCCCGCCGGGCAAGGACAAAATCCTGGGCGCCGTCGTGGTGGGCGCCCACGCCGGTGAGATCCTGGCCGAGTTCACCCTGGCGATGAAACACGGCCTGGGGCTGAACAAAATCCTGGGCACCATTCACCCCTACCCGACCTGGAACGAGTCGGCCAAGTACGCCGCCGGTGAATGGAAGCGCGCTCATGCCCCCGAAGGCATCCTGAAGCTGCTGGAGAAACTGCACGGCTGGCGCCGTGGGAAAAACACGAATACACCGAGGAGCATTTATGCCCCTGATTGAAACCAGAACGGCCCGGAAACAACGCATTCCGGCCGTGGAAGTCCTGGAACCCCGGGCCCGCGACAGCTGGACCCACACCCGCAACGGAGACCCGCGTGGTTACATTGATGCCGACAAGCTCAAAGAGCTCTGGATCCACACCGGTACCGCCTGCAACCTGGCCTGCCCGTTTTGTCTGGAGGGGTCGCACCCCGGCGATGGCCGCATTCCGGGCATGAAACTGAGTGACGTAAAGCCGTTTATCCACGAAGCCATCGACATGGGCGTGGAGCAGTTTTCCTTCACCGGTGGCGAGCCCTTCGTAATCCGCGACTTCGTCAATATCCTGGACTACGCCAGCCAGCACCGGCCCTGCTTCGTGCTCACCAACGCCACCGAGCCGCTGCACAAACGCCAGCATCAGGTGTTGCCATTGTTGGACAACCCCTACCCGATCCATTTCCGGGTCAGCCTGGATTTCCCCGACCGGGCCCGGCACGACAAGGACCGTGGCGATGGCAGCTTTCATGAAGCCCTTCAGAACATCCGTTGGCTGATTGAGCAGGGCTTCAAGGTGTCCATTGCCCGCCAGACCGACCCGGAAGAAATTCCCTCGGACGTCGAAGCCGCGTTCCGTGAGATCTTCCGGGAATGGGGCATTCCGGAGGACCTGGCGTTTACCGCGTTTCCGGATCTGGGGACGCCGGGCTCGGAAGACGGAAGCCCGGAGATTACCGAGACGTGTATGGAGAAGTATCCGACGAAGGAATCCCGGTCGCACTTTATGTGCACCTATACGCGGATGCTTGTGAAGAAGGGCGATCAGGTTCGGGTGTATGCCTGCACGCTGGTGGATGATGACCCGCAGTATGACCTGGGGGGGACGCTGGCTGAGAGTATGGATGAGCGCATTATGTTGCGGCATCACCGGTGTTTTTCCTGTTACCGCTTTGGGGCCAGCTGTTCGGCTCCTGCCTGAGTTTTGGTTCTGGGCCTCTTAGGACTGATGGCTGGTCATTGGCGGCCTGGGAGGTGAGATTATTTTCCCTTGGGAAAAACAACTCGCTTCGCTCAGACATCTTTTTCCTGGCGGGAAAATAATCTCACCTCCCCGACCGCGGATAGGACTTTGCCATTCGTTTGTTTGATGGGAAGAAACGAAAGAAAAACAGGATCGAGAGAAAGAGTTGGCTAAGTGGTTTGAAGGCTGATTCCTTCGCCGGGGAAACCAGAACAAAAGTTGAACAAGGGGCAGGCCGGATGGGGTTTCAAAAAATGTGGAGCGCCAGGGATGGCGCGACCAAGCCCCCCATGGATGGGTTCACGGGCGTTTTTTTGAAACCCCATCCGGCCTGTCCCGAAAGGCACCCAAACCAGAAACCCCGGAATAAGCCCCGGAAGACGAGAAAGAACAAAGGAAAGAAAACATGAACTTCACAGAGGCCTCCCTGTTCTGGGGTTTCCTGCTGGTCTACGGCGTGGTGATGTATGTGCTGTCGCCCAAGAGCAAGAACGCGAACTCTTTCTATAAGGGCGCCGATGACCAGGGTAACCCGGTGGGTCAGTGGTCGCTGACGGCGAGTATTTTCATCAGCTGGATTTTTGCCAAGTCGGTGACCAACGCGGCGAACCTGGGGGCGGCTTATGGTGTGGTGGGCGGTCTGGCTTATGCCAGTTACTGGCTGTCGATTCCGGTGGCGGGCTATGTCATCTACCTGATCCGGACGCAGACCGGGGCCAAGAGTCTGCAGGATTTCCTGACTTCCCGGTTTGGTCGGCTGGCGAGCCTGGCGTTTGCGGCGGCGATTCTGATCCGTTTGTATAACGAGGTCTGGAGTAACACTGCGGTGGTGGGCGGCTATTTCGGGCTGCCCGGTGAGTGGGAGTATTACGCGGCGGCGATGTTGTTTACGGTGTTTACGCTTGCCTACAGCCTGAAGGGTGGGCTGCGGTCGTCGATTTTTACCGATGTGATTCAGGCGTTCGTGTTTGTGTTCTTTGTGGGGGCGGTGTTGTTCCTCATCATCCCCGCCAACGATACCAGTGCCCTGCTGACCAACGGCGAGTTCCGGCTTAATGCCGGGTTTGATCTGCTGTTGGTGGCGTTGCTGCAGCTTTTCAGCTATCCGTTCCACGATCCGGTGCTGACCGACCGGGGCTTTGTGAACAAAGAAAAGACCATGCTCAAGAGCTTTGTGGTGGCCGGGCTGCTGGGCTTCGTGGCGGTGTTTATCTTCAGTCTGGTGGGTGTCCATGCCCGGCTTAACGGCATTGAGGCCATGGGTAACGCGCCCGCGGCAGTAGGTCAGTCTCTGGGGCTGGCGGCGTTGTTCTTCATGAGTGTGGTGATGATGACCTCGGCCGGTTCCACTCTGGATTCCACCTTTACCTCGCTGGCCAAGTCGCTGGCGGTCGATCTGCCCCGGCTGGCGCAACGTGCCTCTGACAAGCTGCCGAGTATGAGGGTGGGTGCTGTGGTGATGGTGATCTTTGCGTTCCTGGGTAACCTGCCGATGTTTGCCGGTACCGATATCCTCAAGGCCACCACTATCTCCGGGACGATGGTGATGGGCCTGGCGCCGGTGTTCCTGTTCTACGGTTTCACCAAGTGGTCGCCCTGGAGTTTCCATTTGAGTTTCTGGACCGGTCTGGGCCTGGGAGTGTTGCTGGCGGTTGGTCTGATTCCAGCAAGCTGGGCCATTGGCGATGGCAAGTACGCCATGTTGCTGGGCGTGAACGCCTATGGCTTTCTGATCTGTACGGCCGGCTTCTTTGCGCCCCTGTTGCTTCGACGGCTTGCCGGGCGCTCCCTGGCAGCGGGTGAGGCCTGAGATTATGAGCGAAGGTCGCAGCTGTCCACTGGCGTACCGCTATTCTGCCGAAGATCTGTGTCAGGAGCCGCGCACTGTCTCCGAGGACGTGCTCTATATCATCGGCGGGCTCTATGGGAATCCCTGGGCCCTGGATGAGATCGAACAGATGGCGCTGGCGGAGGAGCGGCAGGGACACCGGGTGAAGCTGGTGTTCAATGGCGATTTCAACTGGTTCAACGCCAGCGAAAGCCTGTTCCGGGCCATCAATAATCGGGTGCTGGATCACACGGTTTCCCTTGGCAATGTGGATTACGAACTGGCGAACCCCAGCGCCGGTGCCGGTTGTGGCTGTGCCTATCCGGATTTTGTTGATCAGGGCGTGGTGGAACGCTCGAACCGGATCATGGAACGGCTCCAGGGTATTGCCGTCGAGCATCCGGATATCCAGCGGCGATTGTCATTGTTACCAAGGTATCGCTGCCTGATCTTTGGAGGCCTAAAGGTTTTGGTGGTGCACGGGGACCTGGACTCCCTGGCCGGTTGGGGTCTGGCTCACGAATCCTTTACCGAGGGGAACGACGGCAAGCTTACCGAGTGGTTCCTGGCCTCGGGGGCCGATGTAATTGCCTCCACCCACACCTGCCTGCCGGTGCTCTGGTCCGGGCTGGTGGGTGAGCAGAGCCGGGTGGTGGTGAACAACGGCTCTGCGGGCATGGGCAACCTGCAGTCTGATCCGCGTGGGCTGATTACCCGGATCGGCTTCTCCAGCCCCGTCACTGAGCCTGTTGCCGGCATTGAGCGGCACGGGCTGAATGTGTCACTGCTGCCGGTGTGCTATTCCCTTGAGGCCTGGTTGCCGGAGTTTGACCGGTTATGGCCGGCCGGCTCGCCCGCCGCCGTGTCCTATCGGAACCGGATTCGGAATGGCACCTCCCTGCATGCCGACGATGTGATTTTCCCTTCATCAATTTAACGATTTTGTCACTGGCGAATGCTTCAATCCGGTCTATTCTGAAAGAGTGAGTTGGGGCCTTGCCGTGGGCGGGTTCCGGGGCCAACTTGAAATATATTTTGTGGTCTATATAATTCACCTCTAACTTTTGCCACGAACTGATCACGTTATGACATCAGAAGGATCGAATACCACCGCCATCACGCTTCGCACACCGGTGAAGGATGATGGCTACAGGCTCCACCAGCTGGTGGCCGAGTGCCCGCCGCTGGACCCCAACTCGATTTACTGCAACCTGTTGCAGTGCAGCCACTTTGCCGAAACCGGCGTGGCCGCGGAGAAGGAAGGCGATCTGGTCGGCTTTATCTCCGGATACATCCCTCCCCAACAGCCCGAAACCGTGTTTGTCTGGCAGGTGGCGGTTCACGAAAAAGGTCGTGGACAGGGCCTCGCCAAGCGGATGCTGAAAGAAATCGTTGGTCGTGATGCGTGCAAGAACGTCAGCCACATGGAGACGACCATCACAGAAGACAACGAGGCCTCATGGGCGCTGTTCCGTTCATTCGCCCGTGATATGGGAGCCGAGCTCACCTACCACGAGCACTTCGAGAAAGAGACCCACTTTGGCGGAAACCATGATTCCGAGTTTCTGCTGCGTATCGGGCCTTTTACGAAGCCAGTCTGAGAGCCGCGGTCCAGGATCGGCCCCGTCATCTGATTGCGGGGCTGTGAACGACTGTAAAGCTGTGATTTGAATTAGCCGGCGGGCCACTGAGGTAGGTCTGTCAAAAGGCTTTAATCAACGCACGGTGGGCCTTTTACGAACACATCCGTAAGTATTGCTAAGCCGCCGCGCATCTACCTTGAACCTGACATGCTAAGAGGCAAGACGATGGAAATTTTCAAGTCGACTGAATCCGAAGTACGTGTATACAGCCGTGCGTTTCCGGTTATCTTCAACCGCGCCAAGAACGCGCATCTGTATACCGAAGATGGCAAGGAATACCTGGACTTTCTCGCTGGCGCCGGTTCCCTGAATTACGGCCACAACAACGATACCCTGAAGAAAGCACTGCTTGAATACATCGAGGCAGATGGCGTAAGCCAAGGCCTGGACATGTTTACAACGGCCAAGCACGACTTCATTGAAGCCTATAAGAAGCACATCCTGGATCCCCGCGGCCTGGACTACAAAATGCAGTTTACCGGCCCCACCGGCACCAACTGTGTCGAAGCGGCCCTGAAACTGGCCCGCAAGGTGAAAGGCCGCAGTGGCATTATTTCCTTCACCAATGGTTTCCACGGCGTCACCATGGGTGCCGTTGCCACCACCGGTAACAAGCACCACCGGGGCGGTGTTGGTACGCCGCTGGGTAATGTCGATTTCATGTTCTACGACGGCTACCTGGGCGATGATGTCGATACCCTGGCGATCATGGACAAACTGCTGAGCGACGGCTCTTCGGGCTTCGAACTGCCAGCGGCGGTGATTGTGGAAGCCGTCCAGGGCGAGGGTGGTCTGAACGCCTGTCGCGCGGAATGGCTGAAGGGGCTGTCTGAGCTTTGCAAGAAGCACGACATCCTGCTGATTCTGGATGACATCCAGGCGGGTAATGGCCGCACCGGTGAGTTCTTCAGTTTTGAATTCGCCGGCATCAAGCCGGACATCGTAACGGTTTCCAAGTCCCTCAGTGGCTATGGTCTGCCAATGGCGCTGGTGTTGTTCAAGCCGGAGCTGGATATCTGGGATCCGGGCGAGCACAACGGTACCTTCCGTGGTAACAACATGGCCTTCATCACTGCCCGTGCCGCGGTTGAGAACTACTGGAAAGACGACGCCTTCGCCAACGAGGTCAAGGCCAAGACCAAGGTTCTGGGCGATGCGCTGCAGGCGATTTGCGACAAGTACCCCGGTCAGTTCAAAATGAAGGGGCGCGGTTTGATGCGTGGTATTGAAGCAACCCACGCGGACATCACAGGCCCGATTACCAAACGTGCCTTCGAGCACGGCCTGATCATCGAGACCAGTGGTCCGAATGATGAAGTCATCAAGTGCCTGATGCCGTTGACGACCAGCGAGGAAGACCTGAAGAAAGGGGCTGCCCTGCTGGCGAAAAGTGTGGACGAAATCATGCAGGAAGGGCTCAGCGAGGCGTCGTAAGGCGCCCGCACTTCCAGACATTCATGCTGCAGGATAGCAAAGGCAAGATTATGACCAGCCAACTACATACCGTTGAAAAAATCGGCGGCACCTCGATGAGTAACTACGAGGCCGTCCGTGACAATATCATTATCGGTAATCGCAAGAAGGACAATCTGTACCAGCGCATTTTTGTGGTCTCTGCCTACGGTGGCGTGACCAACGAGTTGCTGGAGCACAAGAAGACCGGTGAGCCGGGCGTCTATGCCCTGTTTGCGGATGCCGAGTCGGACTGGGCCTGGGGCGACGACCTCACCAAACTGGTCAAGTTTCTGACTGATATCAACGGTGAGCTGTTCGAAGACCCGATGCTCAAGCAGCAGGCGGACCAGTTCATCACCGACCGCATCGAGGGTGTGCGGGGCTGCCTGATCGACCTGCAGCGCCTGTGTTCCTACGGCCAGTTCCAGCTGGAAGAGCATCTGCTCACTGTACGTGAAATGCTGGCCGGCATCGGTGAGGCCCACAGTGCCTTCAACACCGCCCTGAAGCTCCAGCAGGAAGGCATCAATGCCCGCTTCGTGGATCTGACCGGCTGGCGCGACAACGAGCTGCTGCCGCTTGACGAGAAGCTCAAGCAGGCCTTCGATGCCGTGGACCTGAGCCGCGAACTGCCGATCGTGACCGGTTATGCCCAGTGTAAAGAAGGTCTGATGCGGACCTTCGACCGCGGCTACAGTGAGATGACCTTCAGCCGGGTGGCCGTGATCACCGAGGCCCGCGAGGCGATCATCCACAAGGAATACCATCTGAGCTCTGCCGATCCCAACATCGTTGGCGCGGACAAGGTGGTACCCCTGGGCCGCACCAACTACGACGTGGCAGACCAGCTGGCCAACCTGGGCATGGAGGCGATCCATCCCCGTGCCGGCAAGGGCATGCGCCAGAACGAGATTCCGCTGCGGGTGATGAATACCTTTGAACCGGAGCACACCGGTACCCTGATCACCGGCGATTACGTCAGTGAGAAACCCCAGGTGGAGATCATTGCCGGCGCCAAGGGTGTGTTTGCCGTGGAAGTGTTCGATCAGGACATGCAGGGCGAGCCCGGTTCCGACCGCCGTATCCTGGATGTGTTGAGCCGTTTTAAGGTTCGGTTCATGTCCAAGGACACCAACGCCAACACCATCACCCATTACGTGGGCAGCACGCTCAAACACGTCAAGCGGGTGGTCAAGGCGCTGAAGGAAGAGTTCCCCAATGCCGAGATCAACACCCGGAAAGTGGCTGTGGTTTCGGCGATCGGCAGCGATATGAAGGTTCCGGGCATTCTGTCCCGCTCCGTCAAGGCGCTGGCTGATGAGGAAATCAGCGTTCTGGCGTTGCACCAGTGCATGCGTCAGGTGGATATCCAGTTTGTGGTGGATGAGGATGACTACGAGAAGGCGATCGTTGCTCTGCACGGCGTACTCATCGAGCCTCATAACCACGAGTACGCCATTGTCGCAGCCTGAGCTGCCATAGCTTTGCAGGCGATGCCCACAGGCCGACCGCTCGTGTCGCCTGTGGGTTTTTACTGACCCTCCCCCGGTAAATCCATCAGCTTCTCCACGTCGTATTCCCTGATGTAAATTTTGACCGGTACCTTAGCCATGCGAACGACTGAAAGGCTGGGACCGTCTCCGACAACGCCCAACGATGGTGAAAGGGATTCCCTGGTCGGGCTGTACTTCAGGGATGCGTCCCGGTATGAACTGCTGACAGACGAGGCTGAACGCCGCCTCTCCCGCAAACTGACTCTGTGTTACCAAATCATCAGTACCGAACTGGTCCTGCCGGCGGACACCCCGCAGACGTTCCGGGAAGTGATTGGTAGCCTCGGAGATGCCTGTGCGTTTTCGTCCCGATGTCGTCGGGCGTTCCACCTCGCCACGGCCTGTCGGCGCAAGCTTATCCAGAGCAACCTTCGTCTGGCGGTGCATATCGCCCGTCGCTACGGGCAGCACGGCATCCCCATGTCAGACCTGATTCAGGATGCGAACGTGGGCCTGATCAAGGCCGTGGAGCGGTTTGATCCCACCAAGGGCTTCCGCTTCTCGACCTACGCCTACTGGTGGATCAGTGAGGAGGTCAAACGCTGCCTGCAGCGCGGTACCCGTCTGGTGCATACGCCGGAAAACGTGGTGGATGAAATCCGTCAGCTGCAGAAGCTGTCTTTGAGGCTGCACCAGAGCCTGGGCCGGACGCCGTCCCAGACCGAGCTGGCCCGCGAGATGGAAGCCAGCCCGTCCAGGATTGGCGAACTGAGAGCCCTGGCAACCAGGGAGCTGTCTACGGATGTTCCGCTGGTGGAGGACGGTTCGGTCACCCTTGGCGATAGTCTGGACGCCGGCGATCAGATGGCGCCCGACCATCCAATGTCTGATCGCGATCGTCGACGGACGCTCAAATCCATGCTCAGCGAGCTGAGTGATCGGGAGAAGGACATCCTGTCGCGTCGGTACGGTCTTGGACTGCCGGAGCCGGAAACCCTGCAGGTGATTTCCGATGATCTGGGTATCAGCCGGGAGCGGGTGCGCCAGATTGAGAAGACCGCATTGAGGAAACTGCAAAGTCGCTACGAAACACCTGAAGACGCCTTTGGAGCCTGATAGTCCATCAGGCTCTGCACTTCCCGGAAAGACTCAGTGCGCCGCGTGGAGAAGGAAAAACCAGGCGGCCGCTGTGAGCTGACAAACTACAACCACTGAGGTAAGAAGAAGTCGAAGCCGCAAATACCAGGCGGGCCAGTAAACCTTCATCCAGCGGGCGTCCACCATGTAGAGCGCCAGATAGGCGATGGTGTAGAGCACAATCTGACCGGTTACCGGCAAGAGCAAGCCGAGGCCTGCTGAGACAAAAAATACCTGGCTAAGCAGTATGGTAACGATGGGCGAGAGGGGATAGGAGCAGTTGTCCAACTGCATGGCAATGGGCCAGTAGACGCCAGCCATGAAGGCCAGGATACCGGCACTGTACAGATAGAAATAGCCCAGCAGCGCCACGCTGTACTGAGGCATCAAGAACAGCCCTGCGAGAAGGCCGATAAAAGGAACCAGCCCCGCGATGCCAACAAGGATGGCGAGTCTTGCTACTGCAATCACGGTTTTTGCCTCTGAACCCGGATTCTCATGGGTTCAACTTCTGAAGGTTCCATGCCAACCATTTCGTGGTAGGCGGAAGGGTGCACAACCTGGGTTTCACGGATATCAAACGAAGCCAGGGTATCCTGGACTTGCCAGGCGCTTCGGAACAGTGAGGTAGTGCCGTTTTTTTCAGAGAGCAGCAGAGGTTGGTCATCAATGCTGAGGCGCGCCATGTAATGTTGGCCCTCAAGCGAAAGGATCTCAAGCAGGTCGATAACCGGACTCTGCATGCTTCTGAGTTGGTCGAGGGTGATTCGCACAGACAAGCTCCGTGGTTCATAACACTCCAGAACTTACGACCCCTCAGCCTATTGAGATCATTGGCTCAGTAAATAGCACTCCCGATGTTGTGGGCACGCCACCAGATGGTCGTTCACCATGCCCGTTGCCTGCATAAACGCGTAGACGATGGTAGGACCGACAAAGGTGAACCCGGCGCGTTTCAGGGCTTTCGACATGGCTTCGGATTCCGGCGTGGCCGTGGGAACCTCGGAAAAGGAGCGCCAGCGGTTCTGGATCGGCTGGTGTTCAACGAAGGACCAGAGAAAGTCACTGAACCCTGTGCCTTTATCACGCAAATCCAGATAGCCCCGGGCATTCTTGATGATTGACTGTACCTTCAGCCGGTTGCGGATAATGCCCGGGTTGCTGAGCAGCGCCTCAATCGTGCTCTCGTCGTATTGCACGATCTTTTCCGGATCGAAGTGATCGTAAGCCGCGCGATAGTTCTCCTGTTTTCGCAGGATGGTGATCCAGCTCAGGCCGGCCTGTTGACCGTCCAGGCAGAGTTTTTCGAACAAGGCGAGATCGTCGTATTCGGGGCGGCCCCACACGGTGTCGTGATAGTGCACGTAGAGTGGGTCGTCGCCACACCATGGGCAGCGTTCCGGGGTGTCCATAAACTGACCTGTTTTATCTGTGTCTGGCCCGAGTCACGGGGTTTTGCAACGGATAGTGCGCTGGAACAGTGGCTCCCAGGAGGCGTCGATGGGTTCTGCATCCACCAGTGAGAAATCGTGGGGCGGCGGTTCAAGCAAGGTAATTTCCGGCCATACCGGCCGGCTTCCCCGAAACACCACGGTTACCAGGTAGCCCTCAATGTAGCAGCAGGCGGCTTGCCAGTCCTGTTCCGGCTGGTCGCCGTAGATCTCGAAATTCTTGCGCACCTCCAGGGTCTGGAGGTTGCCGGCAATGCCGCGCCCGGTTGCCTTCAGCCAGGCTTCTTTGAGGGTCCAGACCTTGAGGAAGGTATTCGAGTCGTCTTCCCGGAACAGCCATTCCTGTTCGACCGGGGAGAACCAGCGTTTGACCACTTTCTGCCACTGGGCATGGCGCTGGCAGGGCTCGAGATCCAGTCCGATGGGTGAGTCTGCCCGAGTGGCGCAGGCGGAGAGACCCTGGCTATGGCTGAGAGACAACCGCCAGCCCTCGGGTGAACCGGAAGCGTTGGGGCGGCCGGCCACCGGGCAGCAATGGTTGGGCGGAACCATGGCGGATTTGCCAATGGCCTGGCGAATAAGCCAGCGACTGGACAGGTATTCCCGCTCCCGGGGGCCACTGAATTTGCCCACGGTCTCGCGTTCATAGTCGGTCAGCCAGGCCGGGTGGGCGATCTCGGGCCCATCTGTCTGGTGGCAAAGCCAGACAGATGGGCGGTCATCAGGGCTGAAGTCGTTGGATGAGCCAGCCATCGCCGTCCCTCACATATTCAAAGCGGTCATGGAGCCGGCTGGGCCGGCCCTGCCAGAACTCGATACGGTCGGGGACAATGCGATAACCACCCCAGAAACTTGGGAGGGGCACTTCGCCGTCACTGAATTTGCGTTTGATTTCGGCCACCTTCTGTTCGAGCAGCCCTCGGGAGGTGATGGTCTTGCTCTGTTCGGATACCCAGGCGCCAATCTGACTGCCCCGGGGTCGTGATGCAAAGTAGCGCAGGGATTCTGCTTTGCTTACCTTCTCAACGGCCCCCTGAATCCGTACCTGACGATTCAGTCCGATCCAGGGAAATAGCAGGGCTGCTTGGGGGTTCTCTTCCATTTCCCGCGCCTTCCGGCTGCCGTAATTGGTGTAGAAGACAAAACCCTCGTCGTCGAAGTATTTCAGCAAGACCGTGCGCAGGTCCGGCATGCCATCCCGACCTGTGGTCGCCAGCGACATGGCGTTGGGCTCGAGAATGCCTGCCTCCCGGGCATCTTCAAACCAGACCTGGAACTGCCTGACCGGATTACTGTCCAGCGCATCGCGATCCAGCCCCTCACTCTCGAAATCACGACGCATATCGCCGATATCCATAATGCTCCCTCTCATTCGAGTTCTACTGGCCCGGGATAAATACGATTCCGAAGCATATCGGGTTCAGGCCTGTCTGTCAGCGATGCTTATGTCGGAGTCTGTTACATAAAGCCAACAATAGAATGAGACCCAATTCACACTTAGCCCGTATCTAACCGGACGTTGATCTAGGTCAGCATTGAGCAACCGGGAAATCTGACCCGTTCCAACACACCACTAAAAGGTCGAACGAGATGATGTCCGAATATAATTTGCCCCTTGTGGCTGCTTCCTTTCTGGTCGCTGTGCTGGCTGCATACGCTGCCCTGTTCTTCGGCGCCAGATTGACCAACGCCAAAGATGGCGAGCGTATAAAATGGCTGGCCGCTGGTGCCGTGTTGATGGGAACCGGCGTTTGGACCATGCATTTTGTCGGAATGCGTGCTATGCCGATGGACGTCGCCATGACATTCGATGTCCTGATGACGGCGGTTTCCTGGCTCGCGGCTGTGGTTGCCTCAGGCATTGCCCTGCATATTATCGGGCGGGAGCGATTGGGAGCGCCTCTGTTTGCTGGTGCGACGCTCTTCATGGCCGGCGGCATTGTTGTCATGCATTACCTGGGAATGTACGCGATGCGAATGTCTGCGCCGCCGACATTCAACATTGGATTTCTTGCCGTTTCCATCGTGATTGCCGTTGTCGCATCCGGTGTCGCGCTTGCACTGTGCCGCAAGCTTCAGGGCATGGACGGAGCGGGATCCCTGGCCATTCAGTTTGTGGCTGCCCTGGTGATGGCTGCGGCAATCTGTGGCATGCACTACACCGGCATGATGGCGATGACTTTTCCTGAAGGTGCTGTTCCTGCAGTGGACAACGGCCTGCGCGGGGACTGGATGGGCATCCCGCTGGCCGTTTTCTGCATTGCGCTGCTTGCTGTCGCGTTGGTGGTCACTGTCCTGGATGTGAAACATCAGCGTGCCGTTGCGGTACGCAAGGCGGAGGAAGATCAGCGGGTGGCAGAGCTGGCTTTTGTAGACACCGTGACCGGCCTGCCCAACCGTTCAGCACTGGAGGAACGTCTGCTGGATATCCTTGCCCGGGACAACGCCGGCGGTAACCCATTTGCCCTGATTTATCTGGATATTGCCAACTTCCGGGAGCTTTCCAGCAGCATGGGTGAAGGATCGCTGAATACGGTGGTCAAGGAAATCAGTGCGGCGCTGCTGGACCAGATGTCGGACCCGATTTATCTGGCCCGGTATTCAGCCAGCGCCTTCTTTGCCCTGGTGCCCGATCATGAGGACAGCCAGCACGCGTTCATGTACAAACGGCTCCGCCAGATCAATGAGCGTATTGGTACTCCGGCTATGCCGGTCACCTGGCGTGTCGGCCAGTCTGCTTACCCGGCAACCGGAAATTCCACGCGCAAGCTGATCCGCGCTGCCATGGTGCCAAGAGACCCCGAAGAGATTGGCCAGTTTTCCAACATGGTCACTGACCCGGAGCTGGTGTTGCCGGGTCATAAGCTACAGAGCTGACAAACCGGCACAAGGCCGACTATCCTTGTGAACAGGCAGGTGGGCAAGATTGCCCCGGGAATCCGCCGGTTATAAGGAGATGTCTGTGGCCCAGAGCCGTAAAAGCAGTCGCATGCCCAGGAATCTGTTGATCGGATTCCTGGGGCTTCTGATTCTGTACACCCTGGCAGGGTTCCTGCTGCTTCCCTGGTGGCTGGAGCGGATGGTGCCAGAGCAGCTGGACCAGCGTATGGGCTGGCAGGCAGAAATCACCGATATCCGTACCAATCCCTTTACCCTTCGGGTAGAAGCTCTGGGACTGTCTGCGGCCGATGCGGAGGGCGAGCAGGTGGTTGGCTTTGACCGGCTCATGGTGGACATGAATTTTTTCCAGCTGATTCGCGGAATTGCCGGTTTTGAAGCCATTCAGCTGGACGAGCCTTACGTTCGGGTAGACCTCCTGGAGGATTACAGCGTTAATTTTGCCAGGGACTGGCAGGCGGCCAATTCGGAGGCCGTCCAGGATCAGCCCCCGGCCGCGCAAGCCGAGGAAACCGGCCCACCCAGGCTCTATTTTGGTCAAATTGCGCTGAACGGCGGCGAAATGCTGTTCCGGGACTTCACCAAGCAGGAAATGGCAGAGTTTCGGATTACCCCGCTGGATCTGACACTGAACGACCTCGCCACCTGGCAACGGGACGGGCAGGACAGCGATTACTCCCTGCTGGCGGCTTTGGGTAGCCAGACCGTCGAGTGGCAAGGGGATCTGAGTGTCGCGCCATTCTATTCCAACGGTACCCTCAAAGTGTCGGCGGTGGGCTATGAAACCCTGGCGCACTTTCTGGCGCCGTTTTTCCCCTACGACCTGCGTGGCGGCAGCGTTACTCTCAGCTCGGACTATGAAATCCAGGCCGGAGACGCCTTTTACCTGGAAACGACCAACGGTCAGCTGAAACTCGAGAATCTTGCCGTCGCCCTGGATGAGCAGAGTGATCAGGCCAGGCTGACGAACGCCCTGCTGTCGGTGGATGCCATCGGTTTCGACCTCAACCGGAGGGAGGTCCGTATCGGCCAGGTGTCCCTGGACAAGCTCGATCTCGCCCTGGCGCGAAGTGCAGCGGGGGAAATCGACTGGTTGGCGCCGCTGGCCTCCGAACAGGGAGAGGCTGAAAGCGCAGACGACGCATCGTCTGCCGGGCAGCCGTTCCGCTGGTCAGTCGCGGGCCTGGCGCTCTCCGACGGTCGGGTTTTCTGGCAGGACAGTCAGCCGGAGACGGCGGCTGAAATTGCTCTTGAGCAACTCTCGA
The DNA here is from genome assembly GCF_037029655.1 of Marinobacter sp. CH_CUG1437-1. Lineage (NCBI taxonomy): Bacteria > Pseudomonadati > Pseudomonadota > Gammaproteobacteria > Pseudomonadales > Marinobacteraceae > Marinobacter > Marinobacter sp. CH_CUG1437-1. The sequence continues at coordinate 420,910 of NZ_JAYMEW010000001.1, read as the reverse complement.
TTTCGGTAGGGCGGATAAGTCACGAGCTGGAGGAACCGGTTACTTACGAAGCCCGGGGAACCCTGGCCAGTGGTGGGCAGTTGTCGCTGAATGGCCAGGTTACGCCCGCGCCATTTACCCTGGAAGCGGCCATATCCGGGAGCGGTGTCGCGCTGGCGGCCTTCGAGCCATACGTGCAGGAGGGCGCCAACCTCGCCATAACCAACGGTACTCTGGGCCTCGATGGCAATCTGGACCTCGATGGCCAACAGGACCCGCTCACCGGCACCTTCAGCGGAACTGCGGAAGTGGCCGGCCTGGACCTGAAACTGCCTGACAGTTCCGGATCGCTGGTGTCATGGCAAACGTTGCGCCTGGCGCCGATTGAATACAACGTCCACCCTGCCCGGTTGGAAATCGGCACCGTGACCCTGGCCCAGCCGAGGATCAACATTGTCCGCAATACCGACAGCGTCCATAACGTGGAGCGCATTGCCAAGGGGGCCGGTTCCGCCGGGGAACAAGAACCGGCCCCGGAGGCCGCAGAGGGAACCGGCGACTCCGAGCCCGAATTCATTTTCCGCATTGGACAGCTGATGCTTGAGAACGGTGAGCTGGCCTACACCGATCGTACGCTGGATCCCGCCTTCACCACATCGTTTGGTGAGCTGAATGGCAGCGTAACCGGATTGAGCAACATTTCCCCGCAGCAGGGCAAGGTATCCATAAGGGGTCGGGTCGGCGGCGTGGCGGACCTCGATTTTGAAGGCACCATTGGGACCCTCGGCACCGAGGATGTCAGCGATCTCCGGTTGATCATGCAGGATCTGTCGCTACCGGCGCTGTCGCCGTATTTCGGGCGATACCTGGGCTACGGCGTGGACAGTGGCAAGCTGAATCTTAACCTGGATTACGAGATTGCCGGCTCACGAATCGATGCCTCCAACCTGGTGGTGATGGATCGGCTGGAACTGGGTTCCGCCATAGCCAGCGACGACGCCGTCAATGCGCCGGTCAAACTGGGTCTGGCCCTGCTCAGGGACAGCAAAGGGGTTATTGAAGTGGACCTGCCGATCAGCGGCGACCTGGCCGACCCGGACTTCAGTGTCGGCAAGGTGGTGATGCGGGCATTCGTAAACCTGTTGGCGAAGGCCGCGGCGTCACCGTTCAGTATGCTTGGTTCGATTGCGGAGCTGGCCGGGTTGAGCGGGGAAGAGTTGGGCAAGGTGAGCTTTGTTCCCGGCAGTATCCAGCTGGCCGAGGGTGAGGCCGAAAAGCTGGCGGCGTTGGCGGACGCCTTGCTGGAACGCCCGGACCTGTTGCTGAATATTCGGGGTAATGTTGAGCCCCAGGCTGACGGACTTGCGCTGTTGCGGGACGATCTGACCGCTGGTGGTGAACAGGAACTGTCCGAGGAAGAGTGGCAGGAGGCCCGGGAAGCCTATCTGGCCGGTGAGCGGTCACTGGCGCCGGAAGCATTGAGTAACCTGGCCTCCTCACGAGGGGTAACCTTGCGGAATGTCCTGCAGCAAACGCACGGAGTACCGGCTGATCAGCTATTCCTGCTCGATCCGGCCCGTAATGCCGAAGTGGGTGGCGAAGGTAACGTGATCGTCGCCTTTAACCTGGATGTGCGTTGACCTCAGGGTGCCTCGAAGCTGGTCAGAAAGCCCGCTGGTAACTGGAGCCCCCAGTTTTCGACGAGTTGCCGGTATCGGCCATTGTCCACCAGTGGCGCCAACAGTTCGAGCATCTGGTCTGCACTGGCGGCGCCGCCCTTCCGGGCAATGATCCTGAGCTGGTAGCGCTGGTCCGGTTCACTCGATATCAGCAGTTTGTCCCAGTCTTCCGGATGCCTGGCCAGGTGCCGCTGCAGGTAGGAGTGACTGACAATCGCAACTTCCGCAACGGAAGGCCGATCGGCCTTGATAAGATTTATGTTGCGGCTGTGGCTGTCGGAAAATTCGATGTCGAATTTCTGCTCCAGCACGGAGTTGTCGGTTTCGTACCCGGTAAAACCGTAGTGATAGCCGGAAATAGCGACGATGGATCGCTTGTTCAGATCATCGAAGAATGAGGAATCTCTGCCGTCCTTTTTGAGAGCGACGTACAGTTCTTCGTCGGCCAGGATTGGACGGGTGATGTCCACGTCCTTCTCTGTCCAGCCCCAGTCTGGGCTTTCAAAGAAGATAACGTCGTAGAGCCCGGCATCGAAATCCAGGTATCGGCGCTTGGGAGAGGTATGAAACACCTGGAAGGAGAACGTTGGGTGGGCGTGTTCGAGTTCCTGAAGCAGGTCGCCCAGCAGGCCTGTGGCTTGCCCGCTACCGTCAACACTGGCGATCGGGGGAAAATGGTAAACGCCCACAGTGATTTCGGTTTCATCTGCCTGGATCGGCGCCGTTACCAGCATAATAGAGGCAGCAAGGGTGGCCAGTAGTCTCCGAATGTGGGATCGAGCGGACACAATATTCCCGGTTATGTAACAATTGAATACGTATTGAGAATAGCATGGGGATTTTGTGTACCTGAAGCAAAAGATTATGAACTAATGCAAAACAGGTCTGTAACCGATGGGTAATGTTGCCAGCCACTTTTTCGCCTATGTCTCCCGCTTGCGTTGGATCAAACGCTGGGGGCTTATGCGCAATGCTATTGAGGAGAATGTGGCTACCCATTCCTGGGAGGTGGCAACCCTGGCCCATGCGCTTGCCATCATCCGCAACCGGCATTTCGGTGGCCAGGTGAACGCCGACCGTATTGCCGCAGCAGCGCTTTACCATGATGCGACGGAGGTGATTACCGGTGATATGCCGACACCGGTGAAATACCATTCAAAGGTGATGCGAGAGGCATTCGGGGACATCGAGCATAAGGCAGAGGCGGAACTGTTGGCGCTGTTGCCCGAGGACCTGCGAGAGGATTTTTCACCTTATGTTCGGGAGTCTCGGCTACCGTCAGAAGACCGGGAGCTGATCAAGGCCGCCGACAGGCTGTCGGCATGGCTCAAGTGCCAGGCGGAGATCCGGGCCGGCAACGAGGAGTTCGAGCCGGCCGCCCAACAGATCCGCAACCGCCTGGAGGAAGACGGATTGCCAGAGGTTGCCTATTTCCTGAAGGTATTCGCCCCCAGTTACGACCAACCCCTGGACAATCTGCTGGGTTGATGGGTTCTCGGGGCTTAGCTGTTGCCTGCCGCGCCGACCATCCCGCCGCGCAGGCCATCGCGCTGCAGATGCTGGCGAACCGTGTCCTCGGGGCTGCCGGCCAGTTCGCGGAACATGCCCATGGAGCCGAGCAGCGCTGAGGATTCGTAGGGTACGAACACCCGCTCGCCCTCTTTCGCCATATTGGGCAGAACCTTGATATAGCTCTGGCCCAGAAGGTAGCCAATAACCGTCTGCTTGTTCTCTTCAGAGTCGCCCATTGCGCTGAGTACCAGACGGATGGACTCCTGCTCACCCTGGGCCCGGAGAATGGCCGACTCCTTGTCGCCCTGGGCATTCAGAATGGCGGATTCGCGCTGGCCCTGTGCCATGGCGATAGCCGCCGACTTTTCCCCCTCCGCTTCGGTGACCGTGGCCCGGCGCTTGCGCTCTGCAGCCATCTGCAACCGCATGGCTTCCTCCACTTCTTCCGGCATGCTGATGTCCTGGACTTCCACCCGGGTAAGCTTGACGCCCCACTTGGAAGCGGCCTCTTCCATCTCGGCCTGGATGGCGTTGTTCACCTCGCTGCGGGATTCAAACAGCTTGTCCAGCTCCATCTTGCCCACCACCGAGCGCAGGGTGGTTTTGGCCAGAACCTCCACCGCCTGGCTCATGTTGGCGACTTCGTAAACGGCCCGGCGCGGGTCAATGATCTGGTAATACAGGGCGCCGTTGATCTTCACCGTGACGTTGTCGGTGGTCACCACCGGCTGTCCAGGGAAGTCCATAACCGTTTCCCGGCGGTCAATCCGGACCTCATCGCTCATCACCGGATGGTAGTCTTCGCCCATGCGGACGTAGCGAATCATGGTGATTGGGCGTGGCCGCTCGATGAAGGGGATGATGATGTTCACGCCACTTTCAAGAATGCGATTGAAAGAACCCAGCCGCTCAATGACCATGACTTCGGATTGGCGAACGATGACCAGTCCCTTGGCAATGATGAAGATGCCAATAGCGACCAGGATCAGGCTGATGATCAGCCCGGGTGAAAGATACTGTTCCATGCTTACTGTTCCTTGTGTGTGATCGTCTCAACAACGGCGGTCGTGCCGTCAAACTGTTTGAAAATGACGTCGGTTCCTTCCGGAAGGTCGGTTTCTCCGGTGTCAGTGACCCGCAGGCGATAGAAATCGCCGTTGACCTTGATGCCCGTGGCACCATCGAAATCCCGTTTCTGGGTCTGGTAACGCCGGCCCTGCTCCACTCCGGTGCCGGTCGTGCCATAGGCCACGCCTTTGGGAGAGAAGCGCGGTCGTATCCAGCGAATGGCGACAGGCACCAGGATTCCCGAGAACACCCCCATGCCGGCCAGCTGCCACTCAAATGGTACGCCCAGAAAAGCCAGCAAGGCGGTCAGCGCCGCGGCAATGCCCAGGGCCAGAAGTAACAGAACACCCGAGGCCAGTTCAGCCAGGCTCAGCACCAGCGCCAGGATCAGCCAGAAATGCGTAAGACTCCATTCCATAAAGAAAATCCACAGGTTCGGGGAAGGGGGAGGCTCGGTGTCGCACACCGGCCGTCGGCATCGGATTGTACCGGAAACCGGATGCCGCGTCAGAGGGTGGCCGGAGTGCCATGTGGCCTGGTTCACTAAAGCCATATCCCCCGGACAGGCAATTGTTAGAGTATCTGCTTTAATTGCCAGAGCACACAACAAGAGGTCCGTGACCATGAAGAATCTGAAGAACAAAGTTGCCGTTGTTACCGGTGCCGGCTCGGGTATCGGGCGCGCGCTCGCCAAGTCCCTGGCGGACCGGGGCTGCCGGCTGGCGCTGTCTGACGTCAATGAGGCCGGCCTGGCTGAAACGGCGGAAGCGCTCGGGAATGCCGACGTGAAGACCTACCGGCTGGATGTCTCGGATCGGGATGCCATCTTTGCCCATGCCGAGGAGGTTGTAAAAGACTTTGGTCAGGTCAATCTGGTCATCAACAATGCGGGCGTGGCACTGTCTGCAACGGTACGTGAGATGACCGACGAGGACTTCAAATGGGTCATGGACATTGACTTCTGGGGTGTTGCCCACGGCACCCGTGCCTTCCTGCCACATCTGATTGCCTCGGGCGATGGCCATGTGGTGAATGTGTCCAGCGTGTTCGGACTGATCGGCGTGCCCAAACAGAGCGCCTACAACGCCGCCAAGTTTGCGGTACGCGGATTCACCGAAGCCCTCAGGCAGGAAATGAAGCTGGAAAACCAGCCGGTGGCGGTGAGTTGTGTGCACCCCGGTGGCATCCGCACCAACATTGCCAATGCCGCGCGTATGGGCAAGTCCGAGAATGCCGTCGCCCAGCGCAAGGGTTTCGACAAGCTCGCCATGACCACGCCCGAGAAAGCGGCGGAGACCATTGTGAAAGGCATCCTCAAGAACGAGTCCCGCATCCTGGTAGGCCCGGACGCCTGGGGTATCGACGCCATCAACCGTCTGCTGGGTTCGGCTTATCAGCCTTTGGTGGAACGCTTCTCTCGCAAGAACCTGTATGTCTGATGCGTGCGGCTGAGTGTCAGGGGCCCGTGAAGAACCGGGCCTGCTGTACATTTTACAAACAGTGTTTCGGGGCTATACTCGTAAGCTGATCCAAGGAAGAGTCAGCATGAATACGCCTCACCATTCCGACCTGGGGGCCACACTGGAACAGAGCCGCTCAGGTCTGCGGGACAGCCATCGCCGCTCGTTGATGCGGCTGCTTTTTCTGATCACTGGCTCGGCACTGGTGGTTTTCGCATGCCTGCAGATTCTCAATGGTTTCCTCTGGGTGGGCATTGGTGAACTCTGTGCCAGCGCGTTGCTGTTTTTCGGCGTCTGGCGCCTGAAATCCACGCCTCACCTGCAGCAATGGGTTTATGCCTATCTGGTGCCTCTGTTCGCATTTTTCCTCGTGATAATGCTGCTGCCAGAAGCCTCGGTGTCCGCTTTCGTCTGGGTGCTGATGATGCCGGTTCTTGCCTACCTGCTGCTCGGCAAGAAAGAAGGCATGATTCTCAGCGCGCCCTTCATGATCGTCGGCGGCGTTATCTACTACATCCACCTTGGCCAGGTCGGCAGCCCCCACGCGATGATCGATCTGCTCAACATGGTGTTGTGCGGTGCCCTGATGCTGGCCTTCATTCACCTGTATGAGGGCCGCCGCGAAGAGGCCGAGCAGCGCCTGGTGGATATGGCCCAGACTGATGCGCTGACGGGCCTCGCCAATCGCAGCAACTTCCAGGGCACATTGAATCGGACCATCGCCGAGTGTGATCGCAGCGGAGCCGGTTTTGCTCTCGTGGTCATGGACATTGACCACTTCAAGCTTGTGAACGACACCCTGGGCCACGAGGCCGGAGACTATGTTCTCAAAAACATCAGCCGATGCCTGACCGAGCGCCTGAGAAACACGGACTTCGTCGGCCGCCTCGGTGGCGAGGAGTTCGGCCTGATTCTGCGGGATGTGAAGCCGGCGGATGCGTTTGTCCTGATGGATGAGCTGCGCCAGCGGATTGCTGAACGCGATTTGCCCTATGGTGATGCCCGTATCCGGGTGACCGCCTCCTTCGGGGTTGCCCAGTGGCCAGATCACGGCCGGGAAGCTGAAGGCCTGCTCCGGGTTGCGGACCGCTGGCTGTACAGTGGCAAGCGGGCCGGTCGAAATCGGGTTGTGGGGGCTGGTCACAACCCACGCCAGCTCGAGATTCTGACTGTCGAAGCAGGCTGATTGCGGTATTCTTGGGGCCATCATTTCCTTGCAAGATTGACCTAGCCCATGTGTGAACTGCTGGCCATGAGCGCCAATACGCCCACTGACCTGTGTTTCAGCTTCACCGGCCTCACCCGCCGCGGCGGCCAGACCGGCCCCCACAAGGACGGTTGGGGTGTGGCCTTCTACGAGGGCAAAGGCGTCCGGGCCTTCCACGACGCCGATGCCAGCGCCAGTTCCCGAATCGCCGAAGTGGTCCAGACCCACCCGATCAAGAGCGAAGTAGCCATCTGCCACATCCGCCAGGCAAACGTCGGCGACATCTGCCTGGCCAATACACATCCGTTCATGCGGGAACTCTGGGGCCGCTACTGGGTGTTCGCCCACAACGGCCAGCTCTCCGGTTTCCGTTCGAATCCCGGCTTTTACGAGCCGGTCGGTACCACCGACAGCGAAGCCCTGTTCTGCGACATCCTTAACCACTTACGCAGCCATTGCGACCGGAACACCCCGACCGACGACATCATCGATCGGCTCGTAACCCTGTCGAAGGCGTATGCCAGCCAGGGCGTGTTCAACCTCCTGCTGAGTAACGGCGACTGGCTGTTTACCTACTGCACCACCAAGATGGCCAGCATTACCCGGCGGGCCCCGTTCGGTCCCGCTCGCCTGAAAGACGCGGACGTGACGGTGGACTTTGAATCGGAGACGACGCCAAACGATATCGTCAGCGTGATTGTGACGGAGCCACTGACCACCGATGAAAAGTGGGATGTCTACCAGCCGGGTGAATGGCGGTTATGGAAGAAAGGAGAAGTCATTCGATCCGGCGTCGCTGAGCCGAATGCCTGACCCGGGAGTTGGGAATCGGGCGGGGAGGTCTTTCTTCCGGGAAAAGGCAACTCGCTGTGCTCAGACATCATTTTCCCTGCACAAAGACCTCCCCACCCGATTCCCTTCAGGGCTGGGAGTTGCTTCCGTGGTTTACTGAAGCGTCCTGCGATTACCTTTCTTGTATTGCGGTGCGATGTGCGCCTGGATTTCTTCCTTGAAACGGGCAATCAGGTCGCTGTTGTCGTGATCCCAGGGATGAAAACCGGGCTTGAAATACTCCAGCCATGTGGGAATCAGGCTGGAGAAGGTGCCGTTCAGGCCCCACAGGCGCCAGAGACCTGAGGCCGTGTCTTTCAATGAGAAATTCTTGCGGTCGTTCAGCATCATCCGGCTGGTGAAGTAGGTGCTCATCACCCCCAGGGCGGCGGTGCTGAAAGCGAGATAAAAGGTTCTTTCGGCGTAGGTGCCGCCTGCTGCCTGGAATACGTCGTAGGCTACCGCCTTGTGCTCCGTTTCCTCGATTGCATGCCAAACCCATAGCGGGCGCATGGTCTCGTCCATGTCCTGGCGAACATCGTCACGTTCCAGCAGCATGTCGGCCATCATAGCGGTCAGGTGCTCCAGGGCACAGGTGATGGCCAGCTGATGCCGTTTGGGCAGTTTCTTGGCGATGCCCAGAACCACCTCCAGATGCTTTTCCAGCTCTTCCACCGGCATGCCCTGGTCTCGGACGTGCTGGTTCATAGCAATGTGCTCCAGGGAGTGCATGGCCTCCTGGCCAATGAACCCGCGTATCTCCTCTTTGAGCTTGGGATCGGAGATCTTGTCCCGGAACGCCCTTACCGAATCGACAAAGAACTGCTCGCCCTGGGGGAACAGCACCGAGAGCGCATTCATGATGTGGCTGATGGTGTAGCTGTTGTCGACCCAGTAACGGGGTACCTGCTCGCCAAACTCGAACCCCATGCGCTGGGCGGTGATGGTGACGTTGTCCGGGGTGTTCGAGGCCCGGGTAACCGGAGCCGCTTTGTTTTCTGCGGTTTTGTTGCTCAGCATGTGTGTACTCCTCACTCTGGCTGATGTCATGGCTCCAGTGTGGGGCAGTCAAGGTCAGGCAGGAATGCGCAAAGGGGACGGCAGTCGATCAGGATGGGACACGGCCCGGGATTTGATTGGCCATGCTGACGGCGAGCATGGTGTACCGGGCCCCACTGTAGCGGCAAGAGGCATCTGATAGAGTCAGTTGAAGTGCTTCAGCCACCCCAATAATAAGGAATGCCAATGAGCCCAATTGGTCCGGACAAAGAACGGCAGATGCTGGGATTGTTCCTGGTGCCGGGCGCTTACCTGCGGGTCTTGGCCGAAACCGTCCGGCAACTGGGGTATAACGACCGGTCACTCTATGAAGGGCTCGAATTCTCCCCGGACGATCTCAAGTCCAACGACAGCCGGGTCTTTGTCACCGATGCCATCATCATGGCCAAGCGGGCCGTGAACCTGGCCGGGCAGGACGGTCTCAGTTTCATGCTGGCCCGCGAACTGCGCCTGACCATTCACGGCACCCTGGGCTTCGCGGCCCTCACCAGCCCCACCTTCGCCGATGCCCTGGATTCCGTGCGCCGTTACCTGCATTTGCGGGTGCCGTTCCTCAGTATGAGCCAGTCCGAAGCAGGGGATCAGGTGCTGGTAAAGCTGTGCACCGAATTCGAAGTGCCCGGCCTCTATCCGTTTCTCGCCGAGACCGTGAGCGCCACCCTGATCCTGCTGACCGAACAGCTCCTGGACCGGGAAGACGCTGCCAGACACGGCTTTGCTTTGGAAGACGGCAAGCTCCCGGGCGTCACCGTTCGCCTGAGCGCGCCGGAGCCGCCCTGCTACCGGCAGTTTGCGAACCAGCTACCGGTCCGATTCGAATACGGCCAGCCGGATGAAATGATGGTGTTCCCCCGGGAGCTTCTGGAAGTGCGCATGCGCCTGGCCGACGCCGAAGCCTCCCGCATGGCCCGAGATCAGTGTGAGTTCGAGCTCCAGAAGGCCCTGAAAGAGCAGGGTGACATTGTCCTGGCCATCCGGAACATGCTCCGGATGATGCCCGGCCCCTTGCCGTCTCTGGAAGCCATGGCCGAGCGTTTCTGCGTCTCGTCCCGAACCCTGAAACGCCGCCTGGCCGACCGCGATACCAGCTACCGTGAAATCCTCGAGTCGGTTCTGCAAGACCGGGCGATCCAGTTACTCCGCTATACCAACCAGTCCGTCAGCGAGATTGCCTATGAGCTGGGTTATGCGGACCTGTCCAACTTCAGCCGGGCTTTTCGTAAGTGGACGGGTAAGTCGGCCAGCGAGTTTCGTGAGGGTGGTCCGGACCCTGCGCCCGAGGTGGGGCCCTAATTTCAGGGACCTCACGTTTGGGAGCGTGGTCGCAGGGCGGGGCTTTATTTTTTCGGGTAAAAACAACTCGCTTCGCTCAGACATTTTTTCCCCGAAAAAATAAAGCCCCACCCCACGCCCTGCTGACAGCTGAGAATGCCGTCAGAAGAGTTATTGCTCGTTCTTAATTTGTTTTTCTGATCCCATGCCACAATGGTTCGACGGACGGGGGGAAGGAATTTTTTCCCGACAGGAAAAAGATGTCTGAGCGAAGCGAGTTGTTTTTCCCGAGGGAAAAAATTCCTTCCCCCCGGCCAGCCCCCAAATCAACCAGGCTAGGGCCATAATTGAAACCAGACACCAACCCAAGAGGATGAAAACGAACATGACCCAAAGGCCAGACACCCACAGCAAACTCATCGGCTACCTGCTCTGGATCTTCGGATTCCTGGGCTCGCACCGGTTTTACTACGGCAAACCCGTTACCGGCACCATCTGGTTCTTTACCCTGGGGCTGTTGTTCATCGGCTGGATCATCGACCTGTTCCTGATCCCGGCCATGGACCGGGAGGCGGACCTGCGGTTCCGGGAAGGTGAAGTCAGTTACAACATCGGCTGGATCCTGCTGACCTTCCTGGGTGTGTTCGGGATTCACCGGATGTACATGGGCAAGTGGATTACCGGAATCATCTACCTGTTGACCGGCGGCCTGTTCCTGATTGGTGTGCTGTATGACTTCTGGACCCTGAACAACCAGATCTCCATCCGCAACGAAGAGCGCCGCTTCGGCTGATCGAGCTGCTTACAGGCCGGCGGCGGTCTCCAGTTCAACCAGGGCTTCCTCCAGGTAGTCGAGCATCCGCTGCAGGCTGGGTAGCGTTCGGCGGCAGCCGATGAGGCCGAATTCTACCTGGTCGCCGTAACTGGTCAGGGTCATGTTCAGGGCCAGGCGGTCCATGGCGATGGAGACCGGGTACATGCCGTCCAGGGTTGCGCCGTTCCAGTAGCAGGTCTCCCGTGGCCCAGGCACGTTGGAGATCACCACATTGAAGGTCTGCCATTTCGGAGCCATGCCGGTGAGCAGATGGAACGCTGCCGGCGCCAGGGTGAGAGCGGTGTAGTTGATGATCTCTTCCGGGGACATGTGGGCGTAGCGGTCCTTGGCGGCTTTCACATCCTCATGGATCTGCATCAGCCGGGTGACCGGGCTGGTGACATCGGTGTGCAGCGAGGCGAGGATAACACCCACCTGGTTACCGCCTGAGCTGTCATCCCGGCGCAGGGATACCGGGACCATAGCGATCAGCGGTTTCTCTGGCAGCGCGTCCCGGTTCATCAGATAGCTGCGCAGCGCAGTAGCACACATGGCCATCACCACGTCATTCACCGTGGTCCTGTAGATTTTACATACCGCCTTTATCCGACTGAGTTCATAGGATTGCGCCGCGAAGCGCCGGGAGCCGGTAATCTTCTGGTTCAGGATGCAGCGGGGTGCGTGGAAGATGGAGGAGTAGGCCGGGTCCTTGCGGGCGTTGTTGATGGTTCTAAGCAGTTCCCGGGCCACGGTGGGCACCGTGCCCAGTTGTTTGCCGGATTCACCCAGTAGATGGCCGACACTGCGCCACAGGGAGGGGCCACCATCCTCCTTTTCACGGGACGGGCGGGGTGGCATGGCCCAGATCGGCGGCATGTCCCGTTCGCCGGTATCCTGGCATAGCATCCGGGTGACCATCCGCATGGCCGATACGCCGTCCACCAGGGCATGATGTACCTTGATATAGACGGCAAACTGGCGCTCCCCCAGCCCTTCAATCAGATGGAACTCCCACAGTGGTCGCTCCCGGTCCATCAGGTGGGAATGTTCCGCCGAAACAAACGACAACAGCTCTCTTACCCGTCCCGGCGTCGGTAGCGCTTCGAAACGGAAGTGGTGCTCCAGATCCAGATGCTCGTCTTCCACCCAGACTGGCTGGCCGAGCCGGTAATCCAGGCGCTGGTTGAACGGCGGCGTTACTTTGGTGAATTGCCTGAGCCGGTCTGCGAGCTGGGCGACGTAATCATCCGGTGCGTCCTCGGGAAAAGAAAACAGCTGAAGACCGCCCACATGCATGGGCTGCTGCCGCTTTTCCAGCCATAGAAAAAGCTGATCCGTCGGGCTGAGAGGTTTCACGGGGCGTCCTTGTAATTGGTGTTGCCACAATAGTAGCTCAGATGGCTGGCAACGGAATTGACCCCGGTTCGCATTCCCTCACCCGGATGGGCCAAACCGTGTCCAAGGTCCGGACGGGGTTTTTCAACGTAAGCCATGAACTAAGGTTAGTAATTGCATCCATCAAAATGAATCTTGGAGAAAGGACGTGGGAACTCTCATGAAGAGCCTGCAGGGCGTTCTCTTGTTTGCGTGCGGCCTGTTTCCGTTGTCTACCGCTGCCCAGGACCTGCCAGGTGTCCAGCTGGAAACCGTCTCGTCGGAAAATATCATCGAGGAAGTGACCCTGAACGGCACGGTAAATGCCCTGCGGGTCTCCGGTTTGTCGGCGGCAGTGGCCGGCCTGCTGGAGGCGGTTCGGGTGGAAACCGGGGACCGTGTTTCCCGGGGCGATGTGCTGGTCGAGCTCGACGATGAGATGGTCACCTGGGAGCTGGCGGCCGCGAGGGCCGATGAGGAAGAGGCACGCAGCCGTCTTGATGAGGCGCAGCGCCGGCTGCGTGAGGCCAGGTCTGTGGGTGCAGGCCGTAATATTGCGGCTACCGAAGTCAGTGCCCGGGAAAGTGAAGTGGCGGCCAGCGAGGCGGCGCTTGCACGCCTGGAAGCCGTCCGCCGACAGGTGGAAGTCCGGGCCGATCGCCATCGCGTGACAGCGCCCTTTGACGGTGTGGTCAGCCAACGCTCACGGGATATTGGTGAATGGGTCACCCCGGGCGACCAGCTGCTGACGCTGGTTGATACCGACAACCTGCGTCTGGATTTCCGGGTACCCCAGTCCTTCTACAAACGTATCGACGACAACAGCCGGCTTCTGGTGCAGAACGGGCAGGAGCTGACCAGAGCAACCATCAATGTTCTGGTGCCGGTCAATGATCCCCAGTCCAGAACCTTTCTTCTCCGCGCGATAAAGCCCGAGTCGGTGAAGCTGCTCCCGGGAATGTCGTCACAGGCGGTTCTGCGGGTGACGACCGGTGAACGTGGCCTGACGGTCTCGCGGGATGCCATCAACCGGTATCCCGAAGGGCGAACCACCGTATGGATCGCCGAACCGGAGGATGAAACTACCTGGACCGTGACCGAAAAGCGGGTGCGTCTTGGTACCGGCTTTGAGGGCCGGGTAGAGGTCACCAGCGGCCTTGAGGCAGATCAGAAGGTGGTGGTCCGTGGCAACGAGTCCCTGAGCGAGGGCATCAGCGTTCGCATTGCCGAGCGGGAGAGCCGCTGATGTTTGCCGGCATAATCCGCCACGGCACATTGGTCGCCGTGATTGCCCTGATTGTGGCCATCCTCGGGGCCGCCGCCGCACTTCGAATTCCGGTCCAGATGATTCCGGATCTGGAAGTGCGCACGGTGACGGTGGAAACCAGTTGGCCCGGCGCCACTCCCCAGGACATCGAGAAAGACATCCTGATCGAGCAGGAACGTTTCCTGCGCAATGTTCCCAATCTCAGTCGAATGACCTCCACCGCGTCCAGCGGTGCAGCCGAAATCGAGCTGGAGTTCCCGTTCGGCGTCGATATCACCGAGACGCTGATCCAGATTAATAATGCCCTGAGCCAGGTCCCGGATTATCCGAGAAACGTCGATGAGCCGCGCATCGTGGCGGCGTCCTTCTCCTCCAACGCGTTCATGTATTTCCGCATCGCCACCCTGGAGGGCAACCCCAGGGAACTGGATATCGAACTGATGCGCGATTTTATTGAAGACCGCGTTCGGCCAAGGATGGAGAGTGTTCCGGGTGTTTCCGAGGTCACCGTCGGCGGCGGTGCCGACCGGCAGATGCAGGTTATTGTGGACGAAGCGGCCCTGGCCCAGCGGGGCCTGAGCTTGCTCGATCTGCGTGATGCCATTGTCAGTCGCAACCAGGACATTTCCGGTGGCGAGATTGATGCCGGCAAGCGCCGGTACCTCCTGCGCACGGTTGGGCGCTTTGATGACGTTGAATCCCTGGAGCAACTGGTGGTTCGAAGGCAGGGTGACAGCGTGGTGCGCCTGGGTGAGGTTGCCGAGGTTCGGCAGGGGCATTCACGCATTCGGGAATTGTCCGTTGTTAACGGACAGCGGGTGATTGGCCTGCAGGTTCGTCGCGAGAGTGGGTCCAACGTCATCGATATCAAGCACGCGATGATGGATGAAGTGGCCGCGATCAACCGGGAGGTGCTTGAGCCGGCCGGCATGAGACTGGGCCTGACCGCAGACGATGCCCGTTATGTGGAAGCCTCTGTAGCCAACGTCTGGACCAACCTGGGCATTGGCGCCGCCTTCGCAACCCTGGTGATGTTCCTGTTTCTGCGATCAGGTAGAGCGACGTTTGCGGGTGTGGTGGGCATCCCTTTGTGCGCCATTGCCGCGTTTATCGGGCTGCTGATCACCGGTCGTACGATCAACGTGATTTCCCTGGCGGGCATCGCCTTTGCCATCGGTATGACCGTCGACAACAGCATCGTGGTGCTGGAGAATATCGAGCGACACCGACGTCTGGGGCTGGACCGTTTCGAATCGGCCCTCAAGGGCGTGCGGGAAGTCTGGCCGGCGGTGCTGGCGTCCTCCACCACAACCATCCTGGTATTCCTGCCGATCCTGTTCATCGAGGAAGAAGCCGGACAGCTGTATTCCGACGTGGCAATTGCGATCTCCGCCGCCATTCTGGCGTCCATGCTGGTGGCCATAACCATCATACCCACCCTTTGTGCCCGGCTGGATTTCGGTCGCCGGGGTATGCAAACGGATGAATACGGCAATGAGACCTCGGGTCGCTGGAGTCGGGCCGCCATGGCGGCGGTGCGCTGGCTGGTGAATGGCGCGGTGCGTCGTGTTCTGGTCATAGCGGCAACCGTGGGTGTCAGCCTCTGGGTGATCTTCGTGCTGACTCCGCCCGCCGAATACCTGCCGGAGGGTGAGGAACCCAAGACCTTTGCGGCCATGTCCGCGCCGCCCGGCTATAACCTGCAGGAGATGGAAGCCATTGCCCGACAGGTAGAGGATTATTTCCTGCCCCACGTGAACGCCGATGGCCAGGCCTATGCCGCCGGCGAGACCAGCGTGCCGCCCATGGCCTATCTCAATATGCAGGTAACGCCAACCCGGATCCGGATCATTGCAGAGACCCTGAACCCGCGGCATATCGAAGCCCTGATGGACGAGATCACCCGGTTCTATGAACAGTTCCCGGGCATGCGAGCCTTCGCGGCCAAGGGCTCCATCATTTCCAGCAACGACGGCGGCACCCGCAGCATCAACCTGGACATCTCCGGCCCGGATCTGGTCTCGGTATACAGCGCCGCGAATGCCGCCTACCAGCGGGCGGAGGAAATCTTCGACAATCCCCGCATCCAGAGCCAGCCCTCCACGCTGTCTCTGGCACAACCGCTGATCCAGATCATGCCCGACTGGGATCGTGCAGCGGAGCTTGGCCTGGGTGCCGAAAGCATTGGATTCACCGTGGCCTCCCTGACCGAGGGCAGCTACGTGGACGACTTCTTTCTGGACGACGAAAAGATCGATATCTATGTGTATGGCAGCGAGGGTCGCAATCCGTCACTGGACAGTCTGCCCGATGTCATGGTGCACACGCCCCAGGGCGCGACCCTGCCCCTGTCCAGCCTCGCCACCATAGAGGAAACCGTGGATACCAGCACCGTCCGCCGGGTGGATGGTCGCCGCACCGTGACCCTGAACGTGATTCCCCCGGACGATGTGCCGCTTGAGGCCGGCGTTGAACGGGTACGCACGGAACTGCTTCAGTCCATGCGCGAAAGTGGTACCTTGCCGGCGAATGTGGACGTCGATATCTCCGGTGCCAGCGACCAGTTGAACGCCACGCGGGAAGCGCTGACCGGCAATTTCATCATCGCCATCGCCATTGTCTACCTGCTGCTGGTGGCCATCTTCGCCCACTGGGGCTTCCCGCTGCTGATCATGACCGCCATCCCACTTGGTGTGGCTGGCGGCATCGTGGGCCTGGCCCTGATGAACCTGGTGGGTGGCCTGCTGCCCATGCTCGGCCTGCAGCCTCTGAGGCAGCCCTTCGACATGATCACCATGCTGGGCTTCCTGATCCTGATGGGCACGGTGGTGAACAACCCGATCCTGGTGGTGGACCAGGCCCGCCAGAACCTGCGCCAGAAAGGCGTTACCGTGGTGCAGGCCGTCACCAGCGCCGTACAGACCCGCCTGCGGCCCATCGCCATGACCACCCTGACCACCATCTGCGGCCTCTCGCCTTTGGTGTTCCTGCCCGGTGAGGGCACCGAACTCTACCGGGGCGTTGGCGCCATCGTCCTGTTCGGCCTGCTGGGGGCTGCCATCGTAACGGTGACCTTCCTGCCGTCACTGACCATCTTCGTTCTGGGCTGGCGCGAGCGGTGGCGGTTGCGCCGTTCTGGGGAGGTCTGACCTGGGAGTAGCGCCGTCACGCGCCATGGGAGTTCTTTGTTCCGGGGAAAAGCAACTCGCTTCGCTCAGACATCTTTTCCCCTGCACAAAGAACTCCCATACCACGCGCCGGCTTCCGCCGGCATTGTTAAGGGCTCAGGCCGCGATGGATTCTCGCTGGTTGGCCCGGACCTCCAAGCGGATCTGGTTGCCGTCCAGCAGGACAGGGTAGGTTTTGACCCGTACTGCATCGTCTTCCAGACAGACCCCGGTGCGCAGACTGAAATGCTGCTTGTACAGCGGCGAGGCCACCACCGGCTCCCCTTTCAGATCCCCGGTAATCCCCCGGGCCAGCACATTGGCGCCGCTGAACGGGTCAGTGTGACTGATGGCAAACAGTGCGGGCAGCCGGTGCGGAAGATAAAACACCGCGACCGGGCCGTCCTCGGTCCAGACCGCGATGCCGGATTCCGGTACCAAATCGTCTACGGTGCAGACGGCTTCCCAACGAGTGCGTGGTTTCATATGTTCCTCCAATGTCTTTATTAGCTGTTCAAGCCGATTCGTCCTAGAAAATTCTGGCTTGTTGCACCCAGGCGTTAACTCTTGGCCGGGTGAGCGTGGGGGTAGATATCTTTCCCCGACAGGAAAAAGGTGTCTGAGCGAAGCGAGTTCTTTTTCCCGAGGGGAAAGATATCTACCCCTGCGCTCCGCCCCTCAACCAAAAATCTACGCGGATTCCAAAACAGGCCGCCGCTGCCCCCGCTCAACGGTCCACTCCTGCACCGGATCCGACTGCGAAGGCGCATTAACAAACTCCCGGAACCGCTTCCGCTTTTCCGGATCCTCGACGGCCGTCTTCCACTCACACTGGTAGGTACCGACAATCCCCTCCATGTGCTCCTCCAGCTCCGCACCAATCCCCAGGCTGTCCTCCAGCACCACCTGCTTCAGGTACTCCAGGCCGCCTTCAAGGTTCTCCATCCAGACGCTGGTGCGCTGCAGCCTGTCGGCGGTGCGCACGTAGAACATCACCACCCGATCAATGGTGCGGATCAATTCCTCGTCCGACAGATCCGTGGCAAACAGGTCGGCGTGGCGGGGCCGCATGCCGCCGTTGCCGCAGACGTACAGGTTCCAGCCGTTTTCCGTCGCAATCACGCCAAAGTCCTTGCTCTGGGCTTCGGCGCATTCCCGGGTGCAGCCGGACACCGCCATCTTCACCTTGTGGGGCGCCCGCAGGCCCTTGTAGCGGTCCTCCAGGCGAATCGCCATGCCCACGCTGTCCTGCACGCCGTAGCGGCACCAGGTGCTGCCGACGCAGGATTTCACGGTACGAAGTGACTTGCCGTAGGCGTGGCCGGTCTCGAAGCCGGCGGCGATCAGCTTTTCCCAGATCTCCGGCAACTGGCTCAGGGTGGCGCCAAACAGGTCCACCCGCTGGCCGCCGGTGATCTTGGTGTACAGGTCGTATTCCTTGGCCACTTCACCCAGCACGATGAGTTTGTCCGGCGTGATCTCACCACCCGGGATGCGCGGCACAATCGAGTAGGTGCCGTTCTTCTGCATATTGGCCATGAAGGTGTCGTTGGTGTCCTGCAGCGGCACGTGATCCGTGGCCAGGATGTGCTCGTTCCAGCAGGTGGCGAGGATCGAGGCCACCGCCGGCTTGCAGATGTCGCAGCCGTGGCCCTTGCCATGCTGGCTGATCAGAGTGCGGAAGGTGCGAATGCCATTCACCTTCACAATGTGGAACAGCTCCTGGCGGCTGTACGGGAAGTGCTCGCACAGATCCTTGCACACTTCTACACCGCGTTTTTCCAGCTCGCTGTCCACCACGTTCTTCAGGAGCGCTGTACAACCGCCGCAGCCGGTACTGGCCTTGGTTTCGGCCTTGACGCTGCCAAGGTCTGAGCAGCCGGCGTCGATGGCGCCACAGATATCGCCCTTGGTGACGTTGTGACAGGAACAGATGGAGGCAGTCTCCGGCAGGGCGTCGGGGCCCAGGGCCGGTGCGCCGCCCTGGTTTTCCGGCAGGATCAGGGTTTCCGGATTCTCCGGCAGAGTGAGGCCGTTAAGGGCGTATTGCAGCAGAGTGTCGTAGTGGCTGTTGTCGCCCACCAAAATGGCACCCAACAGGGTTTTGCCGTCTTCACTGATCACCATCCGGCGGTAGTGGCCGGCCTGTTCATCGTTAAAGCGGATGTTGCGGGCGCCCGGGGTCTGGGCATGGGCGTCGCCAATGGAACCCACGTCCACACCCAGCAGCTTCAGCTTGGTGCTCATGTCGGCGCCGGTGAAACTCGTCTCCCGATCGCCGTTCAGGGCGGCCGACAGGGTGCGGGCCATGGTATAGCCCGGAGCCACCAGGCCGAAAATCTTCTGCTCCCAGAGCGCGCACTCGCCAATGGCGTGCACATGGGGATCGGACGTGGTGCAGTGATTGTTGATCACGATGCCGCCGCGCTCGCCGATCTCCAGGCCACTGGCTCGGGCCAGGGCATCCTGGGGACGAATGCCGGCCGAGAACACGATAAGGTCTGTTTCCAGGAAGGACTCGTCGCTGAAGTTCATCCGCAATCGGGCGTCCTGGCCGTCGACAATGGCAGTGGTTGCCTTCTCTGTGTGTACCTGAACGCCGAGTTCCTCGATTTTGTGACGCAGCAAGGCGCCACCGTCCGCATCCAGTTGCACCGGCATCAGCCGGGGCGCAAATTCCACCACGTGGGCTGCAAGTCCCAGGCTCTTGAGCGCATTGGCCGCTTCCAGACCCAGCAGGCCACCGCCGACGACCACGCCGGTACGGGCACCTTCGGAGCTGGCGCGAATGGCATCCAGGTCATCCAGGGTGCGGTAAACCAGGCAGTGGGGCCGGTCATTGCCCTCAATCGGCGGCACGAACGGATAGGAACCGGTGGCCAGCACCAATTCGTCGTACCGGTAGCTGCCCCGGGGCGTTTCAAGTGTGCGATTTTCCCGGTCAATGCCGGTCACCTGCTCGTTCAGGTGCAGTTGAATGCCTTGCTCGGTGTACCACTCCAATGTGCCCATCGCGAGATCGGCGTGGGTGGAACCACCGAAATACTCCGACAGATGAACTCGGTCATAGGCCAGCTGTTTCTCCTCGCCAAACACGATGATTTCGTAGTCGTCGGCCGCCGGACTGGCGCAGAACTGCTCCAGAAAGTGATGGCCGACCATACCATTGCCGACGACGATCAGGGTTTTCTTGCTCATGGGTCTGTCCTCTTTCGGGGCAGCTGGCTGAAGGCTCATGCCGCTGCTTCGCAGTAGTTCTTGCCGAATGCTATGAAGTCCCGGTAACGGGAAATATCGTCCTGTTGCAGGATGCGCTGGCTGTACCAGGGGCCGTCCCGGGTATCACCAAGCAACACCGCGCCGGTGAGGCGCTGGTTGCGGATAAGTAGTCGGCAATAGTGATTCTGTTCGTGGTCCTGCCAGACCACCGATTCGGTGTCTCCATCGGGGCTGATCTGGCCGCAGGAAAAAATCGGAACGCCGCTGATTTTCAGGCGGGTTGGTGTATCCACCGGCCGATACTTGGCGTCTGGAGTGCTTCCGCTGAGCACGCCTGCAAGCACCTCGGCCTGCTGGTACCCGGGTTCCACCAGCCCGAAGGTGATGTCTCCCAACTGGCAGCACTCGCCCAGCGCAGAGATTGCCGGGTCGCTGGTACGTAGTTGTCCGTCCACCAGAATGCCGCGATCGCATTCCAGGCCCGCAGCCCGGGCAAGCTCTGCAGACGGTGTGATGCCAGTGGCGAAGAGAACCAGATCGGTGCTGATCAGGGTTTCGTCGTCCAGTTGCACCGCCCTGACCATTGATCGTCCAAGCAGAGCCCTGGGAGCAACCGCGGTGCGAACACTCACGCCGCGTTCTTCCATGTGTTGTTGGAGGAGTTGGCCGCCGATCTCGTCGAGTTGGCGGTTCAGGAGATGACTGCTGCGGTGCAGGAGAGTGACGGCCATACCGCGTTGGCGCAGACCCTCAGCGGCCTCCAGGCCCAGGAAACCGCCGCCAATCACCACTGCTCGGCGGTGCTTGCGAGCAGCATCGATCAGGGTTCTGGCGTCATCCAGATCCCGAAAGGTCATCACGCCCGGGAGATCCTGGCCCGGCAGCCCCGGTTTCGCAGGGCGCGAACCGGTCGCAAACACCAGATGGGTATAGCGCTGAACCCGACCGGTTGTGGTGGTCACCGTCTTATTTTCACGATTGATGGAGACCACCGGTTCGCCAGTGCACACCTCAATGCCGTTGTCCCGAAACCAGTTGTCCTGCTGTAAGGTCAGAGCGGCTTCGTCTGTTTCACCGGCAAGCAGTCCGGAGAGTTGGATCCGGTTATAGGCAGCGGATGCCTCGCCATTGAACACGATGATGCGGGCAAACGGTCTGATTCGCTCACGGCAGAAAGCTTCCAGCAGGCGTTGCGAAACCATGCCGTGCCCGCAAATCACCAGTGTCGATTCAGTGTGTCCTTTCATTTCGCTCGAACCTGTACTTTTCCGACCAAACAAAAAAAGCCGGAGCATCTATTCCCAGAAGGGAAATCGATGGTCCGGCGCCAATGCCAACAACAATGATCTGATGGTCCGGCCTGATCCTTGGCCGGGACGTTCGTCCTTGCTTCTTGCAAAGCGATCTTCGTGCCAGTTCTTGGAAACCTTTAAAATCAGATGGTTAGCTTTTTACCGGTTTGCTCCGGGCACTGTGAGAAGGCGAAAGCTGCCCTGCGACGGGGCGGATTGCACGGTTTTGGGCCAGATGCGGTGGCGCGGTAATTGCTGAGCAGGGGGTATGAGGCTGGTTACAAGGACAACCGGCCTGAACCCGATTGTCGTAATTGAGGCGGTCTGCCTCCGGAGTCTGTCATGAACACCAAACGTGCCCCTGCCCCTAAATCGCCCTCGGCAGGTGACTACCTGATTGCCTCGAAAACCTGCGAGTTGATGAATCTCCAGTACTTCCTGCAGATGGGCAAACTGGTGCAGTGCATCAGCAATCTGGTGCATGCACTGCAGTGCGAGCGGGGTGCCTCTAACGTGTTTCTTGGTTCTTCCGGCGAAAAATTTGCCCAGGAGCGGAAACACCTGGTCGCGACGTCGGATCGGCTCCGTTCGGAGTTCGAGCAGGCCCTTGCCGAGATTCACGAGGAACTGACGGCGCATCCAGTCAGTAGTCGCCTGCTTAACCAGCTTGCGAGTGCCCTTCACGGCCTTGAGGGGCTGCCGGAACTTCGGAGGTGTGTGGTTGCCCGGAAAGTCACGGCGGCCTCTGCCACCGAGGATTACAGCACCCTGATCCACAATCTGATTGCGGTGGTCTTTGAAGCTGCGGATACCGCCGTCGATCCCACCATAGCCGGGCTCCTGGTAGCCATGGTGCACCTGATGAACGGCAAAGAGTTTTGTGGGCAGGAGCGGGCTGTCGGTTCGGCGGGATTCTCGAGTGGCAGGTTTGATCGTGCACTGTCAGAGCGCATGGCGCACCTGATTGAGGCGCAAGAGCGCTGTTTTGAGGTGTTTAACAGCTTTGCCGATGACGGTTCCCTGGATCTGTGGGAAAAACTGCGCGAAAACCCTCGTGAGGCGGAGATTGAAAGGCTTCGTCAGCGAGGCACTGCCATTGGACGTTATAAAGATCTGGATCCGGCCCTGGCCGATGAATGGTTCAGGCTAATGTCCGAGCGGATGGATGAACTCAAAACGATAGAGGATTCCGTAGAGGGCTGTTTTCACGCCCGCTGCACCGAGCGTTTTGCCGACGCCAGAAACTCGCTGGCCCACCAGGAAACCCTGGTTGCCTCCCTGGGCGCCCAGGAACCGTCGTCCCAACCCATGTTGGTGCTGTGCGATTCCGGAAACGACCAACAGGCCGGCGAATCCTGGGCCAGCGATGGTATCGGCCAGCAGTTTGGCCGTTCCATCTTCGACCTGGTTCAGGAGCAGACCCGGCGCCTGCAACAGATGACCGATGAGCTGCAAAGTGCCAGAGAAGCGCTGGAAGACCGCAAAACCCAGGAAAAAGCGGTGCTGCTGCTGATGGAGCATCGCAGGATCAGCAACGACGAAGCTCACCGGGTATTGCGAAAACTCGCCATGGACCAGGGCCGGAAATTGCCCGAGGTAGCCCGGGCCCTGGTATCCATGGCTGACGTGCTGAAGTGATGGAACAGTCCTAGGCCCTGGCAGCGCGGGCCTTCGGTTGTTTGTCGTCTGAGGCTTCCGGCCTTTCCGGACGGCGTGACGAGATGTGTTCCAGCTTGCGCTGTTTCTCGTAAAGGAAACGCAGTACCTCCTGCCGGTAATGAACGTACTCCGGGTTGTCCGCCAGAGTCACCCGGTTGCGCGGCCGGGGCAGATCAATGTAGAGATCCTCGCCCACGGTAGCCTCGGGCCCGTTGGTCATCATGATAATCCGGTCTGACAGCAATACCGCCTCGTCCACGTCGTGGGTGATCATGATGACGGTGTTGTTCAACTCCTGCTGAATCTCCATCAGTGAGTCCTGCAAGTGGGCCCGCGTCAGAGCATCCAGCGCGCCGAACGGCTCGTCCATCAGCAGCACACTGGGTTTCATGGCCAGCGCCCGGGCAATGCCCACCCGCTGGGCCATGCCACCGGATACCTCACCCGGTCGCTTGTCTGCCGCGTGGGCCATGTTCACCAGTTCCAGATTGTGATGAATCCAGTCACGCCGCTCCTGCTTGCCCATGGACTTGCGGAACACCTGCTGTACTGCCAGCTCAACGTTCTCGTACACCGTCAGCCAGGGCATCAGCGCATGGTTCTGAAACACCACTGCCCGTTCCGGCCCGGGCGAATTCACTTCATGGCCATCCAGTACACAGCCGCCCTTGGTGGCCTGAAGCAGTCCGGCGACAATGTTCAGCACCGTGGACTTACCACAACCGGAGTGGCCAATCAGGGATACGAATTCGCCTTTCCGGATTTTCAGATTGATGTTGTCCAGGGCGATAAATGCCCCCTTGGGTGTATCGAACGCCATTTCGACGCCGGTCAGCTCCAAATGTGCTTTGCTCATGTCACTCTCCCATCCAGATATTTATTCGTTCCAAGCAACTTTGCGTTGAATCAGGAGCATCACCCGGTCCAGCACAAACCCGATAAAACCGATGGCCAGGACCGCCACCATAATCCGACTCAGGGACTGGCTGCTGCCGTTCTGGAATTCATCCCACACGAACTTGCCCAACCCGGGACTCTGGGCCAGCATCTCGGCCGCGATCAGCACCATCCAGGCGATGCCAAGTGATACACGCAGACCGGTGAAAATCATCGGTACTGAAGACGGCAACACCACCTTGCGGACATGGGTCCAAAAGGACAGTCGCAGAACTCGGGACACGTTCAGCAGGTCCGGATTGACCGCAGCCACACCAACGCTGGTATTGATCAGCGTGGGCCAAAGGCTGCACAGGGTGACCGTAATCATGGAGGTCAGGAAGGACTTCTCGAACATCGGGTCATCGCTCACATAGGTTGCCGAGACCACCATGGTTACCAGAGGCAGCCAGGCCAGCGGCGAAACCGGTTTGAACACCTGGATCAGCGGGTTGACCGCCGCCTGGAAGTGGCGGTTCAGCCCCACCACGATGCCCAGGGGCACTGCGATGGCAGTGGCCACGATGAATCCGGCCAAAACCGTGATCAGGCTGGTTATGATCTGATCGGGGAAGGTTGGGGCGCCCGGGTAGCTTCGGATCTTGACCTCAGCTTCTGGATTGTCTGCCAGAATGCGGGCGTTCCGCTCTTCCTGCATGGCAATGAATTTGTCGGCCCGCTCGCGCTGGTTGACGTGCTCCTGCCAGAGTTGTCCCGATTGCTCCCAGACCTGTGCCGGGCCCGGAAAGCTGCCCAGGGAGGTGTCCACCTGGGGCGCGGCCATGTGCCAGAAACCGATAAACACCAGGATCCCTATCAATGGCAGCAGCATCTGGCGCCCGGTAGTGGCGAGCTGAGCGGGTTTCAGCGATGCACCGATGGACTTGAGTCTCTGGCCCAGCCAGCGCGGCGGCTGGGGTGTGTTTCTGGCCGAAGTGATCGTAGTCATGGTTAAAATCTCCTTGCTAACCCGCTTACGGGGTTTGCGAACCTTTCAGGCCGATGTCGAAACTGTCGATATAGGCGTTTGGTGTCCGGGGGGTGAAGGCGACACCGTCAATCAGCTCTCCCTGGTGCGGGCGCTGGAAGTTTTCGGTCTCGAAATCCGGGAAGTCCGATGCCTCCAAGGTGCCGTCTGCAATGAGTGAACGGGCCGCCTGCTCGTAGATGTCCGCCCGGTAAACCCGGGCTGCGGTTTCCATATACCAGTCGTCTGGCTTGGCCTCGGGTATCTGGCCCCAACGGCGCATCTGGGTGAGGTACCAGATGGCATCGGACGGATAGGGGTAGGTGGCGTGATACCGGAAGAAGACATTGAAGTCCGGAACCTCGCGAATGTCGCCTTTTTCATACTCGAAGGTGCCGGTCATGGAGTTGGCGATCACCGCCTCATCGGCACCCACGTAGCTGGGCCGGGCCAGGATTTTTACGGCCTCTTCCCGGTTGGCGTTGTTGTTCTCATCGAGCCAATGTGCCGCCCGAATCATGGCGCGCAAAAGTCGCAGGTGGGTGTTGGGGTAGTCTTCGGCCCACTGTCGGGTAACACCAAAGACCTTTTCCGGGTTATTCGGCCAGATTTCGTAATCGGTGATCACCGGCACGCCGATGCCCATGAAAACCGCTTGCTGGTTCCAGGGCTCACCCACGCAGTAGCCCTGGATAGTGCCCGCCTCCATGGTGGCGGGCATCTGCGGCGGCGGAGTTACTGAAAGGTGCACGTCGGCTTCCAGGGTGCCGCTGGTATCGCCTCGTTGGGGCGCGTAGTAGCCGGGATTCAGTCCACCGGCCGCCAGCCAGTAGCGAAGCTCGTAATTATGGGTGGACACGGGAAACACCATGCCCATCCGGACCCGTTCGCCCCGATCCCGGGCTGCTTCCACGACCGGCCGCAGCGCGCTGGCGCTAATGGGATGTTCAGGCTTGCCGTCGGCATTGTCGGGGATATGCTGGCTCATGGTGTCCCAGACATCGTTTGAAACCGTAATGCCATTGCCGTTCAGGTCCATGCTGAAGGCCGTGATGATATCGGCCCGGGTGCCGTAGCCGATGGAGGCGCCAAGAGGCTGGCCAGCGAGCATATGGGCGCCATCCAGTTCTCCGGTGATGACCCGGTCCAGCAGCACCTTCCAGTTCGCCTGCGCTTCAAGTTCCACGAAAAGGCCTTCGTCCATAAAGAAGCCCTGTTCCCAGGCAATTGCCAGGGGCGCCATATCGGTCAGTTTGATAAAACCGAGCTTGAGGTCCGGCTTCTCGGCTGGACCAATCTCCGCCTGAGTCACCGTGCTGACGGTCCAGAAAGTGGCTGTTAGCAGAATTCGAGTCAGCCAGCGGGTGGTTTGTCGTGTAACTGTGGACATGGATATTCCTCATTCTGTGTGGCCCAAACGCAAAAACGCCTGCCCTCCGTTGCCGGAAAGCAGGCGCCTGTGCCTGGGGATCAGTTTTCTGTTGAGTCGTAACGCGCGTCTCTGATTCAGGTCTTGCACGGGGCGTGCCAGATCGGAGTGGCACCTTAAATCAGTGAGTTAGAGGGGCGTTTTCGCTGAGCGGCGGGAATGGGCTGTGGTTACAAGTCTGGTTTTAGTGCGTGGGAGAGCGGATTTGCACCACTTTGATACCGGAGTTGTTGGTTGACCGGGAGCCTCTGTTACGTTGATGAGGGGGATGGAATCGTTGAGAGCCGCCTTATCCGGTATCTGACATCCGCTACCTTCCCCCGTGATCCGAATGGCCCTTTTATTGCAGTCGTAAATACGACTGTTCACGACAACTTAATTCCATTGGCAAAGAAGCCCGCCCCAGATGCGCTTTAAAGGCATCCGGATTGGCGGGCTTTTTTTATGAAACACGAGGAGATCCTGTGACCGGTATCAACCAGAGACCGGCGACGGTTAAAACCACCTGTCCATATTGTGGCGTGGGTTGTGGAGTGAATGCGGCGCCGTCTGCAACGCGTGGGGACGAGACTCATCCGGCGAACCTGGGCCGCCTGTGCGTGAAGGGCTCCGCATTGCACGAAACCCTGACCCCGGATCGACGACTATTGAGGCCCGTTGTTCATGGGCAAGAAAGGACCTGGCCGGAGGCCGTCGCGGAAGTGGCCCGGCAGATTCGTGAATCCGTGGCTCTTCATGGGCCCGGTTCAGTGGCCCTCTATCTTTCCGGTCAGTTATTGACGGAGGACTATTACGTGGCCAACAAACTGTCCAAGGGGTTTATCCGAACGCCAAACGTGGATACCAATTCCCGCCTGTGTATGTCGTCTGCTGTTGCTGCCCACAAACGGGCCTTTGGTGGGGATCTGGTTCCTGGCTGTTATGAAGACCTGGAGCTGGCCGACCTGTTGGTGCTGGCGGGCAGCAATGCCGCCTGGGCGCATCCGGTGCTTTATCAACGAATGCAGGCTTCCAAGCGACCCGGCCGCCGGGTCGTGGTGATTGATCCGCGCAAGACCGCGACCAGTGACCTGGCGGATCTCCACCTTGCTCTCCGTCCTGGGACAGATACCGTGCTGTTCAATGGTCTGCTGGTCTGGCTGGCGGATCACCACGCTCTCGATCAAGGTTACCTCGCGCACCACTGCGAGGGATTTGACGCCAGCCTCAGTGCTGCCAGATCTGCGGCCCCCTCGCCCGATGCGGTGTCCAGGGTCTGTGAACTGCCGGTCGAAGATGTCATCACCTTCTACCGATGGTTCGCAGAAGAGCAGCGCACGGTGACGGCGTTCTCCCAGGGCATCAACCAGTCTTCAGCCGGCACGGATAAAGGCAACGCCATTATCAACTGCCATCTGGCTACAGGCCGGGTGGGCAAACCAGGCGCCAGCCCCTTTTCCCTGACCGGCCAACCCAATGCCATGGGAGGCCGGGAAGTTGGCGGGCTGGCCAATACCCTTGCCGCCCATATGGACTACGACAGTCCGGGTGCACGGGACCGCGTGGCCCGGTTCTGGGAGACGGAGGCGGTCGCGGATGGGCCGGGCATGAAAGCCGTCGACCTGTTCGATGCGGTTGAGCGGGGTGACATCAAGGTGTTGTGGATCATGGCCACCAACCCTGCGGTCAGTTTGCCGGAGACCCATCGTATCCGGCGGGCCCTGGACCTGTGCCCCACTGTCATTGTGTCGGACTGCGTCAGGAATACGGACACCGCCAGCCATGCGGACATCCTGTTGCCGGCGGCGGGTTGGGGTGAGAAAGACGGCACGGTTACCAATTCCGAACGCTGCATTTCCCGTCAACGGCGCTTTCTGCCGCTGCCCGGAGAGGCCCGGCCGGACTGGTGGATAGTCAGTGCGGTGGCCCGCGCGCTGGGACACCAGGCGGGGTTTGACTATGAGCGTCCTGCGGACATTTTCCGGGAACATGCCCGGTTGTCGGGGTTCGAGAATGACGGTCAACGTTTTTTCAATATATCCGGGTTGGCGGATCTGACCGACGAACAATACGAGGCCATGGAGCCTGTGCAGTGGCCGGTTACCGGACCAACCTCCGATTCCAGGCGACTTTTCACTGACGGTCGGTTTGCTACCGCCACCGGTCGAGCCCGCCTGATCCCGATTGCCTCTCGATTACCGGCCGGAAATCCTGGTGAAGCGTTTCCGTTGATCGTGAATACGGGCCGTATCCGTGACCAGTGGCACACCATGACGCGAACAGCCCGGTCCAGCCGGTTGCTGGCCCACCGCCCCGAACCGTTCATTGAGGTGCATCCCGAGGATATTCGGGCGCTTTCCCTCACGCCCGGGGTATTGGCGACACTGAACAGTGCCCATGGGCACTTTATCGGCCGGGTGCGCAGTGCGCCGGAGCAGCGGCGTGGTGAGGTGTTTGTGCCGATCCACTGGAACGATCAGTTTACCGGGCAGGGTCTGGCTACAGCGCTTACTGACAGCCTGGTGGACCCGATATCCGGGCAACCGGAGGCCAAGTACGGTCGTGCTACCCTCACCCACTGGCCTGCCCGCTGGCATGGACGTTTGCTGGTGCGACGGGATCGTCCGAAACGCTGGAAGGCAGACTACTGGGCCAAACAGGTCCTGCCCGATTGCGATAGCTGGTTCGTTGCCGGGCAGTGCAGCATGGATTGGGAAAGTGCTGTGCCGGACTGGCTCGGCGGCCAGCCGCAGCTGGTGATGGAGGATGTCCGCGAAGGCCGCTTCCGGGCCGCGCGCTTGCGCAATGGCCAGTTGGAGGCTGTGCTCATGGTGGATCGTGACCCGGACGCTCTGCCATCGGTGGACTGGCTGGTCAGCTGCTTTAGCCAGCCAGAGCTTGACGAGGCGAGTAGGCGTGGCCTGCTGGCGGCAAAGGCCGTGGATGGGGATGATGCAGGCAACCTGGTTTGCAGCTGTTTCCAGGTCGGGGACCGACAGATTCAGCGGGCAATCGGGCGGGGAGCCAACAGCGTTGATGCTCTGGGTCGGGAGCTTCAGTGTGGCACCAACTGCGGTTCCTGTGTGCCAGAGATCCGGAGCCTCCTCGATTCGGCTACCGAGGCGGTGTAAGCGGGCTCAACATCTGCACGGGGACCCTGTAACGAACTCCTTTTGAGTGCCCGATACCGTCCACGGTACAGGTCTTGCGATTGACCCGGATAATCTGCCCGTGCAGTTCCCGCCGGCCGGTACCGAATCGTACGGTATCTCCCACCTGCCAGTGGGCCATCTGTTGCCTTGTGTCCACAGGTTCGAACGGCGTATCCGGTAGCGTCAGACCCTGTTCCCTTGCCCTTCCTGCCAGGGCCTTACGGGTAGTTTGCGCAGCCCCGCTCTCGTGCAGCTCATCAAGAATGGTGTAGAAATGGCGGTTGTGCACCGATCCCCGATACCGCTGACCGGCACTTTGCTGGAGGAGATGCGCAAACTCATGGCAGCAGGTGTGCGCCAGCAGATTCAGGGTGCTCAGTTCCCCACCAAAGTACCCACGTTTCCGGATCTCCCGACCCGACAACCAGCCGCTGGCCGTCTCCGGCTGGTGCTTGGCGGCAATCATGCGGGCGCCGTAGGTGATCACATGCTGTCGATCGCGAGAATCGTAACGGTGGTAGGTGGCCTGGCCTGACCCAACCCGGCAATGCAGGACGCTGCCCGGATTGCGTTCTTGGACCCACTGCTCCGCCGGTTGCCAGAGCCAGTCCCGGGTGACGGTGCACATGAGCTCACCAAGGCTGATGGCGGTCTGGGTTGGTAGGGGCGTTTTCTGCAAACTCGGGTACCTGGTTACTTCACGGATGCTTATGAACAGACAAGCTTAACGTTCGAATTTGGGGTTTGCTATGGTCTAGCTCGGCAATATTATGCGGTGGCACTGATTATCGACCTTGGGAAAGGTCAAGCTAAGTCGATACTTGAATGACATATTCCATTCAGACAAACTGTCACCATATATAAATAAGTGGTGACGATTTGTCTGGCTCCGACTCCGCCCGATCTTCGAGGTCAGAACTCCAAAGCCTGTTCCGAGAGCACGGCGGCCAGCTCCGCCTGAGCGAGGCGCTGGCTCGCGGCTATAGTCGTTACCAGTTCTACCAGCTCCGGGACGAAGGGCTGATCGAGCCGTTCAGCCGTGGCCTCTACCGGCTGGCGGATCTGCCCCAGGTCGAAAACCCGGATCTGATGGCCGCCGCCACGCGTTTCCCCCATTCTGTACTTTGCCTGATTTCCGCGCTGGACTGGCACGGCATCACCACCCAGATTCCTCACCAGGTACATCTGGCTGTGGAACGGGATGCCCGCCTGCCGGTGCTGGACTATCCGCCGGTGGCAGGATACCGGTTCTCCGGGCGGGCTTTCAGTGCAGGCATTGACCGTGTGGACGTGGATGGCATCGTCCTCAACGTCTACAACCCTGAGAAAACCCTGGCGGACTGTTTCAAGTTCCGCAATCGCATCGGCATAGATGTTGTGCTGGAGGCCCTGGAGCTTTATCGCACCCGTAAAACCTTCCTACCGGGTAGACTAATGGAATACGCCAGAATCTGCCGGGTCGCCAATGTGATGGCGCCCTATCTGGAAGCCAAACGAGAGATGCCGGCCAAGGTCTTGTAGTAGTCTCTTGTCGATTGAGTAAAAAAGGAATATTTTATACTCATGGACGTGTTTGAATTTGACGGAACCAAAAGCCAGGCCAACCTGGACAAGCACGGTATTGATTTCGTGGATGCCCAGCAGCTGTGGAAAGACCCGTATTTGCTGGAAGTAAAGGCAAAGTGCGTGGATGAGCCCCGATATCTGCTAATTGGCAAGATTGGGGACAAGCACTGGTCGGCCGTTGTGACTTACCGGGCGGGGCGTACTCGCCTGATTTCGGTCAGGCGTTCCCGCAAGAAAGAGGTTGAGCTTTATGAAAGCTAAAGATTTTGACAAGAAGTTTGATGAGGGCCAGGAAGATATTGTCGGGGATCTTGATCTGTCTTCTGCAAGGC
Source organism: Marinobacter sp. CH_CUG1437-1 (assembly GCF_037029655.1). Classification (NCBI taxonomy): domain Bacteria; kingdom Pseudomonadati; phylum Pseudomonadota; class Gammaproteobacteria; order Pseudomonadales; family Marinobacteraceae; genus Marinobacter; species Marinobacter sp. CH_CUG1437-1. The sequence continues at coordinate 389,690 of NZ_JAYMEW010000001.1, read as the reverse complement.
GGGTGAATCAGGAACAAAAGCGAATCAATGTTGATTTTCCGGCCTGGGTCGTGGAGTCTCTGGACCGTGAGGCAGCACGTATTGGCGTTACCCGCCAATCGATTATCAAGGTCTGGCTGGTGGAGCGTTTACAGGCTGAGGCGGCTAATAAGCCGCTCAATTAAGACAATGCCAGTGGTGTTAACTAGCGGCAAATATTATTGGTGCCTCTCGTGAACCGTCAGTGTGGATAAAACTTCGTAGAAAACGTCATCATCGGTGCTAATCGTAATCCATGATGACGGGTGGCTCGACGTGGCGATAAACGCAGTGGTGTAGCCGTTTACAGTCGCAGAGAACCCATAGACTCCTTCGCCCAAATCCAGTTCTGTCACGTCACCAAAGGATTTCTGTGCTTCGCTGAAACCCTTTCTGACCTCCTCTAATGCCGTTGAAAACTCGGCGTTGGTTTCCATCGTCGCTACAGAGCCCACTAATTCCGAGCCGCGCCAAATCTGTGTTTCAGAAGGTTGGATATCGACAGTATCGAATTGTCTGCTATTGAACTCGAACGCAATACCATTGGAAGTGCGAAACTCGGTGGCTTGTTGATGAAGAGAAGCACAACCCGAGATCAGGCTGATCAAAAAAATCCCGCAAGCGATGAGCGCTTTCTTTGACTCGATGCCAAAGCAGTTCATAGGGCCGTCCCTGCTCTTCGTTCCTTGAAGCTCCAAAGCTGGTGCTCCGAGAACCCTCTGGTCTCCGGAGCACCTATTCCGCTCACTGCGAATACACTTACGCCTCGATTGGCGAACGCCAGTCATCAGCACCGGAAGTACCGGCAACGGCGTGCTCCCAGGTTACCTTGCGGTAGGACAGGGAAACGGTCACCAGCTGGGTGAAGTCGGCGTTGCCGGCATCCTGGCAGTGGGGCATGTTGCAGTTGATGTCGATGATGGTGGCATCTTCGAGGATGGTGGAGAAGAAGTGCTCCTGCTTGCCCTCAACGGAGGTGCGGTACCATTTCAGCTCGACCTTGGGCAGCATCTCGCCGGAGGCGAGGGCGTTGTACATCAGCGGGGTGGCCTTGTTCAGGGCGGAGGTGAACTTGAACGGCTTGTGCACGCGCTGACCGGATGGCTGACCGGACTGGGGATCGGTCGGTACGGTAACAACGTGGCTGAATTCCTGCACCAGCACTTCGTCTTCGTGGCCTTCCACGTAGATGTTACCGACAGAATCGGACGTGAATGCGCCGGCGGTGATGTTGCCCTGGTTCTGGCCTTCGATGCTGATATAACAAGGAGTTGGCATAGTCTGCTCCATGACTTGTGAATGAATAGTGTCCCCGGGTGTTCCCTGGACGCGGACTTTCATTACAAAGCCTGTGCCAGAAGAGGAAATAGTTTTTAAAACAGTGGGTTATCTTTTTTCTCGGAGATGTCCCCGGCGGGCCAGGCAACCGCGCGCCCGAACGCCGGGCGAAGGATTGCTGGTGGGGCAAAAACTTGCTCGGGCAATACCCGCTTCAGCCCAGGCCGAGGGCTGCCAGCAACGCCAGGAGCAATAACGCGGATACACCCTGCCAGAAGGCCACGGGATTGCGCTCCATTAACGGCGGCCGATGACGCTTGTGCCAGTCGACGGATGGGTGTCGCAGGTTGTACAGGTATTCCGAGAGCGCCGGGTAACGTCTGTGGGCCTGAGGGTGAACCGCTTTTTCAATTGTATCGTCGACCCAGGCGGGAAGATTCTCACGTAAGTGTCTCGCGGGCCGGTAGTTCAGCCCGCGAAGCTGGTTCCGGCTATGGATTTTCGGTACTTCCGCGCCATAGGGAAGCTGGCCGGTGAGCAACTGGTAGGTAATCACGCCCAGGGAGAACTGGTCTGATAGCCAGCTGCCGGGCTCGCCGAGAAAGGTCTCAGGGGCACTGTAAAGGGCGGCCCCCCGAGGAACCGCCTGTTCGCCGATCTCAGAGTCCTCAAGGCCGGCGACCCGGGTGGCACCGAAATCAATCAGCGTGACAGTGCCATGGGGATCCACCAGCACGTTTTCCGGCTTCAGGTCCTGGTGCACCATTTCAAGCCGGTGGAATGCCCTCAAGCCTTTACCAATCTGCTCAACGAGATCACGCACGGTATCAAGTGTCGGAGCCGGGTTGTCCAGCATCCATTGCCGCAAGGTACAGCCTTCCACGAACTCTGTGGCCTGGTAGAGAAAGCTGGGTCGTTGGCTGGACTGGAACGGTCTTGCGACATGAGCGCTGCTGATTCGCCTGGCAATCCACTGCTCGGTGGAAAACTGTTCCAGGTAGACCGGATCGTGTCTCTGTTCCAGTGAGGGCATCTTCAGCACCACCCGGGTATCGGTTTCCTCATCCACCGCCAGGTAGACATGGCTGCGGCTGCTGGCGTGAATCTGTCTCAGAATCCGGTAACCGTCCAGATGTTGGCCCGGCTGAAGTTCCGGCGCAAAGGGCAGCTGGGCCAGCTGGTGAAACAGCTCGCTGCTTTCCGGAACCGCGGGAACCGAGTTCACCCGGATGATCTGGGCGGTCAGGTTGTCATCACTGCCCTGTTCGAGGGCCTGGGCTGCCAACCGGCGGGCGGCAGCGTCCAGATCATCGCCAGATTCCCGGATGATACCGGCCATGGTTCGCTCATCCAGGTGCTCATGGATGCCGTCGGTCGTCAGCAAAAAGGTATCGCCGGGCTGGACCGGCAGGCTTCGATAATCGATATCCAGTTGATGGCCAATGCCCATGGCCCGGGTCAGGCAGCTCTCTTCCGGGGAGAGCCAGAGCCGGTGATCGGTGCTGAGCCGTTCAAGCTGGTCGTGGTGAACCCGGTAGATGCGGGTGTCGCCGATATGAAACAGATGTGCGGTGGCGGACCTGAGCACCATCACGCTCAGGGTACAGACATAGCCTCGGTCGCGGTCATAGCGGTATTGGCTTTGCCGGGTCTGGGCATGAAGCCAGGCATTGGTTGCGAGCAGCACCCGTTGGGCGGACTGTTTCACCGACCAGCTTTCCGGAGTGGAAAAGTAGTCGCTGAGGAAACCCGCGACGGCGGACTCGCTGGCAATCTGGCTGACATTGCTGGAGCTGATGCCGTCGGCGATGGCAACGGCGATGCCTTTGGTGATCAGTTGGTGGCCCTTTGGCACCAGTAAACCGTGGAAGTCCTGGTTGACTGGTTTGACGCCAGCGTCGGAGTACTGGCCGGCGGAAATGGAAAGGGAGCTGGTCATTGGGAAACGGCATTTCCTTGATCAAGGAAAGCGCAACTCCGGCGAGTGCGGCAGCCGGAGTTGCAGGACGCCCAGACTCAGTTGGTGCGGGCCAGGGCAGCGTCGTTGTACGCTGCCGCAACCTTGCGCTTGGGCGCAGTGCGCACATGGGTGGTGTAGAGGGTCAGGCCGGTAAAGGCGAGGCCGCCCACCAGGTTACCAAGAACGGTGGGAATCTCGTTCCACCACAGGTAGTCCATCACCGAGAACTCGCCGCCCATGATGATGGCAGACGGGAACAGGAACATGTTCACGATGGAGTGCTCGAAACCCATGAAGAAGAACAGCATGATGGGCATCCACATAGCCAGTACCTTGCCACTGACGCTGGTGGAAATCATGGCGCCAACCACGCCCATGGAGACCATCCAGTTGCACAGCATGCCGCGAATGAAAATGGTGGCCCAGCCGGCAGCACCGAACTCCGCGTAGCCAAGCGTGCGCGCTTCACCAACACTGGCGATCTTCGCGCCAACGGCACCGGGATCGGTATTGAAACCGTAGGTGAAGATAAACGCCATCATGAAGGCGACGGTCAGTGCGCCGCCCAGGTTGCCAAGGAATACCCAACCCCAGTTGCGCAGTATGGCTGCCGGGGTCACTCCGGGGCGTTTATCAAGCAATGCAAGGGGCGTGAGCATGAACACGCCGGTCAGCAGGTCGAAGCCCATCAGGTAAAGCATGCAAAAGCCGATCGGGAACAGGATGGCGCCGATCAGGAACACGCCGGTCTCGACCGCTACGGTAATGGCAAACGCGGCAGCCAGCGCCAGAATGGCGCCCGCCATAAAGGCCCGAATCAGTGTGTCCCGCGTTGACATGTAGATCTTGGATTCGCCGGCGTCGACCATTTTGGTGACGAACTCCGAAGGCACGATGTAAGACATAATGTTTCCCCTGACTTCTCTCGGATGGCCGGACTTTTCAAGCGGCCAAAAAAAACGGCGGTACCCGGTGCCTGCAATTTGCAGGTGCGAGTAGACGCCGTCGTCTGAATGAATCTGTCGCTGTGAGCAGAACCGACATTGGTTCCGCTAACCGAGTGGGTGCAGAGACTGTGCCAGCTTGGCGGTCTGCCGGGGAAAACGGATATAAATCAAAAGAGTAACGTTCTGAGAGGGATGTCGCGCGAAGCGGGTGAAGACGCGATTGCTGATCCGACGCACCCGATCGGTGCGTGAATGGTTAAGGCTGCTGCAACCTGGCGCAGCCATGGCGAGGCTCAGCGAAGGCTGAAGCGCACTGGCAAGGCGTAGCGGAATTTTTGTCCGGCAATCTCGTCGGGTACCTCAGGCAGAGGTGCTGCCTGCTCCAGCATGGCCAGTGCCGACTCGTCCAGAAGCTGGTGTCCGGAGCTGGTTCTCAGGCTGTGGGCGATCAGCGAGCCATCCCTCTGGAATTCGAACACAATGACAGGAGTGCCTTCCTGACCCAGGCGCCTTGCCCGTCGGGGGTATTCATAATACCGGGCAAGGTGGCGGCTGAGTCTGGACAGGTAATTGTCCACTTCTGATTTGACGCCAGCGTTCTGCAATGGAACGGTCGCCTGCGATTGTTGCTCCGTTGCGGTTTCTGCCGGCTCACCGCTCGGTGCTTGCGCTTCGGCGGTCTCTGGCTCGGGCGTGGGTTCCGCTACCGGCTGAGGTTCCGGCGCTGGTTCAGGTTCAGGTTCTGGCTCTGGCTCTGGCTCCAGCTCTGGTTTTGGTTCTGGTTCTGGTTCTGGTTCTGGTACTGGTTTGGGTTCCGGTTGGGGTTCGGGTTCTGCCTTTGGCGCAGCCTCGGGTTTCGGCGCGGTTTCACCGGCCAGCTTTATGCGAATAGCGGGCGCCGTATTGACCGCGGATTCGCCCAAAGTGTTGAGCTCCACCGTCTTTTCGGGAGACGCGAACACCAGGGCGACAAGAGTGATCATGAATGCCAGCAGCAAGAGTGCCCACCGGAAGGGCGGTTGTTGCGGCATCATTGGCCAGGCTCCGTCAACAACAGAATATCCTTGTATCCGGCTTCCTCAAGCAACCGGAACAGTGTCTCCAGGTCCGCCATGGTGATTCGTTCTGCAGCGGCGATTTTCAGGGGCTGCTCTTCGCCAGGTTCTGGCAGTCTGGCAACCAGGGAGTCCCTGTCGAGTAGCTCGCCGTTCACTTTCCACTCGCCCTCGGCACTGACAATCATGTCCGCGTGCGGCGACTGCCGGTCCTCCGCCTGCTGCGTGGCAGGCAATTCCGGAAGTGGGTCATCGGTCAGTTGGCCGGCAACAATGAAAAACATGAGCAGCAGAAACACAAGGTTGATCAACGGCAGAAGTGCATCTTCCACACGTTCCATCAAGGTTTTGCCGGAGGTAAACGGAGGTGGAACCAGATCGCTCATGGTGTTGTTGCGTTCGTCCGCTTCCAGTGGCTGTCGATACCCTGGTCAACCAGGCTGCTGAGCGCCCGGGTGAAGGCTCCCAGCGGTGTGTCGCCGGTTGTTGCGAGGTTTACTTCGGTAATACCGGCGTTGCCCAGCTCGGTCATGAGCTGGTCGAGGGCCATGGCCTGTCCCTGCCACTGCACCTTGCCATTGGCAGTCACTGTCAGCTCGGGCAGCGGCTCGCCAGTGATCGGGCTGCGGTTCGAGGTGTTGTTGGCCAGCTCCAGGTAATCCACGGGCAGTAGCCGGGTGGTCAGCATAAAGAACACCAGAAGTATGAACACCACATCAATCAGAGGCGTAATCCGGATCGGAATCGGACGACTTGGTCTCGGTTCAACCAGTTGCATGGGCGAATCGCTGACCCCGGACGGTTGAATAGCGATCAGGCTCCTCGCTGGCTGTCTCTGTATCAAGCTGTTGCGCCGGAGACTGGTACGACGTGTCTGCGGCCTCCAGAGTCTGCTCCGGCACGATATGCAGAACTGAAACCAGGGTGCTGTTGATGGTCTTGTGGATGCGGCGCAGACGGAACTCGATCCAGGCAGCCAGGGCGGCAAAGGGTATGGCGACAACCAGGCCCGCCGCCGTAGTGGTCAGCGCCTCATAGATGCCGCCACTGAGTTGAGTGGCGTTGGCCCGGCCTTCGGTAGCCGCCATGGCGCTGAAAGCTTCCATCATGCCGAGCACGGTTCCCAGCAGACCGAGCAGTGGCGCCAGGGCTGCGATGACTTCAATAATCTTGAGGGGTGCCTCGAACGGCTCGAGAGAATGTTGCGCATCCCGCGCGGCGGTTTCCCGAATCTGGCGATCATCCTGGCCGTTCTGAATGGCCTCAATCGTATCGGTGATGAGCCGCTGCAGCGGATTCATCTGCCGCCATCGTCCGGCCTGATGTCGAATCTCGGGCGGTCGGACTGACGCCGGATCCCTCTGCCAGTTCATTACGGTTTGTTTAAGCCGGCCAGACAAACGCGGTGCATAGAGGGCCCCGAGAAGCATCAGATACACGAAGGTAACGAAGCCAATGACGGCAAGCACCACCAGAACAATCATGACAGGGCCACCCATATCAATAAGTTGGGTGATCGGGCCGGCATTCAGGGGCAAAGCGAAGTCCGTCATGCGAAGAGTTCTCAATGTGCAAAAATGGAACTAAATAATAACGATTATCATTGAATTTGCAAGCATGTAACCTGACTTCGCAAAGCCCTCTGTTAGACTTGAGTTAAATGTAAGAGACGCAAAAGAAAGAGAAAACGGAGGTCAGATCATTACCGGTTGTCGAACCCGCTGCGGGGTCTGGAAGTCATGATGATCAGGAAATGGTTGGGTAGCCTGGCAAATCGGGCTGTTGCCCTGGTGGTTGTTGCGATCATCCTGACGGCCCTGCTGGTAACCGTTGCCGGTTTCCTGCTGAGCCGCTCCGAGCTGGAGCAGCAGGCCCGTAACCAGGTGGAAACGATTGCCACGCTTATTGCGGGGGAGCTGGACGACAAGCTGGCCCTGCGACTGGAGGCACTTAACCACGTGGCCCAGAATCTCACCATGTCCGGTGATGTTCTCGAAACCAGGGCCCGGATCCTGATCCGCCGACAAACAGCCCTGGAGCATCTGTTCGATGCGGTTTTCCTGATCGATGAAAACGGTCTGGTCATAGCCGAGAATCCCGAAGATTACCGGCAGGCGGGACTGAATGTCAGTAACCGGCAGTATTTTCAGCGGATTTCCTCCACGCTCACCCCGGTGATCAGCGAGCCCTACATCTCTCACTATCAGGACAAGCCGGCGATCATGGTGGCTGCGCCGATTTTCGACCACCGCCAGCGTTTCATTGGTGTGATTGGTGGTGCCATCGCACTGGATGGCAACAATTTCCTGGATCAGTTCATCAACATCCGTATAGGAACGACCGGCTATCTCGGTGTGGCAACCCGCAGTGGTTTTGTGGTGGTTGACCAGCGGGACCACCAGCCCATGGCGCCGGTGAGGGTTGCGAATCCTGTACTTCGGGATGCGATGGAGGGGTTCGAGGGCACCTTGGAGACCCGTAACAGTAATGGTGAAAAAACCATCATGTCAGTGCAGCAGCTGACCCAGGTGCCCTGGTTTGTTTCCGCCTCCTGGCCTGCCCGGGAAGCCCTTGCGCCAATTACCCGCACGGTGGATGCCTTCGTTTGGATCCTGCTGCTGGTCATCCTCTTGATTGCGCCCGTGGCACTGTGGCGTTTCCGGCGGCTGATGGCGCCGCTCAAGACATTGGGCATCCAGATCCGTGAGCGCCACCTGGGTATGCGTTCCGATCCGGTGGATGTCGCCGGGGGTAAGGAAATCCGCCAGGTTGCCGAGATCTTTAACACGGTGACCGATGAGCGTGATGAAGTTCTGGTGTCTCTGGCAGAAAGAGAGGCATTTTTCCGTTCCCTTACCCAGAGTGCGCCCATCGGTATTGTCCAGACCGACGTCCTGGGCCGTATCGAGTTTGCCAACCCGGCTTTCGAGGCGATCGTCGGCAAACCGGCGGAAGATCTCACATACAGTTACCTGGCCGATCGTGTGGACAATGCCGACCGGCAGGAGGCGATTGCCGGTTGGAAGAATGCGATCAGGAGCCAGAGCGTTTTCCGGGGCCGGTTGAGACTGGCGGCTCCGGATCGGGTGATCTGGGCCGATGTGATGACGGCGGCAATCCAGACGCCTGAAAAGGCTCTCGGCACCATCACGGTCGTTCGCGATATATCCCATGAGCTGGAAGTGGAAGAGGCACTCAAGACCGAGCAGCAGCGCGCGGAAACCATACTCCGCGTTCTTCAGGAAGGCGTCCTGATGGTCGATGTCGAGGGGGTTATCCGGTTTGCCAACGATGCTGCCTGCCGCCTGCTGGGCACGGAGGGCGAGTGCGTGCTCAGAAACTTCTTCCAGTTGGTCACCATCGAGACGGAGGAGCGGGAACTGACGGCACAGGAGTTCCTGTCCGGGGAGGACCTGGACAGCCTCTACGTCACCCTGCGGAACTCATTGGGCGTTCCCTTCCCCATAGACCTCACCATGCTGCACATTCGCCAGGGGCGAGAGGATGAGCGTCTGGTTTTCGTGCTGAGGGACGACAGCGATCGCCGTCGTCAGGAAGAACGGCTGTCCTGGGAGGCGACCCACGACAGCCTGACCCATTTGCTGAATCGGCGCGCGTTCAATGCGTCGCTGGTCCGTTGCCTGGGCGAGGCCGGGCGCCAGGAAGCACGTTCGGTGTTGATGCTCATTGACCTGGACTACTTCAAACCGGTCAATGATGAGGGCGGCCACCTGCTCGGCGACGATTTGCTCAAACGGCTCGCCGAACTGTTCAAGGAATCGGTTCGCCAGTCCGATACCGTGGCCAGACTGGGTGGGGATGAGTTCGGTATTATTCTACCGGCTTGTGGCATGGCCAGGGCTCAGGCCCTGGCGGAACGGATTCGCGCCGATGTTGAAGCGCTTCGCATTGAACATGACGGCCGGTCCTTCGGTGTCACCACGAGCATTGGTCTCACGGAACTGACACCGGAAGATAGCGGCCCGAGAGAGGTCATGGCCCGGGCCGATGAGGGTAGCTACATCGCCAAATCCCGGGGGCGCAATACGGTTGTCGTCGTCCCGTCACCACCAGCCGGCTGAGACACTGGCCTGCCACAGCAGACGAATGGCCAGCGCGGTCAGCACGATATTAAAGATCAGTGTGAACTTATGGTTGCTCAGGGACTTCAGTACATGGAGTCCGAGCCAGGTGCCGGCAAAGCCGCAGATGATCATGGCAATTATGAATGGCAGCCATTCGAAGAAGATGAATCCGGCGGCTCCGAATACGAGCGCCTTGGGGGCGTGCTGCAGCGTCATGGCCGTGGCGAAGGTGGCCACCGTTTTGAATCTGTCGTTATGGATCTGCTTGATGAACGCAGCGACCAGAGGCCCGGTGGCGCCCACGAACAGGCTGACAAAACTGGTCAAGGCCGACGCCACAAACACGCCCGGAGCCCCGAACGCGCCTTTTGGCAGAGCCGGCCCCCAGCAAAGGTAGAGAACGAACAGGGCGATGGTCAGCTGCCAGATATGGGCCGGAAGATTCACCAGCAACCAGGCGCCCAGGGCCGCGCCTACCATGACGCCGGGCAGGAACGCGGCAATGACCCGCCAGTCCACGTGTCGCCAGGTCAGTGCTGCCCGACCAACATTGGAACCCAGCTGGATCATGCCGTGAACCGGAATAATGGCGGCGGGCGGCATCCAGCTGGCCATAAGTACCAGCAGCAGAACCCCGCCACCCGCGCCGAGACTGGCAGTGATCATCGAGGTGATGGTGGAACTGGCTAGCAGGAAAACGGCGACTGGAAGGCTCAGGCTTTCGGGTATCAGTTGGTGGAGTACTTCCATTCGCAGAATTCCGTTGATTTCAGTTTGGCCGTGCGACACAGGGCCTCGGTTGCCAGTTGAACGTCGGCCACATAGTAGAGCGACGCAAGACCGAGGCGGTCCCGCCCCAGATTGTGAAAAATCAGGCCGAAGGCAATATCGCCGGCGGTAAAGCGTTCATGGTTGGCGGCAAAATACTCTGCTGGTTGCGACAGCACTGGATCGTCCAACAACGCCTGAACCCGTCCGGCGCCGCCATGATACGCCTGAACCAATAGAAGGGTGAACAGACGGTCCCTCTTGGCTTCTGGCAGATGACCAAACCGTTGCTCGAAAACCGGTGCCAGATTGCGGGCATTCTGGTTCATCAGCCGCAGGGCGCAGTCGATCTGTGCCAGCCGATGCCAGAAATTGTTGGGGGCAATCTGGCAGTCGGACAGAGCCGCAGGTGACAGCTGCAGGATGCCCCTGGCGTTTGCCCTGGAATGGGCTCTTGCCTGTGCGCCACTCTCAATCAGGATTTGACCCGCCAGGTAGCGGGGCAAGGCTTGTGGCAGAGTCAGGCGGTTCTGACTGCTACGGTGCTCGTACACGTAGATCAGTGCATCATGAAGGCTTTCCGGAGCACTGCTGTCGGCAAAATTGAGGTCGTCCCAGGCGCCCCAGATCCGGTCCGCCGGCAGGGTGCCAAGATACCGCGCAACGGCCTCGTCGACGTTCACATGGGGTTGGTCGCAGGAAAGGGCGAACGGATAGCCGGTCTGGCCGGTCTCGCCGGCAACCCAGTCTTCCACCTTGTCATTCTCATACAGTGATTTTCGGGTGGTGTTCAGCAGGCGCTGGGTGGCCTCGCGGTCTTCGCCATCACTGATCCAGGCCAGAAAGCGCCCCCGCATATCGTAGAGGACGTGGCGCTCGGCACTGGCGCAATAGCCGGATTCTTTTAATACCCAGCGCCGGATGGTGAGGATGTTTTCAAATACCCCCTGGCTGACCCAGTAGGGCGAGGACCGGACCACGCGAGTCCAGTCGCTGTCTTCACTGGCCGCTGGCGGCGGGTCCTGGGCGGCAACGGCAACCGGCGCTGCCAGGATGAAAATCACGGCAAGCTGGCGTAAGCTCTTGAGAATTCTGACCATAGACGATATACCCGTGACCTTCCTCAAAACAGAATAACAAAGGGAACCTGCCATGAAGCAATCTGAATATCTTCGTTACGATGCTACCGCACTCGCTGATCTTGTCCGTCGGGGTGAGGTCACTTCAAGGGAAGTATGCGAGGCAGCGGTTGAGCGGGCAACCCGCGTGAACAGCACACTTAATGCGATCTGCTATCCGCAGTTCTCCGAGGCGCCAGCACAGCACTTCCCCGAGCAGGCGGTTTTTGCCGGCGTGCCCCTGCTGCTCAAGGACCTCGCCCAGGAGCAGGCGGGTCACCCGTGTACCTACGGCAGCCGGGGGCTGATAAAGAATATTGCGCCCCAGGATTCGGAATTTGTCCGCCGGGCACGGGACGGTGGGCTGGTTTTCCTGGGGCGAACTGCCACGCCGGAGTTTGGTCTGAAAGCGGTGACCGAGTCTGAGCTCTGGGGGCCAACCCGCAACCCCTGGAACACGGAGCTGACCCCGGGTGGCTCAAGTGGCGGCTCCGGCGCGGCGGTGGCGGCCGGCATTGTACCCATGGCCGGCGCCAACGATGGCGGCGGCTCCATCCGCATTCCAGCTGCCTACAATGGCCTGTTTGGCCTCAAGCCGTCCCGGGGACGCATTTCCTCGGGTCCCTTTATGGGTGAAGCCTGGACCGGTGCGTCTACCGACCATGTGGTCAGCCGGACGGTGAGAGACAGTGCGGCGATGCTGGATGTGCTCAGTGGGCCGGCTCCGGGCGACCCGTTCGAGATTCCCGGGCCGTCTGCGGCCTACTCCGAGCTCATGCAGCGGTCTCCGGGCAAGTTAAGAATCGGCGTGTTCACGTCTTCACCCTACAATACGGAGGTAGCACCGGAGTGCGTTGCAGCCGTGGAGGAAACGGCCCGGGTTCTCGAGAATCTGGGTCACAGGGTTGAGTATGCTGCGCCGGAATTCGACGGCATGGCCCTGGCCCGCTGTTACCTCGGCCTGTATTTCGGTGAAGTGTCGGCGCTGATGGCGAAGGCGAAAGAGCTATTCGGCGCCACCGACAGCGATTTCGAGCTGGATACCCGGCTGATCGGCATGCTTGGTGAGACGATGCCGCTGTCCGACTATGTCCGGCGGCGCCAGCAGTGGAACGAGTTTGCCAGGGCGCTGGGTGCATTTTTCGGGAGTTACGATCTCTACCTCAGCCCGACCACCGGGCAGTTGCCGGCCGCCATCGGCGAACTGGAAACGCCGGCCCACCTCAAGTTCGCTGCCCGCCTGATGCTAAAATTGAAGGCCGGCAAACTGGTTCATCGTACTGGCCAGGTGGATCAGATGGCCCTGGAAAGCCTGGCCCGGACGCCGTTTACCCAGTTGGCAAACCTGACCGGGACACCTGCCATGTCGGTACCGATGCACTGGACTGCCGAAGGTTTACCGGTCGGGGTCCAGTTTGGCGGTCCCCACGGCGCCGAAGCGACCCTGCTTCAGCTGGCGGGCCAACTGGAAGAGGCCAATCCCTGGTTCAGCAACTACGAAAGGCTTGAGGACGCGTTCTGAGGTATCCGGGGTTGTGATCCGGCTGGGGAAACTCCACGTTTATCTTTGTAGCCGGAACAGGCTATGCTGTTAGTCAGGAAGACCCCTTCTTCCTGAACGACCCTGATGGCATCGAGGAGGCGAGCGTATTATGAACCAACCGATGGCAATCGACGAACTGGTATCAGTAGCACAGGCCGAGGCCATGGGGGAGTTAGACGCCCCCATGATGGCCATCGTCCTGTCCAGCGAACAAAGCTATGACTTGCCCATCAATTCCCTTGAAACCGATGCCGACAAGGCCCGCTGGGGGTTGATCCTCCGCGCCGCCCGCGAGCATGTTGAAGCGGATGCCGTGGCCGTGCTGTACCCGGCCTGGACTACCATCCGTCACAAGAAACCCGAAGTGGAAGCCGAAGCGGCCCCGGAAGCCATTGAGGAAGAAGCCGAGGGCGCCGACGATTCAGACGGCCCCATCGACACCCTGTTCGTGCAACTGCACACCAGGGATCACGTCTACTGGCGGGGTTTTGAACAGATTCGGGATCCCAAACATCAGCGCATCATCGGCTTCCGCCGGATCAAGGCGCTGTCCACCGATTACAAACGGGACGAAGCACCCTCCGTAGCCTCCTGGCTTAGCACCCTGTTCGAGCCGTTGCCGGAAGAAGGTGAAGAGACTAACGTAGACCGCGAGCTGGCCGACCTGCTGGAAGAGCCGGAAGTCAGCGCCGCACTCTACCCGCGCCAGATGCGGGCCCTGCATTAAGGTCATCCGGTGCGCGCTCAGGACAGGGGCGCGCGCTGGACAACCCAGAACAGACTGATTGCTCCAATGCCTGCCAGCATCAATGGCACGGCACCCTTTTGGTACAGCCGATTTTTACCCAGGTAATACAGTACCGGGAATCCCACCACCAACAGGGCCAACTGACCGAGTTCCACACCGAGGTTGAAACCTGCCAGCGCCACTGCCAAGCCGGATACACCACTCGTTAGATCGCCCAGAACGCTGGCGAAGCCAAAACCGTGTACCAGACCGAAACCGAAGGCCAGCTTCCAGGTTTTATGCCCCAGAACCGGCCAGGCGACATTCAGTGCGGCCAGTCCGATGGATAATGCGATAACCGTTTCCACCCATGCGATCGGCAGTGACACGATATCGAGGGCGGCCAGGGCCAGAGTGATTGAGTGCGCCAAGGTAAACGCGGTAACAATGCCGGCCAGTTCAAGCAGGCGGCCCCGTAAGGCTTTTGATTGGACGCCGTGTGTGAGGTCTTTGTGAGTGGACAGCGTGGCCGGGATGATCAGAACCAGCAGGAACAGAATGTGGTCCAGGCCGATCAGCAGGTGAATAACACCCTCATAGACAAACGTTTTGAAGACACTGAAATAGCTGGGAGTGTCCTTGCCTGCCAGATCCAGAGTGCGGGAATCAGGCCCTAGTACGGCCAGACGCGTTTGCCCGTTGTAGTCCAGGCTCACCAGGCCCCGGTGCAGTGCATCCTGCCCAAACAGGAGGTCGTACTTCAGCGCTTCGGGTGGCTCACCGTCGGGGCAACGAATGGCGTAACGGGCGGCGGAATAGACTCCGTCACTATGCTCGCTGATACCCCATTTCTTGCCGGCCAGATTGCAGTTGCCACTGCTGTTCGAAAAGATGAGCGCGGATTCGATGGTCCGCGTAATTTCTGGTCTTGCCTGTCGCAGTTCCTGACCGGATATTTCGTTATCTCCGTTGCTATCAATGCTCACGAGCAGCGCGAGGTCCCGCAGTGCAACATCCATTCGGAGCTCCGTCGGACCGCTGTTCAGGTAAAGAAAGCTGTCGCTTGCCTTGTGTGCTGCTGCCATCCCACTGGCTGATATCAGCGCTATTGTGGTCAAGGCGAGCCAGATTCTTATCGTTATCCTCATTGTTTGAACTCCGGAAAGCGGGCATCGATCTGACCCTGCTGACTGAGCCAATCGCTCACTCTTTGGTGCTGGGCACTGTCACCTGAAGCCAGGGCAGCTCTCAGCAAAAGCCGGGTGTCCAGGGGCTCCCTCTGACTCTCCCAGTTTTCGATCGCCAGTTTCAGGGCATCGCGCGGCTGGTTCTCTACATCTAGCAGGAAACGGGCAACATCTCTGGCGTGCAGTAAAGTGCCTCGCCACCGGGCCTCTTCAAATCGTTGCCGTAAACGACGGATCAGTTCGTCACTGCCCGGTTGGCCCGTGCGTTTCATGGCGATGGCCCGAATCACGGCCAGTGTGTCAACGGCCTCGAATCCCCGGGTGAGTGTCAAAACGCGCTCGAACTGGTCCTGCTCAAGGTGCCAGTCGGCAAGTTGGGCTCGGATATACAGGTCGCTCGGAGATGCCTGCAGAACCCTTCGCCAATGCCGTTTGGCTTCGGGCAGGCCTGCCTGGGCCGCGATATCGCCAAGTGTGCCCTCGGTCCAGAGTCGACTGGTGGAATCAGCAGGCTGGCGGCCTGTCGCCTCGGCGAGTTGTTGCGCAAGATTCCGGTAGGCTTTTTGAGGGTCGGCTGTCCTCGCCTGCACGGACGCCAGGCAGCTCTTCGCTATCAGGCCGGGATAGTCCGACTGAAGTGCCTGACAATGCCGCCCGGCCTCGGTGTAACGACCTTGAACCAGCTGGAGATTGGCAAGGGTCAGGCGAGCCTGGATACGCTGTTGATTGTCCGAAGAGCTTGAAAGTACCCGTTCAAGATCGGCGCGGGCGGAATCAAATTGATGCAGGCTCTGGCGCAGGGTTGCCCGTAGCACTCGCAGCCGGTCGGTCAGCTGCTCGTCCGGCCAGCGGTTAATCAATGTCTGGGCGTACCCCATGTATCTCGGATCACCACTGGCCCTGGCCCGTGTGATCAGCATTTGCAGACGGTCCCCAACCACTTCGGGGGAATCCGTCTCCCGTAGGAGCTCGTTGGCGGCGCCGGGTAACTCGGTCAGTATTTCATTGTCATTGAACTCCGTGATGATGGGATCCGGGGCGGCGTGTATCTGGAGGGGCGCGAAAACCGCGATCAACCAAAAAATCCTGCCCCGAAGGGCAGGCAAGGGTATGGCCGGCCCGAAACAACGGGGAAACCGGCCAAGTGGAGTGTTATTGAAGCAGGTCATCGAATGCCTGTGGATTATTCTGGTCATTGAAACTCAGGTCGATGCCGTTGACGTTCGCCGGCTGGGCGTCGTCGCTTGTCCGGGCGAACTGGGTTTTAACAAACGTTGTAAAGTCGACGGTCTCAGCCGGCCTTTCCGATCGGCTGTTGGAGCCGTCGAAGCAACCTGCCATCAATAACGCAATCGCGCAGACGGCCGTAAGTTTTGTGAGGGACCTCATGGCTACCTCCCGGTTATTCGTTGGGTGAACCGGCGATGGGTGTCGCCAGGTAAGGGAACGACTCATAGTCTGCGGGCAGGCTGGTAGGATCCGCTGCCAGCTGGACGCCGTCGGTGTACTCGAGGCTGCCATCAGGCGCATCTGCAGGGTCTGCCAGTACACCCATGGCGACGCGAAGCGCAATGTCGACGGTGTCATCGTAGGGCCGACGGCCATTCGGGAAGCCGGCGTTGTCACCCGCCAGAACACCGAGATCGTTCTGGCTGTTCAGCGGCGTTGGTGCAACGGCGGGCGTCAGTCGCAACATTTCGGAGGCAGTTACGCCCTCAGGCATGTTGACTCCCGGTACGCCGGTGAGGAATGCCGTGACAAGATCGTTGCGCGGGAAGTTGTTCGGTGCAGTTACGGGGAACAGCACTTCCAGAAGCTCCGGCAGTGTCGGGTGTGTGACATAGGTGGCGAACTGCCCATCATCTTTTGGTTCACTGGCGTTGAAACGGTCTTTGTCCTTGAGCCCGATAACCACCTCATTTACCAGTGGCATGCCCAGACGCGAAACCTGGGTATAGGCTCCACCTTCAACGGTTGCACCCCGGCCTGCGGTGCTGGGAGCAGGGTTGATGATACGTGCCTGCCGGACGCTCGCTGTAGTCCAGGCACCGATTACGGGCTGGCCGTTGGAGTTCATGGCGGTGCCGGTCAGGCAATCGGTAGGCACCTCAAGGGCAAAGGAGGTGACGTTCTTGTCAGCCAGATCACCGGGGCCTTCACCATTCCGGGGGCCAAGGGGGTTGGTGTTAACCAGGTCGAAGATTTCACCCAGGTTCACCGCAAACGCCTCCTGGCGCTGCCCGACAAATACCCGACCGTTGGTTCCGCAGCCGGGAATGGCGATGTCAAACACGTGCTGGCTGGCGTAGCCGGCGTAATCACCAAAGGACTTTGCACCGATGTTATCCAGGGGTTTGTCAAAGACTTCGGTACCGGTGTTCACGTTGGTGGCTGCCTGCACGGAACCGGTGCGACGATCCCCGGAAATGACATCCACTGTGTAGGTTTGTCGCAATTGAACGTTGGCCCCGTCACTTGCATCGCCAATGTTTTTGAGGGGCACAGATACCATCCGCTGGTCGCCATCCGGCCCGACCGGCAACTGAATGTCGTTCAGGTTGTCTTCCAGCTGGAAACGGAACGTCAGGTCCTCAACGGCATCGCCGTCGTTGTCGACGTGAATTTCATAGATGGCGTCGTCATCCAGATCAAAATAATTGGGACCGCCATAGGCATCCTGCAGTGGCAGGTAATTGGCAATCAGGGTCACGAAGTCGCTTCTGCCACTTTCGTAGCTCCGGAACATATAAAAGTCCGTGCCGTCGACCTTGGGGATTTCGGTGATGAAGGGCGCCTCACGGTGACTCGAAGCCTGGGCCAGGCCGGTGGCGAGGCAGGTTCCGGCCACGGCGATAGCGAGACTGGACCGCTTCAGAATTGTTTTCATGTTGTTTTCCTCTCTGTGTTTGGGTGCGTCGGGGGAAGGAACGGGTGGTGGACGTCAAAAGTTGCAGCTGTTGCAAAAAAAACTTTCTTGGTAGACACGCAACTTCCGCGTTCCCGCGCTCGTACCTTTTGCAGTTACCAGAACAATGAGGGTGTTTATGGCTTATGCCGAGGTGAATCAGGACGAGTTGATGCGCTTGCTGCGGTCAGTGGCAAGGAAGGACCGGAAAGCGTTTCAAGAACTCTATAGCAAGGTCGCGGCGAGGATGTTCGGCCTTTGCATCAAGCTGGCAAACCATCGTGAGCTGGCCGAGGAAGCAATGCAGGAGAGCTTTATTCAGATCTGGCATCACGCGGGCGAGTACCATCGGGACAGGGGTGCGCCGCTCGGTTGGATGATGACCATTGCGCGCTACCGGACCCTGGACCTGATGCGAGCCCGCAAAGTACGGCAGACGACCGGAGATGAGCACCTTGACAAGGTTGAGGACAACCGTGGTGGACCTCTGGATGACTCCTTGCGGATCTCCGGGTCGGCCCAGCTCACGGGGTGCCTTGAAGAGCTCAGTGATGTCCAGCGTGACAGCATTCTGCTCGCCTACTACCGGGGTTTCACTCACGATGAGCTGTCGAAAACCCTGAGCTCACCCGTTGGGACGGTGAAAAGCTGGATTCGAAGGGGGCTTATGGCATTGAAGAGGTGTCTTGAGCGATGAAAAAAACACCCGAGCGCGTAGAGATTCTTGCGGCGGAATATGTTCTGGGTTCTTTGAAAGGCCCTGCTCGCCTCCGCTTCGAGGGATGGATGATGGAATCCGGTCGGGTTCGTCAGGAAGTCTGGTTCTGGGAGCAGCAACTTGGTGCCCTGTCGACGATTGCCACCCCGGAAACGCCCCCGCCAAGCATCTGGTCGAACATCCAGCAACGTTTGTGGCCCGAACAGTCCAAACCGAAACCCCCGGTTTCCTCAAGAGCCGGTTGGTTTTGGCCAGGCTGGGGATTGACGGCAACCGCAGCGGCGGTCTTTTTCGCCGTTCTGTTAGTTTTACAGCCGTCTCCCGTTCCAGAAAGGCCCATGTTAGCCGGGGCGATCATCGAGGCCGAACTTGGCGACCCGCTGTGGCTGTTAAGTGAAACGGATCGTGGCAACCTGCTGAAATTGCGCGCTGTTGCCGCAGGCTCCGCGGAGTCCGGTAAGGATTATGAGCTCTGGGTTGTACCAGAGGAGGGGCCGCCTCTTTCGCTAGGGGTCCTGCCGGCGAGTGAAACTCACCAGGTGGGGCTGTCGGATGAAGCTCAGAGCTCATTGAGCGGCAGCCGGACCCTTGCGATCAGTCTCGAACCCGAAGGTGGCTCACCGACTGGGGCTCCAACCGGGCCGATTCTGCACGTCACCAAGCTCTACGAGCTGTGAACGAGCGTTAATGTGTAGAGATCAGGTTCAGGCAGAGCTGCGCATTCTGGATAAAGTGGCCAAACGCTGATAACTGCTCTTTTGAGGGTAGGTAAGCGCCGGCTGCATTGTCCGCGTAAAACAGGCCGATCAGGCGACCATTCGCCTTGATCGGCCCGATAAGCGCCGGCACTTTGCCAAGCCACTGATCGTAAGGTACGCCTTCCGAGTTCCGTTTGGGTTCGTAGATGCTGCAATGGGCATGGGGCAGAAGCGAGCCCAGTGGCCCGCTGCCATCCTTACGGATTACAAACTGCTGTCGCCATTCTTCGGTGCCGCGGCCTCCGAGCTTTCGGGGCACCAGTTCGTTGCCGGTTCGGTCACTCATCAGCAGAGCGACTCGCTGCATACCGACAGCCCTGTGGATGCCCTCAATGACCAACTGGCATACTTCGTTGATGTCCGGTTTCTCCGCCAGGCAATGGCTCAATTCACGCAGAATTTCCAGCTGAAGTTCCGGGTCCATTTCCGGAGCCTGCGCCCCGCTGTCGCCGGCCTTGCCTTCGGCGCCCGGCATCATGGCGGTTACCTGGGGGATGCCGAGGGAGACTGCCACCCGAGTCGCCTCCGAGGCGTTTACCTTGAGCCGGTCGCGAACCACGGCCGGGCTCTCGCCAATGTCCTTGCCCAGGCGTTCGAGTAGCTTATCCATTTCCGGACCGCTCCAGCCCTGTTCCGACAGACGGGCCATTTCCACGGAATTCCGGACCAGGCTCGAGGCCATGGAATTGGCCTGCCCCGGCGAGACGACATCCTTGATGAATGGTCCCAGGGACCAGGCATCCACGAGGCCCCGGGTAATTTCGGTAAAGGTAGAGTGCAGCACGGCCTTTTGCGCCTCTACCGGGGGCTCTTCAAGGCGCAGCCGTTCTTCCAGTTCGGCGGCCTGGTCGGTTTCGCAGGACCAGAAGGCCAATTCACCAATGTTCATCAGCAAGGCCCCGATAAACACCTCTTCAAGCGCGGTCTCGTTGCGTTTCGGCATCAGACACCTGGCCTGAACCGCGGCGTGAATTGCACGGGCCAGACAGCGCAACAGATGAGGACGGTCGTTGCGTTTCAACAGCGTGTCGACAATCAGGGAGGAGATGGCCATGGATTTCACGGCATCGAAGCCGATCAACGTAATGGCGCGGCTGACGGTGCTGACCTGGGTGCGGGTCTGGTTGTAAAAGACGGTATTCGACAGCCGCAGAACCTGTGAGGTGAGCTGGGCATCGTTGAGAATTACATTGGCCAGCTCGTTGACCGTGCTGTTCTGGCTGTCGGTCAGCTCGCTAATGCGTCGCAGCGTATTGGCCAGTACCGGCAGCTCGACTTTGCTGAGGTAGGTAACCCATGCCTGGGTAGAGTTCATCCTTGAGGGCGTTGGTTGTTTTTCGTTGGTCACGTTAGTGAGTCTCTGGGCAGCGCGTCTCTGGAAGAGCTCCGGGGAAATGTAAGGTTCTTTTGCTTTCCAAGTTTAGTTCACCAGGCTGCGCGGTGTCAGGTAACCGTTTGTGTAAGGATATCTACCCACACTGAGAATCATTCCGGAATTCGGGTTTGCCGACCGTTTGGGCTATAATCGCCGGTTTTAACGCTGCACCCACAAGGCGCTGACCGTGATTGTATTTGACCAGGTACAGAAGTCGTATCAGGTAGGCGGCCGGGCGATCCCCGCGCTTCACCCCACTGATATGACCATTGAAACCGGCGAGGTGTTCGGCATCGTAGGCCATTCCGGCGCCGGTAAATCGACGCTGGTGCGTCTGATCAACCTGCTGGAACCACCCACTGGCGGCCGTATTCTGATCGACGGCGAGAACATCACCGACTACGACGCTGCCGAGCTTCGCGCCTTTCGCCGCAAAGTGGGAATGATCTTCCAGCACTTTAACCTGTTGTCGTCGAAAACCGTGGCGGACAACATTGCCTTCCCCATGAAGCTTGCGGGCATCTACTCGAAGGCCGAGATCCGGGATCGGGTTCAGGAGCTGCTGGCTCGGGTCAGCCTCACAGACCACGCTAACAAATACCCGTCGCAGCTCTCTGGCGGCCAGAAGCAGCGAGTGGGCATCGCACGGGCTCTCGCCTGTCGACCTACTATCCTTCTTTGCGACGAGGCTACCAGCGCCCTGGATCCGCAGACCACCCAGTCGGTGCTGAAGCTGCTGGCCGATATCAACCGGGAACTGGGCCTGACCATCGTACTGATCACCCATGAAATGGACGTGGTGCGCCGGGTCTGCGACCGCGTGGCCGTGATGGACGCTGGTGAAGTGGTTGAAATGGGCCCGGTCAGCGAAGTGTTCCTGCATCCGAAACACCCGACCACACGGGACTTCGTGTTCGAAAGCGAGAGCATTGACCGGGACGAACTTCAGGAAGACCTGAGCAAGGCCAACGGCCGGATCCTCCGCCTGACCTTCAAGGGCGAATCCACCTACAAGCCGCTGCTGGGCAGCGTCGCCCGGGAGTCTGGCGTGGATTTCAGCATCCTTTCCGGCCGTATCGACCACATTAAGGACACCCCCTACGGCCAGCTGACCCTGTCACTGGTGGGCGGTGATCTCGAGGTGGCCATGGAGGCGCTGAAAGCTGCCGACGTTCACGTGGAGGTACTGCGCTGATGGAAGCCCTGTTAAGCAATGTAGACTGGACCGAAATCGGCTGGGCCAGCTGGGATACCCTGGTGATGGTGGGCATGTCCCTGCTGTTCAGCGTCCTGATCGGTCTGCCCATCGGCGTGCTGCTGTTCCTCTTCGGCAAACGCCAGCTGCTGGAACAGCCGGTGGCCTATGCGGTGCTGTCGTTCGTGGTGAACGTACTCCGTTCCGTGCCGTTCATCATCCTGCTGATCGTTATGATTCCCTTTACAGTAATGCTGATCGGCACGTCGCTGGGCGTAGCCGGAGCAATCCCGCCGCTGGTGGCTGGCGGCGCGCCGTTCTTTGCTCGGTTGGTAGAAACGTCTTTGCGGGAAGTTGATCGCGGAATCATCGAAGCCACCCAGGCCATGGGCGCCAGTGTTAAACAGATCATCTTCGGAGCTCTGTTACCGGAAGCGCTTCCCGGGATCATCGCCGGTGTCACCGTTACCGCCATCACCCTGGTGTCGTACGCGGCCATGTCCGGCGTTATCGGTGGCGGCGGTCTCGGCGACCTGGCCATCCGCTTCGGCTATCAACGATTCCAGACCGACGTAATGGTCATTACAGTCGCCCTACTGGTTATTTTTGTCCAAGTCCTACAGATGGTTGGCGACCGTCTGGTTTTGTACTTCAGCCGCAAATAGGCATGCCTTGGTGCAAGCCGCTGGCGGGGAAGCCCTTCCGAAAAACGCCCGTAAATACGTCCCTGTAGGGCTCGGTCGCGCCATCCCTGGCGCTCCACGTTTTCGGAAGGGCTTCCCTGCCAGCGGCCCGGGCTATTCAGGTAAGCCAACACGTTTTGTTAACTGTTAAGAGGAGTATCTATTTATGAATCTGAAGAAATCACTCGCAGCCTTGGCTGCAGCAGCTACTTTCTCAGGTGCCGTCGCTGCCGAAGAGCTTTCTGTAGCCGCGACACCGGTTCCCCATGCCGAGATTCTGGAATTCGTGAAGCCTCAACTGGCTGAGCAAGGTGTTGAGCTGGACGTTAAAGTATTTACCGATTACATCCAGCCGAACATCCAGGTGGACCAGAAGCGGATGGACGCTAACTTCTTCCAGCACCAGCCGTACCTGGACGAGTTCAACGAAGGCCGTGGTACCAACCTGGTAACCGTGACCGGCGTTCACGTTGAGCCGTTTGGCGCTTACTCCAGCAAGATTGAATCGCTGGACGCTCTTGAAGACGGTGCGGTTGTCGCCATCCCTAACGATCCCACCAACGGAGGTCGTGCCCTGCTGCTGCTCCAGAAGGCGGGTCTGATCACACTGAAGGACGAGAGCAAGATCACAGCGACTCCCCGTGACATTGCCGAGAACCCTAAAGATCTGGACTTCAAGGAGCTGGAAGCAGCCACATTGCCGCGGATCCTTAATCAGGTAGACATTGCGCTGATCAATACCAACTATGCCTTGGAAGCGGGTCTTAACCCGACTGAAGATGCACTGGTGATTGAGGGTTCAGATTCGCCCTACGTAAACATCCTGGTGGCCCGTCCGGATAACAAGGACAGCGAAGCCATGCAGAAGCTGGCAGAGGCCCTGAAGTCCGATGCCGTTCGCGACTTCATCATGGAGAAGTATGAGGGTGCCGTTGTTCCGGCATTCTGATCGTTCAGGTATCGAGGTCAGGTGAAGGTATTCACCTGGCCTCAGTCGCACAAAAAAGGCCGGGCAGCGCAAGCTGCCCGGCCTTTTTAATTGCTCTGGAGGCTGGTGATCAGTCACCGCTCCAGTTGGCTTTCGGGTCGGGTGTCATCCGCAGGTAGGATTTCACCGCCTTGTAGCCCTTCGGGAAGCGTTGCTTGATTTCTTCCTCGTCCTGCAGGGACGGGACGATAACCACGTCGCCGCCACGCTCCCAGTTGCCCGGTGTGGCGACCTTATGTTCGTCGGTCAGCTGCAGCGAATCGATCACGCGCAGAACTTCGTTGAAGTTACGACCGGTGCTGGCCGGGTAGGTAATCATCAGGCGCACTTTCTTGTTCGGATCAATCACGAACAGCGAACGCACCGTGAGGCTGCTGTCGGCATTGGGGTGGATCATGTCGTACAGCTGCGACACTTTGCGATCATGGTCCGCGATGATCGGGAAGTTCACCGAGCAACCCTGGGTTTCGTTGATGTCCTTGATCCACTCGTGGTGGGAGTCAACGGGATCGACACTCAGGGCGATGGCCTTCACACCGCGCTTGGCGAACTCATCCTTCAGCTTGGCGGTCAGGCCCAGTTCCGTGGTGCAGACCGGGGTAAAATCCGCCGGGTGTGAAAACAGCACGCCCCAGCTGTCTCCCAGCCAGTCGTAAAACGAAATCTTCCCTTCACTGGAGTCCTGCTCAAAATCGGGTGCGGTATCTCCGAGACGTAAAGTCATGTGTACTCTCCTTCGATCATGGTAGTGACAATTTCGTTTGTTATACCGGCGAGAAAACTGCCGGGTTGTATTCTGCTTGTATACGTCAAACCTTGGTGCCAGATGAGGCAATTACAAGGGGCTCAAACCCCCAATGCCTTCTCTTTCTCAAAGTGCTCCCGGGTAAGCTTGAACACGACCGGGCTCAGCATCAGCAGGGCTATCAGGTTTGGCAGCGCCATCATGGCATTCAGGGTGTCTGCCACCAGCCAGACGAAGCCCAGGTTGAGGGTGGCGCCAACGGGGATGGCCAGAATCCATGCAACGCGGTAAGGCACAATCGCCTTTACGCCGAACAGGAACTCGATACAGCGTTCGCCGTAGAACGACCAGCCAAGAATGGTTGTAAAGGCAAAAACTGCCAGGGCGATAGCTACAAGATAGTTGCCAACGCCGGGTAGCGCCTCCTGAAACGCCATGGATGTCAGGGCAGCGCCGGATTCCCCGGAGGTCCAGGTGCCGGAGGTAATAATCACCAGGCCGGTGATGGTGCAGATAATAATGGTGTCAATGAAGGTGCCAAGCATGGCCACCATACCCTGGTTGATCGGGTTACGGGTTTGCGCCGCGGCGTGGGCAATGGGCGCGGAGCCGAGGCCCGCTTCATTGGAAAAGATGCCTCGCGCCACACCGAAACGGATTGCGGCCCACACGGCTGCACCGGCAAATCCACCCTCGGCGGCGATGGGGCTAAAGGCGTGCTTGATCACCAGGGAAAAGGCGGCGGGAATGTCGGCGGCGTTAATCGCCAGCACCACCAGCCCGGCAATCAGATAGGAAACCGCCATCAACGGCACCAGGGCACTGGCAACATGGCCGATCCTGCGGATGCCACCAATCAGGACCATGCCCACCAGGACCATGAGCACCAGGCCAGTCAGCCAGTGTGGCAGTCCGAAGTTGGTTTCCATGACATCCGCCACCGAATTGGCCTGAACCGTGTTGCCGATGCCGAAGCCGGCAATGGCGGCAAATACGGCGAACAGGACACCAAGCCAGGCCCACTTGCGGCCCAGCCCGTTGCGGATGTAGTACATGGGGCCACCAACGTGATCACCGCGCTCGTCCACCTCCCGGTAGCGCACGGCCAGCACTGCTTCGGAGTACTTGGTGGCCATGCCCACCAGGGCCGTGAGCCACATCCAGAAGAGGGCCCCGGGGCCGCCGAGGAACACCGCGGTTGCAACACCGGCAATGTTGCCGGTGCCCACAGTGGCAGAAAGGGCTGTCATCAACGCCTGGAACGGCGGGATTTCACCCTCGGATTCGGCTCCGGCGGCAGTACGACCTTTCCACATCAGCCGGAAGCCGGCGCCCAGCTTCAGCACCGGCATCAACTTGAGGCCGAGACTGAGGAAGAGCCCGACGCCCAGTATCAGAACCAGCATGGGTGGGCCCCAGACCAGTCCGTTTATCTGTCCTACAAATTCAGAAATAGCTTCCATGGGATCTCCCTCTGTATGCCATGGATTGGTATGGATTTTTGACCCGGGTTGGGTATAACCGGTTGAGTTTAGTCAGATATCTTTCCGTGTAAACCGACGGCCCGGGAAAATTGGTGGATTCGGGTGTGATTGCCTATGCTCATAGCAATGGCGACTATCCAACAAGGGGAGGGAATCTGCCCATGCGTTCACTGAAAGTGTCAGATGTCATGTGGAACCACATCGAGCCGGTCCGCTGTGGCACGCAGCTCACCAAGGTGGTGAAGACGCTGCTCCACAATCACGTAACCGGCCTTCCGGTTGTTGATGACCAGCGCCATGTTATCGGATTCATCTCCGAGCAGGACTGTATCCATGCCCTGCTGGTCAGCGGCTATCACCGTGAGGGCGATCCACTTGTTGACGACGTCATGTTCCGGAAACCGGTGACGATTTCGGCAGAGATGGCCGTAGTGGATCTTGCCCAGAACCTCGGTGCGGGCAAGCCAAAGGTGTACCCTGTTGTGGATCACGGCAAACTGATTGGTATTGTCACCCGTACTGCTATCCTGGCCGAGCTGGCGCGCACCGGTTTCGGTCTCGAGCCGCCAAAGCACGCCAGTGCCCTGGACTGAAACACACCTATTTTCTGAATTGAGGACACTATGGAACTCCTATCCACGAACGTCTGTTTCGAAGGCGAGCACCGCCGCTACCGGCATACTTCCGCTACCCTCGAATGCGACATGGAGTTTGCGGTGTACCTGCCGCCCGTGGCAGTGAGCTCCAACCCGAAGAAGGTGCCGGTTCTCTACTGGCTATCAGGCCTGACCTGCACCGACCAGAATTTCATGCAAAAGGCGGGTGCCCAGAAACGGGCTGCACAGCTCGGCATGGCGATTGTGTGCCCGGACACCAGCCCCCGTGGGGTAAACCTGCCGGGCGAGGACGACAGTTACGATTTTGGCTCCGGAGCCGGTTTCTACATCAACGCCACCGAGCAACCCTGGGCACCCCATTACCGGATGTATGATTATGTGGTGAAGGAATTGCCGCAGCTGATCGAGAACGAATTGCCGGTTACGGACAAACGATCTGTCAGCGGTCATTCCATGGGTGGCCATGGTGCCTTGATCTGCGCCCTGAAAAACCCCGGCCGCTATGCTTCGGTGTCTGCCTTTGCACCCATTGCCAACCCCACCGAATGTCCCTGGGGCCAGAAAGCCTTCAAGGGCTATCTGGGGGATGATCCTCGTAGCTGGGAAGAATGGGATGCCACCCTGCTGATCCCGACCGCCCGCGAACGATTGCCGCTACTGGTGGATCAGGGCACGGCGGATGAGTTCCTGGACAGTCAATTGAACCCGGATGTTCTGGCAGATACCTGTGAAAAGTTCCACCATCACATCAACCTGCGCATGCATCGGGGCTATGACCACAGCTATTTCTTCATTGCCTCGTTTATTGATGATCACCTGGATCATCATGCCGAAGCACTGGGTCTTTGAGCAGGCTCTATCGGAGGATGAAGCAGGTCAGGAGCGGAAGCCCCAGACCAGGCTGAAGTCCATGGAGGGCATGATTTCGGGCTCCTCGAGAGCCTGGATACCAAAGTCAGGCTCGCTGGTATCCCGCTCGAAAGTGCCGGAATAACGGTTGCCGCGAGGGCCGAAAATGGCTTTAACGAATGGCCCCCGGGCCCGCACTGGCCGGCGAGTTACCACGCCCACTTCGTTGTTTTCCAGCCGAACCAGAATGCCGGGCGGGAACTCGCCCAGAACCTGCAGCAGGGCCTTGGGTATGGCCGGGCGATACTTGCCGTCTGCAAGATTGGCAATCAACTTGCGGGCGTTGGCCACGTTCATGCGCTGCCGGTAGGCCCGTTTGGTGATCATGGCCACGTAGCGCTCTGCCAGTGCCAGAATTTCCGCTTCTGGCCGTATTTCGGTGCCACTGAGGCCTTTTGGATAGCCGCTGCCATCAGCCTGTTCGTGGTGTTGGGCGATGATGGTGAGCAGTAGCTTGTTGTCGATGCCTGCGGCCCTGAGGGCCTGGATGCTGCGTTGCGGGTGCTTGCGAATCACGCTCCGTTGCTCGTCGTTGAGGACCGTATTGGACGCATTCAGCTTGTCGGCAATGGGCACCAGTGCAAGATTGGCCGTCAGGGCCGCGGCAGTCAGTACGGCAACCCGGCTCTCCTCAAGACCGAACTGACGGCCAATGAACTGGCACAAAATGGCGTAGAACAGGATTTGCTCGTGAATGACCGGACCGATCGAGTAAAGATGAACCAGCGCCAGGGTTGCGTCGGGTGACTCGGTGCAGGTGCGCTCAATCATCCGGGCCAGGCCCAGCAGGCGTTTCTGTGCCGAGGGGTCGGATTCGGTGATGGCGTTCAGGGTTGCTTCAAGGGAATGCAGCAGATCCGGGTAATCGGCAAACGGGTTGCGATCCCGTGTATCCTCGAAGACCTCTTCCTGGGGACGCTCTATCTTGCGGGGTTTGAATCGGCCCCGTTCGAACAACTGTTCCAGCTGGGAGTTGGTCTGAATCACGTAGCCCTGGCGCAACAGGATATTCCCGTCGGTGTCATAGACATCCCAGGGCAGGGGGCGGCCGATGGTCAGCGCGCCTGGAGCGATTCGAACAAGTTCGGTCAAAACAGGTGTCTCGGGTACAGGTTAGTTATGTAGCTTTGCAAGTGTAACCCCGAATGGCCATGGCCCTCCACTGGAGCCGCAATTCTGTGAGCATGGGGCGGTATGGTTTTACCTGATTTTACGGCTGTTACTGTTTTCTGATGCAAAAAAATGAGCATGCGTTCACACTTTGTCTTTTTTGAAGGACAATGTGTAAAGAATCGTTGCTTCGTAACGATCATTCAAATTGATTGCGCTATTCTGGGATACAGAATAGTTTTTTTGATGGAAATTAACGCTGAATGCTTCATCGCCTTAAGACCGATTTCAGGTTGTCGATCATTACTTTGTTGGGTGCTAGCGCGATTTTGGGCATTACGCCTTTCGCTGCCATGCGCTTTATGCAGGGCAATACCCTTGCGGGTTCTGTCGACACGGCAATTCTTGTCGGCATTCTTATCACGCTGATATACGCGTGGGCCAGTGGGGATACCCGTCGAAGCGGCCTGGTGCTTGCGGTTATTGCCTGCAGCGGCGCGGTAACGGTTGGTGCCGTGGTGGGCGAACCCGGGCTTTTTTGGCTTTATCCCTGTCTTGTAACTACTTTCTTTCTCGCCAACCCTCGTATCGCGGTTTTTTTGAACGTCGCTTCCGTCGTCGTACTCATGATTCATGGCGGTGCCTTCCGCTCTGATGTCCAGATGTGGTCCTTTGCCTCAACGGCGTTTGTGGTCAGCGCCTGTGCCTATGTGTTTGCCCACAGGAATCATGATCAGCGGGAGCGTCTGGAGCATCTGGCAACGATTGATCCGCTTACCGGTATCAAGAACCGGCGCTCCATGGATCAGGAACTGGATCTGGCTGCAGCGAATGCCGAGCGCACCGGACTGCCCTATGCCCTGGTTCTGCTGGATATCGATCATTTCAAGAGAATCAACGATGAGCATGGGCATGGTGTCGGCGATGACGTGCTGACTGATCTTGTGGCCCTGCTGAAACAGAACACGCGCAAATCAGACCAGTTGTTCCGGTACGGCGGCGAGGAGTTTGTGCTGCTTTTGCCAGGGGTGGATGGTATCGGCCTCAAGGCGGTAATGAATAACTTGCAGCAGGTGCTGCGCAAATATATGAAACACCCCGGTGGGGCCGTCACCGCGTCGTTTGGCGTGGCGCTGCTGCGCCATGGCGAGGGCGTCGACAGCTGGCTGGCCCGGGCTGATGCAGCACTGTATGAAGCCAAGGAAACCGGTCGGGACCGGATCGTATTTGCGGATCTTCATGAGGCGCCGGAACCGGCAGCCGATGCCGTCTGACTGTTATCAGGCGCATACAGGAACAGTCTCCAGCCCAACAGAATGCTGGCAGATGCCAGTCCACCAGTCAGGCCCACCCAGAAACCGGCAGCGCCCATGGCCGGCACCAGCCAGTCTGTGAACGTCAGCAGATATCCCAGTGGCAGGCCTACACCCCAGAATGAAAACAGCATGATGAACATCGGAATACGGGTGTCCTTGTAGCCACGCAATGCACTGATGCAGGTTACCTGGATAACATCGGCAATCTGGAACAGGGCAGCGAACATCAGAAGCCTCACGGTCACCGCCTGAACCTCTGAATCACTGGTGTAGAGTGCTGCGATTTCCCGTGAAAACACAAACAGCAGTATTGCAAAAACCAGCGCCGTGGCGGCGGCGAGAATCAGGGAACTGCGGGAGATCAGCCTTGCAGTGGCAGGCGCCCGGGCACCCATCAGGAAGCTGACTCGCAGCGTCAGTGCCATGCCTATGCTCAGTGGCAGCATGAATAGCAAAGACACCACATTCAGCGCTATCTGATGGCCGGCCACCACCACCGGGCCAAGGGGAGCCAGAAACAGGGCGATCACCGAGAACAGACTGGCCTCGACGAAAATGGTAAAGCCGATGGGCACGCCGATGCCCAGGATATAGCGCATGCCTGCCAGATCCGGCTTGACCCAATCAGCAATCAGGTGGAACTGGCGGTACACCCGGCTGCGGTTCAGGTAGACCAGCAAGGCTGCTGCCGCGACGCCATTGGAAATGGAGGTGGCCCAGCCGCAGCCAACCCCGCCCATTGCTGGCAGCCCCAGCTTGCCGTAGATGAAGATGTAGTTCATCGGTAGGTTGATCAGTGTGCTGAGCACGGAGAAGGCCATGATCACGCGGGTGTGCCCGAGGCCATCGGTCAGGCCCCGAAGTGCTGTCAGTAACAGCAGGGCCGGAATACCCCAGGCAAAGGCATTGAGGTAGCCCTGGGTAATGCGTGCGATGTTGGCCTCCAGGTTCAGAAGCGCCAGCACCGGGTGTACGTGGGTCAGCAACAGGATCATGATCAGGGACCCGGCGGCGGCCAGATACAGTCCCTGCCAGGTGGCGGGCATGATTTTCCCAACCTCCCGGGCGCCGTTGTAGCCGGAAATGATGGGTTGCAGGGCTCCCAGCATGCCCATGAAAAACAGGAACAGGGGCATCCACAGGCTACTGCCAATACCCACCGCAGCCAGGTCCTCGGCACTGGCGTGGCCGGCCATGATGGTATCGATCACGCCGTTGGCCATCTGGGCGACCTGCGCAATCAGGATCGGCCCGCCCAGAATGGCGAGGGTTCGCCACTCGGTGAGGGTTCGGGCCACCAGAGGCTGCCTGGGTTCCGGTAATGGCTGGTGGATTTCATCCATTGGGTGCTATCCGGTGCTTCTGCACTGCAAGTTTCTCCCAAAACCGTTAAAGTACGCGCCTTGATCACAACAGATGGCAGTGGCGATGGGACTTCTGGTTTTTGTTACCGTTCTGTGGGCGTTTTCTTTTAGTCTGATCGGCGAATTTCTGGCCGGCCAGGTAGACAGCGATTTTGCGGTGCTCAGCCGTGTTCTGCTCGGTGCTCTGGTGTTTTTGCCGTTCACCCGCTGGCGTGGCGTGGCTCCGGGACAGAAGCTGGGCATCCTGGTAACCGGCATGTTGCAGTTCGGTATTACCTACCTGTGTCTTTACCGGTCTTTCAGCTACCTGACTGTTCCGGAAGTGCTGCTGTTCACGATTTTCACCCCGCTGTATGTGACCCTGCTGGATGACGCGCTGTTTCGCCGGTTTTCACCGGTGGCGCTCCTTGCGGCGGCCATCGCAACTGTTGGCGCGGGTATCATACGCTACGATGGGCTCAGTGAGGACTTTATCACTGGCTTCCTGTTGCTGCAGGTGGCGAATTTTACGTTTGCCGCCGGCCAGGTGGGATACAAGCATGTCATGCAGCATTACCCTACCGGCATGCCTGCTTACCGCACCTTCGGCTATTTTTTCTTCGGCGCCCTGATCATTGCGCTGCCATCCTTCCTCATTTTCGGTAACGCCGAGAAACTGCCCACCACCCCGGTGCAGTGGGGCATCCTGGCGTGGCTGGGGCTTGCTGCCTCGGGCCTCGGTCTTTTCCTCTGGAACCGCGGTGCCTGCGTGGTGGATGCCGGTACTCTGGCAATCATGAACAATGCCCTGGTGCCTGCGGGCCTGGTGGTCAATCTGCTGATCTGGAACCGTGATGCCGACCTGCTGAGGCTGGCGGTCGGTGGCGGGGTTATCGTCTTCTCCCTGTGGGTAAACGCCCGTTTCCATCCCCGGGCACGGCTGGCTGTTTCGACATAAGTAACTGCACGCACTAAGGTTCCGTCACCCTCTGCCGTTAAACTCCCATACGCAGGGTAACTTTTGATGAATATCAATGGTGTTCATCAGGGGCTACTCTTTTGCGCCTGTTTCATTTTCCTTGGTCAGCTTCGAGT
This sequence comes from Marinobacter sp. CH_CUG1437-1, assembly GCF_037029655.1. Classification (NCBI taxonomy): domain Bacteria; kingdom Pseudomonadati; phylum Pseudomonadota; class Gammaproteobacteria; order Pseudomonadales; family Marinobacteraceae; genus Marinobacter; species Marinobacter sp. CH_CUG1437-1. Next base: position 357,763 of record NZ_JAYMEW010000001.1, on the reverse strand, counting down.
CAGAAGGTCCGTTTATGCGTAAGAATCTCCCGGTAACCCAGCGTGAAATCAAGATGCGAAAAGGCGGGCGGTTGATCAGCACCACGGATTTGAAGGGCGTTATCACATACTGCAATGACGAGTTTGAGGAAATCAGCGGTTTCTCAAGGGAGGAGCTGATCGGTCAGGCCCACAACATCATCCGTCATCCTGACATGCCCCAGGCTGTGTTCAAGGATATGTGGGATTACCTCAAGGCCGGCAAGGCCTGGATGGGTGTGGTCAAGAACCGGGCAAAGAGTGGTGACCACTACTGGGTCAGCGCTTACGTTACGCCGATCCGTGAGAACGGCCAGATGGTGGGCTACGAATCCGTGCGGGTCGAGCCGACCCGCGAGCAGACTGCCCGTGCCGAGCGGCTGTATGCCAAGATCTCTGCCGGAAAGATGACCTCATCGTTCAGCAATCGTGCCTCGTCGATGCTTCGTTCTGGCTGGCCATTCCTGGTTTCTCTGGTTTTGAGCCTGGGAGCGCTTCAGCTCAACCAGCCCTGGCTGGCAGCGGGTTTGATTGTCATCGGTCATGCCCTGGGCTTCGGTCTGGTGTTCAGTTCCCTGGCTGCCCGTTTGCGCAGGCTACTGGATCTTCGCCCCGATGCCTTCCGCGATCCGATTGTCGCCCGCACCTACAGTGACGAGCGGGGGCTGTTCTCACAGGTGTCGCTGATGCTAGTCAGTGAGGAGGCCAGGGTTCGTACTGCACTGGCACGGATTGATGATCAGGCAGAACTGCTCTACGAGCAGGCACGTGCTTCCCACGGCTATATCAGCGATGGCGCAGCGGCGATTGCCCGGCAGCGCGCGGAAACCGACCAGACTGCTTCGGCCATCAACGAAATGACGGCCTCAATCCAGGAAGTGGCGGAGTCGGTAACCAGCAACGCCCGTGAAGCCGAGGAGGCTAATCGTCTGGCGGGTGTGGGTAGCGATCGGAGCGCCGAGGCACTGGTGTCTATTGAGGAGCTGGTAACCCGCGTAAATGGAATTGGTTCGACAATCAGCAAGCTGGGTGAGTCCACCAACAGCATCGGTGAGGCCGCCAACCTGATTTCCGAGATTGCCGAGCAGACCAACCTCCTGGCACTGAACGCGGCTATCGAAGCGGCGCGTGCCGGTGAACAGGGCCGCGGTTTTGCGGTGGTCGCGGATGAAGTGCGCTCACTGGCCCGTCGGACCCGGGAATCCACCGTGCGGATCCAGAATGTGATCGACGACTTCCGCCAGCAGGTGGATTCCGCGGTCCAGGCAACCCGCGACGGCGAAGCCGTGGCAGGTCAGGGGCTTGAGAAAGTGCGGGAGGCGGAGAGCTCCCTGAAGGATATCGTGACCTCGATCGAGACCATTTCCGACAGCTTTATCAGTATGTCTGCGGCCTTTGAAGAGCAGAGTCAGGTGTCGGACGAGATCAATCGCCAGATCACCAACATTGCCGAGTTGGCCGATCACAGTGACGCCCAGGCCGACTCTGCCAAGCAGAGCAGTGACCGGCTCAGCACTATGTCCCGTGGCCTGAAAGACCTGATTAGCAGGTTTATCAGCAAAAACGGCTAGTTAGCTTTATCTTCCTTGCCCCACGCCGGAACCCAGCCGGCTCGGGAGCTCGCCAGCACTGGCATCACAGCGTCAGTGCTGGCAGAATCCCGCCCCAATTGCCGCGGCAAGTCCGTGGCTCGCCCTTTTTAAAGCCATTCCTCAGCTGAAAGCACAGGAACACAACATGACTCAGTCCAACTCGGTTTCGGGCAACGGTTCAGGGGCCACCCGCGGTCTCTGGTCCTCCCGGTTGGCGTTTATTCTGGCGGCAACCGGTTCGGCCGTTGGTCTCGGTAATATCTGGAAGTTTCCCTACGTTACCGGCGAAAACGGTGGTGGCGCCTTTGTACTGGTTTACCTGCTGTGTATCGCCGTAATCGGTATTCCCATCATGATGGCGGAAGTGTTTATCGGCCGGAATGGGCGCCATAACCCCATCACCAGTATGCGTCTGGTGGCCGAGCGCAATCTCAGCGCCCCGGGCTGGCGGATTTCGGCCATCATCGGGATGATTGCGGCCTTCGTGATCCTCTCCTTTTATTCGGTGATTGGTGGCTGGGCTGCGTCCTACGTGGGGCATGCCGCCATGGGTGACTTCACCGGCGGTACCGCAGATTCCATTGGTGAGTTGTTCGGTGGCTTGCTGGCCAGCCCGGGTCAGTTGCTGCTCTGGCACACCGTCTTTATGGCGCTGGTGATCCTTGTGGTTTCCCAGGGGCTGAAAGGCGGTCTTGAGCGGGCCGTTACCATCCTCATGCCGGCCCTGTTTATTCTCCTTCTGTTAGCCGTTGGCTATGCCACCACGACAGGTCATTTTGGCGAGGCCGTCAGCTTCCTGTTCACACCGAATTTCGGCGCTCTGACCTTTAACGGAGTGTTGATTGCCCTTGGCCACGCCTTCTTCACCCTCAGCCTGGGTATGGCCATCATGATGGCCTACGGTTCCTATCTGGGTCGGGATGTGTCCATCGGCCGCACCGCGGTGAGCGTGGCCATCATGGATACCGTCGTCGCGCTCCTGGCCGGCCTGGCCATTTTTCCGGTGGTGTTCGCCAATGGCCTGGAAGCCGGTGCCGGCCCTGGGCTGATCTTCCAGACCCTGCCGCTGGCCTTCGGCAACATGCCGATGGGTGGACTGTTTGGCACCTTGTTTTTCATTCTGCTGCTGTTCGCCGCCTGGACTTCCGGTATCTCCCTGCTGGAGCCGGTGGTTGAGTGGGTCGAGGAAAAGACCAGCCTGGCGCGCACAGGCAGTGCCATCCTGGTTGGTGTGCTTTGCTGGGCGCTGGGGATTGCCTCGATTCTGTCGCTCAATCTCTGGTCCGATGTGGCCCCGCTGGCCATGTTCGAGCGCTTTGAAGGCAAGACCATCTTTGACTTGCTGGACTTCTTCACCGCGAATGTGCTGTTGCCGCTCTCCGGGCTGCTGACGGCGGTGTTTGTGGGCTGGTTCGTAGCGAAGGAATCTCTGAAAACGGATCTGGCCCTGGAGGGCGGAGCCTTTACCCTGTGGTACAACCTTATCCGGTTTGTCACGCCCCTCGCCGTTGCCATCGTGTTTGTCTACAACCTGATGTCCTGACCCGAGGGATCAGCTTTACGGTTGAATGCAACGTGGCAATGAAAAAGCCCGGCAAGTCACACTGCCGGGCTTTTTGTTTTCAGGAGTGCTTTTTACTCTTCGCCTAGCTGCCTGAGTGCCTCCACATGGGGGCGCACCGCCTCGATATCTTCCGCCGGAGCATTGCTCGCGCTCTGCATGGCACCCATCGCACTCTCCATCATGGCGCGCATCTGGGCTTTCTGTTCGGCCGTCATGTGCGGGCTGTTTTCCATCTCGGCCAGTGTGGCCTCCATCTCTCGTCTCGCTGCAGGATTCTGCTCTGCCATTTCGATGGCCATCCAGGCCTGGAAAACACGGTCGCCCGTGGCACCCCAGGATTCCAGGCTGTCGAAGCCGTGATCCTGCACCACGTCTTCCAGGCGGCCATAGGCTTCATGGCCTTTCATCTGCTCCAGGGAGTCCGACACGATCCGGGAGAAATCCGGCATGGTGCTCTCGTTCTGGTTGTCCATCTGACGCTCCAGCTCCTCAAACTCCGGAGCCAGTGTTTGTGCCGCCCGAACGCTTTCGATAAACGAAGCCACTTTCTGGTCGGACAGGGTGTCGGCGTGGCTTTCGGTAGGGAGTAGTGGAAGCAGAAAAAAAACGGCTGTGAGGATAATGCTGTTCAACACCAGCATCGGCTGTCGTTGCGGGTTATGCATGGCTGTTCTCCTTGTGTGGGCTTCCGGTTCCTTTGTCCGGAAGTCCCACGAGATTAGCGCTTACCCGCTTTGTCTGGCAACTGTGCTGTTATGTCAGCTTCAGAACAACAACTCCGGCAGCCAGGTGGCAATTTCCGGGAAGATCATGATCAGGATGATGCCGATGATTTCCACAATCACGAAGGGAATGATCGACTTGTAGATATCCTTCATGGTGATCGACGGCGGCACGATGCCCTTGAGATAGAACAGGTTGAAGCCGAAGGGTGGCGTCATGTAGCCGATTTCCATGTTGATCACGAACAGGATGCCGAACCAGATCGGATCGAAACCGAGGGATTCCACGATCGGCATGAACACCGGCAGGGTGATCAGCATAATACCCACGGGGTCCAGCACCATGGCCAGCAGGAACACAATTACCATCATGGCGATGATGATGCCCCAGGGCCCGCCGGGCACCATGTTCATCAGGCCTTCGATCAGTTCCTGGGCGCCCATGCTCTGGTAGGCTGCGCTGAAGGCATGGGCGGCAAACAGGATCCACATGATCATGCCGGTGAGCTTGAAGGTGCGGATAGCCGCCTCCTTCAGGATGCTCCACTTGAACTGTTTGTAGACGGCCGCTGAGATGAGCGCGCCCAGAACGCCCATGGCAGCGGCTTCGGTCGGGGTGGTGATACCGCCGATAATCGAGCCCAGAACCATGACGACAACGCCGATAGGTAGCAGCACGGCTCGCAGAGCCCGCAATTTCTCTGGCCAGGTGCCTCGCTCTTCCTTGGGCAGCGCCGGCGCCAGGTCCGGCTGCAGGTGGCAACGCACAAGGATGTAGATGGCGGTCAGCACCATCAGCAGAATGCCCGGCATAATGCCGGCAGCAAACATCTGGCCGACGGAAACGCCGGTGATCAGCGCGTACAGGATCATCAGGATACTGGGCGGAATCAATATGCCCCAGCCACCGCCGGTATTGATCACGCCCAGGGCCATGTTTTTGTCATAGCCCCGTTCCAGCATCGACGGCAGGGCGATGGTGCCCATGGCCACCACTGCAGCACCGCTGATGCCCACCATGGCAGCAAACACCGCACAGATCCCAAGAGTGCCCAGAGCCAATCCGCCTCTAAGGCCACCGCACCAGAGATGCATCATCCGGTAAAGATCCCGGGCGACACCGGTACGCTCCAGAATCATGGCCATGAAGACGAACAGAGGGATGGCAACCAGGGTGAAGCTTTCCATGGTGCCCCAGATCTGCGAGGCCACCATATAGAAAGAGTCGAAGCCCCAGGTGAAATACAAGAACACCACCGATACGCCACCGAGAACAAATGCCAGCGGCAGGCCTAGCAGCAGGAAAAACAGCAGCGAACCGAAAAACAGGAGAGTCAGGGCTTCAATGCTCACAGCTGATCTCCTTCAGACTCGGCTTCTTCGGGCGTGTAGTAATCCAGGTTAAAGGCCACGGCGATGTCTTCAAGCAGTTTGACCAGTCCCTGCAGAACCAGCAGAGCGGTGCCGACGGGAATGGCCAGCTTCACCGGCCAGATGGGGGGATTCCACGCCGAATAGGAGGTTTCCCAGCTGGACATGGATTCCTGCGCCATGTCGATCCCGAACCACAGCAGGGCAAGCGTGAAAATGAAAAAGACCAGGGAGGTAACGATGTCCAGGGCCGCGCGCTTGCGGGGCTTCAGGTGCGAATGCAACAGATCCACATTTACGTGGCCCCGATGGGCCATGATGTAGCCGCCGGACATCACCGCGTAGATGCCGAAAAGCATCTGGGTCAGCTCGTTGGTCCAGACCGTGGGGGAGTTGAGCAGATAACGGAATCCAACTTCCAGAAGCAGGAACACGAACATCGCGAAAATGAGGAGGGCCACCCACCGGCCGATAAAATCATTGAGACGGGTAACCCCCCTCATGAATGCGGCGATCATCACACTCACGGCAATCTCCCACGGGATGCTGGTTTGGTTCGGGGAAAGAAAGGCCGGAGTCGAAGACCCCGGCCCTGGTCAGAACACTGGTCGATCAGAGATAGCCGAGGTCGGCCAGGTAACCTTTCAGCATGTCGAGTGCCTTCTTGGCGTTCTCGCTGCGCTTGCCTTCCTCATCCCACATGGCCTGGGCCGTGGCGACCAGTTTGTCCTGAACTTCGTCCGGCAGAACATTCAGTTGCACACCCTGCTCTTCGATAGCCTTGGCCAGGGTGATGCGCTCTTTGTACTGGTATTCGTTGGTGCGGATCCAGAACTGCTCGTTGAGGGCGTCCTTGACGATCTTCTGCATGTCTTCCGGCAGCTTGTCCAGAGCCTTCTGGCTGACGATGATCACGTCGGTGCCGGCAATGTTCAGGGCAGGCTGAACGTGGTGTTTGGCCACTTCATACAGGCCCATGCTATAGGCGCCCTGTGCCGCACCCCAGTGGGCACCGTCGACAATGCCGGAATCCAGTGCCGAGTAGAGTTCACTGCCGGGAATGTAGGATGCCGCGGCGCCAGCCTCGGTCAGGAAGGTTTGCAGAGCGCCGGAGGAGCGGATCTTCAGGCTGTTGAAGTCTTCCACGCTTTCAATGGGTTCCTTGACCACCATTTCGGTCGGGTAGACCTTGTCGGTCGCCCAGTAAACGCCGTGCTCTGCGGCTTCGTCACGGAGCATCTGCTCGAACCCCAGGTTCTGGTGGAAATAGGCGGCTTCCCAGACATTACGGAACGCGAACGGCAGACCGGAGGCAATGCCCGCGAGTGAGACCTTGTCCTGGGCATAGGCCGGGGAAATGGTGCCCATTTCCAGGATGCCACGACTCACCGCGTTGAAGGTGTCCGTGGCCTTGAACAGTGCGCCGGCCTCGTAAAGTTGCAGTTTCAGGCGGCCATCGGTGCGCTCTTCGAGCACTCGTTTGATGCGGCCAAGGCTGTCAGTGTAGGAGCTGCTGGATCCGGGCCAATGGGACTGAACCTTCCAGGTGAAGGTGTCCTGGGCCGCAGCGGGTGCTGCCGAGAGCGCGGCGGTAATACCGAGGGTAAAGGCTGACGCATACACCGTCAGAGTCTTGCGAGCAGTAGCAAAGAGTTTCATGAGCTTGCCTCGTTGATTGTTGTAGTGGCTTTGCCTTGTTTCACTGTGCAGAACTCACAACTGCAGGGTGAATTGTATTCTCTGAATCTATCACATCATTCGGGCTTTGCAATAGGATGTTTGTCGTTCCGATTTGCAGCTGCGCGTGGTCGAAGAGTAGCTCAAAAGAACCGTTTTCACCGTCGCGGACCTGCGACATCAGCGCCTGACGCCTGATCATGGAAGGCTGTAAGCGGCTTTGATAGCCAAAAAGTTCCGCCCGCTACTCGTTGCACTTTTCATTTTTCGTCGATCTTTCTCTATTGTGTTTTGCTAGATGAAACAACCTTTCAAATATATTGACTCAAAACCGTAAGGCGTGACAAATTACAAAAACAACAGAACTACAAAGACAACATTAGCCGCCTGGCCCATCTGGAATGAATGTCTGATGAATGAGGAAAGCCGCCACATTACCCACGGGCAGGATCTGCCCGGTTTTCACAGTCTGCTTGGCTACCGTCAGGCGTCCTGGGAGGAAAATGAAGCGGTCGTCGAGCTTGAGCTTCGGCCCGTGCATCTGAATCTTGGCGGCGTTATCCATGGTGGTGTGCTGACGTCGCTGTTGGACATAGCCATGGCACAGGCCGGAACCTACTGTCCCTTTCCGGGCCGGATGCGCAAGGCAGTCACCCTGTCGCTTACCACCACGTTTACCGGCCAGTGTTCCGAGGGAGTGATTCGGGTAACCGGCAGAAAACGCGCCGGGGGGCGCCGGATCTTCAACAGCACCGGCGAAGTGCATGACGACAAAGGCAACCTGCTGGCCATTGGCGAGGGCACCTTTCGTATCCGCTCTGGCAGCGACAAGCCAGAGGGTGTTCCGATCTGACGGCCGGCCTGGCAGCTCGATGGCCGAAGAACCAATACCAACAAGAGGAAGCGGACATGTTCGATCTGTCTGATAAAGCGAAAGCGCTACAGTCGCAGCTCAGGGCCTTCATGGATGAGCACATCTATCCCAACGAGCACCTGCATCACGAGCAGATCGCGCAGGCCGAGAACCGCTGGGCTCCGGTTCCGATCATCGAAGAACTGAAAGCGAAAGCAAAGGCCGAGGGCCTCTGGAACCTTTTTCTCCCCGAAAGCGACTACGGTGCCGGGCTGAGCAATTACGAATACGCCCATCTGTGCGAAATCATGGGCCGCTCGGAGATGGCACCGGAAGTGTTCAACTGTTCCGCACCTGATACCGGCAACATGGAAACCATTGCCCGCTTTGGCAACGCCGAACAGCAGGAGCAGTGGCTCAAGCCGCTGCTTGCCGGGGAAATCCGATCCTGCTTCTCGATGACCGAGCCCGATGTGGCTTCCTCCGACGCCACCAACATCGCCTGTGAAATCCGCCGCGAGGGTGATGAGTATGTGATCAATGGCCGGAAGTGGTGGTCCTCCGGCGCCATGACTACGACATCGAAAATTGCCATCGTTATGGGCAAGACCGACCCCACCGCCGAGAAACACAAACAGCAGTCGATGATTCTTGTGCCACTGGATACGCCGGGTGTGAAGATGATCCGACCGCTGACCGTGTTCGGTTACGACCATGCGCCTCACGGTCACGCCGAGATTCACTACGACAACGTGCGGGTACCGGCCAGCAATATTCTGCTCGGTGAGGGCCGGGGCTTTGAGATTGCACAGGGCCGGCTCGGGCCGGGCCGGATCCACCACTGCATGCGCACCATCGGTGTTGCCGAACGGGCCCTGGAGTTGATGTGTCGTCGTGCCGGCGAGCGAGAGGCCTTCGGCAAGCCGCTGTCGAGTTTCGATTCCATCCGCAAGGACATCGCCCGCAGCCGCATCGAAATCGAGCAGGCGCGCCTGATGACACTCAAGGCGGCGCACATGATGGATACCGTGGGCAACAAGGTGGCGCGCCAGGAGATCGCCATGATCAAGGTGATCGCACCGAGTATGGCGCTGAAGGTACTCGACCGGGCGATCCAGGTTCACGGCGGTGCCGGAGTCAGCCAGGATACCTTCCTCGCTTCAGCCTGGGCCAAGGTACGGACCCTGCGACTGGCGGACGGCCCGGATGAGGTGCATCTGGACTCCGTGGCCAAGATGGAACTTCGTCAGTATCGCTGATTCACCGGCAAGAGGATTGAACCATGACCAATTCGCTGTTTGATATGGCCGGCAAGGTCGCTGTCATTACCGGCTCAACCAAGGGCATTGGCCGCGCTATCGCCGAGGAAATGGCACGTCTCGGCGCCCGGGTGGTGATTTCCAGCCGCAAGGCGGACGCCTGCGAGCAGGTGGCTGCCGAACTGAAAGCGCAGGGCTTCGAAGCCATGGCCGTGCCCTGCCATGTGGGCCGGAAAGACGATTTGCAGAATCTGGTCGACCGGACCAACGAAGCCTGGGGCCCGATCGACGTGCTGGTGTGCAACGCGGCCACGAACCCCGTTTACGGCACCACGGCGGAGATGAGCGATGAGGCCTGGGACAAGATCATGGACACCAACGTGAAGGGCACCTTCTGGCTCACCAACATGGTCCTGCCCCAGATGGCGGAGAAGGGTGAAGGGGCGGTGGTTCTGCTGTCCAGCATTGCCGGCCTTCGGGGAAACACCACCATCGGAACCTACGGGGTGTCGAAAGCCGCCGAGGCGGCCCTGGCCCGCAACCTGGCGGTGGAGTGGGGGCCAAAAGGGATCCGCGTTAACAGCATCGCCCCGGGCCTGATCAAGACCGACTTCGCCAAGGCCCTCTGGGAAGATCCGGTTCGGGTGAAGCGGGCGGAGGACAAGACCCCGCTGCGCCGGATCGGTGATCCGGTCGATATCGCCGGCCTGGCCGTGTTCCTGTCCACCAGGGCGAGTGCGTACATCACCGGCCAGGTTATCGTTGCCGACGGTGGCGAGACCATTTGCTAACGGACTCTATAGAGACGCTATGACAACAGCACCAGAGCTGGTAGACGTTTTACCGGCACACAGGTTTGACGAGGAGCGGCTGCTGGCCTGGCTTCAGGCAGAACTGCCCGAGGTGGGTGAGCGGCTGGACGTTCGGCAGTTCCAGGGTGGACAGTCCAACCCGACGTTCCTGCTGGATACCGATGGCGGGCAATACGTCCTGCGCAAGAAGCCGCCCGGGAAAACCCTTCCCTCGGCCCATATGGTGGAGCGCGAATACCGGGTTATGAAGGCCTTGGCAGACCACACCGGGGTCCCGGTTCCCAGGGTGAGGGTGCTGTGCGAAGACAGCGCCGTTATTGGGACACCGTTCTATGTCATGGACTTTCTGCACGGCCGGATCATCAGTCATTCGGCATTGCCTGACCTGGTCCGGGAGGACCGCCTGCTGGCCCACCGCTCGGCCGTCGATACGCTGGCGACCCTGCACTCGGTGGACGTGAACGCGATCGGCCTCGGAGATTACGGCCGTCCGGAAGGTTACGTGGCACGACAGGTAGCCCGGTGGAGCAAGCAGTATCTGGCTTCGAAGACGGACGAGCTGCCCGCCATGGACAAGCTCATGGCCTGGTTGCCGGAGAATATTCCGGCCGCGGACGAAACCGCCATCGCCCACGGCGACTACCGGTTCGGCAACCTCATGCTGGCGCCGGACAAGCCCGAGGTGATCGGGATCCTCGATTGGGAGCTGTCGACGCTGGGCCATCCGCTGGCGGATCTGGCCTACTTCTGCCTGCCGTACTATCTGCCCTCCGATATGGAAGGCATGCGCGGTTTGCAGGGAGAGGATCTGGAGGCATTGGGTATTCCCGATGAACAGACGACGATCGCCCGCTACTGCGCGCAGACCGGGCGCGACGGTATTGATGACTGGCACGTGTTCCTGGCGTTTTCCCTGTTTCGGCTGGCTGCGATCCTGCAGGGGGTCTACAAGCGGGCGCTGGACGGTAACGCCGCCAATGCCAACGCGCTGAATGTCGGCAGGCGGGCCAGCCTGTTGGCGGACATCGGCTGGCAGATTGCCAGCGAGCACCAATGAATAATAGCTGGCTGCACCTGTGGCCGACTGACTGAACCCTGGAGAGCAACACGCATGTTCACACGCCATTTCAAGGTCTGGCCCCGAGAACTGCCCAAGACCATGACCCTGCCGGAAACCAGTGTTTTCAGGAACCTGGAAATATCTGCGCTCCGCTACCCGGACCATAACGCGATCATCTTCTACGATGCGCCCCTTACCTACCGACGTCTTCTGTCGGAAGTGGAAACCATGGCGGGCTACCTGCAGTCACAGGGCGTCGGGAAGGGGGATCGGGTGCTGCTCTACATGCAGAACTCGCCGCAGTACGTGATCGCCTACTACGCCATCCTGAGGGCAGGCGCCGTGGTGATTCCGGTCAATCCGATGAACCGTGCCGCCGAGCTCGAGCATTTTATTGCCGACACGGGAGCCTCAATCTGCCTGGCCGGCCAGGAGCTGGCGGACTTCATCATTCCTCTGTTGCCGGAAACGGATCTGAAGCAGGTTGTGGTGGCCTCCTACAGCAGCTACATCAAACCGGATACCGATCTCGATCTTCCGGCGGAAGTTGCGGCCCCGGTCTGGTCCCGGGGTGTACGGGGTGTGGTGACCTGGGAGGCTGCCCTGGCGGCCGGGTACGAGCCGTCAGCCCACACGGCTGGACCTGCCGATCTGGCCGTCATCCCCTACAGCTCGGGTACGACCGGTGCGCCCAAGGGCTGTATGCATACCCATCGCTCGGTCATGGCAACGGCGATGCACCGTGCCTTCTGGAACCTGAGCACACCGGATACGGTGCAACTGTCCACACTGCCGTTCTTCCATGTAACCGGCATGACTGGCTCCATGAACAGTCCCATCTACAGCGGTTCGACGTCGGTGATCATGACACGCTGGGACCGCACTACGGCTGCCCGTCTGATCGAGCGCTACCGGGTGACCGGCTGGACCAACATCGTGACCATGGCGGTGGACTTCCTGTCGAATCCGGACATTGGCCAGTACGACCTCAGCAGCCTGAATACCATCGGCGGGGGAGGGGCGGCCATGCCGGCGGCGGTGGCGGAAAAGCTGAAAACCATGACTGGGCTGGATTATATCGAGGGCTACGGCCTGTCCGAGACCATGGCCGCTACGCACATTAACCCGGTCAAGCAACCCAAGGCCCAGTGCCTGGGTATCCCTGTTTTCGATGTGGACAGCCGGATAATCGATGTGGATACCCTGGAGGAAAAGGGCCCCGGTGAAACCGGTGAAATTGTATCGTCTGGCCCGCAGGTCACCATCGGGTACTGGAACCGGCCGGCGGAAACCGAAGCCGCGTTCGTGGAGATCGACGGCAAGCGTTTCTTCCGTACCGGGGATCTCGGCTACTACGACGAGGACGGCTATTTCTTCATGGTGGATCGGGTCAAGCGCATGATCAACGCGTCCGGTTTCAAGGTCTGGCCCTCCGAGGTGGAGGGTCTGATGTACCGGCACCCGGCCATCCACGAAGTCTGCATCATCTCTGCACCAGACCCGAAACGGGGTGAAACGGTCAAGGCCTGCATTGTCCTGACATCCGAGGCGGAGGGAAAAACCTCGGCAGAAGACATCATCAACTGGTGCCGTGAGCAGATGGCGGCCTACAAGATACCGACCATTGTGGAGTTTGTGGAGGCACTGCCGAAATCCCCTACTGGCAAGCTGATGTGGCGGGCCCTGCAGGAAGAGGAATGGAAGCAGAATGCCTGAACAGGCGGAGAGTCGAGCCTCGTTCGGGCTCCCGCCGATCCGGGCCCGTCAGGCAACATACATCATCAGAGTCTCTGCCACACAGGCAGGCCTGTCTTCACCCCGGATCTCAATAGTGGTCTTGTAGGTGGCTAGCTGGCGCTGATCATCCACCTGATCAACAGAGAGTAGTTCCACGCGGGTACGAATGTCCGAGCCGACTTTCACCGCCGATGGGAAGCGCAGCCGGTTCAATCCGTAATTGATGGTGGCGGACGGCCCGGTCACCCGGAGCGCTTGGGGGTTCAGTTTCGAGATGAGCGAGACCGTGAGATAGCCATGGGCGATGGGGCTTTTCCAGGGTGATTCGCGCCTGGCCCGCTCCACATCAATGTGAATCCATTGATGATCACCGGTCACATCGGCAAAGGCATTGACCATCTCCTGGGTGATGGTGAGCCAGGGGCTGTGGCTCTCCAGTTGCCCCGCCAGACCTGCCAGTTCCGTAAGATTTATCTCTTTCATGAGCGCTCCCTGGTGATAACCGTTGTCCGCCTCCGGATTAAAAAAGGGGTGGTCTGGCGACCACCCCTCAAAAAGGCCTCAAAATGACAAGGCCCCAGGCTCACTGATGAGGGGATTCTAGCTTGCCTGTAAAAGAGTGGCGTAAGCCTCCAGATGGAAGTCGTCATCGCCGAGCTGATGATTGATCATCACCAGGCGCTTGGCGTAGTGGGCGAAGTTGTACTCCCAGGTCATGCCGATACCGCCGTGGGATTGGACGCCCTGTTCGGAGATGAACTGGCCGCTGCGGCCGATCACGTTCTTGGCGGCGGCCAGGATTCGACGGCGCTCGTCGCTCTGGGGCTCGTCGGCCACGCTAGCCGCCAGGATGGCCATGGAGCGGGCCTGTTCCAGCTCGGACATCATGTCCACCATCCGGTGCTGAAGCACCTGGAATTTGCCGATGGGCACGCCGAACTGCTTGCGCTGCTTCAGGTATTCCAGAGTCAGGTCACAGGCCACTTCCATGGCGCCTACGGCTTCGCCGCACAGGGCGGAAATGGCGCGTCCGGTTTGGTATTCAATCACTTCGGCAGCTTTGCCTTCCTCGCCGAGCAGGGCTTCGGGACCCAGCTGAACGTTGTTCAGGAACAGGTCACAGCCTTTGGAACCGTCAATCGTCGGATAAGTCCGGCGCTCGAGGCCTTCGGCGTCAGCCGGAATCAGGAACAGGCTGATGCCATCTGCATCGCGGCTGTCACCGGAAGTTCGGGCAGATACCACCAGCACGTCGGCACAATGCCCGCCGATCACGACCGCCTTGCGACCATTCAGCAGGTAACCGTCACCGGACTTCTCGGCGCGGGTTTCCACATCGTTCAGGTTGTAAAAGCTCTGGGCCTCCTGAAGTCCAACAGCAGCGCGAAGCTCACCGCTGGCAATGCCGCCAAGCCACCGTTCCTGTTGTTCGCTGTTGCCGGCCTGGCTGATCAGCCCGCCGCCCAGAACCACCGATTGTAGATAGGGCTCAACGCAAAGGCCGCGGCCCAACTCGGTCATCACGCTCTGTACTTCAACACCGGTTCCGCCAAAGCCCCCCAGCTCTTCCGGGAAGGGCACGGCGGTCAGGCCCAGCTCACCCAGCTGTTTCCAGAAATCGGCGCTGAAGCCTAGCTCCGATTCGCTGAACTCCAGGCGCTTTTCAAAACTGTATTCACCGCGTACCAGGCGGGCCACGGTGTCCTGCAGCATCTGCTGCTCTTCATTCAGTCGGAAATCCATGGTCGCCTCCTTAAAGCCCGAGAATCATTTTCGACACGATGTTCTTCTGGATCTCGTTGGATCCGCCGAAAATCGACAGCTTGCGGTTGTTAAAGTACTGGGGAGTAATCGGGGCGGCGTTTTCGTCCGACAGGAAGTCGCCCTCGTAATCCAGGTCCAGTTCCTCTTCCACGAAGGGAATGGCGTAGGGGCCAATGGCCCGGCGAGCCAGATCGTTAATGGTCTGGCGAATCTCGGTGCCGCGGACTTTCAGCATGGAGCTTTCCGCTCCCGGCATGCCGCCGCCCTCCACGGACGCGATGATCCGCAGGTTGCTGATTCCCGCAGCCATCAGGTCAATCTCAACCTGGGCAATGCGCTGGCTGAATGAAGGATCCTCAATCAGCGGGCGACCATTTTTGATCCGGCGGGTTGCCAGCTCCTTCAGGTGCTGCAGCGCAGCCTTGGAAATGCCAATGCCGGCCAGGCCGGTTCGCTCGTATGTGAGCAGGTACTTGGCGTAGGTCCAGCCCTTGTCTTCCTCGCCCACCAGGTTTTCTGCAGGAACCTTCACGTCCTCGAAGAACACTTCGTTGACTTCGTGCTCGCCGTCCAGAGTGATGATCGGGCGCACGGTAATGCCCGGGGTGTTCATGTCGATCAGCAGGAAGGAGATGCCCTCCTGGGCCTTCACTTCGGTGTTTGTGCGAACGAGGCAGAAAATCATGTTGGCGTGCTGGCCCAGAGTGGTCCAGGTTTTCTGGCCATTCACAATGTAGTGGTCGCCCTCGCGCACGGCCCGGGTCTTGAGTGAGGCCAGGTCCGAACCGGCGCCCGGCTCGGAGTAGCCCTGACACCACCAGTCTTCGCCGCTGAGGATTCTTGGCAGGTACCTCTGCTTCTGCTCTTCGGTTCCAAACTTGATAATCACCGGCGCCACCATGTTGACGCCGAAAGGCACGGAACGGGGCGCCCCATAACGAGAGGATTCCTCATCCCAGATGTGCTTCTGAACCGGGCTCCAATTTACACCGCCGTATTCTTCCGGCCAGTGAGTGGCGTACCAGCCCTGCTCGCTGAGTATTTTCTGCCAGCGCTGGTGGTCCTCCTTGGACAGCCGGCGGAACCCTTTTACCTTGGCGGAGATATCCCCCGGCAGCTTTTCATCCAGGAACGCGCGGACCTCATCACGGAAGGCGAGCTCCTCGGTAGTGTAATTCAAGTTCATGAATAGCCTCTCTTGCTTCAAAGCGAAAACATATACCGCGTGGCAGAATATCTACATATTCGGAGATAAGAGCGGTACATGTCAATATAAATGCAAAAGTGTGTACCGCTAGGCGAAACATGGTATTCGGTGAGGAAGTAAAATCCAGGGCTTACCGAAAAGTCTTTCGCTGTCCATGCACTCTGAACCCCGTATTACATTGCGGAGTTTTAACCCGGAGTTGAGCTTGCATCCGGCCTGAAAGGCTATATGTTTGTATGAGCAAGTGCCTTTCCGCTATCAGCGCAGACACCAATTATGGCGAGTGGTTCCGTTAACAGAAGCACCCTGAAGTTCAGCCTGCTGGCATTGCTGGTGACAGGCCTGCTTGTGGTGTTTCTCAATGGAACGTCGCATCCGGCACTGGATCCCCAGCTGGACGATCACTTTGCCCCCACGCTGATTTCAGTGGATGGGACAAGCGAACCTTCGTCGCCAGATGCATCTTTCTCGATCACCTCGCCCCTTCTGTTCCCTGCAGGGGACTTCCGGGCCGTCTACTCGGACAGCCTCGACTTTATCCAGCCACCGTTCCGGCTGCTGAGCTATCCGGCGCTACCTCAGGGCCCTCCCAGTCTCGTTTAACTCTGACCATTGCGGATTTGTCCCTGCAGACGCAGGGGTCTCCAACCTGAATTCAGATTTACGAGGTTTGTCATGAACAGTGTATTCAACGCATTGCCAGTTCAGAATCTGGCGCGGACCGGCGCGCTGCCTACCGCAAAACCCCAGTCCCACATCGGAAGCGACGATTCGGCCGTTCACCTGCTGAGGGATTTCGCTGAGCATAGATTGTCCGTCTTGAGTTCCGATATGTCCGTGTCCGAGGCGAGGCTGTGGATGAGGCTCGCCGACACGTCCTTTAAAGTAGTGGAAAACCAGGCGGGCGATTGCCTGGGGATTCTGGCCATCGAGGATGTGAATGGAGAGAAGGCCATGAGTGTCGCCAATCGACAAGGCGTCCCCCTGAAGGACGTTCGAGTGCGGGATATCATGCGCCCGATAAGTGAGTTGCCGGCTATTCATTATCGGGATTTGCGCGCGGCAACCGTAGGAGATCTGGTGAGCACATTCCGTGAAGTCCATGAGGGGTATCTGCTTGTGCTGGATGACGACAGGCGTCAGCCTTCACGTTCCTTTCTGCGCGGGCTGGTTTGTGCAGAGGAGCTGTTGCAGCGACTGGATCTCGCCATCGACCTGGATCACCGGGCAACCAAGTTCTATGAGATTGTCCATGTGGTGAAAGGCGGCTTCTGACCTGGTTGATGTCTCCGGCGCAAATGAGGCGCCGGAGACACGTTGTTTTCAGCAATAGCATCGAAAAAATCGATGTTTCTGGCCCAGAAAACCGTATTGAACCGATGCGGTAATCACGTGACACTCTCTACGACTTTAGTCACACCAAAGGACGCCCATGCAGGACGCCCAACAAAATTGCCGGATACGAGTTCCAAGCCTCTTGATGATTCTGGCATTGGGCCTGATTTCACTGCCTGCCTATGCCTCTGACGCCAACCCTGCTCCCCTGTTCTGTGAGTCGGGTTTCTGCCCGCTATTGTCGGATGTCACAAGCGACGGAGGTCTGGAGGGCGGGCTCTCTGATGGCAACCGCTCACAGGGTTTCAGTCTTCACCAGAACGGCATTCTTTCAGGTATCAAAGGCTTCTCGGGACTGGTCCATTGCGCCAGTTTTCCGGTCTTGCCGCAGGCGCCACCTGCTACCTGAGCCCCCAAGTCCAGAGGGCATTCCTGCCCTTAGCAACAACCTTTCGACTTAAACGACTTCCATCACCTGGAGGATTTTCCATGGCTATACGGAAGCTGCTGATCGCCAATCGCGGAGAGATTGCGGTCAGGATTGCCCGGGCCTGCAGTGAACTGGGTATACGCTCAGTTGCCATTCATTCGGAGGCCGACGAGTACTCCCTGCACGTCAAGAAAGCCGACGAAGCCTATCAGATCAGCAAGGACCCTCTGTCGGGTTACCTGAACCCCCACCATATTGTGAATATGGCAGTGGAAACCGGCTGCGATGCCCTGCATCCCGGTTACGGATTTCTGTCCGAGAATGCCGAGCTTGCAGCTATCTGCGAGCAGCGGGGCATCACCTTTGTGGGGCCTTCTGCGAACGCGATTTCATCCATGGGTGACAAGACTCAGGCGCGCCAGACCGCCGTTGCTGCGGGCGTGCCGGTGACTCCCGGATCGGAAGGCAATCTTGAAGATGTGGAAGATGCCGTAGCCCAGGCCGAGGAGATCGGCTACCCGGTGATGCTGAAGGCCACCTCCGGCGGGGGCGGCCGGGGTATCCGCCGCTGCGACAACGAAAAGGAGCTTCGGCAGAACTACGAGCGGGTAATCTCCGAGGCCACCAAAGCGTTTGGTAGTGCCGAGGTGTTTCTCGAGAAATGCATCATCGAGCCCCGTCACATCGAGGTACAGATTCTGGCCGATACCCACGGCAACGTTGTCCACCTGTACGAGCGGGATTGCTCCATTCAGCGCCGCAACCAGAAACTGATTGAGCTGGCGCCGTCGCCGCAACTGGAGGAAAGCCAGCGCGAATACATCGGTGATCTGGCCAAGCGGGTAGCGAAGCAGTGCGGGTATGTGAATGCCGGCACCGTTGAGTTCCTGCTGGACCATGACGGCAGTTTCTACTTCATGGAAATGAACACCCGGGTCCAGGTGGAACACACCATCACCGAGGAAATTACCGGGGTGGAT
The DNA here is from genome assembly GCF_037029655.1 of Marinobacter sp. CH_CUG1437-1. Lineage (NCBI taxonomy): Bacteria > Pseudomonadati > Pseudomonadota > Gammaproteobacteria > Pseudomonadales > Marinobacteraceae > Marinobacter > Marinobacter sp. CH_CUG1437-1. The sequence continues at coordinate 339,382 of NZ_JAYMEW010000001.1, read as the reverse complement.
ATCATCAAGGCCCAGATCCGGATCGCGGCCGGAGAACCGCTGGGCCTCAGGCAGGAAGACATCTCCTACCGGGGATTCGCGGCCCAGTTCCGTATCAACGCCGAGGATCCGAAGAACGGCTTTCTGCCGAGTTTTGGCCGCATCAGCCGCTACTATTCAGCCGGCGGCCCGGGCGTGCGTACCGATGCCAATATGTACACCGGTTACGAGATTCCTCCTTATTACGACTCCATGTGCGCCAAGCTGATTGTCTGGGCCATGGATTGGGACGAGCTGATTGCCCGCTCCCGACGTGCCCTCGGGGATATGGGCATCTATGGCGTCCAGACCACCATTCCTTATTACAAACAGATTCTCGAGCACCCGGATTTCCAGGCCGCCGACTTCAATACCGGCTTTGTGGAGCGCAATCCCCAATTGCTTGAGTACAGCAGCAAAACCCGCCCGGAATCCATCGCCACAGCCATTGCCGCGGCCATCGCGGCGCAGGCGGGCCTGTAAAAGAACATCGGAGAGATCCCAATGACCAAGCGCAAGATTCACATTACCGACGTTATTCTCAGGGACGCCCACCAGTCCCTGATCGCCACCCGCATGCGTACCGAAGACATGCTTCCGGCCTGCGAGTGGCTGGACCAGGCTGGCTACTGGTCCCTGGAGTGCTGGGGCGGCGCCACGTTCGACGCCTGTGTACGTTTTCTGAAAGAAGATCCCTGGGAGCGCCTGCGGACCCTGAGAAAGGCCCTGCCGAACACCCGACTGCAGATGTTGCTGCGCGGCCAGAACCTGCTGGGTTATCGCCATTATGGTGATGACGTGGTCGAGGCATTCGTGGCCAAGGCTGCGGAGAATGGCATGGATGTGTTCCGCATTTTTGATGCCTTGAACGATGTGCGCAATCTCGAAACCAGCATCAAGGCGGTCAATAAGGCCGGCAAACACGCTCAGGGCACCATCTGCTATACCGTAAGCCCGGTACATGGCACCGATGCCTATCTGGAACAGGCCAAGGCCATGGCCGACATGGGTGCGGACAGTATCGCGATCAAGGACATGGCCGGGCTGCTGACGCCGGCGGTAACCGCCGAGCTGGTCGGAAAACTGAAGCAGACCCTGGATTTACCGGTGTTCCTGCACTCCCACGCCACTTCGGGCATGGCGCCCATGTGCCAGTGGGCGGCCATGGAAGCCGGCGTTGACCATATCGATACCGCCCTGTCGGCCTTTGCCGGCGGCACCAGCCATCCGCCCACGGAATCCCTGGTGGCGGCACTGCATGATGCCGGCCTGGAAACCGGCCTGAACCTTGAGCTGCTCGACAAGGCAACACGCCATTTCCGGGAAGTGCGCAAGAAGTATCACCAGTTCGAGAGCGCCTACAACGGTGTTGATACCTCGGTGCTCCTGTCCCAGGTGCCCGGTGGCATGATGTCCAACCTGGCCAACCAGTTGAAGGAGCAGGGTGCGCTAGATCGCATCCAGGACGTGTTCGAGGAAATTCCACGGGTACGCAAGGATCTCGGTTACCCGCCACTGGTTACACCCACCTCCCAGATTGTGGGTACCCAGGCGGTGATCAACGTGCTGGCCGGCAAGCGCTATGACTCCATCACCAACGAGGTGAAGAAATACCTCCAGGGTTGGTATGGCAAGGCACCGGCCGCGGTCGATAAATCGCTCCAGCAGCGCGCCGTGGGCAAGGAAGAGCTGATTGAAGAGCGCCCTGCCAACCTGATTCCGCGGGAGCTGGACGAGCTGCGTACACAGGTGGGCGATCTGGCCACCAGCGAGGAGGATGTGCTCACCTACGCCATGTTCCCGGACCAGGCCAAGGCGTATCTTGAGCAACGGCGTGACGGCACGCTGCAGCCGGAGCCCCTGGAGCCGATTCCCACCGGTTCTTCGGGCGGCTCGGTCTCCAGCAAATTCAAGATCACGGTTCATGGCGAGAGCTACGATATCCACGTCACCGGCGCCAACCCCTCCGGAGAGAATGAGCGTCGTTTCTACATGACCGTTGATGGCGTGCCGGAGGAAATTCACCTTGCGTCATTGGGAGAAGATGGCGAGGGCGCCCGCTCCAGCGGTGGCCGGGCGACCGCCACGAAGGAAGGTCATGTGACAACCAGCATGCCTGGCAACATCGTGGATGTGCTGGTGAAGGAGGGCGACGAGGTTCAGGCTGGCGACCCGGTGCTGATCATCGAGGCCATGAAGATGGAGACTGAAGTCAAGGCGACCACGGCCGGAAAGATTACCGGTGTGTTCATTGCCAAGGGTGATCGCGTGGTGCCCGGCGAGGTTTTGGTGGAGATCGCATAGTAGTCGTGCGATTACAGCCGGACGGACACGCCAAGAGTGGCCGTCCGGCGATCGTAATCGTACCGGGCAATGTTGCTGTTGTTCTGCGCCTGCTCGAGTTTCAGTCGCACGGAAACAGTGTTGGTTGCCTGATACTCGCCCTCCAGTCCCAGAGTGAGTCGGTTGTCTTCCCGACGCACAATGAATAATCCCTCCGGCACTTCCAGGCGGTGGGGTGTGCGGTAGTAATTGAATCTATAGCTGGCTGATGTGCCGAGTTCGAGTTTCGGTGTAACTGAGTAGCCAAGCCCCACGGTGAGAGTCTGCCCCAGTGGTGAAACGCTGAAGTATTCCGCGCCGGTATCCAGGTTTTCCCGATCATCGTAGTCAACTCGATAACGGAACTCGCCCCGCCAACGCTCATGCCGGGCCTTGTATCGGCTGTCAATCCGGTAATGCTGTCCGTCGTAGGCCTTGAACCGGTTGCCAGCAAACACCTGCTCAGCATGGAGTGTGATGGAACAGCTGGCGGACTCCGAACCAATGGCACATTGCCCGGTACTGAGCGCACTGATCAATCGGGCACGCCTCTCCCTGGAGGAATTGCCCTGCCAAAGCTGATCCGCGCCAAGGCCCAGTTTGAACGTGTACAGGTTGCCGGAATGCTTCCACGCGGTTTCAGCACGGGCAAGATGACTGTTGAAGTCGGTCTCTTCCAGATACTCGCGTCCATAAAGCAGGAGCTTGGCCTGGAGCGCATTGTTGCCTTTACGGATCGGGTACCCCGAAATAGCGTTCACCGATTCCAGAAAACTACCGTCAAGGGTACTTGGAGCAGAATCGGGAAACAGCGCGACGTTTTCCTGAAAGCCCGCATACAGTGACATCAATGCCTGCCAGCGGGCTGATGGTGGTGCCGCGCCGATTTTTTCCAACTGTCCGAGCGCCAGTTTTGTCAGATTGTCTTCTGTGCTTTCATTGGCGACTGCCACGAAGGCCTCGCGGGCCCGTGATTCCTGATTCGTGGCGAGGGCGATCAGCCCGAGATTGTAGAGGGCAAGAGCTCGCTGTTTCGTCGACAGGAGCTTGCTGAACATTCGCTCGGCTGAGTCATACTCACCGAGGCGGTAGTAGAGAACGCCAAGATTGTAAGTCAACGCGCGGGAGTCCAGCTGTGTGGCGGCGGCCTCCAAATGCTTGCGCGCCTGTTCAAGTTCGTTCTTTTGAAAGGCGGCAATACCGGCTTTGAACTGTGCCCGGGCATTAGCGAGTGAGTCAGCCTGCAAGGGCGCCGATGCGACCATGAAAAGCGCTACGAAAATCGGCAAGAGTCGACGAGACGGCAAAACGCGTTTCCCTAACCTGGAGAGCTTACAGAGAATCCGGTTCTGTACTCAGGACCAGAACCCGACACCGCGTAAAATGCAGTGCTGGAAGCTTAACCCAGATCAGGTAGGGAAATCATCAAACCACAGCACGACGCTCCCCGTAAAAAAATGCTTTCACGTTTGAGTGCGTCCCAATGTTGCCTATTCGGTCGAACTTTCTAGCGTGGAGGATGGGTTGTCCAACAGGTCGACGTCGGTATCCGGGATCCCGATATCTGGCAGTTCCGTATTTGGAAGGTCGGGCTCCGGTAAGTCTGTGTCCGGGAGATCAGGCTCTGGTAGGCCCGTGTCGGGAAGATCGCCAGCCGGTGAATCCAAAAGGTTTTCGCCCGGCAGTTCCGTGTCCAATGCGTCCCGCGTTTCTCTGGCCTGCGAGGAAAGGGTCTCAATAAGCTCTTGTGACTCCGCCGAGAGCTCTCCGGCGTCCAGATCATCGAGTTGAGCTGCTCGATCGAGTTCTTCGAGTGACTCTGGAATCTGCATTTCCTGTACAAACGATGAGTCTAGCTCTTCTTCGTCGACGACCATTCTCATGGTAACGTCGTAATCAGTCTCGGCGGCCGCAAAGGTCGGAAAACAGATGCCCACCAACAATATGGCAGGGATGAGACCCGGTGCCCGGCTTTTCAGTACTGTCATGACGATGGCTCCGTTAATTTGCCAATGTCAGTTCTAAAGGTTTTCCGTTTCTCTCCTTCCCCGAGGTGAGCTACCAGACTGCCTTGGCCGGGGAACAGTACGTTTACAGGTAAGGCCAACAGGTTATCTCCGGGTTTCAGACTCACTTTCCAGCTTACTTTATGTCTTCCTGGGAAAGGGGTCAGCTCGAGATTTGGGGGAAGTTCAAGAGTCAAAGTCACGTTTTCCACAGCGTCAGTGGACGTGAACGCCAGTCTCACGGTTTTTTGGGTTATGGCAGGAGGCTGGGAGCCCTCCGCAACCGTCTGAGCAGAAAGCACGTCTTGTCCCGGTTGATTCCACTTTCCGCCAAGAAACACGCCGACAACAAGAGCTGCTGCTACGGCACCAATCCAGGCAGGTGTCTTCCAGTGCTTCGTGGCTGACGGTGAGGAGCCGGCAAGGGCTCGACCCAGAATTCTGGATTCATAATCCGCATCCGGTTCCGGCGCGCGATCCTTGGCTGTCTGTCTGGCAACGAATTTGGCAGTGGCTAGGTTTGCAGCGCAGTCTTCGCAGGAGGCAGCATGTTCCTCCATTGCCTGCTTGGCAATATCTGGAAGCTCGCCTCTCGCCAGCGCGTCCACGTCTTTTTTAAATTCGCTGCATTGCATTCCATTCACCTCATTGGCAGCCACGTTGTTCCGTTTCAGAAGGTTCCATTTCTTCCTGAAGTTTTGTTCGAAGAAGTGCTCTTACCCGATGAAGTCTCGATTTTACAGTACCTAGCGGTATATCGAGAACTTCGGAAATCTCCTCCAACCGCCATCCCTCGGAATCGTGCATCAGTAATAGTGTGCGCTGATCGGGTTTGAGGTCGCTTATCAAGCGCCGCAGAACTATTGCCTGCTGACCATCTTCGGTGTGAGAGAGCGGGTCCCGCGACGCCCCGGGCAGGGTGTCGAGAAATGGCGTTTGCTGGTCGGCTCGATCCAGAGCGCTGGCACTTGTTTCCCGGCCAACAGGCCGTTTACGGATGTTATCGACAAATTGGCGGTAGGTTACCCGGTGCAGCCAAGGGCGTAGCTCATCAACCCGCTCCAGCTCATCGACTTTGGGGACGAGCTTGGTAATTACATCCTGCACGAGGTCTTCCGCATCATGTTGACTGCCGGTCAAGCGATACGCAAAACCATGCAGTGCCCTGAGGTGAGGGCGAACAAGGCTCTCAAATCGTTTTGACTTTGATTGGCGGAATGGAAGCAAGGCCAAATGGACCCCCTGTTGGTCACCTTGCACTTGGCATGTGCATAAAACTTTATGGTTTTTGTAGGCAGACCAGAGTCTAACAGTGCCAGTCGTGTAAAGGTATTCCGGTATTGTAAAAAAAAGAACGAAAGAAAACCTATTTAAAACATGCAGATAAGTAGTGATCTGGGTGGTTCTTGAAGAAAAATCCAAAGACCTTTGGAACTTTTGCAATTAGACCTCCGTGGTGGGCAGCTAAAGGCGACGGATTCGCTGAATACAAGAAACCCAGAGGTGACAGAGTATGTTTATCCGCAATCTTTTAGTTACTGCTGTCTCGGCAGCCACCTTCACGCTCTCTGGTTGTCTGGACAGTTCCAGTCAGACCCAGACCAACGCCGATCCCGACTACCAGATAAAGGGTGGCCAGATTGAACGCGGTACCCACCCCCTATTCGATCCGCTTGAGACGCAATTCGTCATTCCAAGTGATGCGCTTTTTTACCTGAGTGATATCGATGACGGAACCATGCTCAACGGGACCGATCCTGCTAATCCGGTAACGCAGGGTATCGGATTCCTCGATGGCGCTTCTGTGCTGGCGCCAACCGACCTCAAGATCAGTGGTAGTCTGGATAGTCAACAGGTGCTCGACGCTCGCCAGTTCGTTGATATTGACGGAAGTGTGGTTCCCAACCCGGACCAGAATGTCTTTTTGATACCCGTCGACTATGCCGGTGGCGATCCTTTGCAACCACTTGAAAATGAGGCGCCAGGCCTTTCATCGGCGGCGCAGTATCGGCAGGCGCTGCGACTGCAGGAGCAGGGTAATACAGAGGAGGCTGACCGCCTTTTCAGTGAATTGCTGGAAGAAAGAGTACGCGTGGAGTTGCTGGACATTGATGGTGGCCAGAACAACCTTGTGCGGATTTTGCCGCTGAAACCGCTGGCGCCCAAGACCCAGTATATCGTGGCCCTGACCGACGAGATCGTGGACGCAAACGGCGAGCCACTGGTTGGCTCTCCCACTTACCAGTCCGTCGCGGACGGCGAGCGGACTCTGTCGAATCCGCTGTTCCAGCCGTTCCGTCAGGCGATGTTGCCCGCACGAAAGCTTGTGGCCGACTATTTCGACTTCAAGCGTGAGTATCCCACCTCTGCAGATTTTCCCTCCCGGTTCGAAGACATTACCTACGCGACAGCAATCACCACCACCGCTGTAGAGGATGTTTTATTGGCCAATGCGGCACCGATAACGTTTTACCGTGCCTTGCTGGGCTCGGCGCAGCGCCGGCAGGAACTCCGCAAGCTTTTCGAAGGCTTCTACAACCTGAGCGATCAACCCCTCGGCGAAGGCGTCAGTGCCGCAGAAGCTGATATCAACTCCGCCATCTACAATACACTGACGGATCCGGCGTTTCGTCTGTATGACCCGGAGTTGGCGACCATCCTGATGGATGCCAACTCCAACGGAACGGTTGTTCTCTACGGTGACGTTGTAGCCGATTCCGAGGCGGACCGGCGTCTGGCTCATGCGATTCAGGTCGCAACTGCAAGGGCCTCGGATACCAACATTGATGTGGAGGCAGACGCTCAAGCTCTGGCCGGCGCGGCGGATGCGGTGCTGGACACCCCGAAACCCCGGCCGGTGAGAATATTCAGCCAAAAGGAAGGTGGCGATGTGAATCCCGCGCTCCGACAGAGTGTTGGTCTGGGAGGTTTACAGGCGGATCTGGATATCAGGGTGTATGAGGGTGAGATTACGCTGCCTTATTTCCAGGCGCTGCCTGAGACCGGCAATGGAACCCCGTTAACGAGCGAAAACTGGAAGGCTGCCGATTTCACGGATCAAGAGTCCCTGGATGCGGCATCATCGGATCGAGTCAGCTATCGCTTTCCGTTTGCTAAAAAGACAGGCGATACCACCATCCCTATAGTCGTTACCGCCCCTGAAGAGGCGCAGGCTACGGAATACCCCTCCGGCTTCCCGGTGATCATCTATCAACATGCAGTGACAACCGATCGGTCTGCCATCCTACCCATGGCTACGGCGGCAGGCCTGACGTGCCTGGCCGAAACGGCGGATGACTGTTTCGTGACTATCGGCATTGATCAGCCTCTCCATGGTATTTTTGATACGGGGATTGTCGGGCTCGAACCCATTTCGGCCCAGAGTGGTGCTTCGGAGAGTGCCACAGAGCGTCATTTTGGCTTCGCAGCCGATGACAATCTGAACCCGGTTGATGCTACAGCACTGGAAGCGCCGGAGTCCGGCAGCCTGTTCCTGAATTTTGCCAACTATGCCAACACTCGGGACAACATGCGCCAGGGGGCACTGGACCTGCTGAACGTCAATGCCTCGTTGCAGGCGATCGAGGATGCGGTTAATGCGTGTTCCAGTTGTCCCGCAGGCCTGCAGATCGACACCAGCCGCGTTTATTTCATAACGCATTCATTGAGTGGTATGGGTGGTGCTGCCGTGCCCCACATCGCGAATGCCGCCATGGATGCTGGCAATACCAACCTGAACCGGATTACGGCCTCCAATTTCTTCAATACCGGTGGTGCTTTCACCAGGCTGGTTGAAAACTCACAGTCTGTTGCGCCGCGGGTACTGCCAGGCCTGGATGAGGCGTCTGATGGCATTCTGGCGCAGGGCAGGACGGAGTTGAACATCTACTTCAATGTGTTCCAGGGGTTGCTGGACTCCGCCGATCCGACAGCATTTGCACCGTTCTATGCCGGTGAGCCTGTCTTGCTGACAGAGATCGCGGGGGTTCCGGCTGACCCAGACCGTCCCACCGACGACACAATCCCCAACGCTGCCGATGATGTTCGGTATGAGCTGGGGCCACTGACAACCACCATCCCTGAAACCGGCTTCGTCATAGAGGGTGAGAACATGCCACTGGCCGGCACAGATCCGCTGGCAGCTACCATGACGGCTGAGTCAACACCTCTGGGCTCCAGTCTCCCTCTCATTACTCGCTACCTGGAAGGGTCCCATGGCAATCCCATCTCGGCGGGACAAAAAGAAGCGGATGCGTTCTCGTCCAGCGCGGTCTTCTCCGAGATGACCGCCCAGATGCTGGAGCTGTTCAGCCTCGGCTCGGTGAGCGTGACGAATCCCTGTGTGGTTGAAGATGCCGACACATCTGGCACCGACTGCTCAGCTGACGGCAATTCTGATGCCGGCGATGAGCCAGGTGGTGGCGGTGACACTGGCGGAAACGACTCCGGTGGCCTTCTGGGAGGGGGGCTCGGCCTCTGATCTCAACGGCGGCGGCCCAGAAAATCGGACTGTCGCCGGAATCATCCCTGAAACCAGAAAAATCATGGCGTTAGCCTCGCCATACGGGGAGGCTTTGTCCAAAAAACATGCGGAGCAAACGCAATGACAACAAAAAACACCATTTTCGCAAAACCAGTTCGACTTGCGGTGGCGGTGCACCTGGCGTGTCTTTCCAGTGCCGCAGTGGCGTTCGATTTCGACATCTATGAGATCGATGCATCCTTGAGCACCACGCTCACAGCGGGCATCGGGGTGCGGCTTGAGGATCAGGACAAATCCCTGATCAGCCAGGGTAACCTCGGTCCGGAATTCGCTTACAGTAATGTTGGTGCGTCGTCCAATAACTTTGATGACGGCAACCTGAACTTCGAGAAAAACGAGCCATATTCGCAGATTCTGCGGGGCCGATCCGAACTCTTTCTGGACTATGCACCGGACAGTGACACCCTGACACGTGTCGGTGCGCTGGTGCGTGGCACCTACTACTACGACTACGAGCTCAAGAATAACCCGAGGGCGGTTGATCCCGTGGGCCAGCAGCGCGAGCTCAACCCGGAGGCCAAAGACAATGCGGCCGGGGCCGACCTGTTAGACGCCTATGTGTTCACCGACTGGTACTTTGGCGACACCCCGGTTTCGGTTCGCTACGGTCGCCAAGTCGTCAACTGGGGTGAGAGTACCTTTATTCTGGGTGGTATCAACGCAATCAACCCGATTGACGTGCCCGCCTTCCGGGCGCCCGGTGCGGAGCTCAAGGACGTCCTGCTGCCGGTCGAAATGCTCTATACCTCAGTCGGGGTTACCCCGGAAATCAACCTGGAAGCCTTTGTACAAACGGACTGGGAGCCCTTCCGGATTGACGACTGCGGTACCTTCTTTTCGACGGCCGACGTGGCGGCTGATGGCTGCGGACCCGTTCTCCTGGCTGGACAGGTGCCCGACTCTCAGGCCCTGGCTGAGGGTTTTGTGTCACCGAGATTGGGAGACAAAGAGCCGGGAGACAAGGATCAATTTGGTGTGGCCGCCCGCTGGTTTGTGACCGATCTGGATGCCGAACTCGGTTTTTATTACACGCGGTATCATAGCCGACTGCCCTACATCAGCGGCGTGGTGAATAACCCGTCCGATGCGGATGAGACCCAGCAGTACGATCCCAGTAAGCCCGATGCCCGGTTTCCGAGTTATTTCATTGAATACCCGAAAGGTATCGACCTTTACGGTATCAGCATTAATACGACCCTGCCGACTGGCACATCGCTGGGCGCCGAGTATAGCTATCGCCCGAACCTTCCCATTCAGTGGAACACCTTCGAGCTGATCTACGGTGGCCTTCAACAGCGTGGGCCGGATGGGCAGATAGTTAGCAATCTCGAGCGGCGCCGGGCGGAAAAGGGCGGCACCTATGCAGGCACAGCCGTTGAAGGATACGACCGTTATGGCGTATCCCAGGCCCAGGCGACAGCAATCCATTTTATTGATCGAGTGATGGGGGCGGCACGTTTCATCATTGTTGGTGAAATCGGTGCAACCTATGTCCATGACCTGCCGGGCAAATCCGAGGCGCGGTACGGACGCTCGGGTATCTATGGGTCGGGTCCCGTTCCACTGGATGGTGAGAACTTCACAGGGGATTTCTGCAGCCAGAGCCCGGATCCCAACGACCCGAACAAGCGGCTGAACATCAACCCCACCAACTGCCGCGGTGACGGGTTCACGACATCATTCTCCTGGGGCTACCGCACCCTGTTCGTATGGGATTACCCCAGTGCCTTTGCAGGAGTAAATCTTCGACCAAAGCTCTTCCTGACCCACGACGTTAAGGGCTACGCGCCGGACCCGGGGGGCAACTTCAAGGAAGGCAACAAGTCCGTTGGTCTCGGCCTCGAGGCCACCTATCAGAACGCCTACAAGGCCAACATCAGTTACACCAATTACTTTGGTGGTGACTTCAATGAAACCAATGACCGGGATTTCGTCGCTGCTTCCGTTTCTTATTCCTTCTAACGAACCCAAAAACTGAACAGGAGATGTATTCAATGAACATCATGAGAAATTTTCTATATGGCGCTTTCGCGGGGGCCTTTTTGAGCTCGGGCATGGCTCTGGCTGCTGTTTCCCAGGAAGAGGCGGCCAAACTGGGCGCGAGCCTCACTCCCATGGGTGCTGAAAAAGCTGGTAACGGTGATGAAATACCATCCTGGGACGGGGGGCTCACCAAGGCGCCCGCTGACTATAAAGGCGATGGTCGATACGTAAACCCTTTTCCCGGCGACAAGGAGCTGTTTCGAATCGATCAAAGCAACGTAGAGCAGTACGCGGACCATTTGAGCCCCGGCCAGGTGGCCATGATCGACAGGTATGAGAGTTACTTCATTCCGGTTTATCAAAGTCGCCGGACCGCCACCTATCCGGAGGCTGTGCAGAAGCAGACAGTCGAGAACGCCACGAAGGTCGAACTGGTCGAAAGTGGCAACGGGCTGAAGAACTACCAGACGGCAACGCCGTTCCCAATTCCTCAGAATGGTCTGGAAGCCATTTTCAACCACATCACACGCTACCGAGGGGGGTCGTTTACCCGAAATGTGGCTCAGGTTACGCCTCAGCCAAACGGCGATTTCAGCCCGGTAAAGTTCACGGAGTACTTTACCGAGCGGGTCGCTCTGGAGGACTACGACCCCGCTGAAGATCCGAATGTGATGTTCTACTTCAAGCAGGCGATCACGGCGCCTTCTCGCCTCGCCGGTAATGTCCTGCTAGTTCATGAAACCATCAATCAGGTAAAGGAGCCTCGTCGCGCCTGGCTGTATAACTCTGGGCAGCGTCGGGTGCGCCGAGCACCGAACGTGGCCTATGACGGCCCGGGTACCGCTGCCGATGGACAGCGTACATCCGATAATCTCGACCTCTATAACGGAGCGCCTGACCGGTATAACTGGGAGCTGATTGGAAAGAAGGAGATGTATATACCGTACAACTCATACCGGCTGGCGGGAGCGGATCTGAGTTATGACGATATCATCCAGCCGGGCCATATTGACCAGAGTCTCGCGAGGTACGAACTGCACAGGGTTTGGCATGTAAGGGCCACCCTCAAGGATGGCGAGCGCCATGTTTATGAAGTGCGGGATTTCTATATTGATGAAGATACCTGGCAGATTGCAGTGGCTGATCACTACGACGGCCGTGGAAATCTGTGGCGAGTTGCAGAGGCACATGCGATGCAGATTTATGATGCCAACATTCCCGCGTACGCTTTTGAAACTCTTTATGACCTGCTTTCGGGGCGGTACCTCGTTATGGGACTGACAAACGAGGAGGATACGCCTTACGAATATGGAACTGAGCGAAGCTCTCGGGAATACACCCCTGCTGCGCTGCGCAGAGCCGGCGTTCGGTAAGCGTCGGGGAGCAAATGTGGCCCCCGGAGCATAAAAGCTCTGGGGGCAATACAAGAAAGGGAGATGCAATCATGTTTGCAGTTCTTCGCACCGGCCCATTATTCGACGTTAAAAGCCGACTGGTCTTCCGTAGCGGGCAATGGCTGGTCCGAACCCGTGAAATAGCTGAACTTGGTCCCTATCCATCGCGTCTTCAAGCCATCGAAGCATTGTACCGCCACGTCGCCATTTGCTCGGGCAAGCTAAACGATGCCGAACCAGAAGTGGCCCGAGAATTTGTCGGGCACAGCGTGACCCAATGCACCTCTTCCGACTGTGGTATGTGTGCCGATATGCTCTCGGTTGTACCCCAGTGACCGGATTTTCAGCTGAACGCCTGAATCCCGGTCTGGCCGCGGCCCAGAATCAGGGCGTGGACATCGTGCGTGCCCTCATAGGTGTTCACGGCTTCCAGATTCATCACATGGCGAATCACGTGGTACTCATCCGAAATGCCGTTGCCGCCATGCATGTCCCGGGCAACCCGAGCGATGTCCAGAGCCTTGCCGCAGTTGTTGCGCTTGAGCAGCGATATGGCATCAGGCGTGACATTGCCGGCATCCATCATGCGACCCAGTTGCAGAGCGGCCTGCAGGCCAATGGTGATTTCGGTCTGCATATCTACCAGCTTCTTCTGGATCAGCTGGTTGGCGGCCAGGGGTTTGCCGAACTGCACCCGCTCCAGGGTGTAGTTCCGGGCTGCGTGCCAGCAGAATTCAGCCGCGCCCAGGGAGCCCCAACTGATGCCGAAGCGGGCCTTGTTGAGACAACTGAACGGGCCTTTCAGGCCTTCCACCTCAAGGTGGTTCTCCTCCGGAACGAACACCTCGTCCATAAAGATGGAGCCGGTTTCTGACGCCCGGAGGGAGAATTTGCCCTCGATCTTAGGTGTGTCCAGGCCCTTGGCGCCCTCACGCTCGATCACAAACCCGTTTACCTTGCCGTCCAGCTTGGCCCAGACCACGCAGACATCGGCAATCGGGGAGTTGGTGATCCAGGTTTTGGAACCGCTGAGCAGGTAGCCGCCGTCCACTTTCTTGGCCCGGGTTTCCATGCCGCCGGGGTCGGACCCGTGATTGGGTTCGGTCAGGCCGAAACAGCCCACGTACTCGCCGGAAGCCAGCTTGGGCAGGATGCGTTTTTTCATCGCTTCCTTGCCGTAGGAATAGATCGGATACATGACCAGAGAGGATTGAACGCTCAGGGCCGAGCGGTAGGCTGAATCCACCCGTTCCACTTCCCGCGCGATCAGGCCGTAGCAGACATGGTTCAGCCCCGGGCCACCGTACTCTTCAGGCAGGGTCGCGCCCAGCATGCCGAGTTCCCCCATCTGGTTGAAGATGGAGCGGTCGAACTTTTCGTGCCGGTTGGCCTCGGTGATACCGGGCATCAGTTGCTCATCACAGAAGCTGCGGATGCTGTCTCGGACCTGACGCTCCGTTTCGTCCAGTTGACCGTCAAAATCGAGCAAATCATTCCAGGGTGCGGAAGCCATTGTGTACTCTCCTGAAAGCGAATATCGAAAGTCCGGCGCTAGGGGCGAGGGACCAATCTGTGCTATCTTTGTATCAATGATGTTTCATTAAGCGAAACACAGTTTTGTAATTTGATGTTGAAAGACTAATCCGGGTGTTATGGAAATGCAAGCAGTGTTCAAGGCTGACCAGGTGCCTCTGTGCTGAACGGCATGCTGCAGTGGTTGGTATCCCTGGCTGTTGTTGCAGAGCTGGTGGCCATCTGTCTCGATAGCCGCGAGCTCAGTGCTGTGGCGGGCGTGGCGTTCGTTACTGCCTTTCTGGCAGGGGCCGGGCGCCTGCAGGGGTACGCCCGTATGTTACTGGTTATCGCCCTTCTGATTCTGGGAGGGCTTGCCTGGCGCGGGTCGCTGAACAGCGGGCAGGTGTTGAAGGCGGCATCTGACGCCGCGTTCTATTCCGCGTTTCTGGGCAGCCTGGGCCTGATGCAGTGCCTGGTGCGCCGGTTCGAAGTGTTGCGCCGGATTCACGATGTTCTGCTGGGCGGAAGGCCCATGCTGCTCTATCCCAAGTACGCCCTGGTCAGCTGTGGTGTTGCCACGGTTTTGAGTTTCGGCATGATGAACCTGCTGTGCGGAAGCCTTTCCGACACCCTCCGGGAGCGTGGTATCTTCGGTGAATCCCGCCTGCAGTGGTTGCGCAGTGTTCTGATCAGTGCCCTCAGGGGCTTTGCCCTGGTGCCGCTGGTAGCACCCACCAGTGTGGCCGTGGCCATTCTTACCCGGGAGTTGCCGCAGCTTAGCTGGTCGCAACTGTTACCCTTCGGTGTGGTCGCGGCGCTGGTTATGGTGCTGATTGGCTGGGTGCTGGAGCAGCGCCGGTTCCGCAAGGTCAGCAGCGAGCGTGTTGCTGTTGACGGTTGGCTCCCGGGTACCGGTCGCCTTCTGTTTCTCATCCTGCTGGTATTCACGGTGATGGCGGGTCTGGTGGCAATAACCGGTTTCAAAGTGTCGGTGGCGGCCATGTTGTCGGTGCCGACCGTGACGCTGCTTTATATGTTCTGGCAGGAACGGGGGCTGATGCCGGTTCTCAAGGAGGGTGCCGGCCAGGTTTGGGCCATGCAGAATGAAATGGCCATCTTCGCCGCGTCCGCCATCCTCGGTGTTGCCCTGTCTGCGGTCATTCCGGCGGATGCTTTAGCCGGTCTGGTCGCCACTGGTGGCGGCGTTTTCCTGGTCGCGATGGTTGGCATGCTGATGCTGCCCATGTTCTCCATGGTCGGAATCATCCCCATCACGGTCCTGAGTGTTCAGGCCGGTTTGTTGCCCCAGCTGGTGGCGGAAGGAATGGATCTGCTACCGGTCGCCGTGGCTCTGGTAATTGGCTTCTCCCTGGCCATGATGCTGTCGCCTTTCGGTCTATCGGTGATGCTGCTGTCCCGTTTCGGGCAGATTTCCCGGTGGGTCGTGGCGTTTCGGTGGAATGGTTTGTTTGCATTGATAGCGCTGCCGGCTCTCCTGGTGCTGACAGCGCTTGTCGCCTTGCTGGTACCGGGTCAGTAACCCCGGTCGGTATCCACAATCCCCGAAATGGCGCGCCCGGCGGCGTGATCCCGGATCTTGCCAGTGATCTGTTCAATGGTGGCGTCCCGAAGGGTCCGGGCCGAGATGTGTGGTGTAATGGTGATCTCCTTCCGTTGCCAGAATGGGTGTCCCTCCGGAAGGGGCTCCTTGCGGAACACATCGAGGGAGGCGCGCAGCACGGTACCTTCGTCCAGGGCCCGGAGCAGGTCGTCCTCAACCAGGTGTTCACCCCGGCCAACGTTGATTAAAACGGCACCAGGCTGGAGCTGGCTCAGCAGCTCATAGTTGATGATGTCCCGGGTCTCGTCGGTCAGGGGAAGTGTGTTGACCAGGACACGGGTAGCTTGCAGAAAGTCGCTCAGCTGGCTGGGGCCGGCGTAGGAGCTTACGCCTTTTAGGCTGTGTTCTCCGCGGGCCCAGCCGCTCACCTGATAATCCAGATTGGCCAACGTGCGGGCCACTCGCTTTCCGATATGGCCCAGCCCCATGACACCCACTGGCCACTCGCTGCGTTTGATCGGGCGATGGATTTTCCAGAGGCTCTGGCGCTGCTGCTCCCGGTAGGTTTCCATCCCGCGACTGGCCTCCAGCAGCTGGTGCAGCACGTACTCCGCCATTTGCACCGACATGCCTGCGTCTTCCAGGCGCACGACCGTGAGGGCTTCAGGCAGGTTGGCAACCTTGAGCAGCCCATCAATCCCGGCACCCAGATTGAATACGGCTTTCAGGTGCGTTTCCCGCTCGAACAGGGCCTCGGGTGGCTGCCACACGATGGCGTAATCCGCGCCAACGGCGGGCCCTTCCGGATCCCAGACGTAAACCTCGGCTTCCGGCAGCAGTTCCTTGATAGGCACTGTCCAGCGCTCGGGTTTCGGGTCGCCTGCCACAAAAAGAATCTTCATTTTGCCTCCAGGGGGTCGCCACAGGGTTTGATGGCTGCTAGTTTGTTTTGCAATGCAGAATTCAGAAACGGCGAAATCTCAAAAACACGGTATGAAATACCGCCATGCGGTTCCTGATTTGAAACATTAGTGCCAAGTGTTTCATATTTGGTACGAATTTTGAAAAGACTTTCTGGTACTTGATTTCAGCAGCGATTAAAATGATGGATTCGCAACTATTCACCATATTAATACACCGGTTACCGGAGCGGGCGACGCGGTTGGAGGACGTCCCATTATGGCAGGAAAAAAGCAGATCTCACCCGAGCTGAAAGTGGCATCCACTGACGGTGAGCCGGTGAAGCCGGAAAAAGACCGCAAGTTCGTCGAAGCCCTGTCCCGGGGGCTGGATGTGCTACGCGCCTTCAGCCAGGGTCCTGTCATCCTTGGGAACCAGGACATCGCACGGATAACCGGGCTGCCCAAGCCCACTGTGTCGCGGATGACCTACACCCTCACCAAGCTTGGATACCTCAGCTACAACACCCAGTTGGAGAAGTATCAGCTGAGCTCCGGCGTTCTGGCACTGGGTTACGCCTATGTCTCCAACCTCAAGGTTCGCCAACTGGCCAAGCCCTACATGGACGAATTTGCCCGCCAGACCAATATGTCCGTGGGGCTGACCTGCCGGGACCGGCTGCACATGATCTACGTGGAAAACCGCCTGCCACCGGAGGCCTCACTGCTGCGGATGGACATCGGCCTGAAACTCCCCATGGCCACCACCTCGGCCGGCCGCGCCTACTACTGTGCCATCAGCGACAAGGCCCGCCTGGTCATCGACGACGCCATGGCTGCCAAATTCGGAGACGACTGGCCCGAGAAAAAGGCCGGCCTCGACCAGGCCATGAAGGATTACAAGGAGCACGGCTTCTGCCTGTCCATTGGCGAGTGGGACCGCAACATCAACTCCGCCGGCGTGCCTATCCACCTGCAGGACGGCACCATCATGGCCCTGACCTGCGCTGCACCTTCTTACCTGGTGCCGGCTGAAAAGCTTCGTGGTTCCATTGCTCACCAGTTGGCGATGCTGGCGGGCGATATCGAATCTCTGGGCGTCTGAGAATAACTGGAAAGTAGCGAAGGAAGAACCTTCCCGCTGCCTTCCGACGGACTCCATAGCAAAAAACCGCAGAGGAACCCCTGCGGTTTTTTTGTGCCTGTAGTTTAATGGTAGGTTGAAACCACCAACGAACTTCTATTAAATCGTACGAATGTTTCGCTAGTTAAAACCATATTTCAGAAAGAATGCGAGGAGAAAACATGTCTGAGGTCGTTAGCTATAACCGGGAAGGCAACATCGGCGTTATTACCGTGAACTACCCGCCGGTCAATGCCCTCGGCCAGGCTGTTCGTTCCGGTCTGCTCGCAGCCCTGGAACAGGGCCAGAAAGATACCGAGGCCAAGGCACTGCTGCTAGTTTGCGAAGGGCGCACCTTTATCGCCGGCGCCGACATTCGCGAATTTGGCAAACCCATGCAGGAGCCCACCCTGCCGACGCTGGTCAACACCTTTGAAAACAGCGACAAGCCGCTGGTTGCAGCGATCCACGGCACGGCACTGGGCGGTGGTCTGGAAACCGCTTTGAGTTGCCACTACCGGGTTGCCGTCAGCAGCGCCAAGGTGGGTCTGCCGGAAGTGAAGCTGGGCCTGCTGCCCGGTGCAGGCGGCACCCAGCGGCTGCCGCGCCTGACCGGTGCCCAAAAAGCGCTGGAAATGATCACCACCGGTGAATTTGTCGGCGCCAACGACGCGCTGGCCCTGGGCATTCTGGATGCCGTGGAGGACGGAGACGACATCCGCGCTGTCGGCATGGCCTATGCGCAGAAAGTGGTCGACGAAGGCAAGCCTGTGCGTCGTGTTCGCGATATCACCGACAAGATCGAGGCGGACAAAGGCAGCGATGTCTTTGACCAGTTCCGTGACGAACTGAAGAAAAAGGCCCGAGGCCTTTTCTCACCGTTCAAGTGCGTTGATGCCGTGGAAGCGGCCTTCAACCTGCCCTTCGAGGAAGGCATGAAGCGCGAGCGGGAATTGTTCATGGAGTGCATGGAATCACCCCAACGCGCCGGTCTGATCCACTCGTTCTTCGGCGAGCGTGAGGTTTCCAAGGTCAAGGGACTGCCCAAGGATACGCCGGTTCGTGACGTGAAGAGCGTGGGCATTATTGGTGCCGGCACCATGGGTGGCGGTATCGCCATGAACTTCGTCAACGTGGGCATTCCGGTCACCATCGTCGAGGTAAAACAGGAGGCTCTCGACAAGGGCCTGGCGATTATCCGCCGTAACTACGAGAGCTCCGCGAAGAAGGGCAAGCTGACCCAGGAGCAGGTGGAGCAGCGCATGGCGCTGATCACCCCGAGCCTCACCTACGACGATTTCCGGGATGTTGATCTGGTGATCGAGGCGGTGTTCGAGAACATGGCTATCAAGAAGGAAATCTTCGCTAAGCTCGACAAGGTGTGCAAGCCGGGTGCGATTCTGGCTTCCAACACCTCAACCCTGGATATCGACGAGATTGCGTCCGCCACCAAGCGCCCGGAAGACGTGGTGGGTATGCACTTCTTCAGCCCGGCCAATGTGATGAAGCTGCTGGAGAACGTGCGTGGCAGCAAGACCTCAGACGAGGTCAAAGCCACGGTGATGGCGGTTGCCAAGAAGATCAAGAAAGTGGGCGTCATGGTGGGCAACTGTTACGGCTTTGTCGGCAACCGGATGCTCCACAAGCGCGGCACCGAGGCCATGTCCCTGGTGGACGAGGGCGCCACACCGCAGCAGGTGGACAAGGTGCTGACGGATCTGGGCTTCCCCATGGGGCAGTTCGCCATGTCCGATCTGGCCGGGATTGATGTTGGGTACCGCATTCGCGAAGAGCGTCGCAAGTCGGGCGAGAATATTCCTGCAAGCTGGATGGACAAACTCGCCGAACAGGGCCGTCTTGGTCAGAAGACCCAGGCAGGTGTATACAAGTATGAGGAAGGCAGCCGCAAGCCGATCCCGGATCCGGAGGTGGAGCAGCTGATCGAGGAGTTCCGCAAGGAGCAGGGAATCACGCCGCGGGAGATCACCGACCAGGAAATCCTGGAGCGCTGCATGTATGTGATGATCAACGAAGGCGCCAAGATCCTTGAGGAAGGCATTGCCGATCGTCCGCTGGATATCGACATCGTCTGGATCTACGGTTACGGCTTCCCGGCTTATCGCGGTGGTCCCATGTTCTGGGCCGATCAGGAAGGTCTGGACTCCATTCTTTCGGCGGTGAAGAAGTACCAGGATACCGTTGGTGGCGAGCAGTGGGAGCCGGCGGCTCTGCTCGAGAAGCTGGTTGCTGACGGCCGTAAATTTGCTGACTTGTAACATCTGACATAGGGGCTGGTCTGGGGGCGGGGTGCCTTTTCCTCTGGGAAAAGCAACTCGCTTCGCTCAGACATCTTTTCCCGGCGGAAAAGGCACCCCGCCCCCAGACCGGCTTAGCTGAGTGCTTGGCCTGATCTCAACTACAATTTCTCAAATCGAGGGCATTATCATGTCTGAAGCCGTTATCGTTTCCACCGCCCGCACCGGCCTTGCCAAATCCTACCGGGGCTCTTTGAACAACACTCACAGCGTGGATATGGCAGGTCACGTTATCAAACACGCTGTTGAACGCGCGGGCATTGATCCGGCCATCGTTGAAGATGTGATCATGGGTGCAGCTTTCCAGGAAGGCGCGCAGGGCCGGAATATTGCCCGTCTGGCGGCCATTCGCGCTGGTCTACCGGTGACCACCGCCGGTTTTTCCATCAACCGGTTCTGCAGCTCGGGGTTGCAGTCTATTGCCCTGGCCGCCCAACGGGTTGTTTCCGAGAAGGTGCCGGCCATGGTAGCTGGTGGCGTTGAATCCATTTCACTCGTGCAGAACGAGAAGATTAACAGTTTCCACGCTACCAATGAGTGGCTGATGAAGAACAAGCCGGAACTGTACCTTTCCATGATCGAAACGGCGGATATTGTGGCCAAACGCTACAACGTCAGCCGTGAAGCCCAGGATGAGTATTCGCTGATTTCCCAGCAGCGCACGGCGGCGGCCCAGCAGGCTGGCAAGTTTGACGATGAGATTGTGCCTTTCGATGCCACCATGCTGGTGAAGGACAAGGAAACCGGTGAGGTCAGTGAAAAGCAGGTGACCCTGACCGGGGACGAATGCAATCGCCCGAGCACCACGCTTGAGGGCTTGGCGGGTCTGGAGCCGGTGCGCGGCCCGGAGCAGTTCATCACGGCGGGCAATGCCAGCCAGCTGTCGGACGGCGCCTCGGTATGCACCGTAATGAACAGCACCTACGCCGAGAAGCACAACATCGAACCCATGGGGATTTTCCGGGGCTTTGCTGTTGCAGGCTGCGAGCCGGATGAGATGGGCATCGGCCCGGTGTATGCGATCCCGCGCCTGCTCGAGCGCAACGGTCTGACCATGGACGACATCGATCTGTGGGAGCTGAACGAAGCCTTCGCGTCCCAGGTGATTTACTGCCGTGACCGCCTGGGCATTCCCATGGAGAAGCTGAACGTAAACGGTGGTTCGATCTCTATCGGTCATCCCTTCGGTGTCACCGGCGCCCGCCAAACAGGCCACGCGCTGATTGAAGGCAAGCGCCGGGGCGCGAAATACGTGGTGATTACCATGTGCATCGGCGGCGGTCAGGGTGCTGCCGGCTTGTTCGAAGTGGTTTGAAGCCGACCTGTATGAAATCGGGGCCAGAAAAAGCGTTTTTCTGACCCCTTGTTCACCTAAAGGGGAGAAACATGGACAGACAAGCAAAAGCCGTCGTCTGCAGGGAATGGGGCCAGCCTGTTCAGGTGGAGACGATTACGGTGGAAGGCCCCAAGCGGGATGAAATCACCATCAAGATCGCGGCCTGCGGCGTCTGCCACAGCGATCTGTCTGCCACGACGGGCAAGATTCCCTACCCGCCTCCCCTGGTATTAGGGCACGAAGCCGCCGGTGTGGTTGTCGAAGTCGGTGAGGGCGTCACGGCCTTCAAGGAAGGCGACCATGTGGTGAGCACTTTCATCTCCATGTGCGGCAAATGCAGCCAGTGTGCCCGTGGCCGCCCGGTTCTCTGCGAAAACGCCCGCAAGGCCATGTTCAACCTGCCGGATGGGACGGTGCGAACCAAAGGCGCGGACGGCGAGCCCCTGAACGTCTTTGGCGCCTGCGGCGTGATGGCGGAGTTCGCCACCATGCACGTGGACAACTGCGTCAAAGTGGATGAAACCGTGCCGATGCAGAACGCCGCCCTGGTAGGCTGTGCCGTGATGACCGGTGTCGGTGCTGTTTTCAACACCGCAAAACTGGAACCTGGTTCCCGGGCGGCTGTGTTTGGCATCGGCGGCGTTGGCCTTAACGCCATTCAGGGCTGCGTGACCGCTGGCGCCGAGATGATCGTGGCGGTAGACAGCAACCCCGCCAAGCTGGCGATGGCCAAAGAGTTCGGCGCCACCCACACCGTGAATATCAACGAGGTGGAAGACGCCGCCAAGGCCGTGAAAAAAATGACTGGTGGCGTCGACTACGCCTTCGAATGCGTCGGTGCCGGGCCAGTGGTGGAACAGGCGTACAAGAGTCTCGGCCGTGGTGGTACCGCCGTGGTGGTGGGCGTAGCAGATCCGAAGGACAAGACCTCGCTGACCACGCTCACTCTGCCCGCCGATGAGCGCACCCTGAAAGGCAGCTGGCTGGGTTCGGCCCGTCCACAGCACGACTTCCCCAGAATCCTGGGTCTTTACAAGGCTGGTAAACTCAAGCTGGACGAACTGGTTACCCGAACCTACCCCATAGAGGACGCCGTGCAGGCGTTCGATGATATGGTGGCAGGAAAGAACGCCCGAGGCGTTATCGTATTTGAATGAAGGGGGAAGCATGAACGAGCTGAACAGGAACTACATCAACGGCCAATGGGTGAGCTGGGCCGGTGACATGATCGACGTTCACGAAGCGGGCACAGGCGACGTGATTGCTCGCGTTCCCGCCGCTGGCGCGGATGAAATGGAACAGGCCATTGCCGCCGCGGATGCCGCTTTCGAAAGCTGGTCGGAAAGCTCCCTGGACGAGCGGATCAAGGTGCTGGAGCAGCTGCACGCGGGCCTGAAAGAGCGCGCGCCGGAAATTGCCGAGACCGTCTGCCGGGAAGTGGGCATGCCCATCAAACTGGCCACGCCGATCCAGGCCGGCATGCCGGCTGCAGTGACCAAGAGCTACCTGAAACTGCTGCCCGACTACCCGTTTACCGAACAGTCCGGCAACTCCGAGGTGCAGTACACCCCGGTGGGTGTGGTTGGCTGCATTACCCCCTGGAACTACCCGCTGCACCAGGTGATCCTGAAAATCGTCCCGGCGATTGCCGCCGGTTGCACCGTAGTGCTCAAGCCTTCCGAGATCGCTCCCCAGACGGCGTTTATCCTCGCCGAGATCCTCGATGGCACCGACTTGCCCAAGGGCGTCTTCAACATGGTGTGCGGATATGGCCACACCGCGGGCGATACCCTGATCAAACACCCGGATGTGCGCATGGTGTCCTTCACTGGTTCCACACGCACCGGCAACCTGATTGCCCATGCCGCTGCCGATGACTTCAAGCGTTATGCCCTGGAAATGGGTGGTAAATCGGCCTCTGTGATCCTCCCGGACGCGGACCTCGCGGCAGCTGTCAAAGGCACCATCAACAACTGCCTGCTGAATTCCGGTCAGACCTGCACCGCACTCACCCGCATGCTGGTTCCGGCCGACAAGCACGACGAGGCCTGTGAGCTGGCCGCCGCTGCCGTGGCCAAAATGCCCCCGGGTAACCCGCTGGAAGAAACCACACGGTTGGGCCCGCTGTCGTCTGCCCAGCAGCGTGACAAGGTGATCGATTACATCAAGCTGGGTATCGAGGAGGGCGCCAAGCTGGTCGCCGGTGGCCCGGAAGCGCCCGAGGGATGCGAGAAAGGTTACTTCGTCAAGGCGACCGTTTTCGGCAATGTAAAACCGGACAGCCGCATCGCCCAGGAAGAGATTTTCGGGCCGGTGCTGTGCGTGATTCCCTACAACGATGAAGCCGAGGCAGTTAAGATCGCCAACGGCACCCAGTACGGCCTGTCCGGCGCAGTCTGGTCCGGCGACGATGCCAAGGCCAAGAAAATTGCCAGCAAGCTGCGCACTGGTCAGGTATTCGTCAATGGTGGCGCGTTCAACCCGATGGCACCGTTCGGCGGGTTTGGCCACTCTGGTATTGGCCGGGAATTCGGCAAATGGGGCCTGGAGGAGTTTCTGGAAGTTCGGTCGCTTCAGCTGTAAACGCCTATGTGCCTGGCCTGCTGAGACGCGGGCTGGGCCCGAGGTGAGGTACCTTTTCTTCTGGGAAAAACAACTCGCTTTGCTCAGACATTTTTTCCCGCCAGAAAAGGTACCCCACCCCGGACCTGAGGAAATTCTGAGTGGTCCGCTCTATGCTTTTCCTCCAAGCAAAATCCGCACGGCCGTACAGGCATCCTCCAATTCGGCCTCCCTTGGTTCGCGCCCAGCGATGATGTCGCTGTACAGGCAGGATTCTGCCAGTCTAATCATGAAGTAAGACAGGCTGAAGATGTTCATTGGCGGCTTGATGTGACCAGCTGCTACCTGGTCCTTCAGCATCCGCGTGTTGGTCTCCACTGTACGGGTGTGGAGGATCGACTGGGACGAGGTAAGGATCTTCAGGGCGTATTCCGGGTCCTGGTTGATAAAACGGCGCAGCGGCTCGAAACGCAGGATGGTGGAGTTGGTGCGTCGGTATACGCCGACGATATAGTCCACACCGACGCCAGGTGTCTCCGTCATGGCCTGTCGCCAGAGAGGTTCGTACAGAGACCAGAGAATCTCGCCGACCAGCAGATCCTTGTTGCCCACCCAGCGAAACAGGGTAGCCCGGCCAATTCCGAGTTCATCGGCCAGCGGCGCCAGGTGAATGCGTTCACCCTTGAGCCACATGCGACGTGCCCGCTTGAACGCCTCGGCCGGTGTTGCCCTGGTTACGGTTTTGTCTGCCACTGAAACCTCATGCCCGAATTTGGATTCATTTTAACGGCTAAACCCGGAGCCGGCTATGTGGGCGGTTTCCAAAGGTCGTGATGGTTTTGTGAACTTTTCCGCCTACACTCTGCTCTGAACGCAACGAACGATACAGGGAAGGCAGTGAGCCCCTTACGATGACACGAACGGTACTGATTATCGAAGACAATCCCGGCATCGGTGAGCTGGTGCGTATGCAGGTGTCGGATCTGGGTATGAAGGCGGTTCTGATGGACCGGGGTGATACCGGTCTGGAGCGGTTCCGTGAGGGTGGCATCGATCTGGTGATCCTGGATTTGATGCTGCCCGGCCTGGATGGTCTCGCCGTGTGCCGGGAGATTCGTGCCTGCCCGGGCTACGTACCAGTTCTGATGCTGACGGCAAAAAGCACGGAACTGGATCGGGTTCTGGGCCTGGAAATGGGCGCGGACGATTACCTGACGAAACCTTTCAGCGTGGCGGAGCTGGCAGCCCGCATCAAAGCGCTTTTCCGACGGGTAGACGCACTCTCTCGGGGCTCGTCCGCAAGCAAGGAAGTTGAAGAGATTCAGGTGGATGGGCTAAAAATCGACCCGGTTCGCCGGCGGGTCTTTGTCGATGAGAAGGAGGTGGACCTGACCGCCCGCGAGTTCGACCTACTCTGGCACTTTGCCTCCCATCGGGGCCGGGTTTTCAGCCGGGCCCAGTTGCTTGATGCCGTCTGGGGCTACAACCATGAGGGCTACGAGCACACCGTGAACACCCATATCAACCGCCTTCGCAACAAGATTGAAGCCGACCCCGCCGAGCCCCGATATGTCCAGACGGTCTGGGGCGTTGGCTATCGGTTCATGGATTGATCATGGCCCTGTCTGTCTTCAGAACCCTCTATGCCCGGCTGGCCATTGGTCTGTTCCTGTTGCTGCTGGTGGTAGGAGGCCTCTTCACCTTTCTGAGCCTGTCTTCGGTGCGGGAATACTCGGCCGCGGTGAACCAGCAGCTTAACCGGGATCTTGCCCGTAATCTGGTGTCGGACCGCAACCTGGTCACCGATGGCGAGCTCAATCGGGACGCCCTGAAGCAGCTGTTCGAGCTGTACATGACGATCAATCCGAGCATCGAGATCTATCTGCTGGATACTGACGGCAACATCCTTTCCTACTCTGCGGATCCGGCCAAGATCAAGCGCAACCGTGTGTCCCTGGAACCAATCCAGACCCTGATCGAAAACCCTGACGCCTATCCGCTTCCCGGTGATGACCCGCGCAGCCACGACCGGCGAAAGGTCTTTTCGGTAACGCCCGTTCCATCGGCTGAAAACCCGTCAGGCTACCTCTATGTGGTTCTGCGGGGTGAGGAATACGATCTGGCCGAGAGCATGGTGCACAGTAACCGCCTCCTGCAGATGGGCGCAGTCGCGCTGGCGGTGAGCCTGTTCGTCGGTTTGCTGGCCGGCCTGGTGTTTTTCCGGCTGCTGACGCGTCGGCTGTCTCGGTTGACCGAAAGGGTAGAATCCTTCGAGCGGGAAATGTCTCCAGAGAGCACGTCTGCGGTTGCTGGCAAGGGCGATGACATTGATTATCTGGCCGCCCGGTTTGATCAGATGGCGCAGCGGATTGTTGCCCAGCTGGATCTACTGAAGCACAAGGATGCCCAGCGCCGCCAACTGGTTGCCCAGGTCTCCCATGATTTGCGAACGCCCCTGGCGTCCGTTCAGGGTTATATCGAAGCCTTGCGGCTGAAACAGGACACGCTTGGCGCCGATGAGCGTGCCCGGTTCCTGGATGTGGCCCTCGCCGAGAGTCACAGGCTCGGTCGCCTGGTGGAGGAACTGTTCGAGCTTGCGGCGTTGGATGCCCGGGAAAAGCAGCCGAAGACGGAACCATTTGTGGTTGCCGAACTCCTACATGATGTGGTGCAGAAACATCAGCCTGAGGCGGAGCGCGCGGGTGTTGAGCTCTCTATTGTCTCCGTGGCGCCGGTCCAGGTGCTGGCGGACATTGCCATGACCGAGCGAGTGTTGGACAACCTGATCAGTAACGCCATCAGCCATTCGCCAAAGAACTCGGCGATTACGCTGGGCGTTGTCGAAGGGGAGGGCGGTGCCGCAATCACTGTCGCGGACGCCGGACCCGGCATCAATGATGAGGACCTGGAACACATCTTCGAACCTTTCTATCAGGCTACTGGTGCTTCCCGAACAGGACATGCCGGTCTTGGCCTGGCCATTGCCCAGAGAATGGTGTCACTGCAGCAGGGAAAACTCTCTGTTCGCAATGCCGATGGTGCCGTGTTCACGGTCTGGCTCCCCCTGGCCGCCGAAAAATCCACAACGTTATGAATTCGTAACACCTGATGAACGTTTTCGTGAATCCGCGACCTTACGCTTTAGGAATGGAATCACGTAAAGGAGAAGTCTGATGAAACGCAAGATTGTGGGTATATTTTCGGCACTGGCGCTGGTCTCTGTTGCCGGGCTCGTCACCACCAACGCGGTTGCCGAAAAGCCGGAGTCGCAGATGAGCAAATACGCACCGGATCAACCGGGTCTGGCCGTGGCAACCTTTGCTGGCGGCTGTTTCTGGTGTGTCGAAGCTGGGTACGAGAAACGGGTGCCGGGCGTGGTGGAAGCTGTCTCCGGCTATGCCGGCGGGGAAGAGGCAAATCCTTCCTACAAGCAGGTCGCCTCGGGGCAGACTGGCCACACCGAAGCGGTACAGGTCTATTACGACCCGAACGAAATGACCTACGAGGGGCTGTTGCAAGCGCTCTGGCGGATCATGGACCCGACCGATAATCAGGGCCAGTTCGTGGACCGGGGCCAGCAGTACCGGCCCGCTATTTTCTACCATAACGCCGAGCAGAAGCGCCTGGCGGAGGAAGCCGTTGCAGAATTGGAGGCTTCCGGGGTCTACGAGAAGCCCGTGGTGATTGAAATCGTGCCATTTGAGAAGTTCTATGAGGCCGAGGAGTACCACCAGGATTACTACGACAAGAACCCGGTGCGCTACAACTTCTACACCTTCAACTCTGGCCGCTATCAGTTTATCGAGAAGGTGTATGGCGAAGACTACGAGCTTGATTACACCCGTTTCCAGGAGAACGCCACGGTGGATGCCAGTGACAACCTGGTGGGCAGAGAAAGAGCCAATAAACAATCGGGCCAGATGGGTAGTGGCTTTGACCCTGAAAGCTTTGAAAAGCCGAGCCGGGAGTCGCTGAAACAGCACCTGACCGATATGCAGTACGAGGTTACCCAGGAAGACGGCACCGAGCCCGCGTTTAATAACAAGTACTGGGACAACAAGAAACCAGGACTCTACGTGGATATTGTCTCTGGCGAGCCCCTGTTCTCATCCCGGGACAAGTACAAATCCGGTACCGGCTGGCCCAGCTTCACCCGGCCGATCACCCCTGATGCGGTGGTAGAGCGCGAGGACAATTCCTTCTTCATGACCCGCACGGAAATCCGCAGCGTTCACGCGGACTCCCACCTTGGGCATGTATTCAATGATGGTCCCGCGCCGACCGGGCTGCGCTACTGCATGAATTCTGCGGCGATGGACTTCATCCCGCTGGAGGAGATGGAAGAGGCCGGCTATGGTGAGTGGATTGACGACGTCAAGCCGGCATCATAGCCAGAGATCCCCGATACGGGTCTCCCGGCTGAAATGGTGCAATACCTGTGCTTGCAGCAATTCGGCCGTGGCAACCGCATCAATCAGGGCGTTATGGGCGGCATAGTGAGGCAGCCCATAACGCAGCCGGCTGTCAGCCAGTCGAATGGACACGGGCTTTTTCCCCAGCAATCGTTGCCAGCGTGACGGATTACGGTCGGGGTGCAGATGCGCCTCGATAGCCATGGTATCGATCAACGGAAACCGGATGCCTTCCCCCAGTCGCCACTGCAGTGCAACGTCGAAAAATGATCTCTCGATATTGCGGTAGTGAACCACGGGGATGCGGCCGTTCAGGCAGGCAAACAGGTCCTTCAGGATATCTTTCATATCCGGTGCCTGGTCGATATCACTATGGGTAATGCCGTGAATCGTGATTGAGGTCTGGTGCAACGGGAGCTTGGGCCGCACGATCCAGTGCCGGGCCTTTCCCAACTGGATGCCATCGAGGGTGAACGGCACCAGGCCGATACTGACAATCGAATGCTGACTGGCGTCCAGGCCGGTCGTCTCGAAATCGAGCGCGACAAAAGGCACGTCGGACATGGGCGTCTCCGGCGACACACACCCGCTTTCGTAAAAGGCTTTCAGAATCGGTGACTTGCTTTGCTCAGCCAGGGCTTCGAACTGCTCGGGCCATGGCAGGCGTGTAACAGAATTCCCGGCCTGCTCCTCACTAGACATTACGAGCCACCGTGGCGTGATACCGGAATTTCAGGAACTTCTGGGCACCGCTGACCACCTGGAAGGCGTCTTTCAGGTGGCTGCGCTCAAACGGTGAAAGGTCCTCGGGCCGAACGTTGTTGTCCGGCTGTCGGTCCGCCTCGATGGCCAGGGCCTGGTGCCGAATACGCACAATGGAGATGAACTCCAGGGCGTCCCGAAGGTTGCCCAGATCGTCCTCCAGCAGCAGCTTGGTGTTGCCGATGGCTTTCAGACGCTCGAACGAGTTCTGTGCGCGGGAGCCGCAGGCCAGGGCGTGAACCCGGATCAGGTCTGACAGGGGCGCCGTACCCCGACGTTTCAGGTTGAAGGTCTTCTGGTGCTTGCCATCTTCTTCCAGCACGAAAGTCCGGAAAAAGCCGATCGGGGGCGTGCGGTTCAGGGCATTGCGGGCCAGCATTGCCAGGAACCGCTGGCTGTTGCTGGCCTTTTCGGCCACCAGAGTTTTCAGTTGTTCGGCAAAGTCGGTTTCCCCGTAGATACCGTCCAGATCAAAGAAGATGTTGCTGTTCAGAAGGGCTTCGGCCTTCGGGTTATCAATCCAGTCGGTGAAGTAGTCCTTCCAGACCCGCAGTGGCTGCCGCCATTTCTGGTTGGTGGCCATAATGTCGCCGGTGCAGTAGGTGTAGCCGCACTCCGCAAGGCCATCGCTGACAAATTTCGCCAGGGCCAGGAAGTACTCATCGTGCTCTTCCGGCACGAAGCTGTCGTCCAGAATCATGGCGTTATCCTGGTCGGTAACGACCAGCTGTTCGTCCCGCGCCATGGACCCCAGCGCCATAAAACAATAGGGCACCGGTGGCGGCCCCAGTTTCTCCTCGCCCAGTGCCAGCAGGCGCTGGGTAAAGCTGCGCCCGATCCCGGCCATGGCACTGCCAATCATGTGGGAGTTGGCGTCTTCGTTCACCATGCGAACAAAGCTGTCCCGCACATCCAGACTGATTTTCTTCAGGCCCTTCACATCCTGCTGATGGTAGATGTTGCTGACCAGGTAAAGGCTGCTCTGGCTCTCGTACTTCACGATGTCAGACAGCGCAATGACGCCGCGAACCTCATCACCATCCATCACCGGCAGGTGGTGCACATTGTTGTGCAGCATGGTGAGCATGGCCTCGAAGATGAATATGTTCGAACGGATGGTGATCAGATCCTCCGACATGATCTCGCTGATAGGCGTTTCGGAGGCTAATGCCTCGCTGAGGGCCCGGGTGCGCAGGTCGCGGTCGGTGATAATGCCCTTGAGCAAGGGCTTGTCGCCCTCCTCGTCCATCAGCAGCAGTGCCGAGACGCCGTTTTCGGTCATGATCCGGGCGGCTTCCTGCAGGCGGACGGTGCAGGGCGCGGTCACCGGTTCGCGGGATATCAGCCGGGTAACCTTGGACGTCATCAACTGGTTGGATTTTTCACGTCGGGAAACGGCGGATCGCAGGCGGCTTCGGTCTTCGATCTCAACGAAATCGGCGAAGTTGTCGTCATTTTCCCAGAGGTACTGGAACGTATCATAAGGGATCTTGTAGAGCAGGGTGTCTTCGATGGCTTTGGCAGGGAAACGTACCTTCCTGTTCATCAGGAGGCCAAACTGGCCGAAGACCTCACCTTCACCGATTCGGTTATACAGCTCTCCGGTTCGCCGGTAGATTTCAACGGCGCCACTGCGCACGTAAAAGAGCCAGCGGCTCGGGTCACCCAGCTCCAGGATCTGGCTGCCAGCCTTGGAATACACAACCTCTATTTCGCCAACCACTCTATCGAGCAGCTCCTCGGGCATCTCGTCAAACGGCGGGTATTGTGCCAAGTGATTGCGGATGTCGATGAGCTCAGCCTGCATAAAACTCCCTGTTCTGGCGAGGAAAAGTGATTGTCAGTCAAGGAATATAGCAGTGGCAGAGGCCTGCGGCCATGCCGACCTTTGATGGATTTCATTGACCGGTTACCCGGGTGTTGCTAGCCTTGCCACACTTTTTTCAGGTGTCCGTCGCAAAGCGCGACGGGTGAAACGGGAAATCGGTGAGCCTGGCACAGCCAGTGCAAGTCCGATGCTGCCCCCGCAACGGTAAGCAGGACAACGGCAATCTATGCGCCACTGTGTCGCCACGACATGGGAAGGTGATTGCCCGGGAACCCCAGGTTCCGCCTGCCAGCCCGGAGACCGGCCTGGAAAAACACCCGATGTTGCGGTGGGCAACCTGGGTGGGTGATATGCCGGTTCCGCTTTTCTGTTGCCAGTCTACCGCCTGCCCCTACTCCCTGTTCCGCAACGAAAACCAGATTCCCGTGCGGGTGCGCGCGGAGTGCGGAGCAAGCTCTATGTTCAGAATTCAATGCCCTGTTTTGTTGGCCGGCGTTTCCCTGGCCGCCCTGCCTCTGGCCGTTTCGGCCCAGTCTTCTCCAGAATCCGATGCCCTGGATCCGATCGTGGTTACCGCGACACTGGGCCCCAAGACCGTTGGCGAGAGCCTGTCTTCAGTGACGGTCATCGAGAAAGAGGATATTGATCGGCAACAGCCCGCGGAATTCCGCGACCTGTTGCGCGCCCAGCCGGGGATCAACGTGGTATCGGACGGCAGCTACGGCAAGACTACCAGCGTATTCCTGCGTGGCGCGGGCAGCTCAGGTACCGTGCTGCTTCTCGATGGTATCCGCCTGCGCTCTGCCTCCGCGGGTATCCCACCCTGGCAGTTTTTGCCTCCCGAATTGATGGAGCGGGTTGAGCTGGTGCGGGGCGCGAAGAGCTCCCTCTACGGAGCCGATGCGGTCGGTGGCGTCATCCAGGCGTTCACCCTGGAACCGGAGGCCGGGCGCCAGGGTTGGGGCGAGCTGAAAGGCGGTTCCCATCAAACCCGTGAGGTAACGGCCGGACTGGCTGGCCGGAAAGGCCGTTCGTCGTTCCTGGCCGGTGGCGTTTATTCGGATACCGATGGCACGAACCTGCGTGCTGGCGGCGAGGACAAAGGATTCCGGAACGCTGGGGGCCTGGCCAAACTGAGCCACAGTTTTGACCAGGGCGGCGGCGCAGGGCTGACGGTGTTCCAGTCTGAAGGTAATACCGAGTTTGAAGGCGGTGATACCGATTTCCTGATCCGTGCCATGGGGCTGCATCTGGAAGCGGTTGCCAGTGACTACTGGCGCACACGGATCCAGTTCTCGGAAGCCCGTGACGAACAGGATACCTTCGGAGCCAATCCCAGCACGTTCGACACCCTGTCTCGCTCCGCGCGCTGGGAAAACACCCTGACGGCCGGTGTTCATGAGCTGGTTCTGGGTACGGAGGTCATGCTTGACGAAGTCGATGGCACCAGCAACTTCACAGAGGACAGCCGGACCAATAGCGCGGTTTTCGGGCAGGGCCGTTTGAACTTTGATGCCACCGATCTGATGCTCAGTCTGCGTCTGGATGACAACGAGGCCTATGGCAAAGAGGAAACTGGCGGTGTGGCCTTCGGTCACCAGCTGGACCGCGCCCATCGCTTTCGCCTCAGCTATGCGACATCGTTCCGGGCACCCACCTTTAATGACCTTTACCTGACGGTGCCGTTCTACACCGGTAATCCTGACCTCGATGCGGAAGAGGGGCAGATGGTCGAAGCCGGTTTCTCCGGGCGATATGACCAGTGGTACTGGGACATTGCGCTTTATCAGAACGACGTGAAGGATCTGATTACCTACGTGTCTGACCCGGTGACCTTTGAGGGCACCATGGAAAACGTCGAGACGGCCAGAATCCGTGGCGTTGAGGTTTCTTCCGGTATCGAGACGGCTGACTGGAATCTGGCGGCAGCAGTAACCTACGCGGATACCGAGAACCGCGATACCGGCGCCCGTTTACCACGCCGCGCGGAAAAGAACCTGCGTCTGGATATCGATCGCCTGTTCTCACAGTGGTCTGTGGGCGCCAGCTTTATTGCTGAGAGTGACCGCTACAACGATGCGGCAAATACCAGTCTGCTACCGGGCTATGGCACGGTAGACCTGAGAGCGGCCTGGAACTTCCAGCCTGGCTGGTCGGCCTCGTTCAAGGTCGATAACGTGCTGGATCGTCGCTATGCCACCAGCATCGGGTATGACAGTGCGACCTTCGCGCCCTTTGATTATCTGGCCGCCGGACGAACCTTCATGGCCTCGGTGCGCTATGATTTCCAGCAGTAAATTCATTGATCTGAGAGGCTCCCGCCCTCTATGAGGCACCTCTGGCTCGCTGCACTGTGTGTACTGTCTCTGCTTGCGCCCTCGTTGGCGCAGGCCGAGGGACCCTGCGCACGCGATGCACTGAACCAGGAGGTATGCCTGGCCGAGCCAGCGCAGCGTATTGTTTCTCTGTCACCGGGCGCCACGGAGCTGTTGTTCTCCGCCGGTGCCGGCGAAATGGTCGTGGCGGCGAGTGCCTGGAGCGACTACCCGCCAGAGGCCGAGTACTTACCGCAGGTGGGTGACAGCAATCGTCTGGACCTCGAAGCGATCGTTTCGATGGCACCGGACCTGGTGGTGGCCTGGGTGGATGGCAATTCCCGCAGCCAGCTGGAACGGCTGTCGGGTCTTGGTATTCCGGTTCTCTGGCTTGCTCCGCGAACCTTCGACGACATTGCGATGGCAGTATCGGATCTGGCATTGCTGACGGGTTCACCCGAACTCGGCAACGAGCGGGCCGAAGCGTTTCGCGCAGAGATGGCCGAACTGAAAGCCCGGTATGCCGATGCCAGACCGGTCAGGGTGTTCTATCAGATATGGGACCAGCCCCTGATGACCGTGAACCGGGAAGAACTGATCAGCAAAGCCATATTCCTGTGCGGCGGCGTGAATGTGTTTGGCGAGCTGCCACGGCTGGTGCCCCGGATCAGCCGGGAGGCGGTGCTCGAAGCCAACCCCGAAGCCATTATCACGGCCGGCTCGTCGGATGACAGGCAATGGCTTGAGGCCTGGCGAGAGTTCCCGGGCCTTGCCGCGGTAGCCTCAGGCAACCTCTTCCTGGAACCACCCGATCTGCTGGCGCGCCCCACGCTACGTATGGCAGACGGCGCCAGACACCTGTGCCAGACCCTGGAGCAGGCCCGTGCCAATCTCTAGCCCGTACAAACCGCTTCTTATTCTGTTGCTGGCGGGTTTTCTGGCGGCTCTGCTTTCCGTCAGTATCGGCAGCACCGCCATCGGCTTTGGGGACACTCTGCGGGTGATAACCGGCAGTGGCACTGAACTGCAGCAAACGCTGATTCTTGAATTGCGTCTGCCCCGCACCCTGAGTGCCTTTGCAACAGGCGGTTTGTTGGCCGTAGCCGGGGCTTTGATGCAGGTATTGTTGCGAAATCCCCTGGCAGACCCTTATGTGCTGGGGCTGTCTGGCGGTGCCGCCGTGGGTGCGTTACTGGCCATGCTGGCCGGCGCTGCCGGTTTCCTGGTGTCCGGCTCCGCGTTTGCCGGTGCCATGCTGGCCACCTTGCTGGTGTTTGGTCTGGCCCACGGCAGTGGCAGCTGGACGCCCTCGCGGCTGTTGCTCACCGGCGTGGTGGTTGCCGCCGGCTGGGGCGCCATCATCACACTGATCCTCTCGATGACCCCGGCCAGTCGATTACCGGGCATGCTGTACTGGCTGATGGGCGATCTTTCCAACACAGCCAGGCCCTGGCCGGGATTGACTATTCTTGTGGCCGTGTGCCTGATGGTGTTTCCGCTGGGCCGGGCCCTGAACGTGTTGGCCCGGGGTTCCCTGCAGGCGGCGGCGCTGGGCGTTTCGGTGCGGCCACTGGAATGGTCGATTTACCTTATGGCCAGCCTGCTGACCGCATCCGCCGTCACCATGGCCGGTTCGGTTGGCTTTGTCGGCCTGGTGGTGCCCCACATGTTGCGGCTGGCGCTGGGGAACGACCAGCGGCTGATTCTGCCGGCCTGCGCACTGGCCGGCGGCACGCTGCTGGTGCTGGCAGACACGCTGGCGCGGGTAATGATTGCACCGGAGCAATTGCCGGTGGGCGTGATCACCGCACTGATCGGTGTGCCAACCTTCCTGTACCTGCTGTATCGGAGCCGATGATGACACGCCTGGCCACCGAAGCGCTGATGATCGATATTCCCGGGCGAGCCTCAGGTGCCCCCCTGAATCTGGCCATAGAGCCCGGGCAGGTCTGGGGCGTTCTTGGCCCTAACGGTGTGGGTAAAACCACCTTGTTGCATACCCTGGCAGGATTGCGGGAGCCCAGAAGCGGGCAGCTGCTACTCGACGACACCCCGCTGCACGACATCCGCCGCAAGACCGTCTCGCAGCAGATGGGCCTGGTATTCCAGGACCGGCAGGATGGATTCCCGGCCACGGTCCTTGAGACCGCCCTGATCGGCCGCCACCCCTGGTTATCCCCCTGGCAGATGGAGAGTGGCGAGGATCTCGCGATTGCGGAAAAAGCACTGGAAGCGCTGGACGTCATCCACCTGAAGGATCGCCTGGTGAACACCCTCTCCGGCGGCGAACGCCAACGGGTCGCCATTGCCACCCTGATGACCCAAAGCCCGGAAATCTGGCTCCTCGACGAGCCGACCAATCACCTGGATTTACAGCACCAGACCGCCGTTATGAAACTGCTTCGCCAACAAGCGGTGGAGGGCAAGGCAATCTTCATGTGCCTGCACGACCTGAACCTGGCCGCCCGATGGTGCGACCAGATCCTCCTCCTGTACCCCGACGGGCAGGCCTGCTGGGGCCCGGCCCGCGACATGCTGGTAACCTCTGCACTTGAGAGCCTGTTTGGTCAGCGTTTGCTATCTGCCGAACTGGATGGCTTTCCGGTGTTTGTGCCGGGCTAGATTGCGAGGCTTTATCCACGCCTCAGTTACTGGTTATATAGTCACTACATTACCAACAAGGCCAACACCATGACGTCCCCACTTGTAACCACCGACTGGCTGCAGGAAAACCTCGATAACGACCGTTTGGTTTTGATCGACGCGAGTATGGCCACGGTGATTGGCAAGGAGCCGATCGTTTACGACCAGCCGGTGTGGATACCGGGGAGCTACAAGATCGACCTTGAAGGAACACTCTGCGATACCGAATCGTCCCAGCTCCATGCGTTTCCAACCGAAGACCAGTTCACGCAGGAAGTGCGCAGACTGGGGATAACGCCCGAAAGCATGGTGGTGCTTTACGACAACCAGGGAATCTACTCGTCGCCCCGGGCCTGGTGGATTCTGCGGTCGATGGGCCTGGACAATGTTTTCGTGCTGGATGGTGGCCTGCCTCTGTGGCTGGCGGAGGGGCGTGAAACGGTGTCGGCTCCGGTTCAAGAAGCGGCTTTTTCCGGCTCCTTGTCGGGCCGTCTGGACTGTGAACGGGTTCGGGATTCCGCGTTCGTGTATCAGCACCTCGACGACGAGCAAGTCTCGGTAATTGATGCGAGATCCCGGGCGCGGTTCCTGGCCCAGGCGCCGGAACCGCGTCCGGGTGTGCGCGGCGGCCATATACCGAACTCTCTCAACCTGCCGTTTACCGAGGTGCTGGATGGTTACCGGTTCAAACCGGTCAGTGAGCTGAAAACAACGTTCAACCAGCTTGCGCCGAATCTTCAGCCTGGAAACGGGCATCAACTGGTGTTTTCCTGCGGCTCCGGCATCACCGCCTGCATCATTCTGCTGGCGGCGGAGCTGGCCGGGTATGACCAGCTCTCTCTATACGATGGTTCCTGGGCGGACTGGGGCAGCGACGAATCGCTGCCGGTGGCTTGAGCCAGGAGGGTTTTCGTGTATTACGGGCTGTCAGGCCATGCGCTTCATGATTCGGTCGCCCAGCAGGTACTGGTGCGCCAGGGCAGCCGCCACGTGTAGGCCAATCATTACCAACAACACGTTGGTCAGTAATTCGTGCACGTCTTCGCCGCTCTCTTCCAGCCATTCCGTTTCCGGACCGTAGCCAAAGACTGTCCAGCCGAAAAAGGTAACCGGATCGCCTTCACCGAGGGACGTCGCCAGGCCTGACAGCGGCATCAGAATCATCAGGGCGTAAAGCGCCAGGTGTCCCAGTTTGGCCATGGTTGCCCAGTGTGCCGGTGGTGACAGACGTGCCCGGTTAAGCCAGCGCCACAGGCCGCGAAAGATCACCAGCCCGAAGATGGTCAGGCCCAGGCTCTGGTGCCAGGCCATCAACGACGCCTCGGAGAGGGAATGTTCCAAAGCCTCAAACCAGACTTCGCTGGCAAGCATGACCAGCAGCAGAACCGCCATGATCCAGTGCACAGCCCGGGAAACGGCACCATAGCGGTCGTCAGCGTCCATCAATGTCATCGTGATTCTCCTTGATCAAATGATGGCGGGGCACCCTCCGGGCCCCGCGCCTGCTGATGGTGATCAGCTCCGGTGTCCGCCGCGAACCGGGGCGCCGTACTGGTTGAACTCATGCTCCCGGATCAGATTCTGCTCGGCATCTCGCAGTTGGATCCGGTAGGTGCCATCGGTCGTTTCCTCAACGGACACTTCCACGCCCGGGCCGAAGCGTCTCAGCGCCTGGCCATAGGCCATGATGCGCATTTCTTCGGTGCTGTACTGCTTCAGATCGGAACCCATGGCTTTGCCGTGATGGCGATTCTCGTATCGATCGTCACAGTCACCTCTCCCGTGGTCGTCATCGGCAGACGCAAATAGTGGCGTGGCGCTGAGCAGTGCAGCGATGGAGAGAGCAGCAATGGTGGTAGTTTTCTTCATGGTCGAACTCCTTGGTTGGTGAAACCCATGACGGAATGTCATCGTTGGTCGGGAGTTATTGCACCAAGGAAACGTCGCAGAATTGTCTCGGTGACCCATCGAGTTTGTCGCAACTTTTCGCAAGGCCGGGATTTGCGACGGTTTTTGACAAGATCGCGCCCATTGGGAAACTCGACTCCCCTATAATCGGGGCAGACGGTAATCCAACGGAGTAACGAGTGAGCGACTCTCCCACCATTCTGGTCGTCGATGACCATCGAGACATTCGCGATCTGGTCGGCCGCTATCTGCAGGAGCATGGTCTGCGGGTGCTGCTGGCGGATGGCGGCGATGCCATGAAGCGCCAGCTGCGACAGCAGTCCGTCGATCTGGTTGTGCTGGACATCATGATGCCCGGCGACGATGGCCTCACCCTCTGCCGTTACCTTCGCGAGCACACCGAATTGCCGGTGATACTGCTCACTGCAATGAGCGAGGAAACCGATCGCATCGTCGGCCTGGAAATGGGCGCTGACGATTACCTCACCAAACCCTTCAACCCCCGGGAGTTATTGGCGCGCATAAAAGCGGTTTTGCGCCGGACCACAGCGCTGCCACCGCAACGCAGTCCCATGGCCGGGCAGTGTCTGACGTTCGAAGGCTGGAAGCTGGACGTCGACCGCCATCAACT
The DNA here is from genome assembly GCF_037029655.1 of Marinobacter sp. CH_CUG1437-1. Taxonomy (NCBI): domain Bacteria; kingdom Pseudomonadati; phylum Pseudomonadota; class Gammaproteobacteria; order Pseudomonadales; family Marinobacteraceae; genus Marinobacter; species Marinobacter sp. CH_CUG1437-1. The sequence continues at coordinate 301,306 of NZ_JAYMEW010000001.1, read as the reverse complement.
GGTCGATCCGGAAGGTGTTGAAGTTTCACTGAGTACCGCTGAATACAAACTTTTGCTCGCCTTCCTGGAGCACGCCGGTCGCGTGTTATCCCGGGATCAATTGATGGATCTGACCCTCGGTAGAGAGGCGGATGCCTTCGACCGCAGCATTGATAACCATGTAAGTCGCCTGCGCCGCAAGATCGATCCGGATGCCCGCAGCCCCAGGCTGATCAAGACGATTTGGGGCGGTGGTTATCAGTGGATTGCTGCGGTGGAAGGGGCTGAAAAATGAGGCTGTGGCCAAGGCGAGCTGGCGGGCAACTGGCGCTGTTACTGATTCTGGTGCTGCTGGTGGCCCAGGCTATCACCATCGTTATTCTGGCGGGTGAACGCCAGGGTGCGCTGCGCAGTGCGGGCCTGGAACACGTCCTCCAACGGGTTTCTGATGGCTACACCCTGGCTGATACCACGGATCCGGAACGTCAGGAGCGTATCCTGCGGGCACTCTCCAGCCCGACCCTGCGGCTTTCCATCGATCCTGAGCCCTATCTGACCGAGGACCAGGCCTCCGGCATGACGCGCCGGCTGGCCGGGGAGCTGGGGTTGCCCGTTGAGCAGGTTCGAACGGCTATGGAGGCGGACGAGGATGACTGCCGGCCCGATCGCGATGACCACCGGAAACGTGAGCGGCATGACGATGAGGATGATGAGCACCATGAATATGAAGAACATCGTGATGATGACGACCATCGGGATGAACGGCATGAATGCCCCCCGGTCCTGGGGGTTTCCCTGGCCATGTCCTCTGGCCAGTGGTTCAACGCCCAAGCGAGGCCACCAGCGCCTTCCTGGCTCTGGCTAAAGGCCACGCTCACCAGCGTCGGGATTACCGCCGTGCTGCTTACGCTGACCCTGTTGCTGGCGGTCCGTCGAATTCTGAGGCCAATGAATGAGCTGAGCCGGGCCGCCCACGCGTTTGGACGCGGGGAGAAAGTCCGGATTTCTGAAAAGGGGCCAGAGGATGTTCGTGAGGTAACCCGTGCCTTCAACCAGATGCAGGATCAGGTTGGCCGCGCCCAAGAAGACCGGGCAAGGCTGCTGGCGGCCCTGGCCCATGATCTCAGGACACCCATCACCTCCATGCGGCTGCGGGTGGAAATGCTGCCGGAAGGCGAGGACAGGGATCGCCTTCTGGATGCCCTCCGGGAGATGCAGCATCTGGCCGAGGCCACCCTCGACTTCATCCGGGGCAGCACCACCGAACAGCACCGCCGTTATGATCTGGCCACCCTGCTGGACAGCCTGTGTGGAGACCTACAGGAAATGGGGCTGGCGGTTCACTGCCAGGACAGTCCGAGATGTGTGCTCCAGGGACAGCCCGAAGCCGTCAAACGTGCCCTGCGCAATTTGATTGAGAACGCGGTTAATTACGGCGAGCAGGCGGACGTAACCCTGGCAACAACGGACACCGAAGCGGTTGTGACGATTGTTGATCAGGGTCCGGGTATTCCTGAAGTGGAACGGGAGCGGGTTTTCGAACCGTTTTACCGTTTGGAACAGTCCCGCAGCCGCGAAACGGGTGGCGCAGGCCTGGGACTGGCCATCGCCCGCACGCTGATCCGGGGTATGGGCGGCGACATCCATTTTGACGCCGGCCCAGACGGCAAAGGCCTCAAGGTGTCAGTCACTTTGCCGCTTTAATCGAGCCATCTGCCTGGGCGGGGCGTGGTAAAGCGTTTGATCCTGTCCGGCGGCGTGCAGCCGGGTTTCATTTGTTCATCGGAAAGCAAAAGGTAGTTGTCACGGTGAGCCGTGCCCACGGGAATGGCACCGTCTTTCGTGAAGCAGGGCAGCTCAATTTGATCGGCCACGAGCAGGTAGCTATCCGGTGTTTCCTTCATCCACAACCAGGCATTGCGGTTCTCCTGTTCCCGACCGGTGAAGAAACTGAAATGGGTGAAATCGCGCTTTGAAAACAGCAGGAACTGTTCCCGGAAGTCGATCATACCGAGCTGACCGCCGGCCGGGATATGCTGTTCTGCGGCGGCCAGAACGTTGCGGGGGGTTCGAAGTGGCTCAAGAATTCGATAGCCCCAGGTGCCCAGCAGCAGCCAGGTGATCATCATGGCCAGGAACAGACGCCCGAGGGCACGGGAGCGCCAGAACCCGAACAGGGTGATCAGCCACGCCAGTCCTATGACGAAGATGAACGTCCCCGCCTCGTGCAGTTTGTCCGGGTCGGTGCTGTAGTCGGCCACCTTTTCAACCAGCTTGGGGTGGTCGGTCCAGGCCAGTATGCCAACTGCCATCAACGCAACACCGAGCAAGAACTGTAAACCCGTCAGGATTGGCGGAAACCAGCGTGCTGGCTTTTGGGCACTGAGAAGCGGGGCGAGAATCAGCGCGAGCATGGGCAATGCGGGCAACAGGTAAACACCGCGCTTGCCGGGGCTGAGGCTGAAAAACACGATAACCAGGGCAATCCAGCCCAGAAGCACCGGAATAATCGGGCGGTACCGGGCGGTTTCAGACAGGGGCCGGATCAAGGCCAGCAGCAACAGGGGAAGCGGAAACCAGAGCGAGGGGATTACGCTGGTGAGGTAATAGTACCAGGGCTGGATATGGCCCCAGGAGTCGGCATAACGCTCGCCGGTTTGTTTGAACAGGATATTGTTCCGATAGGCCAGGGCCTCTTCGGTGCCGAGATTGTTAACGTAAAGCACCATGGGAATCAGCCAGGCGGCAACCACGGCCAGCATGGCCAGCGGGCCCAGTGCGCAGCGCCAGGTGAGCGTGCCACGGAACAGTGTGCGATCGCGAAGCTTCATGACCACGATCGGAATGAGCATCAGCGCCGGCAGGAAGCCAACCCCTTTGGTGATGATTCCGAGCCCCATAAACGCCCAGCCGACAAAGTACCAGCCCCAGGCGGGCCCAGTGAAAAAGTGGCGGATCAGGCCATAGCAGGCAACCGCAATCCAGCAGGCGACCATAGCGTCGATCTGGGCTTTCTGGGCCTGGATCACGAACTGGGGCGCAAGCATCAGCAACATTAATGCGATGGCACCGGTTCGCTGGTTCCACAGGCGGGTGCCCAGATCAAAGACCAGTCCCAGTGTCAGCAAGCTACACAGTGCATTGGGCAGCAGGAAGGCAATCTTCAGGTTGCCGGTCAGCCAGTAGAAGAAGGCGATGCTCCACATGAACACCGGTGGCTTGTCCGGGTAGAACTCGCCACCCCGCATGGGGATGAGCCACTGCCCGGAGGCGACCATTTCACGGGCCACTTCCGCAAACCGTGGTTCGTCGGCAGGCCAGGGGGAACGTAGTCCGATGCCGGTAAAAATCACGACTGCGGCAAAGGCCAGCAATAAGAGCAGAAGTTGATTGCGGGACAGGTTGAACAGGGTGTCCGGCAGGTGGCGGACGAAGGGGGATGCAGGCATGGGTCGGTCTCAGAGAGAGTCGGAAACGGAATCGGCCAGCGTCCTGGCCCTCTGGTTGTGATAGAGAAAGGCTCCAATCAGCGAGGCGAGAATGAAAAAGCCAATGCTCACGGCAAGCTGATAGGCATTGGCATTGCCGATACCGGCACCGGCCAGGGCAAACACCAGCATCTGGGGCAGGTAGCCCAGGGTGCTGCCAAACAGAAACGGCGAGAAACGGATCCCGGAGCAGCCGGCGACAAGGTTGGTCACCAGGTTACTGCCCACGGGCAGCAAGCGGACCATGAGAACTTTCAGCAGGGTCTGCTCCCGGAACAGGCGATCAAACTGCTGCATTCGGTGGCTGAACCGCCGGCTCAACGGCGTTCTCAGCAGCCAGCGGGCGGTCAGGAAACAGCCGGTGGCCCCAATGGCGGCGGCCAAAGTCGAAAGCAGCGTTCCATTGAGCCCGCCCAGGGCAAAGCCCAGCACGAAAGCGAGCAACTGGCGTGGAGCGCCCAGACCGGTAAACAATGCCCCGGTGAGAGTAATCACCACCAATCCGCCGACACCATGGCTGTGGAGATAGTTCGCCACTTCATTCTGGTCGGCAATAAAGTCGAGCCAGCCGTTATGGATGGTCAGGTAGCCAACCAGAACCAGCGCGGCGAAGGCCAGCCAGCGGGAACCGTTGATCATCTCAGGACCGCTCCGCTACCGACGCCTGTGGGTCGGCCTGTCCAGCACTGCTGACAACAGGAACCCGGGTGCGGTGCAGTAACCAGAGCACGCCGAGCAGGTCCAGGATACCGGCCCAGGTCCGGTTCCAGGCGTTGTATTTGGATACGCCGGCGGTGCGTGGGCGGTGGTTGACTTCCACGATGGCAATGTCACCGCCAATTCCCCGTACCAGCGCCGGGATGAAACGGTGGCCGTGGTCGAACCAGGGCAGTTTGAGGAAGGTTTCCCGTGGAAACAGCTTCAGGCCGCAGCCGGTATCGGGCACGCCATCATGAAGCAGCGCATCCCGCACGCGGTTCGCAAGGCGGGACTGGAAGCGTTTCCAGGCGGTGTCCTTGCGATTCTTGCGATAGCCGGCAATACAGAAATCCGGGTTCCGCAGGGTGTTGGCTTTCTGGAGCATGGCGGGGATGTCGGCAGGATCGTTCTGGCCATCGCCATCCATGGTAACGATGAGCCTGCTCCTCGCCTGCCGGATACCCGATGCCAAGGCACCGCTCTGGCCGATGCTGCGCTCGTGACGAATGGTCAACAAGCGGCCACCGAGGGCCCGGGCGGTTCTCACGGCTGTGTCCAACGTGCTGTCGGTGCTGCCATCATCCACCAGCACCACCTCGAAGCCATGATAGTCACGCATTACCCCGTAGGCTTCGGTCAGCAGGGTAGCGATGTTGGCTTCTTCATCCTTGGCCGGGATAACCAGCGACAGAGTTCTTTCCTGACCCATTTAGAGACATCCTCGAAAACGGAATATCAACCGGGCCGTCTGGCGGCCCTGTTCACTTGGGCCGGAGTATCCTCTTCAAACCTTAAAACAACCTTAAACCTGCTTGCGACGGGAAGTCGCACGGGCCGGGAGCCAGATGCTGACGCACAGGCCGGAGTTGCCATCCGGCCGGTCGCTGAGGGTTAGCTGGCCACCGTGGAGTTCCGCGATACGCCGGGCGATGGCCAGCCCGAGACCGGCGCCGCCACCGAGCCGCTGGTCCAGTCGGACAAAGCGGCTCAGCGCCCGTTCGCGCTCCTCGGCAGGAATGCCGGGGCCCTGGTCGCACACGGTGATGTGGTATCCCTCGCCGGATGGCGTCAGGTGTGTCTCTATCGTTGTGTGCTCGGGGCTGTACTGGATGGCGTTCGCCAGCAGGGATCGCATGAGGGTGTTGATCAGCGCGCTGTGGCAGGAGACCAGGGCCTGACCGGCATCGTCCTGGAGTACCGGGTCGATGTGCTTTTTCAGGGCCAGGGGGGCCACATCGGCAATGCTCTGCTCAACGATGGCCGACAGGTTGTGGTATTCCGGCGTGAAATCGGCACCGGAGTCGACGCGGTTCAGCAGCAACATCTGTTCAACCAGGTGCACCATGCGGTCCACGGACTGGATCAGGTCACCGTATTGTTCGGGATCCTTCTCGTAGACCTTTTCCAGGTTCAGTCGCAGGGCGGTCAGTGGCGTTCGCAGCTCATGGGCGGCATCGGCAGAGAACCGTCTTTCACGCTCCAGGGCCTGGTTGAGTCGTCTGAGCAGGCCATTCACCGCTTGCACCAGACCGGCGACCTCCTTCGGTGCCTGCCGGTCGTCCAGTGGGTGAATGTTTTCCGGGGCCATGTTGCGGATTGGGCGCTCAAGCTTCAGGAGCGGCCTGAAGCCGAACTGGATGGCTGCGCTGGCGGCGAGTAACAGCAGGGGCAGGGCAATCAACAGGGGCAGAATGTTTCCCAGGGCAAGTTCCTCGCTGAGCTCCTCACGAATATCCTCGCGCTGTGCTGTCCGGATCCAGAAACCGGTGGCCGGGTCCTGAAGCGTGAATACTCGCCAGCGAAAGCCACTGGATTCTGCCCAGGAATAGCCGGGTGTCAGTCCTTCGGTATCGTCGGCTTTGAGGGTATCCAGCAATGGTTCGCGGTCGGGGGTCCAGACCTCGAACGCCAGTTTCTTCTCGTACTTGTGCCCGGTGCCGCCGGGCAGGATTTCATTATTGTCGGCTTCGAAATCCACTCCTGGCGTGTCGGGTCGGGGCAGCTCCAGGGTTTCACTCAGGGTCTTGGGCAGCTGCTCTACAGACTGGGTGTCGGCCAGGTGCTGAACCAGACCCTGGACGATCCTCGTGCTCTGTGCCAGTTCAGCGTCAAACAGTTCCTCCAGCTCGTGGTTGCTTTCGATGTAGCTCCAGGCTGCGGCTACAAGCGCAATCAGCAGAACGGTGGAGGTAACCAGCAGCGTCAGGGTGCGGGTCAGGGACATTCGGTCACCCTGGCGGCAGCCTGGCTGTCGAGCAGGTAGCCCACGCCGCGTATGGTCCGGATGGTCTCCTTGCCAACCCGGCGGCGCAGGTGGTGGATATGCACCTCCAGGGCGTTGCTTTCTGCGCCGTGATCCCAGCCGTAAAGTTGCTCCTCCAGCCGTCGTCGCGTGGCGACCTGGTCTGGGTGTCGCATCAGGTAGTGAAGAATCTGGAATTCACTGCGGGGCAGTGTGGTGGTCTCGTCGCCGTACGTCAGTTGCCCGGAATCAGGGTTGAGAACCAGCTGGCCCACCGTCAGACCATTCTGCGGCACGGACGAGCCCCGACGGGTGACCGCCCGGATTCGGGCCTTGAGTTCCGCCATGGCGAAGGGCTTGGTGAGGTAGTCATCGGCACCGGCATCCAGACCGGTCAGCTTTTCATCCAGGCCGGCCCTTGCAGTCAGGATGATTACCGGCGTTTGCACACCCTGTTTCCGGGCTGTCTTCAGAATGTCCAGGCCATCTACACGGGGCAGGGTCAGATCAAGGATCGCCAGATCAAAGTGTTCGCTGGTGAGCGCGCCCAATGCCTGCTGTCCGTCGTCGAGCCAGTCCACCGTGTTCTGTCCGTCACGCAACATCCCCAGCATGGTATTGGCCAGGTGATGGTCGTCTTCTACAAGCAATATCCGCATGGCAGGTCCTGTTACCGCTTTGGTGATCATTCTGGCACAGAAATCTTAAGGCCAGCTTAAGAAAACTTCTGGCGGCTCTTAAGCCTGGGTTAAGGCTGGCGCTCTAGTCTGGAAGGCGTACCCAAAGGGAGGCCTTTTATGACAGACCCGCTGATGATGTCCACGTGTTGTCCCCCGGATTCCGGGGAGGTGGTTCCGGTCATCCGTTGTGCCGGTCGCTGGTTTAACGAGATCCGTCCTGACACGACCATGGCCGAGACGGTTGCGGGTTTTATTCGCCGCCGCTTCCTGCATGCCTATGGCGCTGAACCTTCTTTGCGCATACCTGCGCTCCTGGCCCTGACCACGGCCCAGGGCAGCCTTCTGGCAGCGGTCGGTGTACGAAACGCCGCGCTGGAAAAGCTGTTTCTGGAAGACTACTTGTCGGTGTCGGTGGAATCGGTGATGCCGGTTGCGGGTGTCGAGCGCCATCGGATTGCCGAGATTGCCCATCTGGCCGGCGTTGAAGCCGGCGTCAGCCGGTTTCTGTTTGCCTCGCTGTCGGTGTGGCTGGATGGGGCCGGCTATGACTGGGTGGTGTGCACCGGCACGGATCAGCTGCGCAACAGTTTTCACCGCCTGGGTATTGCCACCGAGGTTCTGGCGACGGCGGATCCTGCCCGGTTGCCCGATGGGGGCGCCGGCTGGGGGCGTTATTACGACCATCATCCGGTGGTCATGGCCATCCGGGTGGCCGATGGCATGTCAGCCCTCAGGAGTGCGGGTCTGCTCAGGCTGATTCAGCCCGTTGAGTCTGAAGCCGCCGGGAGCGAGGCGATGGCAGGAGGTTCCTATGGCCACATTGCCTGAACTTCTGCAACGCCAGGCCGCTGATCAACCCTCGCGCACCGCGCTTCAGGGGCCCGATTCAGCGTTCAGCTATGCCCAGATGATGCAGGCGGCCGCTGCCCTGGCCGATCAGCTGACACGGTTGGGTGTCCGCCGGGCCGGCTTGTGTGGTGACAATTCCGTGGCCTGGATTCTTGCGGATCTGGCGTGCCTGCTGGCCAATGTGGTGTGTGTACCGGTGCCGGTTTTTTTCTCCAGAACACAGACTCAGCATCTGATTGAACGTGCCGACCTTGATTGCCTGCTGTCTGCGGACAAAATCGATGGCGGCGAACACATCGGCCATGGCGTCTGGTTAAAGCATCTGCCTGTGTCTGCTGCCGGGGCCTGGATGCCGGAGCAGACCGCAAAGATCACCTTCACCTCTGGCAGCACCGGCAACCCCAAGGGCGTTTGCCTGTCGGTAGCCCAGATGACGGCCACCACGCTGGCATTGAAGGAGCGGCTGGACGGGGTCGAGCTTGAGAAGCACCTGTGCATCCTGCCGCTGGCCACACTGCTGGAGAACATTGCCGGTGTTTACCTGCCCCTGCTGATGGGCAGCACGGTGATGGTCGCTCCCTTGCAGGATCTGGGCATGACCGGCAGCAGTGGCCTGGAATTCGGGCGGCTGGTGCAGGGCATTAATAGGCACCAGCCACACTCGCTGATCCTGGTACCAGAACTGGCCATGGCGCTGGTGTCTGCGGCCGAACAGCAGCATCTCAAAAGCGATTCGTTCCGGTTTCTGGCGGTTGGCGGCGGACGGGTTTCGTCTGATCTGCTTGCCCGGGGCCGCAGTGCCGGCCTGCCCCTCTATGAGGGTTACGGGCTTTCCGAGTGCGGTTCCGTGGTGGCATTGAACGTGCCGGGGACCGAGCGCGAAGGGTCGGTGGGCAAACCACTTTCCCACGTTCAGGTACAGGTGGACGAGCGGGGCCACATTCTGGTGGCGGGCAATACCCATCTCGGCTACCTGGGGGATGAACCGGCAGGCGAGGAATGGCTGGATACCGGTGATCTGGGTGCCCGGGATGACGAGGGCTTCCTGTCGGTCAGTGGTCGCGCAAAGAATCTCCTGATTACCAGCTTTGGCCGCAATATCAGCCCCGAGTGGCTGGAAAGTGAACTGATCCAGGCGATCGGCGCGCGCCAGGCGGTGGTGTTCGGTGATGGCGACCCCCACCCTTCCGCCCTCGTGGTTGTCCAGGATGGCCGCTCACCGGATGTGTTGCGTCCCCAGCTGGAATCCCTGAACGACACCTTGCCCGATTACGCCCGTTTGTCCGGTGTTTATATCCGCCGTCAGCCACTGAGTCAGGCCGACGGGTATCTGACCGCAAACGGACGGCCCGTACGCCAGAAGATTCAGGACGACCTGCCGAGCCTGCTGGCCGGCGCATTTCCGGTTTTCATGAATCTTTCCATCTCAACCACTGATTTTTCAAACACGCCAGGAGGATCTTTCATGGCATTTTTCGATCGACTGCAGTCCGAAACTGCGCAAGCCCGCGCCCACGTAACCGGCGCACCCGTTATTGCAGCCATCCGCGAGGGTCGGTTTGATCTGACGGGCTATACCTGGTTCCTGACCCAGGCCTATCACCACGTCAAACACACGGTGCCTCTGATGATGGCCTGCGGCGGCCGTCTGCCCGAGCGTCTGGAATTTGTGCGCAAGGCGCTAGTGGAGTACATCGAGGAAGAGTACGGCCACCACGAGTGGATTCTCAACGATCTTGAGGCCTGCGGAGAAGACAAGGAAGCCATCCGTCATGGCAGTCCGGATACCTCCATCGAGCTGATGGTTGCCTACCTTTATGACCGCATCAACCGCGGCAACCCGGCGGCGTTCTTCGGCATGGTCCAGGTGCTTGAAGGTACGTCGATTGAGTTGGCGACACCGCTTGGTGAGGCCATTCAGAAGCAGCTCGGGCTGCCGGATGAGGCCTTCAGCTATCTGTACTCTCACGGAGCCCTGGACCAGGAGCATTTCGAGTTTTTCCGGAACCTGATGAACGACATCACCGATCCGGAAGACCAGCAGGCCATCATTGAGGCGGCGCGCATGGTCTATCGGCTTTATGGCGACATGCTGCACAGCATTCCCCTGCCCGAAAGCCGGAAGGAGCAACAACATGAGGCTGCATGACCGCGTTTTCCTGCTGCTGGGTGGTACAGGAGGCATCGGCAAGGCGCTGGTCGAACCTCTGGTAAGAGCGGGTGCCCGGGTGATCATTGCTTCCCGGCACCCGGAAAAGCTTGAGCATCGTGAGGGCGTCTCGCTTGCTCACCTGGACCTGTCAGCGCCGGACCTAGACCAGCAGCTGGACCGCCTTGGCGATGCCTATCCGGACATTGATGGCGTTATCCACTGTGCCGGGCAGAACCGGTTTGCCAGCCTGGGCAATATGGCCGTCAGTGACCTGGACGCACAGATCGCCGTCAATCTCCGGTCAGCGATGATTGTAGCCAGGCATTTTGCGCCACGGTTTGAAAGAGCTGGGCAGGGGGCGCTGGTGTTCGTGGGTTCTACCTTTGGCAGCATCGGTTTCCCGGGTTACACCGCCTATTGCGCCAGCAAGTTCGGTCTGCGGGGCTTCACCGAGGCGCTGCGCCGGGAGCTGGCCGATACCCCGGTTCAGGTGATCTATGTAGCGCCGCGCGCCACCGCCACGGATATGAATCCGGAAGCCGTAAATGAGCTTAACCGGGCACTGGGCAATGCCATGGACGCGCCTGAAGCGGTGGCGTCACAGATTCTTGCCGCCATGGAAAACGACGACCGCCGGCGCTTCCTGGGCTGGCCGGAAAAGCTGTTTGTGGTGATCAACGGCATCCTGCCGAGAATTGTCGACAAGGCGATGCTGAAGCAATTGCCGGTCATCCGGCGGTTTCTGAATCCGGGAGTGTTGTCATGAAACGAGTGCTATTGGTGATTCTGTGCCTGGCGGCCCAGCCACTCTGGGCGGCGGCTCTGGAGACCGAACTGGCAGGTATCCAGCATCGCTGGGCGGAGATTCAGTATCAGGTACCGGCGGACGAGAAAGAGAAAGCCTTTGAGGGTTTGGCTGATGAGGCAGAACAGTTCGTCGCCCATTATCCGGGCCGGGCAGAGCCTCTGATCTGGCAGGGTATAGTGTTGAGCACCTACGCCGGCGCCAAAGGTGGCCTGGGGGCCCTGGGGCTGGTGAAGGAGGCCCGTAAATCATTGGAAGCGGCCCTTGAGATTGATCCCGACGCGCTGGATGGCTCGGCGTACACCTCTCTTGGCAGCCTTTATTACCAGGTCCCTGGCTGGCCCCTGGGCTTTGGTGATGATGATAAGGCCCGGCAGTATCTGCAGAAAGCATTGGCCATCAATCCTGATGGCATGGATGCCAATTTCTTCTTTGGCGATTTCCTGCTGGACCAGGGCGAGCCGGAACGCGCCCGGAGTTATCTGCAGAAAGTCCTCGATGCACCCGACAGGGCCGGACGAGACGTCGCCGATGCCGGTCGGCGGGAAGAAGCCAGGAGCCGCCTGGACTCGCTCTGATTCGTCCTCTTCAGAACGGGTTTGCTTCCTGTCAGCGTGGGCTACACTCTTTAATGGAGAGGGGTGAAAATCGTCCGTCAGGAGGACGTGTTGTCCATGGCGTCAAGGTCCGGTAACGGGCAGCAAACTGCTTTGTCTGCCCGTTTTTTTCAGAAGCTGGCCTCAGGGGTTCCTGGAGTCCTCTTCGTATATTGGGTGAGTTCGGAAGGAGATTCCCACCGCTGTCCTTTTATCAGCGAACATGTGCAGTCGCTCTTTGGCATTGATCCCGCAGATCTGAGTGATAACGCGGATGCGATTTTCGCCATGATCCATCCGGAGGATGTTGATGCCGTTATGGCCAGTATCCGTGCCTCGGCAGACAGGTTGAATACCTGGAGCTATCGGGCCCGGCTCAGGCTTGAGCATGGCGGTTACGAGTGGTTCGAGGTTAATGCGGAGCCCGAGCGCCAGCCTGATGGCGGCACGCTCTGGTACGGCCAATTCCACAACATCCAGCACTACAAGAACCTGGAGCAGAGCCTGCGCGAAAGTGAGGCGGAGTTTTCCTTCCAGGCCGGGTTCCAGCGACTGATTGCCCGTCTGTCCACCGAATTCATCAATCTGGGATTTGGCACCATTGATCAGTGTATTGATGAACTTCTGAGATCCATCGGAACGTTTTTCAAGGTAGACAGGGCCTACCTGTACTGCTTTTCCGATGACTATTCCGTGATGACCAATACCCATGAGTGGTGCAGGGACGGTGTGCCCGCTCTGATCGACACACAGCAGGAGGTGTCGATCGACAGTTTTCACTGGTGGCAGGAACAGATCGAGGGGATGGTGAGTGGCAGCCGGGTGGTGTTTATTGAAGATGTCGACCGACTGCCCCGGGAAGCTGCTCCCGAGCGGGCACTGCTTCAGGAGCAGGGGGTGTCGTCGATGTTCTGCGTGCCTATCCGGGTACGCGGACGGGTAACGGGCTTTTTCGGCGTTGACTCCCTTCGCCGAAGAACCTGGCGTCTGGACCAGGCCGACCTGTTGATTATTGTTTCCGGCCTGTTATCGGGTGCCCTGGAGCGCAACCGCCTGGAAGAAGAGCTGCTGAACCAGTCCATTCGGGACCCGCTGACCGGCCTGCACAATCGCCGTTACCTGATGCCGAGGCTGGATGAAATGCTCGGCCGGAGCAACCGCCGGGGTGAGCGCTTCGCCCTGGCGATCTTCGACATCGATCACTTCAAAAAGATTAACGACTCCATCGGACACCTCGGCGGGGATTATATCTTGCAGCGGTTTGCCGACATTCTGATCAGCCAGACACGCTCCATGGATGTGGTTGCCCGCTTCGGCGGGGAAGAATTCATTGTTGTCTTCAGCGCTGTAGAGCACGGCAATGTACGACAGCTCGTCCAGCGAATTCTCGAAGCTGTGCATGAGGAGCGTTTTGTCTTTGATGACGATGAGATACCGGTGACCGTCAGCGCAGGTGTGGCCGGAATAGAGGAGTTCGTTGACCGCCCAGCCTCGCCGGACGCTCTCATTGCCGGGGCGGATCACAGGCTTTATCTGGCCAAGCAGGCAGGGCGGGACTGTCTTGTTGATGTATCAGGAACATTGCGCATATAAAAAAAGATCATTTCACCTCATATTACTAAATAGTATATCCTTAGATTAAAAGTGATATTTGGATTGTCTAGAGGTGACTGTCATGAGCAACCCGATCGTTCAGCATTTTTTTGATGAACCCACCAATACGTTCAGTTACGTGGTGCGTGACCCGGACAGCCAGGCCTGCGCCATTCTCGATTCGGTCCTGGATTTTGATTACGCCGCGGGCAAAACCGATGTGCGTTCTGCCGATGAAATTATCGAGTACATCCGCAGCAACGATCTGAAGGTCGAGTGGATCCTGGAAACCCACGTCCACGCGGATCACCTGTCTGCCGCGCCCTACCTGCATGAGAAGCTGGGTGGCAAGACCGGCATTGGTGCGCACATTCGCGACGTACAGGAAATTTTCGGCAAGGCGTTCAATGCCGGTACCGAATTCCAGCGCGACGGAAGCCAGTTCGACAAGCTGTTCAAAGAGGGCGACACTTTTGCTATTGGCGGTCTGGAAGGACGCGTTCTGCATACGCCGGGGCATACCCCTGCCTGTCTCACTTATGTGATTGGCGATGCGGCTTTCGTCGGGGACACCCTGTTCATGCCGGACTTTGGCACAGCTCGCTGCGATTTCCCCGGTGGCGATGCCCGCACCCTGTACCAGTCCATCCAGAAGGTGCTGTCCCTGCCTGCGGAAACCCGAATTTTCCTGTGCCACGATTACAAGGCGCCCGGCCGCGATGAGTACCAGCACATGACCACCGTTGCGGAGCAGCGCGCCGCAAACATTCACGTCCACGAAGGTGTCTCCGAGGAAGAGTTCGTGAAAATGCGCACCGAGCGGGATGCGACCCTGGATATGCCGCGGCTGATTCTGCCGTCCGTTCAGGTGAACATGCGGGCAGGCCATATGCCGCCGGCCGAGGACAATGGCCAGGTTTACCTGAAAGTACCGGTTAACCTGTTCTGAGATTCCTGATGAATCTTAAACGTTATCTGCCGATTCTGGACTGGGCGCCAACATACGGCCGTGATCAGGCCACCAGTGACCTGGTGGCCGCGTTCATCGTCACCGTCATGCTCATTCCCCAGTCGCTGGCCTATGCTCTGCTGGCCGGGTTGCCCGCCCAGGTGGGGCTGTACGCCAGTATCCTGCCCCTGGTGATTTACGCCGTCTTCGGCACCAGTCGGACCTTGTCCGTCGGGCCTGTGGCCGTGGCCTCGCTGATGACGGCGGCGGCCCTGGCACCGCTGGCCGAGGCAGGAACTCCGGAATACGTGGCCGGTGCCGTTCTGCTGGCCGTTATGTCGGGGCTGATGCTGACGCTGATGGGGGTGCTTCGGCTCGGGTTCCTGGCCAATTTTCTGAGTCACCCTGTGATTTCCGGCTTTATCACGGCCTCTGGCATTGTGATTGCGGCCAGCCAGTTGAAGCATATATTCGGAATTCAGGCCTCCGGCCATAACCTGTTGGAAATCGGTCAGTCACTGTTCCAGTCCATTGGCGATACCAACCTGGCCACCCTGTCTGTTGGCGCCGGGGCGCTGTTGTTTCTGGTGCTGGCGCGCAAACGCTTGAAGCCACTTCTTATGGCGATGGGCCTGGCACCGAGAATGGCCGACATTCTGACCAAAACCGCGCCCATTCTGGCGGTTCTGGTGACCACCCTGGTGGCCTGGCAATTCCAGCTTGATGGCCAGGGTGTGCGACTGGTCGGGAATGTACCCCAGGGGCTCCCGGAGTTCACCATGCCGAGCCTGGACATGGGCTTGTGGCAGCAACTGGCGGTCAGCGCCTTGCTGATCAGCGTTGTCGGTTTCGTGGAGTCGGTGTCCGTGGGCCAGACTTTGGCGGCCAAACGGCGCCAGCGCATCGATCCTGACCAGGAGCTGATCGGCCTGGGGACCGCCAACCTGGGTGCCGGCTTTTCCGGGGGTATGCCGGTTACCGGTGGTTTCTCCCGTTCCGTGGTCAACTTTGATGCCGGGGCCGAGACCCCGGCCGCTGGCGCCTACGCCGCGGTCGGTATTGCCATGGCGACGCTGTTCCTGACACCGGCCATCGCGTATCTGCCACAGGCGACGCTCGCCGCCACCATTATTGTTGCGGTAGCCACACTGATTGATCTTCCGGCCCTGGGTCGAACCTGGCGCTATTCCCGCACCGACTTTGGAGCCATGCTCGCAACCATCGTGCTGACCCTGGTGCACAGTGTCGAGGCCGGTATTATCGCCGGGGTGGCGCTGTCCATCGGGCTGTTCCTGTATCGAACCAGTCGGCCCCACAGTGCGGTTGTTGGCCGTGTGCCCGGTACCGAGCATTTCCGCAATGTGCTTCGTCACGATGTTGAACTGTGCCCGAAGGTGACCTTCCTCCGTGTAGATGAGAGCCTGTACTTTGCCAATGCCCGGTTTCTCGAGGAAACCGTGATGGATCTGATGATCCGGGAGCCAGAGCTCAAGGACCTGGTGCTGGTGTGTCCGGCAGTGAACCTGGTGGATGCCTCTGCGCTCGAAAGTCTGGAGGCCATCAACGAGCGTATGAAAGATGCAGGGGTCAGATTGCATCTGGCGGAAGTGAAAGGCCCGGTAATGGACAAGTTGAAAGGGACGGAACTGCTTTCCCATCTGGGTGGCGAGGTTTTCCTGAGTACTTATGAAGCCTGGCAGCGCCTGACCGACCTCGGCAAACTCGAAAAACAGGTCGCCTGATCAATCTGGGCTCGCTTGCACCGGGGGTGGGGCGAGCCGCTAAGATGTCATTCCCGACCCCGTTGCTGCGGTAAGTTCACTATGGGCATGACTGAAAACCTGCTATCCACCAGCCAGTGGATCATCACGCTTCTGCTCTTTCTGGTGATTCTGGTCCGGGCGCTGCGCTCGATTGACTGGCAGGCCTTTCGCAAGGACAACGCACTCCAGCACTCGTTCTTCGGTGCTGCCGTGGTGCTGGGTTTTGTCTGGCAGTTGCGGGCCGGCATTTCACCCGGCCTCGCCATCCACGTTTTTGGTATCACGGTGATCACGCTGATGCTGGGGTGGGCCCTGGCAGTGCTGGCGGGCCTTATGGCACTGGTGATCACGGTGATCACCGGTCGCGAGCCTCTGATCATGTTTGCCGCCAACGGGCTGATCACGGTGATGGTGCCTGCCATTGTCAGCCACGGCATCATGCTGTGGGAGCGCCGACGGGATTTTCGGAACTTCTTCGCCTACATCTTCTTCTGCGGGTTCTTCGGTGCGGGCATTTCTGTAGCGGCGGCCGGCACGGTCATGTGCCTGATGCTGTGGACCAGCGGCGTCTACACGTTTGATGAACTGGTGCACGAGTACATCCGTTACCTGCCACTGTTCATGATTCCTGAGGGATTTGTGAACGGCACCTTTGTAACCGGCCTGATGGTGTTTCATCCCGACCGGCTGACCACGCTGGACCAGAGACGGTATCGCTAGGGTGATCCGCCCTAGCGACCCTCGCCCCGGGCCACAACGGGATTGAGCATGTCACCGCTCTTGCCGGACTCTGCCTGTGCCCGCCAGTGACGGGTCCAGCCCAGCACTTCACCGGAAGGCATGGGGCGGGCAATGCCGTAACCCTGAACGAAATTGCAGCCCATCCGGCGCAGTGCCCGGGCATGCTCCATGGTTTCCACGCCCTCGGCCAGAACCGGGTGGGCGAACCGCTGGGCCAGGAAGATCACGCTCTCCACAATGGCATGGTCGCTGGCATCCTCAAGCATGTTCCGAACAAAACTCTGGTCGATCTTGATAATGTCCACCGGCAGGGTGCGCAAATAGGTCAGCGATGAGAAGCCGGTGCCAAAATCGTCCAGCGCCACCTGAAGGCCAAGGCTCTGGCAATGCGCCAGAACATTGCTGGCCCGTTGGGTATCCTCCAGGGCGGTTGATTCCAGCACCTCCAGGGTGATCTGGCCGGGCGCTATCTCGGGATGGCTGTGCAGATAACTCTCAAGATAGTCGGCAAAGGAGCGGTCCATCAGGTGTTGAGCGCTGATGTTGATGCTGACCGCCAGATCCTCGCCAGCCTCTTTCCAGTTGTTCATCTGGTGAATCGCTTCTTTCAGTACCCACTGTCCCAGTGGTACTTCCAGATGACTGTTCTCCACAATCGGCAGAAACTCGCCCGGTGAGACAAGCCCTTTCTGGGGATGATTCCAGCGGATCAGCGCCTCGAAACCGAACAGCTGGCAATCGGTCACGCGGATCTGGGGCTGGAAAAACAGTTCGAACTCCTCGTTTTCCAGAGCACGTGTGAGTTCCATCAACTGGTTGCGTCGGTTCCGGCGATGTTCGTCCAGCCCGGGATCGAAAAAGTGATACTGGTTGCGGCCTTTTTCCTTGGCGGAATACATGGCCTGGTCGGCGTGACGAATAAGGCCTTCCGCCTCTGATCCGTCTTCCGGGTAGCGGGTGATGCCAAGACTGGCTGTGAGGGTGACGTTTTGATCGCCCACGGCGACGGGGTCGCCTACAGTGGCCAGGATCCGCTGGTACACCGCATCGTGGTTGTCGTCCCCCTGCAGCAGGAGGACGAATTCGTCGCCACCGATGCGAGCCACGGTGTCGCCGCTCCTCAGAGCACGGGTCAGTCGCTCGGCGAGGGTTCTGAGGGCCTGGTCGCCCGCCAGATGGCCCCATTTGTCATTGATAGCCTTGAAGCCATCCAGGTCCAGATAGCACACGGACACAGTGCGATGTTGCCGGTCGGCGTGATTACGGGCCGTGCGCAGGCGCTCTTCCAGCAACTGGCGGTTGGGCAGGCCGGTCAGGTCGTCGTAGTTGGCTGCCCGGTCCAGCTCACGCGCATGGTTCTTGAGCGCCGTGATATCAGAGAACGCTGCCACGTGGTAATACTGCCCCGGTTCCTCCAGATGGACACGGCTGATGGAAAGCAGTTCAACATACTCTTCACCGTTTTTCCGCCGGTTCCAGATTTCGCCCCGCCAGTGGTCGGTTTTCTCGATGGTGCGCCACATGGAGCGGTAGTACTCACCGGAGTGGCGGCCAGAGCTGAGGATCGCCGGGTTCAGTCCCAGAACCTCCTGCCGGCTGTAGCCGGTGATCCGTGAAAACGCGGGATTCACATCCAGGATCCGATTGGACTGGTCGGTGATCAGGATGGCTTCGTGGCTACGATCGAACACGCTGGCCGCGATGCGCAGGCCCCGTTCGCCGTGCTTCCGGTCCGAGATATTGTTCTGAATGGCGATAAAGCCGGGTGCGACGCCCTGTTCGTTACCGATTGGAACGCAATAGGTATGCACCCAGTAAGGCTCGCCGGCCCGGGTGTAATGGAGGATGTCTTCCTCAATGACCTCGGCCTTGTGCAGCTTCTGGTTGATGCGTTTGATGGTGTCAGGGTCTGTGTCCGGCCCGTACAGCACTTCCTTTGGCAGACGTCCGCGCACCTCCTCAAGCTGATACCCCGTGTGCTCCTCAAAACTGGGGTTTACCCATTCAATGCGACCGGCATCATCCAGCATCACCAGAAAATTGGGTGTGACCGACGCAATCATTGCCAGGCGATT
Source organism: Marinobacter sp. CH_CUG1437-1 (assembly GCF_037029655.1). Lineage (NCBI taxonomy): Bacteria > Pseudomonadati > Pseudomonadota > Gammaproteobacteria > Pseudomonadales > Marinobacteraceae > Marinobacter > Marinobacter sp. CH_CUG1437-1. Next base: position 282,695 of record NZ_JAYMEW010000001.1, on the reverse strand, counting down.
GGGGTCGATGTCTGCGGGCGGTGCAATCGTGGTGGGGGATCTGGGCATGAGAGTCAGTAATGTGTGCGCCGGTGTGTCAATTTACGAACTCCCCTCCCTGTGAGACCTGTCGTAAGTGTCAGGGCATGCTACCGGAATAGACCTGAAAAGCCATGGGTAAATGGTCTGGATGAGTTGATAGATGTCAGTTTTGCGCCAATTACCTATCGGTCAGCGCCAGCGCGAGTGTTTCTGGAGTTTGCGTTGCAGGGTGCGGCGGTGCATGTTCAGAGCCCGGGCCGTGGCAGAGACGTTGCCCTCGTTCTCGTTGAGAACCCGCTGGATATGCTCCCACTCCATTTCCTCGACTGAAGGCGGCTCCGCCCGGAGATCGGGTGGTGCATCGATCGGCTCGAATCCGGCCAGCAACTGGCTGACCGTGACCGGCTTGCAGAGGTAGTTTACCGCGCCCCGGCGCATGGCCTCGACCGCTGTGGCGATGCTGCCGTAGCCGGTGAGCACCAGTATTTCCAGATCCGGATGCATATCCAGGAGCTCTGGCAGAAGCTGGAGCCCGCTTTCGCCTGCAAGGTTCAGATCAAGAACGCACCGATGGAAATGTCCTTCCGACAGGAGAGTTTTCGCCTCCTGGTGCCCATGCGCCAGCCGGGCCTCAATGCCCTGGCGACCCAGGGACCGCTGAAGCACCTGCAAAAAGGCGTCATCGTCATCAATCAGCAGCCAGACCCGTTGTTCGCTCACGCTTGACCTCCCGTTGCGATGTTGGTCTCTGCCGCAACCGGCAGATCGATGATGATAGTCGTGCCTTCCGCGCTGCCCCGGGCTTTCATGTTACCCCCAAGGCGCTGGATGGTGGCATTGGACAGAAACAGCCCAACGCCGAGACCATTTTCCGAACTGACCACCTGGTCACCGAGAGTACCTTCAGGTGTGGACTCCAGGCCATCGCCATGGTCTTCCACAACCAGCTCCACCCGGTCCCCGTCGCCCTCGCGGGCAGCCACAGCGACCCAGGCCGGGCTGGCGGTAACTGCGTTGGCGAGTACGTTCAGCACCGCCTGATCCAGGGTGGCGTCCACGGCCACCGGGCAGTCCGGCACCGGCTGTCGCCATTGAATGGCTGCACCCGGCCATAGCAGAGTCGCAGATTCCCGGAGTCGGGCAACCCAGTCCCGGGCGCTCAGGGTCTCCAGTTGTGCGGTTTTGGCCTGCATGGCGGCGGTGGACAGCTGTTGCAGGTGGCCGCTGCACAGCCCCAGTTGCGTTTCCATCAGGGTAAGGTCGTCCGCCAAGGGGTCGTTGCCGGCAACTGCCGATTTCATTTCCTCCACCAGCAGGGTCATGGTGTTCAGTGGTGTGCCCAGACGATGGGCGACGGCAGCGGCGGACAGCCCCAGGGCGATGATCTGTTCATCCCGAAGCCGAGTCTCCCGTATCTGGGCAAGCTGGGCCTGTTGCTGACGCAGACGACGGGCCAGCGCGCCGACAACCAGGAGCAGGATAGCGGCAGTGGTGGCGAAGGTGACCCACATGCCAACAAGATGCAGTTGGGCGAGGTTGGCACTGTGATGTTCGTGGGTTATCGGGGTATGCCAGATCACCAGGCCGGTGTAGACCGCCACCCCTGCGACGGTGACGGCAATACTCTGGCCCAGAGGCACCAGCACAATGGCAACGGCGATGGGCAGCAGTAACAGGGAAACCAGAGGGTTGGTGTAGCCCCCGGTCAGGTAAAGCCAGGCTCCGATCAGAAGCAAATCGACGATCAGCGCCAGGCTGACGGCCTTGGTCGAGCGCGGCGGGCGCCGGGTGAACCAGAGCCAGGCCAGGGTCGCCAGAACGCTATAGGCAAGAGGCAGGATAACCGCTTCGGCCCGATGTGCCAGGGTTACCATGGTTTCCGCCACGGCAATAGAAATCAGCTGCAGCGCAACAATAGTCAAACGCATGCCCAGCAGATAGCGGGCAGTCTGTTGAAAACCCGTCTGTGAGTGGGTTAGCCATTCCATGCATCGGATTCTATCAGCAGTGCCGCCAGAGCGGCGGGAAATCGCATCCCAGATTGCCTGGCGTCAATCGGCGAAGAAACAGGCCAGCTGCTGACGCACAACATCACCTCGCAACTGCAGCGGTCGGTTGCCGACATCATAAACCCTCACGGCAGCGGCTGGTGCTGTGGAGCGTGTTCCGATTTCGGGAGATTCGCCAAGAATGTCCGGAGAGTACCGGCACTGATCGGCCTCCGGGAACAGAGCAGCAAAGGCAATGCCTGTCTCGACCAGATCCTGGAAAAAATGCGAGCCATAGGAAAGGTCTGGCACCATGTGCCCGGCGTTCTCCGATACTTCCACCAGAGCGGCTACCCCGGCAATGTCCGAGAAGCGCACGGGAACGCCCAGTTCTGGGCTGGACGTGCCCCAGCGCCCGGGCCCGATCAGCAGGGTCGGAGCATGTGTTGACCGAACCTGCTCGCCAACAAGGCGGGCTACCTCGAAGCGTTCGCTGGTTGAGAGCTGGCTGTAAATGCCTGCATCCACGCGGATGACCCTGTTCAGGGTCAGGTTGATGTTGCCTCCCATGAAGTGCCCCTCGGTGCGGAAAAGCAGATTCTTCCCGGGAATGTTGTCTGGCAGGTTGACCGGTCCGGTTTCCCCCACGGTAGCCAGGGGGCGGCACTGAACCAGATTGAACGACGGATCGCCACCTTGATCGAGATGCAGCGTGAATTCCACATCGACCGGGTGCCGGTAACCTGCTTCCAGGGTTTTCAGCAGGCAGGAAAGTCTTTTGATAAAGGCGCCCTGCTGTACCAGCGGCCGGAATGTCAGGCGCCAGACCGGGCCTTGCAGGCCTATTCGTTCGGCCCGGTTGGTGGCCTCCCGGTCCACTTCCGCCAGGTGTGACATGGGCAGCTCCACGGCGCTTTCCAGCACCTGGCTGAGTGGCCGGGTATCGAGTGCGCCGTCCTGCAGGTCTAGAAGGTCCACCAGATGTTGGGAGAACCGGTAGGACTCATCCTGGTTGCGAAAAGGTTGGCGCAGGGGATGGTCCAGTGCCATGACACAGGCATGGTCGCCTTCGATGCGGTCCACCGCCCGGGTTCCCAAGCCCATCACCAGCCGAACCATGCCCGCTTTCGGGTCCATGTTGCTGTCCCAGGCAAAGGTGTTGCGGGAGACGCCAACGCCGGCTGCATCGGGGAGATAGTAGCGGCCGTGGAAACGGCCGTTTACCCGTTGGATCAGCAGTGCCATGGGCTCTTCCCGCTGATCCAGGCCTCGCTGCTTGCGGTAATGCAGAGCGTCTTCACTCATGGACGATGCATACACCTGTCGGATGGCATCTTCCAGAGAGGCCAGACGATCTTCCGGTGAGCCCTGGTTGACCAGGAACACGCTCTCGTACTTGCCGGCGAAGGCGTTACCGAAACCATCTTCCTGCAAGCTCGATGAACGCACCAGAATCGGATACTGGCCGTAATGATCCAGGAGCCGTTCCAGCTCGGGCCTGATCTCATCGGGAAACTGGCCAGCAAGAATAGCCTCCTGCAATGCCGGCGCCTCTGCCAGGTAACCGGCTTCCGAACGCTGGCGCATGATTGCCGGCCACAAACCGTTGTGCACCAGGAATGCGTAGTAGGCATCGGTGCCGAGGTAACTTGAATCGTGAGGCTCCAGGTAGTGTTGCCACAGCGCCGGTTCTTCCTTCTGCAAAATATTTCGCGCGATCAGCATGCCGGTTGCCTTGCCCCCGATGGAGCCACTGCCGACCAGACGGCTTCGAATCCCGAGCAGGTCTTCCAGCGACAGATAACGTCTGGCCAGCTCCAGAATTTGCGGATCGCGGCTGATCAGCACTTGCAGAACCTGGGTCTGTAACTCGGCAATGCCGTTTTCGTCCTGTTCAGACAGCGCCCGGCTTGCGTCCTGAAACAGGCGGTCCCAGTAGTCGAGCAGAGGCTGGCGGTGCAGGTGCTCCCGTTCCAGGCTGGCCTGCAACCGGGTTGCATCGCTGCTGTCGGTGATTGGCTGGAAACGACCATTTTCCTCGCGGTGAGGCAGGAACATGGTGGGCGATTGCCGGCGCCACGCCTTGATGGGGTGAATCTGGACGTTGTCGCCATGGCGATGGACGTCGATCATTACCTGGGTGGTTTCGCGAATGCGGTCCAGAGTCATTCGGGAGTGCCGGTCCGGGTGCAGGGCAAACCAGGCAACGGTATCCAGTTCAAACAGGAACGGGCAGATTACCCGGAAGAAGTTGCCCACCATGGCATCTGTGGCCCAGGCATTGAGCAGTTCGCTGAGGCTGTCGCACACGTAAAATGCGCCCCGGCCATGCTGCTCGATCAAATGCCAGACCCGGCTGGTAAAGCTCTCGAAGCCTCCGAGCGCGTCGATCTTGATGGTCCGAACCGCGTCGTGCTCTTCGATGATGGGAGGGTGCTCGCCAAAGCGCAGATAAATGATCTGCCTTCCGGCATCCGCGGCGGCGTTCAGAAAGGGCAGTACGAACCGGCGATAATCTTCAAGGTCGGAGACCCGCCAGACCACGTTATCGCCGATTCGCAAACGATCGAGAACCTCATCCAGCCCGGCCAGGCCGGTGGAGACCTTATCGGCAGGCTGGAGAGGTTCTTTGTTGCTCATGGACAGATCAGATCACGCCCATGGCGTTCATCGCCCTGGCCACACGGAGGAAACCGGTGATGTTGGCGCCCAGCACATAGTTGCCCTCGGAGCCGAACTCGGCGGCGGTTTCAAAACAGTTCTTGTGGATATCGATCATGATTTCCTCAAGGCGCTTCTGGGTGTAGTCGAAGGTCCAGGAGTCGCGGCTGGCGTTCTGCTGCATTTCCAGGGCAGAGGTGGCAACCCCGCCGGCGTTGGCGGCCTTGCCCGGGCCATAGGCCAGCTTTGCGCTCTGGAAGATGTCGATGCCCTCCGGTGTAGTGGGCATGTTGGCACCTTCGGCAACGGCAATGCATCCGTTCTCAACCAGTGTCTTGGCATCTTTGCCGTTGAGTTCGTTCTGAGTGGCGCATGGCAGGGCTACGTCACAGGGCACACTCCAGATATTGCCGCCTTCAACGTATTTTGCGTCTTTGTGAAACTCAGTGTAGGCGCTGATACGACGACGCTCTACCTCTTTGATCCGTCTGAGCGTCTGCAGGTCAATGCCTTTTTCGTGCACGATCATGCCGCCCGAATCGGAGCATGCAACAACCCTGGCGCCCAGTTCGTGGGCCTTTTCGATGGCGTAGATAGCCACGTTGCCGGAGCCTGAAACCACCACGGTTTTTCCGTCCAGGGAGTCGCCACGGGCTTTCAGCATTTCCTGGGTGAAGAACACCGTGCCATAGCCGGTTGCTTCGGTACGGGCGCGGCTGCCGCCCCATTCCAACCCCTTGCCAGTGAACACCCCGGATTCATAGCGGTTGGTGATGCGCTTGTACTGGCCGAAGAGATAGCCAATCTCGCGGCCACCCACGCCGATATCGCCGGCTGGAACGTCGGTATACTCGCCGAGATGACGATAGAGCTCGGTCATCAGGCTCTGGCAGAAACGCATGATTTCATCGTCGGATTTGCCCTTGGGATCAAAATCGCTGCCGCCCTTGCCGCCCCCGATGGGCAGGCCGGTCAGGGCGTTCTTGAAGATCTGCTCGAAGCCCAGGAACTTGATAATGCCCAGATAAACGGAGGGGTGAAAGCGCATGCCGCCTTTGTAGGGGCCCAGGGCACTATTGAACTCGACGCGGAACGCACGGTTGATGTGGATCTCGCCATTGTCGTCCTGCCAGGGCACACGGAAGATGATCTGGCGCTCGGGCTCGCAGATACGCTGGATGATTTTTTTCTCGGCGAACTCGGGGTATTTCACGAGAACAGGGCCGAGGGTCTCAAGAACCTCATGGACAGCCTGGTGAAACTCGCTCTCCCCCGGGTTGCGGTGCAGTACATCCTGGAAAATGGGTTCCAGTTTTTCGTCGAGTTTTGCGGTCATGTCTATTCGGCCCTCGGAATACGCGTATTGAATGCCACGAAAAAGTGGCGTCATCAGAAAAGGGCAAAGATTGCACCACAGAGGTGCATATTTTGGCAAGCAGGTTCGTGGGAAGGCCTGTTCCTCATATGGAGTACCTCCAAGAGGGTGCGGCATTGTGTCTCAAGCCAGGAGTAGCAAAGCGTCATACACTTTCGTCGTCAACGTTCTCCCGTTAATCGAACCGAACGATCACAAGGATTTCCTTAAGATGCATACCAGACACATGGCTCGTTGTATCGGCTTCGCCCTGGCCGGTTGTGCCTTGTCCCCGCTTGTTCAGGCCGAGTTGGAACAAGCGGATCAGATGCTTATCCGGGTGACGGAGGGGCAATCTTCGGAAATCGCCCGGCTGAATGAATCGGCATTAAGCCGGGAGCCGATAGCGCGTCTTTCCGGCGACCCCTCTGTGTCGCTGTCCCGTATGGGCGGCAGAGGGCTTGATCCCGTGGTACGGGGACAAAGCCAGGAGCGGGTGGATGTGCTTCTGGACGGTATTCGCGTTGAAGGGGCCTGCCCGAATCGCATGGATCCGCCAACCAGCCGCCTGAGCACGGCGCTGGCGCCCCTGCTGGAAGTGCGGACCAGCAACCAGACCCTGCGCTGGGGCCCTATTACCGGTGGGCAGGTGGTGGCCACTACGGCAGCGCCGGTTTTCGATGGCTCCATAACCGCAGGCCATCTGAGCGTTGGTGGTGCTGACAACGGCAATGGCAAGCTGGTCAATGGCAGTGCCGCAGTGGGCAGCGACAGTGCCTGGCTTCGCCTCGCAGGGGGATACGACGAGGCGGACGATTACGAGGACGGCGACGGCAACGAGGTCCGCAGCGCCTACAAGAACTCCGAGGCTCGCCTGGATGCGGCGTGGAAGGCGGATAATGGTTTCTTCATCAAGGGTCTGGTGAGCCGGCAGGAAGAGCGGGATGTCAAATACGCCGGCTCCGGCATGGATGCGCCGAAAACCGATACCGACATCATGCGCCTGGAGCTTGGTTCTCCGGTGGCGAACGGCAACTGGAACCTGCTGGCCTGGCAGGCGGATGTCGACCACATCATGGATAACTTCAGTCTCCGTGAATCCATGATGAAAATGCTGACGGATTCCGAGACCGAAACCCGGGGTTTGCGTCTGACCCTGGATCAGAGCCCGGATGCCCGAACAGACTGGGCCATTGGCGCCGATGTTGAGACCAATAACTGGTACGCCGAACGGTTCGGCGGAGCCAATCTTGATGTGCTCACCTCCGTACTCTGGCCCGACGTGGATCGAGACCGCTTCGGCCTCTTTGCCGAGCGCTTCTACCGGGTAACTCCCGAATTGAAGCTTGGCGGTGGCGTGCGCTACGACCGCGTGGAAATGTCTGCAGCGGCAGCCGATGATGTGTTCGGCAGTGGCATGATGGCCATGTCCGCGGCCGACGCCTACGAGTCGATCTACGGCACCACGAACACCGATGTTGCCGATGATAATTTCAGCGGTTTTGTCAGCAGCGATTGGCGATTCTCTTCGGTCCAGTCGATGGTGGTTACGGCCAGCCACAGCGTCCGCAGCCCGGGCGTGACGGAGCGTTACATTGCCAGCTGGAACAACATGGACCCGTCCAGGCGCTGGGTGGGCAACCCTGCACTGGACCCTGAGACCCACCGCAAGCTGGAACTCGCGATGCCCGGCCAGAGTAACGGCTGGAACTGGCGCCCGGCCGTGTGGGTGGATCAGGTGAATGATTTTGTCCTGCGTACTCGTAATGCTGACCAGGTCAGCGTCTACCGCAATATTGATGCGCGCCTGATGGGCGTTGAAGCAGAGCTTGGGTGGAGCAATGGCACCTGGAACACCAACAGCAGCCTGGCATCGGTTCGGGGTGAAAATCGCGACGATAACCAACCGCTGCCGCAGATTCCGCCGGTGCAGTTTGTTCAGACCCTTGGCTGGCAGCGCATGGGCCATGCCCTTGAACTGGAGTGGGTGCTGGCCCGCCGCCAGGATCGGGTGGATCTGGAATCCGGTCAGGATCCCGGCACGTCTCCGGGTTATGGCGTGCTGAACCTGTCCGGCAGTCACCCTCTTGCAGACTATCTGAGTGTTACCTGGGCCGTGGATAACCTGTTCGACAATACCTGGGCACCCCATGTCAGTCGGGCCAACACTGATCCATTTAATCCCGAAGCCGTAAGAGTTAATGAGCCTGGCCGGACCCTGCGTGCCGCACTGACAGCCAGGTGGTAAGACCATGTATGGCGGTTACCCGTTTCTCATAGCTGGCGGGTGACATTGATGCCCCGGGTGGATCCAACTCCTCCACCCGGGGCTTTTTTGTTCCTGCTCAATGTAAGCCCTGCCTCAGCCTGTTAAACTTCTTGTTAATTAAAGAATATGCTTATAACCAAAACAAGGTGGCTGTATGCATCCGGCGGGACGCTTTTTCAATGTGATTGTGTTGGCGCTCATGCCTGCGTGGGCAACGGCTCAACCGGATTACGAGGTTGTGGAACGAGTCACTCTCCGTGAAACGATCCATCTCGATGGCGTCATTGAGGCCGTACAGCAAAGTACCGTCTCTGCCCAGACCAGTGGCACTGTCCAGAGCCTTCCCTTCGATGTGGATGATTCCGTGACCGCCGGTGAGCTGATTGTCCAGCTGGAGGACAGTGAGCAGCGATCCCGTTTGCGCCAGGCACAAGCCGGGCTGGAAGAGGCCGAGGCAGCACTGGTGGACGCACGCCAGCGGTTTAACCGGATTGAGACAGTCCACGAACGGGGGCTGGTATCCCGGCAGGAGTTCGATCAGGCCCGCAACAACCTGGCCGCTGCCCGGGCCCGGGTAGAGCGCGCCAGTGCCGCCGTTTCCGAGGCGCAGGAGCAGCTTTCCTATACCCGTGTGGTGGCGCCCTATGGCGGCATCCTGACCGAACGCCACGTTGAGGTTGGCGAAGCGGTCAATCCCGGCCAGCCGCTGCTCAGTGGCTTGTCTCTGGAACAGCTTCGGGTTGTCGTCGATCTGCCCCAGAAATACGCCGAACTGGCGCGTACGGAGCGTCAGGCCCAGGTTACCCTGGCCGACGGCCGGGTGCTGGAAACCGGTGAAATGACTTTCTATCCCTATGCGAATCCGCAAACCCATACTTTCCGCCTGCGCATGCGCCTGAGTGAGCCCAACGGTTCCCTGTTTCCCGGCATGCTGGTGAAAGTCAGCGTGCCGGTTGCCACCCGGGAGGCCCTGCGGGTGCCGGCCAGCAGCCTGATTCAGCGCAGTGAACTCAGGGCGGTATTTGTGCTCGATGATCAGGATCAGCCCAGGCTGAGGCAGGTTCGCACCGGGGCGCGGGACAATGGCAGGCTGGAGATTCTTGCGGGCCTGAGCGAGGGCGAGCGAGTAGTCACAAACCCGTCTGTACTGGTGGGCAGCGAGCGCCTGAATCCGCTTGAAAGAACGGGCGAGGAGTCGAACCCGTGAGCCGTGATCTGCCGCCCGTTGGTCCATCTGGTGCCATCGCCCGGGTTTTTCAGAACAACCATCTGACACCGCTGCTGGCCATTCTGGCAATTATTCTGGGCATCCTGGCCGTGGTGTTCACGCCCAAAGAAGAAGAGCCCCAGATTGACGTCACCATGGCCGATATCATGGTGGCCTTTCCCGGCGCCAGCACCCGGGAGGTGGAAAGCGCGATTGCCACGCCCGCCGAACAGGTGATGAGTGAGATCCAGGGCGTCGAACACGTCTATTCGGTATCCCGCCAGGGCCAGGCCGTGATCACGGTGCAGTTCGAGGTGGGTATTCCACGGCAGGAAGCCCTGGTGCGGCTCTACAACCAGGTGTACTCCAACCAGGACTGGTTGCCGCCCAACCTGGGCGCGACCCAGCCGGTGATCAAGCCCAAGGGCATCGATGATGTGCCGGTGATGACCCTGACCCTCTACGATCCGGTCAACGGCCATACGGGTGAGGAACTGACCCGCCTGGCGCACATGCTGGAAGTCGCCCTGAAACGGGTTCCCGGCACCCGGGATGTCTATACCACCGGTGGCATTCCGGATCGCGTGGATATCCGCTTCGATCCGGCGTTGCTGGCGGGGTTCAATCTCACCATCGACGATATCCGTAACGCCCTGGCGGCGGCCAACACCAGCAGCCAGGAGGCCCGGATTACCCAGGATAACCTGTCGATACCTGTCCAGGCCGGAACGCTTCTGGAAACCGTGGAGGATGTCCGGCGCCTGGTGGTGGGTATGTACAACGGCGCAGCGGTGTACCTGGAAGATGTGGCGGATGTCAGCCGCGGTGGCACCGTGGTGGACCAGAGCGTGATGACCGGATTCGGGCCGGCCCACGAGGCCGGCCAGGCCGGCCGGCCCGGTGAGGTTTACCCGGCGGTGACCCTGGCCATCGCCAAGAAGCCGGGCGAGAACGCCATCAACATTACCACGGCCATTGAAGAGCGTCTGGCGCAGCTGCGCAACCGGGCCCTGCCGGAATCCGTGGAGGTTCTGGTGACCCGGGACTATGGTGTGACCGCTTCCCAGAAAGCCCGCAAACTGATAACCGATCTGATCTCCGCCACCCTCTGCGTTGTGTTGCTGGTGCTGGCGGCCATGGGCTGGCGCCAGGCGCTGATTGTCGGCATTGCGGTGCTGATCACCCTGCTTCTGACCCTGGTGTTCTCCTGGGCCTGGGGTTTCACCCTGAACCGCGTCTCCCTGTTTGCGCTGATCTTCTCCATCGGCATTCTGGTGGACGACGGCATCGTTATCACCGAGAACATCAACCGGCGCATCCAGAACTCCCGGCGGGCGGTGAAGGACATTATTCCCGTTGCCGTGGACGAGGTAGGCACCCCCACCATTATGGCCAGCCTCACCATCATGGCGGCGCTGATTCCGATGGCCTTTGTCAGTGGCTTGATGGGCCCTTACATGAGCCCGATTCCGATCAACGCCTCGGCCGGCATGGTGCTGTCCCAGATCGTTGCTTTCGTGGTGGCGCCCTGGCTGGCCTTCCGGTTGCTCAAGCACAAGAAGGGTGAGCAGGCCGCCGAAGCCGAGGAGGCTTCCAGCTCGGCGGATGGCGTCAGTCCAGTGTCCCTGCGAATTTTCCGGACGGTGCTCGGGCCCTTCCTGGGCGATCATCCCTGGCGGCGTCGTGTGCTGGCCCTGGGCGTGGTGGGGCTGACCCTGGCGGCCACGTCGCTGCCGGTATTCCAGGCGGTGATCCTGAAGATGCTGCCCTTCGACAACAAGTCCGAGCTGCAGGTGGTGGTGGATATGCCCGAGCGCACGCCCATGGAGCAGACCCAGCGGGTGTTGATGGAAATGGGCAGCTACCTGGAAACGGTGGATGAAGTGGCCAACTGGCAGACCTACGCCGGTACCGCGTCGCCGATCAATTTCAACGGTCTGGTCAGGCAATACTACCTGCGTGGCGACCCTTACCACGGCGATATCCAGGTCAATCTGGTTCATGAGGAGTACCGGGAACGGCAGTCCCACGCAATTGCCCAGTCCCTCCGGGGTCCGCTGACTGAGATCGGCAAGCAGTACGGTGCCAGCGTCAAGATTGTGGAGGTTCCGCCTGGTCCGCCAGTGCTGTCACCCTTGGTGGCGGAAATCTACACGGTGGATGAAACCCGCCGGGCGGAACTGGCCCGGCAGGTGGCCGAGGGCATGACCGAGGTGGATGGCCTGGTGGATATCGATACCACGATGGAAGCGCCCACTCGGCAATGGGAAGTGGTTGTGGATCGGGCCCGCGCGGCAAGGCTTGGCGTGTCCCAGGCCCAGGTGGTCGGTGCCCTCCAGACGGCCCTGGGCGGTACCAGTGTCAGCTTCCTGCACGATGACCATGCCAAGTACCCGGTTCCGATCCGGGTGATCCTGGGTGAGGGCGACAAGGCCCAGCCTTCGGTCCTGCTGTCCCTGAACGTGCGCAGTCGTGATGGCAACCTGGTTCCTTTGGCGAGTATTGCCGAGGTTCGCGAGGCGGACTGGATGGGCGCGATCTACCACAAGGATCTGCTGCCGGTGACCTACGTGACCGCCGACATGGCGGGCGAGGTCGATTCACCGCTGTACGGCATGTTTGCCATGGTGGAGCGCCTGAACCAGCAGGAGGGGGCGCCGGAGCAGTACTTCATTGATCAGCCGCCGTTGCCGGAAAAAGGCACCCTGAAATGGGACGGTGAATGGCAGATTACCTACGAAACCTTCCGGGATATGGGCGCGGCCTACAGCGTGGGGGTCTTCATGATCTTTGTGTTGCTGGTGGCCCAGTTCCGCTCCTACATCCTGCCGCTGGTGATCATGGCCCCCATTCCCCTGACGATGATCGGGATCATGCCCGGCCATGCCCTTCTGGGGCGGGAATTTACCGCGACCAGCATGATCGGCATGATTGCCCTGGCCGGAATCATCGTGCGCAATTCCATCCTGCTGGTGGTGTTTATCCGGCAGTTGATCGAGGAAGGTGTCGAACTGGACGAAGCGGTGGTCCTAGCCGGTGCGGTGCGCATCAAGCCCATTGCCCTGACGGCGATTTCGGCGATGGTTGGTGCTTACTTCATCCTGAATGATCCGATTTTTAACGGCCTGGCGATATCCCTGGTCTTCGGCCTGGCCATGTCCACGTTACTGACCGTGCTGGTGGTGCCGCTGCTTTATTACACCCTGGCGCGCTGCAAGTGGGTGTGATTCGGGGCGTTTACGCCTGGCATGGCACCAGGACGCTGTCGGAACTGATGATCCGGTTCCGCCCCGCGTCCTTGGCGTTATAGAGGTACTCGTCGGCACGGCCGATCAGGCTGCGAAGGTCGGCGCCGTCCGGACCAAACTGGGCAATGCCGCCGCTGATGGTGAGCCTGATGGCCTGGTCCTGATAGGACACGGGGTTTGACTCGATCTCATTCCGGATCTTTTCGGCCACCCGATGAGCCTGGTCTGCGGTGGTGTTGGTGAGCAGAATGGCGAACTCTTCACCGCCCAGTCGTGTGGCAAGATCGGTCGCTCTCAGCGATGCCCGCAGTGTGCCGGCAACATGCCTGAGCGCCCGGTCGCCCGCCTCGTGACCATGTTGATCATTGACCTGTTTGAAGTGGTCCAGGTCCAGCACCAGCATGGACAGCGGGGTTCCGTTGCGGAGGCTGCGCTTGCGCTCCTGCTCGAAAACGTCGCTCAGGCGTGCGCGGTTGGCGAGACCTGTCAGCGCATCGGTCTGGGCCATTTTCAGCAGGCGCGATTCGGATTGCTCCCGGGTGATCTCGTAAATATGGGAGAAGGCCAGAATGGTCAGGGACATCAGCCCCATGTTGGCAATCGGAAGCGGCTGCATCAGCTCCGGCGCATCGTGGAATTTGAAGAAGAAAATCACTGCCGCCGTAACCATGAACACGGCTGATACCAGAAGACCCAACCGCCGCCCCATCAGAAGATGGGAAAGGATGGGGATCAACAGGACCCAGGCGAATACGGTGGTTGTGGCGCGGGGCGATGTGAGTGCGAACATCATGGTGATGCAAAAGGGCAGGATGAACGCCAGGATCCAGCGTTCAAGGTGCTTGGTGTTTCGGATCGCCCAGAAAATGACAACCGAGTAGCACGCCATGCCAATCTCGGCAAAGGCCAGGGGGTAGTTCCCTCTCTGCATGTTGAGCATAAAGAAAAGCAGGCCACTGACGGCGGTCAGTATTAGCAGCGTTTTTAACACCGCTTTGCGGTACGGACGGGCAAGGTGCTTCTGTGATTCCGTATAGCTTTCCATGGGTCTGGTCTGGGCATCCGGTGCACTGGAGTGATGTGTACAAAGTGGTTGCACATGCTGCAAGCTCCGGCCATTAGATCAGAAATCCGGCAATGTAGCCGTCTGCCTTAGACTAAAGTCTAGGGTGCAGGGGTTCCTCAACGAGTCGGCCAGTAGCGCTGCATTTCCACGAACAGGAACGAGGCGCTCCAGGTGATCAGAACCAGTCCGGCCAGCGCCTCTATGCCGGTGAGAAAGCGCAGAATACCGAAAGGTTCGATATCGCCGTAGCCAAGAGTCGTGAAGGTGGTGAAGGAAAAGTAGGCGCAGTCCAGGATGCTGCCGCTGAAATTACCGGTTAAATGGCCCCAGCCCTCGGCGTGGTGCATGAAATAGAAGGCACTGGCAAAGATCCACACCTGGAGGGTGTGCGCGGCAAGAATGCCGAAGACGGCAGCGATCAGTCGGAAACGGTGACTCTGGCGCATTCTCGACAGAAGACTGCTTAGATTCAGGAGCACTTCGTGATGGATCAGCACCACAACGGCAACGATCAGCCCGTTAATGAGCGTTGCGTTGAGGAGATTGACATGATGTTCTGCTGCCAACAATGATGCTCTCCGTTGCCATGACTGAAAAAGCACTGCGTAAAATTGACGCAGGAATTCGGCTTGTCCGATCCGAAAACGAGCCCTGATTGTATAGTAGTCTGAACCCGACAGCCCAATGGGCTTTATTTACCTTAGCTGGCCTGCAAGTAATGTCCAAAAGACTGATTCCCCTGTTGATTCTCGCCGTCGGTATCGCCGGTTTCATGATTCTCAAAATGACCCGCCCGGAGCCTGCAGAGGTCAGTGCCACCGAGCGCAGTTGGCGTGTCCAGGTTCAGGAAATTGAGCCGGGCACGCATACCCCGGTGCTGCCCCTGTATGGCGAAGTACTGGCCCCGGAGCAACTGACGGTGACAGCAACCCTGGCCGGTCGAATCGGTACGCGGCCCGTGACCGAGGGGCGGCGGGTCAAGGAGGGCGAGCTTCTGGTGGCACTGGACGATGCCGATATCCAGCCTGCGCTGGCCCAGGCCGAAGCACAGGTCAAAGACCTTGAAGCCCAGATCCGGTCGGAGCAGGTCCGGTACCGGAATGATCAGACGGCGCTGGCCAGCGAACAGGCCATTCTGGAAAACGCCCGGCGGCAGCTGGAGCGTACCCGGTCGTTGGTGAATCGCAACCTGGCTTCCCGCGAGGCACTGGAAGCGGCCACGGACGCCGCGGCCAGAGCAGAGCTGACGGTAAATGCCAGGCAACGGGCAATCGAAGAGCATCCGGCGCGGCTGCAGAGCCTTCAGGCGAAACTCGCCCAGGCAGAGGCAAACCTGCTCAGCACCCGACGGGATGCCGAACGGGCCCGGATGACGGCGCCCTTTGACGGCATGGTGACCGACATCCGGGTGGCCGAAGGTGACCAGGTCAGCCGCAATGAACCTCTGTTATCGCTGTACCCCGTAGATGGTCTGGAACTCAGGGCCAGGGTGCCGGAGATGTTCCGGGACGAACTTCTGGATGCCCTGCAGCGGGGGGAAACACTGATTGCCACCAGTGCCGGAGATCAGCACCGGTTTCGTCTTGCCCGCTTTGCCGGAACCAGTGATCCGTCCGGAACCGAAGCCATTCTCGAACTGCAGGGGGATCCCCGTGGGATCCGTCCGGGCGGTTTAATGCCCGTCACGCTTGAACGGGCGGCACGGAGCAATACCGTGTCGATTCCGTTCAGTGCTCTTTATGGCGCCGACAGCGTTTACCTGATGTCTTCAGACGGCCGGATGCAGCGCGCCCGAATAGAACGTATTGGCGAGGCCCGGGGCAGCAATGGTGAGCGCCGTCTGCTGGTATCCGGTGAAGCGCTGGTATCTGGCGCGCAACTGATTACGACGCATCTGCCCAACGCTGTCACCGGCCTCAAGGTGGATGCGGCAGATTCCGGAGTGGCATCGCAATGAGGCGGAAAAAGGGCGTCATCGGCTTTTTCGTTCATCACCGGGTTGCTGCCAACCTGGTCATGCTGGTGATGCTGCTCGGTGGCGTGCTGGCTCTGACCCGCATGAACATCCAGTTCTTCCCCACCTTTGCCCTGGACGTGGTCAGTGTCCGGGTGGTCTGGAGTGGTGCTTCCGCCGAAGACGTGGAGCAGGGCATTACCAACCCTCTGGAGCAGCGCTTGCGCAGCGTCGATGGCCTGAAAAAAATGACCTCCACCTCGGCCCAGGGGGTTTCCTCCATAACCCTCGAATTCGAGGAAGGCACCAATCCGATCCAGGCCCTGGACGACGTACGCCAGCAGGTGGATGAATTCACCAATTTCCCGGCCGAGGCGGAGGAACCCCAGGTAACCCGCATTGAACGCTACGAGCCGGTGGCCCGGTTGCTTGTGTTCGGCGATGTGGATCGCAGTGAGCTGCGGCAGATGGCCTACCGTTTTGAAGATGAACTGCTCCAGCGTGGTATTGACCGGGTTTCGATCCGCGGCCTGCCGGAGCAGCAGATCAGCATTGATGTGCCGGTTGAGCGGCTGGAAGCACTGGGGCTGTCACTGGAGCAGATTGCCGAGCGCGTGGCCGCCATCTCCCGGGATCTGCCTGCCGGCATGATGGCGCAGCAGGATGCCACCCGGGAACTGCGGGCCGTGGAACAGCGCCGAAGCCCCCAGGAATTCGAGAACATTCCGGTGCTCAGTGGTGAGCGGATCCAGCTCAACCTGGGCGATGTGGCGATTATCCGGCAGGAAGCCCGAGAGAGCCAGGTGACTCTTGAGAAGGACGGCAAGCCGGCGGTTGAGCTGCAGCTGCAGCGATCGGAAAACGGCAATTCGCTGGCAGCGGCCCAGGTACTGGAAACCTGGCTGGCGGATACCCGGCCGGTGCTGCCGCCGACGGTAAAGCTGGAGGTGTACGACGAGACCTGGCAGCTTCTGGATGATCGTATCTCGCTGCTGGTGAACAATGGCCTGGGCGGTCTGGTGCTTGTGGTGTGCCTGCTTTACCTGTTTCTCCCCGGTCGGGTTGCCATGTGGGTGGCTGTGGGTATTCCGACGGCGTTTCTGGCGGCCATGGCGGTTCTCTGGCTGATTGGGGGTTCCATCAACATGATTTCCCTGTTCGCCCTGATCATGGCGTTGGGGGTGATCGTCGACGATGCCATTGTGGTGGGCGAGGATGCCGACGCCCACTCCCGCATGGGCGAGGAGTCCATTTACGCCTCGGAAGGGGCAGCCAAGCGTATGGTGTGGCCCGTGCTGGCCTCGTCTCTCACGACGGTTGCGGCCTTCATGCCCCTGCTCGTGGTGGGCGGTGTCATTGGCAATATCCTGGGCGATATTCCGCTGGTGATGATCTGTGTTCTGGTCGCGTCCCTGCTTGAGTGTTTCATCGTATTGCCGGCGCACTTGCGTCATGCCTTCGTGCCCAGACGCAAGAAAAAAGCGGGAGAGACAGAACCCGAGCCAAAAGCACCGGGTCCCGTGGAGCGCTTCCGGCGGGGTTTCGAGCAGCGTTTCGACCGTTTCCGGGAAGGCCGGTTTCGCCGGTTCTCACGGTATAGCCTGGAACACCGGGGCGCTACCGTGGCGAGCGCGGTTGCCCTGGCGATCGTAACGGTCGGTCTGCTGGCTGGTAGCCGGCTCGGATTCAACTTTTTCCCAACACCGGAGCCTTCGGTCTTCTACGCCAATGCCAGCTTTGTGGCCGGCACGGATCGCGGCACCGTTGAGGAGTTCCTGACCCAGATGCAGCGAACGCTCAACGAGACCGAAGAGGCGCTTGGCGGTGATTTCATTTTGCATGCAGTGACCACCCGGGGCGCAACCCAGGGTGCCGAGGGCAGTTCCCGTAGCGGCGATGAACTGGGTTCGATGATGATCGAACTGGTGCCCTCCGACCGCCGCTCGGTTCGTAACCCGGAGTTCATCACGGAGTGGCGCAGCCGGCTGGAGACACCGGCCGGGCTGGACAATCTGACGATTTCCGAACGTCAGGCCGGGCCGCCGGGCCGGGATGTGAATGTGCGTTTGACCGGCGACAATGCGGAGAATCTGAAGCGTGCCGCGGATGAACTGGGGCAGGCGCTCTCGACGCTGCCCGGTGTGCTGGACGTTGAGGATGACATGCCCTGGGGCAGGGAACAGCTGCTTTACCAGGTCAGCGCTTATGGCGAGGCACTGGGATTGACCACCTCCGATCTCGGGCGCCAGCTCAGGGCTGCCTTCGACGGCCGGATCGCCCAGATCTACCAGGATGGCCGGGATGAAGTCGAAGTTCGCGTGCAACTGCCCAAGGATCAGCGGGAGCGCTTGTCGACGCTTTCTCGTATCACCGTGCGGGTGCCGGACGGTCGCTTTGTTCCCCTGACCCAGGTCATGAACCTGGACCACCGTCAGGGCTTCCAGGCCCTGCGACACGCCGAGGGCCGGTTGGCGGTTGAAGTCACCTCTGGGCTGAACACCCGGGTCAGCACCACCGACCAGATTCTGACCAGCCTTGAAGCAGACGCACTGCCGGATATCGCCAGTCGCTACAATGTGCGTTACAGCTTCGAGGGCCGTGCGGCCGACCAGAGGGAGACCCTGGGAGACATGCAAACCGGACTGGTTATCGGGCTGGCGCTGATGTACGTGGTACTTGCGTGGGTGTTTGCCTCCTGGAGCCTTCCGCTGATCGTTATGGCCATCATCCCGTTCGCCCTCGTGGGCGCGTTGCTGGGGCACTGGCTGATGGGGCTGCAACTGACCATTCTTTCCCTCTTCGGGTTGTTTGGTCTTTCCGGGATTGTGGTCAATAACGCCATCATCCTCGTAGCTTTCTACAACCAGCAGCGGAAAAAGGGCCTGGGAATCGCCGATGCGCTTAACGAGGCCGCGGTACAGCGGGTTCGTGCGGTTATGTTGACTTCCCTGACCACCATCGGCGGGCTATTGCCGCTGATGTTCGAAACGTCCCTGCAGGCCCAGTTCCTGATCCCCATGGCCACCTCAATTGCCTTTGGCCTCGGGCTATCGACTTTGCTGGTCCTGTTGGTCATACCGGCGTTGCTGTCCTGGCTGGAGCAGTTCCGCGAGTGGCGTGCGCGCCGGCACGGAACCTATGCTGATCCTATCGGGGCGGCGGATTGACCACCTGGTTCTGATTGACCCGGGCAAAGCCGTCGCCTCAACTCGTCAGACAAGGAAACTATGGTGGACTCTCTGCTTTCGGCTCGTGGCCTGAACAAGCAATTCCGCAGCGGTAATGAACCGGTGCCCGTGCTCAGGGGGCTCTCTCTGGATCTGGAACGGGGTCAGTCACTGGCGCTGACCGGTCGATCCGGATCCGGCAAGAGTACCTTGCTGAACATACTCTGTGGTCTGGAGAAACCGGATTCAGGGGTGGTTCAGGTGCTTGGCGAGACGTTTGATGCCCGGTCAACGGAGGCCGAGAGCAAGTCTGAACGTCGCTGGGGGACGCTTCGCCGACAGCAGATCGGGGTAGTCTTTCAGGAAGCCAACCTGATGCCGGCCCTGTCTTTGCTGGACAACGTCCGTTTTCGCGCCCGGCTTGCCGGCCAATCCGAGGATGGATGTCAGGACTGGCTCGAGCGCCTGGGGATCGGCGAGCTTGCCGACCGATACCCGGATCAGGTGTCCGGGGGACAACGCCAGCGCGCGGCACTGGCCATGGTGTTTGCCATGAAGCCGGCCCTGATTCTTGCTGACGAACCCACAGGCAGCCTGGACCGGCACACGGCAGAGGCCGTGATCGGGCAGCTTTTCGAATTGCAGGCCCGCCATGGCTGCGGACTGATCCTCGCCACCCACGATCCGGAACTGGCTGCCCGCTGCAGCCAGCATCTGGATCTTGGCCACGTGCCGCAAACCTGAGCCCGCCATGACCCTGTTGGCCGCCCTGTTCAGTCATTACCGCCGCCATCCGCTTCAGCTGCTGGCCCTGGCAGCCATGATTGTGCTCGCCACCATGCTCTGGACGGGCGTGCACCATCTCACCAGCCAGGCCCGGGCCAGTCTTGATCAGAGCGAATCGGCGGTGGCCGAACGCCAGCAGATTGCCCGCCAGGACGGTAAACCCCTGACTGTGGACGATTTTGTCGAGCTGCGCCGAGCAGGGCTCTGCGTGATGCCCTGGTGGGAAGTGCCCTCGCCGCAAGGCGGTCGGGTGGTGGGTATCGACCCGTTGGCGGCCGGATGCTTTGAGAGTCCCAACAGCGAAGAGGCGCCCTGGCAGGGTGAACTGGATGGTCGTCCCTTTGTTGATATCAGTGAAGCGGCTGAACTCGACGGGAAGAACGAAGGTGGATTGTCGTTGCTGATCTCCGATGCCCACAGTGACGGGTCACTTCCTGACGGGTATCGATTGGCGCCGTTTCGGGTTGGCCCGGATACCGGAGAGCTGGGCGACAGTTTTCTGCTGAATCTTGACGCGCTGGGCGTGCTGGTTTTGCTGATTACCGCCTTGCTGGTTCGCAGCGTGTATCTGCTGGGGATGGCGCAACGTCGAGACAGCTTCGCTTTGCTACACCGGTTTGGCGTTCCTCAAGCCCGAATCAACCGGCTGCTGGTCGTGGAAATTCTGTTGTTGGCCCTGCTGTGTATTGTGCCTGGTATCTGGCTGGGTCGCTGGCTGGCGACCGGGCTGGGTAGCGGATTCGGGCGGGCCCTCGAGGGGCTGTTCGATCAGCCGTTGTACGCGGGTCAGGGTGGCAACTGGCTGGTTCCTCTTGCAACCATGCTGGCAGTGGTTCTGGTGGCTTGCCTGGCCGATTTACTCCGTCCATGGGCCCGAGCGTTTGCGGGAAGTAGCCGCCGGTCCGGCGTTTTGGTGGTGTTGGTGCTTATCGCTGGCCTGGCCTTGTCAGCCTGGGTTACGGATCTGCTCTGGCTTTTTATCGCCGTGGCCCTGGTGTTTGTGGCTGCCGGGATCCTTGCGCCGAGACTGATTGCCTGGCTTGCGGATTGGCGGTCCGGGCACGACCGGAATCTGCAGGCCCGTTGGCGCCATCGGGAGGTATCAGTGCTGGCGCGGCGTCTGGCACTGCCATTGGTCGCTCTGCAGTTCGCCATGGCCATGGTTCTGGCGGTTCAGGCTCTGGTGACGACCTTTGAAAGTACATTTGATCGATGGCTCGCGCAGAGACTGGAGGCGGATTATTACATTGAAGTTCCTGAGTCAGCGGATGCGACCCTCGCGGTGGACTGGCTCGCTGAGCAACCGGAACTCGCAGCGTCTGGCCTGTGGCACCGGGTGATTCGCGGCCGTGCAACTTTGCCGGGCAACGGGGATGAGGCAGGCACAGAGGTGGACGTCTTTGCCATCGGCCCTGTAGGCCCACTGGTGACCGATTGGCAGTTGCTTGAGTCAGCGTCACGGCCCTGGCAGCGACTGCAGCAGGGCCAGGGCGTGATGGTGAATGAACAGCTGGCGCGCAGGCAGAATGTACAGGTCGGCCAGTCCCTGGAGGTAACCCTCGGAAGCGGTTCGTTCGAGTTTCCCGTGCTGGCCACCTACCCGGACTACGGTCGCCCCGCCGGCGAAATCCTGATTCATCCTTCGGTGCTTCCTGAAGACTTCGCAACCGGTTTCCAGAGCCTGTCGGTATCGCCCGGAAATCTCGACATCGAGGAAGTGACCGGTGGATTAAAGCGGGTATGGCAGGTGGATGAGCTGACGGTCCGGGACAATCGGGCTATTGAAGAACTCGCCACTGCCATCTTTGACCAGACCTTCCTGCTGACCCGGGCCATGACTACCCTGACCCTGATACTGGCGGCCATTGCCCTGTTGATGATGGGCTGGGTCTTCTTCTCCACCCGGGCCTGGTATTTCCGGCTTTTGGTCGTCTGGGGACTATCCGTGCGACAAGCGTCGGCCCAACTGATCCGGCTGTCAGTGTCGTTGACCGCTGCAATTACCCTGCTGGCCCTGCCGCTTGGCATCTGGCTGACGTGGGTTCTGGTGCATCGCATTAATCCTATCGCGTTTGGCTGGTCCCTGCCCATGGCGGTCTATCCCCGGTTCTGGCTGGAGCTTGGGGTGTTGAGTCTGCTGATTGGCCTTAGCATCGGCCTGCTGATGATGCGCCAGTTGAAATCACCGACGGTTGCCCCTGTGAACGCCAACGCGCTGGCGGGAGGTGAGCGATGAGACGCTGGATACTGATGTTGTCCATCGTGGCTCTGGCCGGTTGTTCGGAGTCACAACAAGAAGCAGGGTTCGCCGGACTGGCGGGTGTCGCAGAAAACGACGCCGAAGTGCCCTTCCTTCAGCCCGGGCCGGGCGACCGCCTGATATTTCCCGATGATTTCGGCCCGCACCCGCAACACCGGATCGAATGGTGGTATCTGACCGCCAATTTGAGGACTGAAGAAGGTGAGCCGTTGGGCCTGCAATGGACCCAGTTCCGCCAGGCAATTACGCCCAGGCCGGCAGATGCTGAACCTCCGGAGGCAGCCGACTGGCCCCTGGAAGCGGCCTGGATGGCCCATGCCGCGGTGAGCTTTGATACCCGGCACTACTTTGCAGAGAAGTTGGCCCGGGGTGATGTCGGTCATGCCGGCGCACAGGCGCAGCCACTGGCCGTCTGGCTGGACGACTGGCAGCTTGAGGCAACATCCGAAAGCGAGTCATTGCTCTTGCAGGTGGCGGCGGATGGCTGGTCCTACGATTTGTCCCTCTCGATCAATGGCAAGCCTGTTGCGCACGGTGATAACGGCTTCAGTGCCAAATCCGCTGATGGTGAGGGTTCGATGTATTTCAGTCTGGTGGACCTGCACATCGAGGGTACGGTCACGCTGGGTAATGAGACACTTGAGGTTGCGGGCAAGGGCTGGTTCGACCGGGAGTGGAGCAGTCAGTTTCTCAAATCTGGCCAGCAGGGCTGGGACTGGTTTGCGCTGCACCTGGAGTCGGGTGACAAATTGATGGCTTTCCAGCTTCGGGAAGAAGGCGGAGGTTTTCGTTCCGGAACCTGGATTCCGGAGGATGGCGAGCCCGTAGCGCTTCAGCCCAGTCAGCTTCGCATTCGCCCGGAGGAACCAGACGCCCGGGGCTTTCCCCGCCTTTGGCGTCTGGAGGTTCCGGATTATGGGGTGAGCCTTGAAATTTCGGCTCCCCCTGGAAACTACCTGAATGACGGGCTTTACCCTTATTGGGAAAGCCCTGTCACCGTCGCCGGCAGCCACTCTGGCGAGGGCTACATGGAATTGACCGGCTACGGCGACTGAACACTCAGTGCTTATTCGACCGCGGTTGCACCGATCCGGTGGATGCTCAGGTCCGCCCCGTTGAACTCTTCCTCTTCAGTCAGACGCAGTCCGGAAATGGCGTTGATAACCCCATAGACAATCAGACCGCCCACAAAGGCCACAACCACGCCGGCCACCGAGCCGATGATCTGGGACATCAGGCTGACGCCGCCGAGACCACCAAGCGCTTCCTGACCAAAGATGCCGCAGGCAATCGCGCCCCAGACACCACAGACACCGTGCAGGGGCCAGACACCCAGGACATCGTCCAGGCGTTCGATCTTGGCCTGGGCCCATTCGAACAGATACACGAAGATGGCGCCGGCGACACCGCCGGTTACCAGGGCACCCACCGGGTGCATCAGATCAGAGCCGGCACAGACGGCTACCAGTCCTGCTAGCGGACCGTTGTGGATAAAGCCCGGGTCCTTGCGGCCCAGCAGCATGGAGACGAGGATACCGCCGACCATGGCCATCAGGCTGTTCACGGCCACCAGGCCGCTGATGCCGTCCAGGGTCTGAGCCGACATGACGTTGAAGCCGAACCAGCCGACGGTCAGGATCCAGGCGCCCAGGGCGAGGAACGGAATGTTGGAGGGAGCAAAAGCCACCACCTTGCCATTGCGGTAGCGCCCATTTCGTGCGCCCAGAACCAGTACGGCCGCCAGAGCGATCCAGCCGCCCACAGCGTGCACTACAACGGAGCCGGCAAAGTCGTGGAAGGATGCACCAAACTGGTTCTCCAGCCAGCCCTGGAAGCCATAGTTGCCGTTCCAGATCAGCCCCTCAAAGAAGGGGTAGATAAAGGCGACAATCAGGCCAGAGGCAATCAGCATCGGATAGAACTTTGCCCGTTCAGCGATACCACCGGAGACAATCGCGGGAATGGCTGCGGCGAAGGTCATCAGGAAGAAAAACTTCACCAGATCATAGCCGTTGGCGGCGGTGAGCTCGGCGGCACCGCTCATGAAATGGCTGCCGTAGGCAATGTAGTAGCCGATGAAAAAATACGCCACGGCAGAGATGCCAAAGTCGGTCATGATCTTCACCAGGGCGTTGACCTGGTTCTTGTGGCGAACGGTGCCTACTTCCAGAAAAGCAAAGCCGGCATGCATGGCCAGCACCATAATGGCGCCGATGAGGATGAACAGCGTGTTGGCGCTTTCAGTCAGGGTGTGTACTGCACTCGTGATGTCCACGGGTTTTCGCTCCTGATGTTGTGTGTCCGGCCTCTAGCGGGCCGCTTTACGTTAAGTTGTGCATTGATGAGGTGCAGCTAAAGCAAGAGCTGTTCCAAAATAATGCATTTCAAGAGCGGAAGGGCAGTTGGGTGGTTCTGGAAAGATGTGAGAGACGTGTTTTAGAGCCAAAGTGCACTAGAATTGTGCGTTTTGGTGTCTCTCGCACCAAAATAGAGTGCGTTTACCAGCTGATTTCGTTTGATGTCGAGCTGTCGGATTCGATCCCGAGGGCGGACTGGTCATCGTCCGATTCGGACTGGATCAGTTCCCGGAGGCGAACCTCCTGTTCCTGCATCGGGCTGGAGAGATCAATGATGATTTCCACGCGCCGGTTCTTGGCCCGGTTTTCTGCTGAGCTGTTCGGAACTCTGGGTTCGGTATCCGCCAGTCCGGTGACGGAAAGCCGGGTGGGTTCAACCTGGTCCCGGGCGACCAGCACGTTGGCTACCGCCGCGGCCCGGGCAGCCGACAGATCCCAGTTGCTGTAGAAGCGGTCGGTACGGATAGGCACGTTGTCAGTGTGGCCCTCAATGGTCAGGTCGCCGGGGATGCCCTCAATAACCTCGGCCATGTCCAGCAACAGGCCCTCAAACTCCCAGGTCAACTGAGCCGAACCCGAGGGAAACGAGCCTTTTTCCTCCACCCGGATTACGATCCGCCGCTGATCCTCGCTCACATTGATGCGCCCATCGGCGATCGCCGGCTCCAGCACCCTGAGGATTTCGTCCATGGTTTCCTGCAGTTGCTCTTCCATGGCAGCCTCCACTGCCATGTCGGTGGGGCTTTTCAGGGTCTGCAGCTCGGGGGCTTCCTCTGTGGTGGTCTGTTTGACCTCGTTGACCACGGTGGGCTCGGGCGGTGCGGGAGAAAACTTGTCGAAAATGGGGCTGGTACCCTTGGGTATTTCCAGGGCCGGCACGTCCCGCTGAACGCCGAAGGCTTTGGAGAGTTCACCGGCGATCTGCTTGAACTTCTGGGCATCAATCTCCGAGAAGGACAGCAGCAACACGAAGAAGCACATCAGCAGGGACATGAGATCGGCGAAGGTAACTACCCACGCCGGAATCCCCGGTTTTTCCTCTTCAGGCAATTCATCCATGGTCAGGCGCCTTCAGCTGCAGCCGCTTTCTCGCGTTCCTTGGGGGGCAGGTAGCTCGACAGCATCTGCTCGATGATCCGGGGATTGGTGCCTTCCTGAATGGCCACCAGGGCATCAATGTACAGCGACTGCATGCGCGCTTCCTCGGTCATCCGCAGGGAGAGCTTGTCGGCAATCGGAGTCGCGATCATGGTGGCAATCATGGCGCCATACAGTGTGGTCAACAGTGCGACCGCCATGGCAGGGCCGATGGACTTCGGGTCTTCCATGTTCGACAGCATCTGAACCAGACCAATCAGCGTGCCGATCATGCCCATGGCCGGCGCCACATCGGCCATGGCCGTGAATACCTTGGCGCCAGAACGGTTGTGGTCGAGGGTCATCAGGCGCTCCTTGTTCAGGAGCTCCTTGATGGTCTTGCCGTCCTGACCGTCCACCAGCATCTGTATACCCTGGGCCAGGAACGGGCTGCTGATCTCTCTATCCTCCAGCCCAAGAACGCCCTCTTTGCGGGCCACGTTGGCGATATCCACCAACTCTTCAATGCTGGCCTGGGTTTCGGGCAGCTTGAACTTGAAGGCCCGGGCGGCCGCTTTGAAGGCGCCAAGAAACTGGGCGACGCTGAACTTGGCCAACACCACGAACATGGTGCCACCCACGACAATCAGCAATGAGGCAGGGTTGATAAATACAGAAGGTGAAACACCAAGAATAACGGCGGATGCAATCAGCAGAATAGCGCCGGCAAGACCGATGAGAGTGGCTAAATCCACGACAACTCCAGATTTGATTCAGGTGTTCCTACAGCAGGGGCGGGAGAATACCGTCAGTTCAGAAATTAATCAATTCGCACTGACCCGGTTTTCAGATTCTTCCTGATGTTCCTTCCACGCAGCGTAGCGGAGCAGATCGGATTCTACCAGTTTCAGACACAGGGCCACGACGCCGGCATCGTCGATAAATCCGAAGCCGAACAGAAGGTCGGGAATGACATCCAGCGGATTCAGCACGTACAGGAGTGCCCCTGCCACTGCCGCGATTGTCTTCCAGGGTACGCTCCGGTAATTGCCGTACCAGTAGTCGCGGATCATGGAAAACATCAGCTTGATGTCGCCGCTGAAGCGTGCCAGCTTGCCGCTACCCTTCACCTTTTCTTCAATCGCGCGTTGTCTTTCAAGCAGAGTCTCAAGGTCGGACCGGTGTACCTTGCTGGCCTCGGCATCGAGTTGTTCCCGGGCATCTTTCTGGTTGAACACTGCCATTGCGTAGGTTCCTTGCTTGTTACCTGAGTGTTCATGATCGCGCAGCCATGCCTGCAATGCCAATGGTGCGACGCTTACCGATGCTTGTACTGGGTCGGGCAATAGCCCCGGCTCACCCCTTCGGGCCGCAACTGGCGGTGTTTGGTGCTGCGTCCGGTTACCCGCTTGCGCCAGAGCCGGAAGCTTGAAGGCTTCAGCTCACGTCGCATCAGGCGGATGACGTCTTTCTCCTGAAGGCCATAGAGGGCTTCGATGGCCTCGAAGGGTGTGCGATCTTCCCAGGCCATCTCGATAATGCGGGAGAGGTCTGCAGAGTCGAATTGCGCGGACATGGGGTGCTCTCGGTTTGTTCAGGTCTCCGGAGATTACGTCCGCATCGGCTGCTCGTCTCACCCGCATCGGTTTATTGATAATGCTTGTGCAGCCGGGCCGGAATCTGGGCGAGCTGTTTGTCCACCAGTGAGCGCATGGCCCGGGAAATGGGCCGGGTATCCAGGCCCGGCTCGACCACGTTCAGCAGATAGGCAACCGCCTCTGCTGAGGCCAGGTGTTGCTTGCCCGGGGCCTTTCGGATGGCGTAGGCAGACGCTGGAGGTTCCGCCAAATGGAAGCGTGGCAGCGCCGCCAGGGCAGGATTCTGATGCAGGATCTTTGCGGCCTTACGCCAGGTGCCGTCCAGAATGATCCAGTGATGGATGTCATGGAGGTTTGCGCATTCGAGCGTGTCGCTGCCGGGACCGGGGAACAGCAGTGCGGAATGTCCGGCTTCTTTGTGTGGATTGAAGCCGGCCTGGTCAAAATCGTCTGGCGTCTCGCCCTGGAACACGTCGACTCTGGCGAGGCATTGGGCCAGTATGCGCACCGTACCCTTGGGGTGACCAACCTCGGTTGGGTGTTGAAGGACTGAAACCCGGGTGCGGTTCGGCACCGGGGCACAGGCTTCACAGACACAGATATTCAGGTGCATGCCGCAATCGGCACAGATCGGCCTGGGCAACGCCTGTTACCCCACAAAAATACGTTTTGCCAGCCCGGCGCCGCGCCAGCCCTGGATGGCCAGGGTGCTGACAAGCCCACCAATCATCGCGCCCACCACGCCGCAGGTCAGGATGTCCTGGCCGGTGAGATAGAGCCCGGGAATGTCGGTTTTCGGTTTCAGCCAGTCCTGTTCGAAGCGCTCAGGGTTGTGGTCCAGACCGTAGAGCTCGCCCCGACCATAGCGGCAGAACCAGGCGGTAGACAGCGGCGTGGAGGTCTCCACGTAATCCACTTTGCCCCGAAGCTGCGGGAGTTTCTCGTACATCACTTCCAGCAATTGGTCGGTAATTTTCTGCTTAAGGATCTCATAGTCTTCCCCGCGCTTGCCCCAGGTAGTGTCCTGCCAGGGCTCGAACATCTCCCAGGTGGTTGGTGCGACAATCTCTATGGTGGAGGTGCCAGGCCAGCGGTTCTGGTAGTCCGGGTCCTTGGCTGCCGGGAAGGAAATATACACCACCGGAAACTCGGTGTTTTCCGGATCATCCAGGAACTGTTGCACGTTGCTGTCGTGATCGGCGCTCGGGTAGATCCAGAAATTGGTGCGCGGCAGCCCGAGCGCTTCCGGAGTTCCTTTCAGGCCGATGTAGAGCCCGATATGGGGCATGGAGGGAATAATGTGCCGGCGTTTGCGCTTGTAGCCGATTTTTTCTGCGGCCTCTGCCGGCAGCAATTTTTCAAAGGTGTTGATCACCCCGGCGTTGCTGATGACCATCGGTGCCCGGATTTCCTCACCGTCGGCCATGCGCACGCCGGTTGCCTTGCCCTTCTCGACCAGGATGTCAGTCACATCGGCGTAGGTGAATACCTCACCACCGGGCTGCTGGATGACGGGGATGATGGTTTTTGCGATCTCCGACGCGCCGCCAACCGGATAGAAGCCACCGTAAAGGTAGTGCTTGGCGATCAGCGCATGAACCAAAAAGCTGGATTGCTTCGGTGTGACGCCGCAATCGCCCCACTGGCCGGTGATCGCACCGATCAGTTCCTGGTTGTCGGTCAGTTCGCTCAAAACGTCCCAGGTGGTCTTGTTGAAGTAATCCGGTAAGGCCATATCCAGGCCTTTATGAACGAGCGGGCTCAGAAGTCCGGGCGTGAGCTTGGAAAGCGTATACCACTGCATGCCGTCGGCTACCTTCCCCAGCAGTTTTACATACTGGTCGATGGCTCCCTGTTCATCCGGGAAGGCATCCAGCAAGGAGAGCCGAAGGCCCTCCTTGCCGGCACGCAGATTGACGACCTTGTCTCCCAGAAAGAAACGGTCGTAATTCTCATCCATGGGTGCCCATTCCAGTTTGCCGTCGGTAATGTAATCGAACAGTCGCCGGCCCAGGGTATGGGGTGAGCCCATATCGCCGATATAGTGAACACCCACGTCCCATTCGTAACCGTTGCGGGCGTAGCTGTGGGTGTAGCCGCCGGCGGTGTAATGCTGTTCGAGTACCAGCACCTTCTTGCCGGCCTTGGCCAGGCAAGCGGCCGTTGTCAGGCCGCCAATGCCGGAGCCGATTACAATGGCGTCGTAAGGGCCTTTCAGTCGGTTGGCCCGGTAACGGGTACCGATCCGGATCGTACTGGGTTTGAGTTTTCGGGAAGACGGACTGCTCACTTCTGCGCTTTCTACCACCATGCTTTGCCCCACATTTCCGGATTGGCCCAGTTCTCTGGATTGTTCCAGGCCCGCTTGTGGTTGTAAGTATCCAGATTGTAGGTGTACAGCGTCAGTGCACCGTTATCATTTTCCAGTTCGGCATGGCGACGGAAGCCAAGGCCGATGAAGTCCGTAAACGCCCAGTCGGGAGCCTCTCCCACAAGAACCGCAATCTGATGGGTGCCATAGTTCCTGAGTTGTCCCAGCAGAAGGGCGCCTTCGTCATGGGGCAGGTGTTCGAGGGTTTCGGTAACGAGGGCCAGGTCTGCCACCCGGTCCAGGAACAGGTGGGCATTGGGGTCGATGGTGTCCAGTGTGTGAACGTCAACGCCCTTCTGATGTTTCTGCCAGATCCGTGAGACTTCGGTCGCGAGGTTGCCGCAACTCAGCAAGGTAGAGGGAGAGCTGGTATCGATGATGCGAGCCAGGGTCTCACGTGCCGTATTGCCGTTATCCTTCCTATCCGTCATGGCGGTTCGCCTTATTGCTACAAGGGCCAGTCTGCCGCATCCACTGTGTGTAGACCTACGGGCTGTTCCGCGTGTCCGCCCCAGCGGTCTGTAAAGGTGCCGGTGGGATCGTACTGCTGCGTCTGTTTTTCCAGATTGAATTGCCGCAGGCCTCTCGGGTCCGCCCCCACGCCAGCCAGGTACTGCCAGTTGCCGTAGTTGCTCCCTACATCATAGTCGATCAACTGCTCTTCAAACCATGCCGCTCCGTATCGCCAGTCGAGGCCCAGTTCGTTGATGAAACAGCTTGCCACCAGTTGCCGGGCCCGGTTGCTCATGTAACCGGTTTCACGCAGCTGATTCATGGCCGCGTTTACGATTGGGTATTCGGTGTTGCCCTGGCACCAGGCCTTGAAACGGTGGCCATAGAAGGTGCCGTGTCGACGCTTGCGCTGGACGCCATCCCGGCGGAACAGGTTGGCGCCGTGTTTCAGGGCGTACCAGTAGAAGTATTCCCGCCAGAGCAGTTCGAACCAGAGCCAATAGGTGGATTCGTTTTTGGTCTCACTGGCTTCGTACTCTGTGATGGTTTCCGCCACTTCGCGAACCGAGAGACTGCCGTTGGCCAGCCAGGGCGAGAATTTTGAGGAGGCGTCCCAGGAGTCCAGGGCGTTGCGGGTCTCCTTGTAGCGGTCAATGCTGTGGTTGCCGTACAGGAATTCCCGAAGCCGCTCCACGCCGGCTGTTTCACCCCCCATAAACTGCAATGGATGCATCGGCTCTGGTATCGGCGGGCAGTCGCCGCGATTGTCCTCCGGGAACCCTGGTGGCGGAGGCAGGGCTGTCAGAGTGCGGATACGCAAACGCTCGGTACAGCGTTCTCCGGTTTTCTCAACCTGCTTGCGGAACTGGGAAAAGGTGTCCGGCAGATCCTGCAGGGTCATGGGCAGGGAGCCCTCGGTAAACAGGCTCAGGGTTTCGAATTGCTGGAACAGGGTCTGTGGCAGTTTGTCCTTGATCGCGCGCCACTGGCCAGCTTCCCGGGTGCCCGGCAACCGCGACCGGACAACCCGGGCAATACGGTGGGCATGCACCAGCTCGGGGACCACGGCTTCCGGCTCGCCATAGGCAATATGCAGGCGCTGGCCAAGCGTCCGCAGGGTTCGCTCCAGCGCCATCAGGCTCTGCCAGAGGAAGCGCCAGCGATGATCGCCCATGGCTTTGCTTTGCAGTGGCCCCGGTGCGAACCAGCGGGGATCAACAACGTAGACACATAAAAGCACGTCGGACTTCGAGGCCGCCAGCAACGCGGCGTTGTCGTGCAGGCGAAGATCCCGGGTAAACCAGTAAAGCGTATGCAAGGTTGATGCTCCTTGGCCTTTTGATTCAACCCTTCAGATACGTACCAGATTCGGAAAAGTTTTTGGGGGCGCAACAATGATATGTGATGTGCGTGGGAACTTCGCAGGTAGGTGGTGATCTTTCGAGGATTTTGATGAGACTGGCCGTGGATCTCTTGCACCAACGCTGCCCTTGCGGGGCAGCATGGTGCAGGGTTCGAGGATCGAGAGAAGTTCTACAGCTCCTGAGCCGTCGGCCGCAGGATGATTTCATTGATATCGACATCCGCCGGCTGCTCGATGGCATAGACAACTGCCCGGGCCACGGCATCGGAATCAATGGCGACTTCGTAGAGCTCATCCGCCGCCTTTTTCGCGTCGGGATCAGTGATGGTGCTGGTGAGCTCGGTGGCGACGGCACCCGGCGAGATGTTGGTGCTGCGGATCTCGTCGCCGCCTTCCATACGAACGCCTTCGGACAGCGCCTTCACCGCATATTTGGTGGCGCAGTAGACGGCGGCACCGGGGAAGACCTTGTGCCCGGCGACCGACGACAGGTTGAGGATGTGCCCGCTGTGCTGTTCCCGCATGGTCGGCAGTACAGCGGCGATACCATACATCACGCCCTTGATGTTGACGTCTACCATCTGTTCCCACTCATCAACCTTGAGGGCGTCCAGCGGTGCCAGGGGCATCAGCCCGGCGTTGTTGACCAGCACATCGATCCTGCCAAACGCCTCTTTTGCCGCAGCGGCCAGAGACTCAACCTGATTGCGGTCGGTCACGTCGGTGACCTGCCAGATGGCTTCGGCGCCCCGGGATTTGAGATCTTCCGTCAGGTCTTTCAGGCGGTCCTCCCGGCGTGCTGCGAGTACCAGCTTGGCGCCCCGGTCTGCCAGGCGGCGGGCCGTGGCTTCACCGAGACCACTGCTGGCGCCGGTAATAATCACTACTTTGCTGTTGATCGGGTCATTGGTGTTGCTCATGGTTTGTCTCCTTTGGGAATGAAAGCGCTGTTCAGGCGCTTTTTTCGAGTTCTATCAGTGTCGGGTAGTCGGTGTAACCGTGTTCATCACCGCCATAGAAGGTGCTGTCGTCCCAGTCGTTCAGGGGCGCGTTCTGGCGGAAGCGCTCCGGCAGATCCGGGTTGGCGATAAACGGGCGGCCGAAGGTGACCAGATCGCACCGGCCTTCGTCGATACGCTTTCGGGCCTCGTCGGCGGTGTAGGCGCCATTGGCAATGTAGGTGCCCTTGAAGCCGGCGCGGATCGCGTCGATGACTTCTTCCGGGCGGCCGTTCGCGTGATTGCCCTGGAAGGAGTCTTCCACCACTTCGATGTAGGCAATGCCCAGGTCGTTCAGGTGCCGGGCGAAGGTACCGAAGGTTTCGGCCGGGTTGTCGTCGTCCATGGCATTGAAACTACCCGTGGGGCTGACGCGGACGCCGACCTTGTCCTTGCCCCAGACGTCGATAACCGCTTCGACGACCATCAATGGCAGGCGCAGACGGTTTTCCACCGAGCCACCGTATTCGTCAGTGCGATGGTTACTGCCGCTCTTGATGAACTGGTCCAGCAGATAGCCGTTGGCCGCATGGACTTCAACGCCGTCAAAGCCGGCTTCTTTTGCGTTCAGTGCACCCTGGCGGTACTGCTCGACAATGTCGGTCATTTCCGCGGTTTCCAGGGCCCGGGGCTCCGGGATATCCACCATGCCGGAGTCGGCACTGATGAAGGTCTTGGCACCTTCGGGCTTGATGGCAGAAGGCGCAACGGGCTTTTCACCGTTCGGTTGCAGGTCAGGATGGGAAATCCGGCCCACGTGCCACAGTTGCATGTGAATTCGGCCGCCGGCCATGTGCACCGCCCCGGTTACCTTCTTCCAGCCTTCAATCTGTTCCTGCGAATGAATGCCGGGGGTAAAGGCATAGCCCTTGCCTTGCGGCGAAACCTGGGTGGCTTCACTGAGAATCAGGCCAGCGCTGGCCCGCTGCTGATAGTAGCGGGCGTTCATGTCGTTGGGGATATCCCCGGGCTGGCTTGAGCGGGAACGTGTCAGTGGTGACATCAGAATCCGGTTGGGCAGGGCCAGTTCGCCCAGATGGTGCGGTTGAAAAAGTGGATCGTTTTGGTTGCTCATCGGGCATCCTCCTTCAGGATCAAATGATATTAATTAGACCAGTCTACTAGTCGGCAATCGAAAAAAATTTCAGCCGATGTTCAGGCAGTGTTTGAAAAAGACTCGCACGAACCTCTCCATGGGTTCGGTGGACTTGAGGACCTTCGAACGCAGGATGGCGCCTTCCCAGCCGGACAGAAGAAAACTGGCGGCGTCTGCCGCGTCGATGTCGGCGCTGATGTCTCCGGCCTGCTGGGCAGCACGGATGCAATGCTCAAAGCGTCTTTCCCAGCTGGCGAAGACCGAGTCCAGCCTCTGCCGGAAGGCTTCGTTCTGTCCCGCCAGTTCCTGGCCCAGGTTGCCGATCAGACAGCCCCGGGTGTACTCGCAGCTGGTCATGGTTTCAAAGCCGGTGTCGAAGTAGGCGCGCAGCCGGTCGACGCAGGAGCGGCTGGTGTCATTGAGAATCCGTTCCAGTTTGGCGTCGTATTCCTCCGCGAAGGTATCAATGACCGCCAGGCCGAAATCATTCTTGCTGCTAAAGTAGTGGTAGAACGACCCCTTGGGTACGCCAGCTGCGGTCAGCACGGCGTTGATGCCTGTCGCACCAAAGCCTTTATGGCCGATCAGGTCGGCGCCGGTGTGAATAATGTGAGTGCGGGTGTCGGTTGACGTCATATTTGCTATAGTAGACCAGTCGTCTAGTAATCGTCAAACCGTCAATCTGTCAATTCATCATACAAAGGGAATCAGCAATGCCCGAGATTCCTGACAGAACCAGAGGAGCATGCCAGTGATCAAATCCCGTGCCGCGGTGGCCTTTGAAGCCAACAAGCCGCTGGAAATCGTTGAAGTGGATGTCGCCCCGCCGCAAAAAGGTGAAGTGCTGGTGCGCATCGTTGCCACCGGCGTCTGCCATACTGATGCCTACACCCTGTCGGGCGCCGACCCGGAAGGCCTGTTCCCGACCATCCTCGGCCACGAAGGCGGTGGTATTGTGGAGGCCGTGGGCCCGGGCGTGAAAAACCTGGAAGTGGGTGACCACGTGATTCCGCTTTACACCGCCGAGTGTGGCGAGTGCAAGTTCTGCACCTCCGGCAAGACCAACCTGTGCGGCGCGGTTCGGGCTACCCAGGGCAAGGGCGTGATGCCGGACGGCACCTCCCGCTTCTCCTACCAGGGCAAGCCGCTGTACCACTACATGGGTTGCTCCACCTTCTCCGAGTACACCGTGTTGCCCGAGATCTCCCTGGCCAAGATTCCCAAGGAAGCGCCCCTTGAGAAGGTGTGTCTGCTCGGTTGCGGCGTGACCACCGGCATCGGTGCGGTGATGAACACGGCCAAGGTGGAAGAAGGGGCAACGGTAGCCATCTTCGGCCTGGGTGGTATCGGCCTGGCGGCTATCATCGGTGCCACCATGGCCAAGGCCAGTCGCATCATTGCCATCGACATCAACCCGGGAAAGTTCGACATCGCCAAACAGCTGGGTGCGACCGATGTGGTCAATCCCAACGACTACGACAAGCCGATCCAGGAAGTGATCGTTGAAATGACCGACGGCGGCGTGGACTATTCCTTCGAGTGTATCGGTAACGTCAAGGTGATGCGCGCCGCCCTGGAGTGTTGCCACAAGGGGTGGGGCGAATCCGTCATCATCGGCGTCGCCGGCGCCGGCGAGGAAATCAGCACCCGTCCGTTCCAGCTGGTCACCGGCCGGGTCTGGAAAGGCTCAGCGTTTGGCGGCGTGAAAGGCCGTACCGAGTTGCCGGGCTACGTGGAAAAAGCCGAAAAGGGCGAGATTCCGCTGGATGTGTTCATTACCCACAACATGCCGCTGGAAGACATTAACAAGGCGTTTGACTTGATGCACGAGGGTAAGAGCATCCGGTCGGTTATTCATTTCTGAGTCGGTCGGGAGCGGGTCAGCGCGGCCTGGCTTGCTCCCTGACTTTGCTCTTGTCAGGCATCCATGAATCGTTCGCTCAACGGGAGGGTCCCTTCTGTCGGGGAAACAACCAGAAGGCGAACCATTTTGTCATTCTGGGCATCAACACATAACTCATTAACCCCATCACCACGATTGTGACGATCATCGTCCGCAGCAAGAGTGGCACCTGGGCCAGCAGGTCCCCGAAAATCACGAATACGAGCGTCACCGCTGGATAGAGTGCCAGCCAACTGACAATGGTCATCTTCCATTTGGGTGGCGGTTGCACCGGGTTCTGGCCGGGCAGGGTGAACCAGGTCACGATGCCGGAGGTGACTTCCCGTTCGCTGGGCTGCACCAGCAGGCTTTCGATCTGTTCCAGCAGCTCGGCGCGTTCTTCCGATTCCTCCCAGGCGGTCAGGGTTTCCCGGTCCCGGAACTTGAAGACAATCCGGTACTCGGGATCGTCAGGGGAAGCTGGCCGGAACATGGCCGTGCCCAGGTAACCTGGAAAACGGGATGCCCGCTCGGTCATCTGGCTACTTAACGCTTCAAACGCTTCTTGCTGGCCCTTCCTGACCCTCCGCGAAACAACTACGGTGAGGGGCGCCGTTGAATCCTGTTCGCCAATGGCAGACTGATTATCGGTCATGTTCGATATCCTCCATAGTCCAAAAAAGGGGCCCGCCGAAGCGGGCCCGAAAGAGGAGCAACAATGATGCCCGGTTAACTGCCCGTGGCGCGCAGGTACTGAACGTTGAACATGTTGGGCGGCGACATTTCAGGATCCACCTGGCCCTTGAACTGGCCGGTGGTGCAGTGGCTGGCCTGAACGTCGATCATGCTGAAGCTGTCGTCGATGGAAACACCGGTGCCCTTGTTCTTGGCCAGGTGATGGTCCGGATGGGCCTGGCCAATGGTGAAGGTCTTCCAGAGGCTGCCTTTACGGTCATAGGAGACGGTGCGGGGAATGGTGAAGGTCTGCGCGTCCATGAAGTGCACGCGCTTGGACAGCGGATGGCTCTCATCGACCGGCACAGACTCGACCTCATAGACCTTGCGAAGCTGCCAGGTGATATCCGGGAAGCATCCGCCTTGGCCACTGAAGGCAACCACCTGGTAACCGTCGCTGTCACTGTGGGTTTCAGAGTCCAGCTTGAGCTCATTGTGGTTGTAGAACGGCATCAGCATGTAACGGGTACCCTTGTAGGTCCAGTTCATGTCTGAAATACGGCCGTTGTAGCCTTCAAAGTCCTCAATCATCAGGTCGGAGCCCAGGAACGCATCAGTGACCTGGCCGGTGGCCAGACGACGTACCCGGCGCTGGAAACCCAGATAAAGCCAGCTGTTGTCACGCTTCAGGTCGTCTGCGGCACGATGGATCAGCAGCTGGGTGTCGCGCACATCGGCAGGGTCCAGCACCTGCACGTAGATGGCCCGGAACAGGTCGGAGGGGTTCGGAGTGATTTCCGGCGTGGGTTCCTGGTTCACCCGACCCTTGTAGTTGAGGAAGTGGAAGTTGAACTTGATGGTCCGCTCCACGTCGCCCGAATTCATGTCACGGTACTTCCAGTAGAACGGCGAGATAGCGGCGCTGTCGCCCCAGTTGTAGCCGTACTTGTAGTTCCAGGCGAGCTTCTCACCGGCACGAGGATCTTCGGCACTCGGCTCTTCCGGGAAGGGCCGGCCGGCCTGCCAGCCGTTGATCTCACCCACCTGATCACCGAGGGTTACCTGATCCATGGCCACCCGGGTAGCCTCCACGTAGCTCGGGTGCAGGTCGAATGAGGTGGTTTCGCCTACAACGATGGTGGTCCAGCCCTGTTCGATAAAGCCGTAGAAGGCCGGATCGATAATGTCCTTGAATTGGGCGACATTGGTCTGGTTGATGACCATGCCCGGCTCAAGACCTTCGAAGCTTGGGGTTTCGGTCTTGTAGGGATAAAAAGACTCGGTAATCACCGCCTCGTCCGCGAACGCGGTGGTGGCTAGGAAGCTCACGGTGCAGCCCGCGAGCAGTGTGCGT
Source organism: Marinobacter sp. CH_CUG1437-1 (assembly GCF_037029655.1). Classification (NCBI taxonomy): domain Bacteria; kingdom Pseudomonadati; phylum Pseudomonadota; class Gammaproteobacteria; order Pseudomonadales; family Marinobacteraceae; genus Marinobacter; species Marinobacter sp. CH_CUG1437-1. The sequence goes on along the minus strand of NZ_JAYMEW010000001.1, from coordinate 245,490 downwards.
TTGAAGGTGTTCATTGTTCTGTTTCTCATGATGGTACCTCGTGATCAGAAGCTGTAGCGAACGGTCAGTTGGACTTCGTCTTCTTCCTGCGCCATACCGATCGGACCGGACTTGAAGCGGCCGAGGGGCTCAAAGCCACCAAGGCCCGCGGACTCACCTGGTTGGTGATTGACCACACCCGGTGTTTGGGTGAACGGATCCCAAGGGTTACAGGATCGGCAGTCGTCGAATTTGCGGGCACCGTCCCCGACTTTCACGTTCGCGCCGGCGGTAACCTTGAACCGGTCGGTCACGATCCAGTCCACGCTGGGCGCAAGGGTGGTGGCCTGGGCGCGGAAGTCGTGGGCGGTGATCAGTTTCGGAATCAGACGGTTGTTCATATAGAAGCCCTGAATCAGCAGGGTGCCAATCCAGTTGTGCTCCCAGTCCGGAATGCCGGCCTCACCATAGGTTCTCTGCTCACGCTCATGATCAAGAATGTGCTGGCCGAAAATCTGGCCGGAGAACAGGAACGACTGGTTTTCGTTCAGGAAGGGAATGAACACGTTCTTGTCTGCGCCAATAACGTAACGTGCCACGTCAGACTCGGAGTAGAGCCTCTCGCGCAGGGTGTTGGCAAACTCCTCGCCAGAGGTGTAGGCGGTCTCGAACCGGAACACGGTATCGATGCCTTGGGAGTAGTAGTCCAGGGAGCCACCCACCAGGTTGACCCGCGGGAAGTGGATATCAAAGGCGATCAGAGACGGATAAACGTCTGTTGTACCGTCAAACGGGTTCTGGGCTGGAATGCCGCCACGAAGCGAGGGCAACTGGGAACGGTAGGTCAGGGCGTTCAGGGAGAATCCGAAATCGCCATAGACACCTTCCAGTTTCAGGCCCAGCTGGGTATTGGACAGCTTCCAGCTCGGCATATTGGCGCGGCGGATACCGATCTGCCCGGGGCCGAAGTCGGTGGCCAGACCACCATCAGGTGTCGCGCCTGCAAAGTTGGCCACGGTGCTGCCATTTTCCCAGAGGTTGTTCATGCCCCGGAAGAAACAGCCGGCGTCGAGGATCACGTTAGGCTGGCCGCACTGGCCGATGTCGTGGGGACGGAACTCGTCGAAGTTCCACACCACCTGGAAGTTCAGGTCGTCAAAGGCAAAGCCTTCGAACACTTCCGTCGGGCCCATACGGTAGTCCGTTTTCAGGATCCACATGGGAATCCGGATATCTTCCAGCTCGTCGTAGATGTTGTTGCGGGAATAGTCCACCGGGTTGATCACATCCAGGACCCGGAACAGATCGGTGCGGCCCCAGATGACCTGCTGTTTACCCAGACGGGTGCTGAGTACGTTGCCACTGTCGAAGTTAAGATCGAAATCAACATAGAGTTCCCGGATGAAATCCAGACGGTCATTGAACTCCTGGAAACGCAGCTCATCTTCGTCCTTGTCGAGGTAGTCATCGATACAGCCGCGGCTGTCGACGTCACAGGGACGTACGGGTACGCCAAAAGCAACGCCGTTGTCCTGATCATGCAGGTGCTCGCCGAGAACTACCATGCCGTCGTTGGGGTTCTCATTGATGTCGAAACCGAAGAGCGGTGTGGGCGCAATACCGCCTCCGTGAGGAACCGAGCCCTGGGCAATGTCCTGGAGCTGAATCGGCCCGCCGGCTTCACTGCCGTATTCGTCATCATTGAGGTCGTAGACACCGTCGTAAGTACCGCGAAGCGTGCCGTTTACGGAGACATTGCTGAAAATGCCCACGTTCCCTATCCGTTTTTCCCCCTCGAGCTGAATGGTGTTCCGGAATTTGGAGAGCCCCACTCCGTCACGTGCGTAGGTTGCGTTCTCATAGAAGCCATTGATCCTGGTGTCCTCCGCGGCAACAGTGCCGGGCAGCGCAGCCAGGGTGAGTGCAGTGGTGCTGGAGAATACAGCGCACCACAGACTCAGGCCTTTTATTTTTGTTTGCATGGCAGATCCTCGTTTGGGTTGTTATGGAGGCTTGCCCCGGGTCAGGCCCGGGACGTTGCTCCGGCTACGTATCCTTCACCGTCCTGACGGTTGCTGGCCGGTGATGGAGTCGGTTCGGGACGTTGACGGTCGGCATGGAGAATGCCGTCTTCGTCTGCGTAGACGTTGGTAATGAAGCGGGGTTTGAACACCAGCACCCAGGAGGGCACCAGCAGCATGGCGGCGATGCCGTTGATCACGATCATCACGCACAGCAGCATGGCGGCGTCGGACTGGAAGCGCAGGTCAGAGAAAATTACCCACATGATGATGCCGGCCATCAGGGTGAGCGCGGTGAAACTGATGGCCATGCCGGTAGTGGCGATGGCCCGGCGTACCGCTTCGCGCAGCTCGCCACACTTGGCCATCTCCTCGCGTATGCGATCCATCATGTAGATGGAGTAATCAATGCCGACGCCTATGCCGACGGCAATCACGGGCACGGTATTGATGTCGATACTGAGTCCGTACAGGCCCATGTAGGCATAGGTCAGGGTGGTGGCGAACAGCATTGCCAACAGCATCATCAGGCCGGCGTGCCAGGAGGTATAAAACAGCATCACGAAGGCGAAAATGAGCAGGAACACTAGCGGCAGCACGATCATGTTGGTGTCGAACGCCGATTCGTTCATGGCTGCGGCAACGCCGAGCGTTCCGCCGGCCAGCCGGATGGTCAGTCCCTCGACGCTGTCACCGTTTTCGGCGATCCATTCCTTGGCCATGTGAATGGCCCGGCGGATGGTTTCGCCCTGGCGGTCCTTGTAGAAGAACACCAGATTGGCGACACGGTCGTCGGTGTCATTGAACTCATCCAGGGCGCCGGGAATCGGGCTTGAGGCCATGTAGGTAAACATCAGGCCGCCCACATAGCGCTGATCGTGGGGAATCTGATACCAGCGTGGATCGTCGTTATGCATCAGCCGGTTTACCTGCTTTACCAGGTCGGGCAGACCCTTGGATCCGCCAACACCGGGATCGGTGAGCATGTGGGCCTGGAAATCTGACAGTGCCTTGAGGACTTCCGGCCGCTTGAGGCCGCCTTTCTCGTCGGTTTCGGCGATCACATACAGCTCCTCGGAACCGGGGAAGCGGTCATTCACCACGCGGGAGGAGATGTTGTAATCGTGGTCCGGGTACAGGATCGGAGAACCGGGTTCGGAGTCGCCGATCTGGACGTTGGACGCCGCAAGGACGCCGGCACCCATCAAGACTGCCGCCGCTGCCAGTACAATTTTTGCCCGTCCGGGGCGAGTCACGGTTCGTGAGCAGCTGCTGCCGATATAGCGCAGGGCGGTCTCGCGCATCTCGGCATTCTTTGGTGTGGGCAGGATCGAAAGCAGCAGGGGAACACCGATCAGAACCGTGAAGACAACGGTGATGGCCCAGAGAGAGGCATAGATCCCCAGGTGGGTGTTCAGGGGAATCGAGCCAATGGCGATCAGTGACAGGCCGATGGCGTCAGACACCACGCCTAGGGAGCCGGGGCGGAACAGGCTGTCAAAGGTAGCCTTGGCGGCCTTTGGGCCCTCGCCCAGCTCGCGGGTTTCTGCGTAATAACGTTCTACCAGCTGAACACCGTGGCTCATGGCCCGGGCAGCAATCAAAAAGGGGATGACCAGCCCGAGCGGGTCCAGGTTGTACCCGAGCAGGCTGATGATCCCAAGGCCCCAGATCGTGGAGATCAGAACGCCGCCCAGGGGAATCAGCACCCCATAGGCTTTGCGGAAATGGAAAACCAGCAGTGCCAGCATGGCCAGAACGGTGAAGATGAAGATCTGCAGAATCTGGTCCATGTAGGTGTAGGCCCAGCCAACAAGTACGGGCTGGCCTGTGGCGTAGATGGTGACGTCGTCACCGGCCTCCTGCTCGCGGAGCTGCTGCAGTTGCGCGAATGTCTTCTCGTAGTCGAGCTTGCCTTCGATCAATTGTGCTTTGACTAGAGCCATTCTGAAATCCGGAGACACCAGAGGCCCATAGACTCTTGGGTTTGCGGCCACTGCAGCCTTCATTTCACTCAGGGCCTGTTCGGAATACTCGCCTCGGGTGGAGTCGTAGTAGGGCTCGGAGTTAATGCTGCCTACTTCAGTCAGCCAGATCTCCCGGGAATTGCGGTGCGTAACGCTCGCAACCAGGTTGTGGTTCACGCCGGGCAGGTTATCGACCGCCTGTGTTACTCGGTCGATGGTTGCCAGGTTCTCATTGGAAAAGATGTCGCCTTCGGCGAATTCAACACCGACCACCAGAACGTTGGCGCCGCCAAAATCGTCCTTGATGCTGTTGTGCAGCTCGATGTAAGGATGCTGCTGGGGCAACAGATCGGCGAAGTCCGTGAAGATTTTCAGCCCCGGAATCCGTAGCGCGAAAAACAGCGTCAGGATGGCGATCAGCGACAGGACCTTCCGAGGATTCCTGAAAATCCAGAGTTCCAGCTGGTGCAGGAAGTGCGTGAATCTGTGCAGTCCGGCCATGATCAGTTACCTCGGTTGTTGCTGGCCACTGAGGCCACGGGAATGTCGAGTTGAAGGAGCAGACCGCGGCCTCCGGCTACCAGGAGCTGGTTGTCTGCGAGAACCACGCCGTCGCGCAGGTAAAGGGGCTGGTTGGGTGTTTCAAGACCTGTCCAGCTGCCTCCGGACAACGCCAGAACCGTGGCGTTATCACCCAGGGCAAACAGGGCATTGCCGGCCTTGACGAAGCCAAACACCGGCATGCTGGTGTCGGTAGGCTGGCGGTCCCAGGTTTCTCCGCCGTCGGTGGTGTGGTAGATAAAACCGTTCAGGCCACCAACCCAGCCTTCGTCTGCTGATTCGAAGTAAGCTGCATGGGGATAGAATTCGTCCGGTAGATAGCCGGCGTAATCCCAGGTCTCGCCACCATCCAGGGTTTTCAGAACCAGGCCATATTCTCCGGTCGCAAGTGCCGTTTCCGGATCGAGGAACTGGAGGTTGGTCAGAATGGCGTCCTCATTCAGGGAAGTTTCCTGCCAGGTCGTACCCTGATCCGATGAGCTCTGCAGCGTGGTGAAACTGCCGCCCGCCCACCAGGTGCCGTCGGGCGCGCAATCGGCGGTCATCATCTGCTCCTGGCTCGGAAGCTCATGGGCAGTCCACTGGGTACCGGCAGGGTTCCCGTGCCAGAGCTGATTGTTGAAGGTCAGGGCGATGAAACTGCCGTCCGGGCAGGCATCAAGGGAAAGAAAACTCTCGGTGGTTTGCACCGGGACCCGTTGCCAGTCCGAACCGCCGTTCTCGCTCACAAGCAACGCGCCGTTGTTGCCGGCGATGGCGACAATTTGATCGTTCCGGGCGACGGACTGGAAAAAATCGGTTCGCTGAATGGCTTGCTGGGACTGTTGTCGTACCGCTTCAAGATTCAGCGGCGCCTCGCAACCGGTCAGCAGCGCGGACGCACTCGCAAGAGCGAGCGTGACTGGAACTTTGCCGCGAGGATATTCCATGGGGTATGGCATGTTATGTCACCGTCTTTGTTTTTGTGGAAAAGCGACTGACGGTGGTTCAGCAACGGCTGTGCCAGAACGGATTTAAACGATCTAAGCTTTTGAAAATAAAATTAAAAATGCTTTGTGCTTGGCAGGTTTTGATTTTCGATAACGTGGGATCACAGCGTTGATTTTTATCAAATGATCAAGCGCTGGGCTGGGTTGTCCATTTCGTCATAGTCGGTGTGAAGGAGGTGCAACTTCCATGTCGCAGATACTCTTTGAAGAATCAGCTTTCATCGAGAATGCCAGTTTTTTTAAGGCGATAGGCGAGAGCGGGACGGGTCAGCCCCAGAATTCGAGCAGCCCCTGAGACATTCTGATTCGCCTGTTCCATGGCCTGCCGCATCAGCGTTTCTTCCACTTCCTCCAGGCTGATTCCGCTGTTGATGATATGATCAGACCAGCTTTCCTCCTTGTTGGCAGCCTGGCCGACGCAGACATTACCGTCTGCATCGATTCGTTCTATGGGCATTGGCTCCGATGGAGGAGGCGAGACGAACAGGGCATCCTGACTGATGGATTCGTTGTTGTCAGTTAGGATGACACCGCGCTCGATGACATTCTCAAGCTCCCGTATATTGCCCGGCCACTGATAGTTCATGCACAGCGCCAGGGCTTTGTCCGATAACCCCAGAGTGCGTTTTTCATACTGGGCGTGGAATTTTTCCAGGAAGTGGCCGACCAGCAAAGGCAAATCTTCAAGTCGTTCCCGCAAAGGTGGGATTCTCACCGGGAAAACGTTCAGGCGATAAAATAGGTCGGCTCTGAAGCGGCCGTCCTCGACTGCCTGTTCAAGGCTCTCGTTGGTGGCGGCGATCACTCGAACGTTGACCTTTCGGGTGCGATTGTCGCCCACTCTTTCAAGTTCACTTTCCTGTAATACTCTGAGCAGAGTGGCCTGGGCTCTGGGGGTGAGCTCCACAACCTCGTCCAGAAAGATCGTTCCCCCGTTGGCGCGCTCGAAACGCCCTTCTCTCGACTGGTTTGCACCTGTATAGGCGCCTTTTTCAACGCCGAAGAGTTCCGCCTCGATCAAGTCAGGCGGAATGGCCGCGCAATTCACGGCGATGAAGGGGCCATCAGCCCTTGCGCTCCGCAAATGAACGCTGCGGGCTATTACTTCCTTGCCGACGCCTGTCTCGCCCAGGAGAAGTACCGACACCTTTCCCTGTGCGGCCTTGTCAATCATCCGGCACACCTTGTTATAGGATGCGGACTGGCCAATGCCGTAATACTGGCCTTCTTGCCGCTGAAAGGAGCTTCGCAGGGAGTTTAATTGTGCCTGAAGATCGTAAAGCTCTTCGATGATCGGATCCGCTTTGAAGTAGCGGGAGAACTCTTTCCCGTCCTTCCATTGCTCAGCAGGTTTACCCTCGATCATGCATTTCTCATCGCCACAGCCCCGGCAGCTGACTTCCCGGAAGATGATTTCCCGGCCCATGAACGATGAGGTATAGGCGCAGGCATACCCCAGCAGTACCCAGCAGGCCGGTTCTTTCATAAGACCCAGCTCGGTCTTGCAGATCTCCACTTCCCAGGAGTCGATCCATTCAAAGCGTCCGTAAAAATCTCCGGTTTCCTGGTCCAGATCGATCTCCAGGGGAACGACTTTCACCATACCCTTCAGCGAGTGAAGTTGCGGACCGGCCAGAAAAATATCCAGCTCACTGCAATGAGGCCTCAGCTTGCGGGCCAGCTCAGCATCCTTGAGCCCAGAGAGATAGCCAAGCCTCAGGAAGAATCCCTTGGCTCTCTCAATGCCCATGCTATTAACGATCTCGCGACGGAATGCTGCCAATGAACTGAGATTCATCAACAGCATACGCTGTTCGCCAAACCAGATTTTGCCCTCCGTGGATTGAAACTGGATCTGGTCCGTGAGATCCCTGAAGTCTGAATAACTCAGCTGTGGCTTGTAGCTTACAGCCATGGTGTTCACCCCTTTTGTTGTTGTCGGCGGGGACTGCTCTTTTCGGAGAGCCTGTTGGCATTTCGCTTAAATAGTTAATACCTGATAGATGTCACAAATCAACCAAATGATAAAAAACTGCTTGCAGCAGGGCGAGATCAGGGCGTCTCAGCATTTGGTTATTCGGGTGGGGGAAATTGATCATTTAGTAAAAAGATAGCCGCGGAAGCAGCAGGTACTCTCCAAGAACTATTCACGCTGATTCATTTCGAATGACTGATAACTGTTTGAAAAACAGTTGGATGGATATTTACGCTCGGCTTTTTGACGGGTTTGGCACACGCGTTGCTCGTCCCCTCCCAGACAACAACAAACCCAGTGGTGCAAATCATGACCAGCGAGACACGAGCCAAATCCTTTGACGAGATGACCCGCTATATCCGGGTTCGCAGCGAGCCGGGCGACAAATTCGTGGAATTCGACTTTGCCATCGGTCACCCGGAGCTGTTCGTCGAACTGGTTCTACCCAGGGACGCGTTCCAAATCTTCTGCAAGCACAACAACGTGGTCCACATGGACTCCGACATGATCCGCCAAATCGACGAAGACATGGTCAAGTGGCGGTTCGGGGAGCGCGGCCAGCGTTAATGAGCAACATCCATCAACGTTCTGTTCCACAAAAACAACACGGTAAGGTTGATATGACTATCGAAATAAAGACCAACTCGGTGGAGCCCATCCGTCAGACCTACGGCCACATCGCGCGCCGTTTCGGAGACAAACCCGCCACCCGCTACCAGGAAGCAAGTTACGACCTGGAGGCGAAAACCAATTTCCACTACCGCCCCCAGTGGGATCCGAATTACGAGCTCAACGACGAGCGGCGTACCGCGATTCGCATGGAAGACTGGTATGCGGTGACTGATCCGCGCCAGTTCTACTACGGGGCATACGTCGGCAATCGCGCCAAGATGCAGGAGGCCGCCGAGACCAGCTATGGCTTCTGCGACAAGCGTAACCTGCTGACCCGTCTGCCGGAAGAAACCCGCACCATGCTGCTGCGTCTGTTGGTTCCCCTGCGTCACCTGGAGCTGGGCGCCAACATGAACAACAGCAAAATCGCAGGTGAGGCCACCGCAACCACGGTGTCCCAGATGCATATCTACCAGGCCATGGACCGTCTCGGTATCGGCCAGTATCTCTCGCGAATTGCCCTGATGATTGACGGCACTACCGGGACCGGACTTGACGAATCCAAAGGCTACTGGATGGACGATGCGCTCTGGCAACCCTTGCGCAAGCTGGTGGAAGACACCCTCGTTGTCCAGGACTGGTTCGAACTGACCCTCATTCAGAACGTGCTGATGGACGGCCTGCTGTTCCCCCTGGTTTACGAAAAAATGGACCAGTGGTGGGAAGAGCAGGGTGCCGAAGACGTTTCCATGCTCACCGAGTTCATGCGCGACTGGTACAAGGATTCCCAGCGCTGGACCAACGCCATGGTCAAGGTGGTTGCCGGCGAAAGTGAAGCCAACCTCCAGCAGCTCCAGACCTGGGCCGACCAGTGGGAGCCGGAAATCTACAACGCTCTGAAGCCGCTGGCGGAAGCCTCCGTTGGCGTGGAAGCCCTCGATGAGGTCAGGGCGCAACTCGCCACCCGTCTGAAGAAGTTCGGGCTCAACACCCAGGGAGTATCGGCATGAGCCAGCTCGTATTCATCGCATTCCAGGACAACGACAACGCCCGCTACATGGTGGAAGCCATTCAGGAAGACAACCCTGAAGCGGAGGTTCAGCACCAGCCGGCAATGATCCGGATCCAGGCCGAAAAGCGCCTGGTGATCAACCGGGAGACCATGGAAGAAAAGCTGGGCCGCGACTGGGATGTCCAGGAAATGCTTATCGATGTCATCAGTATTGGCGGCAACGTCGACGAAGACGATGACCACTTCATCCTTGAGTGGAAATAATCGGGAGACACATCATGGCTGTTAAAAACAAAAAGTTGAACCTGAAAGACAAGTACCAGTACCTGACTCGGGACATGGCCTGGGAGCCCAGCTACCAGAAGAAAGACGACATCTTCCCGGACGAGCAGTTCGAGGGTATCAAGATCACTGACTGGTCCCAGTGGGAAGACCCGTTCCGTCTGACCATGGATGCCTATTGGAAGTACCAGGCGGAAAAAGAGAAGAAGCTGTACGCAATTTTTGATGCCTTTGCCCAGAACAACGGCCATCAGAACATTTCCGATGCCCGCTATGTCAACGCCCTGAAACTGTTCCTGACCGGCGTATCACCGCTTGAACATGCGGCGTTCCAGGGTTATGCCAAAGTAGGCAGACAGTTCAGTGGTGCCGGTGCACGCGTGGCCTGCCAGATGCAGGCCATTGACGAGCTGCGTCATTCCCAGACCCAGCAGCACGCCATGAGCCACTACAACAAGCACTTCAATGGCCTGCACGATGCTGCCTACATGCACGACCGGGTTTGGTTCCTGTCGGTGCCCAAGTCGTTCTTTGACGATGCTCGCTCGGCCGGCCCGTTCGAGTTCCTGACCGCTATCTCGTTCTCCTTCGAGTATGTGCTGACCAACCTTCTGTTCGTGCCCTTTATGTCCGGCGCCGCCTACAACGGCGACATGGCCACGGTGACCTTTGGTTTCTCGGCTCAGTCTGATGAGGCGCGGCACATGACCCTGGGCCTTGAGGTGATCAAGTTCATCCTGGAGCAGCACGAGGACAACGTGCCCATCGTTCAGCGCTGGATCGACAAGTGGTTCTGGCGCGGGTTCCGCCTGCTCAGCCTGGTCAGCATGATGATGGACTACATGCTGCCGAACAAGGTTATGAGCTGGGCCGAGGCCTGGGAAGTCTATTACGAGCAGAATGGCGGTGCCCTGTTCAAGGATCTGGAACGCTATGGTATCCGTCCGCCCAAATACCAGGACGTGGCCAACGATGCCAAGCATCACCTGAGCCATCAGCTGTGGACCACCTTCTACCAGTACAGCCAGGCCACCAACTTCCACACCTGGATTCCGGAAAAGGAAGAAATGGACTGGATGTCCGAGAAGTACCCGGAGACTTTCGACAAGTACTACCGTCCCCGCTACGAGTACCTGGCGAAAGAAGCCGCCGCTGGCCGGCGCTTCTACAACAACACCCTGCCGCAGCTATGCCAGGTGTGTCAGGTACCCACCCTGTTTACCGAGATGGGTGCGCCCACCAAGCTGAGCCATCGCCAGCTGGTGCATGAAGGCGAGCGCTACCACTTCTGCTCCGAAGCCTGCTGCGACATTTTCAAGGATGAACCGGAGAAGTACGTCCAGGCCTGGTTGCCGGTGCACCAGATCTACCAGGGCAACTGTGAGGGTGCCGACGTCGAGACAGTGGTGCAGAAGTACTACCACATCAATATCGGCGAGGACAATTTCGAGTACGTAGGGTCCCCAGACCACAAGCATTGGCTTTCCATCAAGGGCCAGAAACCGGCTGACCAGAGTAAAGACGCAGCCTGACAGTGACCCGGGAATCGCCCGGCTGCCTGGGGCGTCGGGCGAACCACGCACAAAAACAACAAGGTGACCACCATGAGTGTTAACGCGTTATACGACTACAAGTTCGAACCGAAAGACAAGGTTGAGAACTTCAATGGCATGCAACTGCTGTATGTCTACTGGCCCAATCACTTGCTGTTCTGCGCGCCGTTTGCGTTGCTGGTGCAGCCGGATATGACGTTCGGCGATCTCGTCGAGACCGTTATCAAACCGGCAGCTGCCGCCCATCCGGATGCCGCCAAAGCCGACTTCCTGAATGCCGAGTGGCTGCTGAACGATGAACCGTTCACGCCGCGGGCTGACGCCAGCCTGAAAGACAACGGCATTGATCACAAAAGCATGCTCACGGTCACCACGCCGGGGCTGAACGGCATTGCCGACGTCGGTTACTGAGCGGGGAGAAGTGCCATGAGTCATACCGTGACTATCGAGCCTATCGGCGAGCAGATTGAAGTGGAGGACGGCCAGACCATCCTCCAGGCCGCGCTCCGCCAGGGTGTCTGGCTGCCCTTCGCCTGCGGTCATGGCACCTGCGCAACGTGCAAGGTCCAGGTGTTGGAAGGCGACGTGGAGATTGGCGACGCCTCGCCCTTTGCCCTGATGGACATTGAGCGGGACGAGGGCAAGGTGCTTGCCTGCTGTGCCACCGTTGAAAGTGACGTGACCATCGAAGCAGATATCGATGTCGATCCGGATTTCGAGGGATACCCGGTGGAGGACTACACCGCTACCGTGACAGACATCGTCGACCTGTCGCCCACCATCAAGGGTGTTCATCTGAAGCTGGACCGCCCCATGACGTTCCAGGCCGGCCAGTACATCAATATCGAATTGCCGGATGTGGACGGCCCCCGGGCTTTCTCACTGGCCAACCCGCCCAGCAAGTCCGACGAAGTGGAGCTGCACGTTCGCCTGGTGCCTGGCGGTGCTGCCACCACCTACATCCATGAACAGCTCAAGGTCGGCGAAGAGCTGAACCTGTCCGGCCCCTACGGGCAATTTTTTGTCCGCAGCTCCCAGCCGGGCGATCTGATCTTCATTGCCGGCGGCTCCGGCCTTTCCAGCCCGCAGTCCATGATTCTGGACCTGCTGGAGCAGAACGACGAGCGCAAGATCACCCTGTTCCAGGGTGCCCGGAACCAGGCCGAGCTCTACAACCGCGAGTTGTTCGAGGCACTGGCCAGGGATAACGAACATTTCACCTACGTGCCCGCATTGAGTGACGCCGACGACGATGCTGATTGGCAGGGCTTCCGCGGCTACGTCCATGAAGCGGCCAAAGAGCACTACGACGGGCGGTTTGCCGGCAATAAGGCCTACATGTGTGGACCGCCTCCGATGATCGATTCCGCGATTACAGCATTGATGCAGGGACGGTTGTTCGAGCGGGACATCTTTATGGAGAAGTTCCTCACAGCGGCAGACGGCGCGGAAGACAACCAGCGTTCAGCGCTGTTCAAGAAGATCTGATGCGGAGGAAGCATGGCGGTATTCCATGTGATCAACCGCACGACCGGCGACCGGTTCCGGTGTGACGAGGACCAGAGTGTCCTCAAGGCCATGGAGCTGGTTGGCAAGAAGTGTGTCCCGGTGGGTTGCCGGGGCGGCGGCTGCGGGTTTTGCAAGATCCGTGTTGTTGAAGGTGAGTTCCGGTGCGGAAAGATGAGCAAGACACATTGCCCCCCGGAGGCTCTTGAAAAAGGGGAAGTCCTGGCCTGCCGGATCTACCCGAGAACCGATTTGATGATCGAGTGTATGCCGCAACCTGCAGCGCCACTCGCCGAACAGACAAAAACAAAACCGTAGAGGTAATCGTCATGAAAAAAGGTGTTATGCGTCCCGGCCACGTTCAGATCCGCGTTCTGGACATTGAAGAAGCGGTAAAACATTACACAGACCTGATGGGCCTTATTGAGACAGACCGAGACGAACAGGGTCGGGTTTATCTGAAGGCCTGGACCGAAGTGGACAAGTTCTCGGTGGTACTGATTGAAGCCGATGAGCCCGGCTGTGATTTCATGGGCTTCAAGGTTGTGGATGAGGCAGCGCTTGTTCAGCTGGAAAAAGACCTGGTGGCTTACGGGCTGGATGTAGAGCAGATTCCCGAAGGCGAGCTGAAAGACTGCGGCCGCCGGATCCGCTTTACCGTGCCTTCGGGCCACGCGTTCGAGCTATACGCCGACAAACTCTACACCGGCAAATGGGGTGTTACCGAGGTTAATCCCGAGGCCTGGCCCCGTGGCCTTTCCGGCATGAAGGCGGTGCGATTTGACCATTGCCTGTTCTACGGGCCGGAACTGGCGGCTGTGTATGACATCTTCGTGAACGTGCTCGGGTTCCATCTGGCCGAGCAGGTGCTGGACCCGGAAGGCACCCGGATTGCCCAGTTCCTGACCGTGTCCATGAAGGAGCACGACATTGCTTTCATTCACCATGAAGAGAAAGGCAAGTTCCACCACGCGTCCTTCTTCCTCGAAACCTGGGAAGACGTCCTGCGGGCCGCAGACCTGATTTCCATGACCGATACCTCTATTGATATCGGGCCCACACGGCACGGCCTGACCCACGGCAAAACCATCTATTTCTTCGATCCGTCGGGCAATCGCAACGAAGTCTTCTGTGGCGGTGACTACACCTATCCGGACCACAAACCGGTGACCTGGCAGGCGGAGCAGCTCGGCAAGGCCATCTTCTATCACGATCGCCAGTTGAACGAGCGGTTCCTGACGGTTCTGACCTGACACCATCCAGCAACAGGATTTAGCAGCAATGAAAGAGATCAAACACTACATCAACGGTCAGTACGTGGGCTCCGCCAGCGGCAAGCTGTTCGACAACGTGAACCCCGCCAACGGCAAGGTCATTGCCAAGGTGCACGAGGGTGGTCGAGACGAAGTCGACGCCGCTGTGAGGGCAGCCCGGGCGGCCTTGAAAGGCCCCTGGGGCAAGATGACTCTGGACGAGCGCACCCGCATTCTGCATCGGGTGGCCGATGGCATCAACGAACGCTTTGAGGAATTCCTGGAAGCCGAGTGCCTGGATACCGGTAAGCCGAAATCCCTGGCTAGCCACATCGACATCCCCCGGGGTGCGGCCAACTTCAAGGTGTTCGCGGACATGATCAAGAACGTGCCCACGGAATCCTTCGAAATGGCCACGCCGGACGGCGCGGGTGCCCTGAACTACGCCGTTCGCCGTCCCAAGGGTGTGATCGGTGTGATCAGCCCCTGGAACCTGCCGCTGCTGCTGATGACCTGGAAGGTCGGGCCGGCCCTGGCCTGTGGCAATACCGTCGTCGTCAAACCGTCGGAAGAGACACCGACCACCACCGCCCTTCTGGGCGAGGTGATGAAGGAAGCCGGTGTGCCGGATGGCGTCTACAACGTTGTTCATGGCTTCGGTGGTGATTCCGCTGGCGCCTATCTGACCGAGCACCCGCAGGTTGACGGGTTCACCTTCACCGGTGAGACCGGCACGGGTGAAGTCATTATGAAGGCGGCTGCCAAAGGTATCCGGGATATTTCCCTGGAGCTGGGCGGCAAGAATGCCGGCCTGGTATTCGCCGATTGCGACATGGACAAGGCCATCGAGGGCACCATGCGCTCTGCTTTTGCCAACTGTGGCCAAGTCTGCCTGGGTACCGAGCGAGTTTACGTTGAGCGGTCGGTTTTCGACGAGTTTGTCGGTCGCCTCAAGGAAGCCGCGGAAGGTCTGAAGATTGGCCCGCCTGATGATGCAGAAGCCAACCTGGGGCCGCTTGTCAGCCTCGAACACCGCGAAAAGGTGCTCTCTTACTACCAGAAAGCCGTCGATGACGGAGCAACCGTTGTGACCGGTGGTGGTGTTCCTGAGATGCCTTCCGAGCTGGCGGGCGGAGCCTGGGTCGAGCCCACCATCTGGACCGGCCTGCCGGACGATTCGGCGGTCGTTACGGACGAGATCTTTGGACCCTGCTGCCATATCCGCCCGTTCGATACCGAAGAAGAGGCAATCGAGCTGGCCAACAGTCTCCCCTACGGCCTGGCATCAGCAATCTGGAGCGAAAACATCACCCGCGCCCATCGCGTCGCGGGCCAGATTGAAGCCGGCATTATCTGGGTAAACAGCTGGTTCCTGAGAGACCTGCGGACACCGTTCGGTGGCAGTAAGCAGTCAGGGGTCGGTCGTGAAGGTGGTGTGCACTCCCTCGAGTTCTACACCGAAATGAAAAACATCTGCGTCAAATTGTGAGGGCGTCATGAATGCACCTGTAGACAGCCCTGAAATCGGGCGTGAAATTGTTGCCGCAGGCTACCGCACCAACGTGCACGACCATGGCGAAGGCGGTTTCCCCGTGATGATGATTCATGGCTCCGGCCCCGGTGTGACGGCCTGGGCAAACTGGCGCCTGGTGATTCCGGAACTGGCCAAACACCGTCGCGTTGTGGCGCCGGATATGCTGGGCTTCGGCTACAGCGAGCGCCCGGAAGACCAGATCTACAACCGGGAGCGCTGGGTCAAGCACGCCCTGGGCGTGATGGATGAGCTGGGCCTGGAACAGGTCGACCTAGTGGGGAATTCCTTCGGGGGAGGTTTGGCCCTGGCGCTCGCCATTGAGCATCCGGAGCGGGTACGCCGCCTGGTGCTGATGGGCTCAGCAGGGGTCAGCTTCCCGATTACCAAAGGCCTGGACGAGGTGTGGGGGTACGAACCTTCGCTTGAGACCATGCGCCGTTTGATGGACGTGTTTGCCTTCAACAAGGGCCTGCTGACCAGCGAGCTGGCGGAGATGCGCTATCAGGCCAGCATCCGGCCCGGTTTCCAGGAGTCGTTTTCGGCCATGTTCCCGGCTCCTCGTCAACGTTGGGTCGATAACCTGGCTAGTAACGAAGACGACATCCGGGCGCTTCCCCATGAAACCCTGATCCTCCATGGCCGGGAAGATGAAGTCATTCCTCTCGACGCCTCTTATCGACTGGCTGAACTGATCGACCGCGCCCAGCTGCATGTATTCGGTCGCTGTGGCCATTGGACCCAGATTGAGCATGCCGGCCGGTTTGCCCGGTTGGTCAATGATTTCCTGAACGAGGCCGATCAGGCCGCTGCCGGAGGTAACTAATGGAACAGACTAAAATTCACGCCTTTGGCGACGAGCTCTATCAGGCAATGATGAAAAGGGAGGCGGTCAGCCCGCTGACCAGCCGTGGTGAGGATATCACCATTGATGATGCCTACCACATTTCCCTGCGCATGCTGGAACGTCGTCTGGCGGATGGCGCCTCGATTATTGGCAAGAAGATTGGCGTTACCAGCAAAGCCGTACAGAACATGCTCAACGTCCATCAGCCGGATTTTGGCTATCTCACCGACGACATGGTGTTCAACAGCGGTGAGGTCATGCCCATCAGCGACCGGCTGATAGCACCGCGCGCAGAGGGCGAAATTGCCTTCATCCTGAAAAAGGACCTGACCGGTCCGGGCGTGACCAACGCCGACGTTCTGGCGGCCACGGAATGCGTGATGCCCTGCTTCGAGATTGTCGATTCCCGCATCCAGGACTGGAAGATCGCCATTCAGGACACCATTGCTGACAACGCTTCCTGCGGTCTGTTTGTGCTCGGGGACCAGGCGGTATCGCCTCGCAAGGTGGATCTGGTTACCTGCGGCATGGTGGTCGAGAAGAACGGCAGTGTGATCAGTGCGGGCGCCGGGGCAGCGGCCCTGGGTTCGCCGGTGAATTGTGTCACCTGGCTGGCGAACACGCTGGGTGAGTTCGGTATTTCCCTCAAGGCCGGCGAAGTCATTCTTTCCGGCTCGCTGGTACCCCTTGAGCCGGTCAAGGCCGGTGATTACATGCGGGTCGACATCGGCGGCATCGGTAGCGCATCCGTGCGCTTCGCATGACCGAAAAGAACAATGAGGAACAGGCTATGAGCAAGAAAATAAAGGCAGCGATCATCGGCTCGGGCAACATCGGCACCGACCTGATGATCAAGATCCTGCGTAATGGCAAGCATATTGAAATGGGTGCCATGGTGGGTATCGACCCGGAATCCGATGGCCTGGCCCGTGCCAACCGCATGGGCGTAGCCACCACCCACGAAGGCGTGGATGGCCTGGTGAAAATGCCGGAATTTGCCGACATCGACATCGTGTTTGACGCCACCTCCGCCGGTGCCCACATGCACAACGAAGTGTTCCTGCGGGGCCACAAGGAAAGCCTGAAGATCATCGACCTGACGCCCGCGGCCATCGGCCCTTATTGCGTACCGGTGGTGAACCTGGAGCAGAACCTGCACGAAGGTAACGTGAACATGGTCACCTGCGGTGGCCAGGCCACGATTCCGATGGTGGCTGCTGTGTCCCGCGTGGCCAAGGTGCACTACGCTGAAATCGTGGCCTCGATTTCCAGTAAATCGGCCGGCCCCGGCACCCGTGCCAACATCGACGAGTTCACCGAAACCACCTCCAAGGCCATTGAAGTGGTGGGTGGCGCCCAGAAGGGCAAGGCCATCATTATCCTGAACCCGGCCGAGCCGCCCCTGCTGATGCGCGACACCGTCTACGTGTTGTCTGACGCGGCTGACCAGGCCGAAGTGGAAGCCTCCGTTGAAGAAATGGTGCAAGCCGTGTCCTCCTACGTACCGGGCTACCGCCTCAAGCAGAAAGTCCAGTTCGACGTAATTCCTGAAGACCAGCCCATGAACGTGCCGGGACTGGGCCGCTTCAGTGGCCTGAAAACCTCCATCTTCCTGGAAGTGGAAGGCGCTGCCCATTACCTGCCCGCCTACGCCGGCAATCTGGACATCATGACCTCCGCAGCTCTCGGCACCGCCGAGCGCATTGCCGAATCGCTGGTCAAGTGAGGAGACTGAATCATGACTTATAACCCTGGCAAGAAACTCTATATCTCCGACGTGACCCTGCGCGACGGCAGCCACGCCATTCGTCACCAGTACTCCATCAAGAACGTGCAGGACATCGCACGGGCCCTGGATAAAGCGAAAGTCGACAGCATCGAAGTCGCCCACGGCGACGGCCTGCAAGGTTCCAGCTTTAACTACGGCTTCGGCGCCCACACCGACCTGGAGTGGATCGAAGCGGTGGCCGAAGTAGTGGAGCACGCCCAGATTGCCACCCTGCTGCTGCCCGGTATCGGTACCGTCCACGACCTGGACAACGCCTACAAAGCCGGTGCCCGCATCGTACGTGTGGCAACTCACTGCACTGAAGCTGATGTGTCTAAACAGCACATCGAGCACGCCAGAAAGCTCGGCATGGATACCGTCGGCTTCTTGATGATGAGCCACATGCAGACCCCACGGGGCCTCGCAGAACAAGCCAAACTGATGGAAGACTACGGTGCTACCTGCCTGTACGTGGTGGACTCCGGCGGTGCCATGAACATGAACGACATCCGGGACCGCTTCCGGGCCCTGAAGGATGTTCTGAAACCGGAAACCAAAACGGGCATCCACGCCCACCACAACCTGGCGCTGGGGGTGGCCAACTCCATCGTCGCAGTGGAAGAAGGCTGTGACCGCATCGACGCCAGCCTCTCCGGCATGGGCGCCGGCGCCGGTAACGCCCCGCTGGAAGTGTGCATTGCCGCTTTCGACAAGATGGGCTGGGACCACGGCACCGACGTGTACGCCCTGATGGACGCGGCTGACGACATCGTGCGCCCGCTGCAGGACCGCCCGGTGCGTGTAGACCGCGAAACCCTGGCGCTGGGCTATGCCGGTGTGTACTCCAGCTTCCTGCGCCATTCCGAAGTGGCCGCACAGAAGTACGGCCTGAAGACCGTGGATATTCTGGTAGAGCTGGGCAAACGCCGCATGGTGGGTGGCCAGGAAGACATGATTGTGGATGTGGCGCTGGATCTGCTGGCGGCGCAGAAGGAGCAAAAAGCATGAGCAAGACATTGAGCCGTGAACAGGTCCTGGCCCTGGCGGAGCACGTGGAAAACGCCGAATTGCAGGCCCATGACATCACCAAAGTCACCAACGACTTTCCAGACATGACCTTCGAGGACGCCTACGACGTGCAGTGGGAAATCCGCCGTCGCAAGGAGGCCCGTGGCAACAAAGTCGTTGGCATGAAAATGGGCCTCACGTCCTGGGCCAAGATGGCCCAGATGGGTGTGGAAACCCCCATCTACGGCTTCCTGGCCGATTACTTCAGCGTGCCCGACGGTGGAGTGGTGAATACCAATGAACTGATCCACCCGAAAATCGAGGCGGAGATAGCGTTTGTCACCAAGGAGCCGCTGAAGGGCCCGGGCTGCCACATTGGCCAGGTTCTGGCCGCCACCGACTTCGTGATTCCCGCGGTAGAAGTCATTGACTCGCGCTACGAGAATTTCAAGTTTGATCTGGTGAGCGTGGTAGCGGATAACGCCTCCTCCACCCGCTTCATCACCGGCGGCCAGATGGCTGATGTTGCCGACGTGGACCTGAAAACCCTGGGTGTGGTGGTCGAGAAAAATGGTGAGGTAGTGGATGTGGGTGCGGGTGCGGCCGTACTGGGCCATCCGGCTTCCAGTGTTGCCATGCTGGCCAACCTGCTGGCCGAGCGAGGCGAACACATCCCCGCCGGAACCTTCATCATGACCGGCGGTATTACCGCAGCCATCACGGTTGAGCCCGGTGACAACATTACCGTCCGGTACCAGGGTCTGGGTACGGTATCCGCTCGATTCGAATAAGGAGGTTTTATGCCTGTCGCCCAGATCAACATCCTGGAAGGCCGGTCTGATGAGCAAAAGGAAGCGCTCATCAGAGAGGTTACCGACGCACTTTGCCGTTCGCTTGGGGCGCCCGTAGAGAGTGTCCGAATCATTATCAATGAAATGCCGAAGCAGCATTTCGGTATCGGTGGCCAATCTGCGAGGAAGCTGGGGCGATGAGCCGCAGCTTTGAGCGGGCCTGTTTTGGAGGAAGTCGTGGACAAACTGCCGGTGTTATTTGTCTCCTGTAATGCACGAAGTCTGGAGTCTCAGCGAGAGGCTGCCTCCGGACCCGCGCGGATGATCTGGGGGCAGAGCGTCAGGAGTGTTTTGCTTTTAAGCACGGACGCGAGCCTTCAGGCGCCCGTGGTTACCCATTTGAAAGGTGACCATGAGTGCTCGGAGCGTGTTTTTTCTCTGCTCAGTTCCCAGGGCTTTGCACCGGGGATTCAGGATGAAATGACCGAAGGGAGAGAGAAGCTTCTTCGGGCCTTGCTTTCCGAAGAGCCGGCGGATCTTTGTGAACTCCGACTCAATACCGGGATGAGTGAAGATGAGTACCGGCTTGTCGGGCAGTGTCTGGAAACCATTCGTGAGCAGGGTGTCCTCGTTATCTGCCTGGATGACAAACGCGAAAGCCAGGTATCGCTGCATGACCGACATTTGCGTGAGATGCTTAATGGCTGGGTTCAGGACCAGCAGTGGGGTGCCGCGATTTCCTTCAAGGGGGGGCTGTCTCGCAACAAACGTAGCCCTAAGCTGGAAGATCCAACTGTGTGCCTCCTTAACGCCGCGTTTACGCTTGGCGGGTGCAAGTTCCCCCAGCGGATGTTCAGCAGTGGTATGAATAATGCCGGCCAGATGCTGTCCGGATTTGGCTGGATGAGGTAATAATAAGGACCGGCACTTACGTTCCCTGAGCAATGAGGTTCCCTTGGCAGGTCTGAAGATTCTGATGATTGGTGCCGGTGGCATCGGTGGGTATTACGCTGCAAGACTCGCACGAGCGGGACACGAGCTGGTTCTGACTGCGCGTGGTGATCATCTCAACGCTCTGAAAGCCCAGGGTTTGACTGTTGATTATGAAGGGGAAGTTCTGCATCAGGCACTGCCGGCCTTTTCCCACACAGAGCTGATCCAGAAGCATGAGCCCGATGACTTCGATTTGATTGTTATTGCTTTGAAGTCAACGGCCACTGCTCCGGTAATGGCGGAGCTCGCCAGCTGGCTGGAAAGTGCCGCTGTTCCGGTTCTCTCGCTTCAGAACGGAGTGGATAACGAGCCGGTGATTGCGGAAGTGGTTGGTGAGGATCGAGTACTGGGTGGGCTTGCGGTGCGCATTGGCGGCCACATTACCGAACCCGGGCAGGTGTTCGCCGAGGGCGTTGCCCAGGTTGTGATGGGTGCCTGGCCGAGGCAGCGACCTGACGATCTCCGCATTTCCCTGCTCCGACGGTTGGAAGCATTGTTCAATGCCGCCGGTATTCCAACAACCGTCTCCGACAACATCCGTTACGAGCTCTGGCGCAAGCTGGTGATCAACAATGGCGTGAACCCGCTCTCGGCCCTGACCGGCCTCGATACCCGGAGCCTCACGCACCACCCCGAGTTCGGGAAGATTGTCCATGGAATGATGGCGGAAACCGTAGCAGCGTCGAAGGCAGACGACGTGAACCTGGGGCCTGAGGACCTGGCCGAGATGTTCGACCTGATCAGCAACTTCAACGCCATCAAGACGTCGATGCTCGTCGACAAGGAAAAAGGGCGGCCCCTCGAGCTGGACAGTATTGCCGGCGCGGTCCTGCGACGTTGCGAGAGCCTGGGCATTAAGGCGCCCTATACCATGACGGTGAACGCCCTGCTGGCCCATTCGCAGGGCTAACGATCCGTCAGCTTGAGCTCGATTCTGCGGTTTCTCTGAAGCGCTTCCGGTGAGGTGCCTTCCGCCACCGGGAAGAACTCGCCAAAGCCGGCGGCTGCCATTCGTCGTTCCGGAACCCCCTGGTCAGCCAGGTAGCGAACGACGGCAACCGCCCGGGCGGTGGACAGCTCCCAGTTCGATGGAAAGCGCGGTGTATTGATGGGCAGGATATCGGTGTGGCCGTCGATGCGCAGTATCCAGTCCACGTCCTCGGGTATTCGTTCGGCCACATCCAGCAGCAAATCCGCAAGCTTGTCCAGCTCTCGCCGGCCTTCCTCGCCCAGTTCCGCCGAGGCGGAGGCAAACAGCAGTTCCGAGGGCAGCAGGAAGCGGTCGCCGACAATCCGCACGTTCTCGTTACCCGCCAGAATATCCCGGAGCCGGGCAAAGAATTCCGACTGGTACTGTTCCAGCTGGCTGACCCGCTCGGCGAGCAGGGTGTTCAGCCGTCGGCTCACCTGTTCCAGCTCCTGCTCTTTCTCCGCCGTCATCTGTTCCTGCAGCTCCAGGGCCGAGGCAATCTGTCTGAGTTGTTCCCTCAGTGAGGCGATCTGATTGGATAGCCGCAGGATCATGGCCTGCTGGCTTGCGGACATCTCGTCTTTTTCGTCAATGGATTCTTCCATGCCGGCCAGTCGTTCTGATTGCGCATCGGCGATGGCGGTCTGCTGCATCAGCCGCTCACGGGTAGATTCCAGCTGGTCGACCAGGCTGTTGTTGCGGTCTTGAACGCTGGTCAATTGAGCTTCCAGTGCCTCACTCCGGCTTTCTTCCAGGCCAAGCATCTCCGAGAGTTCGTTCAACTGGGCATTCAGGCGGGCCAGCTGGGTATCCCGGTCAGACAGCGTCTGGGACAGATAGAGCTGGCTGACCACATACACCAGCAGCATGAAGATCACCAGCATCAGCAGTGCCGACAGGGCATCCACATACCCCGGCCAGACGTTGGTGGTGCTTCGGCTTCGGCGCCTGGATCCGATCATGACAGGTCTTTCTCGCTGTCTACGCGGTCTACAAGATTGGTCACGCCGGTCAGCCACTCCTCAAGGGCGTCATAGAAGCGGTTCTGGGCATGGCCGGCCTGGATGTCGAGAAAACCAAGAATCAGCGAGCCGCCAAGGCCCAGCAGGGAGGAGCTGAAGGCCGTGCCCATGCCCTCAAGCGGTGTGAGCAGGCCTTCCTGCAGTTCGGCAAACACCTTGCCGAAATCCTCCTGGCTCATATCGAGGCCGGTGATCACCTGGCCGACCGAGTTGATGGTGCCCAGCAGGCCCCAGAAGGTACCCAGCAGACCGAGGAAAACCAGAAGACTGATGAAGTAACGGGTGATCTCCCGCTGCTCATCCATACGCGAGTGAATGCCATCAAGTACGGTCCGCAGGGAGAGCGTAGACAGTGTGAATCGGTCCTTGGTTGCATCCTCTCCGAGCTGTCTTGCCAGGGGCTTCAGCAGTTTAGGCTCCTGGACCACCGACAGTCCGGCATGCCCGGTCCGGAACTGGGCAATCCACTTCAATTCCGGAAAAAGGACAAATACCTGCCGGTAGGTGAGGGCGATACCGACGATCAATACTCCGAAAATCAGCAGGTTGAAAACCCAGTTGGCCATGAAGGCCGAGATCAGAGGTTTGTGGATCAGGGCGCCGACGATGACGACCACGCCGAGGAACAGCGTCATCCAGAAAAGGGTGTGCTTCGGGTTGCTCATAGCGGTGGCCAGCTTTTTTGAGATATTCCTCAAAACGTTAGCACAGATATGAGAAGCTGTTGGCGACAGTAACTGAACTTTAATCGGAGCGCTTCATGGCTGGTGATCTGCCTTTCCGCTTTCGCTTCCGGGTTCGCTATGGCGAATGCGATGCCCAGGGTGTGGTGTTCAACGCCCGCTATGCGGATTTCGTTGATATTGCAGTGAATGAGTATATTCGCACGCTGTTTGGCGACTACCAGCATCTGCTGGATCAGGATCTGGATATTCAGGTTGTGAGCCTCACCGTGAACTGGAAAGCCCCGGCGAAGTTCGATGATGTGCTGGAGGCGCGTATTCGGGCGGGGCGAATCGGCAACACTTCGTTTACATTGCATCTGGAGTTTTTCCGATACGGGGATAAGGCGTTTATCGCCGATGCCGATGTGACCTACGTGTTGATTCAGCCTTCAGTGATGGGAAAAGTGACGATACCGGATCATATTCGTGAACTGCTGGAGCAGGGCGCTCCTGGCCAGTTGATCAGTCACGCGGGGGAATGAACTCGAAGCGTAAGAAAAAGGCCAGATGAGAATCTCACCTGGCCTTGGGTTCATCTTCCGGTCTTTACCGGATCAGGCCTCCTGCAAAGCCTGCACAACGGCTTTCGCGGCGCCCTCGGAGGATGCCGGGTTCTGCCCGGTGATCAGCTTGCCGTCCACCACGATGTGCGGAGCCCAGTCGTCACCGCGGGTGTAGGTGGCGGTATTTTCCTTCAGCATGTCCTCGAGCAGGAAAGGCACCACACCGCTGAGGCCTACCGCTTCTTCCTCGCTGTTGCTGAAGCCGGTGACTTCCCGGCCGCCAACGATGTTCTGGCCCGGCTTGACTTCCACGTTCTTGAATACGGCTGGCGCATGACAGACGGCACCAATGACTTTGTCCTGCTCGTAAGCCGTTTTGATCAGGGCAATGGACTTGTCGTCATTGACCAGGTCCCACAGCGGTCCGTGGCCACCCGGATAGAAAATCGCGTCGTACTCGTTCATGTCCACATCACTCAGCTTCTTGGTGCTGGCAAGGGATTCCTTGGCGTGGGCATCCTGCTGGAAACGACGGGTGGTTTCCGTGAGCGCCTCTTCCGCCTCGCTGTTGGGATCTACGGGAGGCTGGCCGCCTTTCGGCGAGGCGATGGTGATGTCGGCACCGGCATCCCGGAAAACATAGTAGGGCGCGGTGAATTCTTCGAGCCAGAAGCCGGTCTTGTGGCCGGTGTCGCCCATCTGGTCGTGTGAGGTGAGAACCATCAGAATCTTCATGGTGTCCGTCCTTATATGTTGACGAATGAATGGCACTTTCGACAGCTATTGGTAAATAACGTGCAGCCGGTTTGGTGAATCACTTCTTGACTGATCTGGTAACCGATCTTGTGCCATGGGTGGTTGATTTCAACCGTGATTACGTAAATCCGACGTTCCCGGATCTTGAACCGTCTATACTGGACACAGATGACCAGACTGCATAAGAACCTGAAAGGCTCACAGGCAAGGACGACAGGAATGCGAGTGCTAACAGCCGCCCTTCTGATGGTGTTGGTGTTTCCCGCTTGGGCACAGCAGGGCACAGAAACTGTGGAACCTCTTACCATCACCGTAGGTGCCAACCATGCCCCCCCATACCGGATTCTCCAGGGTGGTGAGCGAACCGGCCTCTACGTGGAGATCTTCGAGGAAATTGCCCAGCGGCTGGGCTGGGAAGTGCATTACCGGGAAGCCCCGTTCAGGCGCGTGTTGAGAATGGTCCAGCAGGGCGAGGTTGATGTCATGCTTGGTCCTCTGGAAACCGAGGAGCGATCCGAACTGATTGAGTTTGTGGCACCGGCGTTTCCGCCAGAACGACGATTGTTCTTTTATCTGAACAAAGAGCACCGCATTGACCGCTACGCCGATCTGTACGGCAGGGCCATTGGCGTGCTGGAAGGTGCGTCGTATTTTCCGAGGTTTGATGATGATGAGGACCTGCTCAAAGAGCCGGCGCCCCGATATGAAAACCTGATGCTGATGCTGCAGAAGGGCCGGGTGGATGTGGTGATTGCGCCAGAACTGGTGGGTTTGTACGCGGTTGAGAAACTGGGTCTGGATATTGAGGTCTCGCCGTTCTTTGTGCCCGGAGAGCGCTCTTACATCGCCGTTGCGAAAAACTCGCCGGTGATTCAGTACGCCGACGATATCCGGGCGGCGCTGAAACTGATTGAAATGGAAGGCATACACGAGGACCTGGTGTTGAAGTATCTGGACCGAGCCGCCGAATGATTCCTGCGCAGTCTGATCTCTGGTTTCTGCCCCTGGGAGGGACCGGCGAAATTGGCATGAACCTCAACCTCTATGGCCACGACGGTGCCTGGTTGATGGTGGATTGCGGCGTCACCTTTCCAAAGCCTGGCCGTATTGCCGCTGACGGAACCGTGCACCACCGGGGGGAGCCGCCGGTACAAATGGCGGATCCCGCTTTCATCGCTGACCGCCGTGACCGCTTGGCAGGCCTGATTATTACCCATGCCCATGAGGATCACGTTGGAGCCGTACCCTATCTCTGGCCGCTGTTGCAGTGTCCGATCTACACCAGTCGGTTCACTGCGGAAATTCTGCGACGAAAACTGGCGGAGTTCGATCTGCTGCACCGGGTTCCGATCATTGAAGTGGAGACCGGCCAGAGCAAACAGATCGGGCCGTTCAGCGTGCAGTGGCTGGCGCTGACGCATTCCATTCCAGATCCCAACGCCCTGATGATTCGAACCACCGCAGGTAACATCTTTCATAGCGGTGACTGGAAGCTGGATGAGCAGCCGCTGGTCGGCCATGGCTATTCGCCACAGACCTTTACCGATCTGGCGAAAGAGGGTGTGAACGCCATGGTATGCGACTCCACCAACGCAACGGTGTCAGGTCACTCGGTGTCCGAGGCGGCCTTGCATGCCGGATTGTTGCAGGCTATACGATCCGCTGAGGGGCGCGTTGTAGTGACCTGCTTCGGCAGCAATATTGCCCGCCTGCATACGCTCTCTTCGATTGCGCGACAAACCGGGCGCTATATGGGGCTGTTGGGCCGTTCGCTGATCAATATGAGCGGCGCCGCCAGGGCCGCCGGGCTGTGGGATTCGGCTGACCAGTTGATCAATCCCGCTCATCTTGGTTATCTGCCCCGGGATGAAGTCATGGCCGTGGCCACCGGCAGTCAGGGTGAACCCAGAACGGCTCTGCGCAGACTGGCTGCTGGTACGCATCCGGATTTCGAGCTGGAAGCCGGCGATACAGTTATCTTCAGCGCCCGTGCTATTCCCGGCAATGAAGAAGCCATCGAGGCGCTCGTGGCGAGACTCAAAGAGTTGGGTGTCCGGGTTATCACCGCCGAAGATGCGGATTTGCCAATTCATGCTTCAGGTCATCCTGCGCAGGAAGAACTGGAGTTAATGTACAAATGGGTCAGGCCTGCCATTGCCATTCCGGTG
Organism: Marinobacter sp. CH_CUG1437-1; assembly: GCF_037029655.1. NCBI lineage: Bacteria > Pseudomonadati > Pseudomonadota > Gammaproteobacteria > Pseudomonadales > Marinobacteraceae > Marinobacter > Marinobacter sp. CH_CUG1437-1. Next base: position 218,698 of record NZ_JAYMEW010000001.1, on the reverse strand, counting down.
CATGGTGAGGCTGAACACATGGAAACGCACGCTGACATAGCCAAAGCAACTGGTGTACCCCGAGCCATGGTGGGCAGAAACGGCGATCTTTTCATGATCCGGCCAGTGCCGGGGATACGTCGCCAGGTTGTCGAAACCGGCCGTCTGGGCTGGCACAAAGAAGGTCTTGTCAGAGTTGAATAAGCTATTGTTTTCTGTTGTTGGTAAGTCACTTGTCTTTTTTGCAGCCGCGATGATTCTTTCGCCGACTAATGCCACGGCAGTAACCCCGTGCGACACACTCACCGTGAGTGGTAATCCGGAGTATCCGCCCCTGCTCTGGCGAGACGAGCAAAATCCTGGTTTCCTGAATGGCGCCGTACCTGCTTTGCTCCGGGAAATTACCCAACCCCTCGGCGTAACCGTGGAAGTGAAAGATATCGGTTCCTGGGCCCGGGTCCAACGGATGGCGCGCGAGGGGGAGATTGATATGGTAGCCGGGGCGTTCATCACGTCGGAACGCATTCGCTACATGGATTATCTGCTTCCTCCGGTCACGCACTTGCCAACAGCGGTCTGGGTGCCCATCGGGCGGGAGTTCGTCTATCGCCACTGGCCAGACCTGAAGGGCAAGCGCGGCAGTACCCTGATCAACAACAGCTTTGGCCAGAACTTCGACCGGTATGCAGAGCAGAATCTGCGCATTGAAGGTGTCCGGTCCATTGAGCAATCCTTCCAGATGGCGTTGGTTGATCGTGTTGATTATGTGCTCTATGAAGTCCTTCAGGGAGAGGTGAAACTTGAATACATGGGCATTGCTGACGATTTCGTTCCGCTGGAAACGCCGGTTAGCCGTGAGGGCCTGTTTCTGACTTTTTCCAAGGCTTCGCCGTGTAATTCTTTTGAACTGAGAGAGCGCATTGCGGACCGGCTTTATGAGCTCGTGAACTCTGGCAGGGTCGATGAGCTGATCCTGCAGTATAAAGCTCGTTATACAAAAGCGAGTTGAGAGGCTACCGTTAGCGCTAGCACATGAACTTTTGAGGGGCACCCGTCGTAACTCAAAACAGGTACCCCCGGTATAAAATAAAATTTATGGGCAGTATTGCTGGGAAGGAGTCCGTAGCAATGGTGAACGCTGTAACTCCGGGCCACAGGGATTTCGTGTACAGGTTGTCGCTCAACCTTGCCCGCTCGAAGATTGACGAACTGGATGGTTGCATCCACGGGGTTATTGCTGAGCTTGGCGATTGGCTCGGATCTGATCGCGCCTACCTGATCAATTTCGAAGAAGCCACCCAGACAATTTCAATCTCCCATGAAACCTGCAGAGACGGCGTCACACCCCAACGGGATGCCATTCAAAATGTTCCGAAGGACCGATATCCCTGGCTTATGGAGCAGCTTCAGATCCTTCCGGTTCTGGTGATCCCCGAAGTCGAACAACTTCCCCCGGATGCAAAAGAAGAGAAACTGGAATTCCTTCGTGAAAGTATCCGGAGTCTGGTTCTCGTTGGTTTGAAGCTGGAGGGACAAGTCAGCGGTATTCTGGGGTTCGATTTTCTTTACCATTCCTGTGCACTGGATCCGGGTACAGAGGAATTTCTGCTCCAGGTAGGCGAAGTTCTGGGGGCTTCGGTGCACCGACAGATATTGGCCAGTCGCAATGTGCGATTCGAAAACAGCCTCTATCGGTATTCAGACCAGTTTCCGGGGGTTATTTTCCAGTTCAGGATGTACCCCGACGGGCAAACTACGTTTCCCTTCATCAGTGAAAAAGTGAAGGAGCTGTTCGGACTCCCGGCCGATGCACTCAGCTTCGATGCGAAGCCTCTTTTAGACCTCATTGATCCAGAAGACAAGAAATCCTTCGACGAGGATGTAGATGAATCAAGGCGGCAAATGACGCCGTTTGAAACAAACTTCCGGGCCAGGAAACAGGACGGAACAACGGCCTGGATGGAAGCGCGCTCTGTGCCTGCACGGTTAGCCGATGACAGTATGATCTGGCATGGGTACTTCTACGATGTGAGTGACCGCAAGCAATCGGAATCAGAGATAGAAAAACTGGCGTTCTACGATTCGTTGACGGGCCTTCCAAACCGGCGCTTGTTGCGGGATCGCCTGGCCCAGGCGTTAACCGGAAGCACCCGAGATCATAGCCACGGCGCCCTGGTCTTTATCGATCTGGACCACTTCAAGAATATCAACGACTCGGCGGGCCATATGACCGGCGATGAGCTGTTGATTCAGGCCGGGCAGAGGCTGAAACAGACGGTACGTGAATGGGATACCGTCGCCAGGCTGGGTGGCGATGAATTTGTACTCATTCTGAAGGGGTTTCCGGCCGATGCTTCCAGCGCTGCCGCCCGCGTGGAAAAGGTCTGTGAAAAAGTCCGGGAAGCGCTGAACGAACCCTATGAACTGAATGGCCTTGAGTACACTGGTACGCCAAGTATTGGTGTCACCCTGTTTTTTGATCACGATGATTCCCTCGAGGAGCTCCTTGGTCAGGCCGACATGGCCATGTTTCGTGCCAAGGAAGACGGTCGCAACTGCATCCGTTTTTACGATGCCATGATGCAGAAAAAGGTATCGGAGCGTCTGGCCATGGAATCCGACCTTCGACTGGCCATTCGGAAGAACCAGTTGGCAGTGCACTACCAGGTTCTTGTTGACGAGAAAGGTAAGCCGATAGGTGCCGAGGCGTTGCTTCGATGGCGTTGTCCGGGCCGTGGCATGGTGTCTCCCGCCGAGTTCATTCCGCTGGCAGAGGAAACGGGCCTCATTGAATCGGTTGGCTACTGGGTACTCGAAGAGGTCATGTCCACGATAGCCAGTTGGAAAAAACGGGGCGGTGTTCTGGCACGGCTCCAGGTGTCGGTAAACGTGAGTGCGAGGCAGTTCCATCTGCCGTCTTTTTGCTCAACTGTGATGGCATTGCTCAGAAAAACGGGGGCATCCCCCAGAAACCTGAAAGTGGAAATCACCGAGAGTGCACTGGCTTACGATCTTGAGTTGGTGGAAGAAACACTGCGAACCCTGAGAAGCATGGGCATACGAATTTCCCTGGACGATTTCGGCACGGGCTATTCATCCCTTGGTTACCTGAAACGCCTCTCGCTGGATGAACTGAAGATTGACCAGGGGTTTGTCCGGGACATTCTTGATGATCCCAATGACGCAGCCATCGCCGAGACGATCCTGGCCCTTGCCTCTGCCCTGAAGTTGTCCGCGGTGGCCGAAGGTGTCGAGACCAAAGGGCAGTTGGAACGCCTGGTGAGCATGGGGTGCACCCGCTTCCAGGGCTACTATTTCAGCCGGCCACTGCCTGCGACTGAGTTTGAGAGGTTGCTCGAAAAGTCCGGGACAGGTGAGCAAAGAAGGGCTTGGTAGTTCGCATCCTATCTGTATAAACTGGGCCCTTGCGTTTTTCCTGTTTCCAACAATATCGAGAGCAATTCCCCTATGGCAATCTGGACCCGCACTCCCAACCTCGAACAACTGGCCAAATCCAGCGAAAACACCGCCGTCAGCTACATGGGCATCGAGTACCTTGAAATTGGCGATGATTACGTGAAGGGTCGCATGCCCGTTGATGAACGTACGGTTCAGCCATTCGGCATTCTTCATGGTGGCTCCTCGGTGCTGTTGGCGGAAACCCTGGGCAGTATGGCCGCCAATTGCTGCCTGAAGGATCCGGAAACCGTCGCAGTGGGGCTGGATATTAACGCCAACCACATCCGCCCGGTCACCAAAGGCTGGGTGTATGGCACAGCCAGGGCCATCCATATTGGTAGCGCTACCCAGGTATGGGAAATTCTGCTTGAGAACGAAGAAGGTAAAACCACCTGTATTTCACGGCTGACCATGGCGGTTACCAAGCGGCCAGGGTGACGTGTGTGACTTATTCCGGGTGCGTTTCAGGGGTTGATTCGCACCTGGCTCCTGCCAAGTGCTTTTGACTCATACATGGCGTTATCGGCCCTGGCCAGAAGGTTTTTGAGATCTGGCTCCTCGGGGTGAAGTGCTGAAATGCCGAAACTGGCAGTTGGCCGGATACGCATGTCACGGTACCGGACTGGCGTTTTCTGCATGAGTTCCAGTAGCCGCTCTGCCAGCTCTGAAGCCTGAACCGCATGAGCATCGGCAAGGAGGATAGCGAACTCTTCGCCGCCAATGCGCGCCGCAATATCCGCCTCACGTACATTGCTTTCCAGAAGCTGCCCGATGTGCCGCAACACCTCATCTCCGGCCTCGTGGCCGTGGTTATCATTGATCTTTTTGAAGTAGTCCAGATCAAACATGATGATCGCCAGGGGCGAACCGTTTCTTCGGGATTGCTTCAAAAGCTGGTTACCCAGTTCGAAAAAGGCTCTTCTGTTTCGAAGTCCGGTAAGATCGTCCTCCAAGGCAGCAGCCCGGGCTTTTTCATGGGCTTCCTTGAGTGCCAGCTCCATTTCTTTTCGCCCGGTGATGTCGGTAGCGATCTCCAGGCGGACCAGCCGGCCATCTATCCAGGGAATTGCCTGATCCCGGCACTGGTACCAGCGTTGGTCCAGTCGGTTCTGGAATTCCCAGATGTGCGGGGGAGACGGGGTGCCTTCGGCATCAATCAAAAGGTGATTGGTACAGAAGTCGCAGGGGCTGGCGCTATCCTGCAGGACCTCCCAGCACTTTCTACCATCTATGGAACCCCAGATTTTCCGGCCATAAGCATTCATGTACAGAAGATCATGGGTTTCAAGGTCTGATACGTAAACCAGGGCGTCCAGGTTGTCGAGCACGGCTCTCAGCCCCTCGACAGGGGTGCCCCCTAGAAGCTGCACGTCTTCTGGTGTGGTGGGAATATTGAGGGACGGTATGCCGGAATCCATGTCTTGTTGTGCCGGAGTCTGTTTGGCCAGCAGTATAGCAAGGCGTTCCGGATTGAAAAGTAACCAACTGTCGCTTTTATGTGGTCTTGGAGCCAGAGTGGGGCTTTGGCTTGGTGACAATCAGGTCCTGATCGACAAACTCCTGAAGAACGATTTCATAGGTTCCGTCCGGGACTTCCCGGGCGATACGATACACTTCACCAGCGGCATCTTCTGCGCTGGCCTTCAGGTCGACCGTGCGATAGGGATTCATCCGGGTTTTGTCAGCTTCTCTGACCAACAGAACGCAGGGTTTAAGTTTATGATCTGGCCGGCTCTCGATGACGATGCCAACCTCGCCGTTGACCATTTCCACAATGGAGCCGGGCGGATAAATGCCAATGAGCTGAATGAATTGATCCGCAAGTTCCGCGTCAAACTGGGTGCCCCGGTGCTTGTGGATGATATCCAGCGCCTGCATCGATGCCCTGCCTTTGTCGTAGACACGATCACTGGTAATCGCATCGTAGGTATCGACCAGCCCCACGATCTTCGCGAAATAGGGAATTTGATGGTCGCTGAGGCCTCTGGGGTACCCTGAACCGTCCATCCTTTCGTGATGACTGAACGCAACATCGACAGCCGTATTCAGTGAATGACTGGTGCCCATGAGAATGGTTCTTCCGTGAGTCGTATGGTGCCTCATCAGCTCAAATTCTTTAGGAGTCAGGGCGCCCGGTTTGTTCAGGATTTCGTCCGGGATTTTTGTTTTGCCAACATCATGCAACAGGCCGCAGAGCGCCAGGCTCTCGATTTCCCCATGCAGTAATCCGAGGTGTTTCCCGAATGCCGCGCAAAGGATCGAAACATTGATGCAGTGCTCGGCCGTGTAGGCGTCCTGATGCTTGATCTTGGTAAGGAGCATCAGGGCATTTTCGTTTCTTAGCACGCTCTCAACGCACCCTTTGACAACTTTGCGCGCGTTGTTGATGTCCAGCGTGCGTCCCACGCGCAATCCAGACATGATCGACTTGGCCGTGTCCTGGGCGTCCTTGAACCGGATCCTGGCCGTGGCCATTTCAGTGCCCGCGTCGACCTTATTGATGTAGGTGACCCGCTTGCGCGGCACAGGCGGGGCCTTGGGTGTCGGTTCGGGGGCGGACTTGCGTTTGAACAGTCCCAGCAGCCCCGATCGCTGACCGTTCCGCGAGGTGGCCTCCCGGGGGGCGCGCGCTTTTTGGACCCGCCCCTCAATGAAAACAAACGCGCACTGGGCCCGTAGGGCATCAATGTCCGCCTGGTCTTTGATCACAAAGCCCTGAATCAGAAAATCGGTCTCCTCCCACGGGCGGTCCAGCCGAGTAACATGCATGCCAATGGCAAGCTCGGCGACATCCACCTGTGTTTCAACAATTTCCTGATGGCTTTTGTTCATGACTCGGTCCCATTACCTACTTCAGCCATTTTGACCGAATGAGTTGGTAAAAGAGGAGAATGAATTGCAAAATCTGGTCAAATAGTGTTCGCTAATCATGCTGGGGTCAAGCGCCTGAGCATCTTCGATATTCGTTTCTCGATACCTGAACGGGAATCGTCCATCATGTCGGATCACCGCTTTTTCCACCTCTGGTGGCTTGCACTGGCTGCGGCTCTCATTCCGCTGGTAACGATCCATGTCACGTTCTTTGTTTCGGTGCTGGAGGGCCACGTTGAGCTATGCATTCCCTACTGGGATAGTTGCACCAGCATCAGTCGTACCGGCCGTCACGGAACGTCTTACTTCATTTTCAAAGGTACCATGCTGCCGGCGGCCTTGCTCGGGATTCTGTTCTGGTGGCTCAACGGCCGGTGGTTGCGCCAGCTTGGCGTTCATTCGTCCGGGGTTGCCTGGATCCCTTGGCTGGGCATGGTGGCCAGTGTGTCGCTTGCTGCCTATACCCTGGCGCTGGGGCATGCTGGTGACGGCTTCAATCTGATCCGCCGTGTTGGTGTGGTTCTGTATTTTTCTCTCACCTTCATCTGTGAGTTGCTGGTAAGCGCTGGCTTGCGCAGCCATCCACTGTGGAAGCACACGGGCATGAGGCTGTTGAATCTCTGCCAACTGACCCTTGCCGTGGGGATTCTTTCCGTGATCCTGAATGGCGTGGCCCCGGAGTTCTATAGCCGCAAGGATGACGCCTTCGAGTGGATCCTGGCCTTCCTGATTAATTCCCATGCCATATGGCTGGCGTTGCTCTGGCGCAAGAATCGGTTCCGTGTCCGGCTCTGGGCCGATTCCTAGAGCGAGAGCAGGCCGCGAATGAGGGCTGCGGTTCCGGCGATGGCCGCGATGCCGAGAATGACCGGGCGAAGGCCTTCAAAGGGCATGCGGTTGACGAGTTTGCCGGAAAGCCAGAAGCCCAGGAATACGCCCGGGAAGGTCACTGCGAACAGGAACAGCTCCCGCGTTCCCAGGTAGCCGGAAGCGAGCAGGCCTGACAGGCTCAGGACGCTGGCCGCCAGAAAGAACGCGGACATATTGGCCCTGACCAGAGGCCCCTTTTCATTCTGGTAGATCAAGGCGATCGGTGGCCCACCCACTGCGGTAATCGTGCCCATATAGGTCGAGGCGGCTCCGGCCATCACGCTGTTGCGGGCGTTCAGCGCAGGCTTTAGCCCACCAATGCTGAGCGCTACCCCGGCGAGAATCAGCACACCAAAAATCAGCTCGAAGCCCGCCGTCGAGATCACCAGCAATGTCAGAGCCGCCAGAATTGCGCCGACAACTCCGCCCACAATGGCAAAGCGCACTTCCCGGACCTGCAATGCGCCTCGATTGCGTATCAGCATGAAGACAGTAAGCAGAGTGGCATTCAGGATCAGGGGGCCGGGAACGAACACCGGGCTGATCAGAAACAGCAACGGCGCAGCCAGCGTTCCAATGCCGTAGCCAGCCACGCCTTGCAGACAAGCCCCGGCAAGAATGGCGAGGTTGGCCAGAAGAATCTGTAACAGAGATACATCCGTCAAAGAGGATCACCAAAAGTCGGTAGAGAAGGCCGGAGCAACACCGGTTTGATATTGATACACTGCCGGACTACGAGCATAGTCGAAAAGATTGAACCCCGATGACGCAGCAGCCTGAACACCAAAGTTGCCCTTGTGGCAGCGGCAAATCCTACCTTGAATGCTGCCGACCCTTCCATCAGGGTGAACCGGCACCATCGCCAGCGGCACTAATGCGGTCCCGTTACGCAGCGTTCGTTCTCGATCTTCCGGATTACCTGCGAGCCACCTGGCACCAGAGCACACGACCACAGACGCTCTCTCTGGCAGACTCGCCGGAATGGACCGGTTTGCAGATCCTGGACACCAGTGAGTCGGGCAATCGCGGCACGGTTCATTTCCGAGCGCTCTACCGCCTGGGTAAGGGCTGGGGCTTTCTCGAAGAGAATTCCGATTTCGTTCAGGAGCAGGGCCGCTGGTATTACCTTCGGGGAGACACCAGCGAGGGCCAGTTGAAGCCCGGTCGGAACGACCCCTGCCCCTGTGGCAGTGGCCGGAAGTACAAGGCCTGCTGCCTGTAGGCGTCCATTACTCGAACGAGGGCAGTTCCGGCTTGGCGACCGGTTTGCCTGCTTCCTGCCAGGCATCGAATCCACCGGCGATGGACTGCACATGCATGTAGCCCATTTCCTTCAGGGCTTTGGCGCTCAGGGCGGCTCGCCCGGATGTCTTGCAGTAGCAGACAATATTCATGTCGCGGCTCTCAAATGCCGGATCGTTGGTAAACTTGAACTCCAGCAAGCCGCGGGAAATGTTCACCGCGCCCGGTATATGGCCAGCCCGGTATTCATCCGCATCACGCACATCCAGCAGAAGATCGGCATTCTTGATGGCATCGTCCGCCTGATCCAGGGGCACTTCCTGGATTTCTTTCTTGGCGGCTTCTACAAGGTCATGGGCAGTTTTCATGGCTGAGCTCCTCAAACTTATGGAATAAGGTTATTCCAGAGGATAAGTGATTGGGCCGCAGTGAGTCACCCGCAGATATACGAAGGAGGTCCGATGAAGCAACCCATTACAGGCTATCACAAGGACGAAGAAGACCACTGGGTGGCCCAGTTAGCGTGTGGGCATAATCAGCATGTGCGCCACACGCCGCCCTGGGTGAATCGCCCATGGGTGACTACGGAAGACGGACGGGCATCCATGCTCGGGTTTGAGCTTGAGTGCAGCAAATGCGAAGAGGGGGCGCCGCCTGATTAGAGGCCAGCCTTCCACCATTAGGCCGCCCTGTTGTCGCCAATGGCACAGGCGTATTTCCGTTCATACCGCTTGTCTGCCCATTTCCCGTAGATTCGCGAGGCAATCTGGAAGATGCCGGGCCACAGCAGGGGCTTGAACAGAAAGCCATAGGGCGTGTGGGACCAGGCCCGAACGTTTGCAGGCAAGCCGATGACCCATTCCCCGGTCCAGGTCATCAGGTGCAGGCGTCGCAGCAGGGTTTCATGGCTCGGCAAATTGCCGCTGCCATCACGCTGTTCGTGAATGTCTGCAAAAATCAGGTTGCCCCGTTGGAGTTTGCGCAAAGTGCGAATCTCCTTGGCACACAGTGGGCATTGTCCGTCGTAAAACAGGGTGTCATAACGGGGCTCCATCAAGTCCTCCAAGGGTCAGAATCTGTTTCCGGGCGTCCGCTTTACACTCTTCCAGGGTTTCCAGGATCCCGTCGAGGGCAGCGGGTAAGACCTCCGGGGCCGCCTTGCGGAACTGGTCAAGCAGTTCGATCTGAACATGTAGATCCTGGAAGCGGCCATACAGCTTTTGGCGTGCTTTCATCGTTTTCAGCTCGGACTTCCAGGTTTTCGAGTCCAGCTCCATCAGGTAACGGATTCGCTTGAGTTGCTTGCGAAGCCGATGAATATCCTCATCCGGGGAGGTATGCATCAGCTCAGCGGTCAATCTGTTGAACCCTTTTATACGGCTCTCCACCGCCTTTCGGATGTCTTTTGCCCTCAGCGTCTCCGCCAACTTCTGGAACTTTCGGGACTCAATGAGGTTCAGCCAGTGCTCCATGCTGTCGTGATAGCGCTTGCTCTGCAGGCGCTTGACCAGTTTTTTGTGGCGGTTGGCGGCTTCCTGTTCGAACCAGATCTGCAGGGCTGCCCGGATTTCCGAATTGTCGCCACACAATTCAGGCAAGTCCTGGAGAAAAACATGCAGATCGCGTAACGGTCCCGTCGCACGGGCATGACGTTTCAGGGTTTTAACCGCTTTTGCCAGCGTCTTGTCACCGGTCACTTCCTGCACCGATTCGGCAATGGCCCGGCTGCGCCGAATCGCAATCCGGTATTGGTGCAGGAATTCGTCGTCCAGGCCCAGGATAACGCCACGCTCCAGTTGCCATAGCCGATCATGTTGGTGGTGAAGGGCCTTGGGGATGTCCCTTGCCGGGTCGTCTCCCTCGGTTCTGGCTTTCTTTTTAAGTCTCCGTTCGAAGTGGGCATAGCTGTAATCCTGTGGCGTCATCAGAGCCACCAGCTTGCCCTTGCCCCGGTCTAGCTGGTGCCAATGTTTGATCGGGAGGCGGATGTGAATGAAGCTGGCGGTAGGTAGCTGTTCGGGAGGATGTTTCAGCAGCCACTGGGCCAGTTCCAGCAAGGCAGGATTGTGACCTACAAGCGTGATTCCGGAATCAGCGTCGCGATGTTCCAGCCAGGCGAGCAGACGCCGGTAGTCAAAGGTGTACAGCTCGGCAAGATGCTGGCAGCGCTCGCGAGCAGCCATCTCAGGCACTGCCCCCTCAAGTGTGGCGATGGCGCGGGTGGCATCACTGGTGAAGATCTCGCCCTGGAACGCGCCCGCTGCTTCCAGAGCCTTGCCCAGAGGTACCAGTTGACTCTCGCCCCGGGCGTTCAGTGGCCGCTCCCGGTCACAGAGCGTTTCATCGGCCCAGCTGGATTTGGCATGGCGTACCAGAAACAGGTGCTTCATTGGCCTACCTTCGTAGTGGTCCTTTAGTCTGACGCTTGCTCAAGACATTTACGTTACTGCCGTTACTCTACTTGTCTGAAAACATTGGCGGAAGGTCCGTTTATCCGTAGCGCTGAACACGCGCAGAGAGAGTCAGTGAAATCTCTTTTAACAAACTGGAACAGATCACCTGAGTTGGTCTGTGGATAATCCGCATCAATAGCAAGTTCCCGGGAGTTTGAAAGCATGAATGTTCTGAGCCGGTTAAAAATCCGAAGCCGCTTACTTATCGCCGTACTGATGCCTGTACTGATAACGGCGGCAACTCTCGCTTGGATCACCGCCAATCAGATTCAGGCGAACGGAGAAGCCGAACTCAAACGCCTGGAGACCAGTCTTCTCGAGGCACGCAAGACCGGGCTGCAGAACCTGATTGATGCTGCTGAGGCAGTGGTGTTGGAGGCCAAGAACGACCCCTCAATGACAGAAGCAGAGGCGAAGGAGGCGGCTGCAGCGCGTCTGCGTTCTATCCGTTTTGACGAAACCAATTATGTATTCGCCTACACCCGGGATGTTTTCAACCTGGCGTATGCTCCAGATCCTTCGAAAGAAGGCCCCACGTCAAACCCGGTTGTCAGGAAACTGGTTGGCAATCTTTTCGACGCGGCCCGCGGTGAGGGCTTCTATGGCTATGACTGGATGAACCCGGCCTCTGGCAATGAAGAACCCAAGATGTCCTACTCCACGATCATCCCGGACTGGGACTGGATGATCGGTGCCGGCGTCTACATTACCGACATTGATCGCCAGGTAGCAGCAGCTCGCGAAGAAATTGAAGCCGGTATGGCCGAAACCCTGGGCTTTATCCTGCTGGTGACAGTGCTGGTGGTCGTGATTGCCCTGGTAATCGGCATCTTCGTGGGTCGTAGCGTGACCCGGCCACTGAAGAGCGTGAGCAACATGATGCAGGAAATTGCCGACGGTGAGGGTGACCTGCGCCAGCGACTGCCAGACGAGGGCAATGACGAACTGGCCGAGCTGGGCCGGCGTTTTAACGCCTTCGTGGTCAAGATCCAGGACACCATGCGTGAGGTGGGCGCGACAACAGACCAGGTGGCTTCTGCAGCGGAAGAACTGAGCCGGGTTGCAAACGAGACCCGGGCTTCGGTTCAGGAGCAGGGGTCCGAGACGGATCAGATTGCCTCAGCCATCAACGAAATGGCCGCCACCATCCAGCAGATTTCCGGTAATGCCAATGAAGTTGAAAGTTCGGCCTCAGACGCCGATCGCATGGCCCGGGAAGGTGGCGAAACCATCAGCAGTGCCCAGGGCGCCGTGAACAAACTGTCCGAAGAAATCGAAGATACCGCCCGGAGCATCAATGCTCTGGCGGAAAAATCCGATGAGATCCAGCAGGTGCTCGACGTCATTCATGCTGTGACCGAGCAGACCAACCTGCTGGCCCTGAACGCTGCCATCGAGGCTGCACGGGCTGGTGAGCATGGACGTGGTTTCTCGGTGGTTGCCGATGAGGTTCGTCAGCTGGCGAAACGCAGCGCCGAGTCTGCTGATCAGATTCGCACCATGATTGACGGCTTTGTTACCGAATCCAAGGCATCGGTAACAAAGCCGTCAATCATGCAACCAGCGCGTTGCGAACCATCGAGACATCGGTCGGCAAGATTCATGATCAGGTGACTCAGATCGCCACAGCCTCAGAGCAGCAGAGCCAGGTCGCCGAAGAGATTAACCAGAACGTGGTCCGTATTGTCGATGCTGCCCAACGCAGTGATACCGGCGTAAACCAGACCAACGAAGCCAGCCACGAACTGGCGCGCCTGGGGGAGAGCCTTCGGGAGCTAGTTGGTCAGTTCAAGGTCTGATCAGCGGCTGTCGGTCGCATTGATGAGCTCGCGCAACCTTCGGGAGCGTTTGGCACGGGCGCGGACCGTGGCGGTCAGGTAGTCGGTGTCGAACGGCTTCAGGACGTAGTCGTCGCCTCCGAGGGCAACACTCAAGGTTTTCTCATCCTGATGAGACTGTGACGTCAGGAAGACGATGGGAGTGGCATCGAATTCACGGTCCTCCCTGAGGATGGCAGCGAGTTCCGTCCCGGAGACGTTGGGCATCACAATATCCAGAATGATGACATCTGGCCTGATCGCCCGCGCAACTGTCAATGCCTGCAGAGGTTCCTCGCAGGCATGTACCTCAAGCCCAACATATTCCAGCTGTATTTTTGCGGCCTGCAGGGCGGTTTGATCGTCATCTACCAGCAGAACGCGGTAGGTTGTCGTGTGCTTGCGCTCGGCGAATTCATGGGCGAGGTCCATAAGGCGGTCTTTGGTGACCGGTTTGACCAGATAGCGCGAGGCACCCGCCCGGAGCGCTGCAAGCCTGGCGGGCATTTCGTCATGGATGGAAAGAAAGATAACCGCCGGCATTCTCCCCAGCCGGTTGCGAAGCTGTCGAATGATGTCCGGCCCCGCGCTCATGTCCTCGCCAAAGGCGACGTCCATAATAATCATGTCTGGCCGGGCAAGCGTTTCAAATATATCCAGATAAACCGACGAAGACAGGAAAACTTCCGCATCAAATCCGGCCTCAATAAGCCAGGTAAGCATTTCCTGAGCCACCAACTCGTCATCGTCCACAATGTGGATTTTCCGAGAGCCGCGTTTACTGGGTCCAGGGCTTTCCTCAACCGGCTTCAGGTCGCAATTTCGCATGGTCTCGACCAGCGTATCCATCGTTTCTCTTTTCGAAAGAGCGTCGAGAGGATGCGTGTGCCAGTTCTCGGCAAGAGACAGCAACTGCCTTGCTGCTGTAGAAACATACTCAAGACCGAGAGAACCGGAAGTGCCAGCGAGCTTGTGGGCCTCCTGGTATAGCAGTCCGAGTGAGGCGTTCAGGTTGTCGAGCCCGAATGCATCACTCGGGTCGGTCGGTATCGCGTCGATGAGCGCTTCGAGACGTTCAAACGTCTCGGGCAACTTTTCCACGTAGGCGGCCCGGAGGGCCTCTAACTGTGCCCGATGTCTGGAAAGCTCGTTGTCTGGCATGGACTGTATCCCGGATCCCTGGAATTACTGCAATCAGTGGTATTCAACATAGTCAATAAACGCCCGGGTGACCAGATTTTGGCCTTTTTTAAACTCTCAGGTTACTATCTCCGAGGCATCAAAAATCACAACATAACAATGAAATAGAGGTTCAACCACAATGACCCACCTGCTGAAAGCAACGGTAGCGTCGGCGCTGCTTCTCGCAAGCAGCATCGGCCTCGCCGAGGAAAACTATACTCTGCGCCTTGCGCAAACCTGGGGGCCCAATTCTCCGGTACTGGGAGAGACGGTTCAGCATATGGCGGACATGGCGGAAACCATGTCGGACGGCCGTTTGCAGATCCGCATAGATCCGTCCAACAAGCACAAGGCGCCGTTCGGGATTTTTGATCTGGTGCGGAACGGCCAGTACGACATGGGGCACACCGCGTCCTACTACTACAAGGGCACCATCCCGAACGCCATGTACTTCACCACCATCCCATTCGGGCTGATTGCGCCTGAAATGTACGCCTGGTTCTATCACGGCGAGGGCATGGAACTGATGCAGAAGGTCTACGAGCCGTACGGCATGCTGTCTTTCCCGGGCGGTAATACCGGTAACCAGATGGGTGGCTGGTTCCGCGAGGAAATCAACTCGCTGGAAGACCTGCAGGGTCTGAAGATGCGCACCCCCGGTTTTGCCGGCGAAGTCATGTCCGAGCTGGGGGTTGCCGTGACCAACCTGCCGCCGGGTGAGCTCTATACCGCACTTGAGCGTGGCACCGTGGATGCCGTTGAATGGGTCGGTCCCGCCCTGGATTTCCAGATGGGCTTCCATCAGATCGCCAAGTACTACTATTCGGGCTGGCAGGAGCCGGGCGCGGAAGTCCAGTTCCTGATCAACAAGAAGACCTGGGAAGAGCTGCCAAAGGATCTTCAGGAAATCCTGCGTGTGGCCATGCGCACCGCCGCCTATGACATGTACATCCAGAGCACCCACCAGAGTGGCGTGGCCTGGGATCGGATGAAGGAAGACTACCCGGATGTGACCCACAAGGTGTTCCCGCCGGAAGTCATTGATGCCCTGCGTAGCACCACCAACCGGCTGCTGGCCGAGGCCGCTGAGAACGATCCGCTCGCGAAGGAAATCATCGAGTCCCAGCGCGACTACCTGAAGCAGGTTCGTCAGTGGACCAACATTTCGGACAAGGCCTACCTGAACAGTGTGGCTGAGGACTGAAGCCTGACAATACCTGAGAGCCAGCCAAAGGCTTGAGGGCTTTGTCAGTCAAAGGGGCGCCGGGGCTGTAATACCCCAGCGCCCCTTTTTGTTTGCGTCGGTTTCTGGAAAAATAGGCCGCTCATTCTTTGGGCAGCGCCGATGAAACAGACACTGCTATCCCTGAGCAATCTTTCCAAGCAATTCGGTGGCAAAACGGTGCTCGACGGTCTGGATCTTGAGATCTACGACGGCGAGTTCATTACCCTGCTGGGCCCTTCCGGGTGCGGAAAAACCACCCTGCTGCGGCTGATGGCCGGTTTCGAACATCCCGATGAGGGCAGCATCACCCTGGCGGGACAAGATCTCACCCACACTGCCCCGGAAAATCGTCCCCTCAATACCGTATTCCAGCATTACGCGCTGTTTCCCCACATGTCGGTGTTCGACAACGTGGCCTATGGCCTGAAGATGGAAAAGCGCCCGAAGGACGAGATTCGCCAGCGAGTCGATGAAGCGCTGGCCATGGTCCAGTTGCAGGATTTTGCCCGCCGTAAGCCGCATCAGTTGTCCGGCGGCCAGCAGCAGCGGGTGGCCATCGCCCGGGCAGTGGTCAAGCGGCCGAGGCTGCTACTGCTCGATGAACCGCTCTCGGCCCTGGATTACAAGCTTCGCCGTACCATGCAGGTGGAACTGAAGCGTCTGCAACGGGAGCTGGGCATCACCTTCGTATTCGTGACCCACGATCAGGAAGAGGCCCTGTCCATGTCGGATCGCGTAGTGGTCCTCAAGGATGGCCTGGTGCAGCAGCTCGGTACTCCACGGGAGGTCTACGAGCGACCGGCCAACCTCTTTACCGCGCGGTTTGTAGGGGAAACCAATTTTTTCCCGGGCACGGTCGAGTCGGTTCACGATGGCTCTATTACCGTGGATGTCTTTGGCCTCAAACGAACCCTGCGCCGACCGGACTTCGCGGTAAGCGAAGGCCAGCCCTTGAGCGTGCTGCTGCGGCCTGAAGACATCCGGGTGCTGGATCCGGCCGATGCGCAGGGTGTCGCGGGCAAGATTGTCGAGCGTAACTACAAAGGCAGCACGCTGGATTCTGTCATTCACCTGGACGACGGCACCGAGGTATTGGCCAGCGAATTCTTTGATGAGGACGATCCCGCCTTCGATTACCGCCTGGGCGAGCCGGTCAAGGTCAGTTGGGTGGATGGCTGGGAATGGCTGCTGCCCGGCGAAACCGCAACGGAAGAGGAACTTGCGGCCGATGCATAGCGTTATGCAGCAGCCGTTCAAAACCGCCGTCCTGATCCTGGTCTGGGGTTGGCTCCTGTTTCTGGTGTTGGCACCGAATCTCCTGGTGGTAGGCGCCAGTGTCATGACCCGGGATCCGGCAACCTTTCTGTCCCTGCCCCTGAATCTGGATGCCTATCGCCAGCTGTTTGACCCGCTGTATCTGGAGGTTTTTCTCCACTCCCTGTACATGGCGGCGATGACCACCCTGGTGTGCCTGCTGATTGGTTACCCGTTTGCGTGGGCCTTGTCCAAAGTGGGCAAGCAGCGACAACTGATCCTGATCTTCCTGCTGATCGTGCCCTTCTGGACCAATTCCCTGGTGCGCACCTACGCCCTGAAGCTGATCCTGGCTACCAACGGTCTGCTGAACAGCGCCCTGATGTCGATCGGGCTGATTGATGAGCCCCTGCAGCTCCTCTATACCGAGGGCGCGGTGATCATCGGGCTGGTGTATCTGCTGCTGCCGTTTATGATCCTGCCGCTGTATTCGGTGTTCGAAGACCTGAAGCAGGAGTTGCTGCTGGCCTCCCACGATCTGGGCGCGGGTCGGCTGTCCACCTTTATCCATGTGATTGTGCCGCTCACCCTGCCGGGGGTCCTGGCCGGCGTGATGCTGGTCCTGTTGCCCGCCATGGGGCTTTTCTTCGTGCCGGACATTCTTGGCGGTTCCCGCAATCTGCTGGTGGGTAACGTGATCAAGAACCAGTTCCTCGATGCCCGCAACTGGCCCTTCGGGGCGGCGGCCAGCATTGTACTGACCCTGACCATGGCGTTCCTCATGTTCGCCCATCGCCTGAGTAAACGGCGAATTGGCGAGGAGGGTGCCTGATGACACGATGGTTGCCCCGCACCTATCTGACCCTCGTCTACATTTTGCTCTACGTGCCCATCGTGGTGCTGGTGGTGTTCTCCTTCAACGAATCCCGCACCGGCTATGCCTGGGGCGGGCTCAGCCTGCGCTGGTACGAGGCGCTGTTCGATAACCGGGCCATGGTCAATGCCATGTGGAATTCCCTTTGGCTGGCGCTGTCTGCCGCCACCGTGTCCACGGTGATTGGCGCCCTGACCGCCCTGGCCCTGCATCGTTACCGGTTCCGGGGCAAGAAGCTGCTCAATGGCATGCTGTTTGTGGTGATGATGTCGCCGGAGATTGTCCTGGCCATTTCGTTGCTGGCCCTGTTTCTGTTGGTGGGGCTGCAGCTCGGCTATGTATCGCTGCTACTGGCTCATGTCACCTTCTGTCTTCCGTTTGTGGTGATCACGGTGATGGCGCGGCTGAGCGGATTCGATGAGAGTCTTCCAGAGGCCGCCCGGGATCTTGGTGCTTCTGATTTCACCATGACCCGTACCGTGCTGATCCCGGTGATCATGCCGGCATTACTGGCAGGCTGGCTGCTAGGGTTTACACTGTCCCTCGATGATGTGGTAGTGAGTACTTTTGTGAGTGGCCCGAGCTACGAGATTCTGCCCCTGCGCATTTACTCCATGGTGCGTGTGGGCCTGAAACCCGAGGTGAATGCCCTGGGCACACTGTTGCTGGTGTTTTCACTGGTTATGCTGATGTTGTCTCAATGGATTCTGATAAGGAGCAAACGATGAAGAAACTGGCACTGGCCGGCTTGCTGGCAGTGGGATTGACGGGGTGCAGTTCTGAGGAGCCCCAGGTTCTCAACCTCTATAACTGGTCCGAGTATATGCCCCAGGAAGTGCTCGACCGCTTCACTGAAGAAACCGGTATCCAGGTGGTCTACACCACCTACGACAGCAACGAGGCCATGTATGCCCGCTTGAAATTGCTGGATGACAGTGCAGCCTACGACCTGGCGGTACCTTCTACCTACTACGTCAGCAAGATGCGTCAGGAAGACCTGCTGCTGCCGATCGATCGCAGCAAGATCGAGGGCTTCGATAATCTGGACCCGGAACTGGTGAACCTGGATATTGATCCGGAGAACAAATTCTCCGTCCCGTACCTCTGGGGTACCACGGGGCTGGCCGTGGACACCGCAGACATCGAAGGTGAGCCTGTCACTGCCTGGGAAGACCTGTGGGAAGACCGTTTCGATGGCCGGGTGATGCTTACCAACGACATGCGGGAGGTTTTCCACGTTGGCCTGCGGGTATTGGGCTACTCCGGCAACAGCACCAATCCGAATGAAATCGAGGCGGCCTATGAAAAGCTGTCCGAACTGATGCCCTCGGTTCGTACTTTCAATTCCGATGCGCCCCGCATGCCTTACCTGGAGGGTGAGACCGACGTGGGTATGATCTGGAACGGCGAAGCCGTGATGGGCAAGGACACCATGGAGTCGCTGGAGTACGTCTATCCGGAAGAAGGCATTATCGCCTGGCTGGACAGTTTCGTGATTCCGAAGAACGCGAAGAATCCGGAAGCGGCCCACCAGTTCATCAGTTTCGTGTTGCAGCCGGAAATCTCCGCTTTGATCAGTGAGGAGATCGGTTATGCCACTCCGAACCTGGCAGCGCGGGACTTGCTGCCGGACGAAGTGGCGAATAACCGGGCAAGCTATCCGAACGCCACCGATATGATCAATGCGGAGTTCCAGACCGACATCGGCGACGACGCCCTGCAGGTCTACGCCAAGTACTGGGAAATGTTGAAGTCTGGCCGCTAAGCGCGCGGATTGTTAATGGTCCTGAAAAAGCGGAGGCTGCGGCCTCCGTTTTTTTGTATCGGGTTTCACAAAACTGCAATACATGGTCTATAACTTCCTGATAACAAATGGTTAGCAAACTTCTGAACTTGCCATCAGTAAGGACACGTTATGATCATGCCCTCTCGCTCGACACGGAACCGTGCTTTTTTGCTGTCTGCAGCCCTTGCCACCACAGGTTTTTCTGGCAGTACCCTGGCAGAAGAGCTGCGCCTGATTACCTGGGGTGGCTACGCCCCGGATGATGTGGTCGCCCAGTTTGAGGAGGAGACCGGCATCGATGTGAAGGTGACCCTCTCCAACAATGAAGACATGATTTCCAAGCTCCGTGCCACGGGCGGTGCCGGGTTTGACCTGGCCCAGCCGAGCCAGGACCGGATTGTTGGTGTGCAGCGCCAGTTCAATATCTACAAGCCGATCGATTTCAGCCGGGTGAACACGGATCAGTTGCAGCCGTCCATGGTCAAGGCGACCCAGGATTCCACCGAACTGGATGGCCAGTTTTATGGGGTGCCCTCGGTGTGGGGAACCAGTGGTCTGATCGTGCACAGCTCGGTAGCGGATACCGTGTCTGACTATACCGACCTGTGTGATCCTGCTGTCGAAGGACAGGTCAGCTACCGCCTCAAGCGACCCACACTGATCGGTTTTGCCTTTGCGATGGGTTTGGATCCGTTCGCAGCCTACGATGACCGGGACCAGTACGAGTCGATCATGGCAAAGGTTGAGGACAAACTGATCGACTGCAAAAGCAATGTGAAAACCTACTGGACCGGTGGCGACCAGTTGCTGGCCCTGCTGCGTACCGGTGAAGTGAAAGCGGCCATGGCCTGGGATGCCGGCGGCTGGAAGCTCAATGCCGAGAACCCGGACATCCGGTTTGTGGCCCCCGAATCCGGTGCCCTCGGCTGGATCGACACTTTCGCGATTCCCCGCCGTAGCGAGAACGAAGAAGCTGCCTACAAGTGGATCAATTTTGTGATGCAGCCTGAGATTGCGGCCCGTATTACCAATGCGTCAGGCAACTTTACCGCCTCAAAAGGTGCGGATGAGTTTGTCAAAGCTGATCTGCGGGACGCTTATCGCGAAAGCTTTGATGAAGCCGCCATCAACAATATCAAGTGGTATCCGCCGGTTCCCCCGGGACTGGAAACCATGGAGGGCCAGGTGCTGGATCGCGTCCAGGCCGCGAACTGATCCCTATGGGAATGGATTCGGACCTGTTCTGTGAGGGACTGGTCCGCCGCTTTGGCAGCAATGCGGCGGTGGATCACGTTTCCCTGGACGTGCCGGCGGGCACGTTTTTCTCCATTCTGGGCCCCTCCGGTTGCGGCAAGACCACGTTGTTGCGACTACTGGCCGGGTTCGACAAGCCCGATGAAGGAGATATCCACATTCGTGGCCAGCGCATGAACGATGTGCCACCAAACCGGCGGCCCGTGAACATGGTGTTCCAGCATCTGGCCCTGTTTCCCACCATGACGGTCGGCGACAACATCGGTTACGGGCTCAAGCGACGGAAAATGCCGCTGGCAGAACGTCGAAAGCGCATTGCCCGGGTTTTGGAGCAGGTCGGCCTGCCTGATCTTGAGCACCGCAACCCCCAGGAGCTTTCCGGTGGTCAGCGACAGCGGGTGGCCCTGGCGCGTTGCCTGGTACTGGAGCCCACGCTTCTGCTGCTGGATGAGCCCCTTGGTGCCCTCGACCTGAAACTCCGTGAGCAGATGAAGGTGGAGCTTAAGCACCTGCAGAAGCAGTTCGGCACCACCTTCGTGTACATCACCCACGACCAGTCGGAAGCCATGGTGATGTCGGATCAGGTGGCCGTCATGCGGGACGGGCGGTTTGATCAGGTGGCGCCACCGGAGGAACTTTACCGGGAACCGGCCACACCCTTCGTAGCCGGGTTCGTCGGCGATAACAATCGCCTGTCCGGTGAGCTGGTAGCGGTGCGGGATAATCTGGCAGACATCCGTCTGGATGACGGTGTTCTGGTTCAGGGACGGGTGGCATCGGACAACCTCAGAACCGGCCATCGGGCCGAACTGTATATCCGGCCCGAATCGCTGGTGCTGTCAGGTGATGCCCTCAGTGCCGGTTTCTCCTCGATGCAGGCGAAAGTGCGAACCACCCTGTTCGATGGTGCCAACAGTCGGATTGAGGCAGAGAGCTGTGGCCAGCCGGTGTATGCCCGCCTGCCCCAAGATGGTTCGGCACCCCGGCTGTCTGCCGACAGTTCAATCCGGCTGGCCTGGAATCCGGCTTTGGCCAGGGTCTTTGGAGCCGACAGTCCGTGAAGTCATCGGTCAGTCGCTTATCCCTCTGGTTGCTGCTTACCCCATTCCTGCTCTGGATCGTGTTGCTGGTGTTGTTGCCCCACCTCCAGATGTTACGGGTGTCGTTCCAGGTGCGGGAAAGCTGGGACACCATTGCCTGGGGCATTGAGCAGTATCAGAACTTCTTTACCGAGTCCTATTACTGGCGAACGTTCGTGCGTACCGGGGTGATGTCGTTGTTCACGACCTTTTTGACGCTGATCATCGCCTTCCCCATTGCCTGGTACATAGCCCGTCTTGCGAGGGGGCGCTCCAAGGGCATTCTGTTTCTGGCCTGCCTGATTCCGTTCTGGGCGAGTGAGTTGGTACGTACTTACGGTTGGATGATCCTGCTGCGTGAAAGTGGCCTGTTCAGTTCCTGGCTACAGGCCCTGGGCTGGGTGGATGGTCCGGTGGAAATGCTCTATAACGACGTGGCGGTCATTATCGGTCTGGTCTACAACGGGCTTCTGTTCATGGTGGTGCCACTGGTAACCACCCTCGATGGCATGGATGAGAACCTGGTGGAAGCCGGCTACGACCTGGGTGGCGGCCACGGTACCGTATTGCGCGAAATCGTTGTGCCCTGGGCCATGCCCGGCATTGTTTCCGGCTGCATCGTCGTGTTCATGCTCACCCTTGGCAGCTATCTGACTCCGGTGCTCATGGGCGGGAAGGATAGCGCCTGGTTTACCGAGCAGATCTTCACCCAGTTCATTACCCGCTTTAACTGGGAGCAGGGCGCCGCACTGGGTGTTCTGCTGCTGGTGCTGTCTTCGGTCATCGTCTGGCTCGGGCTGAAAATCTCCGGTCAGTCGTTGCGCAAGGTGATGGGATGAGGGTGAAGCCATGATCCGTTCCGTCCCCCGGTCCCGTCTGTTCGATTGGCTCTACTTGGCGTACCTGGTGGCGTTTTTCGTTTACCTCGCACTGCCGCTGCTGGTTACAGCCGTGTTTGCCTTCAATGACGCGCCGTTTCCGTCGCTCCCATGGAAAGGCTTCACTCTGGACTGGTATTTCGCCGATGGCAGCGACGGCCGCACCGGACTATTCCACGACGATGGGCTTCTTACAGCGCTCTGGGTCAGTGCCAATATTGCTTTCTGGGTAACGCTGGTGAGCGTTGCCCTAGGGTGTGTTAACGCCGTGTTGTTTGAACGGGTTCAGTTCCGGGGCAAGGAGTTCCTGTACCTGCTCATGCTGCTGCCTTTAGTGATTCCCGGTGTCATTCTGGGGGTGTCCATACTGGTGTTTTACAGCGGCATGGCCAATGATATGTCGGCCGCCTGGGGCATCGAACTGGACCTGTTCCGGCCCGGTATGACGCTGGTGGTAATGGGGCAGGTGACCTTCATCGCGACTCTGAGTACGTTGGTGATCGCTGCCCGTCTTCGCAAGTTTGATCCCCAGCTGGAAGAGGCTGCCCTTAACCTGGGCGCCACGCCCCTGGTGGCCTGGTTTACCGTTACCCTGCCATGGCTGTTGCCATCCATTTTCGGAGCGGCCGCCATGGCCTTCCTGATGTCATTTGAAAACTTCAATACCACCGTTATGCTGACAGGTAGTGATACACCATTGACGGTGGCCCTCTTCAATCGCCTTCGGGAAGGGTCGACGCCCGTGCTCAATGCGGTGGCACTGTTGCTGATGGTGGGCTCTGCGCTCCTGGCGTTGCTGGTGATGGGTCGCTCCTCACGTTAACGGTGTTCGCCGCCATCATGGGATAACGCGACCCGATTGAGCCGGCAGTCACCGGGAGGTCTCATGAAATTTATTTTCGAAGTGCATATCCGGGAAGGCCATACTGCCGAGGAATACGCGGATGCCTGGGTAAGAGCGAGCGAAATTATCCAGCAGGCGCCGGGGGCCCGCGGCACCGAGCTGCACCGCAAGATTGGCGACCCCAATACGCTGATTGCTATCGCCTCCTGGGAGAGCAAGGAACAGCGGGATGCCATGGAAGGGCAGCATAACCCCGAGGTGGCCGCGATCATCCGCAGCGCTGCGCCTTTCGTGAATATCAAACCCATCGGTGAGTTTGAGGACCCGGAATGGGTGGTGGAGCCGCCTCGATCATCGCATGGTCACGAATCGCCTTGAGCGCACCGGTCGTATGCCCCGAAAGAGTGCTCCGGATTTTCGGGGACTGGACTATAATCAGATCTGATCGCCCCACAACTCAGGTTTGCCTTCCTGATGCCACAGATTAGCCTGCTTCGTCTGGTTACCGCGTTTCTGGCCTTGATACTGCCTGCACTTACCTATGGAGCGTCTCAGCCGGTAGCCGAAGGTTGGGAGTATCGCTGGGGTGATTCTCCCTTTACCGAGGACGGTGTTCCGGAGTGGGTGGTGCAGGATGCACCCGAAAAATGGCAAAGCATTGGTTTTCCCTCCAATCCACCCGGCCGTGAAGGGCGTGAGAATGTCTGGTTCCGGGTCACCCTGCCAACCGGCGAGTGGCAGGAGCCCGTCCTTTACATCTTCAGTGTCGATCTGATCGTTCAGGTCTGGGTTGAGGATGAAAAAATCTACCAGTATGGCGAGTTTGATGACCAGGGCCGGGGCCGGTTTGAGGGCTGGCCGTGGCATGAAATCGTGCTGCCGGAGAACTATGAAGGCAAGCCGGTGTATTTCCGGATTTTCTCCAATTACACAGATATCGGGCTGTGGGGCGAAGTCTCCATCATGGATCATCCGGATCTGGTTCTCTACATTCTCAAGAATTCCCTCGAAGCACTGGTAATTGCGGGTTTCGCCACCTTGATTGCGTTGTTGGCAATCATTTTTGCGCTGTTGCAGGCAGAAAAGAAAACGTTTGCCAGTATTTCATTGTTCACCCTCGCTTCGGCCCTGATGCTGGTCTCAGAGAGCCAGGCCAGTCTTCTGATCGCCTACCAGCCGTTGATGTGGGACTACCTGGCTGCCGGCTCCTATTACATGCTGCCGGTGGCCCTGGCACTGCTGCTGGAGCAATGGCTGACCAATCATCGCCCCTGGGTGATAAATCTGATCTGGAAAGTTCATCTTGTTTACCTGGTGGGTGCATTGCTGGGCGCGCTGGCGGGCGTGTTTGATCTCTCGTCTACGTTCCCGCCATTTGATGCCATGTTTCTCGTTTCTCTGGTTATTATTTTTGCCGTCGTGCTGCGTCGTATCGGTAAAATGTTGCGCGAGCAACAGGTACTGCTTTTGGCCTTCGGCTTTTTCTGCGCGTTGCTGATTGTGGATATGGCAGTGGCCCATGGTGTGCTTCCCTGGGGCCGGGTCCCGGTCAGTTGGGGAATGCTCCTCTTCTCTCTGGCGGTGGTGATTATTTCACTGTGGCATTACGCAGGCACCCAGGAGGCGTTGAAGCGGCTGAACGTGTCACTGGAAGAAAAGGTTGCCGAACGTACCGCCAAGGCGGAGGCTCTGGCCCGGCGCGAGCAGGCGCGGGTCCGGATGCTGACCTTTGAAAATGAGAAAAACCGGATTCTGGGCGACGTGATTACCGAGCTGCAGGACTGTCTGGGCCTGAAGCAGGCGTTCGGGTTGCTTGTCCGGGCGCTCCCGGATATTTGCAGCCCGCTTAAAGGCGCCTTTTATCAGCGGGGCTCGGGAGAGCGGTATGATCGGGTTGCCGTCTGGGGATTCAGTCGCCCGGTTCCGCTTCCGGTGATTCTGGATGCCCGCAAAGGCCTCCCGGAGCCCTCCAGGCTGCCGCAACTGAAACAGTGGCAGGGCGCCGATGGGGAGGGGAGAGAGGCCGAGAGCGGTAACTTGTGTTTCTGGGTAAATGTGGAGTCGGCCAGTGCCGGCAATGTGACTGAAGGTGTGCTTCTGCTCGAGGGCGATGGCGTTTTCGGAAAGGCAGAGAGCGAGTATGGTTCGGCACGTCTGCTTACGGCGCTGGATCAGGCCATCCAGAGAATCGGTATCACCCTCTCAAGCATTGCCCTGCGGGAAGAGTTGCAGAAGTTTTCCTACGAGGATGCACTCACCGGTCTGAAAAACCGCCGCTACTTTGATCAGCTTTTCGAACATGAAAGCGCCGTCGCGCAGCGTAACGATTTGTCGCTATCCCTGTTGATTGTCGACATCGATCACTTCAAACGGTTCAACGATACCCACGGCCACGAAGCGGGAGACCATGCCCTGAAGATCGTCGCCGGCATTCTTCAAAAGCAGTTCCGGGAGAGTGACATAGTTTGCCGGTACGGTGGTGAAGAGTTTGTGGTGGTCATGCCGGGAGCAACCTCCGAAGCAGCCCGGGACAAAGCGAACCAGCTGTGCGAAGCTGTTCGCAAGGTACCTATTATTCATCGGGAGCAGGATCTTGGGGCACTGACGGTCTCGGTGGGTGTTGCCAGCTGGCCTGACGATGCTGAAAAGCCACTACAGATTCTGACCCTGGCCGACAAGGCGCTGTATCGCGCCAAGGAAGCCGGCCGCAACCGGGTCGAAATCTCGGTTTAGACGGTTACACCACCAAAACCGGGCATTTGGCGTGGGATGCAACCCGGTGGGAAACGCTGCCAAGGAACATGCCATCCTTGTCGCTGTGCGTTCCTTTGGTGCCCACGACAATCAGGTCTGCGCCCTTGTCTTTGGCAAAATCGATGATAACTCTCGACGGCCTGCCCGCCTTCACGAAGCCCCGAACGTGGGTGGCGCCACGTTCCTTGGCAAGTTCCTTGGCGTGATTGACGACTTCCTTGGCGTATTCCGACAGCACCTTGTCCGGGATATCCATGTCGTCCGGGCGTCCTATCGACAGCGACGCCTCAAACAGGCTGTGGTGTTTGTAGACGCAGAGGAGAAAAATCTCTGCGTCGGTCAGTTTTTGCAGCTCGATGGCCTTGTTCAGAGCATCGAAGGAGGTCATCGAGCCATCGACTGCCACCAGAATCCGTTTGAACATCTTGCTCTCCTTTGTATTCACCCTTCAGGGTGATCAGATCACCTGAAGGCCAGGTCGCGCAGGAACAACGCAATTTGCGGGAACGCAATCAATAACCCGGCAGCGGCTATCAGCATGATTACGAACGGCGGCGTGCCGCGAATAACCTCCAGATAGGGGCGCTTGAATATCGCAATGGCGGTAAAGATGTCACAGCCGAACGGCGGCGTTGCCGAGCCGATGGCTACCTGCAGGGTAATGAGCACGCCGACCAGTACCGGGTCGATCCCAGAGGCCTCGATGGCTGGCGCAAAGATTGGCGTGAGTACCAGGATAACCACAATCGGGTCAACGAACATGCACGCAATAAAGAAGGCGATACAGATGGTAATCATCACGCCAATCGGGCCCATATCACTGATTCCGACTGCGTCCAGAATAGCCTGGGGGATTTGGGCAAAGGAAATAATCCAGGAGAAGCCGGTGCCCACGGCTACCAGAATAAATACGACAGCGGTGATTAAGCCTGTGGACTTCGCGATCCGATAGATGTCAGCAAGCTTGAGTGATCGGAACACCACGAACTCAAGCAGGAAGGCGTAGAGTACGCATACTGCTGCAGCCTCTGTCGGACTGAAGATCCCCCCGTAAATGCCGCCCACGATAATGACCGGGAAAAACAGCGGCCACAAAGCCTCGCGCATGGCTACGGCTCTCTGGCTCCAGGTGGACTTCTCCTCGGTGGGAAGGTTGTTGACGCGAGCATAGATCAGGCAGTAGATCGAAAACATTATCAGAATCATCAAGCCTGGCCCGATACCGGCAATGAACAGCTCGGCAATGGAGGTCTCCGAAATAACGCCGTAGATAATGAAGCCGATGCTCGGGGGTATCAGAAACGCAATGTCACTGGAGTTGATAATCAGCGCGAGCGAGAACGGATCCGAATAGCCGGCCTTGAGCAGTTTGGGCCGCAATGGCGAGCCAACCGCCACAACCGTTGCCTGGGTAGAACCTGATACGGCACCGAAAAGGGTGCAGGAGGTGGCGGTACTGATCGCCAGGCCGCCTTTCACGTGGCCGATGAACGCCATGACCATATTGATCAAGCGGTCAGCGGATTGACCGCGGGTCATGATGTCTGCGGCGAGAATAAACATCGGGACGGCAATGAGAGAGGCTGGCCGGATGCCACCCATCATCTGCTGGACGAAGGTGCCCATCTGGCCGAAGCCATCAAACATCATTACAAAGCCGACCACAGCGCCGGTGATCAGGGGAATCATCATCGGGAAGCCCAGCAGCAATAGCCCGATCATGATCAACATCATTATAGTTGCCATGATTTCTTATCCTTCCTTAATATCAGCTGCAGGGTTCATACTTCCGATTCGGTATCCGCGTAACCATCCACAACGCCGGTCGACAGGTACACGTCCTTGCTGGTGAAGTTCTTGATGGCCGTGAGGAGGTACTGAATTCCCGTAATGGCAAAACCGATGGGCACCCAGATATAGATCCACCAGATTTCAAAACCCAGCGCAGGCAGAATACGGCCTCGGCTGTACAGGGTCTGGATATATTCGAATGAGTGATAGCAAAGGAAGAACATAACCACCGAGGTGAACAAAGCGATGATGATCATCAGCACTTTTCGCCCCTTGACCGGAATGGCGTCGTAAATTGCAGACATCCGGATATGCCTGCCATGGCGGGCCGCATAGCCGATGCCGGCAAAGGTGATCAGGATAATGAGAATCCGGTTGATTTCACCGGAGAAGAAAAGGCCTTCGCCGAACACATACCGCGCAATAACATTCACACAGGTATTGATGGCCATCAGGATGACGCCAACGGCCAGCATGAACGCCTCGACCTTGGCAATTATTTCATCGATGGTTCCAAGAAATCCGGGCAGGCCGGACTCGTAGATGCCGGTATCGTCTTCAAGATCCGGGGAATTCTCGGACATGGGGTCTGCTCCAGAGAATGTCGCTCCCGGCCGGTAGGAAGTCCCCGGCGGGGCGGGGTTAGCACAGCTTCCCGCCGGCAGAAGCCGGCGGGAGTGGTTCCATCAGGTTCAGTTGTTCTGAACTTCTTTCAGGTCTTCCTTGAACTGGTTCAGCAGTTCTTTGCCGCTCTCGCCAGTCATCTCAATGAACTTCTCTTCAACCTGGGGCGCTCGGGCCTTGAAGGCTTCGATCTGTTCGTCGGTCAGACGGGTAACGGTGACCTCATCGCTTGCTTTCTGGATCTTGGCCAGGGCTTCGTCGGCAAGACCGTCGATGTGCACGATG
Source organism: Marinobacter sp. CH_CUG1437-1 (assembly GCF_037029655.1). Lineage (NCBI taxonomy): Bacteria > Pseudomonadati > Pseudomonadota > Gammaproteobacteria > Pseudomonadales > Marinobacteraceae > Marinobacter > Marinobacter sp. CH_CUG1437-1. The sequence goes on along the minus strand of NZ_JAYMEW010000001.1, from coordinate 190,177 downwards.
ATTTCTTCAAAGGCATAGTCAGCGGCGTCTTGCACCAGCTTCTTGTCTGCATCAGACAGGCCGTTGTAGAAATCCTGGTTGGCCATCATGGCAGTGGTGAACCAACCGTGCTTGGTGAACACCAGGTTCGGAGACACTTCGTACAGACCGCCGGACTCGATCCAGAAAATGGGGTTTTCCTGACCCTGGATCATGTTGGTCTGCAGTGCGCCGTACACTTCGCCCCACGGCAGCGGTGTGGGCGTCGCGCCGAAGGCAGAATAGGTCTCTGACAGAAGCGGGTTGGTCATAACCCGGATCTTCTTGTTATTGAAATCTTCCGGCTTGGTGACCTTCTCGTCCACGGTCACAACCATTTCACCTTCAGGATACATCTTCAGAAGTTCGAGGCCCTTTTCTGCGTAGAGCTCCGGGAAGTCTTCGTTTATGGCTTCACTCGTGCGGAAGAACTCGATAACCGTATCCATGTCGGTCGGCATCAGGTAGGGAATGAAGAAGATCTGGGCTTCAGGAATCAGGGAACCGGTAAAGCCGGGCGACTGGTTGACGAAGTTCAGGATGCCCGCCTGGGTCTGCTCCATGATGTCGTCGGACTCACCCAGCTCGCCAAAACGGTAAACCTGCAGGGTGTGGTCGGAATTTTCCTCGATGTATTCCTTGAACTTGTAGGCGAACACATCCTGTACGTCGCCCTCGTATTCCTCGTGCGCGTACCGCCAGTTTGCGGCGTTTACAGAATTCGCCATGGTCATCGCAGCGAACGCGAACGCTGAAATTCCGGCCAGTTTTTTGAACTTGCTCATGCTGCTCATCGGGTTTTCTCCGTTCGTTTTTTTGCTGAAATTTATTGTTACATTAATAAAGACTGGCAAAACAAAGTGGTTTTCGCAAGAAAATGGCCAAAACAATAAATTCCGAAGCGGTCGTTTTCCCGATTTCGCAAGTTCATGAAATCACGGTTGATTCATATCTGAAAGGCAGGTTTGGAGGAATCCGCGGAACTCACTGACAACCCGATCGAGACTGTTTTCCAGCCGGTGGCCATCGGGCAGAACCAGTATGGGAAGGCCCTGCTCCCGTGCCAGGTCAAAAACCGGAGCGACCGGCACTACGTCATCCTTCCAGCCATGGATGATCTGGCAGTGGCGGGCCCGGATGATTGGGCTGGACTGGGGGTACCGGGCCATGGCAAGAGCTGGCGCCAGGATAAAGCAGCCCAGAACCGGAGTGTCAGAACTGGTTTTAGCGCACACCCAGCCGCCCATGCTGGAGCCGGCCAGTATGGTGTTTGCCGGATTGGCGCCGCTCTGAGCCATGGCCTCCTGCATTTGTTTCAGGCGGGTGGAAGGATCCTTGGTATTCCTGTGATCAATCGCATGAGCCTTGATGTTCGGGAAGGTTTCGGCTTCGGCTTTCATGGCCTGGATTTTCGTGCTGCCAGGGCCGCTTTCCAGGCCGTGGGAGAGGAAGACATGGATCGGGGTATCGGTCATGATGAAAATGGCTCCTGCTTTGAACACTGTTTACCCGGGATGATGGGCAGCCGAACCCTTTATGTCCACTTTGCAGGCTGAGCCAGCCGTCCGGTCGGCGCGTATAAAAAACAGCGAAGCGAACAGGGAAACGGGATCCATGAAACACCTTAAAAGCCTTCTGATGATGCCGGCAGTGGTTGCCAGCCTTGTGGGCGCGCCTGTGGCGCAAGCCGAGAGCTGCCCGGCGTTTCTCGATCATGAAATGCGCAAGCTGCACTCCTCCGACACCGTTAATCTCTGCGACCTGGCGGCCGGCAAGCCGATGCTGGTGGTCAATACCGCCAGCCGCTGCGGTTACACCGGCCAGTTTGGGGGGCTCGAGGCCCTGCACAAGCAATACGCGAAGGATGGGTTGGTGGTGGTCGGTTTTGCCAGCGACGATTTCCGTCAGGAGGCAGATTCGGAAGCCGAAGCAGCGACTGTCTGTTTCAAGAACTTCGGTGTGACCTTCACCATGATTGCCCCGGGCGCGGTTACCGGACCCGGGGCAAACCCTGTGTTCCAGGCCATTAACGAGCAGAGTCAGCCCCCGCGCTGGAATTTCACCAAGTATGTGATTGATCGATCAGGCACGGTGGTGGAGAGCTTCCCAAGCCGGGTGCGTCCCCAGGATCCGGAGCTGATCGATGCGGTGGAGTCTGTGCTCTAGGATAGTGCCTGCGGGGCCTTTCTGGTTTGACCAAGGATATCGAGCGCATGCCTGCGCTTCGCGGGATCGTAAATGTCCACGGTAAACATCAATTCATCGACCTCAATGCCTGAAAGGATCTGTTCAAGCTGGCGCTGGATGGTGTTGGCATCGCCGAGCAGCTGGAGCCCGAGGAAATCCTTTACGCTGGCTTTTTCGCCGGCGTTCCACAATCCCTCCATGGTGTCCACGGGAGGCTTCATCCAGAGTGGCTGGCCCCGGAACAGCGCGAGAATACGCTGGTAGCTGGTTGTGGCCAGATGCTCGGCTTCCTGCACCGAGTCCGCCGGAATGGCCGGCAGTGCGAGCATGGCGTAGGGCTTTTCGAGTCGCTCCGAAGGTTGGAAGTTGTCGCGGTAGACTCGCAGGGCTTCCCGATACAGTCTGGGGGCAAAATGCCCGGCGAAGGCATAGGGCAAGCCTCGCATGGCGGCAAGCTGGGCACTGTAAAGACTTGAACCCAGCAGCCACAGAGGCACGTTGGTGCCGGCCCCGGGTATCGCCTTCACGGGCTGGCCAGGCTGCAGAGGGCCAAGCAACGACTGAAGCCGCGCGACATCCTCCGGAAACTGTTCTGCCCCCAGGCCATCACGCCTGAGAGCCCGTGCGGTTACCGGGTCAGTGCCGGGTGCGCGGCCGAGTCCGAGATCAATCCGGCCAGGGTACAGGCTTTCCAGCGTTCCGAACTGCTCGGCGATCACCAGTGGGGGATGATTTGGCAGCATGACGCCGCCAGAACCGACCCGGATAGCTTCCGTCTTGCCCGCGATGTGCCCGATCAAAACCGAAGTAGCGGAGCTGCTGATGCCCTCCATGTTGTGATGTTCGGCCAGCCAGAAGCGCTTGAAGCCGAGTTTCTCAGCCCGTTGGGCATAGGCCACACTGTTGGCAAGCGTGGTGCCGACCGAGTCGCCCTCGCGGACGGAGGCCAGTTCGAGCAGCGAGTATTCAGGACAGTCAGGCATGGAGCTCCCGTTGCAGAAAAGTCATTCGCGAACTCGCAAACATGGTGCCTGCGGGCGCTGGTTTCAAGATTAGCCCCAATCGGTGCTACAGATCGATCACAATCGGCGGGTTCAGAGGCTTGAAGCTCCCATTACAGGTGCTGGCGTTCACGTAGAGGCAGTCACCGATCTGTTCCCGGCCGTGGTCTTCGTGAATATGGCCGAAGATATGCAGCTTCAGAGTCAAGCTGGCTACGCGTTCGGCCAGTGCTTCGCAGCCGGGACGAATAATGCCGGTGGGCGAATCGATTTTGTCCCGGATACCCGCCGGAGGACCGTGGGTGATCAACACGTCGGTGTCTTCGGGAATACGGGCCCAGCGTTCGGCAAGAGCATCGCCCCGTTCAAGGTTGAACGCCCAGTTGAAGAACACCGGCGTCCATGGGCTTCCCCAGAACTTTAGGCCTTCCAGTTCCACCGGGCTGTCCTGCAAATAATGGGCATGGCGTATCAGTTCGCGAGCTTCGGCCGGCTCATCCTGGAAACACCAGTCGTGATTGCCGGCAATCAGGATTTTGTTTCTGTGGGGTAACTCGGAAAACCACCGGTCGAGATCCTCCAGTTCATCGAGGGTCCCGACGCCGAGGCAGTCGCCGGCATGAATCAGCAGGTCGCCGTCAGGCACCTGGATCTGGCGATGCATGCTGTGGGTGTCGGAGATGCAGACTATTCTCATGGTGTTGAAGGTTCCGATCGGTGGCATTCGCGCATTATTGTTGAAACTACGATAGCATTTACGGCCCGTTCAGCCCTCATGATTTTCCAGTGATGCCATGCGATTGATTCTGAGCCGGAAGGGGTTCGATTCTTCTGCCGGTGGTTGTCCCAGCCCGGTTTTACCGGACGGTTCCCTGTGTGTACTGCCCATTCCGGATGCCCAGTCCCGAATCCGCTACAGCGAAGTCGTTTTCGAAGAACGCCGTCTGGGCAAGATCGCCCGGGATCTCACCGGCGGCAGAATTCGAGGCGGGGATGGCGCCCACCTGGACCCGGACCTGGTGGCTGATGCCTACCCACGTGAAAATGGCTGGCGACCTGTATTGGGGCAAACCGGTTCTGCCCAGGGGCATTTGCGCAATCAGGGGATTGAACCCGGAGACCTGTTCCTGTTCTTCGGGGTCTTCCGGCGCGCTGAACTGCATAATCGTCGCTGGCGCTTTGTGCCCGGTTCACGCCCGTTTCATGCCATCTGGGGCTGGCTGCAGATTGGCCAGATACACGTTATTGATGAACTGGAACCAGGTGCCTTGCCCTGGGCCCGATATCATCCGCATTTCCACCGCCAGCCGGACGCTGGCAACACGCTCTATGAGTCTTCTGATGCCTGCCAGTTGGCAACCGCGACGGAGGTCTTTCCCGGCAGTGGCGTGTTCTCGATGTTGCGGGATGATCTTGTTCTCACGGACCCGCAAAGCCGGCTGCCGACCCGATGGCGTCTGCCGGCTGCATTTTTTCCCGGCGAGGACCGCCCGCCCCTGAGCTATCACACCAGAGCGGACCGCTGGCAGCTCGATTCACCCTGGTGCTACCTGACTTGCGCGGCCCGCGGACAGGAATTTGTGCTGGATATGGATGCCTATCCGGATCTGATCGACTGGCTCGCGAGCCTACTCAGAACTGGCCGTGGCGGCCAGCCCCCTCTTTGAATTTCCGGGCCCCGGTAATGGCCTCTTCGAAAACCACCGGGTAGCCCGCGGCCCCCTCGGCTTGCAGGGCTTCCCGGGTATCCAGATCCCATTGATGAATGGCAGACGCCCTGTCTGCCCGCATGCAGCGTTGCGGGAATCCGGCAATGGTTGCGGCCAGTTCCTGGGCCGCTTGCAGTGCCGTCCCGTCCGGAACGACCCGGTTTGCCAGTCCCATTTCCAGGGCCTCCTCTGCGTTGACGGGGCGCCCGGACAGAATCATGTCCATGGCTCGCCCATGGCCGACAATGCGGGGCAGCCGGACGGTGCCACCATCAATCAGGGGAACGCCCCAGCGCCGGCAGAAAACGCCAAACACCGAAGAGGCTTCCACAACCCGCAGGTCGCACATCAGCGCCAGCTCCAGACCTCCGGCCACGGCATAGCCGGAGACGGCAGCGATCACTGGTTTGGTAAAGTGCATACGGGTCGGGCCCATGGGGCCGTGGCCGGTGCCGTGGGGATCAATCCGGTTGCGCCGCTGCTCATCGCCGATCGCTTCCAGGTCGGCGCCGGAGCAGAAATTTCCCCCGGTGCCGCACAGCACCGCAACCTTCAGGGCATCGTTTTCCTCAAACTCGATGAATGCCCTGCGTAGCGCATCGGCTGTCGGGCCGTCCACTGCGTTGCGTTTGTCGGGCCGGTTGAGCGTGATGGTGCAGATGCCGTCATTGATACTGGTCAGAACCGCGTGCTCGGTCATTGCTTTACCCTGCAGTTGATCTGTCTGTGTGATATTCACCTAAGATAGTAGAACAACGCGTCTCAGGGAGAGGGATATGTATCGGTACAGTCTGGGTGACCGGCGCTGGCAGTTCGCAACGCTGGCGGAATTGATGGCGAAGGCCACGCCGGCGCGTTCCGGTGATCGCCTGGCGGGCGTCATCGCGGGTACGGCCGAGGAAAGGGCGGTGGCCCAGATGGCTCTGGCGGATCTGCCTCTGAAAACCTTCCTGAGCGAAGCGCTTATTCCCTATGAGCAGGATGAAGTCACCCGACTGATTTTCGACGATCATGATCCTGTGGCGTTCGAGCCGGTTTCGCATTTGACCGTCGGCGATTTCCGCAACTGGCTTCTCAGCGACCACGCCACTCCGGAGATGCTCGCAAGCATCCGGGCGGGTATCACACCGGAGATGGCAGCGGCGGTCTCCAAAATCATGCGCAACCAGGACCTGATCCTGGTGGCGGCAAAATGCCAGGTGCAGACTGCCTTTCGCAGCACCATCGGCTTGCCGGGGCGACTGTCGACACGGCTCCAACCCAACCATCCAACCGACGACATGACCGGCATCGCCGCCAGCATCCTGGATGGATTGCTTTACGGCAGTGGCGATGCCGTTATCGGGATCAATCCCGCGACTGACAGCGTGTCCCAGAGTGTCCGGCTGTTGCAGATGATGGATGAGGTGATCCGACAATACGAGATTCCGACCCAGTCCTGCGTCCTGACCCATGTTACCAACACCCTGGAAGCCATCGAACAGAAGGCGCCTGTGGATCTGGTATTCCAGTCCATCGGCGGTACCGAGGCGACTAACCGCAGCTTCGGATTTGATCTGGCAACTCTGGCCGAGGCCCGGGATGCGGCGCTCTCGCTGAACCGAGGCACCGTGGGCAACAATGTGATGTATTTCGAGACCGGCCAGGGCAGTGCGCTGTCCGCTGATGCCCATCACGGTGTGGACCAGCAGACCTGTGAAGCCCGGGCGTACGCCGTGGCCCGCAAATTCCAGCCGCTTCTGGTGAACACGGTGGTTGGATTCATCGGCCCCGAATACCTGTTTGACGGCAAGGAGATTACCCGGGCCGGCCTGGAAGATCACTTCTGTGGCAAGTTGCTGGGCCTGCCCATGGGGTGTGATATCTGTTACACCAATCATGCCGAGGCCGACCAGAACGACATGGACAACCTGCTCACACTTCTGGGCGTAGCCGGCTGCAATTTCATCATGGGCATACCCGGCTCGGATGACATCATGCTGAACTATCAGACCACGTCGTTTCACGATGCCCTGTACCTGCGGCGGGTTCTGGACAAGCGACCGGCGCCGGAGTTCGAACAGTGGCTGACCAGGATGCAGATCTTCGGCGATACCGAAGGCAAGGTGCCCTCCGAGGGCTTACCGGAGGCGTTCCGGGAGAGCCTGGGCCGGTTGCCGGAGGGGCAGGGCCATGACTGAGCGCAAACCGGTAGTTATTGAGAACCCGTGGCGCCGGCTGTCAGCCTGGACCGATGCCCGGATTGGTCTGGGTCGCGCAGGTGTGAGCCTGCCCACCCGGGAGATGCTGGCGTTTCAGTTGGCTCATGCCCAGGCCAGGGACGCGGTGCATCTGCCATTGGATACCGCTGCGTTAATGGCGCAACTGGGGGATCTGAGCGAACCAGGAAAATCACTGCTGCCACAGGAGCCGGTTCATCTGCACAGTCAGGCCGACGACCGGGTAACCTACCTGCAGCGCCCGGACCTTGGTCGCAGGCTCAGCGCTCAGTCCTGTGAGAAGCTGGATCGGTTGGGCCACACCGGCGACTCGCCCGTCGACCTGGCACTGGTGATCGCAGACGGCCTGTCCTCCTTCGGTGTGCAGCAAAATGCCCTCGGCCTTCTCGATGCGCTACTGACAGATCTTGAAGCCGACGATCAGACCTGGGAACTGGCGCCCCTGATCGTTGTCTCTCAAGGACGGGTCGCGATCGGGGACGATGTGGGTCACCGGCTCAACGCCCGCTGTGTGGTGGTGCTGATTGGCGAGCGTCCCGGCCTGAGTTCTCCGGACAGCCTCGGGCTTTACCTGACCTGGGCGCCTGAGCCCGGGCTGACCGACGCCAGCCGGAACTGTATATCGAACATTCGGCCGGCGGGGCTGTCGTGGGCCGAGGCGAGCCGGCGGCTGATGTATCTGCTCAAAGAGGCCCGCCGACAGCAGGTTTCCGGGGTGCCGCTCAAGGATCGCTCGGAAGAGACGGTTATTGATCAGGGCATTGGCAACTTCCTGTTAGGCTAGCGATAACCGTTGAACCATTCAGGGTAGGAGAATTCCCTTGCAGCAAGCCGCGTACTATGAAAACGACACCACCCTCGCCCAATACCTGGAATTTCACTTTGGCGAACGGTGGCATGGTGAGGCCAACTTTCCCAAGGCCCTGGCCGACGCTGCTATGCATGCCATGGATGGAAGGCCCCTGGATCGTGCGCTGGATATTGGCTGCGCCGTTGGCCGCACCAGCTTCGAGTTGGCCCGGCATTTCCGTCACGTAGACGGCATTGATTATTCCAACGCCTTCGTTAACAAAGGTCAGGAAGTGGCCCGGGAAAAACGAGTGCGCTATGCCCGTCCGGAAGAAGGTGAGCTGGTGAGTTTTCAGGATCAGAGCCTGGCATCCCTCGGGCTGGAGGAGGCCGCCAACCGTGTGGCTTTTCACCAGGGCGATGCCTGCGATCTGCCGTCGCAGTTCGCGGAGTATGATCTGGTGCTCGCGGGCAACCTGATCGATCGGCTGTACCAGCCATCGCTGTTTCTGGAGACCATCCACGAACGGATTAACGAGCTCGGGCTTCTGGTGATTGCCTCACCCTACACCTGGCTGGAGGAATACACGCCCAGGGAACACTGGGTCGGTGGTTTCAAAAAGGATGGTGAGGACTTCTCGACGTTCGACGGCCTGAGGGAAATGCTGGCGCCACATTTCCGCCTGCTGTTCGAGCCCTGGAGTCTGCCGTTTGTTATACGGGAGACGAGAAACAAGTTTCAGCACAGCTTCTCCGAGCTGACCGTCTGGGAGAAGGTAAGTCAGTGAACAGGGAAAGTTTAACGATGGCCTGCCGGCTGTCATCAAACTGTCACCGGAAAAGCCTAACCTGAGATCTCATCAGGACGACATGCATTGTGTTGTGCATCGTGTGAATGCTTTAACCGGGGACTTCCCCGGTTTTTTTATGCCTGGATAAAAGGATCTGACAGGATGAGGACCATTGCGTTTTACAGTCTGAAGGGCGGTGTTGGCAAAACCGCCGCTGCCGTGAACATCGCTTATCTGGCCAGCCAGGCCGGGTATTCGACACTGTTGTGGGATCTGGACCCTCAGGGCGCTTCCAGCTGGTACCTGGCCGGTGCCGACAAGATCAAAGGTCACAAGTTGTCGCAGTTGCTCAAGGGGAAGACGCCCATCGCCGAGTTCATTCACGAGAGCGACTATGAAAACCTGGACTTCATCCCGTCCCACACCAGTTTCCGTAATCTGGATGTCAAACTGGACCAGGAGGATGGCAGTAACCTGATCAAACAGTGGCTGGCACCTCTGTCCGAAGAAACCAGTCTGGTGATACTGGATTGCCCGCCGTCGCTGTCCCGGCTTTCGGAGCAGGTGCTAAAAGCGGCAGACGAGGTGTTTGTGCCGGTGATTCCCACCTGGCTGTCCCTGAATAGCTGGAAACAGCTGGCGGAGTTTGCCAAGGACAAGAAGCTGAAGCCGGGTAAGCTGCACCCGTTTTATTCCATGGCCGACCGGCGCAAAGGGCTGCACCGGGAGCTGATCAATGCCCAGGATGAGATCCTGCCCAAAGGCCTGAAAACCATCATCCCGAACGCCAGTGTGGTGGAAAAAATGGGCGAGGAGGGCACACCAGTGGAGCTACTGGCACCCAGTTCCGTGGCTGCCGATGCCTATCGCAGATTGTGGAAAGAGATCAATCGAATGCTCTGAGCACCGGACAGGGCTTGTTCAGGTTCGCGCCAGTTTGTCCCGCCGCAGGGACCGCTCCAGCCGACGGTTATTCTCGCTCCGTTCCGAGAGCACCTGCTGAACGTACAGAATGTGCTTGCCGGCCAGTTCCCGGGCTTCGTCGGCCCTACCTTCCGTGATGGCCTCGTACAGCATTCGATGCTGCTCCACAAGGCCCTGACGGGTCTCCGCCTCCCTCTGGTACATGCCGCCAATGTTGGTCACTACGTTGCTCTTCAGCATGTTGAAGAGGTTGCGAATGGTATGCAGAAGGATCACGTTGTGGCTGGCCTCGGCAATGGCCAGGTGAAAGCGTGCGTCCGCCGCGCCTTCGGCTTCCAGATCCCGCTCCTTTTCGGTGCTGTAGCAGGCTTGCAGCGCCTCATAGGCGGTTTTCAGGTGGGCGCGGTCCACCTCGGTGGCCCGCAATGCCGCGTAGTAGGCGCAGTCCGCTTCCAGGGTGCGTCGGAACTCCAGCAAATCCCGTTGGGCATCCGGCCGGTTTTCCAGCAAGGGAATCAGCGGGTCACTAAAACTGCCACCCAGGGACTCGGTGACATAGTTGCCGCCGCCCTGGCGGCTCACCAGCAGGCCCCTGGCCGTCAGTCGCTGGATAGCCTCGCGCAGCGAAGGGCGTGACACTCCGAATTGCTCTGACAACACCCGTTCTGGCGGCAGTCGCTCGCCTGGTTGCAGGGTGCCCTCCAGAATCATGGTTTCCAGCTGTTCCACAATGGTGTCTGCGAGTCTTTTCGGCGCGATCTGTCCGATGGCCATTCCTGATGTACCCGTATCGAAAATTTATTGGTAATACCAATATCACAAGAGACTTTATCGGCCAAGGGTTAGCATGAAGAAGTCCTTCAAAGTGTGTCTTTTGCACCAAAAACTTTTGACATTGGCGGACATTTTCCCATACCTTGGTTAACTATTGATGTCAATTGGTATTACCAATTTATAAATTGGTCAGTTTGAGAGCGTATTGAGGCACCAGCCAATGAGCGACCTGTTTTACGATGCCGCCCCCAATGCCACCCGGGTAGCCCCGGAGCGGGAGCCGGAGAGGCATTACCCTGAAAAGCCTGAGGCCGTCACCCTGTTTGGCACCTGTGTGGTGGATCTGTTCTTCCCGGAAGCCGGGCTGGACGCCATTCGCCTGCTGGAACGTGAAGGCGTCCGCGTGCATTTCCCTCGGGAGCAGAGCTGCTGTGGGCAGCCTGCCTGGACTTCGGGATACCGGGATGAGGCCAAAGCCGTGGCCCGTGCCCAGCTGGAGATCCTGGATCGTTCGGGTCTGCCGGTCGTTGTGCCGTCCGGCTCCTGTGCCGGTATGTTCCGGCATCATTACCGGGCGCTGTTTGCCGACGAGCCGGACACACTCAAGCGGGTGGAAGCGCTGGCCGAGCGCACCTTCGAGCTGACCGAGTTCCTGCTGAAAGTCTGCAAAGTGCAACTGTCGGACCGGGGTGCACCCAGCAAGATCGCCCTGCACACGTCCTGCTCGGCCCGGCGGGAAATGAACACACACCTCCATGCGCGTGAGCTTCTCCAGCAGCTCGAAGGGGTCGAGCGTGTCGACCATGACCATGAGAGTGAATGCTGCGGGTTCGGCGGCACCTTCTCGGTTCGGATGCCGGAAGTCTCGGGTGCCATGGTCAAGGACAAGACGCGCTCGCTGATGGATTCCGGCGCGGTGGAAATGGTTACTGCCGATGGCGGCTGCCTGATGAACATCAATGGTTCCCTCGAAAAACAGAAAGAGCGCTTCCGGGGACGGCATCTGGCCAGCTTCCTGTGGGAGCGAATCAATGGCGCCAGCGAAGGGGAGGTGGCATGAGCCAGCGTATTCCGGTGACCGAGCTGACTCCGGGCTTCCGGGGGCGTGCCGAAGAAGCCCTGGCGGATGGGCAGCTGCGCAACAATTTCCGGGTGGCCATGGACTCGCTGATGACCAAGCGGGCCAACGCGTTTCCCGATGCTGATGAGCGTGAAGGGCTAAGGGAGCTGGGCAATCGTCTCAAGGCCGGTGCCCTGTCGCGGCTTCCGGACCTGCTGGAGCAGCTGGAACAGAAACTCACTGAAAACGGCGTCAAGGTTCACTGGGCGGAGACGGTCGAGGAAGCCAACGAACTGGTGCACGGCATCATCGAAGCCCGCAAGGGCAGCCAGGTGGTAAAAGGCAAGTCCATGGTCAGCGAAGAGATGGAGATGAACGACTATCTGGCGGAGCGGGGCATCGAATGCCTGGAATCCGACATGGGGGAGTACATTGTCCAGCTCGATAATGAAAAGCCGTCCCACATTATCATGCCGGCGATCCATAAGAACGCCCGGCAGGTGTCGAAGCTGTTTCACGACAAGCTGGGGGAGCCGGAGACCGAAGACGTCAATCAACTGATCCAGATCGGCCGGCGAACCCTTCGTCGGAAATTCATGGATGCGGATGTGGGTGTATCCGGAGTGAACTTCGCCATCGCCGAAACTGGCACCCTGTTGCTGGTGGAAAACGAGGGCAACGGTCGCATGAGCACCACGGCACCGCCGGTTCACATTGCGGTAACGGGCATTGAAAAAGTGGTGCCGAACCTGAGGGATGTGGTGCCGCTGGTTTCCCTGCTCACCCGTTCGGCCCTGGGGCAGCCCATTACCACCTATGTGAACCTGATATCCGGTCCCCGCAAACCGGACGAACTGGACGGCCCGGAAGAGGTACATCTGGTATTGCTGGATAACGGCCGTACCGGCGCTTTTGCTGATGCCCAGATGCGTCAGACCCTGAACTGCATCCGCTGCGGCGCCTGTATGAACCACTGCCCGGTGTATACCCGGGTGGGCGGCCACACCTACGGTGAAGTATACCCCGGCCCCATCGGCAAGATCATCACACCGCATATGGCTGGCCTCGACAAGGTGCCAGACCACCCAAGCGCCTCCTCCCTGTGCGGGGCCTGCGGTGAGGTCTGCCCGGTCAAGATTCCGATTCCCGAGCTGCTTCAGCGTTTACGGCAGGAAAATGTGAAGGATCCGGAGCAGCCGCAGCAGGTGAAAGGTGGCGGCGCCAAACATTCCCGGGCAGAGCGCTGGATCTGGCGCGGCTGGCAGATGCTGAATACCCGGCCGGCGCTGTATCGCAGTTTTCTCTGGGCCGCGACCCGCTTCCGGGCGCTGGCTCCGAAAAAGGCCGGCCCCTGGACCGAGAATCACAGTGCACCGGTGCCCGCCCGTCGTTCCCTGCACGATCTTGCGGCTCAACATCTCGACCAGAAGGGAGGCCGGCCATCATGACCGCCCGCGCGAATATCCTTGGTAAATTGAGAAACAGCCTTGCCGGCACGACACCCCGCCCGGACGAATTCGACGAGGGGCTGGTAACCCGGCCCTGGCGCTACGCGCCGGAAGACCGCGTCACCCGGTTGCGCAGCCTGATGGAGGCGGTCCACACGGAAGTGCACCAGTGCCATTCTGACAGCTGGCCGGACCTGGTGACGCAGCTGCTGAACAAACGCAATCTCCGAAATCTGTTGTGCGCACCCGGCACAGACCACGGCCGCGCCTTGCAAGCTCACGTTGAGGCCACGGAGCAGACGATCGAGTTACTGGCCTACGATAAGCCGGTGGAGGCCTGGAAGGAAGAGCTGTTCTGGAATGTGGATGCCAGCCTGACCGGCACCCTGGGTGGTATTGCTGCCACTGGCACAATCGTGCTCTGGCCGGATCGCCACGAACCACGACTGATGAGCCTGGTACCACCGGTGCACATTGCCCTGCTCAAGGCCAGCGAGATTCACGACAATCTGTATGACATGATGGTGTCTCAGGACTGGGCAGCCGGGCTGCCCACCAATGTCCTGTTGGTGTCCGGCCCGTCCAAGACCGCGGACATCGAACAGGTGCTGGCTTATGGCGCTCACGGGCCTCGTGAGCTCATCGTGCTGGTGTTGGAGGACCTATGAGCTTTTCCGCAGCCACATTGGCCGATATCCGGCAACGGATTCCGGAAAACCGGGTGTTCAACGATCCGGTGTCCACCCTCGCGTTCGGAACCGACGCCAGTTTCTACCGGCTGATCCCCAAAGTGGTGGTGCGGGTTCAGGATGAGGCCGAGGTGGTCGATTTGCTGGCGATTGCCCGCAACCACAAGGTGCCGGTGACTTTCCGGGCCGCCGGTACCAGCCTTTCCGGGCAGGCCATCAGCGACTCCATCCTGATTGTCCTTGGCGACCAGTGGAACGGCCACGACATCCGCGCTGAAGGCCGCCAGATTCGCCTGCAGCCGGGTGTGATCGGCGCCCAGGCCAACGCCTGGCTTGCGCCCAGGGGTTACAAGATCGGTCCCGATCCTGCTTCCATCAACGCCTGCAAGATCGGCGGCATTGTTGCCAATAACGCCAGTGGCATGTGCTGTGGCACGGCCCAGAACAGCTACCACACCCTGGCTGGCATGCGCCTGGTGCTGGCAGACGGCGCCGTGCTGGATACCGAGGACCCGGCGAGTGTGGCGGCGTTCCGCGACAGTCATGGCGAGTTGCTGGCGGCCCTGAAAAAGCTGGCTATCAATACCTGGGAGAATCCGGAGCTGGCGGAACGTATTCGGCACAAATACCGCCTGAAAAACACCACAGGGTTGTCCCTGAACTCCCTGGTGGACTTTGAGGATCCCATCGACATTCTCACCCATCTGATGGTGGGCTCCGAAGGCACCCTGGGTTTCGTGAGTGCTGTCACCTACAACACCGTGCCGGAATACCCCGACAAGGCCACGGCGCTGCTGGTGTTCCGTAATGCCGAGACCTGCTGCCGGGCGGCGTCGGCGTTGCGGTCGCAGCCTGTGGCGGCGGTGGAGCTGCTGGATCGCCGCAGCCTTCGCTCGGTGCAGGACAAGCCCGGCCTGCCTGACTGGATTCATGATCTGTCGGAGGATGCCTGCGCGCTGCTGGTGGAGACCCGGGCGCCCTCCTCGGAGAGTCTGGATGAACAGCTGGCCTGGATCAGTGCGTCCCTGGCGGATTTTCCGCTTGAGCAACAGGTGGATTTCACCCGCGATGCCAAAGTCTCTGACCAGCTGTGGGCCATTCGAAAGGGTACCTTCCCCGCTGTGGGCGCAGTGCGACCGAACGGTACCACCGTGATCATCGAGGATGTGACCTTCCCGATCGATCAGCTATCCGAGGGGGTTACCCGTCTCCAGGAGCTGTTTGTGAAGCATGGCTATGACGACGCGATCATCTTTGGCCACGCCCTGGAGGGCAACCTGCACTTCGTGTTCCCCCAGGGATTTGACGACCCTGCGGAAGTCGCCCGCTATGAGGCCTTCATGCAGGATGTGGCGCAGCTGGTGGCGGTGGAGTTTGGTGGTTCTTTGAAGGCGGAGCACGGGACTGGCCGCAACATGGCGCCGTTTGTGGAGCTGGAGTGGGGGCATGATGCCTGGCAGCTGATGTGGCAGATCAAGCGGCTGCTGGACCCGGAGAATCTGCTCAATCCGGATGTTGTGCTCTCGGAAGACCCGCAGATCCACCTCAAGAATCTGAAGCCCCTGCCGGAGGCCGATCCTCTAGTTGATAAATGCATTGAATGCGGTTTCTGCGAGCCGGTGTGTCCCTCGGAAGGGCTCACCCTTTCGCCTCGCCAGCGCATCGTGATCTGGCGGGATATCCAGGCCCGCCGCCGTGCCGGTGAAGATACGGCTGAACTGGAGAAGGCCTACCAGTATCACGGCCTGGATACCTGCGCCGCCACCGGTCTGTGTGCCCAGCGCTGTCCGGTGGGTATCAATACCGGTGATCTGGTGCGTAAGCTGCGTAGCGAGAAAGCCGGCGGCCAGTCCGTGGCCAATCAGCTGGCGAAGCATTTTGCCGGCGCACTGAAAGCCACCCGTTTTGTCCTTGCCAGCGCCTCCATGGCCGAACGGCTGATGGGCGCGCCAATGCTGACCCGTCTCAGTGCGGGCGTCCGAAAGGTGTCCGGAGGCAAGGTCGCCCAATGGGATCCGACTCTGCCCCAACCGGTGCGGCTTGTGTCACCAGCAGCACAGGAGGATCCGGCCGATGGTCGGCCCCGGGTGGTGTATCTGGCCGCCTGTGTGTCCCGGACCATGGGCCCGGCCCGTAGCGATAAGGCGCAGGAGCCGTTGATCAGCGTGACCCGGAGGCTGCTGGAGAAAGGTGGTTACCAGGTGGTGTATCCGGAGGCGCTGGACAGTCTGTGCTGCGGCCAGCCATTTGCCTCCAAGGGCTATCCGGACCAGGCGGCATCCAAAAAAGATGAACTGATTTCGGCGCTGTTGTGGGCCAGCCGCAATGGTGTGGATCCGATCTATTGCGACACCAGCCCCTGCACCCTGCAGATCCGTGAAGCTGCCGAAGAGGCCGGGCTCACACTGTTCGACCCGGTCCGGTTTATTCGTGATCATCTTTACGAGCGCCTGGATTTCGAGCCGGAGCAGACCCCGCTGGCCGTGCACGTCACCTGCAGTACCCAGCATCTTGGGGAATCACAGGGTCTTATCGATATCGCTCGCCGCTGCAGTAGTAATGTGGTGATCCCCGAGGGCATCCACTGCTGTGGCTTTGCCGGGGATAAAGGCTTCAACGTGCCGGAGCTGAACGCCCATTCCCTGAAAACCCTGGCTGAACAGACGGCCGGCTGCGAGGAGGGTATCTCCACCAGCCGCACCTGCGAGATCGGCCTTAGCCGACACAGCGGCATCGACTACCACGGCCTGGTGTATCTGGTGGATCGGGTCACCCGGCCAAAAGCCACTGCCTAGCGGCTATTTCATCTCGAAGCCGCATTTGCGCAGGAAATCGCGCATATGCGGCCGCAGTTTCGAGGTGAACAGCGGCTTGAGCTGCTCGGACCAGGTGGTGTCCTTGTTGCCTCCGGTCCGCTCCCGGTAGTACTCGTTCATGGTGCGATCAAAGCCGGCCACCAGTTCTTCGTCACGGGCATCGGAGTAGTAGTCTTCCCTCAGGATGGCCTCCACCGGCAGCCGGGGTTTCACCTCCGGGTTCTGGTCCGGGTAGCCCAGACACATGCCGAACACCGGATAAACGTGTTCCGGAAGCCTGAGAATCTCGCTGATTTGGGCCGGGTTGTTGCGGATGCCACCGATATAGCACAGCCCGAGCCCTTCGGATTCCGCGGAAATCGCCACGTTCTGGGCCATCAGACTGGTGTCGATGGTGGCAACCAGTAACTGTTCCGTCATCCCTCGCACCACGTCAGCCCCGGCCCGTCCTGCGGCATCGGTTGAGCGCCGCATATCGGCACAGAACACCAGAAAGTCCGAGCAGTCAGCAATGTAGCTCTGGCCCCCGGCAAGTTCCGCGATTTTCCGGCGGTTGTCGGGGTTGATCACGTGAATGATCGAATAGGCCTGCACATGATTCGAGGTGGCGGCGCACTGGCCGGCCCGAATCAGTTCCCTGAGCAGGTCAGGCGGGATCTTTTCACCGGTGAATTTGCGGATGGAGCGGTGGGATTTGAGCAGTTCTATGGTTGGATTCATGGGGTCTCGCAGTGAGTTCATGGATGTCGCGCCAGTCTGTGACAATTATCATACCAAACGCTACACATTACTCGCGCATGTGCGGAAGCCAAACTGATACGCTGACAGATCATACCGTCTAGCCTGGAACGCTTTGCCTTTATGGACCTGAACCTGCATCTGCCAACACTGCTGGTCACTTCGGTCATGATCAACCTCCTGATCGGCGGCATGCTCTGGGCGATCTATCACCTCCGCCATCGGGAGCGCTGTTTTCTGCTCTGGGCCCTAGCCTGCCTGACCTTTGTGTTGGGTACCGCATTCGCAGTAGCCAATGAGTGGCCCGGCGCTCCAGGGGGGCTGATATTCGTCGCCCACCTGTTTCTTGGTGCTTCACCGCTGTTGGTCCTTGCGGGTATCCACGCACTGATGGGGTTGCCAATAGCGGGCAAGAGACGGTCATCCCGTCTTATCCATGGCGCCTTGCTACTCTATCTGTCTGGCCTGGCTGTCAGCGCGGGTTGGGATCCGGTGGTGGCCAGATTCCTGACTGCGCTGTTCTCGGCATTGATCTTCAGCCTGGCGATCTACCGGCTGGGCTCAATTGGGCACAGGCCCAGACTGCCCCTTCGCATTCTGCAAACACTGTTCGGCATCCACGGGACGCTGATGATGACCCAGGTACTGGTAATCGCAGTCTCCATGAGCGGAAGCGTACAGCTGGATCTTCAGGGGCTGTTGAAACTCATTCTGATGAACCACCTGCTGCTGGTGAGTGCCACGGCCATGGCGCTTCCGTTATTGGCATTCACCCGTTCCGAACAGGCTCTGGTGGTGCTGGCGGAGCGGGATGGGCTTACCCAGCTGTACAATCGCCGGGCGTTCTACCGGGAAGGTGAGCTGGCATTTGAAAAAGCCCGGCGGGCCGGGGACCTTGTCACCGTGCTCATGATCGATCTGGATCACTTCAAGCAGATCAACGACCGCTGGGGGCATGCCACCGGCGATGAGGTATTGAAGGTCGTTGCCAGTCTGATGAAAGCCGAACTCAGGGATGACGACATCGTTGGCCGCGTTGGCGGTGAAGAGTTCGCAGCCGTGCTTCGCAACAATAATCGCGAAGCGATCGAGGCGATAACCGGGCGCCTGTTGCAAAGAATCGTTGAGACTGGCCGGGAGGTCCACGGTGTTCCGGTGCATCTTTCGGCCAGCATCGGTGGTGCGACTCTTACCCGGGACCATGGCTCTTTTAAGGACGTTATGGCGTCGGCGGACAAGGCGCTTTACCGGGCCAAGCACAATGGCCGTAACCGGGCCGAACTTGTTCCGACGTCAGCGGCCACGGAACTCTGACGGCCGTTTGGCCAGAAACGCCGAAACACCCTCCGCGAAGTCTTCAGTACGGGTCATTTCGAGGAACGCAGCACGTTCCGCCTCCAGATGGTCGGCCAGCCGGTCACCGTTGGCCTGATCGATCAATTTACGAAAGACGCCATAGGCTCGGGTTGGTCCCTGAGCGACCTTCTCGATCATCCGGTTCAGCCGGTTGTCGAATTCGCTGTCGGGGGCTACTTCGTTGACTATGCCCCAGTCCCGGGCTTCAGCAGCGCCCAGGGTGCGGCCCAGCAGCATCAGTTCGGCCGCCCGGCCGGCGCCGAGTTTGTGGGCCAGGGCCCAGCTGCCGCCACAGTCCGGAACCGCGCCAATGCCGTTGTAGGCCACCAGGAATTTTGCCTCTTCCTCGGCGATCACCAGATCGGCCATCAGGGTGAGACTCAGCCCTGCGCCGGCCGCCACGCCCCTGACTGCGGCAATTACAGGCGCATCCATGCTGCGCAGAAGCAGGATGGCGGGGTTGACCGCGTCCAGGATGGCGCTGATGGCTGCGCCAGCCTGCTCCGACGTGCCCGCCATACTGGATACATCGCCGCCCGCCATAAAGGCTCGCCCCGCGCCTGTCAGAACGATGCAACGAACACCGGAAAGATCCCGGATCTCCCGCACCGCCGCGAGGAAGGCCTCTGCCAGGGGCACATTGATGGCGTTGAGGGCCTTCGGACGGTTGAAGGTCAATCTGGCGACCCCTGTTCCGGCATCAAATGCGGTGGTTACCAGTGAATCTGCCATGGTCACATGCCCTCCCGGTAATGCAGGTCTCACGGTCAGAAACCTGCGTACTGATTTCGTGGTCTTTGGGATAACAAGATAGAGCGGTTTGCCTAATGTTGCCCGAATGGACTACTTTAAATCTGAATCGGGGTTCACCCCGACGACAAGAAAAAACAAAAAATACAATCATCTTCGGGCGTGGGATGGGTACTGTCAGGGCGTGTTCGCGTGCCTGTGTGCCCGGCGCCAGGGGTGCCGGGAGGAAGTTTGAGCATCCTTGAAATCAGTAACCTGTCTCTGTCATTTGGTGGTGTGAAGGCGCTGCAGGACGTGAGTTTCCGGGTGCCTGAGAACACCGTAACCACCATTATCGGCCCTAACGGCGCTGGCAAGACGTCGCTGTTCAACTGCATCTCCGGGTTCTACAAACCCCAGCAGGGCACGATTCACTATCAGGGGCAGCCACTGCCGGGCAGCATCAAGCCACCGAAGCGAGCCGCAATGGGGCTGGCCCGAACCTTCCAGAACATTGCCCTGTTCCGGGGCATGACAGTGCTCGACAACATCAAGCTGGGCGCCCACGTGCATATGAAGAGCGGTCTGCTCAGTGCCCTGGCCTATTTCGGCCCGGCCCGACGCGAGGAAATGGCCGTTCGTAAAGATGTGGAAGAGCGGATTATCGATTTCCTGGAGATAGACCATATTCGCCGCCAGCCTGTGGCAAGTCTTTCCTATGGTCTACAAAAGCGCGTTGAGCTGGCCCGGGCGCTGGCCATGCAGCCGAAAGTACTGATGCTGGACGAGCCGGTGGCGGGCATGAACCGGGAAGAAAAGGAAGACATGGCCCGCTTTATTCTCGACATCCGGGAAGAGTGGGGTGTCACCGTGCTGATGGTGGAACACGACATGGGTATGGTGATGGATATTTCCGACCACATCGCGGTGCTCAACTTTGGTCAGGTCATCACCGAAGGCCTGCCCGCGGAGGTTCAGAACAACCCGGAGGTGATCAAGGCCTACCTGGGCAACAGTGATATCGAGAGCCTCCGCAAGAAGCTCAACGCCGAGGGGGAGGCCGCCTGATGGATTGGTTGTTCTTCGGCGAAATCAGCCTGGCGGGCCTGGCTATGGGCGGCCTGTATGCCCTGATCGCTCTGGGTTTCGTGATCATCTATAAAGCCACGAGGGTCATCAATTTCGCCATCGGCGAGATCATGATGTTCGCGGCCTACCTGTTTCTGGCATTCGCCGGCGGCATGGAGCTGTCGCCCTGGCTTGCTCTGCCGATGGCGGTGATCGGCGGTAGTATTCTCGGCGGTGTCATAGAGAAAACCATGATCCGGCCGATGCTGGGGGAACCTCCGATTTCCGTGGTGATGGTCACCATCGGTATTGCCAGCATCCTGGTGGGTCTGGTGGAATTTATCTGGACCGCTGATCCGCAACTGCTGCCCAACTTCCTGCCTCGGGAGCCGGTGTTTATCGGGGAACTGTATCTGGCACCCAAGATCGCTTACGGCTTTCTCATTGGTTCCGCCCTGCTGATCATTTACCTGCTGTATTTCCGGTTCTCCCGGGGTGGCGTGGCCCTGCGAGCCACCGCCTCGGATCAGGCGGCAGCCTATTCAATGGGTATCAACGTGCGCCGTGTCTTCAACATGGCCTGGGTGTTCGGTTCGCTTGCGGCGTCCCTGGCCGGCGTGCTGGTGGCGGCCACCGGTGGGCTGAGCCCGCAATTCGGGATCATCGGCCTCAGTGTACTGGTAGTGGTGATCGTGGGCGGCCTGGACAGCATTCTCGGCGCCCTGGTGGCCGGCGTATTCATCGGCTGGCTGGAAACCGTGGCGGGCGCCTATCTGGGCGGCGAGTACCGGATGCCGGCAACCTTCCTGGTGCTGGCGATCATCCTGGTGATCCGCCCCTACGGCCTGTTCGGCACCCACGAAATAGAGCGAGTGTAAGATGCGCATCGGTGACGCGAAACAGAGTTACGAGGCCGATGAGGCAATCTGGACCAGCCAGACCCAGAAGCTGTGGTTGGGGCTGTTCCTGCTGATTCTGCTGGTTTTCCCGTTTGTGGTGAATTCTTACCTGCTTTACCTGGGGTGCCTCGTGGGGATTGCCGTGATCAGCACCACCGGCCTGAACATCCTGACCGGTTTTACCGGCCTGATTTCCCTCGGGCAGGCCGGCTTCATGGGCGTGGGCGCCTATACCGTGGCCTGGTTATCCCTCAATACCGCCCTGCCGTTTCCGGTTACGCTTCTGATGGCCGGGCTGATGGCCGCCGCCGTGGGCATTCTGGTGGGCCTGCCCTCGCTTCGGGTCAAGGGCCTGTACCTGGCCATCGCCACCCTGGCGGCGAGCGTGTTCCTGCATTTCATTTTCGCCGAGTGGGAATCGGTGACCGGCGGGATGGGCGGTTTGAGCCTGGAGCCGGCGCACCTGTTCGGACTGACTTTCCAGAGCGATTTCAGGATGTATTTCATCATTGTGCCGCTGGCGGTGCTGATGGTGCTGGCGGCCCGCAATGTGTTCAGGACCCGGATTGGCCGGGCGTTTATCGCCATTCGCGACCGGGATATTTCCGCCGAGATTCTCGGGATCAACTTGCTGCGTTACAAGCTGATGTCGTTTGCCCTCAGCTCGTTCTATGCCGGGATCGCCGGTGGCCTGTTCGCCTATTTCTATCGGGTGGTGACGCCGGAAAGCTTCCCGCTTTCCATGTCGATTTTCTATCTGGCGGCGGTGATCGTCGGGGGCATGGGCAACCTGCTGGGGGGCATTCTCGGCGCCGCCTTCATGACTTTGGTGCCGGAAGCCCTGAAACTGCTGACCGCTGCGCTGACGCCTTTTTATCCCAACGCCCCGGTGTTCATGTCGCCGATGCTGGAAATTATCTTCGGTGCCCTGATCGTGGGCTTTCTGATCTTTGAACCCCATGGCCTGGCGGAGATCTGGCACCGCATCCGCCGGTTTTTCCGGCTGTGGCCATTCAGGAATTAACCGTGTTTCAACGGGCCTGGTACACAGAGCCCATGCACCACCAACAACAAGAAGCAGCAAGGAGAAGAAACATGTTCAGAAACATCCTCGAAAAAGGTCGCCGGCTTGCCGGGCTTGGTAGCCTGGTCGCTGCGCTGACCGTTGCTGCCCCGGCGATGGCTCAGGACAAAGAGCCCATCGTGTTCGGCGGCTCGATCCCGCTCTCCGGTGTTTTTGCCTTTGCAGGCATTCACCTGCACGCCGGCCTGACGGATTACACCGACTGGATCAACAGCCAGGGCGGTATCAATGGTCATCCGGTGGAATACGTGATGGAAGACACCGCCTATGAGGTGGACAGGTCAGTCGCAGCCTTCAAAAAGATTTCCGGCAGCAGCTCCCCGGCCACCTACTACGGCGACAGCACCGGTTTCATGAAAGCCATTGCCTCGGAGCTCAACAGCCAGGGCAATACGCTGATGAGCGGCGCGTCTTTCGCCACCGTACTGACCGACAATGAAACCTATCCGTACCAGTTTATCCCGGGCCCTAACTACAGCCAGATGTTCGGGATCATCCTGGAGTACATCGCCTCCCAGGGTGAGGATGGCGAGATGCCAAACGTGGCGTTTGTCTACAGCGATACCGAATTTGGCAAGGACCCGATCGAGAATGGCAAAGCCCGCGCGGCTGAGCTGGGTATCGAAGTGGTGGAAGAGATCGTCACCAAGCCGGGTAGCGTCGATGTCTCGGCCGAGGTGCTGAAGTTGCGCCGGGTGCGCCCGGATTACGTGGTATTCCACGGCTATGTGCTGTCACCGATCAACGAGTTCATGGTGCAGATGCGCCAGATGGGCCTGGACACCCAGTTCATGGGCACCTTCTGGTCCTCCGACAAGCTGATCATCGACAAGATGGGCGCGGATGCCGACGGCTACATGGGTGTGATGCCTTACAACTACTACGACAGCGAGGAAAGCGGTCCGATGCTTGATGCCCTGAGGGCTCAGGCAGAGAAAAGTGATCCGGAGGCTGGCTATCGTCCGACCGGCTATATTCAGGGCTGGTTCAACGCCATGGTCTGGACGGAGGTGATCAAGCGCACCCTGGATGCCGGGAAAGAGCTCAACGCGGACAACATGGCCGAAGCCCTGGCTTCCATTGAGGACTGGGACACGGGAGGCATCATAGGCATTCCGGTCACGGTGAAGGATATGTCGTTCCCGGTGGGCCGTATCTGGCGTGTGAACGCCGAGGCGGGCCGTTATGAGCCGGTATCGGACTGGATCCACCTCGACTGAGGGGCTGTATGGAAGCCTTACTGGAAATCGATAATATCGAGGTGGTCTACAACAAGTCAGTGCAGGTCCTCCGGGGTCTGTCACTGCGGGTGCCGGAGGGGGCCATTGTGGCGCTCCTCGGCTCCAATGGTGCTGGTAAATCCACCACCCTCAAAAGCGTCTCGGGGCTTCTGACCCTCGAAGACGGGGAGGTCACGGCCGGCGAAGTACGCTTCAGGGGTAAGGATGTAAAAGGCGTTCCGCCGGAGCGGCTTGTGCGCGACGGACTCTTCCATGTCATGGAGGGCCGAAGAGTGTTCGAGGACCTCACGGTGGAGGAAAATCTCATCGCCGCCACTTACGCGCTCAGCGGCAGTAAGCCTTCCCTGAGTGACAGCTACGAGTTGGTTTATAACTATTTCCCGAGACTGAAGGAGCGCCGTAAGCAGCTGGCCGGTTATCTCTCAGGCGGCGAGCAGCAGATGCTGGCCCTGGGGCGGGCGCTGATTGCACAGCCGGACCTGATCATGCTGGATGAGCCCTCGCTTGGTCTGGCGCCGCTGCTGGTGGAAGAGATCTTTACCATCGTGGCCAGAATCAACCGGGAGCAGGGCACTGCCATCCTTCTGGTGGAACAGAACGCCGCAGTGTCACTGGCAATCGCATCCTACGGTTACATCATGGAAAACGGCAAGATTGTGATCGACGGCCCGGCGGACAAACTCACGGCCAATGAAGACGTTCAGGAATTCTATCTGGGTGTGGGGGGCAAGGAAGGTGAGGCCCGCAGTTATAGAGACATCAAGCACTACAAACGCCGTAAACGGTGGCTGTCATGACAATGCCTTCCATCCCTGACCTGACGCTGACCCAGATGCTGCGGGCCCATGCCCGGGAGCGCCCGGACGCCCTGGCCCTGCGCCAGAAGGACTTCGGTATCTGGCAGGCCTATTCCTGGCAGGATTATTACCGGCGGGCCCGGCACTTCGGGCTGGGGCTTCGTGCCATGGGGCTCGAACCAGGTGGCCATGTGGCCATTATCTCGGAAAACCGGGTGGAGTGGGTCATCGGCCAGATGGGCATCGGCCTGGTGCAGGGCATCTGTGTCGGGGTCTATCCCACCAGTCCCTGGAACGAGGTGGCCTATGTTCTTGAGCACAGCGACGCGGAGTTCGTGATCTGCGAAGACCAGGAACAGACTGACAAGGTGCTGGAAGCCTGGCCAGAACTTCCCAAACTGAAGCACTGCATTGCCATCGATATGAAAGGCCTGCGCTACTACCCGGAGCCGCCGGCAGCGTTCGAGGATATCGAGGCCAGGGGCCGGGAATTCGAAAAGCAACATCCCGGGTTGGTGGATGAACTGCTGGACAGCCAGCAAATGGATGACACCGCCCTGATGATCTATACATCCGGATCCACTGGTCGACCGAAAGGGGCGATGATCAGTTGGCACAATCTGCACGCCGCGGCGCCGGGGCTCATCAAGCTTTTACAGGCCGATGAACATGGGTCCACACTCTCTTACCTGCCCCTCTGCCATGTGGCCGAACAGGCCTTTACCAACATCGCACCGGTTTATGTGGGCAGTACGGTCAGCTTTGGCGAGAGTCTGCGGACCATTCAGGAGGATCTGCGTGAGATAGCCCCGACCTTTTTCCTGGGCGTGCCGAGGATCTGGGAGAAACTGCACTCGTCCATCTATATCAAGATTCAGGAGACAGGGCGATTGCGGCAGGCATTGTTCAACTGGGCGATTCGGATGTGTTCACCCATGGCCACCAAACCTCGCTCGGAGTGGAGCCTGAAGGAGAAATGCCTGTACGGCATCAGCTACTGGCTGGTGTTGCGCGCCTTGCAGAATTTTATCGGCCTGCGCCGATGCAGCATTGCCCTCACCGGGGCGGCCCCTATATCAACGGGCATACTGGAGTTCTTCCGGACCATCGGCATTCCCCTGGTAGAGGTATATGGCCAGACGGAAAGCACCGGCGTTGCCACGGCGCAACCCGTTGATGACGTGCGCTTGGGAACGGTGGGTGTCGCTGTGTCCGGGGTTGAGGTAAAGCTCGGAGAACACAACGAGATCATCATGCGTGGTGGCAGCATGTTCAAAGGCTATTACAAGAACGACGAGGCCACCGCCTCAACCCTGAAAGACGGCTGGCTGCACACCGGCGACGTGGGTGAATGGCGGGATGGCCAGCTCAAGATTGTCGACCGCCTGAAAGACATCATGATCACGGCTGGCGGCAAGAACCTGTCACCGACGGAAATCGAGAACACCATCAAGGCCAGCCCCTACATCAAGGAATGCATTGTGATCGGTGAGGCCAGAAAGTATGTGTCTGCGCTGATCCAGATTGATTTCGATACGGTGGCCAAGTGGGCAGAGCAGGAGAGAATTGCCTACACCACCTTCCGGAGCCTGACCGAACAGCCACAGGTGAATGAACTCATACAGGCCGAGGTGAACAAGGGCAACGAGCAGCT
This sequence comes from Marinobacter sp. CH_CUG1437-1, assembly GCF_037029655.1. Classification (NCBI taxonomy): domain Bacteria; kingdom Pseudomonadati; phylum Pseudomonadota; class Gammaproteobacteria; order Pseudomonadales; family Marinobacteraceae; genus Marinobacter; species Marinobacter sp. CH_CUG1437-1. The sequence continues at coordinate 164,186 of NZ_JAYMEW010000001.1, read as the reverse complement.
ACCGCAGGTGGCGCAGATCAAGCGTTTCCATTTGCTGACCAAGGAGTTGGACCACGACGACGACGAGGTTACAGCGACCATGAAAGTACGCCGCAGCAATATCTACGAGAAATACACCGAAGTAATCGAGTCGCTTTACGCCTGATGGGAAGGCGCCTAGAAACGGGCGCCTTCTTCCACCCGGATGCGTTCCATGTACTGGGTCATGGCGGCATTGAGTATCGCCAGAACCAGGAACAGCAGGATGCCCTTGGGGACCAGAGCATGAATTTCAGGGTTGGGTGCGGTGCTGGCGGTTACCAGGATCAGGCCCAGGATATTGCGGGCCAGACGCAGGGTGAGCATGGCGCACAGATACCCGGACTGAAACGCCGATTGCGCGCCCTTGAGCAAACGGCCGAAAGCCGGCATGAGGTGCACGGTGTTGAGCAACAGAACAGAAAAGATGATTAACTGAACAACACTTAAAATGGTCATGACCAGAGACTACCAAACGACTCAGCTGGTTAAAAAACGGGCCAAATTATCCCCGATTGGGTAAATTTAATCCAGTTCAGGGCCCGGTTGCTTAATAACTGCTGTTCAGAAGGTCGTGATAGTCACTTCGAAATCGTTGGAAACTCAGATAGATATTTCGGTGGTCCACCAAACCTGCAGAATTGAACGCTTCCACAAAGGCCCGGGACTCTCCGGTGGTGACCTCGCCGTAGAAACCGCCGTCCCAGTCCAGCAACTGCACCATTTCCAGCAATACCGTCATCGCGAGGGCGCCGTTGGCTTTTTCCAGGTACCGGTAGGCCAGTCCGTAATGCTCGAAGCGATACGGAGTGTTTGCAGCGTCGGCGGCGGTGATATCCCAGAGGGGATCGTAGTCATAGTGCTGATACACCGGAGCAACGGACTCCCCTGCTGCAACGACGGCCTGTCCCTCCGCGAACCAGTAGGGCAGAAGGCTGTAACCCGCATCATACCGGGACAGGTTTTCCTGGACGAAATGGGCCAGCTCGTGGGCAACAAACTGGCCGGTCTCATGGGGCCACTGACCGTAATACGGGTTGAACGCTACGGCGGCCATTGAGGCCGACACAAACTCAGTGTGTGGCACCTCTGGGCTGAGGCAGCCGATAACCTGTCTGGGATAGGGAACTGCCGCGCTGCGGTCCTCGACAAAATCGGGCCAACGCAACTGGAACCGACTCAGCACACCGTCGACCCTGCGTTCAAGCTCCGACGCGGCAGCCCGGAACGAGGTCTCGCTGTAGGCCGGTGAGCCATAGACCCGCACCCGGCCGCTGTGGGTTTCGAAATACAGAGGTTCGTTCCGACAGGCCTCAGTGTCTCTGCCCAGTGCCCAGGAGCTCGTGGGGTAGTGCCGGCCGGTATCCCGTGCGTCATAGAAGAGCCCGGATACAAAGCCATCGGAATCCGGGTAATGGAGACTGTCAGAGGTAGTGACCTTGCAACCGGTCAACGTCAGCACAAGAACACTGAGTACCAGCGTGGCTTTACTGGTTGTCATAAGAGACTCCCGAAACGATCCTGTTGTCCAGAATGATCGCAGGGTTTTCGTGGAGGCTCCGTCAACGGGGTGTAAAAATCAGGTAAAGCGAGCTAGCGTAGTGATTGATATGGACGAGGGAGAACAGATAGATGGACTACATCGCTCCTGTCAGCAGCGCCATCATGGCAATTGTCTGGATTGTTTACTTCCAGCTGTTTTTTCTGCAATACAAACGGAACAACCGTCCCTACCTTGTGATTCACCATGCCCAGAATGAAAACCCGGATGCCCTGTGTCTGCTGGTGAACATGGGTAAGGAAACGGTGCACGTGCAGTGCGTTCAGGTGGTCCTCCACACCCGTGCGGGTGAAGAGAAAGTCATGACGGTCACCGAGTATCGCCGGGTCGGAGCGGACGATGCGAACGTGCACCAGGTGTTGCGCCAGGGCCCGTTGCAGCCCGGTGGGTATCTGGTGCTGGGCTCGTTCAGGAACATCATCCTGGGCCGACGCAGCGAAGAAAGTGACAGCGATTACCTGTTCGAGGACATCACCGGTGTTGAGATCCGGGCCGCTGTGATTCACGGGCCCACAAAGTATCCGGTGGGTGTGCGGCGGAGTTTTACCCTCAGCCATGAGGGTCGGCCCGAGATTTTTCCGCGCAATATCCACAGCGAACAACTGGTGCGCCGGAAAGACCGACATCAGGTCAGGCGCTGGGTTGAAGAGGAGCTTCGGCCAGAATGCAAAGGGAGCTCTGAATCTGACAGCTCGGATCAATCTTCGCAGTCGCATTGAGTCAGGCAGAGGCGGATGGGGTCGCTTGCGTTTTCGGTTCTATTTCTTGAGGATGTGCCGTGACACTCGCCAACGATGCAAAGGAGGCATTACATGTCATTGAAAGACGAACTGATCAGAAAGGCGGAAACGCAGCTGGAAGAATGGGAAAAGCAAGCCGATTCCCTGAAGGCCAAGGCAAAAGCGAAGGAAGCCGAAGCCGAGAACGAGAAGGCGAGCGCCGATATCCAGCAGAGTGCATCGGACGCGCTGCGCTCGGTAGAGAACAAGATCTCGGATGGCCGTAAAAAACTGGATGAGCTCAAGCAGAGCGGTGAAGACAACATCGACAGCCTGCGCAAGCAGCTCTCCGATCTGGTTGGGCCTGACGATAAACGCTAGGCCGCCCCTCTGCGGAACGCCGGGCTGCTTTTACTGGAATTGGGTATAGCAGCGCTGCCGTTTCGTCTGCCAGTCCCGCCATTGGGGCTCCCGGTGGTGGAGCTGGTAACGTTCCATCACCGCCATAAACCTGCCCATGTAGTCGCATTGACCGGATGTAGGCAGCCACTCGCCGGGACCACGTCCGTTCCGCAGAACACTGTCAGGCTGACTCAATCTGATCTGGTTCTCCGGGTCGCTCAGAAAGCGTTCTTTCTGCGAGGTTGGCCACTTATCGGCTCCACGCTTTTCGGCAAATGCCAGGGGTACCACCTGAGTCGAGGCCCAGCTTTCCGAAGCAGCCGGGTCCTCCCGTGTCACCGCCGCCAACACAATCAGGATCGCTGCGATCAGTAATGCCAGCCTGGTATCCTTCATGCCTCACCTTGTTCGTGCGTTAAATACACCAGAACCTACGAGCAGGATGGCCAAAGGGCCTACCTCGACCCGGGCAAAACTTTGTGACCAGGCAACTCTGAATCGCCGGTCTCAACGTACGGTTAAGCTCATCTGTGATGCACACAGACTGGTCAGTAGCGGAGACGAGTATGCCCGAGGGTCCTGAAATACGGCGCATGGTGGATGACATTCACAAGGCCGTTGGCGGCAAGAAAGCGCAATCGGTATTTTTTGCCTTTGAACACCTGAAGCCTTTCGAGAGCGCTCTTCGGGGGCGCAGAGTCGAGAGGGTGGAAGCGCGGAGTAAAGCCGTGTTGGTGTTCTTTGAGGCCACGGATGAAGACGGCCCATGGTGCGTTTACAGCCATAACCAGCTCTATGGCAAGTGGCGCATGGGCAAACCCGATCGGGAGCCGAGTACCAATCGGCAACTGAGATTTGCGATTATAGGTTCGAAGAAAGCCGCCCGGTTATACAGTGCGTCCGATATCCAGCTGGTTCGGCCCGACGAATTAAGTGAGGTGCCCTATCTGTCACGGCTGGGACCAGACCCTCTCAATCAGGATGTCAGTGTCGATCACCTTCTGGCGGTGTTTGACGACAGGCGTTTCCGGGGCCGCAACCTGGGTGGCTTGCTGCTGGACCAGGGCTTCGTTGCCGGTATTGGCAATTATCTGCGCTCGGAAATTCTCTTTGAGGCTCGTATCTCACCGAAGGCCCGGCCTCGCGACCTTGATGTCGATCAGCAGGTGAGATTGGCCGAGGCCATTTTGACACTGGTGCAGCGGACCTACCGGTTGAAGGGCGTCACCAATTCGCCCGAGCGGGCAGAGCGGCTAAAACAGGAAGGATGGACGTTCGGTCAGCGCCGGCACATGGTGTTTAACCGCGATGGCCAACGCTGCCACGATTGCGCGTCGCCGCTTGTCAAAACCATGATGGCCAGCCGGCGGCTGTACTATTGCCCCGGTTGCCAGGGTGTGCCAGCTTAACCGAACTGTTCGGTACAGGCCCGTCCCAGCCGATCGTGGACGGCCAGCCACCGGCTTTCCCTTGGCGGGAGCTCGATGACGATTCGATCGACATTCGCCTGGTCCATTGAGTGCATCGCGGTGTAGAGCATGCGGGAATACTCGTTCGGATCGGCGCTGAGCATGATGGACTCGGAGGCCAACTCGCCCGGTGCTGACTGCCACCAGATCACGCCAATCCTTTCGCCTGACGGCGTGATTTCTGGTAGAAGCCGCGCGAATTGATCCGTTGCTACGCCAACGGTGGGCGTGACCGGTTGGTAGTGGCGCTTTACGCTTCCTGGTACCACCTGGCTGGCGCCTTTGCCCGGTGCCAGTGTGATTCCGAGGCAGGCTTCGATGTCGCTCTGGCTGATCTGCCCCGGTCGCGCGATGACCGGGGTTTCGCCGGTCAGGTCGACAATGGTGGATTCAATGCCCACCGAACAGTCGCCACCATCCAGAACCGCCGCGATTTTCCCGGATAATCCCCCGAGCACGTGCTCTGCGGTAGTCGGACTGATCCGGCCATAGGGATTGGCGGATGGGGCTACCAGATCCCGACCAAGCTTCTCCATGGTTGCCACCGTGGCCGGGTGCGCCGGCATCCTGACCGCCACGCCGGGATTGCCGCCGGTGATGAAATCGCTTACGTCGCTTTTCTTTGGAAGTAGCAACGTGAGCGGCCCTGGCCAGAAGGTGTTGATCAGCTTTTCGGCCGCCTCTGGCACCCGATCGACCCAGTATCTGATGCGTTCGGGCGAGGCTACGTGCACGATCAGCGGATGTCCGACAGGGCGCTGCTTTGCCTCAAACACTTTTCTGACCGCCTGTTCGTTGCTGGCATCGGCCGCCAGTCCATATACTGTTTCGGTTGGCATAGCCACGAGGTGGCCGGCAAGAAGCAGCGAGGCGGCTTTCTCGATGTCAGTCGTTTGTGTTGCGTCTAGTTTGATGGTTTCGGGCATAGGGTCTCACGGGTTGCTGGTCGGGCTGACCGCAATGGCTTGCCATTGATTCTTGTAAAAACGCTCGATCGAGGTTTGCTCATCGTCAATCCGGAACAGATACAGCCAGTCGTTGTCGATGAGGTCCTGAACGACCTGGTGCTTCTGGGCAATCTCGGCAATGGCTTCTTTCGGTGCGGCCAGATACACGCTCAAGCGCAGGGGTTCGTGAACCCAGCGTTCGCCATCGTGTACGGACTGCAGCGGCAAACCGATGCGCAGATCACCACCGTTGCCTTCAAACACACCCAGGTGACCGCCAACCACGTTGTGCAGCACTTTATTGCCGCTGCCGTAATGCAGGTTGTCGGTGACCGACATGAAGTACTGCAGGTTGATCCAGTGGGTGACCACCATGGGCGCGGTCATGATCAGCTCAAGAATCTTGAACCCTTCATCGTTCTGCCAGCGGTAATCGTGCAGGAAGCTGCGTCCACCCAGATCCAGGTGCCGGGTGGCCGAGCGAGGCGCCACGATAAAGCTGGCGTTGCCGGCCAGGCCCCATTCCGGGCGTACTTCGGACCAGTCCTGGCTGCGTTTTCTGATGGCGCTGTCCACGTCGTTGTCGCTTGCGACACCCAGACGAACGGCGCGTTCGCGACGGGCCTGGGCTCCGGCCTTGGCCAGGAATTTCCGGATGTCGTCGGGAACCTCACCGGCGCACTCGACCTCGTCGGTAGTGGTGTTATGCAGTGCTCCCACGAAGCGGGTTTCGGGAGGAATCGAGAGACCCTGTTCCGCCAGGGCCGCACGCACGTCCTTGTCGTTCAGTATGTTGGCAAGCACACGAACATTCACCGAGCCGGTCTGGCCGCCGCAGGCGCCGCAGTCCAGGCCGGCGGCGTGGGGGTTGTTGCGGGTGCTGCTGCCGTGCCCGACCAGCAATACCGTGGGGGCAAACCGGTCGGTCAGGGTCATCGCCCTGAGGATACCGCCAGCCAGTTCCGCTTTCTCTTTCGCTCCCAACAGGGTGCCATTCTGGCGGATCTCGAAGTTGGTATGTCCTTTATGGAGCTGGTCCACGGGCTTGGCCGATGACTTGCCAAAAAAGGTCTTGCGAACCATACGCCCCAGACCTGCCAGCCCCATACTTTCTATAAAGCTGAAACTGGCCGGACCCGCGTTGGAAAACTGTGACCAGTGGGTATGGTTAGCCAACGATTGCTGGCTGAAGCGGCCGGAGGATTCGGCCTCTGTGACTTCAAGCGCGGGTGCCAGCAGTCCCGGCAGTTGGGGCCGGGAAAATTCAGTGCCCTTGGGGCGATACGAAATCGGCAGCCCGAAGAAACCGGCGAACCCGAGTGTCTGGATCGCAGGGTCCTGGGCTTCCAGTGCACGGCGAAAGACCTCCGAGCGAACATCAATGCAGAATGCGGCCTGCAGTTTGAGGGGCTCGTCGCCCGGCAACGGTTTTTCCGGCTTTGACAGAAGCTTGTCAGCCAGCTGTGACTGATAGGCGGCCTCCGCTTCTCTCAGCTGGCGCCAACCTGTGGTTTGAGACTGCTCATGGATTTCCTGCATTTCCGGCCAGGCGTCCCACTGTTTCAGCCAGTCCCGTTTCAGCTCAGCGAAGATGGCGCCGCCAACGTGCTGGACATGCCGCCAGATGGCCAGCTCCCAGGCCAGCCGGATTGCCAGAAGGCCCGGGAGAAGGTCCTCCTCGCTGCCACGCAGCCGTGCCTGCCAGCGCAGGTAAGCGGCCCAGGATGACCACCCGTTGATATCCAACAGTAGCGCGTGGGCATAATCGGCAGTGTAGGAGGGTTGCGCCGCGAGAGCGTTGAACGCGTCGGTGATCAGTTTTTCATGATCATTGGGCAGAACCTGAAATTGGGAAGGCAGGGATGGCTCTTCCATAACAATGGCAATGCCACGGTCCGCGCGGGTCATCTCCAGCCAGCTGTGATACAGATCCTGTGCATCCGCTTTGAAATCTCCCGCATCGAGGCGCTGGAAGTAGTCGCCGCAGAACTGGCTGATCTGGTGTACAACCTCATCCTGCCAACCCACGTGATGAGCGGTATCGCGGTTGCGATCCAGTTGCGCGCTGAGGTTCTGCCAGTGCTCCGGCATGCTGGCGGTCTCGGCGGCGACTACGCCATTACCCTGATGATCAAGCGCTGCCTGATTCTGGCAGCAGGTCCCATTGAGTGCCGCCATACGAGAGGCGACTCTGGAAAAGGGCAAGTCCCGCATTTCCCAGAACGGGTTGACCGCGATCATCTGATCCAGGGGCCAGGACGGTGCGATTCGCCGGCAGGCATCCGAGACAGCTGCCTGCCAATCCGGTGTCTGTCTGTTCTGTTCAATCGATGGATCGAGTTGCCTTGCTTGCATTATGCAGACTCCCTGGAACCGGAAGTTGAAGAAACGCTGACCATGGCCCTGGGACGCACCACATCAGGCAGTTTTGCTGGCCAGATTTTCAGGGTCAGGCGTGTGGACCACTCATCAAGGTAGCCCGCGGCAAACAGAAATCGGTAGAGCCTGGCGCCTGCGGAGGTGAACCGGTGATAGCGGATCTGGTAATAGCCGCGCACGAGCAGAGCGATAAGAACAGCGACAAACCCCACGGCTTCCAGGCCCGCCTGACTATCGGGTGGTGTCAGCACCAGACCAAAGAAGGTTTTCTGCAGCCAGTACAACGCCCAGAAAACCGCTCCAAGGAGTAAGCCCCTGCCAAGGGTAAGAACGCCGCCTGATGCAGACAGGAACTCTGAAAGCAGAATCGTCAACGCGATGCCCGGCACGACCCATGAAAACAGATCCGCCGGCGCTGACTCGTTGGCCAGGAAAACCGTCGGCAGCATGAACAGGGCCGCAAAAGAAGCAGCTGTTAGCCACTGCCGCGGCCCGGGCTCGTTGATCGCAACGAGTCGTTTCTTCATCGACAACTCAACCGTGTTGCCGGCATTGAGGAAGGTGTGGGCTTTGTAGGCGGAATGGGCCACCAGGTGCAGGAGTGCCAGCTCGTATAGACCCAGAGCGCATTCAACCAGCATCCAGCCCATCTGGGCGCAAGTCGACCAGGCCAGTTTCACCTTGATGGAAATGCGCGTCATCATGACAAGGCTGGCAAAGACCGCCGTGGGGCCCGCTACCAACAGCAAAAGCCATTGTGCAGCGCTTGCCTGGACAATCAGAGGCGCCATCAGAATCATCAGGAAACCACCCAGGTTCACAACGCCAGCGTGAAGCAGGGCGGAGACCGGCGTGGGCGATTCAACCACCTGGATCAACCAACCGTGGAAAGGCATTTGCGCGCATTTGAAGAGGGCCGCCGCCGCCATCAGGATCGCGGCAGCGTGCGCTGCGGCGGGCAATTCTGGTGACGCTGAAACCTGTGCCAGGATTCGATCAATGAACGGCGTGTCGTACTGAACATAAAGCAGCAGGAACCCCGCGCCCAGGCAGAGTTCCGCAATGCGCGCAAAAATGAACTTCTTGTGGGCGGCGAGGGCGGCACGCGGACGATCGGGGAAAAACATCAACAACTGATGCAGGCTGATGCTGATGGCGATCCAGCTGATGAGGAACACCAGCAAATGGTTGGTGATCGCGATAAAGGCAACACTGGCAAGGATCACCTGCAGCCAGACCATAAAGCTGCGCTGGCCCGGATCCCCCGCAAGATACCGTTCCGAGAAACGCCCCAGCACCATTCCCAGCAGAGTGATCAGCAACAACATGATAGAGGCCAGTGGCCCGTGGCTGAACCAGACGCCAGCTACGGGCCACAACCAACTTGTAATGGCGGCGGCCACAGCGGAAACGAAGGCGAGTTTGAAGGTCAGCGATCGTACGAGAAGGTTGTTCGGTTTGGTTGCCAACCCCGTCGCCACGGCCCCGGCGCCGTAAAGCAGCGGAACCAGCAGGTAGAATAAGGATTCGATCGCCTGAACGTCGAACATGTGAGGGCCTCGGAATCAAACGTGTGTGTACGCGTAGTATCCGAGGGTTTTGATGTGAACAAAAATATATATATCTGATCGATTCGTTCACCTAAGGAGAATGGTTGGCAGGGGTCAAGTTACGAGGCTCCTGTTTGAGGGAACAGCGCTGGTTTGAATAGGATGACCTTTAACTGTCATCGGTCTCAATGCGTGCAGGGGCTATTGCGTTACTCTGCGCGTACTATTCGGTTTTTGCCAGCGCGCTTCGCCGTGTATAGAGCAGAATCTGCTCTCGATACAACGGCAGTCAAGGTTTCCGCTGGCCTGACTGGAACAATTCCAGCACTGAAGGTGAACTCCTGACTCGACACTTCGTCTCCTAAGTCAAGTTCTCGGAAATGACTTGCAATGCGGCTGAGAACGGTCTCCGCCTCATCCGTTGAAGTGTGATTAAACAGAAAGAGAAGCTCTTCTCCGCCCCAACGAGCCACGGCGTCTGTCTCCCTCAATTCATGCCGGCACAACGATGCCAGTTCCACCAGAACGCGATCTCCAGCGTCGTGACCAAGGCTATCGTTGATCTTTTTAAAGTTATCGATGTCCAGCAACCCAGCGGACATGGTGAGCTTGTAACGTGCAGCCCTTGCGCTCTCTGTTTTGAACCAGCGTTCGATGCTTCTGCGGTTCAGTAAACGGGTCAAGGGATCTTCGGAAGCCAGTCGCTCCAATTCATGTTGGGCTCTCTCGAGGGAGTTGATATCGCCCTCTCGGGCAATTTCATGACCGATCCAGCTGGCAAAAAGCTCAATGACCTCGAGGTCTGTCGGCTCGAAAGCAGTTGTAGGTTCTGGGCTTGAAAAAGTGATGGTGCCGAAACGAGTGCCATCCACGTATATCGGGGCACCAATATAGGCCTCAAGTCCGAAGTGATGAAAGCAGGTATGGGATTTGGAGTGAGATTGCGAGAAGTGGTGATAGCCCACCGCTTTGTCTGCCTTCATTACGCGATCGCAGTAGGTGTCTGCAAGATCAAAGGTCATGCCCGGCTGCACCTGATGCTTAGGGTCGATGACATGCATGACAGTGTAAAGCTTACCTTCGACTCGACTCAGGCATGCAATAGGTAGCCCGAAATGCCCGACGCCGAGACTCAGGATTTTTTCGACGCGTTGCTCGAACGTAAGATCACGGCTGGACGTAATGCGCTGCAGAGCTTTCAGGGTTTGCTCCATCCCGGGCTTTCCCAAAATCTGGAGAACCACGAACAGAATGTATTCGACCGAACCAGCACAATTGCGGATTGGGCTCTGCTGAATCTCACAATTTAATTGCCCCGGAATCGTCCGGGCGCTAAACCTCATAGGCGTCTGGATAACTGAGTTCCAGTTTGTCTGGTTGTCTTCGGTCTGCTCGGTGTATTCGGTAAGTTCGGTTGTCGAAAAGAGTGTTCGGATGGATGAGCCAATCAGTTTAGTAGTGCCTGTTCTGAAAAATCGATCTGCGGCGGGGTTGGTGAAAACAATTCGCTGTGAAAGATCCGATATCAAAACGGGGCTTGGCGAATTTTCGAAAAGCGCCTGAAGATTGAATGCCTTTTCTTTATCGTCGACTGAAAGTAGGACGTTCTCTATGGGCATACCCTGTTCCAGACGATTATTGTGCCTGCTTGAATGTACGGCGGTGCGGGTTTACGGATTATCTGTGCAACGCCTTTACGAGCTACAAGTGTACAACTCATTTAAAGGGATATGTCTGAGTTTAACCCCTATTTACCGTCCAACGTATATTAATTGACTGGTTCGGTCGTTAAGGGTCGCGCCGGCCTTGATAACAAGCCCAGCAGCCGCATGAGACTGAACCGCTCTTGCGAGGTATATGAGAGGTAAAACGAAAATGCATCGCTATCTAGTGAGTGTAATTTTGTTGGTCGCGATGTCTGCGGAAGCAGGCGCAGTCACTCCGGAAATTCGCGTGGGCGTCGGCGCAGAGTTTGAAAGCGTGGTGTCAGACGAAAATGGGCGGTTGAAAGGAGTGATAGCGGAGCCTTACAACTGCCTTTTGGAGGGGGCCGGCTATTCCTATGAGTTCGTAACCTTACCCCTTGCGAGGCTCGTTCATGAATTGCGCGCGGGTAATATCGACGTTGGACTCCCTCTTGTGCATGATTCCTCCAGAGACGACTATGCAACGTTTGGCAATACGGTTATAAAATCCAGCTATTTGAGAATCTCGGTGCGTTCCAACCAGCAGAAGCCCGATGAGCCCGAAGCGCGATATGTATACGTTCGTGGTTTCGCTGGCCGGGCGTTGCTCAGAGGGCTTGATGGCCGGTCCTTCGAAGTCAGCGAGTGGAGCCAGGCGATTGCCATGCTCAGAAGACAACGTGCCGATTATGTTCTGATTACGGAAAAAACCTACGGCGCACTTACTGAATTTCGGAAAACCGATCTAATTGCTGAAAAGGTCAGTGACCTGAATGTCGCATTCTATGTCAGGAAAGCGTTGCCGAAGCTGGCAGAGGCGTTAAATCAGTCCAATAACCAGTGTCAGACGGCGAAGTTAGCGGAGACTTCTGGGTAATTGGCAGTCTCCGCGTCAGAGGCTTCATTGTCCTGAGGCGCAGTTCAGGTTTTGTAAGAGTCCAACTGAGACTTCAGTTTTTCCGCCAGTTGCTTCAATGTTTCTGCCGCCTCATTGGTTGATGCGGCGTTCTCCTGGCTGCTGCCAGCCATTTGTCGAATGTGCTCAAGGCGCTGGTTGATGTCCTCAGAAACCTGGCTTTGCTGCTCGGCGGCGCTGGCCATTTCGATGTTGGTATCCCGAATGGTTCGAACGCTCTCGCGCAGTGCGTCGATCGCGTTACCGGTTTTGCGGATCATGTCGTTGGTGTCAGTAGCCAGCTGGCTGCCAACCTCAATAACGTTTGTGACACCGGCAACGCCTTCCTGCAGGTGATTGATCTGGTCCTGGATCTCCTTGATGGATTCCTGGGTTCGACGGGCCAGGTTTCTGACCTCGTCGGAGACAACAGCAAAACCTCTGCCGTGCTCCCCGGCTCGGGCTGCCTCGATCGCTGCATTCAGGGCCAACAGATTGGTCTGCTCTGAAATGTTTTCGATCACGGAAAGAATATTGCCAATGTTATCCGATGCTGCCCTCAGTGAAGCGCTGGTTTGCACGGAGCTTTGGTTGTTATCGAGCTGGCTCTGTATTTTTGCGGTGGTTTTGGCAATGAGCGACTGGCCACTTTCGGCCAGACCATCCGCCTCCTTTGCAATGTTTTCGGCTCTGGATGCGCTTTCGGCAACGGTTTGAGCGGTTGCTGTCATTTCATTCATGGCGGTTGCAACCTGCTCTGTCTCCTCGGTTTGTTGCGAGACCACGCTTGCGGAGTCCGATGCAATGCCCCTGAGACTCGACGAGGCCTCAAGCAGGCTTTCTGACGAGCCTTTGGTTTCTGAAATCGTGGTTTGTAACCGGTCAAGCAAGCGGTCGAAGCCCTGGGCCATGACGTCCAGTTCGCTCTTTCCGGTTGCGTTGAACCGCACCGTAAGGTCGCCTTCCCCGCTGGCAATGTCGTTGATGGCATTGATCATTCTTTGGAGAGGGCGAGCTACAACCAATTGTGCCAGGGCACTCAGGCAGCCGATCAGCACCAGTCCGCCGATTAAAATGGCAATGATTGTCCTGATGGTCTCATTGCGGACCATGCCTGAGACCTCGTCCTCTGAGTAGCCGGTTACAATCTGGTAGCCCCACGGATCGAAAGCAGTACGCACAAGATTCCAGCCCTCGGGCTCATTTTCCAGAAGGCTCTGCAATTGATCGGACGCAATGGTGTTGGAATGCATGCGGAGCCGGCCTTTGTCGTCTACCAAGGCAAGAAATCCCCGTTCGAGCAGGCTGGATGAGGTGATGGCCGCTTCAAGTTCTTCAAGGTCCGCTGAATAGCCCACATACCAGATGCCAATTATCTGGTTTGAGGCGTTACGGATCGGGCTGTAGGCGGTGAGGTAGGGGTTGCCGAGGATATCGACCTGCCCAAAGTAGGCTTTGCCCCGGCTGATGGCCTGCCCGGCGGCCCCCGCCATATTCAGCTTGGTGCCGATGGCACGGGATCCATCATCTTTCTTGACGTTCGTGGAAACCCTCACAAAGTCCTGCCCGTCGCGAACGAAGAGTGTGGCTGTGCCGTCCATGACCTGGGTAATCCCGTCCACCAGATCAAAGTTGTTGTTGATCATGGTGTCGCCCAGAAACAGTGCTGGCGCCGATTTGCCTGCGACGGGTTCCGTTCCCTGAACCCTGGCGGTTCCCATTTGCTGACCACGCTCAATCAGCAGGTTCAGAGAATTCTTTACCCGTTTCGACATGAGCTCGTCGGTGATGGAGAGCATCCCGGTGATCTCCTCGACCAGGTCACTCTGCTTTTCAGCGACATCTGCCGTGATTGTTTGCTCTGTGTTCAAAGCGATCACAATGCTTGCAAGCAATGCGATGACCAGCAGAACAATGGCAATCGAGACGATGAACAGTTTTCTGATAGACATGCCGATTCCTCAGAATCTAAGAGTTTGACGGACTGTTGGAGCGCGCAAACCGCTGCAATCTATTTTTATATCGGCCGGGCTCGAAGATTTTTTAATCATTATTTCCTCATTTCGGCCCATTTCCAGAACTCTCACTGTGCGTGTGATGTCCAGCCCGAAGAAATCGGTGCCTGGCTACATCGATCTGGTTGCAGGTTTGTAAAACCTGCACTCAAACACCATATTTCGGCGTTCTCGACATGATGCACTGACTGCGCCGGAGAACATTACCTGGCTTCCAATTGGTCGACATGCGTAAAAGAAGTGAAAACTGGAAAAGACTGGGGCAAAGAAGTGGATTATGAAAAAAAAGGGGCGGTCCTGGCGCGAAGGAAAAAACACTCGACCTTGACCGCGGGGGTTTACCATCCGAAACCGGAAGCAATAACGGCTGAGTGCTGGGGTGTCTTTGTAGATAGTACGCCTTACATACTGTTGATGTCTGACGACGAGCGCAGCGCCCGGGAAAAGGCCGAGCGGCTGGCCGAATCCGCGAATTTTCGTACGCTGCTTGAAGCGACCCTGACAGCCTGTGAACAGATTGAGGCCAGGCGTGTTGATGGCCGCGCAATAAACGGGGACGAGCAGCTCACCGTGATCAGTGCCAGTCGTTCTGGCGATGTTGAAACAGGGACGACGGAAATTGGTGAGATCAGGGCAATCCTGATGCCCGGCTGCCACCAAGCGGTGGCGGACACCCTCTGTATCGACGACGCGCTGGCCGCATTGATCGATTCAAAGTTCCCGCGGGTTTCGAATTTTGACGATCTTCCGGAACTCTCTGATAGGGACGTGAAAATCTCGCTAGGTAATCTGGAAGCCCGAAAGCATCCGCGAGGTGGTCACTAGGAGCAGGCGCTCCCGGAAACATCCAACCTAACCGTTTGGCCGGATTGCTCTTGTCCTGGTAAGGCACTTGCAAGTGCCAGCAGAAGATCGGTGGTGTGGCTCATCTGCTCGGTCAAACCGACATAGTCGGCAACCTGTTCGTTTTCAGATTGGGTAGCGGCCAACAGGTACTGCTTTTCGAGGATAATGTCTTGAAGCGTGATGATCTGCTCAGTGGTCAACAGCACCGGCGTTTTGTCGTTGCCCATAACGGATGTCCTTGGTTATAAATTTCTATGAGGGGGCTTCTACGGAAAGTTTATCGCTATGGATCTGCTGGCTGCCCGGGGAAACTGTGTATCAAGCCAAGCGAATGCGATACCGGGTAACGCCGTCGTTCTCTTCCTGAATCCCTTCAATATGGTGGCCAGTGATATCACAAAGGGCCTGAAGATCCTGACGGCCAGTGGGATCATCCGCCAGAAAATCAACCTGGGTTCCACTAGGCAGGTCCTTGGTGCGTTTTTTGAAGCGCAGGATGGGAAGGGGGCATACCAGACCGACGGCGTCGATCTGGTATGCATTGGGCTGATCAGTCAAGGCGAACGCTCTCGGCGCTGGTTTGTGCGGCCGACGACCAGCCAAACTGGTTAAGCACCAGCGGTGCCGCCGTAGCAATCAGTAGAGCTGCGACAAACGCGGAAATCATGACCTTCACGATGATCCTCCTTTGCCTTGTTTGGCCTCAACTTCAGCTACCCACAGGTCGTGGTGCTGGCGAGCCCACTCGAGATCAACCTGCCCGTTGCCCATGGCGTCGAACGCGCCTTCCATACCGACGGAGCCGATGTAGATATGGGCGATGATAGCCAGCATCATCACAAACGCTACAATC
The DNA here is from genome assembly GCF_037029655.1 of Marinobacter sp. CH_CUG1437-1. Lineage (NCBI taxonomy): Bacteria > Pseudomonadati > Pseudomonadota > Gammaproteobacteria > Pseudomonadales > Marinobacteraceae > Marinobacter > Marinobacter sp. CH_CUG1437-1. The sequence goes on along the minus strand of NZ_JAYMEW010000001.1, from coordinate 148,847 downwards.
GAGTGCCAGATGTTCGCGTACTGCATCTCTTCATGGGGTGCGAGATCGGTCGGGAAGCTGGTTCCCAGAACGCTGTTGATCACCGCGAATGTGTCGGCAAACATCGGCATCTGGAACGGAAACAGTAGTGACAAACCTGACAGGGATACCGAGAAGCCCAGAATCATCACCGTCCAGAAAATGATCTTCTGGCCGGCATTGAACTTCTTCGCGGAGGGGTGGCCTTTGGTAAAGATACCGCCGCCAGCTTTGATCCACTGCCAATCGAGTTTGTTGGGTATGTTATGGGCAACCCACATCACGAAGGTCATCACCAGGCCGAGCATGAACGCCCAGGCCACGTTGTTATGCAGCCATTTGGAACCGGCGGCCAACGTGGCAAACGCGTCCGGTCCCATAACCGGAATCAGGAAGCTGCGTCCCATCAGGGTGATCAGCCCCGTCAGGCCGAGTGCGATGAACGAGCCGGCCAGCAACCAGTGACCAAAGCGCTCGACAGCCTTGAACCGCTCAATGGTGGTACCCGCAGGCCCGCCATCAATCATGATCCTGCCTCGAACGAAATAGAACACCACCAGCAGGCCGATGATCGCGAGCAGTGCGCCGCCGCCATAGGTGATGATCGGGCCTTCCCGAAGCTTCCACCAGGGCATGCCGCCGTCCTGAATCAGCACATCGGCGGCTGGGCCGCGTACCTGAGTGGTTGGCTCAATTTCGTTATAGCGAATAGCCCGCCAGTTTTCCGAATCGGAGACGCCGCCTCGGGTTCCCAAAGGCGCCGAGATAGAGGGTGCGTTCTCCGGATTACCGATGTTCTGAGAGCGGAAACTATCGTCCACTTTCATCTGTTCCTGACGACGCAGAATGTCCTCGAGGGTTTGGGCACCTCCGGTGGCACTGCGGTCAGGTTCGGGAATATCCTGCGCCCAGACAGGATTGAATAACAGCGTCGCTAGCACCAGGGCGACGACGCCTATCAGTTTTTTGTTCATCTAGAGCACTCCAGCGGAATCAGCAAGAAGAAATCTATGCCGTAACCGAATTCGGGGCTCCGAAGAGCCCCAAATCCGTCAGGCCAGTTTATGCACCCTTCTTCTCGTAGGCAGTGCCCCATCCCCACGCACCGGAACCGAAACCACGGTTCACAATACGCTGGCGATAGATATCCGCAACCTCGTCGCCGTCACCGGCCAACAGGGCTTTGGTTGAGCACATTTCCGCACAGATCGGCAGTTTGCCCTCAGCAATACGGTTACGACCGTACTTCTGGAACTCAACAGTGGAATTGTCTTCTTCCGGGCCGCCAGCACAGAACGTGCACTTGTCCATCTTGCCCCGGCTGCCAAAGTTGCCCGCTTGCGGGAACTGGGGCGCACCGAACGGGCATGCGTAGAAGCAATAGCCACAACCGATACACAGGTCCTTGGAGTGGAGCACAACACCGTCCTCGGTCTGGTAGAAGCAATCAACCGGACAGACAGCCATGCAAGGGGCGTCTGAACAGTGCATGCATGCTACCGAGATCGAACGCTCTCCCGGTTTGCCATCTTCGATGGTTACCACCCGGCGACGGTTGATGCCCCAGGGAACCTCGTGCTCGTTCTTACAGGCCGTTACGCATGCATTACATTCGATGCAGCGCTCGGCGTCGCAAAGGAATTTTGCTCTTGCTTGTCCTTCAAGTGCCATGGTCTACACCTCTTGTTATGCCGGCATGATCGAACACAGGGTTGCTTTGGTCTCTTGCATCTGCGTGACCGAGTCATACCCGTATGTTTGAACCGTGTTGGTGGATTCGCCCAGAACGATGGGGTCGGCGCCCTTGGGATACTTGTCCCGCAGGTCCTTGCCCTGATAATGACCGCCGAAGTGGAATGGCATGAACGCCACGCCTTCTCCGACCCGTTCTGTGACCATGGCCTTGACCTTGATCTTGGCTCCTTCTGGGCCATGCACCCAAACGTCACTGCCATCACGGACGTTCAGATTGTTGGCGTCGCGAGGATTGATCTCGATGAACATATCCTGCTGAAGTTCCGCCAGCCAGGGGTTCGAGCGGGTTTCGTCACCACCACCCTCGTACTCAACCAGACGGCCGGAGGTAAGGATGATCGGGAACTCCTTGCTGAAATCCTTCTGCTGGATGGATTCATACATGGTCGGAACCCGCCAGAAGGTCTTGTCTTCGTAGGTCGGGTAGTCGGCCACGAGGTCGCGACGGTTGGTGTACAGGGGCTCGCGGTGCAGCGGTACCGGGTCCGGGAAGTTCCAGACGATGGCACGGGCCTTGGCATTGCCGAACGGCGCGCACTCATGCTTGATGGCCACTCGCTGGATGCCGCCAGAGAGGTCGGTTTTCCAGTTGGTGGAGGGGCCTGCCACTGCTTCAATGCTGGCTCGCTCTTCGGCGGTGAGGTCACCATCCCAGCCCAGGTCCATCAGCATCTGCATGGTGAACTCGGGGTAGCCATCCTTGATTTCCGAGTTCTTGGAGTAAACACCGTCTGCCAGAATGTTCTGGCCGTTGTGTTCAACACCGAAACGGGCCCGGAACGTCAGGCCGCCCTCGGAGACTGGCAAGGACATGTCGTACAGGTTGGCAGTGCCCGGATGGTTCATCTCGGGGGTGCCCCAGCACGGCCACGGCATGCCGTAGAAATCACCATCGCAAGGTCCACCCACGGCACGCAGTGTGGTCTTGTCGAAGTGATGCTGATACTGCATGTGCTTCTTGAGGCGCTCTGGAGACTGGCCGGTATAGCCGATGGTCCACATGCCGCGGTTGAATTCGCGGGTGATGTCTTCAATCGACGGCTCATCTCCGTCAATGGCGATGTTGCGGAACATGCGATCGGTAAAGCCGAACTTGTCCGCAAACAGCTTCATGATTTCGTGGTCGACCTTGGAGTCGAACAGCGGTTCAACCACTTTTTCCCGCCACTGCAGTGAGCGGTTGGAAGCGGTCACCGAGCCGTAAGTCTCGAACTGGGTCGTGGTGGGCAACAGGTATGCGCCCTCCTTACGATCATGCAACACCGCAGAGACAGTGGGGAAGGGGTCAACCACGACCAGCAGGTCGAGTTTCTCCATGGCTTCCTTCATTTCTGTCATCCGGGTCTGTGAGTTGGGCGCGTGGCCCCACAGAACCATGGCGCGGGTGTTATCCGGCTGCTCAAGGTTTTCCTTGGCTTCCAGAACACCGTCAATCCAGCGGGAGACCGGAATGCCCTTCTCGTTCATCATGGCCCGGGACTTGCCGTTTTTATCCCAAACAGCAAAGCGGCCTTTCAGCCAGTCGAGGTCCTCTTCCCAGACTCGAGCCCAGTGGGCCCAGGAACCAGCAGACAGTCCGTAATAGCCAGGCAGTGTATCGGCGAGCACGCCGAGGTCGGTAGCGCCCTGAACGTTGTCGTGGCCGCGGAAGATGTTAGTACCGCCGCCTGCTACGCCCATGTTGCCGAGGGCCAGCTGCAGCACGCAGTAGGCGCGGGTATTGTTGTTACCGTTGGTGTGCTGGGTACCACCCATGCACCAGATGACAGTGCCGGGCCGGTTGTTGGCGAGAGTGCGAGCTACACGCTCAAGCTGTGCGCCAGGCGCACCGGTAACACGCTCCACTTCTTCGGGGTTCCAGCGCTTCACTTCCTCGCGGATGTCCTCCATGCCGTATACACGGGTACGGATGAACTCTTTGTCTTCCCAGCCGTTCTCGAAGATGTGCCAGAGAATACCCCACACCAGTGCAACGTCTGAGCCCGGACGGAAACGCACAAACTCGTCGGCATGGGCTGCTGTGCGGGTGAAGCGCGGATCGCAGACGATCAGCGGAGCATTGTTTTCTTCCTTCGCCTTCAGTACGTGCAACAGCGACACCGGGTGAGCTTCCGCGGGGTTGCCCCCGATGATGAAGATCGCCTTGGACTTGTGGATGTCGTTGTAGGAGTTGGTCATCGCGCCGTAGCCCCAGGTGTTGGCTACGCCGGCAACCGTGGTCGAGTGACAGATACGGGCCTGATGATCAACGTTGTTGGTGCCCCAGTAGCCGGCAAACTTCCGGAACAGATAGGCCTGCTCGTTGTTGAACTTGGCACTGCCGAGCCAGTAAACGGAATCGGGACCACTCTCCTCGCGGATTTGCAGCATCTTGTCGCCGATTTCGTTGATGGCCTGGTCCCAGGGAATCTTCTGCCACTGGCCGTTGACCAGCTTCATGGGACTCTTCAGACGGCGCTCGCCGTGAGCGTGCTCCCGAACCGATGCGCCCTTGGCGCAATGGGCGCCCATATTGAAGGGGCTGTCCCAGCCGGGTTCCTGGCCGGTCCAGACGCCGTTCTGTACTTCCGCTTCGACGGTACAGCCGACCGAGCAGTGCGTACACACTGATTTCTTGACGACCACTTCACCGCCACCGGTGGCTGGAGCTGCCGCTTCAACCCGACCCGATGTCAGCGACAGTGCCGCCAGACCACCCACTGCGACACCAGACGTTGTCAGGAATTGACGACGATCCAGCGTTTTCGCAGCGAGAGAAGAAAGCAAAGAGCCTGCACGGGGGCCTTTCGCTACCCCGTTGGTCTTCTTCCTTAACATGTCGTATACCTCTCTCTTTTATTATTCTCGTTTTTCCGGAAAGCTCAGTCTCTCAAGGGCCTTTCGCAACCTTGATCAACTCAGACCACCGTTAAAAGCGAGCCGATTCGAAATATTTACGTGTGTGTTCGGTATCACGTAATCCGCGGCTTTTCGGTGCGTCTGTTCTGACGACCTCGGCTGCGGCGTTCGGTGCAACCGTCACTGCCACCGCAGCTGGAGCTGCGAAAGCGGCCATTTTCAGGAAATGGCGACGGCTGTTTTCACGCTTCGGGTTGTCCATTGGACACCTCCCCCTGGGTTAAGGGACCTGTCGGTCCCGGTTACTGAATTGCAAAGGCTTCGGCTTCCACTGCCATGAAGGCCCGGCCAAGCGAGCCCACCGGCGCATAGAAGATGGCACTTTGCGCTTCTTCCAAGTCGGTAAAAAACAGTTCTGCCCACTTCGCCAAATGGGCATCAAAAAAAGCTTTCTGGGAGGCCACACCGCTGTCGCAGGGAAATTCGCCGGTGATAATCCCGGCCATGATTTCACACAGGGTGCAGATGTGGTCTTCCGGTTCCTTGACGTCGCTGCGGGCTTTAATGCCACGTGACCTCAAATCACTCCTGAGCTCGGCCAGGGGCTTTTCGTTCAGGAAGCCGGTGAGGTAGTAGCTGGCATAGGGAAGGAGCTCACCGCGGCCCAGGCCGACAAACAGGTTATTGAACTCCCGCTCGAGATCGTAGGGGTTGGTGCGTTCTGCGAGCTTGGCCAGATTCTTCGAGGCGGTGCCCAGGGGCGTGTCGTCCCCCTGCAGCGAGGCCAGACCTTGCAGCAATTCCGCCGAGGGTGGCCGGTCAAGCAGGACGCCCAGCAGCTGATAGATTTGGGCCCGCGCTCTATCTTCGTCAGTGATTGAGCGCGGGCACTGGATTTCGGCCGTGTCAGTCAAGTCGTTTTCCTTCTAATTATTATGTGCGCTCTCTCACACTATCTTAGTACACAAACAAGAATAGTGGGGTAAGCCACGTTTATTTCGCCAATAGGTGAAATGCATTCTGCTAATAGTCAAAACGCATGCGAGGGCGGAATCGCGGTTCCGGCACCTCTTCTGATTGGCTGTTCTCCGGTTGTGCGGGCACTCGGTTGGTCAGCTCCGCCTGCCCGGTATGGTCGTCCAGCTCAATGGCTGCCTGTTCATCCTCATGCTCGTCAGCTTGCGCCTGCCCGGTGACCGTGGATTCGGCATCGGCCGGGGAGGGTTGAGCCAACGACTGCACTGGTTCATCAATGACATCCGCCGCCTTCTTGGCTTTATCCACCAGCCCTTCGCCGACCCGATAGAGTGATTTCACGGTTTGCCCGGCCGTCGACGCCAGGGTGTAATCCTCGTCGTAGTCATTCAGCCCATCGAGAACAGCCAGCACCGGATTGGATTTCCAGAGGCTTCTCAGGGCCTTTCGGCGCAGGAACTCGGGTATTTCCTTGCGCATGAAACCGGTGATATCCGTTCCGATCTCAATGGACGACGGATCAGGCAGTCCGTACTTCTCCAGAAGCTCCGGTTCAGACAGGCTCTCGTTAACGGCGAGTTCCTGTTCCTCCGGGGCCGGTTCGGCTTGCTCCGGCGCCGGAGGCGGCGTGGGTTCTACCGTTCTGTTGGCTTCGGCCTTTTTGCGCGCCCAGCGCTGCCAGCGTGATTCGACCATTACTGTAACCTGGGTTTCTTGATGTTGGCGGGAGCCCGGTATACATCGCTTTCCTGCCGAATACGTGGATCACCCTTGGCGTCTTCCACCGCGTCCACGCGCACCTCATCCCGGCGCCGTTTCTTGAACGGCTCCTCGATGTAATGCATGTCGACAAATTCCTTGATCCAGGCGGCCAGGGATTCCGGGATGGGGACGGCTTCAACAATGCTTTCGCCGCTGTCCAGGGAGTCCAGAGCCTCGTGGGCGCTGGCGGTAACGGTGCTGACCGCCCAGCCTGAGGGCGACTGGCCGGTGACGTCTCGGTCCAGGATGATCCAGACGGAAGGCGTGCTCATGTTGAGGGAGACGAGATAACCTTCGACATCGGCACGGAACAGCTCCATAGTGACCGTGCCGGCGTGGTAATCGACCACCTCGCCCTCGCGTACCAGTTCTTTCCAGAAGGCGTCCGGTGCCCCGGGGATGACAGCAACAGGTTTCCAGACGTGTTTCGCCCACCGCGTTACCCCCGGCGATCGGCGAACAACGGCACCCACCTGCAATGCTCGTTTCCAGTGATCGGTTCTACTGCTCATGATGTGTCTCTTTTTGTTATAGATAAAAGCTAGCAGGGCTCCAACAATTATCCAATTGTCCGAAAGTAGATGGCTGTGGCATGCTCGAAATAAGAGAGTGATTCGTATACGTATAACAACAACGAACAGAGTAAAGTTCCTGATGACATCAAAAAAATCTCTATTGCTGTGCACCTGCGACAAGAGCCAGGGCTTCAATTCCGAGGCCCTTCAGGCGGTTGCGGGTGCCGAGCAGGTCGTCGCGGTAGACCAGCTGTGCGGCAACGATATGAAAGTCGCAGCCGAGCACCTGGGCGCCAGCAACGACGTGCTTATCGCCTGTGGCCAGCAGGCAGCGCTGTTCGAGCGCCTGGCCGAGGACATTCACGCCGAGATCCAGCATGTAGCGCCACTGCACACCATCGATATACGTGACCGGGCGGGTTGGAGTTCTGCCGATGCCAACCCCAAGCGGTTGGAAGCCAAACAGGCGGCCCTGGTGGCCGCAGCCCAGTTGCCAGGGCCCACCGCCCCGGCGAAAAGCATCCAGTCCAACGGCGTCTGTTGCATCGTGGGCCCCACCGAGCAAGCCATCCGCATGGCCGGGTTGGTACAGGATGAGCTGGGCGTTACCTGTGTGGTCAACGATGCCGGCCCCATCCAGTTGCCATCGGCCGCCTACGACGTGGCCAAGGGTCAACTGACCAGCGCTTATGGCGCCCTCGGCAACTTCAAGCTGGAGTTCGCCGGGTTGCAGACCCTGCATCCGGCCGGTCGGGGTGAGCTGGGTTACACGCCGGCGCAGACAACGGCTCGCAGCGAGTGCGACGTGTTTATTGATCTGCGCGGTGGCGCGCCGGCCTTCCCCAGCCACGAGAAGCGCAATGGGTATTTCTGGGCCGATCCGAACAAAGCCGGCGAGCTGGAACGCATTGCCCTCACAGCCAGGGAAATGGTGGGCGAGTTCGAAAAAACCGTCTTTTTCCGGCTGGAAGAGTCCCTGTGTGCCCATTCCCGGGCTAACAAGCCGGGCTGTACCCGGTGCCTGGACGTTTGCCCCACGGAAGCGATCTTCTCTGCCGGCGACCACATCCAGATCGATTCTGACATCTGCGCAGGTTGTGGCTCATGCGCGGCGGTTTGCCCCACATCCGCAGTCACCATGAACGAAACGCCCTACGAGGCTATAGTCAAAGTCATGGACGTGATGGCGAAGACCTATCGCGAGCAGACCCACGAATCGCCACGCCTGGTATTCCATACCCTGGGCGCCGGCTCGGAAGCCATCACCTACCTGGCTCGCTACGACGATGGCCTGGCCGACGATCTGATCCCACTCGGACTGGAGCATGTGGACCGTATTGGCCACGCCGAGATCATGGCAGCGTTCGGTGCCGGTTATGCCGAAGTGCTGATTCTGGCAGACAACGAGCTGGATCGTCGGGCCCTGGCGGCTGAAGTAGAGCTGGCCCAGGCCATGCTCAAAGGCACCCACAACTCGCCAAGTCGGGTTCGGGTAATTGATGCCATCGAGTTGTCCGCGCCGGGCGACAACGCGGGACGAGTCAGTGAGCCGGTGCTGCTGGTGGGCGGCCGTCGCGACATTACCCGGGTGACCGCCGCAGCCATGGCGGAGAAGGTGGACGAGCCGATTCCATTACCCAAGGGCGCGCCCTACGGTGCCATCGAGATTGATTCAGACAAATGCACTCTGTGCCTTGCCTGCGTTTCCCTGTGCCCCACCGGCGCACTGGGGGATCATCCGGACCGGCCGGAAGTGCAGTTCACCGAGAACGCCTGTGTGCAGTGTGGTATCTGCGACAGCACCTGCCCCGAAACGGCGATCACGCTCAAGCCGCAGCTGGATCTGTCAAAGGCCGCGCTCAGCCCGAGGGCTTTGCATGGCGAAGAACCGTTCGAGTGCATCCAGTGCGGCAAACCGTTTGGTGTGGCCAGTACCATCAACCGGATTGTCGAAAAGCTGGAGAACCAGCACTGGATGTACACCAAATCTGATAATGTCCAGCTCATCAAGATGTGCGACGACTGCCGGGTGAAGGCACAGTTCCATGGCGACACGGCGCCTATGGCCGGAGCCGCCAGACCCAGGGTTCGCACCAGTGATGACTACCGGGACAATTGATTGATAGACAGGAATTTCCATGGTCCAGTACACCGAAGTAGGAAAAAGTAACCTGATTGGCACCGATGCGCCCCGCCCTCAGGACAAGAACCCCAGGGGCGTGGATCGGATCATTGCCGTTGCTTCCGGCAAGGGCGGCGTTGGTAAATCGACAGTGTCGTCCAATCTGGCGGTGGCCATGGCCTCGAAAGGCCTGAAAGTGGGTCTGCTGGACGCCGACGTCTACGGCCCCAGCCAGCCGCGGATGCTGGGTGTGTCGGGCCGACCTTCCAGCCCGGACGGCAACACCATCCTGCCGCTTCGCAACCACGGCGTGACCCTTATGTCACTCGGGCTGATGACCTCCGAAGAGGAAGCCATTGTCTGGCGCGGACCCATGCTGATGGGCGCTCTGCAGCAAATGATGAACCAAGTGGACTGGGGAAGGCTGGACGTGTTGCTGGTGGATCTGCCGCCGGGCACTGGCGATGTCCAGATGACCCTGAGCCAGAAGTTTTTCGTGGCCGGCGCCATCGTGGTGTCGACGCCCCAGGACATTGCCCTGATGGATGCACGCAAAGGCATCGACATGTTCAAGCGCATGGACGTGCCATTGTTCGGCCTGGTGGAGAACATGGCTTCTTTCATCTGCGATGGCTGCGGCAAGGAGCATCATCCCTTCGGCCACGGTGGTGCCCGGGCTGAGGCCGAGAAGCTGGGGGCACCGTTCCTCGGTGAAATTCCTCTGGATCTCGATATCCGGATCGGCTCCGATGGCGGGGTGCCCATTGTGGTGTCCAAGCCCGACAGTCCGCAGGCCCAGGCTTTCCAGCGGCTGGCCGATCAAATCATTGCCTCCGAACAATACGCCCGGGCCGTCCAATGATCATTGAGTCTCCCCGTTTCCCACCGCTACTGAGCGGCGAGGTTGTGCCCCCGCATACGGATCCTTTCGATAAGGCCGTCAGCCGTGCCATCGCCGGCGTGGATTCCGGCACCATTTTCTATTCCGAGGCCGTGGATACCCTGCGCGCGGCACTGGTGCTGGCGCCCGAGACGCCGTTGGAAGAGGCCATTCAGGCGGTGTACGTGGCCCAGATAGGTCTGGCCGAGAGCCTTGGCGCACTGGCGCCGCCCGAGGTGCCGGTGCAGTTCCAGTGGCCTGACCGCATCAAGGTCAACGGGGCCCTGTGTGGCAGCGTCAGGTTTGCGGCCGATGTGTCCGACCCCAAAGAAACGCCGAACTGGCTGGTGATCGGTATCGTGGTGCCCTTCACCCATCCTGGCGGCGAGCCGGGTGAAACGCCGGATCAGACTTGCCTGTACGAAGAGGGCTGTGTAGAGATAATGCCCATGGCGTTGCTGGAGAGCTGGTCCAAGCATACGCTGTTATGGCTGACCTATTTTCTGGACAGCGGGTTCGAGCGGGTTCACAACGAGTGGCGTCCGCGCTGCGATACTATTGGCAAGCGCATCGAGGAACCCCGAGCCGGCCTGTTTGTGGGGCTGGACGAAAAAGGGCGCATGCTGTTGCGCCAGGATGTGATGACCGAAACTGTTAGCCTGATTGATTATGCGGAGCACCTATGAAACTGGCCCGAACCCTGAGACTGGACATTTCCGATGAAAACGTCTTCGAGCGGCCGGCACCCAGTGGGGAGTGGGCCATTTCTGGCGGCTTCGAGTTTTCCAACTGGACCGAGGCGGACCTGACAGGCAAAGCCCGGCAAGCCTTCACCAATGGCTGGTACAGCATTGAGTCGGGTGGTCGTGCCAGCTTTGTCGGCGTGTGCGACATTACCGAGCCGGAGCTGGAGCGGCTACGCCAGACGCTCGCGCAGACTTTTGTGGAGATCTATGGCGCGCCGGACATCGAGGCCGCTTACCCGGTGGCCTGTGAAGAAATCGACCAGATGCGCAGCATGTGCGAAGACTTTGAGGACAACACCCTGCTGATGGTCAGCCGCACCCTTACCGACCTGGGCGTTGAGGAAACCTACCGCTCCCGTGGCCCGCAGGATGCCTCACTGGAGGCCTTTGCGGTCCACGGCAGCGTTGACTGATTACAGGCCGAAGCTGCCGTAGGGAATAAACCGGACGGGGGTGCCGGGCTCGATCTGCTGGGCGCTCTCATCCAGTTCCACCAGACCCTCGGACCAGGCCAGACCGGTCACCCGGCCAGAGCCTTCCGACCCGAATACCTCGACCTTCCCATCGCGAACCCGTGCCCGCAGCATCTCGCTGCGCCCGGGTTTTTTGTTCTTCGAGAAGTCAGCCGGCATGGTATACGCCTGGGGCTCGAACCATTCGGCCCCTGCCAACAATGCCATGGCAGGCGCACCAAATCTCAGCGCACAGACCCAGGCGGCCACCGGATTACCCGGCAGACCGACTACCGGCGTGCCCCGGAACATGGCAAGCGCCAGAGGACGGCCGGGTTTGATGGCAATGCGCCAGTTACTGATGTCACCGTGTTCTTTCAGGGTTTTCGACACATGATCTTCGTCTCCGGCGGACACGCCGCCGCTGGTCAGGATCAGGTCACACTGCTCCGCGCCCCGCTCCAAGGCTGCCTTGACCTCCTCGGCCCGGTCCAGCACATGGCCAAGATCCACGAGTTCGTAGCCGAGTTGTGATACCAGGGCGCTGAGCATAGGGCGATTGGCGTCGTATATCTGCCAGTCTGTGACAGGTGCGCCCACCGGCTTCACCTCATCACCGGTGGACAGCACGCCCACCCTTAGCCGCTGATAAACATCAACGGCTTCCACGCCCACGCTGGCAAGCACCGAAATCTGGGTCGGACTGAGCCGGGTTCCGGCAGTGAGAATCCGGTCCTCGGCTTTGATGTCTTCACCGGCTTTGCGGGCATTGGCGCCTGCTTTTAGCGTACCGTTCAAATGCAACTGGCCATCCCGGACTTCGCAGTCTTCCTCCAGAACCACGGTATCCGTGCCGGCGGGAATAACCGCGCCTGTCAGAATCCGGATTGCGTATCCCTCGGGCACCTGCCCCATGTAAGGCTCACCGGCGGCGCTGCGGCCGTCCACCAGAGGCAGGGTGCAGGGCACGTCCGTTAGCGGCCCGGCAAGAGCATAGCCATCCACGGCGGAATTGGTGCTTGGGGGATGAGCCCGGGGCGCATAGACATCACTTGCCAGGATTCGGCCGTTCACCTGTGAGAGAGGAACCTCACGCTCCACTTCCACCACGGGATGCAACCTTGAACGCAACCGCTCAAGGGCTTCTTCGACCGGCGTCCAGTTCACGCCCGGGGGAAGGGCAAAACAGTCGTTGCGAAGCGGCTTCATGACTCTCTCGCTGGTGGCTGTACATGATCAATAATAAAATCGGCAATGCCGGTGATGTCATTGATATCGAACAAAGGCCCGGAAAAATCGGCGGCATAGTCGCTGGCAACGGCGATGATGTTGGCGTCTTCCCGGTAAAGAGGCGTGCGGTCCGATTGCTGCCGGTGCACTTCTATTTTCGGGTGCGCATGGGTTTTGTACCCTTCCACTACCACCCAGTCGCAGGCGGTCAGGCGGGCCAGCAAATCCTCCAGTGAGGGCTCACCTGCGCCCCGCAGCTCTTGCATGATGGCAATGCGCTGACCTCCCGCCAGGATCACCTCGCGGGCACCGGCTTCACGGTGTTTGTAGCTGTCCGTTCCGGGCTGATCCACGTCCACCATGTGGTGGGCGTGCTTGATCGAGCTGACCGTTAAACCCCGGCCGGACAGTTCGCGAATCAGAGCGGCTGCCAGTGTGGTCTTGCCGGAGTTTTTCCAACCTACGATGCCTATAACGTTCACTTCAGATGCTGCTCCGCCCAGGCCAGATCGTCCGGGGTGTTGATGTTGAAAAAATCGCCTTCGTCAAAAACCACCAGAGTTTCGCCCTGGGCCTGTGTCCACTGGCGGATCTTGCGTACGCCCTCGTTCAGGGCGGCTCTCAGATCGTCCCTCAAAGCGACCCGCCAGCGCCCGAAGGTCGGCTGTGGCAGTCGGCCGCGCTCTGGGTCTGGCGTGGCTGCCAGCACCACCGGGGTGTCATGTTCCGCCAGTCTGGCAGCCAGATCCCTGGGAAAGGACGGTGTGTCGGCGGCCACGCTGATGAGCCATTCGTGGCCCTGTTCGGCGGCCCAGTCCATGCCCGCGAGTACGCCGGCAAGCGGGCCGGGGAAGCCTTCGATGGAGTCCGCCACCACCGGCAGATCCAGGTCGTCGAACCGGCTTAAATCCCCGTTGGCATTCAATACCACGGCATCGACCTGCGGGGTGATCCGCTCGATTACCCGCTGGATCAACGACTGGTCGCCGAGCATGAGCCTGCCTTTGTCGCCACCACCCATGCGGTTTGCCTGGCCGCCGGCCAGGATAACTGCACATTGGCTCATGCAGTGCCTCCGTCAATCATGTTGAGCGCCTTTGCGACGTAGCTTCTTGTCTTCATCGGGTACCTGCGACAAGTCCTGATCGAACACCAGGCGGTGCTGGCCGCTCAGGCAGGTGAATTTCTTGCCACGCATCCGGCCGATCAGGGTCAGCCCGACCTGGCGGGCAATGTCGACTCCCCAGGCGGTGAAGCCCGAGCGGCTGATCAGAGTGGGAATGCCCATCAGGGATGTTTTAATCACCATCTCTGAGGTCAGGCGGCCGGTGGTATACAGAACCTTGTCTGCGGCCGAAATGTTGTTCAGGTGCATCCAGCCGGCAATTTTATCGACCGCGTTGTGCCTTCCAACATCCTCCATGTACGCCAGGATTGTTTGTCCCTGGCAAAGCGCTGTGCCGTGGATGGCGCCGGTTTCCATATACAGGCTAGGCGTATGGTTGATCTGGTAGGAGAGATCGTAAAAGGTGCTGGTGTGCACTGGCGTATCCGGCAGTGACAGACCTTCCAGCCCGGCCATCATGTCACCGAACACGGTGCCCACGGCGCAACCGGAGGTGCGGGTTTTCTTTTCCAGCTTGTCCTCGACATCGGTAACGCCTGACGTGCGCACCACCGCAACCTCGAGTTCTTCGTCAAAATCGATCCCGGTGACCGTGTCTGTTTCTTTCAGCATGCCCTGGTTGAGCAGGAAGCCGAGGGCCAGATACTCCGGATGGTCGCCGATGGTCATGGCTGTGACGATCTCCTGGCTGTTCAGGTAGATGGTCAGGGGGCGTTCCTCGATCACGCTGATCGATTTGGCCTCACCGTTCTCGTCCACGCCCTCCACTGGGCGAGACAGACGGGGATCCTTGGGATCGGGAAGTATGGGATCAATCGTCATTTTTGTTATAGCCGTTTCCTGGTCGTACTGGAATGGATGTTGTACGGAGATTGCCAGAGATTAGCCTATTTGGCATTGAGGAAAAACAGCTGCTTTTTGCCAATAAAAAACCCCGGCAATGCCGGGGTTCGATCTGGGCAGGGTAAACAGACGCTCAGTTCAGTCGCCCTTGATCCTTTTGCCTCACTGGGCGTTCGGGAAGAACAGTTGCTGCCCGTCCACTTTGAAGTCGGCAATCGCCTGCTGGCCTTCTTCCGACAGCAGCCAGTTGTGCCACTGGGCTGCCAGGTCGTGTTTGAGGTGTGGGTGCTTTTCTTCGGAGAGCAGCAAGCTGCCGTACTGGTTAAAAAGTACTTTGTCGCCCGAGAACAGCAGCTCGAGATTCTGGCGATTTTCGAACGCGACCCAGGTAGCACGGTCGGACATCACATAGGCGTCCATGCCGGCGGCGGTGTTCAGGGTCGGACCCATGCCGCTACCCAGTTCCCGGTACCAGCTGCCGCCCGGTTCCACGCCGGCGTTTTCCCAAAGCCTGAGCTCGGCCCGGTTGGTGCCGCTGTCATCGCCTCGCGATGCAAACGGTGCCTCTGCTTCGGCGATGGCAGAGAAGGCTTCGGCGGCGCTTTCCGCGTTACGGATTTTGGCGGGATCGTCTTTCGGGCCGATCAGCACGAAGTCGTTGTACATAACGTCTGCCCGCTCGGTGGCAAAGCCGTTCTCGACAAACCGTTTTTCCCCGGCGGTGTCATGCACCAGCAGGCTGTCGGCGTCGCCCCGGCGGGCGAGCTCAAACGCCTGGCCGGTGCCGACGGCTACAACGCGAACTTCAATACCGGTCGCCTCCTCAAACTTGGGCAGGATCGAGTCGAACAGGCCGGAGTTCTGGGTGGACGTGGTTGAGGCCAGCGTAATGTAGTCGTCGGCCTGGGCACTGAAGGTCAGGCCCATGGTCGTTACGGCTGCCAGAACCAGATTCAGGGTTTTTTTCATCTTGTTCTCTCCTTTGTCGTGTCTTATTCGTAGAGCGAGCGATGGTTCGGTACGTTTATTTTCTTGGTGGGTGATCAGGCCACGAGCTCTCCGCTCAGGAAGGCTTGTGCCTGGCGCGAAGCAGGGGCGCTGAAAAAGATGTCGGCCGGCGTGTGCTCCTGCACTTTTCCGCCGGCGAGAAACAGCACGTCCCCGGCCAGCCTCCGGGCCTGATGCAGGTCATGGGTTGTCATTACGATGCGTGTTCCTCTCTCGTGAAATTCCTGAACGGCGGCTTCCACGTCCTTTATGGCAGCGGGGTCCAGTGCGGAGGTGGGCTCATCCAGAAACAGTACCGAGGGTGAAAGAGCCCAGGCCCGGGCCAGAGCGAGGCGCTGCTTCTCGCCACCCGATAACACCCGGGCGGGCGTATCGGCACAGGAGGACAGGCCGAAGCGTGCCAGGGCTTCCCGTGCCAGCTCTGCACGCCGCTTGCGTGGGACGTTATTGACGGCCAGCGCGTGCGTGAGGTTGGCCAGTGCGGAACGGCGCAGAAGAACCGGGGTCTGGAATACCATGGCCTGGCGGGGTGTTTCGTCACCGGACCAGGTTATGGCTCCCTCCGTTGCCGCGAGCAGCCCGTGAGCCAGGCGGAGCATCAGGCTCTTGCCCGCGCCATTGGGGCCCATCACCAGTGTGGGGCCGGGGCCGTCCAGCGTGAATGAGCAGGGGCCAAAAAGCTGGTGGCCGAGAAGGTTGAACTCGACGTTGTCAAAGCGCAGCGACGGCGGTGCACTGAGTTCGATTGGTCTGTTAACGGGCACGTTCAACGATGTCATCCCATGCGCCTCTTGGCCGTTTCACTCAAAATGTACGCAGTAGCGTTGATCGCCATGACAAGCGTCAGCAGGACAATGCCGAGGCCTAACGCCAGGGGCAGGGCGCCCTTGCTGGTCTCAAGCACAATGGCCGTTGTCATGACCCGGGTGACGCCGTCGATGTTGCCGCCAACCATCATGACCGCGCCGACTTCCGCGCTGGCCCGGCCGAACCCTGCGAGCAGAATCGTCAGGAGGGCAAAGCGGGCGTCCCACAGCAGTGTGGGCATCATGCGAGCCTTCGACATGCCCAGCGAGACGAATTGCTCGCGATATTCGCCCAGCAACTCCTCCACTTTTTGCCGCGAGAGCGCGGCGAGAATCGGCAACACCAGTATCACCTGCGCAATTACCATGGCCCCGGGCGTGAACAGAAGACCCAGTTCGCCAAGCGGTCCGGCCCTCGACAGCAGCAGGTAAACGCCTAGCCCTGCCACAACCGGCGGCAGCCCCATCAGCGCATTCAGCGCGACAATAACCCCGCCGCGTCCGGGGAACTGCCATAACGCAACCGCAGCGCCCAGTGGAAAACCCAAAAGCGCCGCTATCAGGACCGCAACGAGCGAAACCTGCAGCGATAGCACCACGATCTGGTACAGCGAAGCGTCGAAATTCACCAGTAGCGAGAGCGCCACGTAAAGCGCGTTTTCTTCCACAGCTGCGTCTCCTTAGTCTTGAGCATCGTGGCGTTTTTAACTACGCTTTGCGATGCTTGCCGTAAATAATGCATCTAAAAACAGCATTATGCGTATCAATTGACTCCGGAGGTTCGATGTCTCTGCCTGACTATCTCACTACGGCCGAGGCTGCCGAGTATCTGCGCCTGAAAGAACGCAAGGTCTACGATCTGGTGGGCCAGGGCGTGATCCCCTGCGTGCGGGTGACGGGAAAGCTTTTATTTCCGCGCCAGCGTATAGATCTCTGGTTGATGAATCATCTGGAGGGTGACGAGGGCGTCAGCGCGCCAACGCCGCCCGTGCTGGTGGGTAGCCAGGATCCGCTGCTGGAGTGGGCGGTGAAGGAGAGTAATGCCGAGCTGGCGATGCTGTGCCAGGGCAGCGGAGACGGGGTGCAGCGCCTGGTTGACGGTCGCGCCATGGTTGCTGGCATGCATATCTGGCACGCGCAGACTGAGCGTTACAACGACCCGGTGACCCTGGGCTTGAGCGGGATGCGTGACCTGGTGCTGATCCGCTGGGCCAAACGCCGGCAGGGTCTGCTTCTGGCGCCGGACAACCCCCACGGAATTGTGCAGCTGGAAGACATCGCCCGGCCGGGCCTGCGTCTGGCCCACCGCCAGCCCGAGGCCGGTGTCAGTCATCTGCTGCAAAGCCTGCTAGCCCGCTACCGTATTGATGGCAGCCGGCTTGCCTGGGCCGAACATCCCTCGCTCAGCGAGGACGATCTGGCTCTGGCTGTTCGTCAGGGGGAAGCGGATGTGGGTGTGGGTATCGAGGCGGCGGCCAGGCGCCAGGGCTTGGCATTTATCCCCCTGCAGCAGGAGCACTTCGACCTGGCCATGCGCCGGCGCCATTATTTCGAGCCGGCCATGCAGCGTTTGCTGGCCTTTGCCGGTAGCGAACGATTCGCGCACCGGGCCGAGACATTGGGCGGGTATGATGTCAGTGAACTTGGTAAAGTAGTGTATAACGCTTGAACGACAACAATAAGCAGACCATTCAGGCAGGAGCCCTCATGGGTTCGACAATGAAGAAGGTGATCAGTGAAAGCAGCGGCGCGCTGGGTGATATTGGCACATTGCTGCCCTTGACTCTCGGTGCCATTGGCGTGGCCGGACTTGCTCCAGTACCGGTACTCCTGGGTTTTGCCGTGTTTTACATCGTGACAGGCCTGTATTACCGCCTTCCTGTTCCGGTACAGCCCATGAAAGCCGTGGCCGCGTTGCTGTTGACCACCCAGGTCAGTGCCCAGAGCCTGATCGCCAGTGGCGTTCTGATCGGTGCCATCCTGTTGCTTCTGGGGTCAACCGGATGGATCAACCGGGCGGCCCGCCTGGTGCCGGGGTCGGTATTGAGCGGCCTGCAACTGGGGCTGGGTTTGTTGTTGGCCAGCATGAGCCTGGAATTGATGGCTACCTCCCTGCCGCTGGGCCTGTTCGTGCTGGGGTTGCTGGTGGTTACCCTGAAACTGTTCCCCAGCTGGCCGGCGGCGCTGATGGGGCTGGCGTTGGCCATGGTCCTCGGTGCGCTGCTGGGTTCACCCGGGCTGCCATTGCCGGCGGATCCCGCCATCTTCTCGATGCCCACATTGCCCTCGATGGATGAGTGGCAGCAGGGGTTCTCTATCCTGGTGTTGCCGCAACTGGCGTTGACTATCACCAACGCCATCGTTCTGACAGCTCTGGTGGTGGGGGATTATTTCGGAGATCAGTCCCACCGGGTCTCACCGGCACGGCTGTCCGTCACAACTGGCCTGGCCAACCTGTTCCTGGTGCCGTTCGGTGCCTTGCCCATGTGCCACGGCGCCGGTGGTGTTGCGGCCCATTATCGCTTTGGCGCCCGCACCGGTCTGGCGCCGGTCCTGCTGGGCACGGGGTTACTCCTGGTGGCGATCGTGCCCGGTGGCCTTTCTTTCATTGCTGCCGTGCCCGCGGCGGGGCTCGGGGCTCTGCTGATGGTCGCAGCTGTCGAACTCGGCCTCACCAAACGTCTATGGACCGCCAAACCCTCCTGCTGGCCGGTGATTGGCATCACGGCTCTGATCACCTTCTGGGCTGACCCGTTTTTCGGCTTCCTCGTCGGGGTGGCCGCGGAGACGTTCCGGTCAGCCTGGTTGCGTGGGAGGTTTAGCGGTGCCCATCAGGATTGAGGATATCGTCCGATTCGGCTGATACACTCTCCCTACCACACCCACCACACCCACCACACCCAGTGAGGGTTCAGCACTCGTAATTCTGAACACTTCATCTTTTGAAATGATATCCTCGTAAACCGCTATGAGGGACGCAAATCAATCCTGAATGCCGACCTCTTTGAAGCAATCTTAAACTGGAAACCCGGAGCTTTAACCGTACCCATGAGAGTCGTTATCCGTTATTTTTTCCGAACGCTGCGCCTGATACTGACACCATTCATGCTGCTCAGTGAAAAACTCAGCACGCCGGAAAGCGTCAGCCGTAGCGCTGATGAGCAGGCCAGGGCCAACGAGGCCAGCAAGGATCTGGCTCTTTACCAGTTCAAAGCCTGTCCGTTCTGTATCAAGGTAAGGAAGGAAATCGCCCGGCTGGGCCTCAACATCGAAACCCGCGACGCCCAGCATAACCCGGAGCATCGTGCAGAGCTGGAGGCTGGCGGCGGTCAGGTCAAAGTGCCCTGCCTGAAGATTCAGCAAGAAGATGGCAGTGTCCGCTGGCTGTATGAGTCTGACGATATCAAGGCCTGGCTGCAGGAGCGGTTTGAGCCGGCCTGATCGCCGGTTCTGGTTGGATCGTCCTCGTCATTTATCCCGCATTATTTCTCTGGGGTGGCAGAGTCCAGGGAAATATCGATAAGTTCATGCTGCAGCTTTTTAAGAAGGTGCAGCAGGCTGACGCTGTCATCAAAACTCATCCCCTGCATGGCCTGCCGGTAAAACTCGGCAATCGAGTCCTGCAGCCGATCCCAGAAGGTCCGGCCAGATTCGGTCAATACCACCAGTCTGGCCCGCCGATCCTGGGGGTCCGGTATCCGAATGACATGCCCGTCCCGTTCCATTCGTTTGAGCACGCCGTCGAGGTTCTGGCGGCTGACGTACAGGTACTCTTTGAGCTGATTGAACGAGGTGCCTTCCTCGAAACCCTCCCGTGACAGCGCCCCGAGCACCGCCCACTGGACGGCGCTGATGCCCATTTCATTCTGAACCTGGCGCTGCAGAATGTTTCCGGTCTGGAACAGGCGGAAAAACAGGCGGTTGGGAATGCCTCCGGATTCGTTGACGATCATCTTTGCTCCTTTGGTGCCCCGCTGGCGGTTGGGCCGGCGAGGGCGGTTCTCGGCGTCCTGAATCACGGAAGGCATGGGACGCGTCACTTCGGCAGGTACTCGCGGGCGATAATGTTCTTCATGATCTGCGCGGTACCGTCACCAATCTGCAGGCCCAGGACATCCCGCAACCGTTGGGCAAAGGGCAGGTCCTCGCCCCAGCCGGTATGGCCATGGGCCAGCAGGCACTGTTTCACCACATCAAACGCGAGCTTCGGGCCCCACCATTTGTTCATCGCCGCCTCGGCGTTGTGGGGCAGGTTGTTGTCCTTGAGCCAGAGCGCATGGTAGCACTGCATGCGCGCGGCATGAACGTAGGTCTGGTATTCCGCCAGCGGATGAGTCAGGCCCTGGAAGGCGGACAGGTTCTGGCCAAAGGCAGTACGCTCGGTCAGCCACTGCCAGGTTTCTTCCAGGGACTGCTGGGCCACCGCCAGGCACTGCAGGCCGATCAGGGCGCGGCTGTAGTCGAAACCCTGCATGACCTGTTTGAAGCCTTTCCCTTCCTCCCCCATCATGTGGCTCGCGGGTACTTCCACGTTATCGAAGAAGATCGAACCGCGGCCGATGGCACGTTGGCCATTGTCCTCAAAGCGGGTGGTGGTGATGCCCGGCGTGTCCATGGGCACCAGGAACGCGCTGATGCCGGAGGCCCGTTGCTCCACCGTGCCGGTGCGGGCGAACACCACCGCCACGTCAGCCTGGTCGGCCATGGAGATGGAGGTTTTCTCGCCGTTGAGCACGTAGATGTCGCCCTTTTTCTCGGCTTTCAGGCGCAGGTTGGCAGCGTCCGAGCCACCATGGGGTTCGGTCAGTGCGATGCAAGCCACCTTCTGACCGGTAGTCATGCCGTGCAGCCATTCCTTTGCCAGGTCCGGCGCGGCGTGGCTGGCGATGATCTGGCCGTTCAGGGAGGTCAGTAGCGGAATGTAACCCACGTTGAAATCCCCTTTCGAGATCTCCTCGATAATCAGGCCGCTGGTGACGCAATCCATGCCGCTGCCGCCGAATTCCTCGGGCAGCTCGCCACCGAGCAGGCCCATCTCGCCGAGCTGGCGGATCACGTCCCGCTCGATCACGCCTTCCCGGTCCCGCTTGCGATAGCCCGGGGCCAGCACCTCGGCGCTGAAGCGGGCCACAACCTCGCGGATCGCGTTTTGTTCTTCATTGAATGCGAAATTCATGGTGTTCTCCGGGCTATCGAGCCGTTACTTGTAGTACTTGCGGAATTCCGGCTTGCGCTTTTCCTTGAAGGCGTTGACGCCCTCTTTGGACTCGTCGGTGTCGTAGTACAGGCTCAGGGCCTGCATGCCGAGGGCACCGATGCCGGCGATGTTGTCGCTGTCGGCGTTGAACGAGCGCTTGGCGATGGAAATGGCGGTCGGACTCTTCTCGAGGATCTCGTCACACCACTTGCGCACTTCCTCGTCCAGCTGCTCCGGGGGTACCACGGCGTTTACCAGGCCCCAGTCCAGAGCCTGTTGTGCGCTGTACTTGCGGCACAGATACCAGATTTCCCGGGCCCGTTTCTCGCCCACAACCCGCGCCAGATAGGCGGTCCCGAAACCGGGATCGACGGAGCCGACCTTGGGGCCAACCTGACCGAAAATGGCGGTTTCCGAGGCGATGCTCAGGTCACAGATCACGTGCAGCACGTGGCCGCCGCCGATGGCGAAGCCGTTGACCCGGGCAATCACCGGCTTGGGGACCTCCCGGATCAGGCGTTGCAGTTCTTCCACCGGCAGGCCGATCAGGCCGCGACCGTCGTACTGGCCCTCGTGGGCGCTCTGATCGCCACCGGTGCAGAAGGCTTTCTCGCCGGCGCCGGTGAACACTATCACGCCGATGTCCTTGTTCCAGCCGGCGCGGTGGAAGGCGTCGATCAGTTCCATACAAGTCTGGCCGCGGAACGCGTTGTAGCGGTCCGGACGGTTGATGGTGATGGTGGCGACGCCGTCGGTTTCGTCGTACAGGATGTCTTCGTAAGTCATGGTGTGTTCTCCGTGTTCTTGAAAGTGGGCGTTAGCCGGCCATGGTCAGGCCGCCGGACACGCTGATCACCTGGCCGGTGATGAAGTTGGCGTCGTCACTGGCGAGCAGGGCGATGATGCCGGGGTAATCGTCCGGCTGGGCCAGTCGTTTCATGGGCACGGCGTTGCGGAAGGCTTCCAGCAGCTTTTCCGGGTTGGGTGCGGATTCTGCGACACCCTTGAGCAGGGCGGTGTCGGTCGGACCGGGGCAGACCACGTTCAGGCACACGTTCTTGGTGGCCAGTTCCCGGGCCACCGTCTTGCTGAAGCCCACCAGCCCGGCCTTGCAGGCGGCGTAGACGGACTCGCCGGAGGAACCGACCCGGGCGGCATCGGAAGCCACATTGATGACCTTGCCGCCACCGGCGGCCACCATTTTCGGCAGCACCACGTGGTGCATGTTCAGGGCGCCGGTGAGGTTCACTGCGATCAGCTGGTCCCACAGTTTCGGTTCGGTCTTGAGGAACGGCATGAAGCGGTCGAAACCGGCGTTGTTCACCAGCACCGTGGGCACACCCAGATCGCTTTCCATCGCAGCCACGGTCTCAGTGATCGCGGCATAATCGGTGATGTCTGCGGCGTAGGCCTTGGCCTCGCCGCCTGCCTCGGTAATCAGGTCTACCGTGGCCTGGGCCGCGTTTTCGTCACGGTCCAGTACGGCCACCAGGCTGCCTTCCCCGGCAAAGCGCTGGCACACGGCGCGGCCGATGCCGCCCCCGCCGCCGGTCACGATGACTGTTTTTCCATTAAGGCCTCTCATGTGGACTTGCTCCTGTTGTTGTTCAATCAATGGGATCAACCGCGCCTTGCCGGTTCCAGGCGAACCTCTTTGGCCTGTTCGCGCAGCTTGAATTTCTGGATCTTGCCGGAGGCGGTGCGAGGCATGGCCTCAATCACTTCCAGGTATTCCGGCAGGTAGTTTTTGGACAGTTGCTGTTCGGTCAGGTAGGCCTTGACCTGGTCCAGGGTCAGGTCGGTGGCGTTCTCGTCCAGGGTCACGTAGGCACACAGGCGCTCACCCAGGCGTTCGTCGGGGCAGCCCACCAGGGCAACATCGACGATGCCCGGGTACTTGTAGAGCAGGTTCTCTACCTCCACCACCGGGATGTTCTCGCCGCCCCGGATAACCACGTCTTTGGTGCGACCGGTGATGCGGATGTAACCGTCCTTGTCCATGCGGGCGAGGTCACCGGTGTTGAACCAGCCGTCCTCGTCCACGCCATAGAGTTCCGGGCGCTTCAGGTAACCGATAAACAGGCTGGAGCCGCGAACCAGCAGGCTGCCCTCTTCTCCGGCCGGTAACTCGTTACCCTGGAAGTCGGTGACTTTCACTTCCATCCAGGGCAGGGCCTTGCCGTCGGACTGGCTGGCCCGCTCGGCCGGATCTTCCGGGCAGGTCATGGTGACCGCGCCGTTTTCAGTCATGCCCCAGGCTGAGACAATTTTGGCTTTCAGCACCTTGCCGGCCTGCTCGACCACAGCGCTGGGGATGGGGGCGCCGGCGGAAACGAAGATGCGCAGCGAATCCAGTTCGCCCTCGTGCTTGGGCGCGGTCTTGACCAGGTCGGCCAGGAAAGGTGTGGCGGCCATGGTGAAGGCCGGTTTCTCGGCGGCAATCACCCTGCACACGTAGTCCGCGTCCCAGATGTCCTGGAGGATGGCGGTGGTGCCAAGGTAAACCGGCATCATGATGCCGTACATGAAGCCGGTCTGATGGGCCACCGGTGAGGCCATCAGCACCTTGTCATCCGGGCTCAGGTGCAGCCGGTCGGCATAGGGCCGCACGTTGGAGAACAGGGTGTTGGAGGTGTGCATGACGCCTTTGGGCTCGCCGGTGGTACCGGAGGTGTAGAGGATCTGGATGGCGTCGTCGGCGGTGAGCTGGCGCTCGGCAAACAGGGCCCGGGTGTCCTGCTTTTCTTCCCAGGCAGTTTCTACAAGGCGCTGTTCAAAGCTGCGTTCGCCCTCTCCGCCGATCACCAGCAGGGTTTCAAGGTTGGGCAGTTCGGCACGGATACCGTCGATCATGGCTTCGTAATCGAAGCCCCGGAAGACCTTGGGAATCACCAGCAGTTTTGCTTCGCCGTGCTTTAGCATGAAACGCAGTTCCCGCTCCCGGAAAATAGGCATCATCGGGTTGAGGATGGCGCCGATGCGCATGCAGGCCAGGTGCAGAGCTGTGGTCTGCCACCAGTTCGGCAACTGGCAGGCCACGACATCGCCTTTGCCGATGCCCATGGCCGCCAGGCCCGCTGCCATACGGGTGACCTTGTTATTGAGTTCCCGATAGGTGAGAGCGGTGCGGGTGTCACCGGTGACCTGGTAACCGACGATGGCTTCCCGGTCCGGGGTGCTGGCCACGGCCTGGTCCAGATAGTCGGTAATGAGCTTGTTGTTCCATGCGCCAATCTCGACCATGGCGGCGCGGCGTTCCGGATTGAGAGTGATGCCTGTATCCATCTGATTCACCTGTTGTGTCCGGTTTGTTGTTGTTGGGAGGTCTGACCTAAAAAGCGGGTCATTACCTTGTCAGTTTCAAGATACGCCTTCTCAAAATAATATGTCAACATGTTGCCTTAAAAAATATTCGGGTGTAGTCTTTTTTAAATCGGAGGGCTCAATAAAAGAGCTTTATTAGGCTAATTATAAGAAATCGCCTCTTAGTGGAGATGGTTATGAACTACAGCAACATATTGCTTGAAAAGTGCGAGGCTGTGGCCCTCATCCGGCTCAACCGTCCGAAGGTGCACAATGCGCTGAACAATGAACTGATGAACGAACTGACGTCGGCTCTGGAAACCTTCGAAGCGGATAACGCCATCCGTGCCATTGTCATCACCGGCAATGACAAGGCGTTTGCGGCCGGTGCGGACATTTCCGAAGTCCATGCCCAGGATTTCTCCCGGGCCTACCGTGAGCGCTTCATCTCGGCGAACTGGGAAACCGTGACTCGCTGCCGCAAACCTGTGATAGCGGCAGTGGCTGGTTTGGCACTTGGTGGCGGCTGTGAGCTGGCGATGATGTGCGATCTGCTGATAGCGGCCGATAACGCCCGCTTCGGACAGCCGGAGGTGAAGATTGGCACCCTGCCCGGTGCCGGGGGCACCCAGCGTCTGGCCCGGGCCATCGGCAAGGCCAAGACCATGGATCTGTGCCTGACCGGGCGAATGATGGATGCGGAGGAGGCCGAACGCAGTGGCCTGGTGAGTCGGGTAGTGCCGGCAGAGCGGCTGCTGGAGGAGGCGCTGGCCGTGGCAAACGAAATCGCCAGTTACTCTCTGATGGCCACCATGATCAATAAGGAGGCCGTGAACCAGGCCTTCGAGACCTCACTGCGCGCCGGGGTGGAATACGAGCGCCGTCTGCTGTGGTCCAGTTTTGCCAGTGAGGATCGCAACGAGGGTATGACAGCCTTTCTCGAAAAACGTCAGCCCGAGTGGAAGCACCGGTAACCTTCAAAAGCTCAGGAGCGACTATGGATATTCATTTCACCCCCGAAGAGCAGGCTTTCCGCAGTGAGGTACGGGCATTTCTCGAACAGAATCTGCCGGCTGATATTGCCGAGAAAGTCCGTTTGGGCCGTCGACTCTCGAAAGAGGACCACCAGCGCTGGCAGAAGATCCTCAACAAGCAGGGCTGGTATGCCGTTAACTGGCCGGTGGAATATGGCGGCACCGGCTGGTCCGTGGTGCAGAAGCACATCTTTGACGAGGAGTGTGCCGCTGCCGGAGCGCCCAGGTTAGTCGCCTTCGGCGTGAATATGGTAGCGCCGGTCATCATCAGGTTTGGCACCCAGGCCCAGAAGGATTACTACCTCCCACGGATTCTGCGCAGCGAGGACTGGTGGTGCCAGGGCTATTCCGAGCCCGGAGCCGGTTCGGATCTGGCTTCCCTGAAAACACGGGCCGAGCGCGATGGTAACTATTATGTGGTTAACGGTCAGAAGACCTGGACCACCCTCGGCCAGCATGCCAACCGGATTTTCTGTCTGGTCCGCACCGATTCCGCAGCCAAGAAGCAGGAGGGCATTTCCTTCCTGCTGATCGACATGGATACGCCTGGCATTACCGTGCGACCGATCATCACCCTGGATGGTGAGCACGAGGTCAACGAAGTGTTTTTCGACAACGTCCGGGTGCCGGTGGAAAACCTGGTGGGCGAGGAGAACAGGGGCTGGACCTGTGCCAAGTACCTGCTCACTTACGAACGCACCGGGCAGGCCGGCATCGGACTCTCCAAGGCGGCTCTGGCCCACCTGAAAGACATTGCCAGCGCCGAGACCGTGGCCGGACGGCCACTGATTGACGATCCGCTGTTCCGCGCCCGTATTGCCGAGGTGGAAATGCGCCTGATGGCGGTGGAGATGAGCACCCTACGGATTCTGGCCGCCACCCGCGACGGCGGCGTACCGGGCGCTGAGAGTTCGTTGCTGAAGATCCAGGGCTCTGAAATCCGGCAGGCGATCAGTGGTCTCATGCGCAAGGCGCTCGGACCCAATGCACTGCCGTTCCTGGAGCCCGAACTCGAACCGGATTTTGAGGGCGAGCCGCTGTACCGGGATTACAGTGCCTCCCCGGCGAGCCAGTATTTTAATCTGCGGAAATTGTCGATCTACGGCGGGTCCAACGAAATTCAGAAGAACGTCATCGCCAAGCAGGTTCTGGAGCTGTAGGAGGGCGCCATGAATTTTGAATTGAATGAAGAACAGCAGATGCTGGCGGACACCGTTGAGCGTCTGGTCCGAAACACCTATGGCTTTGAGCAGAGAGAGGCTTTTTACCAGAGTCCCCAAGGGTACAGTCCCGAGTTCTGGCGGCAGTTATCGGAGCTCGGCATCACCTCCGTACCGATTGCGACTGACTACGAAGGTTTTGGCGGCACCGGCGTCGAGAACATGCTGGTGATGAAGGAACTTGGGCGTGGCCTGTGCCTCGAACCCTACCTGCACTCCCAGGTATACGCGGCCGGCCTGATCCAGCAGCTTGGCTCCGTGGAGCAGCGACATAATATCCTGCCGTCGGTGGCATCAGGCGAACAGTTGCTGGCGGTGGCGGACGAAGAGTCGGGCACCCACTCCCATTCGGAGGCCAGCGAATGCGCCGCCATTCCCTGTGAGCGGGGCTGGCGTCTGAGTGGCCACAAACGAGTGGTTATCGGGGGCGAGATTGCCCACACCATTCTGGTAACCGCCCGGATGAATGAGGGAGACGGGGTCAGCCTATTTTTACTGGATCCGGCAGCGGAGGGTGTCTCTCGCACCGGCTACCCCTGCATTGACGGCCCCAGGGCTTGTGATCTGGAGCTCTCCGACGTCTACGTTGAGGCGGATTCCCTGATCGGCCCTGTGGGCAAGGCAGGGCCGGTACTGGCCTACCAGCGCGGCCGGGCTTTGGCGGCGCAGTGTGCCGAGGCGCTGGGCAGTATGGAAGAGGCCTTCCGCCTGACTCTGGAGTACCTGAAAACCCGCCAGCAGTTCGGCTCGCCGATTGGCCGTTTCCAGGCCCTGCAGCATCGGATGGCGGAAATGCGTGGAGAGCTGGAGCTGGCCCGCTCCATGACCATTCTGGCGGCATGCGTGGCGGACGACCCGGATTCGAGCGAGCGGAGCCGCCGGCTGGCAGCCGCCAAATTTGTCGTCGCCCGGGCGTCGGAGCTGATTGCGGAGCAATCCATACAGTTGCACGGAGGCATCGGCATGACCTGGGAATATTCACTGGCGCACCACGCCAAGCGCCTGGTGATGCTCACCCATCAGTTCGGGGATGACGATTTCCACCTCGGACAGTATTCGGCTCTGATGGAATTACCACGGCAGTCATCACGGCAGGTGGCCTGAAAGCCAACCAACAAGACAAGATCCACAAACGGAGACAAACGACATGGCCAACCAAGCAAGTTTCAATTGGGAAGACCCGCTGTTGCTGCACCAGCAGCTGACCGAAGAAGAGCGCATGGTGCGCGACAGTGCCCGCCAGTTTGCCGAAAGCAAACTCCGCCCCCGGGTGCTGGAAGCCTTCCGTAACGAACAGACCGATCCGGCGGTTTTCCGGGAAATGGGTGAGACCGGTCTGCTGGGTTGTACCATTCCCGAGCAATACGGCGGCAGTGGCCTGAACTACGTGTGCTATGGCCTGATTGCCCGGGAAGTGGAGCGGGTGGATTCCGGCTACCGCTCCATGATGAGCGTGCAGTCGTCCCTGGTGATGGTTCCCATCTACGAATTCGGTAACGAGGAGACCCGCCAGAAGTACCTGCCGAAACTGGCCTCCGGCGAGTGGATCGGCTGCTTCGGCCTGACCGAGCCGGATCACGGCTCTGATCCCGGCAGCATGGCGACCCGGGCGCGCAAGGTGGACGGCGGCTACCGCCTGACCGGCAGCAAGATGTGGATCACCAACAGCCCGATCGCCGATGTATTCGTGGTCTGGGCCAAGGACGACGACGGCCAGATTCGCGGCTTTGTTCTGGAGAAGGGCTGGGAAGGCCTGAGTGCCCCGGCCATTCACGGCAAGGTGGGCCTGCGTGCCTCGATCACCGGTGAGATCGTGATGGATGGGGTGTTTGTGCCGGAAGAAAACGCGTTTCCCGAGGTACGGGGCCTCAAGGGACCATTCACCTGCCTGAACTCGGCTCGTTACGGCATTTCCTGGGGGGCGCTCGGGGCCGCCGAAGATTGCTGGCACACGGCCCGCCAGTATGTCCTTGACCGCAAACAGTTTGGCCGGCCGCTGGCGGCCAACCAGCTAATCCAGAAGAAGCTGGCGGACATGCAGACCGACATCACACTGGCTCTTCAAGGTTGCCTGCGGCTTGGACGAATGAAGGACGACGGTACAGCCGCTGTTGAGATCACATCCATCATGAAGCGCAATTCCTGTGGCAAAGCTCTGGATGTTGCCCGCCTGGCCAGGGATATGCTCGGGGGTAACGGCATCAGTGATGAATTCGGGGTGGCTCGCCACCTGGTCAATCTGGAAGTAGTGAATACCTACGAGGGTACCCACGATGTCCATGCCCTGATTCTTGGCCGGGCTCAGACGGGAATTCAGGCCTTCTTCTGACGGGTTTGCGTGGGTTGAACGCTACTGAGCTGTAAAAACAAAAAGGGGCCAAACTGATGGTTGGCCCCTTTTTCTATTTGCACGTCCGCAATCGTCAGCTCAGGTGCTTGAGAAGCAGATCCGCGAACGCATGCGGGCTTTCCACCGACGGGACGTGACCGATATCCTCCAGAATCACCGGATCGGGAGAGCTGCTGAATTGCGCAAGGGCTTTCAGTGACTCCGGCGGTGTGGCCAGGTCCTCGGCGCCGCCGATCAGCAGTAACGGCACATCGCGGCCGTGGAGTTTATCGCGAAAATCCGCCTTGCCCAGCATCTCGCACAGCTGCGCATAGCTATTGTCGTCACCGCGCCCCATGATCACTTTCCAGCCTTCGAGCAGGGCGGGTTGTTCCTTGCAGGCCGCCCGACCGAACCAGCGCGGTACGATCTCCCCGGCCATGGCGGCAAGACCCTTGGCGCGAACGTTGGCGGCACGCAGATTCCACGCTTCCGCGGTGCCGATGATGGCGCCGGTGTTGGTCAGCGTGGCCGAAATGAGTCTGTCGCTGTGTTCGGCAAGCAGCTGCTGGCCGATCACTCCGCCGATAGACGTACCGGTAAAGTGGAAGGCCTGGGCTCCGACCGCCTGGGCGAGGGTCAGCGCTTCCCGGGCCAGATCATCCGGGGTGATTTCCCCGGCGTCCTCCGGCCAGGCGCTGCTGGCGCCGTGGCCGGGGAGGTCCCAGGTCAGTACCCGAAATTTGCCCAGCAGGGCCGGCAGCATGTCGTCCCAGACACCCTGGGTCATGCCTAGCGGGTGGGCCAGTACCATCAGGGGCTTCTCGCTATCACCGAGCAGGCGGTAGCAGATGGTTCGGCCGTTATGGTTCAGAAATGACATGGAAGCTCCTTCGGTCAGACCCGTTCAATCAGTGTAGCAATACCCTGACCCACACCCACACACATGGTGCACAGGGCATACCGGCCGCCGGTGCGTTGTAGCTGGTGGGCGGCCGTCATCAGCAGGCGGGCACCGGACATGCCCAACGGGTGGCCAAGGGCGATGGCACCGCCGTTAGGGTTCACCCGGGGATCGTCATCGGCGATGCCCAGTTCACGCAGAACCGCCAGGCCCTGGGCGGCGAAGGCTTCATTCAGCTCGATCACGTCGATGTCCTCGATGCTGATGTTTTGCTTTTCCAGCAGCTTCTGAACCGCTGGTACCGGGCCGATGCCCATAATGCGGGGTTCGACACCGGCGGTGGCCATGCCCAGGATTTTCGCCATGGGCTTGAGGCCCTGCTGTGTCACTGCCGCTTCGCTGGCCACCAGCATCGCGGCGGCGCCGTCGTTGACGCCGGAGGCATTGCCCGCGGTCACACAGCCATTGTCACGGAAGGGCGTGGGCAGGGAGGCAAGCTTTTCCAGGGTAGTGCTGCGGGGATGCTCGTCGGTGTCGAACACCAGCGGGTCCTGCTTCCGGCGCGGGATGGCGACTGGCACGATTTCCTCGGCAAATACACCTTCCTGCTGTGCCCGGGCGGTTTTCTGCTGGGAACGGAAGGCGAAAAGATCCTGATCTTGCCGGGAAATATTGAACTGTTCGGCGACGTTCTCCGCTGTTTCTGGCATGGAGTCGATGCCGTACTGCTTTTTCATCAGCGGGTTCACGAAGCGCCAGCCGATGGTGGTGTCCTCAATCTTCTGGCCCCGGGAGAAGGCGCTGTCCGCCTTGCCCATGACGTACGGGGCACGGGACATAGACTCCACGCCGCCGGCCAGGACCAGATCCATTTCACCGGCGCGGATGGCGCGGAAGGCAGTGCCCACGGCGTCCATGCCGGATCCGCACAGCCGGTTGAGGGTGGTACCGGGCACGGACGTGGGCAAACCGGCCAGCAACGCGGACATGCGAGCCACGTTGCGGTTGTCTTCACCCGCCTGGTTGGCGCTGCCCATCATGACCTCGTCGATGGCCGCCGGGTCCAGATCCGGGGCCTGCTCAAGTACGGCCCTGAAGATATGTGCCGCCAGGTCATCCGGGCGCACACTGGCAAGGGTGCCGCCGAAGCGGCCAATGGCCGAACGGCGGGGATGGCAGAGAAATACGTCAGTCATGGTGAGCCTCACTGTTGACCGGAATGGTGGGCATTGGTGCGGGCTTTCAGGTCCCGTAGCACTTCCAGTTCTTCGGCAGTTGGCGCCTGGGTCGTTTCCAGCTGGTCCGCGAAGCGGATGTCCCAGCCGGTGGCCTCGATCACGTCTTCCCGGGTCACATTCGGGTGCAGGGAGGTGACCACCAGCTCCTTGGTTTCCGAATCCGGCTTGAGGATACACAGGTCGGTGATAACCACCGTGGGGCCGCGGCCGATGTTCGGGACGTTGTCCCGGGCCTTGCCATCACGGCCGAAGCCAACGGTGGTCACGAAGTCCACGTCCTTCACGAAGGTGCGCTTGGAGTGCTTCACGGTAATGAACACTTCCTTCGCGTTAGTGGCAATTTCCGGGGCGCCACCGCCACCGGGCAGACGAACCTTTGGTTCGCGGTAATCGCCGATCAGGGTGGTGTTCAGGTTGGCGAAACGGTCGATCTGGGCGGTACCCAGGAAGCCGACGCTGATGTGGCCGCCTTGCAGCCAGTACCGGAACATCTCGGGTACGGAAACCGTGGTCAGGGCCGATTCGCACAGCTCGCCGTCGCCGATGGACAGGGGCAGCACGTCCGGCTTGGTCTGCAAGGTGCCGGATTCGTAGATCAGGGTCACATCCGGAGCGTGGGTCAGACGCGCCAGGTTAGCCGCCTCACTGGGCAGGCCGATACCCACAAAGCAGGTCATCTCGTTGGTCAGCGCCCGGGCGGCGGTGACGCTCATCATCTCCGAGGAAGTAAATTCAAGGCTCATCTCACGCTGCTCCTTTCTCGAATACGTTGTCTTTCAGCCACGCCTGGAAGGTGTCGCGGTCGCGGGCGATGCCGTCCCAGTCCTTGTAGAAGGAGTTGTCACGGTCGTAATAGCCCAGGGCGTAGGAGGGTTTGGCACCTTTCGGAGCTTCGGCAATCGCGGTCACCGCCCAGGACGGCAGTACGCAGGCGTTCGCTGAGGCGCCCAGGTCGTCCACTATTTCCTCAACAGTGACAATGCTCCGTTTGGCGGCCAGCACTACTTCTTTCTGAATGCCGACAATGCCTTCAACCAGTACGTTGCCTTTGCGGTCAGCCCTCTGGGCGTGTATTACCGCCACATCCGGGCGAATGGACGGAACCGCCGCCAGTTTTTCGCCGGTAAACGGGCATTCGATGAACTTGATCTGGTCGTTGACTTTGGGCAGGTCGCTGCCCACGTAGCCGCGAAGCACTGCCAGCGGAAGGCCGGCGGCGCCGGCCTCATAGGCATTGGCCATAGCGGCGTGGCTGTGCTCCAGAATTTCCAGTTTGTTAGGCCAGCCTTTCTCAACGGCATCCCGCAGACGATGCAGGGAGCCGACGCCGGGGTTGCCGCCCCAGGAAAAGATCAGTTTCTTCGCGCAGCCGGCACCGATCATCTGGTCATACACCAGATCCGGGGTCATCCGGATCAGGGTCAGGTCGCGCTTTTCCTGGCGGATGATTTCATGGCCCGCAGCGAACGGGATCAGGTGGGTAAAGCCTTCCATCGCCACGGTATCACCGTTGTTGATGTGTTTGCTCACCGCTTCCTGGAGGGAGAGGAATTCAGCCATCGCAGTGTCTCCATCGTGTTTCGGTTGAAAAGTTCGATATCCGAACATATGTTTAATATGCGAACATAATGGCGCGATTGGTTTTGTGTCGTCAAGTACAAATTTTCACCAGTTGGCAAAAATGCACGGATGTTCGGAGAGCGAACCAGCTGCTACCATGCGCCAGTACTGATATGCGATGGTCTGAATAAGGGGGCTAAAGGAGCCGGAATGGACGAACAGATTCTTAAGCCGGGAGACCGGGATTACGTGGGTGCTTTGGCGTCGGGCCTGGAGGTTCTGCAGGCGTTTGATGGTGAACATCCGCGCATGACCCTGAGTGAAGTGGCCGCCAGGACCGAGATGGACAGAGCCAAGGCGCGGCGATTTCTTCTTACCTTGCATGCATTGGGATTCGTGAAGCGTCTGGGTCGCCAGTTTGAGCTGACCCCCAGGGTTTTGCAGCTGGGCTACGCTTATCAGGCTTCGAACCAGTATCGGGCAGTCATTCAGCAGTATCTGGAAGATATTACCGCCGAGCTTGGAGAGTCTTCCTCGCTGGCCGTTCTGGATGGTGATGAGGTGGTTTACGTGGTGCGATCGGCAGCCCGGCATCGTCTGATGGCTATCACGCTTTCGGTGGGCACGCGTCTGCCTGCGGCTTACACTTCTATGGGGCGGGTGTTGCTGGCGCAGTTATCGAAAGAGGAGCTCACAGCATTCCTGGAGCGGGTGCGGTTGGAGCGATTCACCGATTCCTCGGTGACCGACAAGGATGCGTTGCGCAACGCGATCGACCAGGCGCGGGAGCAGGGCTATTCCATTGTCGATCAGGAGCTGGATTCGGGATTGCGTTCTGTGGCTGTGCCGGTGTTTGCCGGCAATGGTGAACTGCTTGGCGCGATCAATATCAGCACGAACGCTGCGCGAGTGGATATGGAAACGTTAATGAAAGTCTACCTGCCCAGGCTGCAGGAAGCCGCTGAGGCCGTAAGGAAGACGACACGTTAAGCGTGTCCTATTACGGGTAGCGCCCTGTCAGCCGGTTTTCCACCAGTTCTCCCAGAATGGTATTGGCCAGGCGCATAACCGCATTCGGGTTCTCGCCCCGCCGCCGAGAGGCGATCACCGGTGTGGTGATGTTGTTGTCTTCCAGAGGCATGTATTCCACACCCTCACGGTTCAACTTTCGAACCTGTTCTGGTACCAGGGTAAAGCCCATGTCCGAAGCCACCAGAGACAGCGCGGTCTGAAGGTCGTTGACCTGCTGGCTGACATGGATCTTCAGGCCGCGACGGTGAAACAGACCCTGGGTGATGTCCGCAAAGTTCGGGCCGGGGCCGGAAGGGAAGGTGACCATCGGCCATTCCGAGAGCTCTTTCATGGACGGTGGGTGACGACTCAGTGGATGGCCTGCCGGCAAGGCCGCAATAATCGGCTCGTCAAACAGGTTTTCCTGCTCGACATCCGGATCTTCAATTCTCAGTCGACCGAAGCCAATATCGATCTTGCCCGACTTGAGCGCCTCCACTTGCTCACGGGTTTTCAGCTCGTGCAGAACAATTTCGAGATTCTTGTTCTGCCGCAGCCGACGCACCATCAAAGGTAATTGCCCGTAGAACACGGACGGAACGAAGCCAATTGAGAAAATGGTTTTCCGGTGCTGGGCGATACGTCGGGTGTCCTCAACCGTGGCGCCAACCTTGTCCAGAATCTGCCGGGCCTGTTCCAGAAAGTAGTCACCGCCGGTGGTCAGATCCAGCCCCCTGGGTTTGCGGATAAACAACTCGACGCCGATCTCTTCTTCCAGCTGTTTAATCGCTCTGGTCAGGGGCGGTTGCGCAATAAACAGTTTTTCTGCCGCCCGGGTCAGGTTGCCCGCTTCTGCCACGGCAACGAAGTACCGCAAGTGTCGCAGCTCCATCCATACCTCCAGGGTATCGGTTGTTACTTAATCAATATTGGTTCACATTGGTGAAACTTCGTACTGTTCGAATCACAGGATTTTTAACTTGCGATTCGGAGAGCACATGTCCGCCACCATTCAGTCCATTGAAGCGATCCTGGTCGACATCCCGACCATCCGTCCTCACAAGCTTTCCATGACAACCATGGGGGTTCAGAGCATGGTGATCGTGCGGATGAAAGACTCCGACGGCCTTGAAGGCCTCGGCGAGGCGACCACGATCGGCGGTCTGGCCTACGGCCCGGAGAGCCCCGAAAGCGTAAAGCTTACCATTGAAACCTATTTCAAACCGCAACTGATTAACCAGCCCGCAGACAACATCAATACCCTGAGGGTAATGCTAAACCGCTCAACCCGCGGTAACAACCTGGCCAAATCTGCCATCGAGACTGCACTGCTGGATCTGCAGGGCAAGCGCCTGAACCGTCCGGTCTCGGACCTGCTTGGCGGTGCCATTCACCAGCACCTTCCGGTGCTCTGGACCCTGGCAAGTGGCGATACCGACAAGGACATCAAAGAGGCCCTGGGGCTGATCGAAACGCGCCGTCACTGCGATTTCAAGCTCAAGATCGGTTCCCGCCCGGTGATGGACGATGTTCGCCACGTCGCCGCAATCAAGGCAGCCGTGGGTGACAGCGCCAGTGTCCGTGTGGATGTGAACCAGGCCTGGGACGAAGCCACTGCCGCCAGGGGTATAGCGGAGCTGCAGGCTGCCGGTATCGATCTGGTTGAACAGCCGACTCCGATGAAAGACCACGCTGCGCTGGTGCGCCTGTCCGATAAATTCCATCTGCCGATCCTGGCCGATGAGGCCGTGGCGGATGCCAAGGATATGTACAACCTGGCCGCTGCCGGTTTCGCCGGTGCGGTCGCCATGAAGATTGCCAAGGCAGGAGGCCCAGCCCGGGTGCTGGAGCAGGCAGCGGTGGCTCAGGCCGCAGGTATTGGGTTGTACGGCGGTACCTTGCTCGAAGGCACCATCGGCACAGCCGCTGCACTACATGCCTGGTCCACTCTTGAGACCCTGAATTGGGGCACCGAGATGTTCGGCCCCCTTCTGATGAAAGACGACATTGTCGTCAATCCACTCAATTTCCACAGCAACGGTGTCGACTTGCCGCAGGGCCCGGGCCTGGGTGTCGAGATTGATGAAGACAAACTCAACCACTACCGCCGGAAAGCCTGAGGCGCCGGGACATTCCGAAAAACGGAGGAAAGCACATGCTGTTCAAAGTCGAGATGAAGGTAAATATCCCCCACGACATGCCCGCGGAAGTGGCCGCGGACATCAAGGCGCGGGAGAAAGCCTACGCCCAGGACCTGCAGAAGCAGGGCAAGTGGCGCCACCTGTGGCGGGTGGCCGGCAGCTACGCCAACGTCAGCATCTTTGATGTGGAAGACAACGCCGAGCTGCAGGACCTGATCAGCAACCTGCCCCTTTTTCCCTACATGGATATCTCTGTCGCGCCACTGTGCCGGCATCCGTCCTCGATTCACGAAGACGACCGTTAAGAAATCAATACACCGTTGCCAACTGATGAGCTGAATTGAGCAACAACAAGAACGCACCGAGGAGACCAACAATGACCGTCAAGACCATGCAAACTGCGGAAGTGAAGGACCTGCTGGAGAAAGTTGCCGGCTTCAACCAGGAAGGTGGCAACGAGCGTGTGAAGAAAATTGTTCACCGCCTGATGCACGATATTTTTCAACTCGTTGAAGACTTCGACGTTACCCCCGAAGAGTTCTGGCAGGCCGTCTACTACGTGGGCGATCTGGGCGCCAATGGCGAAGCCGCCCTGCTGGCCCCGGGCCTGGGTATGGACAAGTACCTGGACATCCGGATGGACGCCGAAGACGAGCAGGCCGGCCTCAACGGTGGTACTCCGCGCACCATCGAAGGCCCGCTGTACGTGGCTGGCGCACCGCTGAGCGAAGGCTTTGCCCGCATGGACGATGGCTCCGACGAAAACGCCGAGACCATGATCCTGACCGGCCAGGTCACCGACGAGAACGGCGAGCCGATCGCTAACGCCGTGGTTGATGTATGGCATGCAGACACCAAGGGTGCCTACTCCTACTTTGATCAGTCCCAGAGCGAGTACAACCTGCGCCGTCGCATCAAGACTGACGAAAACGGCCGCTATACCGCGCGTTCCATCATTCCGTCCGGTTATGGCTGCCCCCCCGAAGGTTC
This sequence comes from Marinobacter sp. CH_CUG1437-1, assembly GCF_037029655.1. Lineage (NCBI taxonomy): Bacteria > Pseudomonadati > Pseudomonadota > Gammaproteobacteria > Pseudomonadales > Marinobacteraceae > Marinobacter > Marinobacter sp. CH_CUG1437-1. The sequence continues at coordinate 111,844 of NZ_JAYMEW010000001.1, read as the reverse complement.
CACCCAGGCCCTGCTGAACCAATTGGGTCGTCATGGTAACCGCCCGGCGCACATCCACTTCTTTATCTCCAGGCCGGGCTACAAGCACCTGACTACCCAGATCAACCTGGCTGGTGACGAGTACACCTACGATGACTTCGCCTTCGCCACCCGTGAAGAGCTGGTGGTTGAAGCCAACCGCATCGAGGATCCGACCAAAGCCGAGCAGTTCGGTCTGAACAAGCCGTTCACCGAGGTGGAGTTCAACATTCAGCTGGTGTCCACCGACAAATCCGAGCTGCAAACCCGCCATGAGCGCAAGCGTGCTCTCGAAGGCGAAGCCGCGTAAGGAGGATTCATCATGACTCGTCAACTCGACAGGCTTGAAAAGCAGATTCGCGGGGCGGTGGAAGCCGACCCGAAAACCGGCCACTACCGCTGTGACCGCAGCATCTTCACCGACGAAGAACTGTTTGAGCTGGAGATGAAACACATCTTCGAAGGCAACTGGATTTTCCTGGCCCACGAGAGCCAGATCGAGAACCCGGGCGACTACTACACCACTATGGTGGGTCGTCAGCCGGTCATCATCACCCGGACCAAGGATGGCGAGCTCAAGGCGATTCTGAACACCTGTACCCACCGGGGTGCCACACTGTGCCGCAAGAAGCGCGGCAACAAAACGTCGTTTACCTGCCCGTTCCACGGCTGGACCTTCAAGAACGACGGTAAGCTGCTGAAGGCGAAGGACCAGAAGAAGGGCGGTTACCCGGACAGCTTCAATGTCGATGGTTCCCACGATCTGAAGCAGCTGCCGAAGTTCGAGAACTATCGTGGCTTCCTGTTCGGCAGCCTCAACTCCGACGTTCTGCCGCTGGAAGATTACCTGGGCGAGACCACCAAGGTCATCGACGCCATCGTAGACCAGGCTCCCGAGGGTCTGGAGATCCTGCGCGGCGCGTCCACCTATACCTATGAAGGTAACTGGAAGCTGACCGCCGAGAACGGCGCCGACGGCTACCACGTCAGCACCGTGCACTGGAACTACCTGTCCACCATGGGCCAGCGTAACTACGAGAAGGGCGGCACCGAGGCAGTAGACGCCAAGAGCTGGTCCAACGAGGGTGGTTTCTACTCCTTCGAGAACGGTCACATGATGCTGTGGACCCGCCTGACCAACCCGGAAGTGCGCCCGGTATACAACCAGCTGGAGCGCCTGGAACAGGAAGTGGGTGAGGCGCAGGCCGACTTTATCGTCCGCACCACCAAGAATCTGTGCCTGTATCCGAACGTGTACCTGATGGACCAGTTCTCCACCCAGATCCGGGTGCTGCGCCCGATCGACGTCAACAAGACCGAGATCACCATCTACTGCTGGGCACCCAAGGGTGAATCGGCCGAGAACCGCGCCAAGCGCATCCGCCAGTATGAAGACTTCTTCAACGTCTCCGGCATGGGCACCCCCGACGACCTGGAAGAATTCCGGGGCTGTCAGGAGGGCTACTACGCCAAGGGCGTGAAGTGGAACGACATGAGCCGTGGCGCCCAGCACTGGATCGAAGGTGCGGATGACTGGGCCAAGCGCATCGATATGAAGCCGATTCTCAGCGGCGCCAAGCCGGAGGACGAAGGTCTGTACGTGACCCACCACCAGCATTGGGTGGAAGAGATGACCAAGGCTGTCGAGACCGAGCGTGCGCGTTTCATTTCTCTGACCGAGGAGGCTTCCAAATGAGTATGTCTTTCGAGCAGATCCAGGCGTTTATCTACCGGGAAGCCCGTTTGCTGGACGACCGGGAGTGGGACGAATGGCTCACGTGCTACCACGAGGACGTCACCTACTGGATGCCGGCGTGGGATGACAACGACGAGCTGACCGAAGATCCCCAGACCGAGATCTCGTTGATCTACTACCCGAATCGTAACGGCCTGGAAGACCGGGTCTACCGGCTCAAGACCGAGCGTTCCGGCGCCAGCTCCATTCCGGAGCCGCGCACCGTGCACCTGACCAGCAACCTGGAAATCCTGGAGCGGAGCGGTGACACCGTGAAGCTGCGGTTCAACTGGCAGACCAACAGCCACCGGTACCACAAGACCCAGTCCTTCTTCGGCGTGTCTTTCTACACCCTGGACTGCAGTGGCGAGCAGCCGCTGATCACCGAAAAGAAGGTGGTTCTGAAAAACGATTACATCAATCAGGTGATTGATATTTACCACCTGTAATTGATGGGGAGAGCATCATCATGAGCTATAACATTGCACTTAATTTTGAAGACGGCGTTACCCGTTTTGTGTCCTGTAATGAGGGTGAAACGGTTCTGGATGCCGCCTACCGTGCGCAGATCAATCTTCCCATGGACTGTTCCGACGGTGTCTGTGGCACCTGCAAGGGCGCTTGCCGACAGGGCGAGTTTGACATGGGGGACGAGTATATCGACGAGGCACTGTCAGACGAGGAAGCCGAACAAGGCATGGTTCTGACCTGTCAGATGGTGCCCTCCAGCGACTGCGTGGTGGAGGTGCCGGTTGCGTCCACCATGTGCAAGACCGGTAACGCTGAAGTGACCGGTACGGTGGCCGAGGTAAACCTGATTTCGCCCACCTCGATCGAACTCAAGATCACGGCGGAAGATGACATCGCCTTCCTGCCCGGGCAGTACGTGAACATCCAGGTGCCGGGCACCGACCAGACGCGGGCCTATTCATTCAGCTCCAAGCCTGGCAGTCGGGACCTGAGTTTCCTGATCCGCAATGTGCCGGGCGGGTTGATGAGTTCCTGGCTGGTAGGCAAGGCCCGCACTGGCGACAAGGTCACCCTGACCGGTCCCATGGGCAGTTTCTACCTGCGACCGATCGAGCGCCCGGTACTCATGTTGGCGGGCGGCACTGGCCTCGCGCCTTTCCTGGCCAAGCTTGAGCACATGAAGGCCAACGGTTGTGATCTGCCGACGCATCTCATCTATGGCGTGACCAATGATGAAGATCTGGTGTGCCTCGATATCCTGGATCGGTTTGCCGAGGAGCTGGATAACTTCAGCTACATCACCGTGGTAGCCGGCGAAGAGAGCACCCATCCGCGCAAAGGGTATGTGACCCAGCACATGGATGAGGCTCCGCTGAATGAAGGCGATGTCGACGTCTACCTGTGTGGTCCGCCTCCCATGGTGGACGCGGTACTGGGCTACTTCCGCGAACAGGGCATCGAGCCCAACTCGTTCCACTACGAGAAGTTCACCCCGAGCGTTCCCGCCGCTGAGGAGAAGGTGGCATGACCCCGCGTTTCACCAATAAGGCGATGGTCGTCACTGGTGCGGTACAGGGCATTGGCCGGCGGGTGGCTGAGCTGGCCGCCGCTGAAGGTGCCCGACTGGTCCTGGTGGACATAGCGGACTACGTGCAGGGCGTTGCTGCCGAGCTGCGCGACCAGGGTGCTGAAGCCCTGGCCGTGCAGGCCAACCTGGAAACCTGGGAAGGCGCGGAATTGGTGATGGCCAAAGCCCATGACCAGTATGGCCGCATCGACATCCTGATCAACAACGTCGGTGGCACCATCTGGGCCCAGCCGTTCGAGCACTACCAGCCGGAACAGATCCAGAAGGAAATCCAGCGGTCCCTGTTCCCGACCCTGTGGTGCTGCCGCGCGGTTCTGCCCTACATGGTGGAGCAGAAGGGCGGTGCCATCGTGAATGTGTCTTCGGTTGCGACCCGGGGCCTGATGCGAGTGCCCTATGGCGCTGCCAAGGGCGGGGTCAACGCCATGACCGTGAACATGGCCTTTGAGTATGCCGAACACGGTATTCGGGTGAACGCCACAGCGCCAGGTGGCACTGAAGCGCCCCCGCGGCTGACTCCGCGTAACAGCGAAGAGCAGGGTGAACAGGAGAGAGCCTGGTACCAAACCCTGATTGACCAGACCAATACCAGCAGTTTCATGCACCGCTACGGAACCCTGGATGAACAAGCAGAACCGATCTTGTTCCTGGCCTCGGATGCGGCCAGCTATATGACCGGAACCATCCTTCCGGTAGCCGGCGGCGACTGCGGTTAACAAAGAAACGTTTCATCGGAACTCTCGACAAAAACAACAGCACTCGGAGAAACAGACCAATGAGAAACATAGACGTCAACGACGTTATCGATAACGCAGCATTCAACAAGTTCCACTGGAAGGTGCTCTTCTGGTGCACCCTGATCATCATTTTTGACGGTTATGACCTGGTGATTTATGGCGTGGTGCTGCCGCTGCTGATGGACCAGTGGAACCTCAATCCATACGTGGCCGGTTTGCTGGGCAGCAGTGCCTTGTTCGGCATGATGTTCGGTGCCATGGGCTTTGGCATGCTTTCAGACAAGTGGGGCCGCAAGAAAGTCATACTAATGTGTGTGGTCCTGTTCAGTCTGACCACCGTCATCAACGGCTTTGCCACCAACGCCTGGCAGTTCGGTATCCTCCGATTTATTGCCGGCCTTGGAATCGGCGGTGTGATGCCCAACGTGGTGTCGCTGATGAGCGAGTATTCGCCTGCCCGTAAACGCAGCACGCTCGTGGCGCTCATGTTCAGCGGCTACGCCGTGGGCGGCATGATGTCGGCAGGCCTGGGTATCTGGATCGTGCCCAATTTCGGCTGGGAGATCATGTTCTATCTCGCCATTGTGCCGATGTTGCTTCTGCCCCTGATGATCAAATACCTGCCTGAGTCGGTGGCATTCCTTATGGCGCAGAAACGTGAGGGAGAGGCGCGGGACGTTCTTTGCGAGGTGGCGCCGTTCAAAGCCATTAACGAGCAGGACGTTCTCATTGTTCCGCCGACCACAGAGAGCAAGGCGCCCGTGCTGGAATTGTTCCGGGGTGGTCGTGCCATGAGTACGCTGATGTTCTGGGTGGCTTTCTTCAACTGTCTGCTGATGGTGTACGCACTTGGTTCCTGGTTGCCGAAGCTAATGTCCGCTGCGGGGTATCCGCTGGATTCGAGTCTGATGTTCCTGATGGTGCTGAACATTGGCGCCATTGTTGGGGCCGTTGGTGGTGGCTGGTTGGCCGACCGGTTCTCGCTGCGCTCGGTTCTGGTGAGTTTTTTCATTCTGGGCTCGGGTTCGCTGATCACCCTGGGCTATGAAAACCCAATGTGGTTCCTGTATACCCTGATGGGCATTGCCGGCGCCACGACCATTGGTTCCCAGATTCTGCTGTACGCTTATGTGGCCCAATACTACCCAACCAGCATCCGGTCGACCGGGCTGGGCTGGGCTTCCGGGATCGGTCGAAACGGCGCCATTGTTGGCCCCATGTTGGGTGGCACTCTCCTGGCATTGGCACTGCCTCACCAAGTGAACTTCCTGGCGTTGGCAATCCCGGGCGCCATTGCCACCGTCGCCATTGCTCTCGTGGGCCGGAGATTTGGAGAGAAGTCTGTGCAGTCGGAGCCGGAGATGGTACTTGCCCCGACTAATTAATTGTGGAGCGTTGATGCACCCCTGAGGGAGACTGTCAGTCGAACCCCTCGTTTGCCCCGGCGCGTGAGTGTCCGGGGCTTTTTTCCGTTCCCGAAGATCAGATGAGAAGGAATTGAGCATGCCGCAGCTTTTCCGAGACATGTCCTTATCCGCCGTTGCGGCCGGTTTCCTGGCGGTGTTGGTTTCGTACGCTGGACCTTTGGCCATTTTCTTTCAGGCCGGCGCGGCGGCAGATATATCAACCCAGATGATGACGTCCTGGGTCTGGGCCATATCGATGGGCGCAGCGGTGTCCGGAATCCTGCTGTCGCTCTGGTTGAAGGCGCCCGTTGTAACCGCCTGGTCGGCCCCTGGCACGGCGCTTCTGGTCACACTGTTTCCGGAACTTTCCCTGAATGAGGCCGTAGGTGCTTACATCACAGCCGCTGTTCTCATCTTTTTCATTGGGGTCTCGGGCACGTTCGATGCGTTTGTACGAGCTATCCCAAAAGGCGTGGCGGCCGGGATGATGGCCGGGATTCTGTTCCAGTTTGGGGTTGAGGCGTTTACGGCCATTGAGTCCACTCCGGCGCTTGCAATTGGCATGGTGTTGGCCTACGTAGTGTTTCGGCGTCTGGTGCCGAAATATACGCTGGTTCTGCTTTTGATTGTCGGGATTGTGCTGGCTGTTTTGCTTGAGAATGCATCACTGGCGGGTGTCCGGCTGAGCATGGCAATCCCCCAATTCATCATGCCCGAATGGAATCTGGCTTCTACGCTGAGCCTCGCCATTCCTCTGGTGCTGGTCAGCCTGACAGGGCAGTTTCTGCCGGGCATGGCAATTCTGCAAGGTGCCGGGTACCGGGTGAAGGCCAAGCCGGTGATCGCTATTTCCAGTCTGGTATCACTTCCGATGGCCTTGTTCGGCGGGATAACAACGGTGGTTGCCGCCATTACCGCTGCGATCTGCACCGGCAAGGACGCCCATGAAGATCCCGCAAAACGTTACGTCGCCGGCGTGTTCAATGGCGTGTTTTACCTGGTCGGTGGCCTGTTTGCCGGCACCATCGTCGCGCTTTTTACCTCCTTGCCTGCTGCCTTTGTGGCAGTCCTGGCCGGCCTGGCCCTGCTAGGGGCCATTGCCAATAATCTGTTTGCGGCGCTCGAGGATGCGGGCCAGCGGGAGGCGTCACTGATTACGTTTATCGTGACGGCTTCCGGGCTGTCGCTGTTCGGGTTGTCCTCTGCCTTCTGGGGCGTGGTGATTGGTTTCGGATGCCATGCAATCGCACGAACCGGCCCAGCTAAACCCAGGTAAACGGAGTCCAAACGAAGAATATGATAAGCATGAATACATGCAAGGAGATGTTATGAATCAAAGTTTGGCTGCGATTGTAAATGCGCGGTTGCAGGGGCGGGAAGGTTTGTACCGACTGGCAATTGCCGAAGACCGATTCAGCGAAATCACGGCTCAGGAAGCGCCGGAGAAAGCTTCAGACAACGAGCTGGATGCCGGCGGTAACCTGGTTGTACCGCCGTTCGTTGAGCCACACATCCATCTTGATGCGGCCATGACCGCGGGTCAGCCCCGGTGGAACCAGAGCGGTACCCTGTTTGAGGGTATTGAATGCTGGTCCGAGCGCAAAGCCAGCCTGACTCATGATGATGTGATTGGCCGGGCTGAGCAGACGCTGAAGCTGTTCGCCGATAACGGAATTCAGCATGTTCGCACCCATGTGGACGTCACAGACCCCAAGCTGACGGGCCTGAAAGCCATGCTGGAGGTGCGTGAGCAAACCGCTGACACCGTAGATCTTCAGATTGTCGCTTTTCCCCAGGAAGGTCTCTGGTCATTTCCGCAGGGCAAGGAACTGATGGAGGAGGCGGTGCGTTTGGGCGCCGATGTGGTCGGTGGCATTCCTCACTTTGAATTCACCCGTGATTACGGCGTTGAATCGGTCCAGTGGCTGGTGGCGTTGGCCCACAAGCATGATCTTCTGGTGGACGTGCATTGCGACGAGATCGATGACCCCGAGTCCCGCTTCCTGGAAGTACTCGCTGCCGAGGCACTCAAGTTGGATTATGGCTCCCGGGTTACTGCCAGTCATACCTGTGCCATGGGCTCCTATAACGATCATTACTGCAGTCGGCTGTTCCGGTTGTTGAAAAAATCCGGTCTGCGTTTTCTTTCGATGCCTACCGAAAGCCTGCACCTGCAGGGGCGATTCGATGGTTACCCGAAACGTCGTGGCCTGACCCGTGTTCCGGAACTGTTGGATGCGGGACTTAAGGTAGCCTTCGGCCAGGATTCCATTCGTGATCCCTGGTACCCGCTGGGCAATGGCAACATGCTCCGTACCCTGGATGTTGGTCTGCACGCCTGCCACATGCTGGGTATGGGCTGGATTGACCGGTCGCTGGAGCTGATTACCGACAATGGTGCTGCGGCACTGGATTTAGAAGAATACGGTATTGAGGAAGGTCTTCCGGCTCGTTGTGTTGTGTTGAATGGCCAGTCGCCGTACGAGGTTCTGGTGGGGCAGTTGCCTGTGCTGGCGTCGGTACGTGATGGGCGGGTTTTGGTGAAGCGGCTTTAACCCTTCGAGTTCTGGTATCGGCCGCCAGGCCAGACTCGAGTCGTGGAGACCGCGCTATACTGTAAGCACGGTTCGTAACCCGGTGATGAATCCATGCGCAAGATAGATTCCTTAGCGTATTGGCAGAAGCAAGGCCCAGAGTTTTTTCGAGAGCTTTCCAGCTTTGGTGCCATGCCCGACGCGGTTATAAAAAAGCTCCTGGAAGAGGGGCGCGTGCTTAGCCTCAGTCCCGGCGACTCGCTTTACTCTGTTGGCGACCGAAGCGAGGCATTCTACATTGTGCTCAGCGGCAGAGTTGGTACCTGGATGCCGAGGAAAGATGGCGGCATGACCCTTGCCCGCTCTCACGAGCCGGGTGACGACATGGGGTTTGTCCCCATGATTGCGTTGGCAGATAGGCCTGCCAGTACCAGGGCCGATGAAGCATCGGTTGTTCTGGAAATCAGCTGTGTCCAGTTCCTTGATTTCCACCAACAAGATCCGGATGCCTTTGGTCTGATGCTCCTGAACCTCGTTCGTGGTATGGCCAGATCCATCATTACCATGGCGAGCGTGTTGGCGGAACAGGATGAGCAACTGCATCGGATGTATTCGGCGCCGTTCTCGCATCGCTCCAGATAAGCTGGCCCGCAATATGAGTAATTTCATGGGATTGTTGAGGACGCGGATATCAGACATTTTGATCGTTTCTTTTCTTCGTAAACTGAGCTAATTTAGCTTCCTAACATTCTTTTTTGGGCCACTGAACTTTTAAATGAAAACCGGTGTTTATGCCAATCACTCTCTCTACTCAACGGTAGCACTTCTAGCTGCCGGGCTGCGCCGTATTCGCCATTCCTTTCGCTGAATTCGTCGAAGAATCGTCGAATTCGGCGAGACCCTCTGAACACATCCTTTAACTTATTCTTGGCTTTCAAGCCTCAAGGAATCGGTATGTCTGAACGTCCAGCTATTTATGTGTTGGAACAGGATTTTGATCGTTTATCCGCCATGTTGGAGAAACAGCCACATGGCAATGAAGCCGCCCAGGCGCTTGCGCTCGAGCTTGATAGAGCAACTCTGGTGGATGCCGCGAATCTGCCTACCGGCACCGTCACCATGAACTCCTTGGTCCATTTTAAAAATGAAAGTAACGACGCGGAGTACACGATGAGGCTCGTTTACCCGAGTCAGCGAGAGGCAGACGAGGAATGTGTGTCCGTTCTGGCTCCAGCGGGTGCCGCCCTCCTGGGGCTTAGGGTAGGGGACCGTATTGATTGGCCATTCGCCGGCAAGAAGCAGCTTCGTCTGAAAATCATTGATGTAACCCAAGCAAACTGAACAAGGAAGACGCATGAATCAAACAGGCACCCTTGGCGAGCTGTACGAGCAGATCGTCCTTAGAAATCCAGCGGAACCTGAGTTTCACCAAGCAGTGTTGGAGGTCCTGGAATCACTATCGCCAGTCATAGAGAAACATCCCGAGTACAAGGAAGCGAAGCTCCTCGAGCGCATTTGTGAACCCGAGCGGCAGATCATTTTCCGGGTGCCGTGGGTGGATGATTCTGGCACGGTACAGATCAATCGGGGGTTCCGGGTTGAATTTAACTCGGCTCTTGGGCCGTACAAAGGGGGCTTACGATTTCACCCTTCCGTCAATCTGGGCGTGGTTAAATTTCTTGGTTTCGAGCAGATATTCAAGAATTCCCTGACCGGCATGCCGATTGGCGGAGGCAAAGGTGGTTCGGACTTTGACCCCAAAGGGCGATCTGACAACGAGATCATGCGGTTTTGCCAATCCTTCATGACTGAACTGTATCGGCACATTGGTGAGTATACCGATGTGCCAGCAGGCGATATTGGTGTGGGAGCCAGGGAGCTTGGTTTCCTGTTCGGCCAATACAAACGTCTGACCAATCGCTATGAATCCGGTGTTCTGACCGGCAAGGGCCTGGGATGGGGTGGTGCCCGTGTCCGCAAGGAAGCAACGGGCTATGGCACAGTTTATTTTGTGCGGGAGATGCTGGCCGCTCAGGGGATAGACCTTGAGGACAAAGACGTGGTGGTCTCTGGTTCTGGAAATGTTGCGATATACGCGATGGAAAAGGTCCAGCAGTTCGGGGGCAATGTGGTCGCCTGTTCCGATTCGAGTGGTTACGTTTATGACCCAGCCGGCATCGACGTTGCGCTGGTTCGCCAGATCAAGGAAACCGAACGTGGTCGAATCAGTGATTATGCGGCTCGTCGGCAGAATGGCAGTGATTTTGTTTCCGGAGCGTCTATTTGGGAGGTGCCCTGCAAAGTGGCCCTTCCATGCGCAACTCAGAACGAACTGACAAACTCAGACGCGAAAGCGTTGATTCGTAATGGCGTCCTGGCCGTCGCCGAGGGTGCCAACATGCCGTGTACCCCGGAGGCCATGAAATTGTTCCGCGAGGCAGGCACCTTGTTCGGTCCTGCAAAAGCCGCAAATGCCGGTGGCGTCGCAACCAGTGCTCTGGAAATGCAACAGAACGCCTCCCGAGATTCCTGGAGTTTCGATTACAGCGAACAGCGCCTGAAAGACATCATGACCGAAATTCATCGGTCCTGTTTTGAAACCGCGGAAGAATACGGCCGGCCGGGGGACTATGTGTTCGGTGCAAACACGACGGGGTTCTGTCGGGTGGCTGATGCGATGCTGGCGTTCGGGGTGATTTAACACCCCATGCCAGCTTCTTAACTTTTTAGACTCATGTGTTCTCGCAGGAGAGAGGGCCGTTGGCCCCGCCGAAGGCGCAAACTCCCATAAACGCTCAGGCAAAGGTACTGCGAGGCACCGTTCAAAGCCGTCTGGAGAGCGACTGCCAACGCAGTCCACCGAAGGGGCAAGCAGAGCCGGGCTCTGTAAACTCTCAGGTATCAGGGACAGGGGGAGAGGCCGCAGAAACTCAGGAGTCCTCTGTGCTCATCTCTATCTATATGATTGCCATTACCGCCGAAGCCATGTCAGGCGCACTCGCTGCCGGGCGTAGAAATATGGATCTCTTCGGCGTTGCTGTTATTGCCTTTTTCACCGCGCTGGGTGGCGGAACTGTCCGGGACATTCTCCTGGGTAATTTTCCAGTTACCTGGACCCAGCACCCACGCTATATCTACATGACCATTACAGGTGGGCTGGTAACGATCGTGATCGCCCGCTTTATGCGCCACCTTCGTCAGCTATTTCTGGTGCTGGATGCCATAGGCCTCGTGGCCTTCACGGTTATTGGTTGCAATGTTGCCCTTGAGCTGGGTTATGACACAGTCGTTGTTGTGATGGCCGGCATCACCACCGGCATTTTTGGCGGTATCATCCGCGACATCCTGTGCAACCGGACCCCGCAGGTATTGCGCCATGAACTTTACGCCAGTGTTTCACTGGTGGTCGCTTTTCTGTACCTGACTCTGCTTCGTCAGGGCGTGGATGAGAGCGTGACCCTACTGGCCGCATTCAGCCTGGGCCTCCTGCTCCGTATGGCCGCCATTCGCTGGCGCTTGTCGCTGCCAGTGTTCAGCTATTCGCAGGCCCGCTGGGAGTGAGGGCTCCTCGGCTTCTTGTTTGCGGAATCTGGAGCAATCGGGAGTTGGGCCAGCGTGTGATTATCTCTCGCGAAACGCTTGCTTGATGTGCTCGGCCAGAACGTCGCTGGCATTGTCCCGGCCCGCGCGCTTCACCAGCATCACTTGATAATCTGCCAATGGTGGCAGTGATTCATGAGTAAGAAGGGTGAACGGTGGCCGGATCAATCGCTTCGGAAACGCTGTAATGGCGAGGTCCGCCATCATGGCTGCCTCCTGGCTTGCGCAGTGATCACAGGCGTAGGCGATTCGATAGTCGATTCCAGCGTTATTCAGAGCGTTCAGAGCGATTCTTCGCCATGTACATCCATGTTTTGCCAAAGTGACAGGTAGTGGTGTTCGTAGGACTGCATCGCCATCTTCGCGACCCACCCACACCAGCGGTTCGGTGAGAATCGCCTCACCTCGCGAGGCGGAACCGGGTTCTCCGCCCATCACGAGGGCGAGATCAAGCTCTCCCTCATCAAGTTTTGGGATTAAATCCATGCTATGGCCTACCGCAACGTCGACCTGAACAGCGGGGTAGGACCTGGCAAACTGAGCCAACACATTGGGCAGGATGTGTTCTGCTACCGCGTCAGTGATTCCCACGCCCACGCGCCCTTCCAGGGTGGGCGCCAAAAATTTTGAAACGGCTTCGGCGTTGAGCTTGAGGAGGCGGCGACTGTAGCCCAGGAGCATTTCACCCTCCGCATTGAGTCGCACGGATCGCGCCTCGCGAACAAACAGCGTTTGTTCGAGCGTGGCCTCCAGGCGCTTGATCTGCATGCTCAACGCCGAGGGCGTGCGGAATAGCTTTTCGGCGGCCCGGGTAAAACTGCCGCATTCAGCGATAGTGACAAAGGTTCGCAACACATCGCTGTCGAGAAGCGGTAGTGCGGCGCGATTGAGCTTCCTGGTTGACTGCCTTTCCATTGCTCCACCTTTAAGAAAAAGTGAACGGTCAGTCTAAAACTTTTCGTTTGATTGATCCAACTGGAAGTAGCAAGCTAACAAAAGAGGTCGCGACCCTCTCATTGAAAAATCACTTGGCATGGGTGCCCGGTCGTTGCACGGGACGTTTTGCCAAACAGCAAATGAAAGCGGAGGCACGCGATGAACCAAATAAACCCAACCGAACAAGCCCTCCAGGCATGGGAGAAAGCGAATCAATTGGAGCTACCTCCAGAGCCACCCGAGCTGTTGTTCTACATGCCGGCGACGCCACCCAGGAACTTCTTGAGGGCGTTGGACAGAGGGTGGTGGCTATGCAAGCGTCGGTGGCTTTTCCGGCGCCACATAGTGCCACTGCTGGCCTTTGGCAAAGAGGTAGAGCGGGCGATCGGCCTTCGGCGAGAGGACATCCTCTGGGCCAACCAGCTCCCGCTGACGGTCGATGTGATCCAGGCATTAAAAGCTCGAAAAGAGAAGGTCTCCTAGTCAAGAAAGACAGGAGCACTTGGGCTTCGGACATATGAGTTCCGGGCCCTTCAGGCGCGAATCCGTTTAATCGTGTTGAAACTAACCGGGGATATACTTCCCCGGTCCTGGCGCTCGTGAAATACCGGGAATTTATTAATCGAGAGGTAGCATGAATCCAGTATCAGGGTCCGGTGTCTTTTTGTTGTCTGCAGCGTTTTCGGCCATTTTCATGGGAACGATTGGCGCGATTTCTGTTTTCGCGGGTGCCGGAGCGGAAACGGTCACCTTCTATCGGCTGTTCATCGGAGCGGTCCTGATGGCGGTGTATCTGCTCGCATCGGGTCAACGAGCAAAGATTTGTGTGTGGCCTGGAACCAAGGTACTTATGACTGGGGCTTTCCTGGCCGGTTTTGTGGTGTTTTATATATTGGCGATGGATTTCACCGCGATGGCGAATGCCGTCATGGTGCTTTATCTGGCGCCAGTAACGGCGTCTATAGCCGCCCATTTCTTTCTTGGTGAGCGCCTTACGTCTGCGAGTGTCGGGCTGGTCGTATTCGCCCTGCTCGGTTTTGCCATGATGATGGAGTTCGATTTCAACCTCAGCGGTCGTGCGGAGGAAGCAATCGGTCTTGCTTATGCGTTTTGCGCCATGCTCTGCTACTCGGCGTTCATGCTGACCAATCGGTCTATTGACGAGCGTGTGCATGTTTTCACTCGCAGTGGTTACCAGATGTTCGCCGGGGCCCTGTGTATGCTGCCATTGATGCTGCTGGAGGCAGAAACCATCTCCAATGCGCAGTGGGGCTGGTTGATTGCCGCCGGTGTGGTGCCGGGTTTCCTGGCTATCATGTTGGCCGTAATTGCTCTGAATTCCCTGCCCGCGGCCACGTTCGGCACGCTGGCCTATCTGGAACCGATTACCGTAGTGGCACTTGCCTGGGTGCTTTTCGATCAGAGCCTCAACAGCCTCCAAATGGCCGGCTGCGCCCTGATTATTCTTGCCGGGATTGCGCAGGCGTTGTTGATGAACCGACGTTGGGGAGCTGAGGCAGCATCGGAAATGCCAGCGGGTCTCGATTCCAGAGTCTCCTGAGGAATTTTTTATCAGTTCACCCGGCTTTACCCCTTCCAGCTGTGCAAAGAGCCTCGACTGACTTGGAGAATGATATGAAACAGATCAAAGCGTTTATTAAGTATGCGCTTATGAGTGCAACCCTGATCGGCCAGAGCATGACCGCGTTGGCCAGTGAGCACCCTGCGGTCGTCGAGTCCCTCATAGATCGCGGCGTAACGATCAGCGGTACCTTCGATGCGCCGGGTGGCATGACCGGCTATGTTGGAAGTATGGAAGGCTGGCCGGTTGCCTTTTACCTCACCACAGACAGGCAACATGTAGTTGTCGGTCCGATGCTGGACTCCAACGGAGTGAACCTGACTGAGTCCAAGCTCCGGGAACTGGTTTTCGAGCCGGACAATGACCCCCGCCTTTATTAGGTGTTGGCGGGGGGCAATCATATTGCTTTGATGAGCCAGGGAGGAGAGCAGCAATGAGAACCATACTCCAGGTAGATTTTCCGTATGAGGGCCCTTTTGGCGATGAGATGGCAAGTTCGATGGCCGAGCTTGCCGAGTCTATTGCCAGGGAGCCGGGGTTCCTCTGGAAAATATGGACAGAAAACAGCGAGACGTGCGAGGCAGGTGGTATCTACCTGTCCGAAGATGAGGGCAGTGCGAGGGCCTATCTGGAAAAGCACACGGCCCGGCTGAAGGAATTTGGGGTGCCGAGAGTGAATGGCAAGGTATTTCAGGTGAACGAGCAGCTGTCTGCCATCGATCATGGCCCGATTTGAGGCATGTTTGTGGGAATGGCTAAGCGCTACTGACAGAGCTTCCGAAGTTTAGCCAGACTGGTTCCTCAGGTTTATCGGCTAACGCAAGTCCTGAACTTGCGATAGTTAGGCAAGCGCCCCAGAAAAAGTTCGCTCCTAAACAAAAGCGAACATTCGCGAATCTTTAATTTTTTCGTTTCCCGCTTGAAATAAGACAAACATATTTTCTTCATTTCCTAGGAGCGCGTTTTGGGATCACATCGCGGGCTGTTCTCCCCCAATTGGGACCGACTTCGACACGAATGTCCCGAGCAGTTATTTCCTCACCGCATTCGGAGCAAGTAGTCACCGGAGACATGCGGTGGCCGCAGGATTTATGGATGTGTATCAGGGGAACCCCACGCTCATCGGTCATGTAAGTGTTGCCCCAATGCACCAGTGCCATGATTACCGGGTGTAGGGCTAGCCCTTTTTCGGTCAGCCGATATTCCTCTCGAAGTGGTTTTTCCTGATACGGAACTTTGGTCAGTACATCGTTCTCAACGAGCTTTTTCAGCCGGTCCGTTAAGACATGACGGGTAATGCCAAGCCGGCTTTCGAACTGATCAAATCGACGTACTCCCAGAAAACAGTCCCGCAGGATGATGAGTGTCCAGCGATCACCGACAACAGCCAAGGCTCTGGCCACTGAACATGGCTCTTGATCCAGCTCTTCCCAACGCATTTCTTAACTCCTCTTGGATTCCGCCTTCAGTTTAACTTGACAGGTTCCAAAAAGGAACTGACTATTAGTTAGTTCCAAAAAAGAACCCAAATGTAGCAAGGGGCAAAGAGTTATGACAAATGACGAACAACAAGTGGCTGTAGTGATCGGTGCCGGCGACGCCACTGGTGGGGCGATTGCACAACGATTTGCCAGAGAGGGCTATTTGGTCGTTGCAACAAGACGTCATCAGGACGCCTTAGCTCCGCTCGTCCAAAAGATTGAAGAAAATGGCGGTAAGGCCATCGGACTGGGCTGCGATGCTCGTGACGAAGAGGCTATGTGCGGTTTGTTCTCAAAAATTGAGTCAGAAATCGGTGAAGTAGGTGTTGTGGTGTTCAACATCGGTGCCAATGTTCAGTTTTCGATTACCGAGACAACCGGACGTGTTTACCGAAAGGTGTGGGAAATGGCCGCATTCGCGGGATTCCTTGCTGGCAGGGAGGCGGCCAAAGTCATGCTGCCGCGGAGCCGGGGAACCATCATCTTTACGGGTGCTACGGCTTCCATGCGGGGCGGTGCCGGTTTTGCCGCGTTTTCCAGTGCCAAGTTCGCCTTGAGAGCCCTGGCTCAGAGTATGGCCAGAGAACTGGGACCCAAAGGTATTCACGTGGCGCACTCAATCATCGACGGTGCGATTGACACCGCCTTTATCCGCGATAACTTTCCAGATCGCTACGCGCTTAAAGCGCAGGGCGGTATCCTCGATCCCGACCATATTGCAGAGCAGTATTGGCGGCTCCACGAACAACCCAGAGACTGCTGGACCCATGAACTGGACCTCCGGCCCTGGATGGAAACCTTTTAAGGAGTGACGCCATGACTCAAATAATTGATTTCTATTTTGATGTGGGAAGCCCTGCCAGTTACCTGGCCTGGACACAGCTGCCCGCGCTGGCTCAAAGAGCAAACTCGGATATACGCTGGAAGCCCATGCTGCTGGGGGGCGTCTTCAAAGCTACCGACAATCAGTCGCCAGCGATGAATCCAACGAAATCCCGCTATACACGCATGGATATGGAACGTTTTGCTCGGGCTTACGGTGTGACCCTGAACTTCAATCCCTATTTCCCGATAAACACGCTTTTACTGATGCGGGGTGCCGTTGGCTTTTTGGGGGCTCAAGAGTTCCATCGGTATCTGGAAGCGGTGTTTCGCGCGATGTGGGTTGATCAGAAGAACATGAACGACCCCGAAGTCGCGGCTGACGTGCTGTACCAGGCAGGATTCAATCCCGACAAGGTGCTGGCTCTTTGTGAAGACCCGTCCGTAAAGGCGGAACTCAAACAGTTCACCGAAGAAGCGGTGGAGCGTGGTATCTTTGGCGCTCCTACGTTTTTCATTGGGGACGAGATGTTCTTCGGACAAGATCGAATGCCACAGTTGGAAAATTACCTTTCAGATAGGCAGGGGGCAGAGTTTTGAACGCTTCCCCGGGCACCTATGATCGGCTGATCAATCCTGTCCTGATCGCCGGGTGCATTATCATTCTGGTCAGTTTTGCGGTTCGCGCATCGTTCGGGCTGTTCCAGTTGCCGATTGCCCTGGAGTTTCAATGGCCCAGGGAGTCGTTTTCACTCGCTATTGCGATTCAGAACCTGTTCTGGGGCATCGGGCAACCGATCTTTGGCGCATTCGCGGAACGCTATGGGGATCGAAAGGCGATTCTGGGCGGTGGCGCTTTTTACGTCGTCGGGCTGGTGTTGTCAGCATTTGCCATTACCCCTGGGCAACACCAGTTGCTGGAAATGCTGGTCGGTTTCGGCATTGCCGGTACGGGGTTCGGGGTCATCCTGGCAGTCGTCGGGCGTGCGGCTTCAGACAAACACCGGTCGATGGCGCTCGGGATTGCCACGGCCGCAGGCTCTGCCGGCCAGATTGTCGGCCCCCCAGTGGCCAACGCTCTCCTCAGCGAGATGCCCTGGCAGTCGGTTTTTATTGTCTGCGCAGGCTTTATCATGCTTTCCATGATGGCTTTGTTGCTCATGCGAGCACCGAAGCCACAGAAGCCCACGGGAGACGAAGAACCCATGGGTGTTGTCATCAAGCGTGCGGTGCGAGATCCGTCGTTCCTGTTTATTTTTATCGGTTTCTTTTCCTGTGGCTACCAACTGGCCTTTATCACTGCACACTTCCCGGCCTTCATTACGGAAATGTGCGGCCCGATTGCCCCGAACAGCCTGCTCTACACGCTTGGGGTAACGTCGGCTTCCGGTCTTGGCGCCATTTCCATCGCACTGATTGGGTTGTTCAATATTGGCGGAACACTGTGCGCTGGTTGGCTGGGGAACAAGTACTCCCGGAAATACCTGCTGGCCAGCGTCTACCTGCTGAGAACGCTCGTGTCGGCGGCCTTTATCATGACCCCGATCACCCCAGAAACGGTGGTGCTGTTTTCCGTTGCCATGGGTTCGCTCTGGTTGGCCACCGTACCGCTGACATCGGGACTCGTCGCTCATATTTACGGCCTGAAATACATGGGTACGCTCTACGGCCTGGTATTCTTCTCCCATCAGTTAGGCGGGTTTTTAGGTGTTTGGCTGGGTGGTGCGATGTATGACATCTACAACGACTACACTCTGGTTTGGTGGGTTGGCGTGGGAGTGGGAGCTATCTCAGCGGTCATTCACTTGCCGGTTAAGGAGTATCCTTGGTCCCAGCGAGACAAGACAGCGCTGGCCACTTGATCCAGCCTTGCCTCATTCATCTTTCTGAGAGTGTGCGCAGCAGAGTCAGTCTCACGTGAGCGGAGATGGTTTATGCCGCCAATTTCTTACTTGAAGCCAATTGTCGCTTGACCTCCTATGGTCGCAGCTGCGACGGACTGGAGCCGTATCGCGCCTGGATGAATGTGATTCAGTGCTTTCCGGTGTGAAAGAACCCTGGCCGAAAACAGACCACTGACAAAGCCCAAAAAGAGATAAGAACAGGAGGAATCTCACGTTAAATTTGTGAGACATTACTCCGACTAACACAAAAGTAGCCGTCCAGCCTAAATGTTCGCTTTGCGACCAACGGTCGCATTTCAGTCCAACTCTCGTTTAGGTCTTAAGCTAAATATATTAAATGAATTGCTGCTGACTAACGGAGAGGGCGAACAAAGAGCGTGTGGAGGCTTCGTCCTAGAGCGCCTTGAGTATCAAAAACTGAGGTGGTGACTGCGCCGACCCCTCCGGAATCGATTTGTGTCCGAGCATCCATCCCGACCCAAGGACCTTCGGGGAGTCGGTGCATATTCAGAGTGAGATCGACAGGCACGAAGCTCCAGCTGTTGATATCCAGTTCGGCGCTGATACCGTTGGCCGAGTCCAGCATCAATAGCAGCGCATCGAGGCTATGCGGGGTTGCATCTTTAACCAAGGGGATTCTTGGGCGGGCCCACACCGTGGCCGGCCCTTGCCTAGAAAAGCAGCCTTCGGTGAAGCGCCACTCAATAGCTTGGGCGTAGGGAAAGGGCCCCATGCCGCTGAAGTAGCGCTGGGGTTGCTCCTCTGGTAGATCGGGGGGAGTGAAGGGATCTGGCACTGGTTCTAGACAATTGGGTTGACGCTCAAGCAGCCATGCATGGGCCAAAAGGACAGTTCGATCATTACACCTCATTTCAGCCTGAAGAAGTTCAATTCGCTTGCCAGGCCGTAGGGTCCTGACGGTAATTTCGCAGGGTTCGACAGGAATAGGCCCTAGAATCTCAGCCGTTATTCGGGCTATCTCTAACTCGGGCGGTGCAGGATAGGAACGAAGAGCACGGGAGATCAGGGCGATGGGAGGGCCGCCGTGCTGGGTGAGTGATGACCATGGGCCGATTGTTGCCTCGGTGGGCAGGAAGCGCCCCTCATCTTGCTGATGATAGAAGGCGTCTGGTAGTGAGAAAGGGCTCATGGTTGCTCCTTCAGTCTTTTTATTTGCTGAGCTATTGAATTATTTCGTCAGTTTTTAAAAAAAACTATTCCCATTTCAAGTATGCATCGTTATAGGCAATATCGCCTGCCACATACAGCAGCAACAACGCCATACTCAAATTCAGGAAACGAAAATAGTGTGGCTGACTAATCCTTTTTCCCAGACGTGCACCGATCAGCAGGTATGCGCTTGGCGCACCGAACGCTAGAATCGATAACAGTAATGACCAGATCAAAATCGAGCTGCCAGCGATCTCCGCCGCTGGGAACTGCACGGTCACGATAGGCAAAATAGCAATGTAGGACTTAGGGTTGAGCAACTGCATAACTAGCCCGGTTCTGAAACTCAAATTGCTAGCTGGGGCTTTTGACTGTTCTGTGGAGTTCTCTAAAGAGGGGTTGATGCTGGCTTGAGCGATCGTGTACGCCAAGTAGGCAATATAGAGACTGCCGGCACAGCTGATAAATAGTTGGTAGTTTGGGTTCACCAACCAAGATCCGGTATATCCGAAGACAAGGAATAGCAGCAGCATGGCGAACCCAACACCCATACTGAAGCGTAAGGTAGAACCGACCTGAGAATTGAGACCGGCATTCAGGCTTAAAAGATTTGACGGGCCGGGTGTGTACATAATGCCAAACGCGTACGCTAGCATTTCAATCATAGTGAATACCCTGGAATTAGAAAAAGAAATTGGGGATTAACGACGTTGCCCAATCGTTGCTGTTTTAGTAACGAGGTTTAGATCAACCGCTGAGAAAGTGTTGCTGATATTCTCTTGGCGTGGTGCCGTAGATCGGTTTGAACCGGCGGTTAAAGTGACTGAGGTCGCTGAATCCGTAGTTAAATACAACGTCATCAAGCGAGACGCCTGACTCCAGATCTTCACGAGCACGGTTGATTCGGCAATTGAGAACATATTGGTGTGGCGTCATGCCAAATTGCTGCCGGAACATGCGCAGGAAATGGTATTTTGAGAGGCTTGCGTGTTGGCTTATTTCATCCAGAGATAAATCTGTCTGGATATTCGCATGGATAAAATCTCGGGCTCGAAGCAGCAGGCTGTCGGTCTTTCGGCCGCTGTTATCGAGGGCGAGGCTTTCATGACGCTCCGCGACACGTGCTGCCAACTGATAAAGCTCGCACTCTTGCTGAAGCTCACTTTCGGCGTGAGTTTCAATCAACAAGGCAATATTGAGAATATGCTGACGTAACAACGGATCATCCAACAGGGTATCCTTGATTCGGAAATCACTGCTTTGCTTTACACCTGCACTGCGAAGCATTGGTTCCAACTGGTCAGGATGTATATAGAGCATGCGGTACAGCAGTGCATCATCCACACCTGAATGACCATCATGTACCTCACCTGGGTTGAAGATGATGATATTTCCTGGGTAGCTGCGATGAAACGAACCACTGGCAAAGAAATCCTGACGGCCAGCCAGTGTTACGCCAAACGAATACTCCTCATGAGCATGTTTCCCATAAGAAAAGTCCCTCATCTCGGCTTGCAATGCAGTTACCTGATCAAGGTGTTGGCTTTTAGCATATTGGAATAGATTGTCTTGCTTCATAACAACTCACCGTTCTACGCATCAGGAAGCGTCTACAGGTTACGATGTAGTATAGGGCTGAGCACAGATGCATTTCTTGGACAAAATTGCGCATTGGACTGAATAACTGTATTGGGTGGCGGCTGGATCGGGTTCTACCCCGTTACTGCGGACATTCCTAAAAAAGCTGTGGACTTACCCCCACCGAGCGTGAAACCGCTATGCCCCAAACGGAGGACTGTGAAAAGTCTTTGATCGCCCGTTCTGAACGTTCGCTTTGCGACCAAAGGCTTCGACAACAAGGCGTCTTGGGTTCATAGATAACGCGGAGTGGCTGTGCCTTGGAGATGGTGATGTGGAAGCCGTGCAAGGGGCCTTTTACTGAGTGAGATAGCAGCGGCTTAAAGAGACTGGGCACCAGCAAGACACAACTTGGACATAGCCAAATAAAAAAGGCCTGCGTTTTCACGCAAGCCTTTGAAATAATGGCCCGCCCGATAGGATTCGAACCTATGACCTTTGCCTCCGGAGGGCAACGCTCTATCCAGCTGAGCTACGGGCGGAACGAAAGTCAGCAGTGGTGTGCCGATTTCGAGTGCGCAATCTTACGTGCGAAGCAGGTCGCTGTCCAGCCCCTGAGGGCAAGTACTGCCCTCAGTTTTGAGGCAGTACTTGCTCGGGAGTAATCGTTACCAGATTGTTGTCGTTGCTGAAGGTTACCTCGCCATCCTGGATGGTTACCTGGAAGCTCATGGAGCGGTCGGCTAGCTCGGCCAGCGCCTCCGTATCATCGCCGGGCAGGTGGATGATGGTGAGGTTGTTGAAGCGTTCCAGTTTGCCATGATGTTTGTCCCACCAGACCGGGAAGGCGCGGTCGCCATAGGTGTACAGAATCACTTTGTCTGCGCGGTTGCTGGCTTTTCTGAGTCGATCTTCTTCCGGTAGGCCCAACTCAATCCACACTTCAATCTCGCCGGTCAGGTCTTTCTGCCACAGCTCGGGTTCGTCATCGGTGCTCAGGCCCTTGGTGAATTCCAGGGTGTCGCTGGCGTTCAGTGCAAAGGCTAACAGCCGGATCATCATGCGCAGGTCGGTTTCCGACGGATGCTGGGCGACGGTCAGGTGATGATTGGCGTAGTACTGGCGGTCCATGTCGGCGATGTTGAGCGTCGCCTTGTGGATGGTTGCTTTGAGCGCCATGGGCTTCCTGCATTGGTATCCATGTGGTGGTTTGGGCTAGTGTAATGCAATTCTTCCCCGGGTGAGTGTAAGCGCATGCCGATGTTGCGTGGTTTTCTGGTTCTGGTGTTGTTTTTCATTCTTGGCGAGTCTGTGCGCCTGCTTCTGGCGTTGCCGGTGAGTGGCGGCGTGCTGGGTATGGTGGTTATTACGTTTACCCTGATGGTTAAAGGCAGTGTCAGTGATGATCTGGCCCGGGCCAGCCAGGGGCTGATTGCGGTGCTTGTACTCCTGATCATGCCGGGAGTTGTGGGGGTGTTTTTCACGGCGGACCAGTTCTCGGGCCAATGGCTGGCGGTTGCGGCGGCGCTATTGGCGGGCACCTTCCTGAGTGTTCTGACGACTTTGGTATTAATGAAGGCTGTGACCGCCAGGGGAGTGAGCGATCGTGAGTGACTTTCTCGCCCGCTTCCAGGCGTTGCCGGAGATGCTTGCGGCCACGCCCATCCTTGCGATCGGTTTGACGCTTGGTGCCTTCTTCGCCGGCAACTGGCTGTTCTCCCGCATTGGCCGCCCTCTGTGGCTTCCGCCGGTGGTTCTGTCGGCGTGTCTGCTGTCTGGCGTTATCGCCGCTCTGGCGGTGGACTACCAGGACTACCAGCAAGGCGCGCGCTGGCTGACGGTATTGCTGGGGCCGGCCACCGTGGCGTTGGGGATTCCGCTTTACCAACAGATGCACCATATCCGTGCCATGTGGCGCCCGATTGTGGTCACCCTGCCGATTGCCGCCACCATGGCCGCCGTGTATGCGGTTGTGATTGGCTGGGCGCTGGGGGCCACGCCGGAGGTGCTGGCGTCACTGGCGCCCAAGTCGGTAACAGCGCCTATCGCCATCGGAATAACGGAGCAATTGGGTGGTTCCGTGCCCCTCATGATGGGTGGGCTTCTGATTACCGGTGTGGTGGCAACCCTCTTCGTTGACCTGCTTGCGCGGCTTTTGCCGGTTAAAGACGAGCGTATCCTCGGGTTTGCCCTGGGTTTGAATGGTCATGCGATTGGCACGGCGCGGGCGTTTGAAATCAGTCACGCCGCCGGTGCCTTTGCCTCGCTCGGGATGGGGCTCACTGGCGTGTTTACGGCCCTGATCTTACCTCTGGTTTTCCGGCTGTAAGTCTGCGCCAAATCAGGTCATTCACCTGGCGTATAGCCCCTTGTCGTAATTTCGATTGCCCTAAGTGTTTTCCGAGACTAGCTTGTTGGCCAGGCATTCGGCGCCGTTCTGCGCCGATGTTCCGTGAAAATTCCTAAAACAGCGACGGAAAACGCGATGAAAAAACTGATTGCAGCATTTGTCGGTTCCATGGCCCTGGCATCGGCACCGGTAGCCCTCTCTGCCGAGGCGACCAAGGAACTGAAAATGGCGTACGACGCCGACCCCGTGACCCTCGATATTCATGAGCAGCTGTCTGGCGGCATCCTTCAACTGTCCCATATGACCTTCGATCCGCTGCTGCGCTGGACCAAGGATCTTGGCTTTGAGCCGCGACTGGCAGAGAGCTGGGAGCGGATTGACGAAAACACCATGCGCTTCAAACTGCGTGAGGGCGTTAAGTTCCATTCCGGCAACGAGCTGACGACCGCCGATGTGAAGTTCACCTTCGATCGCCTGAAGCAGAGCCAGGATTTCAAGGCCATCTTCAAGCCTTTCAGCAGCATTAACATCATCGATGATTACACCTTCGAGCTGGTGACCAGCGAGCCGTATCCGCTGCTGCTGAATACCGCCACCTATATTTTCCCGTTCGACAGCGAGTTCTACACCGGCCAGACCGAAGACGGCAAGGACAAGAGTGCCATCCTCAAGCACGGCAACTCCTTCGCGTCCGAGAATCTGTCGGGTACCGGTCCGTATACCGTGACTGAGCGCAAGCAGGGTGTGCGCGTCGAGTTCGAACGCTTTGACGACTACTGGGATACCGAGTCTCCGGGTAACGTCGGCAAGATCGTGCTGACTCCGATCAAGGAGAACAACACCCGCGTTTCTGCCCTGCTGTCTGGTGGCGTCGACTTCATCGCGCCGGTTCCGCCCAATGATCTGGAGCGTATCCGCAACGACAAGAACGCCAGCCTGGTCACCATGAGCGGTACCCGCATCATCCTGTTCCACATGAACCAGGAGCGTGTGGAAGCCTTCAAGAACCCGAAGGTTCGCCAGGCAATCGCCTATGCGGTCAATCAGGAAGGCATTGCAGCCAAGATCATGAAGGGTTTCGCAACCCCGGCCGCCCAGATGTCCCCAGAAGGCTACCAGGGTTATAACGAGTCTCTGAAACCGCGCTTCGATGTGGCCAAGGCCCAGCAACTGATGAAGGAAGCCGGTTATGAGGATGGCTTCACCATCACCATGATGGCGCCGAACAACCGCTACGTGAACGACGACAAGATCGCTCAGGCAGTGGCCGCCATGCTGGCGCGCATCAACATCAAGGTGGATCTGAAAACCCTGCCGAAGGCCCAGTACTGGCCGGAGTACGACAACCGTGCGGCGGACATGATGATGATCGGCTGGCATGCGGATACCGAGGACTCCGCCAACTTCTACGAGTTCCTGACCTTCTGCCCGGATGCCGACAGCGGCGCTGGCCAGTACAACGCCGGCAACTACTGCAACCCGGAAATCGACGCCCTGGTACAGAAGGCCAACGTCGAGACCGACCTGGACAAGCGCGCGGCCATGTTGCAGGAAGTGGAGCAGCGTCTGTATGACGACGCCGCCTTTGTTCCGCTGCACTGGCAGGACCTGGCCTGGGCTTCGAAGAAGAATGTGAAGATTGAGCCGGTGCTCAACGTCATGAACTTCCCGTACCTGGGTGACCTGGTTATCGAGTAATCGCCTCTAACGGCAGGCCGGTGCTGGAGTGATCCGGTGCCGGCCTTTTGTTTGCAAGCCTTATCCGGAAGCTTTCCATGTTAGCGTTTTTGGTTCAGCGGATTTCCCAGGCGTTTCTGGTCATGTTTGTGATCAGTGTGATTGCCTTTGCCATTCAGGATGGCCTCGGGGACCCGCTTCAGGAAATGGTGGGGATGTCCGTCTCCGAGGAGGAGCGGGAAGCCATTCGAGACGAGCTTGGCCTAAATGACCCGATGGTGGTGCAGTACCTGCGTTTTGCGGGCAATGCGCTGCAGGGTGACCTGGGCAACTCCTACTTCTACAGCAAACCGACCTTGGAAGTGATTGCCGAGCACCTGCCGGCAACACTGGAACTGGTCATCGGTGCCAGCCTGATTATTGTGTTTCTATCTGTGCCGATCGGTGTCTATGCCGCGATCCGGCCCCAGGCGTGGTTATCCAAATTCTTTATGGGCGTCAGTACCGTGGGTATTTCCATCCCGGTGTTCCTGACGGCCATTGTGCTGATTCAGCTGTTCTCCATTGGTGTGACGGTGAGCTGGTTTCCGTCGGACACCGGCTGGGGGCAGTGGCTGAACGAGTTCTTTTCCACCGAGGGCGGGTTGCCCTCCTATGGTCGCGGTGATGAGCTGACGCACCTGTTCGGCACCTGGGAATCCGGCTTTTTCTCAAGCGGTGGCCTGATGCACCTGATCCTGCCATCGGTGTCGCTGGCCTCGATCATGCTGCCGCTGTTCATCCGGCTGATCCGGGCCGAGATGATGGAAGTGTTGCAGAGCGACTACGTCCGCTACGCTCGTGCCAAAGGCCTCAGTGCCGGCCGCATCAACTTCCTGCATGCGCTCAAGAACACCATGCTGCCGGTGATCACCGTCGGCGGTGTGCAGATCGGCATCATGGTGGCTTACACCATCCTCACGGAAACCGTGTTCCAGTGGCCGGGCGTGGGCCTGATGTTCCTGGAAGCCATTACCCGCAGCGACATCCCGCTGATCGTGGCTTACCTGATGGTGGTGGGCCTGATCTTCGTGATTACCAATACCCTGGTGGATCTGATCTACGGACTGGTGAACCCCACCGTCAAACTGACAGGAAAGAAAGCATGACAACGGCAACGGTTTCCCGCTGGGACCGCTTCCGCGAGTCCTTCTTCTGGTACAGCTTCAAGCGCGACAAGGTGGCCATTGTCAGCTTCGCCGTGTTGCTGCTGATGGTGCTGGCGGCGGTGTTTGCGCCCCTGCTGGCACCCGCCGATCCCTACGATCTGGCGCAGATCAATATCATGAATTCCGAGCTGCCCCCGGTGGGCATGAGCGGAGCTGATCCGGCCTTCCCCCTGGGCACCGACGCTCAGGGCCGGGATCTGCTGTCCACCATTCTGTACGGCACTCGCGTCTCGCTGATGATCGGCTTCGGGGCGGTGGTCCTGCAGGCGTTTCTGGGCATTCTGTTCGGCCTCCTCGCCGGCTACCTGGGTGGCAAGGTAGACGCGGTGCTGATGCGTATTGCCGATGTGCAATTGTCCTTCTCCACTCTAATGGTTGCCATCATCGTGGGCGCAGTATTCAAGGCCAGCTTCGGCAACCTGATGTTCGGTGAGATCGCCATCTACATGCTGATCTTCATCATCGGTGTCGCCGAGTGGCCCCAGATTGCCCGCACCGTTCGTGCCTCGGTGCTGGCGGAGAAAAAGAAGGAATACGTCGACGCCGCCAAGGTGATGGGCTTCGGGACACGTCGGATCATGTTCCGGCATATCCTGCCCAACACGCTGTCGCCCATCTTTGTTATCGCCACGGTCCAGATTGCCAACGCCATTATCTCCGAGGCGGCCCTGTCGTTCCTGGGGCTTGGCATGCCGGAGACCCAGCCGTCGCTGGGCTCGTTGATCAAATCCGGCTTCGACTACATCCAGAGCGGTTCCTGGTGGATCACACTGATCCCGGGCCTGGTGCTGGTGGTGCTCGTGCTGGTCATCAATCTGTTGGGTGACTGGTTGCGGGATGTGATGAACCCACGGCTGTACAAGGGGTAACACCATGGCACTGTTGGAAGTAAAAGATCTGGATGTGCGTTTTGCCGTTCGTGGTGGCGACCTGACCGCGCTGCGCGGTATCAGCTTCACCCTGGACAAGGGCGAGCGGCTGGGCCTGGTGGGGGAGTCTGGTGCCGGCAAATCGGTGGCCGCCTTTTCCATTCTCAACCTGATTGCCAAGCCCGGGTATATTGCGGGCGGGCAGATCCTGTTCGAGGGCAGAGATCTGGCCGCCATGAGCGAGCGGGAACTGCGGAAAATCCGTGGTAACCGCATCGCCATGATCTTCCAGGACCCGATGATGACCCTGAACCCGGTCCTCACCATCGGAACCCAGATGGTGGAGGCTATCCTTGCCCATCGAAAAATCAGCAAAAAAGAAGCCCGTGCCATTGCCCTGGACCGGCTGCAGAAGGTGCAGATTCCCTCCCCGGAGAAGCGTCTGGATCAGTACCCCCATGAGCTGTCCGGGGGCATGCGTCAGCGGGTGATCATTGCCATTGCCCTGCTGCTGGACCCGGAAATCATCATCGCCGATGAGCCCACGACGGCTCTGGATGTCACCATCCAGGCCGAAATCATGGATCTCCTGCTGAACCTGTGCGAACAGGAGAACGTGGCGTTGATGCTGATTACCCACGATCTGGGCGTGGTCTCCCAGGTGACCCAGCGGATGCTGGTGATGTACTCCGGCCGGATCATTGAGCAGGGCCCGACCCGGGAAATCATCAACGATGCCCAGCACCCCTACACCCAGGGTCTGATCAACGCGCTGCCACAGATGGGCGAGCCCGGCGAGCGGCTGTTCCAGATTCCCGGCTCCATGCCGTCGCTGAAGAACGTGCCCTCGGGCTGCCCGTTCCATCCCCGCTGCAAGTTCGCCACCGAGCAGTGCAAGCAGGCGATGCCGGAGTATGTCCGTTCGGGCAATGTGAATGTGGCCTGTTACGAAGTCGCCAACCTGATTGAGCAGGAGAAACGCATGCAGGAGGCCGAATCATGACCTCCCCTCTGGTAAGTATCCGCGGTCTTGAGAAACGCTTTGACCTCTCCGGCAGCCTGCTGGAGCAGATTACTTTCGAGGGTGGCCGTTTCCGCCGCAAACAGGAAGCCGTGCACGCTATCAACGGCGTGGATCTGGAAGTGCAGAAGGGCGAGGCCCTGTGCGTGGTGGGCGAATCCGGCTGTGGCAAGTCCACGGTCGCCCGCACCGTCATGGGCTTGCTCTCTCCCAGCGCCGGCGAGATCCACTACGACGGTCAGCGTATCGATAATCTCGAGCGCAAGGATTCTCTGCCCTACCGTCGCAAGATGCAGATGATCTTCCAGAACCCCTATGCCTCCCTGAACCCGCGCATGACCATTCAGCAGACCCTGGAGGAGCCGATCCGTTTCCACCATCCGGACTGGTCGCAGGTCCAGGTGCGGGACAAGATCCACGAGGTAATGCATTCGGTGGGCATTGATCCGGATTGGGGCAGCCGTTTCGGCCATGAGTTCTCCGGCGGCCAGCGCCAGCGGATTGCTATCGCCCGTGCGCTTGCAGTAGACCCCGAATTCATCGTGGCGGACGAACCCATCTCGGCCCTGGACGTATCCATCCAGGCCCAGGTGCTGAACCTGCTGATGGACGCCCAGGAAAGCCGGGGACTGACCTATCTGTTCATTACCCACGACCTGGCGGTGGTGGAGCACTTCGGCACCCGGGTGGCGGTGATGTACCTGGGGCGGGTGTGTGAGCTTGCGGATACCAAGACGCTGTTTTCCGCCCCCCGACATCCATACACGCAAGCGCTGCTTTCTGCGATTCCGAAACTGGAGGACGACCGCCCCAACCACATCCGCCTCAAGGGGGAAGTGCCCACACCGGTGAACCTGCCATCCGGCTGCGTCTTCCATGGGCGCTGCCCCTATGCCAACGAGCGATGCCGGCAGGAAATCCCGCAGCTGATCACCACGGATGGCGGTACCCAGGTTGCCTGCCACGCGGTGGAAGAGGGCCGGTTGTAACGGCGCCGCTGCGATAGGCTATGATGCCAGCAGCAGAACTCGCATCGATACAACGACATACCCTCAGGGGACTCCATGGAAGTACGCTGGTTGGAAGATTTTCTGGCGCTGGCCCGAACGCGCCATTTCTCACGTGCTGCTGAATTGCAGCACGTGAGCCAGCCTACGTTCAGCCGACGGATCAAACTTTTGGAAGAGGCTATGGGTAGCACGCTGATCAATCGTCAGACGCTGCCCCTCTCATTGACGCCTGCCGGCGAGATATTCCGGGAACTGTGCGAGCGGATTACCCGGGATGTCCGGGATACCCGTGATCGCATTACCGCCCTTGAAGCCGAGGTGTCTGCCAGGATCAGTGTGGGCTCCACCCAGGGCCTGTTCTCGCACTTCTACCAGGGCTGGGCCCGGGACGCCGGCATCGCTGAACGTCTGCAGCTAAACCTGAACGCTACCAGCTGGGTGGGGGAGCAGTTCCTGGAGGCGCTGGACAGTGGCGAGTGTGATCTGGTTCTGTGTTACTGGCACCCGGATCTGCCCTGGGGCGGCAGGCTGACCGCCGACAGTTACGATTGGCTGGTGCTGGCTCGTGAACACCTGGTACCGGTCAGCGTTTCTGACGATCAGGGGCATCCCCGGTTTGCCTTGCCGGGCAGTTCTGAACAACCGGTACCGCTGATTGCCTACCACAGTCGTGGTTTCCTGCAATCTGCGATTGAAGGCCATCTTGTTCGCAGCAGGCTGACCGCCAACCTGTTGCCACTCAATGAGAATACCCAGTCGGCCAGTATCAAGGCGCTGGTCAAACAGGGTTTCGGCATGGGCTGGCTGCCCCGGCGCATGACCGAAAAAAGCGAACAATTCGGCAGTCTGGTGCGTGCTGGTGATGAGAGCTGGGACGTGCCCCTCGAAATCCGCCTGATCCGTCTCCGGGATACCCGCTCGGAAGATCTGTTAACCCTCTGGAAAACACTGGAAGATGGCTATGCCTGATGATGCCCTGTTGCACCTGCAGATCGATCACCTGAAAGAACTGCAGGCCCGATACGAATCGGCGCTGGCGGAGCATGGTTACGACAGCCTGCTCATCTCATCCGGCGCCGCGCCATACCGCTATGGTGATGACCAGGCGTGGCATTTTCAGGGTTACGGTCCGTTCCTTCACTGGACCGGGCTGACCGGTCGCGAACACTGCTGGCTCTGGATTCGGTCGGGGCACAAACCTGTGCTGTGGCTGTATGAGCCGGTGGATTTCTGGCACGCCAATTCGCCTTTGGCGGAAGAACCCTGGCAGCAGTTTATCGAGGTTCGCAGCAGCGATTCACCCGAGGCACCGTTGTTGGATGATCCCGACAGCCTGGCGGTGATCGGCGACCCCGCACTGATCAGTAATGTTCCCGGAGACACAAACCCGGGCGATCTGCTCCGGGAACTGGACGAAACCCGGGTGCGCAAGACTCAATATGAAATCGAGTGTCTGGCGCAGGCCAACAGTCTGGCTCTGGAAGGCCATGCCGCCGCCAGGGAGGCGTTCCTGGCCGGTGAAAGCGAATTCGGCATCAACCTGGCCTACCAGAAGGCAACCGGTCAGCGGGAAGCCGAAGCGCCGTATCACAGCATTATCGGGCTGAACGAGCACGCAGGGACGTTGCACTACCAGTATTACGATACGCAGCCGCCGGGGCAGCCCCGCAGCCTGCTGATCGATGCCGGCGTCCGTTTTCGGGGCTACTGCTCCGACATCACCCGCACCACGGCAGGCCCGCAGGAGTCACACTTTGCGGCGCTGATCCAGGGTCTCGACCGACTCCAGGTCAGGCTCTGTGACATGGTCGCGCCGGGGGTGGACTACATCGACATCCATCGCAAGGCGCATCAGGGGCTTGCCGCCCTGCTGTCGGCCACCGGTCTGGTGTCTGGCCTGGACGATGATGCCATCGTCGAAAAGGGCATCACCCGTGTGTTCTTCCCCCATGGCATCGGTCATTTCCTGGGCGTACAGGTTCACGATGTGGCTGGTAAACCAACGCCGCCTCCGGAAGACGCGCCGTTTCTCCGCCTCACCCACAGGCTGGAACCCGGTATGGTGGTCACCATCGAACCGGGTCTCTATTTTATTCCTTCCCTGATGGATCCCTTGCTGGAAGGGGGGTTGGGGCAGTACCTGAACCGCGAGTTGATTAGCCGGTTGAGGGGCTGCGGGGGCATTCGTATCGAGGACAACGTGGTGGTCACCGAAAACGGCTCGCGGAATCTGACCCGAGGCTCATGAGCCTCGCAATACAAAAAGTTGCACAAAATTAAGTCAGAAGGCTTGCATTTCGAGATGCCAATGACAATAATTATCACTAACTTTTATTGTCATTGGTGATTCACTGCTATGTACGTTTGCCTTTGCCACGGCGTAACCGACCGGGAAATTCGCGAAGCTGCCGATAACGGCGTGTCATCCATGCGTCAGCTTGGCAAAGAGCTGGGTGTTGGCACGCAATGTGGACGTTGTGCCTGCACCGCCCGCGAAATATTGCGCGAGAGCCGCACGCCCGACTACCTGGCCATGGCCAATATGCTAGCCCAGCCTGCCTGACCGGTACGATTGTCCGGTTCTATTTTTCTCTTGTCCGATAAGGGGCTATCCTAAGAGGCTGACACATTCGGCCATCAGGGAGCCCTATCATGAAAGGCGATAAAAAGGTCATCCAGCACTTGAACAAGGTCCTCGGCAACGAGCTGACCGCGATCAACCAGTACTTTCTCCATTCCCGCATGTACAAGGATTGGGGCATTACCAAGCTGGCCGCCAAGGAATACGAAGAGTCCATCGACGAAATGAAGCATGCAGACCTGCTCATTGAGCGGATCCTGTTTCTCGAAGGCCTGCCCAATCTCCAGGATCTCAACAAGCTGTTAATCGGCGAGAACGTCGAGGAAATGATCTCCTGCGATCTGAAGCTGGAAGAAATTGCTCACAGCGATCTGAAAGAAGCGATCCTCTATTGCGAGGAAGTTCAGGACTTTACGAGCCGTGAGCTGTTCCGCAGCATTCTCGATAGCGAAGAAGAGCACATTGACTGGCTGGAAACCCAGCTGGAAATGATTTCCCAGATGGGCGTCCAGAACTACATCCAGCTTCAATCATCCGCCGCGGAGTAAAGCCAGACAATGGACTTGTCATGTTTCAAGGCCTACGACCTGCGAGGCCGGGTGCCGGATCAACTGAACCCGATCCTGGCTGAGAAAATTGGCCGCGCCTATGTTGAGATAACCGGCGCGAAGAAAGTGATCGTCGGCTACGACATTCGTCTCTCAAGCCCGGACATTGCCGAAGCGCTCAGCTCCGGCTTGATGGCCGCGGGCGCGGATGTGTTCGATATCGGTCTGTGCGGCACCGAACAGGTGTATTTCGCCACCAGCCACTACAAGATGGACGGCGGTATCATGGTGACCGCCAGCCACAACCCCAAAGATCACAACGGCATGAAAATGGTCGGCCCCGAATCCCGGCCCATCAGTTCCGATAATGGGCTGAATGAGATCCGAGATCGGGTGCTGGAACCTTTTGCTGATGCTGCAGAACAGGGCCGGTACGAGCCCCTGGAAGTGATGAGCGCCTACGTTGATCACCTTCTGGGGTACATCGATGCCGGTTCTCTCAGCCCGCTGACGATTGTTTGCAACGCCGGTAATGGCGGTGCCGGCCTGGTTATCGACGAACTCGAACAGCACCTGCCTTTTGAATTCGTCAAAGTGCACCATCAGCCAGACGGCCATTTCCCGAACGGCGTACCTAACCCGATCCTCCCGGAAAACAGGGCGGCCACGGCCGACGCCGTTATCGCAGAAGGTGCCGCCATGGGCATCGCCTGGGACGGCGACTACGACCGCTGCTTCTTCTTCGACGAAAACGGCCGCTTTATCGAGGGCTACTACATCGTCGGACTGCTGGCCGACCAGTTCCTGCACAAAACCGGCGGCGGCAAAGTCATACACGACCCCCGCCTGACCTGGAACACCCTGGATCTGGTGAAAGCCGCCGGCGGCGAAGCCATCGAAAGCAAGACGGGCCACGCCTTCATCAAGCAGAGAATGCGTGACGAGGACGCGGTCTACGGCGGCGAAATGAGCGCCCACCACTACTTCCGCGACTTCGCTTACTGCGACAGCGGCATGATCCCCTGGTTGCTGGTTGCCGAACGCCTCTGCCAGTCCGGCCAGACATTGTCGTCGCTGATTGATGCCCGAATCGAAGCCTACCCGGCCAGCGGCGAAATCAACCGCACCATCGCCGATCCCCCCAAGGTTATCGCTGCGATTGAAGCCAAATACAGCGTCGGCGCCAATAGCGTCAGCCACGTGGACGGCGTCAGCATCGAATTCGACGACTGGCGTTTTAACCTCCGGATGTCCAACACCGAGCCGGTTGTCCGTCTGAATGTGGAATCGCGGGCGAATATCCCCTTGATGGAAGAGAAAACCGAAGAATTGCTGGCCGAAATGGATCGGCTGAACAAAGAAGGCTAACTCAGCGGCTGGCTCTGTCCCTCACTACACCGAAACGGTCAGAGCCAGTCGTTCAGCATAATCCCGATACCAAACCGCTGAATTCGATGGTTATAGTCAATCAGGCTCTCACCATACCCGTTGTAGTACTGGAAAAACCCTTTAATCGTATCCCCCATCGGAAAGCTGTACCCGAACTCCACCGACGTCTTGTTATTCTCCGATCTCAGGTTATTCATCAGCCGTAACGAAAACGTGCGATCTTCGGTCAGCTTGTATACCGCGTAGTAATTCGCATGCCCCAGATAACGTTCGATATCGGCATTGTCGTCTTCACTGTTCTCCGGAATCCGGTACCAAGGCTGAACCATAAACAGCCATCGATCATAGCTGTAGGCGGCAGACCCCATAATGCGGTTCCAGCTCCGGGAGCGCGGCTCTGACTGGCCGTTTGACTGGTGGTTGAATCCCAGGGTCACGCCATTGAGCCGGCCCGGTCCGATATCCCAGTCAGTCTGGTATCGGGCGAATATCTCTGGCTCGTAATTGGTCTCCCGGAATGGCGCCGAATCATCCTGGTTATATACCTGCCAGAACGAGGTCTGGGTATAGCCGAACCAGAGCGTTGTACGGTCATCCAGAATGCCCGTCAGCAGCGGCACCTTGAAGCTGATCTGGTACTTGGCTTCTTCCCGTTCCAGATCATAGTCATAGCCGATGGACCCCAGCCTGGGGCTGGAAGGGGATTCGTTCGGATCTTTCACCCAGCTTACGGGCAGGATATAGGTGGGACGGTGGCCCACAAAACTGCCAGAGAACGAAAATACGGCCTTTTCAGCCGCCACATATCGGTCCACCAGTGCCGCCATGACGCCCGCATCGGAATCGCCCTCCAGCCCATTGCCGGCTACGGCATCGAGATCTTCGCCATTCGGCGCCAGTTGCTCCGCACTTTTCTCGGCCTGTTCTTTGGCGCTTTCGGGGGCCTGGGCCTGACGCTCCCTAGGCTTGTAGAGACTGTCAAAGCAGGCCAGGCGCTTGATCCCGTCGTCGATCAGCGCGCATTGCTCCGGTGAGTCAATCGAGGGACTCTCTTCAGTCTGCGCCTGAACGATAATTGGCGCTGACAGCAATGCGAAAGCAATGAAAGCCGACGATCGCGTCAACAGGTAGGCGGGTGTCATGGGGCGGTCTCCTAGCTGGCAGTCAGGCTGAACCAGGTGTTGGCAATGCCGTAGATCCAGACGCCGATCAGCGTGACGGCCAGAAGCGAGAAAACAAGCTTGTGCCTGAACCGGTTGCCACTGTCTGCCGAGGCAACCCAACGAAGGTACATCAGACCGATAAAGCTTATGAAAACCCCCAGGCTGGCGAAGGCCGGGATGAGCAGCCAGGCGGCGCTGATTGTCTGGCCGCTACTGGTCTGGCTGGAAAACCACCCCATGGATCCAAGTAAAACCGCCAGCGCCGTGAATTCGGCGATCAGCAGTGGTTTGCGCAAGGGGTGGGGCGAAGTCGGTTCCGTATTGGTCATGAAAACAGGTCCTGGATGGTAGAACGTCGGCGAACACCATGGTAACCGGATTGCTCGCGAAACACCCCCAGACTTACGAAATCGCAATTAAAATGGTTGAAATCAATTTATGATTTTGCTGTTTGGTTTTTTTGCCAGGTTTCAGTCGCTATAATGCGGCGACCGAAGATTATAACGCTCAAATGCGAGGTGCATTGTGAAGATGAAGAGAGTCCTGGCTGCTGTATTGGTCGTTGCAGGCCTGACAGCTAGCGCCGTAATGGCAAGCGTCGAAGATGAAATCCGCGCACGTATCAGCCCGGTCGGTGAAGTATGTCTGCAGGGTGAAGAATGTGGCGAGGCTGCGGCGGCCACCGAAACTGCCAGCTCTGGCCCTCGCTCCGGCAGCGAAGTGTATGATGCTGTGTGCATGGCCTGTCACACTACCGGCGCCGCTGGTGCACCTGTGATCGGTGATGCCGATGCCTGGGCTCCCCGTATCGACAAGGGTCTGGAAACCCTGGTGAGTCACGCGATCAATGGTTTTAATGCCATGCCGGCGAAAGGCGGCTGTGCCAGCTGCCCAGACGAAGAAATTCAGGCAGCCGTTGAACACCTTGTCGAGCAAAGCCAGTAAGCACCGCGGTTTTGTTTGTTGAAAAAGCCCCGTAAAGGGGCTTTTTTGCATCTGGGTATCCGGGCATCTGGATAGAAACTAGAGGCCCAGGTCACCCAACAGGGCGCTGAGGGTCGCCTTACCTTTTTTCTGGTTCGCCTCCGCATCCAGGTCACCCATGCCTTCCCACTTCAGGTCTTCTTCGGGCAGTTCATCCAGGAATCGGCTCGGAATGGTTTCCAGCTTTTCGCCGTACTGCTTCCGGGTGGCCGCATAGGTCAGCGTCAATGTCTCCCGGGCGCGGGTAATGCCCACGTACATCAGTCGCCGCTCCTCCTCGATGTTGCCTTCCTCGATGCTGCTGCGGTGCGGCAGGATTTCTTCTTCAAGCCCCATGATGAACACGTGCGGGAACTCCAGGCCCTTGGAGGCGTGCAGGGTGAGCAGCTGGACCTTGTCGCTGTCGTCCTCTTCCTCCCGCTGCTCCATCATGTCCCTCAGGATCAGTTTGGTGATGGCATCTTCGATACCCAGTTCGTCGGCGGTTCCCTTACCGTCATCAAGCATGCGCTGGATGGATTCCACCAGATACCAGATGTTTTCCATCCGGCGCTCGGCCTGCTTGGGTGTCCCGGAATGCTGATGCAGCCACTCTTCGTATTCGATGTCCGTGAACAACTGCTTGATGACGGGAACCGGGTTCTCGCTGTGCAGTCGCTCGCAGGTGGCATCCACCCAGTGGGCAAAGCGCCGGAGCCGATCCAGCCCCTTTTCCGTCACATGGGTTTCTGCCCCCATGTCGCCCAGAGCCTTGAACAGGCTCACGTTGCGTGAGCGGGCGTAGTGGCTGAGCTGTTCCAGGGTGCGCGGACCGATTTCCCTTCGCGGCACGTTGACCACTCGCAGGAACGCCGCATCGTCATCCGGGTTGATCAGCAGACGCAGGTAAGACATGGCATCCTTGATCTCGTTCTTCGAGAAAAACGACTGGCCGCCTGAGATCCGATAGGGAATCTGGTAAGCCTGCAATTTCATTTCCAGCAGTCGCGCCTGGTGGTTGCCGCGGTACAGCACAGCGAAGTCCCGGAAATCGAGGCCTTTCTTGAGCTTCTGGTCGAGAATTTCCGTGGCGACCCGGTCGGTTTCCGCGTCCTCGTTGCGGCACCGGACAATCCGGATTTCTTCGCCGATGGTGTGATCACTCCACAGTGCTTTCTCGAACACGTGGGGGTTGTTGGCGATCACCGTGTTGGCACTGCGAAGGATTCGTGCGGTGGACCGGTAATTCTGCTCCAATTTGACGATTTTGAGGCTTGGAAAGTCTTCTTTGAGCTGGGCCAGGTTTTCCGGTCGGGCACCACGCCACGCGTAGATTGACTGGTCGTCGTCGCCCACCACGGTAAACGCGGCCCGCTCGGCTACGAGGAGTTTGACCAGTTCGTACTGGCAGACGTTCGTGTCCTGGTATTCATCCACCAACATGTAGCGGATTTTCCGGCGCCACTTGGCCAGCACGTCCGGGTGTGAGCGGAACAGCATTACCGGCAGCAGGATAAGGTCGTCGAAGTCCACTGCGTTGTAGGCTTTCAGGTATTCGTTGTATTTCTTGTAGATTATGGCGATACGCTGTTCCCGCTCATCGGCAGCCTTGCTAAGGGCCTCTGCCGGGCCGCGCATGGCATTCTTCCAGGATGAGATGGTCATCTGGATGTCGTTGAGCTCGTCGCCGGCCTCGGCACTGGCCTCCCGGAGCATCAGATCCTGTAACAGGGCCTTGGCATCTTCGGCGTCGAAGATGGAAAAGCCGGGGTGGTAGCCGAGGTGCGTGTGCTCCTCCCGGATCATGTTGAGGCCAAGATTGTGAAAAGTGGATACAATCAGACCCCGGGTCAGCTTTCGGTCAACGATCCGGCCAACCCGCTCCTTCATTTCCCGGGCGGCCTTGTTGGTGAAGGTGACTGCGGCAATATGACGCCCCGGAATTCCGAGCTGCTCGATCAGGTAGGCGATCTTGCGGGTGATCACACTGGTCTTGCCGCTGCCTGCGCCGGCCAGCACCAGCATGGGGCCGTCGGCATAGCGCACTGCTTCGCTTTGTCTCGGGTTGAGCTTGTTCACAAATACATGGCCAGAATGGAACGAAATGGGGATAAAGGACGTGGCCTTATTCTACACCAGTCAGAGTTCCTGTACCTTGGGGATCTATAGACTATGATTAATGGAATGGACTCGGTTGTTCACGCATAAATGGATCCTGCTTGATGACATTGCCACTGGAAACCATGAGGCCCGGACAGTTGCGCCTATTGGTTCTGACACCAGATTATTCTGATTTTCTCTGGCTGAATGCTCTTCTGGCGGGCGACGTCGAAATCAGTGCGGACGCAACCTGGTGCCCGGATCTGGTGGATTGCGATGATCTGATCCGCAACGCCAGTTTTGATGTTATCGTCTGGGATTGCGTGTTCCACAGTGGGTCCGAGGCCTCCTTCCTGCAGTACCTGGCGGTCGCCAGCAATGAAAAGCCCGTACTGGCCCTGAGTGCCGAGCCTCCCGGGGAGCGGGCGCCCGAATTGCTTGCTGCCGGCGCCGCTGACTACCTTTGCCGCCAGAATCTGGACCACTGGGATTTCCGTCGGGCCCTGAAATGCCTCTGGTACCGCGATCAGTTATCCGAATCTGCCCACGGACAACTGGGCCGTGAGGTGGCCACCGGTTTCATCAATCGGGATCTGTTCTTCGATCGTCTTCAGCAGGCCTTGCTGCGGGCCGAGCGGGCAGGCCATCGGCTGGCTTTGCTGCACCTCAACATTGATGACTTCCGCAGCATCAACGAATCGTTTGGCTATCAAAAAAGTGACCAGTTGATGATGAAACTGGCAGAACGGCTTCGTCATTCGCTGCGGCGCGTGGATTCGCTGATGCGAATCGGCGGCGACGAGCTGGCCATCATTGTCGAGAAGGTTGAGGACTCCCTGGATATCACCCAGATCATCCGCAAGGTGGTTAACGCCCTTGATGAGCCGGTTACCATAGACGGCCAGACGGTCGTGGTCAGTGCCAGCCTCGGCGTAGCAACCTACCCGGAAGCCGGCGACACCGCCGAGAACCTGTTGCGTCGGGCCAACCGTGCCATGTTCGAAGCCAAGCGTGACCCTGGCACCAGCTACCGCTTCTACGACCGCCAGTTGCACATTTCCGCCGGTTACCAGCTCCGCCTGGAAGCAGATCTTCGCAATGCTTTACGAGGCAAGGAGCTGGAGCTGTACTACCAGCCGAGGATCGACCTGGCCACAGAGGAAGTCCGGGGTGTGGAATGCCTGCTGCGCTGGAATCATCCGGAGCGGGGGCTGGTAGGGCCGGACGAATTCATTCCGGTGGCCGAGCGCAGCGGGCTGATCGTGCCCATCGGTTACTGGGTGATCGAACAGGCCTGCAAGCGTCTGCAGGAGTCGGCCGAGATGGGCTTCCCGGGCCTGGTGTTCGCCGTCAATCTGTCGTTCCGGCAGTTCCACGACCGCAAGATGACCGAGACCATTTTCCGCATCATCTTCAATGCCAACGTGGATACCAGCCTGCTGGAACTGGAGCTGACGGAGAGCGCCATGATGCACGATCCGGAATACGCCCAGCGCTGCCTGCGGGAGTTGAATCAGCTGGGAATCAGTTTTGCCCTTGACGACTTTGGAACCGGCTTTTCGTCCCTGAGCAATCTTCAGCACTTGCCGATTTCCCTGGTGAAAATCGACAAGTCGTTTGTGCAGGAGCTGGGTAACTCGGCAGACGCTGAACACATCATCCGGGCCATCATCAGTCTGGCCCACAGTCTGCAGATCAGCGTGGTGGCCGAGGGTGTGGAAACCGAAGGCCAGTTGGAGTTCCTGCGCCAGCAGCATTGCGATGAAATCCAGGGCTATTACTACGCCCGGCCCATGCCCTGGGCCGATCTTGTGCAATTCCTGAACAAGCGGGGCCAGGCCGCTTGCCTGCAGCAGTAAGCCGCTGTACCTTTGCTGGTTTATTGGCAAAGCATCAGACAGAGGTTGCATGAACAGTATCTCCAGGCGCATCGCCGAGGAACTCGGTGTCCGCGAGCAGCAGGTTAATGCCACCGTCGAACTGCTCGACGAGGGCGCGACCGTTCCGTTTATCGCCCGCTACCGGAAAGAGATCACAGGCTCACTGGATGACAGCCAGCTGAGGAACCTGGAAGAACGTCTGCGCTATCTGCGGGAACTGGAAGACCGTCGTGCCACCATCCTCAAGAGCATTGAGGAGCAGGGCAAACTGACCGACGAACTCAAGGCCACCATCCAGGAGGCCGACACCAAGAACCGTCTGGAAGATCTTTATCTGCCCTATAAGCCCAAGCGCCGGACCAAGGCCCAGATTGCCCGGGAGGCGGGTCTGGAACCGCTGGCTGACGCGCTCTATGACGATCCGACTCTGGACCCTGAAACGACGGCCCAGGGCTACCTGAATAAAGAAGCTGGTGTGGAAGACACCAAGGCCGCCCTGGATGGCGCGCGCTATATACTCATGGAGCGGTTTGCCGAGGATGCCGAGCTGTTGGGCAGCCTGCGGGACTTCATCTGGCAGGAAGGCCAGCTGAAAGTGACCGTGGTGGAAGGCAAGGAGAATGAGGGCGCCAAGTTCCGGGATTACTTCGATCATGTTGAGCCCCTGAAAAAGGTTCCCTCCCACCGCGCTCTGGCCATCCTTCGGGGCCGGAACGAAGGCGTTCTCGGCTACACCATCGTGGTCGGCGATTCAGATGACGACCGTCGCGCACCCCATCCGGCCGAGCAGCGTATTGCCGCCCGCTGGAACATTCGTGACAACGGCCGCGCCGCCGATAAATGGCTTTCGGAAGTCGTTCGCTGGACCTGGCGGGTGAAGCTTTCCACCCAGATTGAAACCGATCTCATGGCGCAGGTGCGAGAGGCCGCCGAAACCGAAGCCATCAACGTCTTTGCCGCTAACCTCAAGGATCTTCTGCTGCTGGCGCCGGCTGGCCCGCGCCCGACCCTGGGCCTGGACCCCGGGTTGCGTACCGGGGTGAAGGTGGCTGTTATTGATGGCACCGGCCAGGTGGCCGGCCACGGCGCCATTTTCCCTCACGCGCCACAGAACCAGTGGGACCGTTCCATCGAGCAACTTGCGGCCTGGTGTCGGGAGTACAAGATCGAGCTGGTGGCCATTGGCAATGGCACCGCGTCCCGGGAGACTGAGAAGCTGGTCGCCGATCTCAGCAAGCGTTATCCCGAATTGAAGCTGGCACGGATTGTGGTCAGTGAGTCCGGCGCGTCGGTTTACTCGGCGTCCGAGTTCGCCTCTAAAGAACTGCCTGATCTGGATGTCACCATCCGTGGCGCGGTATCCATTGCCCGCCGGTTGCAGGATCCACTGGCAGAGCTGGTAAAAATCGAGCCGAAATCCATCGGGGTGGGGCAGTACCAGCACGATGTCTCCCAGGTGCAGCTGTCCCGCAGCCTGGATGCGGTGGTGGAAGACTGTGTAAACGGCGTGGGCGTGGACCTGAATACCGCCTCAGCGCCATTGCTGGCACGGGTCTCGGGCCTGAACCAGACCATCGCCCAGAACATCATCGAGTTCCGTAACCAGAACGGCATGTTCCGTAACCGGAAACAGCTGCTGAAGGTTACCCGGCTGGGTGACCGCACGTTTGAGCAGGCGGCGGGCTTTCTGCGCATTGCCGGCGGCGAGAATCCCCTGGACCGGTCGTCGGTTCATCCCGAAGCCTATGGCGTGGTCGAGGCCATCGCGAAGAAGAATGGCCGCAAGGTGGACGATATTATCGGCGATTCTGCCTTCCTGCGTGGTCTGAATCCCCAGGATTACGTAACAGAACAGTTCGGTTTGCCGACTATCAAGGACATTATCTCGGAACTGGAGAAGCCGGGGCGGGATCCTCGCCCTGAATTTCGCTTTGCCAGCTTTGAGGAAGGGGTTGAGACCCTGAGTGATCTCAAGCCGGGCATGGTGTTGGAAGGCTCGGTGACCAACGTTACCAATTTTGGCGCGTTCGTGGACATTGGCGTGCACCAGGACGGTCTCGTGCATATCTCCGCGCTGTCACACACGTTTGTCAAAGATCCCCGAGAAGTGGTCAAGGCCGGGGATATCGTCAAGGTCAAGGTGATGGATGTGGATATCCCGCGCAAACGAATTGCCCTGACCATGCGCATGGATGACCAGCCCGGCGAGAAGAACGAGGGCAAGCCAATGGCCTCCAATCGCTCTGGGGCCAACCGTAAAGGCGGTAATCGGAACGCCAACAGTGGCGGTTCCGGTCAGAAATCCCCGCAGGGCGCCATGGCTGGCGCGCTGGCCCAGGCGCTTGCCTCGGCGCGCAAGGACAGCTGACGGGTTTACAATCTTTTCATCGGCCGGTTGTTCAGAAGAGCAAGCCGGCCGCAGCAGGAGTCGACCATGGCTGAATCCCGC
The DNA here is from genome assembly GCF_037029655.1 of Marinobacter sp. CH_CUG1437-1. Taxonomy (NCBI): domain Bacteria; kingdom Pseudomonadati; phylum Pseudomonadota; class Gammaproteobacteria; order Pseudomonadales; family Marinobacteraceae; genus Marinobacter; species Marinobacter sp. CH_CUG1437-1. Next base: position 69,575 of record NZ_JAYMEW010000001.1, on the reverse strand, counting down.
CATTCCGTATTTCGTCAGTTCGCTGCCAGCGACTGGGATGGTTTTCTCAAGGGTGTCGAAAAAGAAGGGCTGCGGGTGGATCGCAATGGCTTCATCGCCCAGACCCCGCATCCCGAAGCCCTGGGTTCGGCACTGACCCACCCGAGAATTACCACCGATTATTCAGAGGCCTTGCTGGAGCTGATCACGCCTGTGTTCAACAGCACCGGGGGGATGCTGAAGTCGCTGCGTGACATCCACACCTTCGTGCAGCAGAACCTCGGTGATGAGGTCTTCTGGGCAGCGAGCATGCCCTGTGAACTGGATGGCGATCCGAGTATCCCCATCGCCGAATACGGCAGTTCCAACATTGGCCAGCTCAAGCACGTATACCGGCAGGGGCTGGCGGTAAGGTATGGGCGGATGATGCAGAGCATTGCCGGCGCCCACTACAACCTGTCGCTACCCGATAGTTTCTGGCAAAAGTGGCAGGAATTGCTGGGCAACGAGCAAAGCCTGAAAGACTTCAAGTCAGATCAGTATTTCTGGCTCATCCGCAACTTCCGCCGCCGTAGCTGGCTGCTGATGTTGCTGTTCGGTGCCTCGCCAGCCCTGGATGCCAGCTTTGTTGCCGGCGTAAACCATGATCTCTCGCGATTTGACCAGCGCACCTGGTACGGTGAGCACGCTACCTCCCTGCGGATGGGCGATCTGGGCTACCACAACAATGCCCAGGCCTCACTGAATATCTGTTTCAATGAGCTCAGCACCTACACCCAGACTCTGGACCGTGCTATCCACACCAGCTGGCCGGCCTATGAAGCCATCGGCACCCGCCGGGGCGACCAGTTCATCCAGATCAACACCAGTGTCCTGCAGATCGAAAACGAGTATTACAGCGCCGTGCGCCCCAAACGCACCACGCAGCGGGAAGAAAAACCCATCCAGGCCCTGGAAGCCCGGGGTGTGGAATACATCGAGGTACGGTGTCTGGACCTCGATCCTTTCTCACCGGTGGGCGTGAACGAGGCCCAGATCGATTTCCTCGATCTGTTCCTCCTTGATTGCCTGCTGTCAGACTCGCCCCGTATCGGCGATGAAGAGTGCGAGCGTCTTGATGACAATTACAAGGATGTGGTGGCCAGCGGCCGTTACCGGGAATTGAAGCTTTGCCGTGGTGGATCACGTACCCCGGTGGCAGACGCTGCTACCGACATTCTGGCACAACTGGAACCACTGGCCGAGTTGCTGGATAGCTGGCGGGGGGATGACACCTACCGTCGCGCACTGGCTGCCCAGCGCGAGACCTTGAGCGGTGAATGGACGGTACCCTCTGCCCGGGTTCTGGACGCCATGCGCTCGTCAGGCCTGGGCCACCGGGAGTGGGGCATGGAAATGGCCCAGCAGCATCAGCAAACCCTCAGGCAGGAAGGCCTGGATGCCAGTGTGCGCCAGGCCTTTGAGGCCATGACGGCGGAGTCCCTGGCCGAGCAGGCGCAGATGGAGCGTGCCGATACCCTGCCGTTCAGCGAGTTTCTGGAACAATACCTGCGTTCCTGAGCAGTGAGCTGGTGCGCCGTCTCACAAGTCTGCGGACCTGACGCACAGAAACCGAACAAAGATTTGTCTCCTCCCGATCCGGCTGTTAATTTTTGTAACATCAGGATCGGGGGAAGCAGCTATGGCAAGGGATATCAAACTCGGCTGGGATGTGGAAGCGCTCAACAAGGCTTACCGTCAGGGCTACATGGCTGCGACCATGGGCATGGATAAAGCCCGCTGCCCCTATCGGGGTGAAGTTGTCATCGCCGCCTGGGAAGCCGGCTGGGACGACGCCGATCAGGTGGCCCGGGATGACCGGGACCAGGCAGACGATCTGTTTTCACGGATCGCCTGATTCACTGGCCGGGCCCGGCCTTACTTCTGCACCACGAATTCTGTAAACAGCACACCGGCTATGCTCTCGCCGGTTTGTTGTTCCTCCAATACCGCATTGATCCTCTGTTTGGCTTCTTCGCGCAACGCTACCTGCCCTTCCATAGATGTAAGACGATCCGTATCGGTTTGTTCACCAAACAGCATGACCAGTTCGTGTCTCAACCGTGGCATATGCGCTTCCAGGGCGGGTCGTGCGCTGGTACTCCGGGCCCTTAGTGTCACGGCAGCTTTCAGGTAGGTTGGCTTGCTACCGGGAGTGCCAACGTGGGTCACGAACGGTGGATCCATGCTGATGTAATCGGTAACGCCGCTTTCCTCTTCAGCCACTTCCTCCTCGGTATTCTCCTCATCCTGGGAAACGGCGGGTAAGGGCATCATGGCAAACAACAGAAACAGAAGTGTCAGAACGGATTTTGGCTGGCGTGTCATAGGCTTGAAGTTGGTCGTGGTTTAGGGTTAAGTGACGAGAATAGCAGGCCCCGTGGCCGCTTGCAGTTTCAATTCACGATTCGAGGTGTTCTTTTGACCAGCAGATGGGTGTTCGGGCTTGTTTTCCTTGTTTGTGCCGCGCTTCTGGGTGTGGCGTTCTATATGGAGCATGTGATGGGCCTGGAGCCCTGCCCGCTATGCTGGCTGCAGCGCTTTGGCTTCATGGGTGCCGGTTTGGTTAGTTTCCTGGCCTTCCTCCAGGGGCCCACCGGGTTCGGTGTTCGCATTTACGGCTTTCTTCTGGTGCTGACTTCCGGAGCCGGGCTGGGTATCGCAGGGCGGCAATTGTGGCTGCAGAGTCTCCCGGCGGACCAGGTGCCTGCCTGTGGCCCTTCCGTTGACTACATGCTTGATGTCCTGCCCTGGTTTGAAGTCCTGTCTACCGCTCTCCGGGGTACCGGGGACTGTGCCGAGGTGGTATGGCGCTTCCTGGGGTTGAGTATCCCCGGCTGGACGGCTGTGTTTTTCTCACTGCTGGTCATCACTGGTCTGGTGTTGATGTTTCGCCGGCAAAAAGCCCGGGAATGGATTCGGGGCTGAAACGGTTGCGGGCGACCGCAGCCATGGGGTAACTTGATCCAAACCTAATAAAAATCAAAACCTACACAGAAGTACCGAAGACAAGCGGAGAACAGGCGTCATGTTGGAAAATTGCCGAAATGCCAGGGAGCGCTGGGGTGGCGTCAGCGAACTGATTGATCGCTGGCTCAAGGAGCGTCAGGAGCTCTTGGTGCATTACTGCGACCTGTCCGGGGAGAATGACTTCTCGCAGACAGAAGCGCTGAAAGAAAAGTTCGTGCGCCTGTGTGAAGTGTTAGTGGATTATGTCTCCACCGGCCACTTCGAAATTTATGAGCAACTGGTCCGCGAAGCCCGGGAATTCAACGATGGTGGCCTTGAACTGGCTGCCAAAGTTTACCCCCGGATTGAGCAGACCACCGAGGTGGCCCTTAACTTCAACGACCGTCTGGATGGCCGGGACTTGTCGGAAGAAGATGTCAAAGAGTTGTTTGGCGAGCTGTCGAAGCTGGGTGAAACCCTGGAGACCCGGTTCGAGATGGAGGATTTCCTGATCGAGCACCTTCACAATGCCCATGCCGGCAAAGTGGCCTCTGCCTGAGAAATCTCGGAATCTAAAAAAGCCCCAGCCGGTCATGCCGGTCTGGGGTTTTTTTGTGGCAGGGCCAGAACTGACCGCTGCCTGTCCGGAACTTAGTCTCCTGAGCCCGGGTTGACCTCCAGCAGCTCGACATCGAACACCAGGGTTTCGTTGGGACCGATCGCCCGGTTGCCGCCCGGACCGTAAGCCAGATCTGATGGAATGTAGAGCTTGTAGCGGGCACCCTCGTTCATCAACTGAAGACCCTCGGTCCAGCCGGGAATGACCTGGTTCAGGGCGAAGGTAACTGGCTCACCACGCTCGCGGGAGCTGTCAAACACTTCGCCAGACAACAGTTCGCCGGTGTAGTGCACCTGAACCGTATCGGTCGCTGCGGGCTTTTCGCCGTCACCCTGTTCAAGGATCTCGTACTGGAGGCCGGACTCGGTGGTTTCCACGCCTTCACGCTCGGCATTTTCTGCCAGGAAGGCCTCACCCGCTTCAAGATTCTTCTGGGCCAGTTCTTCCATCTGCTTGCCCTGTTCTTCCTGCAGCTGCTGCTGATAGGTCATCAGAGCCTGCTGGATTTCCTCGCGGCTCATACGCTTGGCTTCCTCGTCGCCGGCGTGGCCATGCTGGATGCCCTGAAGGAACTGGTCCATCTGCAGGTTCGGCAGGTCGTTGCCCATGCGCTCACCCAGAACCAGGCCCATGCCATAGCTGACCTTCTGGTCCGTTGAATCCAGTTTCGGTTGTTCCGGGGCTTCGGGCGGTGTGGAACAGCCGGCAACAAGGCCGGTCACTGCCAGTGCAAGGAGTGTTTTCTTCATTGCATTATCCTTTAACGTCGGTGCTCGGGGCGTGGCCCCGCGATGTGTTTATCAGAACGCAGAAGGTAACGGGTTCCGGCGCCAGATGCCACTGAACATGTGTTAAGAAACCGTACGCGTCAGCTCAGCTGCCGTTGGTTCCGGCGGCGGATGGTCCCAGAGAGAAAGGGGCGCTATAGGGGGATCGCCAGTCTGTTTCCGGCTCCGGGGATTGGAGGCGCGGGAAAGCCTTGTCGCGCCGCTCAATGGCGAGGGTGTTCCAGCGGCCCTGTTCCGGCGGCTGGTCAGCATAGTGCCAGTTGCCATCGGTGTCCTGCCATTTGAACACGATCTCGGGGCCCTCGGTGGGAATCGGTGAGGGTACCAGACCCTCGAAAGCAGGAATTTCCGGTTGTTCCTCTTCGGCCACTGGTTCGGAGACCTGCTCCGGATCGTTCAGGCCGAAGAAAATCAGCAATAACAGTAATCCGAGAGCCGGAAACGAGAGCCGTATTAGCCATTTCATGATCATGGCTGGTGGTCTCCCTTGGGGAAGTGGGCCAGGGTGTCGGCCAGTGTATTCAGCAGGAGCCTGGCACTGTCATCAACCGGTGATGTCGGTGCCGCCGCAACGAGATTGGATATGATCAGCGTGTCGCGTCCCTGCATGTCATTGTGTTCCGGGTTGTTGGTCATTAGCGTTCGCCAGCTCAAGGCCAGTTCGATCTGTTCGGCTTCAAGCTCCAGGCTGGCGATGCCGCTTCGGAGCTTCTGACAATTGTCGGCGTTTCGGGGCAGTGACTTCCTCGCCCTGCGCAGCGCACCGGTTACACGGTCGCGCCACTCTGTTACCGTAGCGTCCTCGACCCCGGTGAAGGCCCTTTCAGAGAGAGCCAGCCAGGCCGCACTGAGAATGCGCGTTACGCTCCAGCCCTTATCCTGAAGCGCCAGGCAGCTGGTCTGAACGTCCGGGTATTTCCAGAACGCCAATGCAAAACGCCAGAGCGGGTTCTCCGGTTCCAGGTCTTCCGGCAACTCAAGCGGCGATGTCGAAAAATCCGGGATGGTAGCCGAGCCGACCGACATAGGCGCTGTGCCTTCCCTGAACACTATACGTTGATAAAATGAAAACATGTTAACGATAACCGATCTCAGTTTACAACGGGGTGGCGTCTGGTTGCTAGAATCCGTCGACCTCACCGTGCAGCCCGGACAGCGTGTCGCGATCGTCGGTGCCAATGGTGCCGGCAAGTCCAGTCTTTTCCAGCTCTTTCTGGGCCAGTTGGCCCCGGAGCAGGGAACAGTCTCACTGCCCGGTGGTTGCCGCATTGCCCACATGGCACAGGAATTCGAGGCAACCGACCGGAGTGCCCGGGATTTTGTCCTGGATGGCGATCTGGATCTGCGCCGCCTGGAAGCCGAGCTTGCCAGGGCGGAAACGGCCGGGGATGACCATGCCATTGCCCGCATACACGGAGAGCTAGATGTGCACGAGGCCTGGTCTGCAGCACGCCGGGCGGAGGCGTTGCTGCGTGGGTTGGGCTTCTCGGATGAGGACGCCGACCGACCGGTATCGGCGTTTTCCGGTGGCTGGCGGATCCGGTTGAATCTCGCACAGGCCCTGATGCGACCGTCCGATCTGTTGCTTCTGGATGAGCCTACCAACCACCTGGATCTTGATGCCTGCCTGTGGCTTGAGAACTGGCTGCGTCGCTACCCCGGCACCTTGCTGTTCATCTCTCACGACCGTGATTTCATGGATCGGGTTGCTACCCATGTGGTGCATTTCGATCGGCGCAAGCTGGAATTGTATACGGGTAATTACTCAGCCTTCGAAGGCCAGCGCAGTGAACGTCTTGCCCAGCAGCAGGCCGGTTTCGAACGCCAACAGGCCCGGATTGCCGAAATCCAGCGTTTCATCGACCGGTTCAAAGCCAAGGCTACCAAGGCCCGCCAGGCCCAGAGCCGGGTCAAGGCGCTGGAGCGGATGGAGCGCATTGCCCCGGCCCATATTGATTCGCCTTTCAGCTTTGAGTTTCCAGTGGCGGAAAAGGTCTCCAACCCGCTGTTGTCGATACGCAATGGCAAGGCCGGCCACGGCAATACCCCGGTCCTCAATGGTATCAATCTGACCTTGTTGCCCGGCAGCCGGATTGGCCTGCTGGGTCCCAATGGCGCCGGTAAATCCACGTTGATGGATGCGCTTCGGGGCGAGGGCACCTTTTTATCCGGGGATCGGACCTGTGGCGAACATCTGGCCATTGGTTACTTTGCCCAGCATCAGCTGGAGTCGCTCGATCTCGATGCCAGCGCGTTCCTGCACCTGCAGCGGCTGTCGCCAAAGGCGTCAGAGCAGAGTATCCGGAACTTTCTCGGCGGTTTCGATTTCCATGGCGATGAGGCCCTGAGTGCCATCCGCTCGTTCTCTGGCGGTGAAAAGGCCAGGGTGGCGCTTGCCGTGATTGCCTGGCAGAAACCGAACCTCCTCCTGCTTGACGAGCCGACCAACCACCTGGATCTGGAAATGCGCCAGGCCCTGACCATGGCGCTGCAGAACTTTGAAGGCGCCATTGTGGTGGTTTCCCACGACCGGCACCTGCTGAGAAATACGGTGGACGAGTTCTGGCTGGTCAATGATGGCCGGGTGACCGAATACCAGGGCGATCTGGAGGACTATGAACGCTGGCTGGCGGACCGCCGGAAAGACGAAACCGAGGCACCGAGGAGAATGCCGGTCGGCCAGGAGGGTGCGCGCGAGGCCGCTGAGGCTGTGGGCGAGAGCGCCGAAGATCGCAAGGCGCGCAAGCGGGCAGAGGCGGCCCTGCGCCAGAGACTGAGTCCCTATCGCAAGAAGCAGGGTGCCCTGGAAAAGGAAATGGAGCAGCTTCAGCAAACGCTGTCGGCTCTGGAGGAGCAACTGTCTGATCCGGGTCTGTATGACGACGGCGGCAAGGCGCGCCTGAAAGAACTGCTGGGCGAGCAGGCCGCTGCAACCGCGCGCCTGGAAGAGGTGGAGGCCCAGTGGCTTGAAGTCAGTGAAGAGGTGGAATCCCTGGAGGCGGAGCTGGCTGGCTGAATGCCGTCAGCCGCCGTTCAGCTCCAGGACAAAATCCTGTTTGGCAAGGTAGTCTCGCTCGTTCTCCAGGTCTGCCAGGGTCAGTGGCCTGTCGTCGAGCCAGCCATCCGGAAACTCCAGCACCAGCTTGTCCTTGTGAGCAGTCAGGGTAAAGGCCGGGGGTAGTTCCATATTGCGCGGGTGTTGGATCAGAACGGCCAGACGGACCAATACGCACAGGTAGCGCAGCCTTGCGATGTCTTCCGGGTCCAGGCCTTCGAAGATAGCCGAAGCGAACTTGCGTCGGTGGCCACGCACCAGGGTGGCCAGATCCCGCTGGAACTGTTGGGTGAAGCCGGGCAGGTCCGAGTAGCGCAACAGGTAGGCGCCGTGCTTGTGATACTGGCTGTGGGAGATGGTCAACCCGATTTCGTGCAGGCGGCAGGCCCAGCGCAGGACCTCTTCATCGGCCGCCGTGTTCAGGCCCCAGGCGTCGGCCACCTGCTGCCAGGCGGCGACGGCGGTTTCCTCAACGGCGGCACCGTGTTCCTGGTCCACATGGTAACGCTCCTGTAGCGCGGATATGGTCCGCTCCCGGACGTCCTCATGCTGGATGCGCCCGACAATGTCGTAGAGCAGGCCTTCCCGCAGTGCGCCGTCTGCGAAGGCCATATCCCGGATGCCAAGAGACTGGAATGCCCCCATCAGTATGGCGAATCCCGCCGGGAAAATGCTCTGGCGGTCCGAGCGTACACCCAGGTCTCCCAGTTTTTCCGTCTTACCCATATCCACCAGCCGCTTGCGAAGCTCCTGCATGGCCGCGAGCGTAATGGTGCCGTCAGTGATTTTCAGGGTCGCCAGGACGCTGGCAATGGCCTTGATCGAACCGGACGAGCCCACCGCACTCTGCCAGCCCACCGAACGGTAGTGCTGTCGGATGTTGAGCAGTTCCTGCTCGGCATGGGTCACGGCCTTGTCCATCTGCCGTTTGGTGATCTTTCCGTCCGGGAAGTACCGGTTGCGGAATGACACGCAGCCCATGTGCAGGCTTTCAAGCTCCTGGGGTTCGAACCGCTGCCCGATGATGAATTCGGTGCTGCCACCGCCAATGTCGATCACCAGTCGGCGGCCGATATCGTCAGACAGTGTGTGGGAAACGCCCAGGTAAATCAGGCGTGCTTCTTCGCGACCGGCAATGATCTCCACCGGATAACCCAGGACCTCTTCGGCCCGGGTCATGAACTGATGGGCGTTTCGGGCGACGCGAAGCGCGTTGGTACCCACAATCTGTACCGCCTCCGGTGGCATGCCCTTGAGCCGCTGTGCGAAGCGTCCGAGGCACGCCAGGGCTCGCTCCTGAGCCTCTTCCGTGAGCCTATTGTACTGATCCAGTCCGGCCCCGAGCTGAACCTTTTCACCCATCTTTTCGAGGGTCCGGATTTCCCCATGCACTAGTCGGGCAACCACCATGTGGAAGCTGTTCGAGCCCATGTCGATGGCTGCCAGTACCTCGGGTGAGGCGGCAGCGTTTTCGGCGGTGGATGCGGCCGTCACGTGGTCGGAATCCTTTTAAGGTGAACGTGCGAGGTACTATAAGCGAAATCCCTCAGGGCTGTCAGTAACCGGAAAACCGCGTATTTGACCAGGGTCAGACGCGGATCGTTTCTTACCGCTTCACATCCGGCTGATCAATCGCGTAAAGTATGTCTTACCGTGATTTGGGTGAAAGGCTGCTTGCAACACCGGGCGGCCTTCAACGACAGTCAACAGCACCTGTGCCCCGGTATGGTTATCCCGGAAGAAAATACCGTTGTGCAGCAGTAGTGCATGAATCAGGAAAAGGTAATGAGCGGAAATATCGTAAATGTAACCGACGCTTCTTTTGAGCAGGATGTACTGCAGTCAGACGTTCCCGTACTGGTGGACTACTGGGCTGAGTGGTGTGGTCCCTGCAAGATGATTGCGCCGGTGCTTGAAGAGATTGCCGACGAATACGACGGCAAACTGAAAGTCTGCAAGCTCAACATTGACGAAAACGAGCAGACCCCGCCGAAGTTCAACATCCGCGGTATCCCTACTCTGATGCTGTTCAAGAACGGCAATGTGGACGCCACCAAAGTCGGCGCCCTTTCCAAGTCCCAGCTGGCGGCCTTCCTGGACAGCAATCTCTGATTGCCGTCGGGTCACCAGAAAACCGCCCCTGAGCCAAGGCTCACGGGCGGTTTTTTTATGGCACTTACTCCCAGTCCCGGGATCGCGCCAAATCCGAGTCTTTCTGTTCCACCCAGTGTTCTCCGCCTGAAGTAATCTCTTTTTTCCAGAACGGCGCTGATGTTTTCAGGGCGTCCATGATGAACTGGCAGGCTGCGAACGCGTCCCCGCGGTGAGCGCTGCACACGCCGACAAAGACAATCTGGTCGCACAACGCCAGTCGCCCCACCCGGTGGATCACGCGGGCCTTGCGCACGTCCCAGCGTTTCGAGGCGTCATCGATAAGCCCCTGAATGACCTGTTCGGTCATGCCGGGGTAGTGCTCAAGATAGAGCCCCGTGACGCCCTGCAGGTCACCGCTGTCGCGAACCAGGCCGGTAAACGTGGCGATGGCACCGGTGCCGGCACCGCTGTCACGGAGTGCGGCGTATTCGGCGGCTACATCAAAATCCTCAGACTGGACCGAAATCATCTCAACCTCCGGTTACCGGCGGGAAGAAGGCCAGTTCATCACCGGGTTTGACCTCAGAGCCCGGCTTCGCCATGGCCTGGTTGATCGCAATCATCACCGGCTGGTCGCCCTGTAACTGGCTCCAGGCCCCGCCCTGATTCGCCAGCTCTGCCAGCACATCGCCGGCTGTCAGGCCCGGCCTGGCTTCGATGGCCAACTGTTCAGTTTTCAGTTCCTCGCGCAGGCGGGCAAAAAAACGCACCGTAATCGTGTTATCACTCATGCTCAGCTCAACAGTTCCGCAAACGAATAGTAGGTTAGCAGGTCGCCGGGGTTCACCGTGGTGTTTTCGGGCACTACGGCCAGACCATCTGCCCAGCAGGTAGAGCTCAGGATACCGGAGCTCTGATTGGGGAAGGCGGCGACCACAGGCTCCGATCCCCGGATTTCCTTTCGGGCCCGGACAAACTCCCGGCGCACCGATGGCGACGAGACGGAAAAGTCTGCCGGTATCCGCTCGCCCGAGAGAGGTTTGGGGCTGCGGCCCTGGCGTTTCCGTATGTAGGGCATGCCCACCATCAGGAAAGTGACCAGCACAGATCCGGGATTGCCGGGCAACCCAAGTACGGGCGTGCCGCCGATCGCACCAAAAGCCACGGGTTTGCCGGGCTTGATCGCCATCTTCCAGAGTGACAGGCCGCCGGATTCCTCTAGCACCGCGCGCACATGGTCTTCTTCACCAACGGACACGCCCCCACTGGTGATGATCAGATCGGCCGACTCCGCCGCACGCAGCAGCGTTTCCCGGGTCGCCTCGCGTTTGTCTCTCAGGGTCTCGCACAACACCACCTCGCAGCCGGCCTCGGCAAGTAGTCCCATCAGGGTGAAGCGGTTACTGTTGTAGATCTGTCCCGGCCCGAGGGGCGTTCCGGGGTCTACAAGCTCGTCGCCGGTGGACAGAATGGCGACTCTCAGCCGCGCCAGAACATCGAGCCGGGCAACGCCCATGGAGGCCAGCAGACCCATCTCATTGGGGCGCACCTTTGTACCTTTTGCCAGCGCAAGGTCGCCCCGTGCCAGATCCTGGCCCCGGCGACGTATATTCTGGCCCTCTTCCACCTCCGCCTCCACAACGATGCCGGCATCGGTCACCTGGACCCGTTCCTGCATCACCACCGAGTCTGCCCCTTCGGGAATCTCCGAACCGGTGAAAATTCGCGCGGCGGTGCCCGGTGCAAGGGCGGTTGGCGCTTCACCAGCCGGAATCCGTGCCGACACGGGTACGGGTTGGTCGCCACTCAGGTCCTGCTTGCGCAGGGCGTAGCCGTCCACGGCACTGTTGTCCGCCGGCGGAACGTCCGCTGGAACATGGTGGTTTTCTGCAAGCACCCGGCCCAGGGCGTCGGTCAGGGCGACGGTTTCAGTTTGCGCGACCACCGGCGCTTTCGACAACAGGTGTTCCAGGGCATCTTTCAGGGGCGTGAGGTTTGGGTTGGCCATCAAATCTGAGCTCCGGTCGGTATGTCTTCTCGCCTCAGCGCTTGGCGCGCTGTCCAATCACTTCGTTGAGTCGCTCCATGGGCTTCTCGGGTTTGCGCAATACGAGCCCGGAAAAATTGCACGGTGTGTGACGGCTGTCCAGTTGACTGAGAAGAATGCCTTCCCAGCCGGTGCGGCAGGCACCGGTCGAGCCGGGCAGACAGAAAATCACCGTATGGTTAGCCATTCCCGCCATCGCCCGCGATTGCACGGTAGAAGATCCGATCTCAGCGGCAGAGAGACGACGGAATTCCTCGCCAAAGCCTTCTACGGTTTTGTCCAGCAATGGCCTGACGGCCTCCGGCGTACTGTCCCGTTCAAGCAGGCCGGTGCCACCGGTAATGATCACCACATGCACCTGGGAATCGGCGATCCAGTTCGATATCAATGCCCGCACCAGATACACATCGTCAGGCAGGATCCGGCGTGCCACCAGGTTGTGGCCGGTCTCGACCACGCTGTCCTCCAGAAACTGCCCGGAGGTGTCCTGTTCAGGCCCACGAGTATCGGACACGGTCAGCAGGGCAATGTTAAGGGGTTTCATCTCGGTGCTGGGTACACTGCTCATGGAAGGGCTCCAGATTCATTGAAAAGTGGTTATACGCCAGTATCGCCATCACAGCCTTTCAATGGAAGGGAGTAACCCATCAGGGGGAGGCGCCAAAGGCCTGTTGTGGCCGGTTTGGCGTGAAATTGCCGTTAATTTGTGCAGTGCACTTGACATTCGCCAGTCAGGTGGCCGATGATCGCTCTTGCCCGGCGAACGGTTGTTCCCACTCTCTGGCTAAAGTACCTTATTCCGGACTCCATCTACACCGGTTGCTCCAACTGGCCAGCACCAAGTTCAGCGTTTTACTACGATCAATACGTTCAGGGGCGCCCCTGTCATTCCAATATTCGTTTACTTCCATTCCTGAAAATCCAACAAACTATGAATCTTACTGAACTCAAGCAGAAATCCGTGCCCGAATTGCTCGATATTGCGCAAGAGATGGGCCTCGATAACCTGGCTCGTTCGCGCAAACAGGATGTGATCTTCACCATTCTGAAGAAGCACGCAAAAAGCGGCGAAGACATCTACGGCGACGGCGTACTGGAAATTCTGCAGGACGGCTTCGGCTTCCTCCGTTCCGCCGATGCCTCCTACCTGGCAGGACCTGACGACATCTACGTGTCTCCCAGCCAGATCCGCCGTTTCAACCTGCGCACAGGCGATACGGTTGCCGGCAAGATTCGCCCGCCCAAAGACGGCGAGCGCTATTTTGCCTTGCTGAAGGTCAGCGAGATCAATTTCGACAAGCCGGACAACGCCCGCAGCAAGATTCTCTTCGAGAACCTCACGCCGCTGTTTCCGGACGAGCGCCTGAAGCTCGAGGCCGGTAATGGCAGCACCGAGGACCTCTCTTCCCGAGTACTGGATCTGGTGGCGCCGATCGGTAAAGGTCAGCGCGGTCTGATCGTGTCTCCGCCCAAGGCCGGTAAGACGCTGCTGATGCAGAGCATCGCCCAGTCCATCACGCGCAACAACCCCGAGTGCCACGTGATGGTGCTGCTGATTGATGAGCGTCCTGAGGAAGTGACCGAGATGCAGCGTACCGTGCGCGGCGAAGTCATCGCCTCCACCTTCGACGAGCCGCCGGCCCGTCACGTTCAGGTGGCCGAAATGGTGATTGAGAAAGCCAAGCGTCTGGTCGAGCACAAGAAAGACGTGGTCATCCTGCTGGATTCCATCACCCGCTTGGCTCGTGCCTACAACACGGTAATCCCGTCATCTGGCAAGGTCCTGACCGGTGGTGTTGACGCCCACGCCCTGGAAAAGCCCAAGCGCTTCTTCGGTGCCGCCCGTAACGTGGAAGAGGGCGGAAGCCTGACTATTCTCGCCACGGCGCTTGTCAACACCGGCTCCAAGATGGACGAGGTGATCTACGAGGAGTTCAAGGGCACCGGCAACATGGAGATCCACCTGGATCGCAAGATTGCCGAGAAGCGGACTTATCCGGCCATCAACATCCGCAGCTCCGGCACGCGTCGCGAGGATCTGCTGATGAGCGAGGCGGATATCCAGCGGGTCTGGATCCTGCGCAAGCTCCTGCACTCCATGGACGACGATACCGCGGCCATCGAGTTCCTGCTGGACAAGCTCAAGGACACCAAGACCAACGACGAGTTCTTCCAGTCCATGAAGCGTCGTTGATGTCTTCCCAGTCAGAGCGCCTTGTGAATAACTGGTGATCTGCTGAACGAGGTGGGGACCTGCTTTCCCAGACTGTGTCTTGCCATGGATGGCAAGACCAAGCCCCCAGGGATGGGTTCACGGCGTGTCTGGGAAAGCAGGTCCCCACCTTGTTCTAACTCCGAAAAAAGCAGTCCAGCGAACAAAGACCTCCGTAGTACTGGCATATCTGAACGGAGTACCCGATGAAATACAACGACCTGCGAGACTTCATCGACCAGTTGGAAAAGCTGGGCGAGCTGAAACGGATCAGCGTTGAGGTCGACCCCCACCTGGAAATGACCGAGATCTGCGACCGCACCTTGCGGGCAGGTGGTCCTGCGTTGTTGTTTGAAAATCCCAAGGGCTATGACATGCCGGTGCTGGCCAACCTGTTCGGGACACCGAAGCGGGTAGCGTTGGGCATGGGGCAGGATAACGTCACAGCGTTGCGGGACATCGGTAAGCTCCTCGCGTTTCTCAAGGAACCGGATCCTCCCAAGGGTTTCCGCGATGCCATCGAAAAATTGCCGCTGTTCCGGCAGGTGATGCGCATGAGTCCGAAGGTGCTGCGGTCTGCGCCCTGTCAGGACGTGGTGATCGAGAAAGACCAGGTGGACCTGTACCAGATTCCGGTTCAGCACTGCTGGCCCGGCGATGCCGGCCCCCTGGTGACCTGGCCACTGGTGATTACCCGTGGGCCCCATAAAGAACGCCAGAATCTGGGCATCTATCGGCAGCAGGTCATCGGCCGTAACCGTCTGATCATGCGCTGGCTGAGCCATCGCGGCGGCGCCCTGGATTTCCAGGAATTCCAGAAGGCCAATCCGGGGCAGCCCTATCCGGTTGCCGTGGCCCTCGGGGCCGACCCGGCGACCATTCTGGGGGCAGTAACGCCCGTACCCGATACCTTGTCGGAGTACGCGTTTGCCGGGCTGCTGCGAGGCAGTCGGACCGAGCTGGTGAAGGCAGGTCTGAGTGATCTGCAGGTGCCGGCGAGCGCGGAGATTGTGCTGGAAGGCTTTATCTATCCGGACGACATGGCGCCGGAAGGGCCGTTTGGCGATCACACAGGTTATTACAACGAAGTGGACCACTTCCCGGTATTCACCGTAGAACGGGTCACCCATCGCAGGGATCCGATCTATCACAGCACCTATACCGGTCGCCCGCCGGATGAGCCGGCAATTCTCGGAGTGGCTCTGAACGAGGTCTTTATTCCGATTCTGCAGAAGCAGTTCCCGGAAATCGTGGATTTTTACCTGCCACCGGAGGGCTGTTCCTACCGTCTTGCAGTGGTGACCATGAAGAAACAGTACCCCGGCCATGCCAAACGGGTGATGATGGGCGTATGGTCGTTCCTGCGGCAGTTCATGTACACCAAGTTTGTGATTGTCACAGATGACGATGTGGATGCCCGTAACTGGGAAGACGTGATATGGGCGATTACCACCCGGATGGATCCCACCCGTGATACCACCCTGGTGGACAACACGCCCATCGATTATCTGGATTTTGCCTCCCCGGTCTCCGGCCTGGGTTCCAAGATGGGGATGGATGCCACCAACAAGTGGCCCGGTGAGACAACCCGTGAATGGGGTGAGCCCATCACCATGACGGATGATGTCAAAAAGCGCGTCGATGAGCTGTGGGATACCCTGGGCATTGAAAGTCCGGCATCCCGCCCCGACTGATATGGGCAGTAAACACAGGGCAGTGCGGATTTTGCCCTCTGGTATCGCTTTCACCACAGCACCGGAGGCAGATTTGCTCAGCGCTGCCGCGCAGGCTGGCATTGCAGTGCCGGCGGCCTGCCGCAATGGGGTGTGTGAAATCTGCGAGGCCCGATTGCTGGCCGGCAGCGTACTGAATACCCGAAACCAACAGACTATAGAGGTCGGCGAGCGCATGATGATGTGCCGAAGCATCGCGCTCACGGACCTGGAACTGGAGATATCCGCCGTTATGGCAGCTGGAAACAATCAGCCTGGCAAGTTTCAGGCAAAGGTCGTGGACGTACGTTCCATCAGTCACGATGTCTATCGCGTTGAGCTGCAGCTCCCGCGGCGTCGGGAACTGTCGTTTCACGCCGGGCAGTATCTATCGGTCAATCTACCGGATGCCGACCCCTGCTACTTTTCCATCGCCAGCAGCCCATCGGCCCAGAACATCGAATTGCACATTCAAGCGACCCCGGAGTGGGTGTCGGCACAGAAAGTCATTGATGCCCTGACCTCGGGCGGTGAAGTGACGGTGGAACTCCCCCACGGCAAGGCATGCCTGGCTTCGGCGCCAACGAAACCTCTGCTGCTGGTGGCCGCGGGTACCGGTTTTGCCCAGATGAAAAGCCTGGTGGATTACCTGCGGGAAACGTCCTACGATCAGCCGGTCAAGCTCTACTGGGGAGTGCGCCGGCACGAGGATATGTACCTTCGCGCCCTGGCACAGCAGTGGCAGGAGGAGTGGCCCCGTTTCACGTTCCTGCCGGTGGTAGGGGACGATGAAGACAACGATTGGGCAGGCCATCACGACCAGCTGGTTCGGGCTGTTCTGGCTTCCGGAATGGACTGGAACAATGTCGAAGTCCATGCCAGCGGTTCGCCCACCATGGTGTACACCCTGATGGATGCGCTGGTGGATGCGGGGCTGCCTGAAGAGGCGTTCTTCTCTGACGTGCTGGAATACGCGCCAAGGACCTGAATCAGGCCCTTGGCATCGGCAGTTCCGGCAATCCGTTATCCTTGGCCAGTCCCTGCATAAGCAGTTTGACGCTGGCCTCTTCCTCGCCCATGTGGGCATTCAGGCGGCTCAGCTCAGCCAGAGCCTCCCGGCTGCGCTTCAGCCGCAGG
The DNA here is from genome assembly GCF_037029655.1 of Marinobacter sp. CH_CUG1437-1. Taxonomy (NCBI): domain Bacteria; kingdom Pseudomonadati; phylum Pseudomonadota; class Gammaproteobacteria; order Pseudomonadales; family Marinobacteraceae; genus Marinobacter; species Marinobacter sp. CH_CUG1437-1. The sequence continues at coordinate 52,944 of NZ_JAYMEW010000001.1, read as the reverse complement.
CTGGTTTCGAAATATTCCCGGGCCTTGCCCCAGAGTTCGTTGCGCAGGCTCAGTCGGCCCAGCGCCAGCAGAAGCTCGGGGTTGTTCGGCCGGTCTTTCAGCCACTGTTCTGCCAGCAATAACTGTTCATCTGGCTTCTGGCCTTTTACCCGCCCATAGAGGTTGATCAGTTCGTCACTCCAGTGGTTGCGCAGCACCTTACGCAACAGCGTTTCGGTCTGTACCTCGTCGCCAAGGCCGGCCAGCAGACGGGCATAATCCCGAATAGTGTATTCGTCGCGGCGCAGAAAGCCCGGGAGTTCATCCCAGAGCCGGGTTAGCGGTTCCAGCGACGCATCGGGGTCCTGTTGCTGCTGGCGCCGACAATCCTCGGCGGCACGCTCCAGCAGGTTGTGCCATACCTGACGCTCGAGATCATTGAGTTCGGCTTCCGACAGTACGCTGCGTTTGCGCAGCTCGGGCAGTAGCCGGGACAGTTCGCGCCAGTCCTCCAGGCGCAAATAGGTGTTTTTCAGCAGCTTGAGCACAAAGGGGTGATGGGGTGACTGTTTGCGCAGGCGAACCAGCGTGGCCAGGGCCTGCTCCAGCCGGTTGCCGGCCAGTTGCAGTTGGGCCTGGGTAATACCAACCGCCATGTCGGAGCCGGGGGTGCTGTCGAAGGCTTTGCGCAATAATTCATCCACCGCCTCGTGATCACCGGATTCGAACGATGCCTGGGCCGCGGCCAGATAATTGATCAGGGGCGTATCGGCATGGCTGGCGGAGGATGTCAGCAGTTTTCGGGCTCTCGGCCAGTTGCCTTCGGCCAATGCCAGAAGCCCCTGGGTGGTCCGCCGCCGGGCGCGGCGTTCGTTGCCTCGGGCAATCCAGCCAGCTACCAGGCCGGTGCTGGTTCTGAGTCGGCGGATAAGGTTGATGGTCAGCACGGTCAGCACGATGAGGGCCACGATCAGGCCCAGCCCCACCCAGAAGTTGGTCTCAATCAGGTAATGGCCCAGGCTGATTCGGATGTAGCCCAGATCGTATTGCAACCCGAGGGACAGGCCGGTGCCGATCAACAGCGCCAGCAGGATGATGAGTAACAGGCGAATCATGAATCGTCGCCTCCATTGCCACCGCCGGTATTATCCTCGCCATCTCCGTTGTTGGCGTTCAGGCGTCCGGCCAGCCGTTCCTTGAGGAGGTCCAGGGACTGACTGATGTCGGGCAGCTCGGGGTCCACGTTTTTCTGGGCCAGCTCGGCCAGGGTGTCACTCAGGGCTGCTACCCGGGGATTGCTGGCGTTGTACCAGTCATCAATGGTGGTCCGGGCTTTGGTCAGCGCCCGCTCATACAGGGGCTGATTGCCCCGCAGGACCGCCATCTCGGCCTCTTCCAGCATCAGCTGCAGGTTGAGGCGGGCATAGGCGCTCTGGTCCGGCGACAACAGGGGTTTTACCGGCTCGTCCATGCGACGCACAACCACCACTTGCATCAGGGTGGCTTTCACCTTGTTCCAGGCCTGGAGAAGGGCACCCGGCTCGCCGCCGGCGTCAGCTTCCTGTTCCGCGCCGGCGTTGACAATAAAGCCGGGGGCGTTTTCGCTGATCAGGGCCTGGTCGGTGAGCTGGTGAATGCTGTCGATGGCGGCTTCCAGTTTCAGGTAAAGACCGGTCCGATCCACGCCGGTAAGGCCCTTGAGCGCCAGGATTTCACGGGCGAGCTGCTGGCGCACCGGGTAAACACCGATGTCATCGGATTCCGCCAGTACTTCATCGGCCGCTTCCAGGGCCGACATGGCGCCGCGAATGTCTTTTTCGATCATCAACCGTTGATTGGCAATGCGCAGCAGGTATTCCGCCTCTGCCAGTAGCCAGTCTGTGCGTGTGCGGTTGCCGGCTTCCAGCAGTTCACGGGCGTTGTGGTCGATCTGGCGCTGCTGGGTGGCAATCAGCTCTCGCTGGCTTGCCAGTTTCTCTTCCAGGGACTGCAGACGCTGGCTCTGCTGGCTGCCGCGGTCGCCATATCGGTCTTCAAGCTGGGCGGTGTCCTGTTGCAGGCTCTGAAGTTTCTGCATCACGGCCTGGTGATTGTTCCACTGCTGCCAGCTCCAGAGGGCCAGGGCGACAGCGATAATCAGCGCAATGATGGCGACGAGCCCTATTGGCCACAGTTTCTGGCGGGCGGGTGGTTCCTTGGAAACGGTTGCGGGCAGTTGATTCGTAGTGTCTGTCACGGGCGTCCTTACTTGGCTTTTCCGGAGCCACCGTCCCGGCCGGCAAGTTGCGCTGCAACCGTGGCCACGATGTCGTTATCGGCAAGGCTTCCTGGTATACACGGATTTGTGAATCCCGCGGCCCGGGCCTGTTCGGCAACCCGATCTGCGGGAACAATCAATAACCTATCGTATAGATTATGGCTGCTATTCGCACATAGTGCGATGAGATTGTTCAAGGTTTCTCCGGACAGGGCGACGATGGCCTCCGGAGCAAAGGTGCCGAGAGTGGCCCGGATCTGCTCCGGCGAGTGGTCCGGGCGAAAGCGGCGATACAGAGGCAGGAGGGTGACCCTGGCGCCCCGGGATTCGAGTGTTTCCCGGATCAGTTCCCGGCCGGTTTCACCGCGGGCGAGCAAAACCCGTTCGCCTTCGAGGTTTTGCAGTGACGGAAGTGCCAGGAGCGCCTCGCTGGTCCAGCCCTCTGGCGGTCTGCGCGGACTGAGGCCGTGCTCGGCAAGCACCGATGCGGTGCCAGCGCCAACGCCATACCAGCGGATGCCCATGGGCAGCTGGGGCCACCAGGTGTCAACCTCCTCAAGCAGAAGGCGGGCGGCAAACGGGCTCACGGCGATCACATGGGAGAATTCATCCAGACTCAGGATAAGCGTCCGCCGCTCGGGTGTTTCCGGCAGAGGTTCCCGGTCAATCAGGGGCAGAATCTGTACGTCGGCCCCGGCGGAACGAAATCGGCTGGCCAGGCGCGAGGCCTCGGGTTCAGGCCGGCAGATCAGTATCCGCCGGCCGATCAGGTCAGGCTCAGGTTGGTGTGTGGCCATAGATTTCAGCCAGCACCTTGTCGGCACCGAGAGCCAGAAGGTCCTCGGCCAGTTCCCGGCCCAGGCGCTCGCCTTCGGCCCTTGGTGCGCGGCCCTCGACCCGGAAGATCTGGGTGCCATCAACGGCGCCCACCAGGCCCCGCAGCCAGATCGTGTCATCATCCTCAAGCAGCGCATAGGCGGCGATTGGAACCTGGCAGCCGCCCTCAAGGCGACGGTTCAGGGCCCGCTCGGCAGTGACACGATCCCAGGTGTCTTTGTGCTTCAGGGGTTCAAGCATGGCCAGGAGTTCCTGATCATCCACCCGGCATTCGATCCCGAGCGCCCCCTGGCCGACCGCCGGCAGCGAGACGGTGTCCGGCAGGCAATACCGGATGCGCTCGTGAAAGCCCAGACGCTTCAGACCTGAGCTGGCCAGCACAATGGCTTCGTATTCGCCGGCATCAAGCTTGGCCAGCCGGGTGTTGACGTTGCCGCGCAACACGCGGATTTTCAGATCCGGGCGATAGGCCCTGAGTTGGGCCTCACGGCGCAGGCTCGCCGTACCGACCACGGCACCCTCGGGCAGGGCGTCAACGTTGTCGTAGTGGTTGCTGACGAAAGCGTCGGTCGGGTCTTCGCGCTCACAGATCGCCACCAGTCCCAGGCCTTCCGGAAACTCCATGGGCACGTCTTTCATGGAGTGCACAGCCAGATCGGCGCGGCCGTCGAGCATGGCTTCTTCCAGTTCCTTGACGAACAGGCCTTTGCCGCCGATTTTGGCCAGTGGCACGTCCAGTATCTTGTCACCCTGGGTCTTGATCTTGACCAGTTCCACGGTGATGTTGTCGTGCAGCCTTTCCAGCTCGGCCTTGATGAATTCCGCCTGCCACAGCGCCAGTGCGCTGCTGCGGGTTGCAATGCGAAGGGTACGTTTGGACATGACACTCACTGTCGGTTCGAAAAAAATGTTCGCCAAGGTTACCTTGTGGCGGCAGAAAAGTCCCGTGGCGACTAACTCTGGGGAGCGCTACGGATTCAACCTGGCTGGTGTTCCTGAAGCCATTGGCGCACGTTGCTTGTATGGCGGCGGCTCACCGGCAGCTCGCCCTGACCATCCCTGAGCACGACCAGGTTGTGGCCATCCGGTGTCCGTTTCAGTGCCTGGATAAACCGGACACCCACCAGCGTGTTCCGATGGATTCGCAGCAGGGTGCTCGGGTAACTGTTTTCCAGCTCCTTCAGGGTATAGTCGCATACGGTTTCACCCCGAGTGTGGTGGATGGTGACGTACTTCTGATCCGCCTCGCAGTAGAGGATTTCCGACAGATCGATCAGCTCGGTGCCCCGGTGGGTGCGCACCGCCAGCTGCTCCTGGTTCTGTGCCGCCTGTCCGTTCAGGGCCTGCAGCTGTACCCGGTTGATCCTGCCGGCCCGGGCCAGGGCATCCGCCAAGGCCTCCTTGCGAACCGGTTTGAGCAGGTAGGCGATGGCCTGCACGTCAAACGCCTGGATGGCGTAATGGTCGTAGGCCGTGCAGAAAATCAGGGCAGGCGGATTGGCCAACTGGCTCAGGCGGCTGGCAGCCTCCATACCGTCCATGCCGGGCATTCGGATGTCCAGCAACAGTATATCCGGCTCAAGTTCCGCCACCTGCTTCAGAGAGCTGTCACCGTCGGCAGCTTCGCCACAGACCCTATAACCCGGGAGCGCCTCCACCAACCGGCGGATGCGCTCGCGGGCCAGGGGTTCGTCATCGGCGATCAGGACACTGCGGGTATCAGGCATGACTGGTCTCAATTTCCTAGTTCATGAACTCATGTTTTTGGGGCTTTTTGTTCGCCGGCCTTTTGCCGGGGCAATCTCAGGGTAACGGTATACACGTCGTTCTGGTGGCTGTGTTTTAACACCGCCGGTTCGCCAAACAGCGCCCGGAGCCGGGACTGTATGTTGGCCAGCGCCATTCGGTTGCCCTCGTGTTGCCGGTTATTCTGGTCCGGCTTTGGATTCTGTACCAGCAGGTAGACAAACTCGCCTTTGGCCTGGGCTTCAATTCGCACGGTGCCACCTTCCGGCCGGGGCTGGATGCCGTGGTAGATGGCGTTTTCCACCAGCGGCTGCAGCGTGAGCGGGGGAATGGCCTGTTGTTCGAGGCCCTTCTCAATCTGCCACTCCAGCCTCAGGCGGTCGCCCAGACGTAGCGCCTCAATGGCCAGGTAACGCTGGCACAGGGCCAGCTCCCTCGACAATGGAATCAGTTGGTCACCGGTGCGGAGGCTGGCGCGAAACAGTTCCGACAGATCCAGGACCGCCTCTTCCGCCCGTTCCGGGTTGGTGGCAATCAGACTGGCAATGGTATTCATGCTGTTGAACAGGAAGTGGGGCTGAATGCGGGCCTGAAGCGATGCCAGATGCGCCTGCATTTCCGCTTCACGCTGCTGTTGCCACTGGTGCTGCAGGTAAAAATAACGCAGCACCATGAGCACGATCAGCAGTGCCAGCAGCATTTTTTTGGCCACTCCCTGCCACACGGCCACGCCATCCTGAGGGTGCAGTACGCTGTCGGCAAACAGGCTGAACGCCAGCACATCCAGCAAAACAATTGCAACAATGGTGGTTGTCGCCCCAGAGACGGACATCCGCGCAAGCCGTGCGCGCAGGAGGCAGATCAGGGCAGCACTGGTGAGGGTGGTCCACTGCACGAACAGCGACAACAGCCCGAAGTAATTCCAGTCAATCCAGCCCCGCTCCGCCTGCACTATGGCGAGCACCAGAACCAGCAGTTCACTGGTGACCAGCAACAGAAACACGGCCCTCACCCGGCACAGGTCCGGAACGAAGAACTCGCTCGCAGTCATGTCTTTGTCCCCGTTACGGGGTGTCTCCTTTACCCGGGTCAGAATGGTATACTCCCGCCACGTTCAATGTACCCAGTTCCCGCCAGATGATGCCGGGCTGTCAGCAGGAAAGATAGACCATGACGGATCAGAAAAAGTCTGACCAGACCACAAGCTCTGAAAAACCCTGGGGCGGACGCTTCAGTGAACCCACCGATGCCTTTGTTGAAAAATTTACCGCATCCGTGGGATTTGACCAGCGCCTGTACCATCACGACATCACCGGCTCCATTGCCCATGCCACCATGCTGGCCGAGGTTGGCGTGCTCACCAGTAAAGAGCGGGACCAGATCATCGAGGGTCTGAACGGGGTCAAGGCAGATATCGAGGCCGGCAACTTCCAGTGGTCCGTGAGTCTGGAAGACGTGCACATGAACATCGAGGCACGCCTGACCGACCGTATTGGCATCACCGGCAAGAAACTCCACACCGGTCGCAGCCGTAACGACCAGGTGGCCACCGACATCCGTCTGTACCTGCGGGACGAAATCGATGTCATCGCCGAGGAACTGAAGCGCTTGCAAGCAGGCCTGCTGGACCTGGCCGAGCGCGAGGCGGACACCATCATGCCCGGCTTCACCCATCTGCAGACTGCCCAGCCGGTGACCTTCGGGCATCACCTGTTAGCTTGGTACGAGATGCTGGTGCGGGATGCCGAGCGCTTGCAGGACTGTCGAAAGCGGGTGAACGTGATGCCCCTGGGCGCGGCTGCGCTGGCTGGCACCACCTATCCTATTGATCGGGCCATGACCGCCCGCTTGTTGGGCTTCGATCGGCCCACCGAGAACTCCCTGGACTCCGTCAGCGACCGAGATTTCGCTATCGAGTTCTGTAGCTTTGCGGCGCTGTTGATGACACATCTGTCACGGTTCAGCGAGGAATTGGTGCTTTGGACCTCTGCCCAGTTCGACTTCATTGACCTGCCGGACCGGTTCTGCACCGGCTCGTCCATCATGCCCCAGAAAAAGAACCCGGATGTGCCGGAGCTGGTCCGGGGCAAGACCGGTCGCGTTAACGGCCATCTGATCAGTCTGCTGACCCTGATGAAGAGCCAGCCGCTGGCCTACAACAAGGACAACCAGGAAGACAAGGAGCCGCTGTTTGATACGGTCGATACCGTTAAGGGCTGCCTGAAAGCCTACGCCGACATGATTCCGGCGATTCGCTCAAAGGCCGATAACATGCGGGTAGCGGCCAAGCGCGGCTTCTCCACCGCCACCGATCTGGCGGATTACCTGGTGAAGAAAGGCGTCCCCTTCCGGGATGCCCATGAAATCGTGGGCAAGTCCGTGGCGTTCGGTGTGGCTGAAGGTCGCGACCTGTCCGATATGACCCTGGAAGAGCTGCAGCAGTTCTCCGATCGTATCGGCGCTGATGTCTTTGATGTGCTGACTCTGGAAGGCTCGGTCCAGGCCCGTGACCATCTGGGTGGCACTGCCCCGGACCAGGTGCGCGCGGCGGTTGGCCGGGCCCGCGCTCAACTGGGCTGAAGCGTTTCCCCGGGGCGGAACGGCTAGCCGCCGATTCGCCCCGTTGTCAGGTCCACTGCCGCGGGGGTGAGTTCGTCAAGCGGTTGTGGACGGAACAGCCGGTACCCCTGACCGTAATGTATGCCCAGGGTCCGGACCTTGCGCAGGGCGTCGTCGCTCTCGATAAAAGTGGCCACGGTGATTTTGCCGGCGGCCTCGGCAATCCGGTGCAGGGCTTCAAGCATCACCTGTTGCACCGGGTCCTCCTCCAGCTGCTGAACCATCCTCCGATCCAGTTTGATGATGTCCACCGGCAATCTGGCGGCCAGGCTATAGCTTTCAACCGACGCACCGGCGCCGTCCAGGGCGACACGGAAACCGGCCCGATGCAATGCGTCGCACAGAACGGCCACGTCATCGGGGTACTGGGTGGCATGGGCTTCCCTGATTTCCAGGCAGAAACAGCCGGGGTCGAACGCTGAATCACTGAGCGCATCGGCCATAAAATCCGCGAAGGTATCGTCCAGAACGCTGGCCAGGGACAGGTTGAAGCCGCAGTACTTCAAGCGCGGTTCCAGCAACGGCTGATTGCCCAGCCAAGTCAGGGTTTGTCGGATCACCTGGCGATCCAGCCGTTTGGCCAGGTCAAAGCGTTCCGCGATCGGCAGGAAGTCGTCGGGCTTCAATGATGCTTCATTCTGTGCGGTCGTCGGAATCCGGCAAAGGATCTCAATATGGTCGCCCCAGGTGGGGCTGGCCACCGGCCGCATTGCCTGGTATTCGAGAATCAGGTTGTGATTATCCAGTGCGTCGCGGATCTGCTCGACCCGTTTGCTGGCGGTGGATTCGTCGGTCTGGTGGGCAATGGCCCTGGCGGCGTGCACCCGGTTTCGCCCGGATGTCTTGGCGGTATGGCACAGATCTGCTGCCTGGCTCAGAAGCTGCTCCGGGTCTCCGGGAAGGTCGCTGTCCAGAATCAGTAGACCGCCTGAAGCGGTGGTCTGGAGCTTGTGCCCCTGCCAGTCGAAAACAAAGTCGCCGATCAGATTGAGGGTTTCCTGGGCAATCTTGCGGGCCCGGGCTTCCGGACAGTTCTCGATCAGAAGTGCGAAGGTGTCGCCGGCAAGTCGAGCCAGGGCATCGCGCTGGCGCACCCGTACGCCCAGGTTTCCGGCCAGTTCCCGGAGATAGCGGTCACAGGTTCCGCTGCCGGCCAGATCGTTGAAACGCTCGAATTCGTCAAGATCCAGGTAGAGCAGACTGTCGCAGGATTCCCGATGGGTCTTCTGCTCCAGGGTTCTCAGCAATCGGGCGATGAATGCCTTGCGGTTCATCAGGCCGGTAACCGGATCGTGGCGTATCCGGTATTCCTCGCTGGAGGCATGATTCAGCTTCGGTTCTATGCGACGGGCCACGTGCACGGCGCCGGTGACGTCGCCCTGGTCGTTGGTCAGGCGCTGGTAGTGGAATTCATGCACCGGCAACTCACGGGATTGCTGGGCCATGGGCATCTCAACCACAAAGCTGTCGCGTTCGAAGGCCCGGTGCCAGAGCCGCTCCATCAGCCTTCGTTCGTTCGGGAACTCGTTCAGGAGGTCGCTCAGATTATCGCCCACTTCGGGGTGCCGGCCGAAGGTCTCGTAAAACTGCCTGGCCCAGGGGGTATTGAAATGGAGCAGGTTGAATGAAGCATCGACGGCGACAACCAGATCCGGGGTGGCGCTGGTGGTGGCAGCAAGCATGGTGTTCGCATGCTGGCGGGCTTTGTCGAGTTGCATGTCGGCGGTCCGGTCCACCAGGGTGCCGCCGAGCCGTGGAATCCTGCCACCCTGCTTCAGTGCCCGACAACTGAGCGTCACCCGCCGCTGGTTCTGCCGCGAGGTGACGATATCAAGATCAAGGGAAAACGCCTCTCCCGTGCGGAGGCAGCGACGGAACATGGCTCGCACCCGGGGCTGTCCGGTCTGGCAGTAAAACAGCGCCTGCTCGGGGGTGATCTCGGCGCCAGGTCTCAGTTCGAGAAGCTGGAACATACCCTCGGTCCAGGTCATTTCATTGCTTCGAGTGTCCAGTTCCCAGATCCCGAAACCGGCACTGCTCTCGGCGGCCCGCAACAGCCGGGAATCCCTGTTGGAGCTGTCGCACAGGGTTATCGTGGCGCTGGCTGCCTTGTCGGAGTCTCGCATGTCCAGCCGCAGGGTTAGACTGGCGGTATAGAAAAAGCCCTCCTTGTGCCGGAAGGTCACCAGGACATTCTGGCCTCTCTCGATTCGATGGCGGTTGGCGGGTGCGAAGGGATCGTCCTGGCGTGACGCCAGTATGCGGTGCACCGGCTGCCCCTCCAGTTCGCTGGCGTCATAGCCGAGCACCGCCTCGGCCTGATGGTCGGCGAACAGCACTTTGCCTTCATCGTCGATGCGTAAAACAGTCTGGCGCTCAGACGCCGGGGACTGTTCCGATCGGTAGCGGCGGATGATGAATTCTTTCACAGCGGATGAGCCTCGCGCGTTCTCCAGCTTTTATTTTTCTAAAGGTTTTGCCACGATGCCGACATCATACTCATACTGATGCTGAAAAGAACCTCTCTGCGGAGCCGCCTTGACCGCCCACGTTGCCCCGATTTCCCTCGACTTTGAGGAGGGAATAGATCGCAAGACCCTCCGTCGTCTGAGGGACCGGTTTCTACTGGTCAATCAGCAGCGCTGGAATCGCGCCCATTCGGCGTTGTCCTATCGCCAGCAGATGGTGCTGGAAATTCTGCCCCTGGCGTTTCATCTCAACCATCCCGCGTTGCCCGGTTATCTGGACAGCGATTGCCCTTATGGTTTCAGTAATTACAAACCTTCGCCGGCCACGATCAATGCGGCGCGGCGGCTGGCCCGAACCTTTTCGCTGAAGGATGAGGGCAAGCGCAAGCCGGATCTGGACGCCGTATTCCTGATGGGCAGCCCGGGAACCCTGGGTCACTCCGTGGCCAGTGACCTCGATGTCTGGCTCTGCCACCGCAGCGATTTGCCGGAGCGGGGCATTCGCTGTCTTGAACGCAAGGCCACCAAGCTGACCCGCTGGGCGGAATCGTTTGGTGTGGAGCTTCATGTTTTCGTTTTCTGTGCCTCGGACTGGCGGGCCGGCCGACAGCGGGCGGAAGTAACCGGCGAAAACTGTGGCAGTGCCCAGCATTTCCTGCTTCTGGATGAGTTCTACCGGACCAGCATCCATCTGGCCGGCGCGTGGCCCATGTGGTGGCTGATTCCCCCGGAACAGGAGCAAAACTACGACGACTGCATGCGCAAGCTGGTCGATTTCCGGTTTGTGCGCGCCGAGGATTACATCGATTTTGGCCCGGTACCGGGGATCCCCGAGGCAGAATTTCTTGGTGCCGGTGTCTGGCAGCTGTACAAGGGAATTGACGCGCCCTGGAAGTCGATCCTCAAGCTGCTTCTGATCGAATGCTATGCGCGCACCACCGGCGAGGTCTTGTTGTCCGCCGAGTTCAAGCGGGCCGTGTTCCGGGGAGAGACCGATGCCGACAGCCTCGACCCTTACGTCATGCTTTACAGCCGCCTTGAAGGCTGGCTTGCCGGGCCAGAAGTGGCCTCGAGACTGGACCTGATCCGTCGGAGCCTGTACCTGAAAGCCGGTTTGCCGCTGACCCGGTCGGAGGCTTCAGGGGAGCAGTGGCGCGCTCGCCTGTTGCGCCAGCTAGTGACAGATTGGGGCTGGTCCGAGAGTACGCTTTCAGAGCTGGACGAGCGTCAGCGCTGGCGGGCGGAGGATGTCACCACCTTGCGCCGAACCATTGTCAACGAATTGACTCATAGTTACCGATTGCTGTCGAAAATGGCCAGGGAACATGGCCAGCGGGCTGCTATCAGTGCCAACGATATCAACCTCTTGGGCCGCAAACTCTATGCGGCATTTCAGCGCAAAGCCGGCAAAATTGAGCAGATCAACCCCGGACTGGCCCCTTCACTGGCCGAGGAAAACCTGGCGTTCCATCATCAATCGGAGCAGGGTGGCGATTCCAATGGCTGGCTCCTGTATCGGGATCTGGAAGATCCGGCCGATGCGTTCTGGCAACCCGTCATTCGTCGCTCGGGTAATCTGGCGGAACTGATGGTCTGGTGCTACTGCAATGGTCTGCTGACAAGATCGACACGACTGAATGTACGTTCGGGAACCAGCATTGCCTCGGTCAGCGAATTGCGGGAAATGCTGGACGCGCTGTCCGCGTTCCTGCCCTTTCCGGTTCCGCCGGCCGAGCGGGAGGCGCTGTCCCGGGGTGTTCGCCCCCTTAGAAACCTGCTGCTGGTCAACGTGGGTGTCGATCCCCAGGCGCACCTCACGGAAAAGGGGCTCCACAAGCTCAGCTCACGGCATGATTCTCTTGGTTTCAGTGGCGGTCGGGAGAACCTGGTGATCAGCATCGACCAGATCACCTTCAACAGCTGGCACGAGGTGAGTCTGCAACACTACGCGGCCGGCGATACCCTGATCCAGTGCCTGAAGAATATCCTCGCCTCGGTGGCAGCAAATCCGGCTGAACTGCCCGGCGTTCAGGTGCACTGCCACAACCGGGGCCACGGTTCTGCAATTGCCCGCCGGGTTCAGGAACTGTTTGCCGATGTGCTCAGACCCTTCTTCGCCGGCGGTGCCGGCCCGCATCCCCTGCGCTATGTGATCGAGATGGACCGACGCTACTTCCTGCTCCAGTTCAATGGCCTGGAGCCGGGATTCGTGGCCCTGGAGAGTTTTGAAGCGTTGATGGAGCACCTGGCAATGCCCCAGGAACGCTACCTGCCGGTGGTGTTCGATCGCTATGCGCTGCAGGAGGAGCCGGCCCTGCGGGCGGTTTGCCTGGCCAGCGAACCGGATAATATCCAGGTGTTCTACCGGATTATGGGCGAACGGGCGCGGCTCTGGGTGGTTGATGAGCTGGGTTCGGTGTTCAGCTGGGAGCAGGCGGTGACCAGCCGCCGGCACCTTCTGGTACCGGTTCTGCGGTTTCTGGATAACCTGATTGAGCGGAGGCTGCTGCGCCACACCGACTCGGCCGGAGTAGTTGCAGGCGTTCAGTGTTACGAAATTATCCGGCGTGACGGGATCTGGCGCGCCGAATACCGTCCCGAATCGGATTCGGGCGTACCCCTGCCCGGGTTTGAGGTTCAGGCCGTGGGTATCCATGAGGGGGACAGTCGGCTGCGATTCGACATCTTTTGCGGTGACCAGGAATTCAGCGTACAGGAGTATGGTGACCAACTGATTCCGGCGGTGGCCCACTACATCCGGTCCCTGCGCCAGAGTGACGAGGGTTACCCGGTGTACCTGACCGACGTCCATCTGCCCCACGACCTCGACCCGCGTGTCTATCAGCAGGACATCCAGACCAGTCAGTACCTTTATTACCGGTCTGTACTGGAGGACTCTTTGAACCGGCACCTTGCAAACGCGCGCTGACCTCGCGGCCCGGGGCGGGTGTCAGGTATACTGCGTCCATAGTGAACTCAGGGGTAGGTAGCCGATATGCGAGCGTGGACTCTGCCGATCATGGTGCTGGTGCTGGCTCTGACTGTGAGCGGTTGCGGCCAGAAAGGTCCGTTGTACCGTGACAGTCAGGCCGCATCTGCGAATTCTGCGGCGGATGCGACCCAGGACCCGTCAGACAGGGAAGAAAACCGCGAGTAGCACGCCGGCCTCCCGACCCCGTACAACGAATCAGGAAACTCATGGATCATTTCAACTACCGCGACGGCGAGCTCTACGCCGAGGATGTCCCTGTCTCTGCCATTGCCGATCGTTTTGGCACTCCGGCCTATGTCTACTCCCGCGCGACGCTCGAGCGGCACTATCGGGCCTACGACGATGCCCTTCGGGATCATCCGCATCTGGTGTGCTACGCGGTAAAAGCCAACAGCAATCTGGCCGTGCTGAATGTTCTGGCCCGGCTCGGTGCCGGCTTCGATATTGTTTCGGCCGGTGAGCTGGAGCGGGTGTTGAAAGCCGGTGGCGACCCATCCCGGGTGGTCTTCTCCGGCGTCGGCAAGCAGGAGTGGGAAATGAAGCGGGCGCTCGAGGTGGGCGTACGCTGTTTCAATGTCGAATCCGACACCGAACTGGACCGGCTCAATGCCGTGGCGGGCGAGCTCGGCGTGAAGGCACCGGTTTCTCTGAGGGTGAACCCGGATGTTGATGCCGGTACCCATCCCTACATTTCCACGGGTCTGAAAGAGAACAAGTTCGGCATCGACATTGCCGAAGCCCCACAGGTGTATGCCCGTGCCGCCGGTATGCCGAATCTCGAAGTGAAGGGTGTTGACTGCCACATTGGTTCTCAGTTGACCAGTGTGTCACCGTTCCTGGACGCCCTTGACCGTGTGCTGGCCCTGATTGATTCCCTGGCGGAGCAGGGCATTCACATCCATCATCTGGATATGGGCGGTGGCCTGGGTGTTACCTACAATCAGGAGCAGCCGCCGCAGCCATCGGACTATGTGAAAGCGCTGGCCGAGCGCATGGGTGACCGGAAGCTGGAGCTGATTCTCGAGCCGGGCCGTTCCATTGCCGCCAATGCCGGCATTCTGTTGACCAGGGTCGAGTTCCTGAAGTGCACCGAGCATCGGAACTTTGCCATCATTGATGCCGCGATGAATGATCTGATTCGTCCGGCCCTGTACAGCGCCTGGCAGGCGATCATTCCGGTCAGGCCGCATCAGGAAGGCGAGGAAAAGGCCTGGGATCTGGTCGGCCCGGTGTGTGAAACCGGCGACTTCCTGGGCAAGGATCGTCATCTGCGCCTCCAGGCGGGGGATCTGCTGGCAGTTCGCTCTGCCGGTGCCTACGGCTTCGTCATGAGTTCCAATTACAACACGCGGAACCGGCCGCCGGAACTGATGGTCGATGGCGACCAGGTGCATGTGGTTCGTCGCCGTGAAACTCTCGAAGACCAGCTCGCACCCGAGAGCTGCCTTCCTGAATGAGCGGGGGCGAGGAGATGACACAGCAACGCCGGAATCAGGGCCCCACGCTTCGGTTCACCAAGATGCATGGGCTGGGCAACGATTTTATGGTGGTGGATGCCATCAGCCAGCCGTTCCGTCTGCGGCCGGAGATGATCCGGGAACTGGCCAACCGGAATTTCGGGATTGGCTTCGACCAGCTGCTGGTGGTGGAGCCGCCCGGTCTGCCGGATGTCGATTTCCGTTATCGAATTTTCAATGCGGACGGATCCGAGGTGGAGCAGTGCGGCAACGGGGCCCGGTGTTTCGCGCGATTCGTTCGCGACCAGCGCCTGACCAATAAAAAAGTCATCCGGGTTCAGACCGCGAAAGGCGTGATTGAGCTTCGCGTGGGGTGCGAAGGCATGGTCATGGTTAACATGGGTGTGCCCGAGTTCAATCCGCCGGCGATTCCGTTTGCCGCCGACCGCCGCAAGGACGTCTACACCGTGGATGTCGATGGCCAGACAGTGGAACTGAGCGCCCTGTCCATGGGTAATCCCCATGGCGTATTGCTGGTTGAGGATGTGGAACAGGCGCCGGTGGAAACGCTGGGGCCCAAGCTCGAGCGCCATCCCCGATTCCCGGCCAGGGCCAATATCGGGTTCTTGCAGATCCTCGACCGCACTCATGTTCGCCTCCGGGTATTTGAGCGCGGTTCCGGCGAGACCCTGGCCTGTGGCAGCGGCGCCTGTGCCGCGGTTGTTGCCGGCTGCTTGCGTGGTCTGTTGGACTCCCGCGTGGAGGTGGAGTTGAGGGGTGGCAAACTGGTCATCGAATGGCAGGGTGAGGGGTCCCCTGTTATGATGGAAGGGCCTGCAACCAGTGTATTTGAGGGGCAGTTGAGGCTGCCGGGTGAATCTGGTGGTCGCCGCCGCAGGAGCGGTCGCCCCCATAAACAAAGATCCTGACAGCCAGGAGTACTCCATGACAGAACAAACGGCCCGACAGAAGGCCGGTGAGCTCACGCGGGAAGAGGTGGCGGACTACCTGCGAGCCAACCCCGATTTCTTTATCGATCAGGACGAACTGCTGCGCAGTCTTACCCTGCCACACGACAGTGGTCAGGCGATTTCCCTTGTGGAGCGCCAGGTGCATCTGTTTCGGGAGCAACGGGACACTCTGCGCAGGGAGCTGGTGGAGCTGGTGTCCATCGCCCGCCACAATGACCGGTTGTTCGAGAAGAGCAAGCGCTTACTGATGCAGGTGATTGAGGCTCGGACCCTCAACGACATGGCCTCGGCCATTGACGACAGCATCCGCGGCGATTTCGGCCTCGACTCTGCCTCCGTACTGTTGTTCACCGATGTCGAACTGCCCGAGGCCTCCCAGGGTGCATTGCATGTGGTGAGTCCCTCCGTGGCCCGTGAGCGACTGGGTAGCCTGCTGGAAGGCGAGAGGGCCGTATGCGGCCAGTTCCGTGAGAGCGAGCGGGAGTTTCTGTTCCCGGACCGGGAAGAACCGATTGCCTCCGTGGCGCTGGTACCGCTCAGACATGATGAGCTGGTAGGTGTGTTTGCGGTCGGCAGTTGCCAGCCGGGCTATTTTGACCAGAGCATGGGATCGCTGTTTCTGAGTTACATCAGTGATACCCTCAGCCGCCTCCTGCCCCCCATGGTGCAGCGGCACACCATGGCTGCGCCGGTCACCGATATGGCGACGGAGTCCCGCTAAGGTGTCAGCGGTTCCGGAGCGTCCTTCGGTGCCCCAGGAGCTTGTCGGGCCGCTGACGGAATTTATCCGGCATCTGGCTTCTGAAAAACGTCATTCCCCCAGAACCTGCGAAAGCTACCAGCGCGATCTGCAACGTCTGGCAAGCTGGCTGAGCCAGAGCGGGTTAACCGCCTGGCACCGGGTCACCAATCACGATCTGCGCCGCTATGTGGCAACGCTCAGCCGGGAGGGTCTGTCAGGCCGGAGCATTGCCCGGCACCTTTCCGCGACCCGACGTTTTTACCAGTTCCTGCTCAGGGAGAAACTTGCCTCGGATAATCCGGCGCTGGATATCCGTGCCCCCAAGAATGGTCGGCGCTTGCCTCGAGTGGCAGACGTGGATCAACTGAATCATCTGCTTGACTGCCAACCGGACGACCCTCTGGAGGTCCGCGACCTGTGCATGTTCGAGCTGATGTATTCCTCTGGGCTGCGGCTGGCGGAGCTGGCAAGCCTGGATCTCGATACCGTCGATCTGCGCGGTGGAGAAGTCCGTGTGCTGGGTAAGGGCGGCAAGGAGCGGCTGCTGCCCGTGGGGCGCAAGGCAATTGCCGCCATTCAGGCCTGGCTGCAGCACAGAGCCGCGCTGGCCAGTGACGGTGAAGCCGCGTTGTTTGTCAGCCAGCGGGGCGAGAGGCTCAGCCACCGCAGTATCCAGGCCCGCCTGAGCCGCTGGGGTATCAGCCGCGGCGCCGACCAGAAACTCCATCCCCACATGCTGCGACACTCCTTTGCCAGCCACATGCTTGAATCCAGTGGCGACCTGCGGGCCGTACAAGAGTTACTGGGGCACGCCGACATTGCCACAACCCAGGTCTATACTCATCTTGATTTTCAACATTTGGCACGGGTTTATGACCAGAGTCACCCCAGGGCGCGTCGCGATAAGTATCATGGCAAGACCAGTGACGAGAGTTCCTGAAACCGGCAACAGGCAGTTCAGGCGTTTTCAAACATCAACAGTACAGCAAGGATAGGCGGGAGCGCTTCATGGCATCGGATCAGTCCTGGAAGGATAAATACCTTCGGGAACTCGAGTCTGCAGAAAACCGGGAAAAGCAGTGGAAGGCCGAGCGTAATACTCTTGAGCGCATGTTGGTTCGAACCAGTCTGGCATCGGAAGGCCAAACGCCGGAATTGGACCGCCTGTTGGTGCGAATTCGCAAGGACCTGCGGAAGAACCGGGTGGATGTGGAAGCCTGGAAGGAATTGCAGGATCAGATTGACCGTCAGGTCGCCCTGCTCGATGAGCGTCAGACGGCCAACGACAGGAAGCCTTCCTTTTTCACCCGCAAGGCCCGGGAGCCAGAGCCACAGCAGCAGCAACAGACGGTCCCCGAATCTCAGCTCGAGAGCCCTGAACAGGCTGAGGCAGTGCCGGGCAATACCCGGGATATCGAGGACAATGCCCAGCGATTGCGCATTGCCCGCCGGGTAGGCCAGCTGTTGGGTCAGGTGCTGACCCAGGTCTCTCTGGAGCCCGCAGCCGAGTCACGGGCTCGCGCTCTGCAGCAGTCTCTGCTGGCCAGTAATGATTGGGATGAGCTGCGGGAAGGGCTGAACCAGGTGGCAGAGCTGGTGATAGCTGCCGTCACCCGGAGCAAACGCGAATTCGAGGCCTTTCTCAAACGACTGGACGAGCGCCTGGAGGTGCTTCGGGAGCATTTTGCTGTCCAGTCCTCGGCCCAGTCCGGTCGGCTGGATGCCTCCGAACATTTGGATCGCGAAATCCGTGAGGAAATCGAGCGGGTAGGTCAGCGGTTGCAGGAAAGTGATGATCTGCAGGATCTCAAACAGTCGGTCAGCCGTCACCTTGAATCCATCGGTCAGGCGGTCGGTCGCTTTCGAACCCAGGAGTCGGAGCGCGAGCGTGCTCTTTCCGAGCAGCTTGAGGCAATGCAAGAGAAAGTAGCCGCCATGGAAGCTCATTCCGAGCAGATGCAGGAGCAGGTCCGCAAGGAGCGATTGCGTGCCATGACCGATCTGCTTACCGAGTTGCCTAATCGTGAAGCCTGGCAGGAACGCCTCTCATTCGAGTACAACCGCTGGCAACGTTACAGTCATCCTTTGACCGTGGGTGTGCTGGATATTGATCTGTTCAAGCGGATCAACGATTCCTATGGCCACAAGGCGGGGGACCGGGTACTGCAACTGGTTGCAAGGGAGTTCAGAGAGCGCCTGCGCACCACTGACTTTGTGGCCCGTTTTGGCGGCGAGGAATTCGTGGTGCTGTTTCCAGAGACCGAGCCGGCAGACGCCAGCGTAGTCGTCGATAAATTGCGGGAGCATGTCCGCAAGCTGCCGTTCCACTTCCGGGGCGAGCCGGTGAGCGTGACCTTCTCGGCGGGTCTGGCAGGGTTTATTGCCGGCGACACCGAAGAGTCGGTGTTTGACCGCGCTGACCGCGCCCTCTATCAGGCCAAGGACGCGGGCCGCGATCAGGTCATGATCGGCGATAGCACCGCCGGTCAGTGACGCATCATCGCGTCCAGTTCGTCGATCACCTCTGCCCAGTCGCTGTCCTCCTCGAGGCCTTCTTCCAGGAAGTGGGACTGGCTTTCGGACCAGATGGGCGCGTCCTGGATGGCAACTTCGCTGGGCAGGGGCGAGTATTTTGCAACGAAATCCTCGATGCTTTTGGCGTCAGACGCCAAGCCAAGTTGTTCGAACAGGGTGCTGAGGGTGTGTTTGCTGGTATCCATGGACATTCGTCTCCCGATGACCGTTTGGCTGAATGAAATCAATGGCGTTTGCAGGTATTGTTCCCTGAAATGTAGCGGAACCCCTAAGGATATCCAGTGAAGGTTACCCTTGCCTTTGTACTATGCTGCCTGTTGGCGCTGTTTCAATCCCCGGTACGGGCGGAACCGCCACAAGCATCGCCGGCCCCTGTGCTCGGCAAGCAGGAGCTGAACTGGCTGGAAGACCAGGAGCGTTTTCGGATCGGCCTGCGGAGTGACCAGGTGCCGCTGGTTTTCGATACCGGTAACGGTGTCCTGGCCGGGAC
Organism: Marinobacter sp. CH_CUG1437-1; assembly: GCF_037029655.1. NCBI lineage: Bacteria > Pseudomonadati > Pseudomonadota > Gammaproteobacteria > Pseudomonadales > Marinobacteraceae > Marinobacter > Marinobacter sp. CH_CUG1437-1. The sequence goes on along the minus strand of NZ_JAYMEW010000001.1, from coordinate 33,851 downwards.
CTACATTGATTACCTCGCCCGCCTGTCGGATAAGCTTGGCGTCACCATGGAGCCGGTTGTCCTGGAATCAGGGCGGGAAACCGGCCCGGTTCAGAGTGAGCTGGCAACCGATGCGGTTCTGACCACCCGGATGCCCGGAATGCCGGTGGTCCCCGGCCAACGCTTTACCGACCCGTTGATGTCCCTCACTTACGGCCTGTTCGTCAGTGCTGGCGATGCTGCCATTCGTACCCTGGCCGATCTGGAAGGCAGCCGGATTGCCGTGATCGCCGGTGACCCGAACCAGTACCCCATGCTCGACCCGGTTGAAGAGTTCACGCCGGTTCCGGTTGGCAATGTCAGCGAAGCCGTTGGGCAGATTCTTTCCGGGCAGGCCGATGCTTTTCTCGCACCAGTGCCAGTGGTTTCGGATTACCTGCAGTCGGCCATGGTGAACGGTATTGGTCTGTCGGTTCTGCTCGACAACAGTACAGTAGATGTGGTGTTGCAGGTGGATACTGATCGCGACCGACTTTATCAGGTGCTGAACAGGGCCATTGCTGCGATCAGTCACCATGAACACCGCACCATCCGCCAGTCATGGCTTCAGGCCGACCAGCCGGCGATGGAGCGAAGCGGGCTCGAGCTCTCTGAATCGGACATCGACTGGCTCAAGCGCCATCCTGATCTGAAAGTCGCTTTCCGCTCGGACTGGCCCCCGTTCGAATATACCCAGGATGGCCGGCCTACCGGCCTGGTTCCGGACCTGCTGACACGGCTCGAAAGCGAGCTGAATGTCCGGTTTACCCGTGCAGTGGCGGGGAGCCGCATGGAGGCTGAAGAACAGCTCCGATCAGGTGAAGTGGATATACTCCCGGGATTGTCCCGAACACCGCGGACGGAAGACGCCTTTTTGTTCACCCGGGCCTACCTCACAGTGCCCATCGCTCTGGCCATCCGCGATGACGGACGCTTTATCGGGGACCTTCGCGAACTCCGTAGCGAACGGGTGGGTGTGGTGAACCGGCATGCAGCCCATGACTATCTGCTGATTAACCATCCAAACCTGGACCTGTATCCGATGGATAGTGTGGAGGAAGGTCTTCTGGCGCTGTCCAATGGCGATCTGGACGTCATGGTTACTCACATTCCGGCGGTCAGTTACACCGTTGCAAGGCTGGGGTTGTCGAATCTCAGAATCACGAGTATCACGCCCTACCAGTACGATTTGAGGCTGGCCGTGCGCAAGGACAGTCCGGAACTCCACCGGGTGCTGAACAAGGCGCTGGGCAGTCTCGAGGCCAGCGAAACAGAGTCCATCTACAATCGCTGGATCCACCTGGATATCGAGCAGGAAACGGATTACACCGTGGTTCGGCGGGTGGTGCTGATTGCCATTCTGGTGGTGCTGATTTTCCTGTATTGGAACCGGAAACTTTCACGGGAGGTGGATGAGCGTATCCGTTCCGAGAATGCTCTGCGCCGGAGCGAGGACGAACTGCGCGCCGCCAAACTGGAAGCCGAACGACTGGCCCGGGAAGCGGAGGCGGCCAGCCTGGCAAAGAGTGAGTTCCTGGCCAACATGTCCCACGAAATCCGCACGCCGATGAACGCGGTGATTGGCTACAGCGATCTGCTCAGCAACAGTGTTACCGACCCGCAGCAACGGAACTACCTGGATGCTATCCGGGCGGGAAGCCGAAGCCTGCTGATGCTGATCAACGACATTCTGGACCTGTCCCGGATCGAAGCAGGAAAGATGAGGCTCGACTATTCCGCGGTGTCGGTGCGTCGTCTCCTGGACGATGTTCGCCATATCTTCGATCTGCGGGCCCGCGAGCAGGGCATCACTCTGGAAGTGAGTGTCGACTCACGTATGCCCGCTGCCATGATGCTGGACGAGACCCGTCTTCGGCAGGTCCTGTTCAACCTGGTCGGCAATGCCATCAAGTTTACCCATGATGGTGGTGTGACGGTTCGAGCCACCGCGAAGCCGCTCAAAAAACGATCCGACAGCGTGGAACAGAGCACAGAGGCCCCGGAACGCCAGTTCTACAAACTGGTGGTCACGGTCAGCGATACCGGTATTGGCATTCCACCGGACCAGGTTGACCGGATCTTTGATGCCTTTGAGCAGCAGGAGGGGCAGAATACCCGGCGCTATGGTGGTACCGGTCTCGGATTGGCCATCAGCCGGAAACTGGCCCGGATGATGGGCGGGGAGCTGGAGGTGGAGAGTGAACCGGGCACAGGGTCGGTCTTTACGGTAACGCTGCCACGGGTAGAAGCGACGGTGGAGCAGGCGGAAGACGAGGGAGCGCCGAAGGAGTCCGAACGACTGCTGGCCCAGACCCTCAGCATGCAGGAACGGGGTTGGCTCAGGGAACAGCTGGCGGCTGACTTCGGTGATGAGTGGGAGTCCGTCAGGGAAAGTGGCGATCCGGAACAGATGAAAGACTTTGCCCGACGGGTGCTGGCCTGGGGCCAGCGGTTCCGCTCAAGGTCGGTGACACGATACGGGGAAAAGCTGCTGGCGGACGTTGAAGCGTTCAACCTGGATGCGGTCAACAGCGCCCTGGAAGCCTTCCCGAAACTGCTCGGTCGGGAAGAGTGAGCTACCGGGCGCCTCAGAGGCAGTCGAACTGCGAACGACGATCGAAAGCGACAGAGACCATGTCATAGCCGGAATCCGACAGCTGTCGGATCAGCTCGCGGTCCTTGAGCAGGGTCATACAGACCTTGTGTACACTGGCCTGAAGTTGTTCCGATTCCATCTCATTCGACGCCAGTCGGAAATCGACAATCAGGTACTTCCGGTCAACCGCGGCGCTGGCAGGGATATCCTGTCGTTCAACGCTCTCGTAACCGATATAAGTCGCCTGGGCTTCCGGGAACACCCGGCTCATGAGCACGTCGAGGTTTTCACCATGAGCGAGAGGTGCCGACAGCAACAGGGCTGCGACGACGAGGCGAAGCGAATGTTTTATAGTCATTGGAGGCCACTCCCTGGTGACAATCCGGTCAGTCTGTAACCAAGTGTAAAGTTTGGTTACTGTTGATTATTGCAGAGTCTGTCGCATTTTGCGTGATATGTGACATAAATTTTTCAATTGTTTGCACTCTCGATACAGTGATGGACGGGGTCTCGGGCTCCCTGTGCGCGACACGATCAACTATGATGTAAAAAAAGGACGTTAAGAGGAAAACGCATGTTTCAGCTTGTCTTTAAAGGGGAATGTGTTCCCGGAACGGATCTGGAAACCGCGCGCAATAACGCCCGCACGCTGTTCAAGGCCTCGCTTGAGCAGGTCGACCGTATGTTCAGTGGTCAGCCGGTGGTTATTCGTAACAAGCTGGAAGAGGTTCAGGCCGAAAAGTACCGTGCGGTTCTGAGGAAGCACGGCATGGTTGCTTACGTCCAGCCGATGGCTGACGCCCGCCCTGCCTCCAATACTGCACCCAAGCCTAGACCTGCGGCGCCGGCGGACCAGCCCAATCAGCAGCAGGAGTCTGTAGCTCCTCCGGCGGAAGCAAAGCGCGGTGGAGTCCCCGAAACCGAACCCGGTGATCGCCTGCCGGTGGCGGGCGAAAAGGTGGATACCATTCTCTCCGGCTCCGGCCTGAGCCTGGATCCGGTCGGAGTCACCCTGGCAGAGAGTACCGAAGTGGAACCTCCCATGTTCCAGCATCTGGACGAGTGGAGTCTGGCGCCGCCCGGCAGTGACCTGGGCGTAGACCGTGATCTGCCCCCGCCGGTGGTACCCGATGTGTCCCATCTCTCGCTGGCGGACGACGATTCCCCCGAGCGGAAATGAGCCAGCTGTGAATCGGCGCAACCGTTGGGCAACGATTGCGCCCTGGCTACTGACCGCGATCCTGCTTCTTCTGGCACCATTGGCGCCGGCTGAGGAACGGCCCCGGGTGGGGCTGGTGCTCAGCGGCGGTGGCGCCAAGGGGATGGCCCATGTGGGCGTGCTCAGGGTGCTGGAGGAAATGCGGATTCCCGTTGACCTTGTGGTAGGCACCAGTGCCGGTTCTGCGGTGGGCGCCCTTTATGCCAGTGGTATGCCGGTCAGTGACATCGAGCAGCGCTTTATCGAGATGGACTGGCTTTCCAGCTTTCGAGACGACCCTGGTCGAGTCTACAAACCGGTTCGGCGAAAGCAGGATGACTGGCGGTTTCCGGTGGTACCGGGAATTGGTGTTCGCGCCGATGGCCTGCATGTCGGTGGTGGGCTGATCGCCGGCCAGAACCTTGGGTTCATCCTCAACGAGTTGACGCGCAACGCTGCCCTGGTTGAGGATTTTGACCGGCTTCCCATTCCATTCCGGGCCGTTGCCACGGACCTGGAAACCGGCGAGCAGGTGGTTATCGGTGAGGGCAACCTGTCCGAGGCCATTCGGGCCAGCATGAGCATTCCAGGCGTTTATGCGCCAGTGGAGCGTAATGGCCAGCTGCTGGTGGACGGTGGCGTCGCCAATAACCTGCCAGTCAGCGTTGCACGGGAAATGGGCGCTGACGTCATCATCGCCATAGATATTACCGACAGCCTGATGCAGACCGACGAACTGCGGGGCGCCTTTTCCGTGGTCGGTCAGCTTACAACCATCATGACCCGACGAAACACCGATCAGCAGCTGGATTTGCTGGCTGAAGGTGATGTTCTGATACGACCGGACCTGGAAGGTTACACCTCTGCCGATTTCTACGATGCGCCGGTACTGTTTGAGCTGGGTGCCAGCACCGCCAGGGAGCATGGGGTCGAATTGCGGCCATTATCCGTCTCCCGCAAGGCGTGGGCAGCCTGGCGAGATAGCATAGCGGCGCAGGACGCCGGCGTAGAGATTATTTCACGCATCGACATCGAAGACAGTCGTCGGCTGGCCCGCGACTTTCTCAAAGAGCGAATCCGACAGAGAACCGGCGAGCCCCTGAATACCGCGCAGCTGGAGGCCGATCTCAAACGAATCTATGGCCTCGGCTACTACGAAATCGTGTCGTACTCCACGTCCTCGTCGCCCGACGGTACGGTTCTGACCATCCGTGTCCAGGAGAAGAGCTGGGGGCCAAACTATCTGTCTTTCGGACTTAACTATGAGGATAACTTTGACGGGGAAACCCGTTTCAATCTGGCCTCGTCCCTTCGCATGACCGAGTTGAACGAGCTGGGTGGGGAGTGGCAGACCGGTGTTCAGCTCGGCACCGAACCCTGGCTGCGCACCCAGTGGTATCAGCCCCTGGATTACGGCTATGAACGATTCCTGGTGCTCGGTGGCGAATATTCCCGGGATACCTTCAGCCAGTTCGACGCCTCGGGCACGCGAATAGCGGAGGTGGACGTGACCTTCCGAAAAGCGGATCTGGCTCTGGGTATGGAAATCGGCGGCAATGCCGAGATCCGGCTGATCTATGCCCGGGGCTATGCCACGGTGGATGAGCAGATCGGCCAGCCGGTGGCCCCTGAGGGGTCCGTGCATCAGGGTGGAATGGCCCTGCAACTGGTTCATGATTCGCTGGATGATTCCTTTTTCCCGCAGGCTGGTGGCTTCGCCGGCCTTCGGGGGCGTTTTGAGCGAGAGGGTCTGGGATCCGACCGGGAATTCGATTCGGTAACCGGTCTGGCGTTGGGTACCGAGAGTTGGAAGCGGCTGACGTTGACCGGGCTGGTGTATGCCCATGCGGTAACCAAGGGTACGCCAGGCATTGAAAACGCGGTTCGCCTGGGAGGTTTTCGCCGCTTGTCGGCGTACGCGCCCGGCGAAATTACCGGAGACAATGCCCTGATGGTCTCCGCCTATGCCAGCCAGACGTTTGGTGGGCCACTTCTGCCCTGGTTTGTGGGTGCCGGATTCGAGGCGGGCAATGCCTGGTCTTCGCTGGATGCTGCCAGCTGGGACAGCTCGGTTAAATCCTCCAGTGTGTTTGCCGGTGTGGATACCTTCCTAGGTCCGGTACAACTGGCCGCCGCCTACAACAACGAGGACAATTGGACGGCCTACCTCAATATCGGTTTCTCGTTCACCCAGCTGTTTTACTGAGGCCCATCACGCGGTCTTGTTGCCGGTCTTTTCGATGGCGGTGAGAACCTGCTGACACTGTTGCAGAGCGAAGCGGTGCAGTATTTCCGCCAGGCGGTCTTCATCCCGGTCCTTGATCGCGCTGATGGATTGCTCCATGTGCGACAGGTTGTCTTCAAGCACCTGGTTGCCTCCCTGTTGGAAGGCGACGAAGGCACAGCGCTTGGCCGACGGCCAGAGGTCATCAATGGCGGAGACAATAAAGTAGTTGTCGGCATAGGCCAGCGATGCCTTGGTGTATTCAATGCCCAGTTCCAGGAAGGCCATCAGATCGTTTTTATCGTAGCAGGCCTTCATCTGGTCATAGAGACTTTCCAGCCTGGCCATATCATCAGCCTGCCAGCTGCGAACCAGCTTGCGGCCAGTGTGGGTGAGATACAGTTCCAGGGTTTCGTAGAGGCTGCGAACGAAAAACTCGTCCAGGGGTGTCACGAACGCGCCCTTGCGCGGAACGTTCCGGACGAGGTGCCGCTTCTCCAGCAGCAACAGCCCTTCCCGGATGGATCCGTGGCTGACATCCATCTGCTTGGCCATGGCGCCCTCGTAGATCCGTTCTCCGGATCGGAGCTGGCCAAAGGCAATCAGGTTCTCAATGTGGCGGGCGACCTGTTCGGTCAGTGTTTCTCTGGGTTTGAAGGCATTCATGGTGATCTGTCGCTACTGCGTACTGGCTGAATCGTGTAGGCATAGTCGCACATCGGGTATTCCGGAGCCAGTGATCGGAAAGTCTAGAGCAACGGTGCCAGCAGGCGGACTGCACGGCAAGCCAGGCGGAAGAGTATGGAGCGGTCCTTGTAATCGCTTTCGGTCATCAGCCGGGAGCTTTCCAGATCCTGTTCCAGCATGGATTCGACGCTGCGAATGAAATGCGGTGCTGTGGTAATGGCGGTGATCTCGAAATTCAGTCGCATGGAGCGGTTATCCATATTGGCCGTTCCCACAGCCGCATAGCGATCATCCACCAGGATCACTTTCTGGTGCATGAAGCCCGGCTGGTAGCGATAGATGCCGATTCCGGTCTTGCAGGCCTGGACCAGGTAGGAGTAGGCGGCCAGACCGATCAGGCGGCTGTCTGATTTCTCCGGAATCAGGATCCTCACGTCTATGCCCCGAAGCGCCGCCAGTTGCAGCGCATTCATGATCTGGAAGTCCGGCACGAAGTAGGGCGAGGCGATCCAGAGCCGGGATCGGGCGTTGTTGATGCAGTTCAGGAAGAACAGGGTACAGGTTTCCCAGGTGTCGGCCGGGCCGGTTGGTAGCATCAGCACCTCGTCATTCCCGGGCTGATTGGCGACCGGCTCCCAGTCAAGGCTGGGAAAATCGTTGCTGGCCCAATTCCAGTCCTCCAACCACGCCAGCTGCAAGCCGGTAACGGCCGGACCTTCAATCCGGCAATGGGTGTCGCGCCAGGGCTCCTGATCCATGGCGGTGCCAAGGTACTCGTCTCCCAGGTTGATGCCGCCCACAAAGCCGACCTTACCGTCGCAGACCAGCAGCTTGCGGTGGTTCCGGAAATTGATCTGGAATCGTCGCCTGCGGATGTTACCGTCCCCGAACGAGGCAATCCGGGCGCCGGCGGCGGCGAGCTGCTTCAGGTAGTTCCTCGGTAGCCAGACGCTGCCAATATCGTCATACAGGAACCAGACCTCCACACCCTGGGCCAGTTTGCGTTCAAGAATCGATTTGATTCGACGGCCAACCCGGTCTGACCGCACGATGTAGAATTCCAGCAGGATGTAGTGCTCGGCGTCTTCCATGGCTTCGAACAGGGCGTTGAAGGTGGCTTCGCCGTCCCGCAACAGCGTGCATCGATTGCCGTCGGTAAACGGTTGGCGTCCCAGCCGGCAGAGCACCTGGAGTTCGTCTGTGAAACGGTCGCTGGTAGGGACCGGGATGGAGGTGGTCTGTTGCTCGAACCGGTTCAGCAGGTTGGTCAGTGACCGGTCTCCGAGACGACGAGCCTTCACGTAGCCACCGAAACGATTACGTCCGAACAGGACGAACATGGGGACCGCAACGTAAGGGACTGCGATCAGGCCAATGATCCAGGCGATGGCACCCTGGGTAGTGCGATAGGTCAGCAGAATGCGGTAGACGCAGGCGAATGCGCCCAGGTAAAGAATGCCAACGGCAATCGCAACCAGAGACAGGTCGTCCACTATCGCTCTCCTTTGCTGGTGTCCGGCTCCTGGTGTTCTGCCTCTGGGCTTGCCAGGTGTCTCGCACGGTACTCGGCCGGCGAGGTGCCGGTCCAGCGTTTGAACGCCCGGCTGAAGGCGCTGAGTTCAGAGAAACCGAGCAGGAAGGCAATCTCGCCGAGGGCATACTGATCCCCCGCCACATACCTGAGCGCCTTGTCTTGCCGGACCTGTTCCACCAGGCCCTGAAAGCTCAGACCCTCCTTTTTGAGTTTTCGGTACAGAGTCTGTCGGCTCATGTGGCACTGCCGGGCCAGCGTGTCGGCATCAATCTTTTCGGTTGCCATCTGCTTTGATATCAGCCGGTGAATCTTGCGGCCAAAGGAGCGACGGCTCTGCAGCCTGGCCAGCAGGGAATTGACCTGTTTCAGCACAGCTGAATAGACATACGGGTTACGGCGGGGAATCGGATGCCCCAGGTGCCGGCTGTTGAAGGCGAGTCTGGTGATGCCGCAGTCAAACCGGACTGGCCCGCCGAGAAGCTTTTCGTATTCGTGCGCGTACACGGGCGCCGGGTGGGCAATTTCCACCCATTCGGCCTGAATGCCCGGGTGGATGAAATGACGGGTGCGGGTGATAGACGCGGCGAGGGTGCGGTCCATATCCTGCCGGCAGTAATGTTCGGCCCTGTCTGGCTGCCAGCATAGGATGGCCTGGTCAGCGGTCTGCTCAAAGCTCAGGAATACCGACTCATTAATCAGCCGATGCAGGCGGACATATTGGGTAACAGCCTCACCCAGTGTGTCGCAGTTGAAGAATACATGCCCCACCAGTCCCATCCGTTCCGGATCCACAACCTTGCCGGCATGCAGTCCAACGCCAGGGTCGCCCGTAACATACTCTGCGTGCTCCCAGAGCCGGTAGTGGGCATCCGCGGGGACTCGACGGTCCGGGTCGGTAAGTTCCGACATCGTCAGCCCGGTCAGTTGTTCAACGTGTGGGGCATTGAACACGCCCTGTCGCTCAAGGTAATGAACCAGTGCCAGCGTGCTTGAGGCAGCGACCAGGGGAGTGCTGGTGGAATCCGGTTGGGCAGATGTCACGGTATACGGCCTGATAGTTAACGAGCTGTCATGAGGACTGATACAAAATGTCAAGTGTATGCAACCGCCTGTCAACGGTCACCCGTGGCTTGAACGATAACATCAGGGTATCAGGTTGAAGCAATGGAAAGGCAATCAGGAGGTGTTTTATGGAACAGGAAATCTTTGTACCCCATACCGAGCTTGAGCGGAAAAACGTCATCGAGCTTGCAGAGTACCTGAACAGCATCTTCTATTGCTGATTTCTCAGGCTTAACGTCTATGACCTTCATGCCGGGCTTTGCCCGGCTTTTTTTCGTCTTCGGAAAATGATCGTCAATACCGGTACTTGCTCGCAAGGCTGGCAGTGGTAATGTATCCGGTTTGAGAACGCAGACCAATCCGGAGACTGACTGCCCATGACTGTTGAGCTGAATCACCGTATTACCGGCGAAGGCCCGCCCCTGGTCCTGTTGCATGGGCTGTTCGGATCCCTCGACAATCTTGGTGGCATCGCCCGCCGTCTCGAAGATCAGTGGCAGATCCACGCGTTGGACGAGCGGAACCACGGCAGCTCACCGCACACCGACACCATGGATTATCCGGCCATGGCGGCAGATGTACTTGCCTATATGGATGCACAGGGGCTGGATAAGGTCAGTCTGCTGGGTCACTCCATGGGCGGCAAGGTGGCTATGCAGGTCGCCTTGCAGGCTCCTGAGCGTGTGGACAGGCTGATCGTGGCGGACATTGCCCCGGTTAACTACAAGCCACGGCATGATGCCATTCTGGAAGGGTTGACCAGCATGGATCTGACTGACGTACGTTCCCGACAGGATGCCGACAGACTGATGGCCGACTTCGTTGAAGAGCCGGGTGTGCGTCAGTTTCTCCTGAAGAACCTCGAGCGGATTCCCCGGGAAGCGCAGCAGGAGGGCGGGCCGATGTTCCGCTGGCGGCTGAACCTGCCGGTTATTGATGCGTGCTATGGGAATCTGGCCAGAGCGCCCGAGGGCGATGGCCCCTTCGAGGGCCCTGTGCTGTTTCTCAAGGGAGCCGACTCCGCCTACATCCAGGAAAAACACAGGGATGATATCCAGCGACTGTTTCCGCGGGCGCAGTTGCGTATTATCCAGGGTACCGGCCACTGGCTTCACGCAGAAAAGGCCGACTCGTTTGCTGCCCTGTGCCGCCGTTTCCTCAGTGCCGAAGACTGACAGCGCTCGTGTCAGGTATTTTCCTGCCCACCGGCCGGTCTGCTAAGGTAACTCAAACGCTGACACACGGAATTGATAGAACAACAGGCGGGCAGAGTGTATGAAATGGATGGTGGGGTTGCTGGTTGTTTTCCTGCTATTGGGCAGCTTCCTGCTGACACCTTCGCCTGTTGACAGTAAAGCGTGGAGTCCGCCCTCACCGCCGCCCCTCACCGGACCCATTGCGCCGAACGAGAGATTGAGGTTGGCGGACCTGCTGGCCCGCGGCCAGGTGTACGGTCCCGAGGATACGGCCGTCAGTGAGGATGGTGTGCTCTACACCGGCACCCAGGATGGTTATATCGTGCGGGTGTTCCCGGATGGTCGGGTTGAAAACTGGTTGTCCACCGATGGCCGGCCGTTGGGCATGGTGTTTGATAAGCAGGGTAACCTGATTGTGGCGGATTCCTGGCGGGGGCTGCTTTCGATCACTCCTGAAGGAGAGATTACCGTATTGGCCCGGGAAGCAGAGGGTACGCTGTTCCGGTTTACCGATGATGTCGATATTGCCGATGACGGACGAATTTACTTCACCGACGCCAGCTCGAAATTCCGTCAGCCGGAATACCTGCTGGATCTGCTGGAAATGCGCCCCCACGGCCGTTTGCTGCGCTACTCCCCGAAAACCGGCAAGGCCGAAGTCCTCCTGGCCAACCTGCATTTTGCCAATGGCGTTGCGGTGTCTCCTGCAGGTGACTACGTGCTGGTTAACGAAACCTGGAAATATCGCATCCTGAGGTACTGGATTCACGGACCCAAAGCCGGGCAGGCAGAGGTGTTTGCCGACAATCTGCCCGGTTTTCCCGATAACCTGGCGGTGGATGAGAAGGGCCGCTACTGGGTCGCATTTCCTACCCTGCGCAATCATAAAGTGGATGCCATGCACCCACGGCCCTGGCTCAAGGATCTGGTGGCAAAGCTGCCTGACAGCCTGAAGCCCACCCCGCAGGAATATGGTCTGGTGATCGCCTTCGACCGGGACGGCAAGGTTATTACCAGCCTCCATGACACCCGGGGAACCCATTTGCAGGAGATTACTTCGGTGAACCCCCACGATGGCAACCTGTACTTTGGTTCACTTCACAATGATCGTATTGGCCGGCTACCGTTGCAGGCCATTCCCGGTCTCGGAGAAAGCAACTGATGCAGCAGCACGACATTGCCTGGGATCTGCCCGCGCCTTTCACCATTGATATTACGGTGCGCGCTGAGGATACCGACAGGCTCGGACATGCCAATAACGTTGTCTATGTGCGCTGGCTTGAAGACGTCAGTTGGGCCCACATAGAGAGTCTGGGAATGACCTGGGCCCTGCATGAGAAAACCGGCAAGGCGATGGCCATCACCCGCACGGAGATCGATTACCTGGCCTCGGCCAATACCGGGGACCAACTGGTGTTGGGAACCTGGCTGACCGACTACGACGGTCGTTTCCGGTCTGCCCGGCAGTTCCAGCTGGTGCGTCCGTCGGATGGCAAAACCCTGGTCAGGGCGGTGTCCACTCACGCCTGTGTTGATATGAAAAGCCAGCGGCCCGCCCGCGCGCCGAAAGAATTTGCCGAGATCCTCGGCTCTGCTGTTGTGGCCGGAGGCAAGGGGCTCTAGGTCCCCCGAGCACTTTTGTGCTTTACTTCAGCTAGTCTTGTTCAAAGCCAATCCCGTTTAACCTGTTGTCCGGAGATCCCCATGGAAAATACTGCTGATCAGAATGCTGAAGCCACAATGCGCCATGTGATCTACGATCGATTTGGGGAGCGTGATGTCCTGCAGGTGGTAGAGGCTGACGTACCCGTTCCCGGAGACGAACAGGTGCTGGTCCGGGTGCACGGAGCCGGTCTCAATCCCATTGACTGGAAAACCCGGAAGGGGTTGGGGTTTGCGGCCAGGCAGATCGAGAATTCGTTGCCCTGGACACCAGGATACGACGTGGCCGGTGAGGTTGTCGGGGTTGGTGCCAACGTGACCACCCTTGCGCCCGGCGATCGGGTCATGGGGATGGTGGGATTTCCGGCCGGCGGTGGCGGTTATGCGCAGTACGCCCTGGCGGCGGCTGATGAGTTGGCTATCGTGCCGGAAGAGTTGGACCTGGTGTCTGCCGGTGCCTTGCCCCTCGCGGCGCTGACGGCTTGGCAGGCGCTGTTTGAAATGGCGAAACTGGAGTCTGGCCAAAAGATTCTGATCCACGCCGGCGCCGGTGGCGTTGGGCATTTTGCGGTTCAGTTTGCACTGGAGCGCGGTGCCCATGTCATCGCCACCGCTTCGGCCGGCAACCGGGATTTCCTGGCGGAACTCGGGGTGCACGAAGTGATTGACTACCGCACCACGGATATCGGCGAGGAATGCTATGGCCTGGACGTGGTGCTGGATCTGGTGGGCGGCGATACGGGTAAGCGCTCACTACACACCCTGGGTGAGCACGGAGTCCTTGTTACCATCCCCACCGTTACCGCCGATGACATCATCAGTGCGGCGGAGGAAATGGGATTACGCGCTCACGGAATGACGGTGCGTCCCGACATTTTTCACCTGGATGAGATTGCCGAGCTGATCGAGGACGGTGACGTCAAGGTGCACATCGAGAAGGCCTTTTCGCTTGAGGATGTTGCGCAGGCCCACGAACTGCTTGAAGGTGGGCACGTGCGCGGCAAACTGGTGCTAGATTGTCGATGAAGGATTTTCCCCGGCCGGTGCATCCTCGCCGGCTGATGGCTGTTCGGCTTCTTTCTCCTTGCGTTCCTTCCTGGCCTGGGGTGGTACCAGGCTGATCAGGATCCAGTCGTTTTCCGGCTTCAGGTCTTTCATGCTGCAAACCGGAGCGACGTGCTCCTTGCTGTCGAAGGTGAACAGTACCAGGGCCTGGTTCTGGTACTTGTTCAGGAACTCCTCGTAACCAAACTCTTCACTCAGTTGCGTGGTCTTCACCGTGAAGCCCTGACTCACCAGACTGGCCAGCTTGGCGTAGCTGACGCCGTCAAACAGGCCTCGGGTCATCTGGATCTTTTCAGCCGTCTGGTGGCGCGCCTTCTGATCCTGATCACCCTCTGCCAGACTGAACACACACTTGTTTCCGAACCAGTCCAGGAAGTGGTAGGTGGCCAGGGAATTCATGTGCTTGTAGGGGGAGATGACCAGCAGCTTGCCGATGCCTGTCAGGTCCAGATGAGTTGATGCATGCTCAGACACGGGGTTGCCGAAGTAAACCTGCAGGTTTTCCATGCGGGCCTGGCGTACGTTCTCCCAGTTGGTATCGGCCAGGGTCACCGGCACCTCATACTTTTTCAGGGCCGTGCCAATCATCCGGGCCACCGGGTTTGCACCCAGAATCAGGAAGCCGTATTCCGCCGGTTCCGCGACTCTCAGCAGGCGGGCTATCGGCCGGGCTGTCAGGCTTTGCAGGGTGACGGTGGCGATGATCAGCATGAAGACCAGGGGTACCAGAGCACCGGCGCTTTCATAGCCAAGCTTTTGCAACTGGAATGCGAACAGCGCCGACACCGCCGCGGCAACAATGCCCCGGGGGGCAATCCAGCTAAGGAAGAGCTTTTCGCGCCAGTTCAGGCTTGTACCGATGGCAGACAGGAAAATGCTCAGCGGACGGGCTACCAGCATCAGCAGGGCCAGCACGGCCACCAGGCCCCAGCCCAGCTCGGCAATGGCGGCAAACTCAACCCGTGCTGCCAGGATGATGAACAGGGCGGATATCAGCAGAACGCTCAGGGATTCCTTGAACTCCAGAATGCTCTCGATGGGCACCTGCTTCATGTTTGCCATCCAGATGCCCATTACAGTGACCGTCAACAGGCCTGACTCATGGGCCAATTCGTTGGAGATGGCGTAAACGCCGAGCATAAAGGTGAGGGTGCCGGCGTTATGCAGATACTGGGGAATCCAGTGCTTGCGCAACACGATGCCATTGAGATACCCGGCAATAGCACCAATCAGGAAACCCACCGCCAGGGTCTTGCCGAAGATATAGAGCGAGTGGCCAAACACGTTGCCCTGTCCCCAGGAGACAATCCCTTCGAACACCAGAACCGCCAGCAGAGCCCCGACGGGGTCAATGATGATCCCTTCCCAGCGAAGGATGTTGGCCAGTTTCGAATCCGGCCGAACCGAGCGCAGCAGCGGTGCGATTACGGTGGGCCCGGTAACGATGGAAATGGCGCCAAATAGCAGGGCAACAGCCCAGGAAACGTCCAGAAGCCAGCGTGCAGCCAGGGTGCCGATGATGCAGGTGACAATCGAGCCCACAGGAATCAGGTTGCGGACCATCTTGCCGTGGCCGCGTATTTCTTCGTAACGCAGGGTCAGGCTGCCCTCGAACAGGATGATGGCAACCGCCAGGGAAATAACCGGGAACAGCAGGTCGCCAAAAACCACTTCCGGGGCCAAAAAGCCCAGGACAGGCCCGGCGGCAATGCCACCTGCCAGCAGGAACAGGATCGCCGGCATGCGGACGCGCCAGGCAAGCCACTGGCAGAAAAGTGAGAGAACGCCAATGCTGGCAAGAAGCAGGACAGTACTGACTGGCATATTGGTTTCAGTTCCGTTGATCTATTGGTTGGCGCGTCTGGCGATCCGATTCAGAAGTCGGGAGGCCGCAAAAAAACCGAAGCTGGCGGTTACCGGACTGGCGGCGCCAAAGCCTGAGGCGCAATCCAGTCTTACCGGGCCGTCGGTGGCCGGTTTCTGAAGGCAGACTTCGCCGTCACCGGCAGGATACGTCAGCTGCTCCAGGGAGTATACGGCCTCAATACCAAAGCGACGCTTCGGGTTCCGGGAAAAACCGTATTCCCGGCGCAGCAGGTTGCGTACTTTGGCCAAAAGTGGGTCTTGGGTGGTTTTGCTCAGATCCGCCACCTGAATCTGGGTTGGGTCGATCTGCCCGCCAGCGCCGCCGGCACAGACCAGCGGAATCTTCCAGCGCTGGCAGTGGGCAATCAGGGCAGCCTTGGCCTTGACGCTGTCGATGGCGTCGACCACCCCGGTCATGTCCCCGGTGATCAGCTCGCTGACATTCTTGGTGGTCAGGAAGCCGAAATGCACCTGAATGTTTGCCGCCGGGTTGATCGCCCGCAACCGGTCTGCCATGGCATCGGTCTTGGTGCGCCCGTATTGGCCTTCAAGGGCATGGAGCTGGCGGTTGGTGTTGGATACACAGACATCGTCCATGTCGATCAGCGTGATTGTGCCAATGCCGCTTCTGGCCAGGGCTTCCGCGGCCCACGACCCGACACCACCAAGCCCGACCACGGTCACATGGCTGCTCCGAAAGGCTTCCAGGGCACGGCGCCCATAGAGTCGTTCGATACCGCCAAAGCGGAAAGCGTAATCGTCGGCGTTCATGGTGTCCCCGTGTTGGTCCGTTCAAAAGCCGGACAAAATCAAAGAGCGCAATTGTAACCCAGTGACCGCACAGACAAAAAAGTGGCCATAAAAAAAGCCACGCAGGGCGTGGCTTTCAAAATACCCAGTCCGACGGGGAGCTGGGCAGGACTAGTTCAGAGACACTAATCAACGTGATCATTATCAAGTCTCGGAGTGTCGCGCTGAAGGTCACAAGCTGTCATTGATCGGTCATTTCCGGCCAGAGTGTCTGGTCTCTGGCCGGAATCGGGATCACGCTGCCCAGTGATCGTCCGAGAACGCCATCAGGCTGTCCTTGCCACTCTGGATATCACCCAGCAGCCAGTCCACTTCCGGCAGCAGCTTTTCAAAGTAGAAGCGTGCAGACACTACCTTGCTTTCCAGCAGCGGCTTGTTGCCCTCGCCCGCGGCAAGCTGTTCGTTGGCCACGTTGGCCATCCGGGACCAGAGGTAGCCGATCACGGTCAGTGCCATAAGGCGCAGATACGGCGTGGCGGCAGCGCCCGCTTGCTCCGGATCCTTCGGTGCATTGGTGGCCAGCCACATGGTGGCGGTTTCCAGCGCTTTCATGGCGTTTTTCAGTTCTTCCCGGTGCGGCGCCTCCGGATTGTCCTTGAGGTATCCGCTCAGGGTTCCGAACAGGGTGCGCACCAGTTGACCGCCTTTCAGGCTCAGCTTACGGCCCACGAGGTCCATGGCCTGAATGCCGTTGGTGCCCTCGTAGATCCTGGCAATCCGGCCATCCCGTACCAGCTGTTCCAGCGGCCAGTCGGTGGTGAAGCCGGAACCACCCAGTACCTGTAGACCGGTGTTGGCGTTGTTGAAGCCCTCGTCCGTAAGGAAGGATTTCACGACCGGTGTAAGCAATTGAACCAGGTCATCGGCGGATTCCCGGACGGTTTCGTCCGGATGGGCAACCGACAGATCCAGCTGGTGTCCTGCGAACAGGGCCAGGGCGCGCATGCCCTCGTTAAGAACTTTCTGCCGCATCAGCATACGGCGCACATCCGGGTGTACGATGATCGGGTCAGCGGGGCCGTCCGGGTTCTTCGGGCCGCTCAATGAACGGCTCTGCAAACGCTCACGGGCAAAGCCAAGACTTTCCTGGTAAGCCATTTCCGCCAGGCCGAGACCCTGCATGCCCACCATCAGGCGTGCTTCGTTCATCATGGTGAACATGGCACGCATTCCGTCGTTCGGCTCGCCGACGAGCCAGCCCTTGGCGCCTTCAAAGTTCATGACGCAGGTGGCGGAGCCCTTGATACCCATCTTGTGCTCAAGGCCGCCGCAGAACGCCGGGTTGCGCTCACCGGATTCGGGCAGGAACTTGGGCACCACAAACAGCGAAATGCCTTTGGTGGTATCAGGTGCCCCAGGTAGTTTGGCCAGCACCAGATGCACGATGTTGTCCACCAGGTCGTGCTCGCCACCGGTAATCCAGATCTTGGTACCTTCTATGGCGTAGCTGCCGTCATCGTTCGGCGTCGCGCGGGTGCGAATCAGACCCAGATCAGTGCCGCACTGGGGTTCGGTCAGGCACATGGTGCCGGTCCACTCGCCGGAGATCAGTTTTTCCAGGTAGACCTTTTTCAGTTCGTCGGAGCCGTGGGCATGCAGGGCACTGATGGCGCCGTGGGTCAGGCCGGGGTACATGCCCAGCGAAAGATTGGTGGAACAGACCATCTCGTCCACCACAAACTTCAGGGTGTGGGGCAGGCCTTGGCCGCCGTATTCAAGTGGCGCGTCCAGCGCGGTCCAGCCGCCCTCAACGAATTTTTTGTAGGCGTCCTTGAAGCAGTCCGGAGTTGTCACTGAGCGGGTTTCCGGGTCGTAGGTGCAGCCCTCCCGGTCGCCTGCCTGGTTGGTGGGCTGGATGACTTCCGCGGCGAGTTTGCCGGCCTCGTCAATAACCGCAGAAATCAGATCCGGAGTGGCATCGGCGTATTTTTCCAGCTCATGCAGCCGGTCTGCGCCCAATACATCAAACAACAGAAAGCGAAGGTCATTCGCCGGAGCCTGGTATTGCATGGATACTCTCCTACGTGCGCTTTTTAATGGGGTTCTGCGCGGAATGGCAGGACCCCGAAGATGATTTGAACACTGGTTTCATACGGTTGTTTTAATTTGCTGGTTCACCGTTTTGCAGTCTGGATGACAGAATTTTCGTATGTCCTCCGGAACGCAGGAGGTTTTTCATGAAACGAGTAGTGATAGCCGGGGTTTCCGGCGCCATTGGGGGCGCTCTGGCCGCGCAATTGATCGAACGGGATTCGCAGATCCGTGTGATCGGCTTGTGTCGTGAGCCGGAGAGGGCGCCGGAGGTTTTGCGGGCCCATGAGCGAAGTACAGTGTTGCCATGGGATGCGCAGGATGCGGAATCGCCAGCGGCTGTTGCAAAGGCACTGGACTCGTTGCTGGACCGAAAGGAAGGTATTGATGGTTTCATCTATGCCGCCGGCTTGCTCCACGGGCCGGAGATGTTCCCGGAGAAGCGGCTTGAGGATCTGGACGCCGGGAGCATGGCGCGAGCGTTTGCCGTGAACGCAACCGGGTTCGGGTTACTCTCTCAGGCACTGTTGCCGTGGCTCCGTCATCGGGAATTCAAGCGGGTGGCGGCGATTTCCGCGAAAGTCGGATCGATTACCGATAACGGATTCGGAGGCTGGTACGCCTATCGCAGCTCGAAGGCGGCACTGAACATGCTGGTGCGAAACCTGTCCATCGAGTTGCCCCGACGGTGCAAACCGCTCGCCTGCGTGTCCCTGCATCCGGGCACCACCGAATCGGCGTTAAGCGAACCGTTCAGTCAATCCCTTGCAAAGCTGAAAGTGCATACTCCTGACGAAACGGCCGCCAACCTGCTGGCGGTACTCGACAGCGTTGAGGAGCACGATAACGGGCGGTTTATTAGTTGGGATGGTTCGGAATTGCCCTGGTAATCGGGGGTACTGATGGTTCAGCCAAGAAAAAAGGGGCGATGATAAATCGCCCCTTTTTTTACGTTCTGTAAAAGTCGGTGCAGCATCACCGGATGAACGGGTTAAGCATCCGCGTAAACGTGCCGGTGAGCTTGACCGGGGCACTGAGCACAGACAGGGTAATACAGTCTTCACAACCAACCGCAACCGGCTTGTGCTCGTCTTCGTCGGTCAATACCACGAAGTCCCACTGATTGAACACACCTTTCTGGTCAGCAAATGCGCCCTGCAGAACGATGGTTGTTTCCTCGCCACGATGGGTGTGTGCCGGAGCTTTCCCGCCTGCAGCGAGTTTTTGGAGAACAACCTGCTCTTTCTGCCCGGGGAACCGGTCCGTAATGTCCAGCACACTCACATCCCCAAGCTGACGTTTCCACGGCAAACTGTTGAGGTCTTCGCCAAGAAGCTTCTGAAGCGCGCTTACCCTTGGGACGGCAGGTGCTGCAGGCTCAACTGACGGCTCACTGTCGATCTTTGAAAGGATGTTGTCGAACATGCTCTCAGAGACAGTGACCTTCGGTTGCTGTTCCATCATCACAGCACCCAGACTGTCCAGCGTGTCCACACGGCTGCGGCAGTGGGAACACTTGTCCAGGTGGAGCTTGATGCACAGAGCATGGGGCTCGCTCAGGTTACCTGCGCTGTACTCCATCAGGCTCAGGCTGTCGGGGTGGTGCCGTGTCATACGTTCTGGTCCTGCAGTATCACTTTCAGTTTGTTCAATGCCAGCCGCACCCGGCTTTTAACGGTGCCGAGCGGGATGTCCAGCTCGTCCGCCACCATCTGGTGCGACTTGTTTTCCATATACACCTTGGCGATCACCGTGATCTGTTCTTCCGGCAGGTGGCTCAGGGATTCCCTGATGCGCCGCTCCGACATAAGACGGTGCAAGGACGTGACCGGCTCGTTCTCGTTTTCACCAGGAATCTGCCAAAGATCTTCCGTCTCAACCGGCATTTCGGCACTGGTGCGCTGCATCTTTCTCAACATGTCGATGCGCTGGTTACGAGCGATGGTGAAAATCCAGGTGGAAGCAGCGGCCTTGCGCCAATCGTAGAGGCACGAACGCCTCCAGATGGATACAAATACCTCTTGCACGAGCTCTTCCGCGTGGCTTGCCAGGCCGTTGGCCATGGCGTAGTACTTGATTTGCGGGCCAAAATGCTCGAACAGCGCGTGGTATGCTTCGCGATCCTGGTTCTTACCCACTTTCTGCAGCATCTGGCTCCAGGGGTCTTTCCGGCCCTCAGAGCTGGCTGGCTTTTGATCCAGTGTGGTCACCGGACGCTCCTTGACAGTCGCATGATTTGAGCTTGTTCTGGTCATCATTCTATGCACTCGTCCCGGGTTTGTCAGTGCCAACATTTACGGATCGGTTTGCCGGGTGGATCAGCCAGTTTGAAAAAAATCCGAAATCTGGCGCCAGCGACGGTCACCGGTCGTCTCGTCGGTGATTGCCGGAACCTGAAGGGCGGTCTAGTCTGGACAAGACACCGATACCGGAAGACCATCTCCCATGAATGCACCCGGCATTACCGGAAACCTGCCCGTTATCCGGGCCCACTATGCGGACATTCTCTGCCAGTTGGCGGAGGACCGTGGGCTGCAACGGTCCCGGTTATTGGCGGCCTCCGGAATCCGGCCTTCTATGCTTGGTCACCCGGAGAATTTCATTACCGTTGATCAGTTCAGCGCCCTGTGTCGTGAAAGCCTGGTCCAAAGCCGCGATCCGGCCCTCGGGCTTGAATATGGCAAACGACTGAAATTCACCACCCACGGCTCCCTTGCCCAGGCCGCCATCAGTTGCGACACCCTCGAGCAGGCGCTGACGGTGTTGATCAAATATTTCCAGATCCGTTTTGTTTACATGAAGCTGTCTTTCTTCGTGGAAGGCCGCGAGGCGGTGATACAGCTGGATCTTGCCCACAGTATCGAAGACCTGTACCGGTTCAATGTTGATGTGGTGATGGCGTCGTTGATGGACGTTAATCTTTTGCTGTTCGGACACCGGCTTCTGGATGGCGGGCGCTGCCTTCTGGATTTCCCGGAGCCTGAAAATGCAGCCGCCTATCGCCAAATGTTCGGCAGTCAGATCTCCTTCGCCAGCGGCGTGAATCAGCTTCGGTTCAAGCGGGTTTTTCTTGATTCGCCCATGTCCCTGTCGAACCCGGTGACCCGTCGGATTGCCGAGGCCCAGTGTGAAGAGGAAATGCGGTTCATAGAGGGCGCTACGTCGGTCTCGGACCGGGTAATACGCCTGCTCGAAACCGGGCGAAGCCAGCGTTTACCAGCGCTGGAGGAAGTGGCCGCGCACCTGAAGATGTCCACAAGGACGCTGCGCCGGCAGCTTGCAGCCGAAGGGGTTCGGTTCCAACAGCTGCAGGACTCGCTCCGACACCGCCGTGCCGTGGACCTGCTGCGGCGTAATGAGTTGACGATCGACGAGATTGCCGAGGCTCTCGGCTACAGTGATCCCTCCAACTTTGGCCGGGCCTTTCGCAAGTGGGAAGGCGTTGCCCCGAGCGCCTGGCGTCGCGGACATCAGAAACTCTGATTCTGGCTATTCTTCCAGGTAGGTGTAGCCATCCAGACCTGCGGCGAGCTCAGTCATGAGCGCTGACTGGGTCTCTGGTGCCATGCCAGAGGTGGCGAACTTGCTTCGATAGGCATCCATCAACGTATCCGGCTCGAAGTTCACATAGCGCAATACCTTGGCCACGGTATCGCCGTCGATGGGATCGCTGATCTGGTAGCCACTATCTGCCGTCAGGCGCACATCCACAGAATGGGTGTCGCCAAACAGGTTGTGCATGTCGCCCAGAATCTCCTGATAGGCGCCGGTCATGAAAAAGCCCATAAGCAGCGGCTCACCGGCCTTTTCCTCGGGCAGGGGCAGGGTGGTCTCGGTGCCCTGGCCATCCACGTATCGGTCGATGCGTCCGTCAGAATCGCAGGTGATGTCCTGGATGACTGCCCGTCGGTTCAGGGGGCGGTCGAGGCCATTGATCGGCATAACCGGGAAGATCTGGTCGATGCCCCAGACGTCGGGCAGTGACTGGAACAGGGAGAAGTTCACGAACAGCTTCTCCGCCAGTTTCTCGTTGAGCTCGTCGATGATTTCCCGGTGGGCGCGATTGCTGCTGTCCAGTTGATCCCGCAGCAGTCGGCAACAGCGGGTGTACAGCGTTTCGGCATCGGCCCGTTCCTGCAGCGAGAGCACCCCGTGGGCAAACTGGGCATGAACATCGGCCATGGCGTGCAGCACGTCATGGTAGATCTCTGCCAGCGAGCGCGGCGAGCTGGCATCTTGCAGGCTTTCCAGGTCGCGCCAGAGGTCATGCAATGGTGCCGACGCCGCATCGTCCGGCCGCTCCGGCGACCGGTTTTCCGGCGCTTCGCGGTCAATCACGTTGGTCACCAGCACCGAATGGTGGGCGGTCAGGGCGCGCCCGGATTCGCTGATCAGGTCCGGATGGGGAATGCCATGGCGATCGCATTCGGCCTGGAGTACGTGCACGACATTGTAGGCGTACTCGTACACGCTGTAGTTCATTGAGCAGCTGCTGCGGGAGCGAGTGCCCTCGTAGTCTACGCCCAGGCCACCGCCGATATCCACGGTGCCCACGGGGGCGCCCATCTGACGCAACTCGCTGTAAAAGCGGGCGCATTCCCTGAGCCCGGTCTGGATATCCCGGATATTGGCGATCTGGGAGCCAAGGTGGAAATGCAGCAACTGCAGGGTATGGAGCGCTCCTGCGTCACGCAGTGTGTTGACGACATCCAGCACCTGGCTGGCAGACAGGCCGAATTTGGACTTCTCACCACCCGTGTTCTGCCAGTTGCCTTTGCCGATGGTCGCAAGTCGCGCGCGCACCCCGATCAGCGGCGATACGCCGAGGCGCTCCGCTTCCTCCAGGATCAGTGGCAGTTCCGACTTTTTCTCAACGACGATGAACACCC
The DNA here is from genome assembly GCF_037029655.1 of Marinobacter sp. CH_CUG1437-1. Taxonomy (NCBI): domain Bacteria; kingdom Pseudomonadati; phylum Pseudomonadota; class Gammaproteobacteria; order Pseudomonadales; family Marinobacteraceae; genus Marinobacter; species Marinobacter sp. CH_CUG1437-1. The sequence goes on along the minus strand of NZ_JAYMEW010000001.1, from coordinate 11,013 downwards.
GGTGGCCCAGGGTCTGGCCAATCAGGGCCAGGCGAATATACTCCCGATCCTTGTAGCCGTTGCAGACGATCACCGATCCTGGTTGCTGTGACATCGCCAACACCGCCATCAGTTCCGGTTTGCTGCCCGCTTCGAGGCCGATCTGGCCTTTCGAGGCGGCCGGCTCGGTGGCCAGCAGCTCCTCGACCACGCGTCGCTGCTGGTTAACCTTGATCGGATAAACCGCCGTGTAGCGTCCCTGGTAGGCGTGCTCTCCTGCGACCTTGTTAAAGGCATTACACAGTTTGTTGACCCGGTCGTGCAGGATATCAACGAAGCGAACCAGTACCGGCAGTTGAACGCCGGAGTCGGTGAGAGCCCGGGTCAACTCCGGCAGGTTGATTCGGGCGTCGCTGTGGCCGCGATCCGGGCGGATCAATACCTCGCCCTGATCATTGACACCGATATAGCCATCGCTCCAGTGGGCAATGTTGTAGACCTTGTGGGCCGGGGTGGCGCTGGCTTCGTTCATGCTTGCTATCCTGTCAGGAAACACTGGCCGCCATTGTATGGATTCCCACTCCGGGCTAAAAGCACCCGGTGCGGAAAAAACCTGGCCATTCACCGCGATTATCGCTTTAGCTCACGAGGGGGCACCCCTACAATACGCCCTTTCAATTCAGCCCATGGCCCACAGCGGGAGGCAAGACATGACAGCACTCAACGACGGCTGGTTTACCGAGGTATTCCAGGACCAGGGGACGGCGTTTTCCCTGCAGGTGAAAAGGAAGCTTCATGAGGAACAGACACCGTTCCAGAAACTGGAAATCTACGAGACCGAGACCTTCGGTAACCTGATGGTTCTGGATGGCTGCGTGATGCTGACTACCCGCGATAATTTCCTGTACCACGAGATGATGACCCATCCGGCCCTGTTCACTCATCGGGATCCCAGAAAGGTGGTCATTGTCGGCGGCGGTGACTGCGGCACCCTGAAAGAGGTGCTCAAACATCCGGGCGTCGAAGAAGCCTGGCAGGTGGAAATCGACGAGCGCGTCACCCGTATGTCAGAGAAGTATTTCCCGGAGCTGTGCGAAGCGAACAGTGATCCGCGCGCCAATTTCTTCTTCGGGGATGGCATCCAGTGGATGCGGGACATTGAGCCGAACAGTGTCGACCTGATCATCATCGACAGCACCGATCCGGTCGGTCCCGCCGAAGGCCTGTTTGCCCTGGATTTCTACCGGGATGCCATGCTGGCGCTGCGTGAAGGTGGCATCATTGTCCAGCAGAGCGAATCACCGCTCTTGCACACCGACAGCATCATCAAAGGCATTCACGACGACATGCGCAAGGCAGGATTCGAGCACGTGCAGACCTTGCCATTCCCGCAGCCGGTCTATCCGACCGGCTGGTGGAGTTGCACCATGGCCAGCAAGGAGAACCCGGTCAAATACTTCCGTGAGGAAGATGCCAACAATCGGCCATTCGTCACCCGCTATTACAATGCCGGCGTGCATCGGGGTGCGTTGGCAATGCCTCAGTTCATGGTGGACGCACTGGAAGATGAGGTTCGGCCGGAAGAAGCCTGAGTAAGGTCTGCAAACGAAAAAAGGGGCGCCGGATGGCGCCCCTTTTTTCGTGCTTCGTGTCAGGGTTTACTGCTTGCCGCTGACAAACTCCGGATAGGCTTCCATACCGCACTCGGACAGATCCACACCTTCGTACTCGTCTTCTTCGCTGACCCGAATGCCCATGACGGCTTTCAGGATGCTCCAGACGATCAGGCTGGTAACGAATACCCAGACGAAGATGGTGAGCATGCCGACCAGCTGACCCATGAAGGTAGCGTCTGCGTCGGACAGGAGAACCGCGAAGATACCCCAGATACCAACCACGCCGTGCACAGAGATGGCACCGACCGGGTCGTCAATGCGCAGCTTGTCCATGGTCACGATGGAGAACACAACCAGGGTGCCACCGATGGCGCCAATGATGGTGGCGAGCAGGGGAGATGGGTCCGCCGGCTCGGCAGTGATGGCAACCAGACCAGCCAGGGCGCCGTTCAGGGCCATGGTCAGGTCAGCCTTGCCGAACATCAGGCGAGCTACGATCAGGGCAGCAATCAGGCCACCGGCTGCAGCCGCGTTGGTGTTCAGGAACACGTTGGCAACTTCGTTGGCAACACCGATACCACCCAGCTTCAGGGTAGAGCCACCGTTGAACCCGAACCAGCCCATCCACAGGATGAAGGTACCAAGCGTTGCCAGGGGCAGGTTGGCACCCGGGAAGGCGCGGATCTCGCCTTTGGCGCCGTACTTGCCTTTACGGGCGCCGAGGAGGATAACGCCAGCCAGGGCTGCAGCTGCGCCGGCCATGTGAACGATACCGGAACCGGCGTAGTCGCTGTAGCTCAGCTCGTACATGCCGAATACCGCGTCGCCGTTCCAGGTCCAGGAACCCTGCATCGGGTAGATGAAACCACACATAACAACCGCGAAAGCAAGGAAAGCCCAGAGCTTCATGCGCTCGGCCACGGCACCGGAAACGATGGACATGGCGGTCGCAACGAAGACAACCTGGAAGAAGAAGTCGGAAGCGCCACTGTACTCACCCATGTCGCTGAAACCAGCTTCGGTAGAGGCTGCAATGACACCGGCAATGGCTGCGTCGTCCATCTCGGCCACAGTTGTGACGCCGCTCAGGAAGATGCCACCGTCGTACATGATGTCGTAGCCGACAATCAGGTACATGGTACAGGCGACCGCAAACAGGGCCACGTTTTTGGTCAGGATTTCGGTGGTGTTCTTGGCACGCACCAGGCCAGCTTCCAGCATGGCAAAGCCGGCGGCCATCCACATGACCAGGGCACCGCAAATCAGGAAGTAAAAGGTATCCAGCGCATACTGGAGTTCAAAAATGTGATTTAGATTGCTTTCCATATGAAGCCCTCCGCACGAGGCTTTTCAGGTTATAAAAATTTTTTGCGTTGGCTGTTCGAATTATCAGAGCTGGTTCAGACCGCTTCTTCGCCGGTTTCGCCAGTCCGGATCCGGATGGCTTGAGCCAGTTCAGTCACAAAGATCTTGCCGTCGCCGATCTTGCCGGTGTTGGCTGCCTTGGTGATGGACTCGATGACCTGGTCCAGCAGGTTGTCGCCAATGGCAACTTCCACCTTCACTTTGGGCAGGAAGTCCACTACATATTCCGCGCCACGATAGAGTTCTGTATGGCCTTTTTGCCGACCGAAGCCTTTGACTTCAGTGACGGTTACGCCTTGTACGCCAATCTCGGATAGTGCCTCACGGACATCATCCAACTTGAAAGGCTTGATGATCGCTGTCACAAGTTTCATTGCTTTCTCCTTGGTAAAGCCGTCCCAACAGTGAGGGCCCGTCGGCCGATTGTTGAGTTCGGGATGCTGCCACCTCGCACACCAATTGTGCGGATTGCGTACGAGAGCTTTAGCATCGGGTATGCCAACGCAAAAAATTACAATAAAAACAATTATATATGATATCCGCGTACCAGAATGGCGCAAAGTTGTGCACCAAAATAGAGCGGGTAGCTGACCAGTGAGCCAAATTGGAGCGGGCTCTCTGGCCGGGCAGCCCCCATTATAGGGTCCGCAACCTACAGTATGGCAGGGGCTGCGATGTGATACACTCCCGCAGACCGGCAACAGGCCCTGTCTTTTAGTCGAAGCCGGACATTTCAGTGATTCGTGAGGTGATGTGTGAAAGGTCCACAGGATATTTTTGCTCAGCTGCAGGGCCAGTTTGGCCAGTTCGTACCCGACATGGCCCGCGCTGCACGGGAAGATTTTGAAACCCAGGCCCGGGCGACTGTGATGGCCGTACTGTCCCGCCTTGAGCTGGTGACACGAGAGGAATTCGATGCCCAGCAGGCCGTCTTGCTGAAGACCCGTGAAAAGGTGGACGCGCTCGAGAAGCGGGTGGCCGAACTGGAAAATTCCCTGCCAAAACAGTAAACCACGGACACGCCCGGCAGGACGCCGGGCCAGCAGTTCCGCTCATTACCATGGAAGGTTGTCATGCTTGCTATCGTTCATTCCCGCGCCTCAATTGGCGTGTCAGCGCCGGCCGTTACCGTCGAGGTCCATCTTTCCGGCGGTCTGCCGGCGCTCTCGATCGTGGGCCTGCCGGAAACCGGTGTCCGAGAAAGCAAGGAGCGCGTTCGGAGCGCTCTCCTGAACGCCGGCTTCGAGTTTCCTGCCCGCAGAATCACGGCCTTTTTATAGACTACACTTCTTATTAATAGTTCCGAAATTCTCATCGCAGCTGAGATGACTTTCAATATATTCAGCCAGTTGTGGACCGATGGTGAATCTACGCGAATGCTGTTTTGACAGGTCGTATCTGACAGATTCCTTTTTGGAGGAAGAGTCGTGATTCATTTGGATTTGAATGACAGTCAAGAATGGAAGGCTTGGATAGTCGACGAATTCGAGAGTAAGTGGTCACTGAATTTGTCAGCATTTTGCGCTCTAGGTCCTGATGGTCGACGCTTCATTACGTTAGTGGCGCGTAATTTGTCAGGAAAGCGTGCAGCTAGCCAAAAAAGTCAGCTAACTAAAATAAACGCTGAGATTGGCGCCGCAGTCAGAGCCTTTCAATTGACGGCCCTCCCAAAAAGGGAGTCGGATTGGCAAGACCTGGTAGTTCGCTTTTATGAATATGCTCTGGGTCGAACAGATACGAAACGCACCCTCGCAAACAGGGTGAAAGACTGGAACAGTAACTTAGCACACCACCTTGAGACTCTAAGAGATGCACATGACCTCATTCCTTTGGGTGTAGAAATTCCTAGAGCCCGAGTGAGTGAAGCTGCTATAGCTCAAGCTCGCGAACTCACTCAACTCCTTGGACAACCCAAGCCCAGCCCCGAGACAAAGGCGATCGACAAAACCCTCGTGAGTGTTTCGATTGGTAGAACTGATGCTGAATATCTTGAGGAAATTCGGGACTCATTGAGTGAAAAAAGGCGGGTTTTGGAGGACGCACTTCTTAGGTGGTGGTGCCAGATCAAGGAGCACTTCGAGTATGGGGAAAAACTAGTACAGGAGACTAATCTCGATGCTCTTTTGGCTCAACTCTCGATTGGAAGCGCTGGGCCTGTCGAAAAGGCTATACGCTTAAACACCCGCCTGGCAGACGGAAGAACCGAGACTACTCTAGGGAACCTTCTATCACTTTTGCACCATTTTCACGGTAGTAATTGCAACGCTAAGGACTTCGAAAAGTCCACTCTGTATTTCCCCTGCCACGCCACCATTCGAGTTCCTGCCTCGGCTCCCTCACCAGTTTCAGTAGAGGTTTCCGTATTTGACAGAATCAGTTGGATGTTGGGTAGCCTAAATCATACAGACATTGCTGTCTGCGCAGCTCTGTTAATGATGAGGAATCCTACTTTTACTTCTCATTCGCTACTGTTGGCTAAGGTAAAGGACAAGAATGGCCGCCCTTACTTAGAGCTGAATAATTCCGGGCTTTCTTTCCGCATTGAAAAGCCTCGTGCGGTAAAAATGAGCGATTCCCTACTTGATGATGTCTCTTATGAGCTTGTAACAACGCTCATTCGAATGAGTCGTCGTTATCGGAAGAGAGTAATCGTTTCTAATCCAGCCGTGGGAAACCTTTTATTCCTTTGTCGGCCTTATCGAGCGGATCAGATCCACAGAGTCCCCAACCTTGCGCAGGTGCACAGAAAACTGCAGGGAACAAATGATGCGGGTAGAGACCACATTTATCAGTACTTCCCAGACCTTGATTCTGTTTTGCCTCGCGGCACGATATCTCTTTCAAAGATAAGAGCAACTGAAGGTGTCCTAGAATGGTTTAGAACAGGCTCCATTCAGCGAATGAGTAAAAAACTTGGGAATACAAAGCGAGTGGTCATAAATCATTACATACCGAGGCCCCTTCTTGATGCCTGGAATACTCGTCTTATTCGCCGCTTCCAAAATTTATTGTTAGCAGTCGCTGCTGCCGACGAAGACTTTCTCCTCGCCGTAACCGATTTTCAAGCCCTCGAAGATTTGCACTGTTTTCTTGCACAAATGTTAGAGCAGCATTCGACTAGTTCCTCTTCGCTAGGCAAAGAGCTTCATGAGCGCTTTTCAGTGCTATCCAATTGCGATCAGGGGGATTCCGCGTCGCGTGCCAACCTTACAGTATCTATTTCTGCTCGAACGCTGACGTATTTGTATCTCTACCAAGAAACCGTCTTAAAGGCTGGTGTTGGCGCGGCCATTTTAGATCAGCCAGACCCGGTTTCTGGCCTACATCCGAGATACTTTCTTGACTTGGCGGAGTTGCTCCGCCATCAACTTCCTAGTCACCGCAATTCTGATATGCGCGAGGCCCACTTCGCTGCCGAATCAAAAATGGGTGGTTTGATTAATAAGACCCAATGGACTGACCTGTTGTTAAGGCGTGTGAGGTCACAGCATGCGCAACAATAAAACGAATATGCCTTCGCACTTCAATGTCGATGAGAGAGCAACTCTGCTCGCATTGCTTGATCACGGGCGGCAAAGCCTGATGCCTTATGATGGTGCATGGAAGGCCGATTGGCTGCTGTCAGACGTGACTGCACCGATTTGGCCTTTACGTACCAGCGAAAGCCGATTCGTGAACGGTGCCTGGAGAAGAGTGAGAGTCTTACATTGGCGTGCAACTCTTCCTGATGGCAGCCTCCTTACTGACCCCGAAAATAGCTATATCCTTGGCATTGCCCAACGGGCGACATTCTTGGTCCGCTTTCTCTCAGGATTTGGCATAGACAGTAGTTTGGCCCTTGAGCAGTGGGCCGCTAGGATGAAAACCCTATGCCAGTGGCTATTCCTCAATGAGGCATTGTTCGCCCCAAGAACTCATGCATTCTCAAGAGTCAATACTGGCGCGATCAACGACTTTTTCTCAAGTTACATCTCGGGAGGGAAATCTAGGCTACTGCAGTTACCCGAACGCTGTCTTCGTTATTTCTACGAAAAAGCCCTCGGGCGCGAAGTTCAGTTATCCACGGATCAAAGATTGTTCCAGATACCACCGGCGGATACTGAAGCGATAACCGCTTGGCTAGAAAGTGAGAATTTTTACACACGGAAAAACAGTAGCAGGGATTGGAATCAACGATATATCGATCGAGGCTTGCTTGCCGATTGTCTTTCCTGCGGTTGGCAGGAAATGAAGTCGGACCGCATGAACTCCTTCCTGAGACAGTTTGAGCCTGAGCTTGTTCAAGCATCAAGCCAACTGCTGCTTCCAATCAATGGCTTTAACACCGAGTATCCCGGACATTGGATCAGAGACATTGACACCGTATTCAGAACACCGGTTTCTTTTACGCATGCATCTGCAATGCTATCGACTTGGAAAGACCTATTCCGACTTAAGAGGCACCTACCCGATGCGCTGCCCCCCACAGAGCACATTGACCTTTCAGCTCCGAAATATATGGTTGCGCATAAATCTTCACCGGTAAAGCACACCCCATGGGTTCCCCTCAAAACAGCTCTTCAGTATACGACCGAGGCTCTTCGCCTCCTGGTTACCGTCGGAGACGTTATAGTCGATTTTTACATTGAAGCCCTCCGAGCGTTTAGCGGACTAGGCCTTTTCAACGAACAAAGAGACTCATCTAGCGTTCGACGAGTCAAACGAGATAGCCGTAACGATTGGATAAGGCGTAGCGTTCCAGACCAACTTTCTGAGCTCAGAATAAGCGGCTGGACTACGGTTTTTGCGGCGCACTCGAGGAACGTACATCATTTGCTTCGAACCGCTCCTGCTCTTTCCGACATTTTGCAGGTGCTTGTAGGAGGGGTGGTAGTACTGATTGGGATTACCAAGCCTAGCCGAGGGTCTGAATTGCGGTCCTTGCGCAGAGATTGCGTGAGACTTGTTGAGGGCGACGGTTACTGGATTGAGCACAAAAATCGGAAGGCAAACGCCAACGACCATTTGCTAAATACTTCGAAGCCTATTCCTGCCGTTACCGCAAGAGCTATTAGTCTTCTGGGTCGATTGGGCGACGCGTTGTGTGAACTTTTTTCAGACAACGACAGCTATGCTCAAGAAAGCCTTTTTTATCTCCCAACCTTTCGGGTGACTGGCACACCAAACCCGAGAGTTCTGGACTCAATGGCTTTTATCGATTGTCTTGATGCTTTTTGTGATTATGTTGCTCTCCCTTCAGACTCTCACGGGCGGCGATGGTATGTCCGTCCACACGAACTCAGAAAGTCCTTCTTAATCACCTTCTTTTGGTGTTTCAAGTACAGCTCACTAGATGCGGCTCGCTGGGTTGCCGGGCACAGTAGTGCTGAACACGTTTACGCATATATTGAGGCAAATTTCCCGGGAGAAGAGCTGCCGCAGATCGAAGCTGAGTATGCTGCGAAACAGCTGAGGGACTGGAGTTCGGAAGAGCAATCTGGCGAAGAGGAAAACCTTGATCTCTTATACAGCGCAGTGTGTGACCATTTTCAAGTTTCAAACATATCGTTGATTGGCGAATCAGAGTTGGAAGATTGGCTTGTAATCGCCTTCTCAAAGGGAATTTATCGAATTGAACCATATGTGTCAATGGCCATTTATTTTGACCCACCTTTGGCCAATAAAATTGACCCACCTTTCATAGTCTAGCTTGTAACTTTCTGCTTCAGTCGATAGCTTTCTCCTCCCAACATAAAGATGTGTGAATGATGGATAACCCGGTCAATGATCGGCACCGCCACGTTGTCGTCGTGGAAGAACTCACCCCAGCTGGTGAAGTCCTTGTTGGTGGTCAGGATGATGGACCGGTATTCGTACAGGCTGTTGATCAGCTGGAACAGGTTGTACCGGGCCTGCCGGGTCATGGGTAGATAGCCCAGTTCGTCGATGATCAGCAGGTCGTACTTGGCCAACTGGCTGACCCGCTTTTTCAGTTCCCCTTTCATTTCGGCCAGTTCCAGTTCTTCCACCAGATCCAGGGCATTGCGGAACAACACCCGGTAACCAGCTTCCACCGCCTTGTGGCCGATCCCGATGGCCAGGTGGGTCTTGCCCACACCCGGCGGGCCGATGAACACCAGGTTGTTCCGCTCGTCGATGAACTGGAAGTCCAGCAAGGCATTTACCTGACGTTTGGTAATGGTGGTCTGGTGCCGGTAGTCGAAGCCCTCCAGGCGCTTCTCGGCAGGGAACGCGGCCATCTTCCGGTTCCGGCGGATGCGCTTGTCCTGGCGCTGAGTCATCTCATGTTCGGCAAGCCTGTCCGCGAAGCTCAGATAAGACATCTCGTTGGCTTCTGCCTCAGACAGCAGATTCGTTAATTCATCAGCGGCTGCGCTCAGACGCAGGCTGCGGTATCGGGCCACGGTTTGCTCAAGCTGGCTCATGGGTCACCCCCTGGCCACTGGAGTGGCCAAGACGCTGGTAGGCACTCAGATCCAATGCTTGCTTGGGTTGCGGTAACGGCTCCGGCTGTCGCTCCCGCAGAACGGCGGCCTGGGCCGCTTCCAGGTAGCTTTGCAGTCGTGTGGCGGTCATGCCGGGGCGCTCTGCCAGCGTCGTGATCAACACGGAATCCACGGGTTCGTGGCGCTTGAGCAAGTCGCGGGCAGCCACCAACTGATCCTTGTAGATCTTGGGCTCGGAGCGTTTGAGCTGCTGGCACAACCGATGCCCGACATCACTGCCGATCCGGGCGCTGATGTCGGCTTCCAGCTTGCTCACGCGCTGGGCATGATCCCGGTAGTGATGGGTGTTCTTGATCACCTTGCCCTTGTCCGTACACAGGCCATGACTGGCGATGACGTCGCCTGTGCTCAGGTCGCTGATGTGCAGTTGGCCGCCGGACTCCAGAACGCCCACCCGGGCCTGTTGCCAGGCCATGGGCACGGAGTATTTGTTGGCCTTCCAGGCGATCAGGCCGGTCTTGTCGGCTCTTCGTGTCTCCCGGGCCACAGACTGCACGCACGCCGGTGACAGATAGGCCGCCAGATGTTCTCGTTCATCCTGCTCGAACCGCTCCCGGGGTGGTTCTCCGGTGGTGCCGTGGATGCGGACATTGGCCACACTCTCAACCCAGTCCTGCACGTGCTGACACACGTGTTCCTGGTCCCGGAAGACCTCGCCGTAAAGGCAGTCCTGTTTGACGTATTTTACGCCGGCTTCCACCTTGCCCTTGCTCTCCGGGTCATAGCCTTCGCAGGCATGGATCCGGAACCCGGCGGTGGTGGCATACTCATGGAAACGTTGGTTGAGAGTCAGTTCCCGGTACTGCTCGTTGATCACCACCAGCTTGGTCTGATCGTAAACGCATTCCTCCGGCAGACCGCCAAAGTACCGCAAGGCTTCATCGTGGAGCTGGATAAAGGTCTGGGTATCCAGAGGGCGGAAGGCCAAGCCCACGTACATCAGCCGCGAGTAGGACAGCACGAACACCACGAAGTGCAGCGTGCGCTCTTCGCCACCGATCAACACACCACGTAACTCACCGGGGTCCACCTGGCACTGAACACCCGGCACATCGTCCAGAATGGGTTCGTAGTAGCGCATCTGGGCCGAGGCCACTTCCTCCTTGAGTGCTCGCACATAACGGCGAATGGAGCGATCTGAGGCCGGTAAGTCGCCGACCTTGGCCTGAAGCTTACGGGCAATCTTGACGGCGCTGAGCTTGGGAAATTGCTTGAGCAAATGCACCAGGTAATCCCGATGATCATCGAGGCGCTTGCTCCGCGAGGGATCTGCAAACTGCTCTGTGATCGCATCCACCTCCAGCCGCAAATACTTGCGTACCGTGTTCCGGGATAACCCCAGTTCCTGGCTGATGGCGCGGATCGACAGTCCTTTACCGTTATCGTGCAGTGCCTTGATCTTGTGTATCACAACCCACTCCTTCACTGACATGCCCCCGGCCATCGATAAAAGCGGGGGACAGTAGCTGGTTCTGTGGCCTGACGGCCACTCGGAGGTGGGTCAAAATTAATGGCCAGTAGTGGGTCACTTTAATTGGCCACTAACA
>NZ_JAYMEW010000018.1:0-878 GCF_037029655.1 Marinobacter sp. CH_CUG1437-1 | reverse complement strand
GTCCCCGTTCATGGTGTGCCATCTTGATTATTGCACACCAGTAAAAGTTATTTACTGAGAGCGGTCATTATCAATCAGATCACTATAAATACAATGGGCACTTCGATCGGGCGGCGCCCGCCCTTCCTGTATACCGATGGAGAACACTATGGCTGAAATGATCAAATCAAAAGCGGCAATTGCCTGGGGCCCCGGTCAGCCACTGTCCGTTGAAGAAGTGGATGTCATGCCCCCGAAAGCGGGAGAAGTGAGAATAAAAGTGATGGCAACGGGTGTCTGCCACACCGATGCCTTCACCCTCTCCGGAGAAGATCCCGAGGGCAACTTTCCGGCCATCCTTGGTCACGAGGGCGGCGGAATTGTAGAAGCGGTCGGCGAAGGAGTCACCAGTGTGGCGATCGGCGATCACGTCATTCCGCTCTATACCCCCGAGTGTGGCGAGTGCAAATTCTGCCTGTCTGGCAAAACCAACCTGTGCGGGAAAATCCGCGAAACCCAGGGCAAAGGACTCATGCCCGATGGCACCAGCCGTTTCTACAAGGACGGCCAGCCCATTCATCATTACATGGGTTGCTCGACCTTCTCCGAGTACACCGTTCTGCCGGAGATTTCACTGGCGAAGGTCAACAAGGAAGCCCCGCTGGAAGAGGTCTGCCTGCTCGGCTGTGGCGTCACCACCGGCATGGGCGCGGTCATGAATACCGCGAAGGTGGAAGAAGGCGCCACGGTGGCCATTTTCGGGCTCGGCGGCATCGGCCTGTCTGCGATTATTGGTGCGACCATGGCCAAGGCGAGCCGAATCATTGGCATCGATATCAATGACAGCAAGTTCGACCTGGCACGACAGCTTGGTGCAACCGACTGTATCAATCCCAAAG
>NZ_JAYMEW010000017.1:0-880 GCF_037029655.1 Marinobacter sp. CH_CUG1437-1 | reverse complement strand
ATATTATTGAAAGCGGCTGGATCAGGACATTCTATACGGCTGCTTCAGGCAAAGAGATAACTGTGGGATTATGGTCCACTGGAGACTTGATTGGAGCGCCCGATTATTCATTTCAGAATCGGTTGCTAGCTGCTGAGGCTACGAAAGATTCAACCGTATTGATATTGGAAAATGCCGATATTGATGAGTTTATTCGAACGATCCCCTCGTTTGCCAAGTGCTTGATCGGTGCACTCTCATTTAAGGTTAGGTGGGCAACTTCCATTTTTGATCGGCTTGCAACTGAATCTTTGATATCGAGAGTGGCCCAGACTGTTCTTTCTCTTGCCCACTTGCATGGGAAAGACGGTTTCGGCGGTACCATCGTTATCAGTGAGATCAGTCACCAGGATATAGCGAATATGATAGGTGCTGCCCGTCCATCGGTAAGTCTGGCCCTGCGACAACTGGAGGCATCCAAACACATCAAAATCGGTCGGAAGAGGCTGATTGTCTTGAATGTTGAAGGGTTAACGGAGTATTCGAAACACTAGTGTCCTAAGAATGTTTACCCTGTTTCTCTGATGGGTAATCCTTCCGTGCTAGTGTTGGCTAATTGCCACCCGGATTTGGTCTGGGTGGTTTACCCCAAAACCCGCCCTACCTGCCCCCCTCAGATCCATAACATCGTTTGGCCCGTTCCTATCTGAAGACAGAAGTGCATCGCTGGCTGCTCATTGGAACGCATCCTATGCTCTAAATATGAATAGGCCGTGTCCACTGGGCAGAGCAAGTCCGTTGCCTTAGGGGCCTTATGTAATAAACCTGCCCGTTTGATGGTACTCGTTCCAACGGAAAAAGGAGCATTAGAACAACAGACGAGCTTTTGTCTGGTCCGTAG
>NZ_JAYMEW010000016.1:0-973 GCF_037029655.1 Marinobacter sp. CH_CUG1437-1 | reverse complement strand
GGGTAATGAGATCTGACAATGGAATCTGAGTTTCGACGTTAATACCGTAGCCAAACCCACTTTCCTCGGAGTTGGATGCTTGATCATAGTACTGGATTTGTCGAATGACCCCAGATATACCGGCTTTAGCGGGCCCTATCTTTCCTTGATACTTAGCAGTCAGAGCCGGCAGTTCATTCTTGTTGGCTGGACTGATGCTCGGATCTGAGCTGCTTGAAACGGAGCCACGCCAACTTCCACCGTCTTCTAACGCAATGGAAAATCCATCAGAGGTGTAACGGAGTTGAGGCTGGCGTAATACTGCTCCCTGGCCAACCTGACCCAAGTGATCTAGTGTCGGTAAAGTTGACAGCCCTCCCCAAAAATTCGTCCAGTATTGGCCCGCAATGATACCGTTCCATTGAGCATAGGCGTGACGCAATCGAAATGGGCCAGTACCAGCAGGAGTATTGAAATCGCCTTCGATTACGGTGGTGACAGCTCCACGAGGAGTGTCGGTAAGAATTTTGACTCCCAGTCGGCTATGCGATGCATCAAACTGAGTATGGCCTTCGGCGACATTCTCATCATCCAGGGCAATGCCCTTATGAGTCACAAATGTGCCAAGACGTGCATCTACATCGTATATCATGTTCAATTTTGCAAACCCGTATATTGTGGCAGTGCTCTGCCCTGCATTAATTTCTATTGCTGATGCAGTTAGTGAAAAAGCCGATAGTGATAAGAAAGTACAAAATCTTTTTTTCATGGATTTAATTCTTGGCATTTTTATTTCTCCAAAATATATATAAGCGTAATTGCTTTTAGATCAACTAAAATATTAGTTTTGATCTTAATATTTTATATTTAAATAGGTCTTATTTATTGTGCTAATGGATTAACCGACTATTTCGATTATTTCCACCATCGTTGTGGAACAACATCAATTGCCGCCAAGTCTTTAGGGATCTCTCGAGCCAAGTCATAAATCTCT
>NZ_JAYMEW010000015.1:0-1209 GCF_037029655.1 Marinobacter sp. CH_CUG1437-1 | reverse complement strand
ATTCAGACTCGGTTTCCCTACGGCTCCCCTAAACGGTTAACCTCGCCACTGAACATAAGTCGCTGACCCATTATACAAAAGGTACGCCGTCACGGAACAAGTCCGCTCCGACTGCTTGTACGCATACGGTTTCAGGATCTATTTCACTCCCCTCACAGGGGTTCTTTACGCCTTTCCCTGACGGAACTGGTTAACTATCGGTCAGTCAGGAGTATTTAGCCTTGGAGGATGGTCCCCCCATGTTCAGACAGGATATCACGTGTCCCGTCCTACTCGATTTCACCAGACTCAGGTTTCGGATACGGGGCTATCACCCACTATGGCGGCACTTTCCAGAGCCTTCTCCTACCAGTTGTCTAGCTTAAGGGCTAGTCCCCGTTCGCTCGCCGCTACTTAGGGAATCTCGGTTGATTTCTTTTCCTCGGGGTACTTAGATGTTTCAGTTCCCCCGGTTCGCCTCTTACACCTATGGATTCAGTGTAAGATACCGACCCGAAAGTCGGTGGGTTTCCCCATTCAGAGATGCCCGGATCACAGCTTGTTTGCCAGCTCCCCGAACCTTATCGCAGGCTTCCACGTCTTTCATCGCCTCTGACTGCCAAGGCATCCACCGTATGCGCTTAGTTGCTTGACTATATAACCCCAAGACAACTGTGTTCCATCCATCGATAACCTGGTAAACCAGGGCATCAATCAGTGGAGACAGTTCCTTGAAGCGATATAACAACCACTTCAACGACAACACCGGATAACGCTTGAAATCGCTATCACATTGAACATATTCCTCTCGGAGATAATGAGAGAAATATCTTCGTGTTCTATCTCGTCCAATTTGTTAAAGAGCAAATCTGACCCAGTGATCAGAAAGAAGGGCTTCGAACTTGTTCATCAAGTTGAAACACTTGTTTCTGCACACTGCTAACCAAAGTTAGTCAGTTCAAAGCATCGATCGTTCAGGCTTTTGGTGGAGCCAGGCGGGATCGAACCGCCGACCTCCTGCGTGCAAGGCAGGCGCTCTCCCAGCTGAGCTATGGCCCCTCGATCTTCCACACAAGCCAGGTCGATTGTAACCTTAGCTATAGAATTGTGTGGATCTAGGCGTGTTCGGGCGCCGCATAGCCTGCTATGCAAGTCCGGACACAACGACGAGCCACGCAATTCTGGTGGGTCTGGGTGGACTTGAACCACCGACCTCACCCTTATCAGGGG
>NZ_JAYMEW010000014.1:0-1308 GCF_037029655.1 Marinobacter sp. CH_CUG1437-1 | reverse complement strand
ACAGAGATAGTGATACGAGCATGCAGTTAAATAAAACCTGATAAAAAGGGGAAGTAATAATGACAAAAAACAAGACCTCAAAACATCAAATCGGCCGACGTAAATTCCTACAGCTCTCTGCAGTTTACGGAGCCACTTCGGTGATGGGAGCTATGTCGTTGATCGCGTTCGCGGGTGAAAAAGCCACCCCTGAGTTGCTTGAGGAGCAGGCGAAGCGGCTGGCTGGCGAGAAAGCCGGTTCTAGGAAGAAAGCCGAAGTCATCATCAGGATGGGCGTGTCAGGCGATAGCCCCAGCGTTCAGGAGCGAGGATTTCCAACAGGTTACTGGGAGTTTGCACGGGATCTGGAAGAACGAACAGACGGCCGCATCCAGGTCCAGGTATCAGGAGGTAACGCCACCTGTACTGAAATCACCTGTGCCCAGCGTTTTGCTACCGGAGCCCTGCCTGCCTTCGGCTCGTCTTCCCAAAATGCTGCATTGACATACCCATTTCTGTCGGCCGTGGATTTTCCGTTCCAATTCCCAAACAGAGCCAGCATGTACCACTTCTTGTACAGCAAAAAAGGGGATTCTCTGTACCGAAACGTATTGCGGGAAAAATTCGATTATGAGTTCCTCTGGGCCTTGCCGGAGGGCCGTGCAATCTTCCTAGGTAATGGCTGGAAAGATAGGCCCAATGCGCGAGTCCCTGATGACCTTCGGAATGCAAAAATTCGCGTAACGGCCAGCCCGATGGGCAGGATTGCCTTGGACCTGGCCGGAGCCAATCCCATTCCACTGGACTGGGCGGAAACCTATCAGGGACTCAACTCCGGCCTTATCGATGGAATGGAAAATTTTGCGTCCGCTGCCCCAGCTTTTGGAATGACCACCGCGTTATCTCAAATGATCAATTTGGAGCTGTTCTCAGGCTTTGAGCATGCGGCTATTAAAAGAAGCTTCCTCGACAAATTGCCGGACGACTTGAGAGAAGCGGTGATGGAATCCGCCTTCCATACCCAGCAGTGGGTTCAGAGAACACACGACAGGGCCCTTACAGAAACTGTTGGCCTAATGGACCCTCCACCGGAAGGAACCATTTTTCACGAAGACGAGGTTCGAGTAAACATTCTTACCGACGCTGAAAAACAAGAGTGGGTAGACCGATGCTCCCCGGAAACTCACCCGGCCGCTTATGAAGAGCAAAGGGAAAGAATAGCGTCCATCGCTGATGGAGTAGACGTCTACAGAGAGATTTATGACTTGGCTCGAGAGATCCCTAAAGACTTGGCGGCAATTGATGTTGTTCCACAACGATGGTGGAAAT
>NZ_JAYMEW010000013.1:0-8682 GCF_037029655.1 Marinobacter sp. CH_CUG1437-1 | reverse complement strand
TGAGAGTAGGTCATCGTCAGGCTCCTAATACCAAAAACCCCAGCATCTTCGGTGCTGGGGTTTTTTATTGCCTGAAATCTGAGAAATCCCAAAACCATGACGCTGCGCACAGTGACAACGTGTAACCAGCGTTAAACTTCTGTAAAAGAACTGGCGAAAACAACACCAAAAACCGAAGCCAGCCTCAGAGACGCTCATCAGTCATCTTTTAATCAGCCGCCAACAATAAGAAGCGGCAGCGGTGAGATGTGACTATGAGTAGAACAATTTCCTCGCTTCTCCTCCTGCCTTTACTGGCCTCGGGGGTCAACGCCGATTTGCGCCCGATTTCAGACCAACAGATGTCTGAAGTTACAGGGCAGGCTTTTGTATCCGTTGATCGCCAGTACCATCCTGATGCCAACGACAATACCGCCTATACCCGGGTCAATCTTGGAATGGACATTGAAATCCAGACCAACGTAGATGTCCTGGAAATGGGGCGTTACGACCGGGAAGGTGAAAAGCCGGGCACCTCGGACGTCTATATTGAAGATTTTGCCCTTGGTTATATCAATAATCAGGCCTATTTTGACGCGAACCCCGAAGCCCCCAGGCAGCGAAAGGCTAACGGCAGCGCTTATGGCGAGGGTGAGATAGTCCCTTTCCACATCCAGAATCCCTTCCTGGAATTGGCCTTTGATGAAGACACCGATGAAGTGGTCGGCTTTCGGCTTGGTTTCGGCGAATCCATGGGCGTTCTCTCAGGGAAGATCGAAACCCTGACCGGTAATGTGAACGTGGATATTATTGATCGAGGTGAGGGGCTCTCAGAGGCAAATTCCTCCGGGAATCTGTTTGATCAACTGATTGTTCTCCTGACGCCACTCCTTGAGGGTGGTAGTCCGCTCTCCACCAAAGCCGAGTTGGTTTATGGAGCAGAGGGCGATCCAAACATTGGCGAGCTGGATCCCATAAGAGCCGAATACATTGGCATTCCGAACGGTGAGCGATTCGTGCTTGAAGGCGCCAGTGGATTTACCCGTTGGTCGGTACAGAACCTGATCGGCTGGGGATCGAGCTCCCGGATTGAAGTTCCTGACTGTTCCTTTTTCAGCTGTTCCGGGGGAGACATTTATGTCTACGCCCAGGATTGCCTTGTCCTGGGGATCGACTCCTGCTTCGACCTGGATATCTACAACAGCTTCCCCGTGGGCGAAGTCGGTGAGGTCAACGGCGAAAGGCGAATCACCGGCCCGGCTGATGGCGCCTTCATTTCCTTCCAGACCAAGGATCTGGAATGGTTGAAAGATGTAAAGAAAACAGACTTCACGCCCGAGGATTTCATCAGGGCAACCTCGGGTGCATTCTTCAATATCCCAAACGGAGCGACTGAGGTGAATCTCAACGAGGCGCTCTATGGCACCCAGCGTTACCGTACCGAGTACATCGACCGCGGCAAAGGCCTGTTCTGAGGAGCGCTTTATGACATGGTTCAGTTCCAGACAGCTTCTTGTTTCCGTATTTCCTCTTCTTACAATTTGGAGCGTACTGGTCATGCCTGGTTATGCCGAGGCAGAGCTTCAGGGCCTCTCGGAAACGGAAATGGCTGGAATTGACGGTGCTGGTATCGGCCTGGTCTTGGAGAATTTTAAATTTTCCCACGGAACAGACGAGCCGGATGCATCGGGTGAGCAGGCACGCATTTTTCGGATCGGAGGCATCAAGAGCACTGATGGTCGTGATGTCGATATAACGGTGAACCACCTCTATATCTCTGGCGCCAATAGCAACCATGGCCAGGCCTTGGGTCCGGTGAACCTTGGGCGGCTTCTTAACCCTTGGCGAATCGATGTTGTAGATGGCAACGAAATCGGCATCGCCAACAAGGCGGTTCTGGAGTTTGCGGCCAGTTCCAGGGTTTCTGCCGGCCAGGGCTACGATTGCATGGATTCCAGTGCCGGTTTAGGCAGCGGCACCTGTTCCAGTCGCCCGGCCACTGTGGATTACATTGGGGAACGTGCGGATATTGGTATGCAGATGAACGTCGCGGTGGGTGACGACCGGTCTGCCAACATCAATATTCACGCCAAGAGCGCTGTTATCGACGGAAGTTATCTGCGTCTCTGGGGAGACGACGATCGGCGCCAAATGGTTGGACAGTTCAAGCTCAATTTTTATTCTCCGGAATTGTCGATAAACGCCTGCGCACAGGATGGCTCCAGCTGTGGCTCACGAATTCTGATGAGTAATTTTGCGCTTGAGCTTGCGATTGGTAATCAGCTTCAGCCGGTGTTCTTCGATGTTGATGGTAGTGGAAACTTTGTGGTGGAGGTGGCCGCGATTCGGCGTCCTCAACCGGGCGAGATCGGTGCGGACGGCCTGAGAAGTAGCAGCGATGCTGAAGCCTGGGATTTCTACGAGTCCTATTACACCAATCCGGAATTCCGCAGCAATCTGAAGATCGGGAATTTCAGTGTAGGCGACCGTGATTTTGGCTCAGCCCGAGTCCAGGGCATGCTCATACAGCATCTGAATATAAAAACGAGGGATCTGAGCCAATGAAAGCCATCCTGTGCAGAACGTCTCTAGCCCTCGCTATTTTGCTGCTTGCTCCGCCGACCCTCGCGGAGCTCTCCCGACTTGGTGATGAAGCCCTTTCAGACATCTCGGGCCAAGGCGGGATCTATCTGTCCGGCGACATCAGTATCAACGAGATGGGTGGTCCCGTTGAGAACAGCTATTTCGGACGCTGTGACGATGCCGACAAAAAGTGCGGTGCCCGCTTTGCCTACCGCCTTAAAGAAAATGGGGGGTGGATGGTCCTTGATGATATTCGCGGTAATTTCGCGTTTGAGGGGCTGACACTACGGGTCCGCACCGTTGATTCCGGGTTCGGGGGTGATGGAGAGCAGTTCAACCGGGATGTTCTGGAACTGGGTTTGCCAAACACCGTCCGGTTCAATGACGTCCAATTCAAGATCTCCGCCAGTAGTACAGCGCGGCCAACCGACCCGGGGTTTCAACAGACCGACATATTCTCAGTGGATATGCGAGGAGAAGTTGTCATGGAAGGCAACCTGCTTGTGTTTCCTGCCGGTAATCCGTAATGGGCAAGAGGTTGATGATTATGTGGGCTCCGGACAGTAGCAGGCCATTTACCTCGACGGCTATCGGGCTGGCGTGCCTGATCAACGCCTCCTGGGTGTTTGCCGATATGAAAAGCCTCGACGACACCGCGTTGGCCACCATCAGCGGTCAGAGTGGCTTGACCATGGAGCTGGACCTTGCCTTGACAGCAGATCGTTTGTCCTACTATGACGATGACAAAGGCATTCATCTGGAAGGCTTCCGGGTTGGTTCAGCCATCGATTCGGCAGGTCAGGCGTTTCATCTGGTTCGGATCGACATCGAGGACGATGCGTCCCTGAACCTTGATTACCTGGTCGAGGATCGGAGAGTGGAGTTTGGAGATATCCGCCTCGCCGGGGCGCTGGGAGTCAGTATGGGTGGCGTCTTTTTCGACCATACCCTGGAGGGATATCTGAACATCAGCCAGGGTGGTTCCGTTGGCGGGGCGGGCTATACGTTCGACTCGGCCTACACCATGACCGGCGGCCGCCTGGGTTATCGCACCAACGGTAATGAAGTGTTCCTGGATGATATCACCATGAACGTGGAGGCCTTGGCGGTAACGCTGGATGTCGTCGGCGACACCCTGGCCCTGGATGCGCCAAGGATTGTTGGTAACTGGGAGGTTGGCGCAATCCGTTACAGCAATAACCCCCTGAATCATGGCGTATCCGTGGATTCTGGCTCGGGTCAACTGCTACCCAGTTACGGTAGCCTGAGCGGTAGCTACGATCTTTCGTCCAGCACCGGCATTACCGCCGGCGGGCGCTCCGGGGAAGGCCTTCGCATCGATAACGAGACGGTTATTCACTCGGCGACCTTCCTCTATATGGATGACGGCAAGGCTCTGGCCCTCAGGGACATCACCGGAAGCTATCGAATCAACGACCTCAGGCTTGATGTGACAACCGACTGGAGGAATCGTCCGGCCCTTGCCCTGACCCTTGGCTCCCTGGCCGGGCAGTTTAATATCGGTGCCATTGAGGTTGGCGGCAGTGGGAGAAGCATCGGAGAGGTGAACGTCAGCTTTCTGCTTGAGGACCAGGTGTTCAATGGACGCAACTATTCCAATGCGGTCTATCTCCAGGGCGGTGGTCATCCGGATGCCGGCCCCCAGGGCTTGCGGCTCGCTACGGAATGGAGCTTGCGGCTTGCCGATTTCAGCTACACGGAAGACGGGAACAGGGTGATCTTCAGCGGCCTTCAGTCGTGGGGGCAGGGTGATGTTACGGTTAACGTGACTCGCAATGAGATGATCAATGGCACCCAGTTTTTCGATGGCCTGCGCATCGGGTTTGAGGATGTCCGGGCTGGATACCGGATCAACGGTCTGCGGGTGGGCAGTGAGGATGCTCCCTTGCAGGGTGGCACTGAGCTGCTGCTGGCGCTGGGCTTTTATCCTGCCTATGAGTTTGAACTGGATGGCCATATGACGCTTGGCCCCGGTGGTGCCTCGGGTGAGGGGATTACCATCAACTCGGATGTCCGGATTCATGATGGCAAGGCCGCCATTATCGCGGTGCCCTACGATCAGGGTAACGGCGAGGTTCCGCAGAAGGGGCTCTGGATCACCGAGCTGGATTATGATTCCCACGTTCGGGGCATGACAGTCGACGTCACGCAGGAGGGGCTTGCGATTGTCAAAAGCGAAGCCTGGAGCACCATGGACATCGGCAACCTGAGGATTGGTGACAAGGAATCAGGCCGGAGTTTTGGGCGATTCGTGGTCCAGAAATATGAAACCGGGAGCAGTATGACGATCGTGCCGGGAGGCGCCGGTGATGTCTGCGCCGGTGGCGTTGGTGACAGTCCATCGTCCTGTGTCAGCTCTGGAGGTGTCTGGGAAGCCCGGGGTGAGGAAGGGCTGACTGTGCGCCTGAAGCAGGTGTTTGCAAAGGCCGCCGGTGAGGACCGAAAAAACGCGCTGACCTGGGAAACCAACCGGGAAACCAATGGCGTTGGCGAAGCTGTGAATGGAACGGGCACGCGTCTGGTTCTGAACGATATCCATACCAGCGATGGCGGTGACTTCGATGGTGATGGCGTGGAAGACAATTCGTTTGGCCTGCGCACCGACCTTTCCGTGGATGTCTACCAGACCCGGGTCGTAAAAAAGACGGACGGTCCTGACGCTCTGGGCGTGGTTGGCAACCGGGGTGACGAGAAAATCATGGATGGCGCATCAGCTTCGGGTTATCGCTATGTGGCCAATCCGACCCTGCAGGAAGCCGAAAATCGCCCGCTGGGTTTTGCCGTGAAAGCGAGAAGTCAGTTCAAGGAGCTCTCCATCAATAACATTGATCTGGTCCACCCCGTTGGCGGAGCACAAACCGCGGTATACGGTGTGAAAATGCAGAACTTCGATATCAAGGCGAACCTCACCGCGACACCGATTCCCTGATCTGTCGGCAGCCAATTCGCAAAGGCAGGCTGCCGACTTTGTCTTTTTCCTTCCCCTGGTGTTTAATCCGGCCTTACCCACTCTCATGGCTGGATGCGTGTAATGAAATCCAAGGCACTTATAGAGCTGCTCAGTGACGGACAGGTCCATTCGGGAGCTGCGTTGGCCGAAAAACTCGGGGTCAGTCGCACGGCAATCTGGAAACAGATCCGTCGCGCAATGGACGAAGGTGCGGATATTGCCACGATCCGTGGGCGCGGCTACCAACTGGTGTCCCGGGTCGACTTGCTCGACCCTGCGGCAGTGCTTGATGGAATTGCCTCCGGGCGGGAAGAGGAACTGGCGCTGACCGTGCTTGATGAAGTGGATTCGACCAATGCCGAAGTGATCCGACAGATCACGGCCGGTACCCGGGGTATTCCGGTGGTCATGGCCGACTGCCAGACCTCCGGGCGCGGGCGACGTGGACGTGTGTGGCAGAGCCCTCGGGGTGAAAACCTGTATCTGAGCATGGGCCTGACGTTTCACGGTGGTTTCGGGGTACTGGACGGGTTGAGTCTCGTACTGGGGGTTGCGGTGGCCAATGCCCTGGAGCGACTGGGAGTGCCCGAGGTGGGGCTCAAATGGCCGAACGATATTTTTCTGCCCGACGGAAAGCTTGGCGGCATTCTCGTGGAGCTGCAGGGCGAACTCGAAGAGGGCGTTGTGCAAGTGATTGCCGGCATTGGTCTGAACGTTCACATGTCCCGGGCCGAGGGTGTCGATCAGCCCTGGAGCAGTCTTGCCAGGGCATGCCCGAACGTCGACTGGTCGCGGAATCAGATTGCCGGCGCCATTATCGATGCGGTTCTGGATGCGGTGCCCCTGTTTTCGGATGTCGGTTTCGCGGATTTCCGCGAGCCCTGGCAGCGAAGGGATATCTTTATGGGGAAGCCGCTTCAGGCTCGGGGTGGTGATGTTGAAGGCGTCGGCTGTGGTATCGATGACGCGGGAAACTACCAGATACGGACCCAAACCGGGACTGTTCCGGTACGCGCAGGGGAAATCAGTCTGCGAGTGGTGTCATGAAGCTTTTTATTGATGCAGGCAATACCCGGTTGAAGTGGTGTCTGGATGACCAGGATTGCACTCTGGCAACAGGCACCGGATCACTGGAAGATGAGAACCCTTTGAGCTCAGCAGGAGAGCTCATAAGGCAGGTAAGGGGTGTTGCCATATCCACCGTTGCTTCCGAAGAAAGGCGCACTCATCTGATGGATTCACTTGCAAAGCTCTGTCCGGCGCCGGTGAAGTTCTACTGGTCCGAGCAGTCCCGTAACGGACTTGTAAACGCCTACCAGGATGTATCGAGAATGGGGGCAGATCGTTGGCACGCAATGTATGGCGCCTGGCTCGATCACAAGCAGGGCTTCGTGGTGGTGGATGCCGGCAGTGCGGTTACCATCGACTATGTGGATACGAGTGGCCAGCATCTCGGTGGGTATATCCTTCCGGGGTTGCAAATGATGCTGCGGAGTCTCAGGACGGACGCGGCGCGAATCTGGTTCGACCCTGATCAGGGATTGGCGACAGACCCGGGACGGAATACCGGGGAATGCGTGAACCATGGTCTTGCCTGGCTTTCCGGTGCCATGATCGAGCGTGTTATCGCTGACGCCCGAAAGCACGGGTTGTCTGATCTGTTGGTGACTGGCGGTGATGCGAATCGCCTGATTGGCCTGGGGCTGCCTGGTACCCATCGGCCCGACCTCGTGTTGAGCGGCCTGCGTGCGATTCATGCCGAGGACTCGTCAGAATGAGGTGGTTGGCACTGGTGCTGGTACTGGTCAGTATTGGCATCTATTACCTGCCAGACTTCGTCGGTCCATCCGGCGGAATGGCCAAAGTTGCCAGTGGTAGCTTGCCGCGGGTGGCCAGCCTGAAGTCTCCGGATCCTCGTAACGATGCGGTGGCGATACCGTCAGGGCGCTCTGACTTGTCCTGTGTACGCCTAGGATGGATCGAAGCCGCGGAGCGTGCGCGAAGGCTAGTGGCCAACCAGCCCCTTGCCGAGGAAGCCGGCTTCAAGGTCGAAGAAGTCGAGCGAGAGTTGCCGCCCTTGCATTGGGTCCTCATCCCGCCCCAACCTGAAGCCGTGGCGTTGCGCCAGTTCCGTGACATTCAGCGCCAGGGGATTGATTCCTATCTGGTCACCGAGGGCGAGAACCGCAATGCGATCTCCCTGGGGCTATTCGAGTCCAGGGAATCTGCAATATCCGTGCTGGAAGAAAAAAAACGTCAGAATCTTAATGCGGTACTGGTCAACTTCCCCCGAAATCAGATAAGCTACGCGCTCTCTTTTGAGGCGGAACCGGAACTCGCTAAAGAACTGGTTCAGGCGGTGAAAGCGGATTACGGCAGCAATTTCGATTTCGTTGAAATCAGGCCTTGTGAAGGTGTTGCAACGCCAGAAAAAAATCCGTAGTATACCGCCCTCGCTGACGAGGCGAATGTGAGCTGGCGTAGCTCAGTTGGTAGAGCAGCTGACTTGTAATCAGCAGGTCGGGGGTTCGATTCCGTCCGCCAGCTCCACTTTAAGTTTTGACGGATTTGCATAAGCAGGTCCGACTCGGAGGGGTTCCCGAGTGGCCAAAGGGATCAGACTGTAAATCTGACGGCATCGCCTTCGCAGGTTCGAATCCTGCCCCCTCCACCACTAAATTGCTTGCGGGCATCGTATAGTGGCTATTACCTCAGCCTTCCAAGCTGATGACGCGGGTTCGATTCCCGCTGCCCGCTCCAATTTGTTTTGTAATGCTCATGTAGCTCAGTTGGTAGAGCACACCCTTGGTAAGGGTGAGGTCGGCGGTTCAAATCCGCCCATGAGCTCCATTATTTATCCGGTCAACGTCACGATCCTGGTTGATTAGGGAGATTGGTCAAATGTCTAAGTCTAAGTTTGAACGTAATAAGCCGCACTTGAACGTGGGCACCATTGGTCACGTTGACCATGGTAAGACCACTCTGACCGCAGCGCTGACTCGTGTATGTCACGAAGTGTTCGGTACCGGTGAGAGTCGTGCCTTTGACCAGATCGATAACGCACCGGAAGAGCGTGCGCGTGGTATCACCATCGCCACCTCCCACGTTGAGTATGATTCACCGACCCGCCACTACGCTCACGTAGACTG
>NZ_JAYMEW010000012.1:0-16653 GCF_037029655.1 Marinobacter sp. CH_CUG1437-1 | reverse complement strand
GGTGTGGAAATGGTTATGCCGGGTGACAACGTCAAGATGAGTGTTACCCTGATTGCTCCGATCGCCATGGAAGATGGTCTGCGCTTCGCGATTCGTGAAGGCGGCCGTACCGTTGGTGCCGGCGTAGTCTCCAAGATCATCGAGTAATTGACTCGAAAGTAAGTGCGCTGAGTTGTTTCGGTGCAGGCCAGTAGCTCAATTGGCAGAGCAGCGGTCTCCAAAACCGCAGGTTGGGGGTTCGATTCCCTCCTGGCCTGCCATTTTTTAACATCCGGATACATAAGTTGATTCCTATGGAGTCAAAAGCCGTTCAGTCAGCCAGCCGTTTCGATTTCCTGAAGTGGCTGGTTGTTTTCGTTCTGATCGCCATCGGTGTGGTGGGGAATCAGTATTTTAGTGCCGAGTCTCTGCTGTATCGGGTTCTGGCTCTTGTAGGTCTCGCCATTGTGGCGGCGCTTGTTGCCCTCCAGACCGACCGCGGTCGTCGTTTCGCGACGCTGCTGAAGGAGGCGAGAGTAGAGATCCGGAAAGTGGTATGGCCCACCAGGCCCGAGCTCGTGCAGACGACAGCGATTGTTGTGGTGTTTGTGCTGGTTGTGGCTCTTTTGTTGTGGGGTATGGACTCGCTGATCAGCTGGCTGGTCGCCGGGTTTATCGGTTAACAGGAGTGGGCAATGGCTAAGCGCTGGTACGTCGTTCATGCGTATTCTGGCTTCGAGAAGCAGGTAATGCGCACTCTCAAGGAGCGCGTTGCGCTGCATGAGATGGAAGACCGTTTCGGCGAAATCCTGGTTCCGACCGAGGAAGTCGTTGAGATGCGAGAGGGAAAGAAGCGCAAGAGTGAGCGCAAGTTCTATCCCGGGTACGTACTGGTCCAGATGGAAATGGACGACGCGACGTGGCACCTTGTAAAGAATACTCCGCGAGTCCTTGGCTTCATTGGTGGTACCAAGGATAAGCCTGCGCCAATCACCGAAAAGGAAGCGGAAGCAATCCTGCGCCGGGTAGAGAGTGGCGCTGATAAGCCCAAGCCGAAGACTCTATTCGAGCCGGGTGAGATTGTTCGTGTTATTGAGGGGCCGTTTGCGGACTTCAATGGCGTGGTTGAGGAAGTTGACTACGACAAGAGTCGAGTCAAAGTTGCTGTTCTGATTTTCGGGCGTTCCACTCCGGTAGAGTTGGAGTTTGGGCAGGTCGAGAAGGACTGACCGGCAACGAAGAATCTGAAAGCTCGCGCGCTCAAGCGACGCGGGCTTTTTGTGTCTGCTCTTGGCAGTTGTAAAAAACCGGGGAGCCGAAAGGCGTTTGAACCCATAGGAGATCTATCATGGCAAAGAAGATTGAAGCGTACATCAAGCTTCAGGTTGCTGCCGGTAAGGCCAACCCGAGTCCCCCCGTTGGTCCTGCGCTGGGTCAGCGCGGCGTAAACATCATGGAATTCTGCAAGGCGTTCAACGCCCAGACCCAGGACATGGAGCCTGGTCTGCCGATTCCAACTGTGATCACCGTCTACAGTGATCGTAGCTTTACCTTTATTACCAAGACCCCGCCTGCACCGGTTCTTCTTTTGAAGGCTGCTGGTATCAAGAGCGGCTCTGGTCGTCCGAACACCGAGAAAGTCGGTACCGTGACCCGCGAGCAGCTTGAAGAGATCGCCAAGACCAAAGAGCCGGATCTGACTGCTGCTGATATGGACGCAGCGGTGCGTACCATTGCAGGAACCGCCCGCAGCATGGGCCTGAACGTGGAGGGCCTGTAACATGGCAAAGCTGAGCAAGCGTCAGAAGCTTATTCGTGAAAAGGTAGACTCTACTCGCTCTTACTCGGTTGACGAGGCAGTTGCACTGCTGGTCGAACTGGGCCAAAACGTGAAATTCAAAGAGTCTGTCGACGTGGCCGTCAACCTGGGCGTTGACGCGCGTAAATCCGATCAGGTTGTTCGTAGCAGCACCGTGCTGCCGCACGGTACCGGCAAAACCGTTCGTGTTGCTGTGTTCACCCAGGGCGCCAATGCCGAAAAAGCAACCGCTGCTGGTGCAGACGTTGTCGGTATGGACGATCTGGCGGATGAAGTGAAAAAAGGCAACATGGATTTCGACGTGGTTATCGCCACTCCGGATGCCATGCGTGTTGTTGGTCAGCTGGGCCAGATCCTTGGTCCCCGTGGCCTGATGCCGAACCCGAAGGTCGGCACCGTGACCCCTGACGTCGAGACTGCGGTCAAAAACGCCAAGGCTGGTCAGGTTCGTTACCGTACCGACAAAAACGGCATTATCCACGCTCCGCTGGGTAACGTTGAATTCTCTGCCCAGAACATCAAGGAAAACCTTGAGGCTCTGGTGGCAGATCTGAAAAAGGCCAAGCCCTCGTCGGCGAAAGGTGTGTATCTCAAGAAGATCACCATTTCCTCGACTATGGGTCCTGGCCTGACTATCGATCAGAGCGGTCTCGCTATTTGATCCTTTGATTGGTAGTTGCTTTGTAGTCTGGGCGGAAGCCAAGGCTGTCAAAGACCGCAGGCCCCCGAGACCCTCTGCATGCAGAGGGTCACAAGGGTTAAAGCAACGCCTGCGCAGACGGTGTGAAGACGTTCTCTCTGAACCCAAACACCGTTAGGAGCCCCGCGAGGGGTATATGTGGGTTTGCCGGGAAGACCCGGCGAAATCGAGGAGAAATCCAGTGGCAATTAGACTCGAAGACAAGAAAGCGATCGTCGCTGAAGTCAACGAGACTGCCGGTGGTGCTCTGTCTGTGGTTATGGCTGACTACCGTGGTGTTACCTCTGGTGACATGACGGCGCTTCGTGCCAAGGCTCGTGCCGAAAACGTGCGTCTGAAGGTTGTTCGTAACAACCTCGCTAAGATTGCGATTCGTGGTACCGAGTTCGAGTGCATCGACGAAGCCCTGGTTGGTCCGACCATTCTGGCATTCTCTATGGAAGATCCGGGCGCGGCAGCGCGTCTGCTGAAGGATTTTGCCAAAGAGAAAGAAGCGTTCGAGATTAAAGGCCTGGCCGTCGGCGGAGAGCTGATGGGTGCAGACCAGATCGACCGTCTTGCCAAGCTGCCAACACGTCACGAAGCACTGACAATGCTGGCCGCTGTAACACAGGCACCGATCACCAAGCTGGCACGGACACTGAACGAAGTTCCTTCGAAAGTGACTCGTGCTGTAGCGGCAGTTCGCGACCAGAAGCAAGAAGCTGCTTGATTCTGTTGAACACCATTTTTTATATTTTTGGGAGAAAGTCATGGCTCTGTCTAACGAAGACATTTTGAACGCAATTGCTGAAATGAGCGTAATGGACGTTGTTGCGCTGGTTGAAGCAATGGAAGAAAAATTCGGTGTATCCGCCGCTGCAGCCGTTGCCGCTGCTCCGGCCGCTGCTGGTGGTGGCGAAGCCGCTGCTGAAGAGCAGACCGAGTTTGACGTTGTACTTACCGGTCCTGGTGAGAAGAAAGTAAACGTAATCAAGGCCGTTCGTGAACTGACCGGCCTGGGTCTGAAAGAAGCTAAGGAAATGGTCGACAGCGCTCCTTCCGTTATCAAGGAAGGCGCTAGCAAAGACGACGCTGAAGAAGCCAAGAAGAAGCTTGAGGAAGCAGGCGCTTCTGTTGAGCTCAAGTAAGAGTCGGCTGTTGATCGAAACCGTGCAATAAGCATGGACAGGCTGGTGGCTTTGGGCCACCGGCCTTTTTCTGTTGTATATGCTATAGAGTCTGGTGAGCAATTGCAGGTTGATGTCAGATCTATAACCTACAGCCAGAGTCTTGTTCAAGACGGCGCGACAAGCCGAGCAATTCGGCCCCGAAGCAGAACATTGGTTGCTTCTTGATACCAGGTATCAGGTCTAAAGCTGGGGAATGCAGATGACTTACTCCTACACTGAGAAAAAGCGGATTCGCAAAGATTTTAGTAAATTGCCTTCCGTGATGGACGTCCCCTATTTGCTGTCTATTCAGCTGGATTCGTTCCGGGACTTCCTCCAAATGGAAGCCGCTCCTGAAGACCGCCGGGAAACCGGTCTTCACGCAGCATTCAAATCCGTATTCCCGATTGTCAGTTACTCTGGCAATGCCGCGCTCGAATACGTCAGTTATCGTATTGGCGAGCCGGTTTTTGATGTCAAGGAATGCCAGCTTAGGGGCGTAACCTATGCAGCGCCGCTGCGGGTGAAGGTCCGCCTTATCATTTACGATAAGGAATCGTCCAACAAGGCGATCAAGGACATTAAAGAGCAGGAAGTCTACATGGGCGAAATGCCCCTGATGACCGAGAACGGTACCTTCGTTATCAATGGTACCGAGCGTGTTATTGTTTCCCAGCTCCACCGTTCTCCAGGTGTGTTCTTCGATCACGACAAGGGCAAGACCCATTCCTCAGGCAAGCTTCTGTACTCGGCTCGGGTGATTCCTTACCGTGGTTCCTGGCTGGACTTCGAGTTCGACCCGAAGGACTCCGTGTTCGTTCGTATCGACCGTCGCCGTAAGCTGCCGGCGTCGATACTGCTTCGTGCCCTGGGCTACACCTCCGAGCAGATGCTCGATATGTTCTTCGAAACCAGTAAGTTCAGCCTGGGCGCGGAAGTGTGCAAGCTGGAGCTGGTGCCGAGCCGTCTGCGTGGTGACATTGCGACCTTCGATATCAAAGACAATGACGGCAACGTGATTGTTGAGGAAGGCCGCCGGATTACTGCTCGCCACATCAAGCAGTTGGAAAAAGCCGGTATCAACGAGCTCGAGGTGCCAACCGAGTACCTGTACGGCCGCGTACTGGCCAAAGACATGATCGATCAGGCTTCTGGGGAAGTGCTGGTTGAGTGTAACTCTGAGCTGACCGAAGAGCTGGTTACCAAGATCCTCGACGCTGGCGTGAAGGAAATCGAAACCCTTTACACCAACGACCTGGACTGCGGACCCTTCATGTCCGACACCCTGCGTATCGATCCGACCCGCACGCCGCTGGAAGCGCTGGTTGAGATCTACCGTATGATGCGCCCGGGTGAGCCGCCCACCAAGGAGTCGGCTGAGAATCTGTTCAACAACCTGTTTTTCTCTGAAGAGCGGTACGACCTGTCTGCGGTTGGCCGGATGAAGCTCAACCGTCGTCTGCGCCGTGAAGAGAGCACCGGTGAAGGCACGCTGACTCACGAAGACATCATCGATGTTCTGAAGACTCTGATCGATATCCGTAACGGCCAGGGCAATGTGGACGACATCGATAACCTGGGTAACCGTCGTGTTCGCTGTGTTGGCGAAATGGCCGAAAACCAGTTCCGTGTCGGGCTTGTGCGCGTTGAGCGCGCGGTTCGTGAGCGTCTGAGCCTTGCTGAAAGTGAAGGCCTGATGCCGCAGGATCTGATTAACGCCAAGCCGGTGGCTGCCGCGGTTAAAGAATTCTTCGGCTCCAGCCAGTTGTCCCAGTTCATGGACCAGAACAACCCGCTCTCCGAGGTCACGCACAAGCGTCGTATCTCTGCGTTGGGCCCTGGCGGTCTGACCCGTGAGCGTGCAGGCTTTGAGGTTCGTGACGTACACCCGACCCACTACGGTCGCGTATGTCCGATCGAAACGCCGGAAGGTCCGAACATCGGTCTGATCAACTCGCTGGCGACTTATGCGCGGTCCAACTCCTACGGTTTCCTCGAGAGCCCGTACCGGAAGGTCGAAAATGGCGTGGTCACCGATGAAGTGGTTTACCTGTCCGCTATCGAGGAGAGCAACTACGTCATTGCCCAGGCCAGCGCAGCCATGGACGAGAAGACCAAGCGTCTGACTGACGAGCTGGTTACCGTTCGCCATCAGAACGAATTTACCGTTACTCCGCCGGAAAGCGTCAACTTCATGGACGTCTCTCCGCGCCAGGTAGTTTCGGTGGCTGCGTCTCTGATTCCGTTCCTCGAGCACGACGACGCCAACCGGGCACTGATGGGTGCCAACATGCAGCGTCAGGCGGTTCCGACCCTGCGTTCCCAGGTACCTCTCGTAGGTACGGGTGTAGAGCGTACGGTGGCGCAGGACTCCGGTGTCTGTGTCACGGCCCGTCGTGGCGGTGTGATTGAGAGTGTCGACGCGGCCCGTATCGTAGTTCGTGTCAATAACGAGGAAACCGAAGCGGGTGATGCAGGTGTGGATATCTACAACCTGACCAAGTACACCCGTTCAAACCAGAACACCTGTATCAACCAGCGTTCCATCGTGCGTCAGGGTGACGTGATTGCCCGTGGCGACGTGCTGGCCGACGGTCCGTCCGTGGATCTCGGTGAACTGGCCCTGGGGCAGAACATGCGCATCGCGTTCATGCCCTGGAACGGTTACAACTTTGAGGACTCCATCCTCATCTCCGAGAAAGTGGTGCAGGAAGATCGCCTGACCACCATCCACATCCAGGAACTGACCTGTGTGGCTCGGGATACCAAGCTGGGTAGCGAAGAAATTACCGCGGATATTCCGAACGTTGGTGAAAGTGCGCTGTCCAAGCTGGATGAGTCCGGTATTGTTTACATCGGTGCTGAAGTTGGCCCCGGCGACATACTGGTAGGCAAGGTAACACCGAAAGGTGAAACCCAGCTGACACCAGAAGAAAAGCTGCTGCGTGCCATCTTCGGTGAGAAGGCGTCTGATGTGAAGGACACCTCCTCCCGTGTGCCGACAGGTACCCGCGGCACCGTTATCGACGTGCAGGTCTTTACCCGCGACGGTATCGAGAAGGATCAGCGTGCCCAGTCCATCGAGAAAGAGCAGTTGGACCAGTACCGCAAGGATCTGAAGGACGAGTACCGGATTGTCGAAGGTGCCACATTCGAGCGTCTGATGAGTGCTCTGAAAGGGCAGGAAGTGATCAGTGGGCCGGGCCTGAAGAAGGGCGCTACCCTGGACGAGAGCTACCTGGCTGAGCTGCCGCGTTCCGACTGGTTCAAGCTCCGGATGAAAGATGAGGGCTTGAACGAACTGCTGGAGAAATCCGAGCAGGGTCTGGAAGAGCGCAAGAAGG
The DNA here is from genome assembly GCF_037029655.1 of Marinobacter sp. CH_CUG1437-1. Taxonomy (NCBI): domain Bacteria; kingdom Pseudomonadati; phylum Pseudomonadota; class Gammaproteobacteria; order Pseudomonadales; family Marinobacteraceae; genus Marinobacter; species Marinobacter sp. CH_CUG1437-1. The sequence goes on along the minus strand of NZ_JAYMEW010000012.1, from coordinate 9,660 downwards.
AACACGAAGCGCGCTTTGACGACAAGAAAGGCAAGCTTCAGCAGGGCGACGATCTCGCACCGGGCGTACTGAAAATCGTCAAGGTATACCTGGCTATCAAGCGTCGTATCCAGCCGGGTGACAAGATGGCCGGTCGTCACGGTAACAAGGGTGTTATTTCCTCGGTTATGCCGATCGAAGACATGCCTTACGACGAGCACGGCAACACGGTTGACGTAGTTCTGAACCCGCTGGGTGTTCCCTCGCGGATGAACGTAGGTCAGGTGCTTGAGACTCACCTGGGCGCGGCAGCGAAGGGTCTGGGTGAGCGTATCAGCCAGATGCTGGACGAGCAGCGCAAGGTAGCTGAATTACGCAAGCTCCTGGATGAGATCTACAATCACTCAGACGAAGTGTTCAAGGTGGATCTGGATTCCCTGTCCGACAAGGAAATCCTGGAGATGTGCCACAACCTTCGGGGCGGCGTGCCCATGGCAACGCCGGTATTCGATGGCGCCAAGGAAGCCGAGGTCAAGCGTATGCTTGAGCTGGCGGGTATGAGCACAACGGGGCAGACCAAGCTTTATGATGGTCGCACCGGTGATGCGTTCGACCGCCCGGTGACGGTTGGCTACATGTACATCCTGAAGCTGAACCACCTGATCGACGACAAGATGCACGCTCGTTCCACCGGTTCTTACAGCCTGGTTACCCAGCAGCCGCTGGGTGGTAAGGCGCAGTTCGGTGGCCAGCGCTTCGGTGAGATGGAAGTGTGGGCCCTTGAGGCCTACGGCGCAGCTTACACGCTGCAGGAGATGCTCACCGTCAAGTCTGATGACGTGAACGGTCGGACCAAGATGTACAAGAACATTGTCGATGGCGATCATCGGATGGAGCCGGGCATGCCCGAATCCTTCAACGTTCTTGTCAAGGAAATCCGCTCGCTGGGTATCGACATCGAGCTGGAATCCGAGTGAGCCGAATAGTTTTTGGCAGCGTGAGCGGGCACGCGAAGTGCCCGCCCGAGATTAACGCCATCCGGAGCTTTTACTGATGAAAGATTTGCTGAATCTTCTCAAGAGCCAGAACCAAAGCAAGGAATTCGACGCCATCCGCATTGGCCTGGCGTCGCCTGACATGATTCGTTCCTGGTCCTTTGGCGAAGTGAAGAAGCCTGAGACCATTAACTACCGTACCTTCAAGCCGGAGCGCGACGGTCTTTTCTGTGCCAAGATCTTCGGCCCGATCAAGGACTACGAGTGCCTGTGCGGTAAGTACAAGCGCCTCAAGCACCGCGGCGTCATCTGCGAGAAGTGTGGTGTTGAGGTTGCACTGGCCAGCGTGCGTCGTGAGCGCATGGGCCATATCGAGCTGGCCAGCCCGGTCGCCCACATCTGGTTCCTGAAGTCACTGCCGTCCCGCATTGGCCTGATGCTGGACATGACCCTGCGCGATATCGAGCGGGTCCTGTACTTCGAATCCTTTATCGTGATCGATCCGGGGATGACCACCCTGGAGAAAGGGCAGCTGCTGAACGACGAGCAGTATTACGAAGCCCTGGAAGAATTCGGTGACGAGTTCGACGCCCGCATGGGTGCCGAAGCGGTCAAGGAGCTCCTCGAAGGTATCGATCTGCAGGAAGAGGTTGATGCACTGCGTGAGGAAATCCCGCAGACCAACTCCGAAACCAAGATCAAGAAGTTCAGCAAGCGTCTGAAGATTCTTGAGGCGTTCCTGTACTCCGGCAACAAGCCGGGCGACATGGTGATGACCGTGCTGCCGGTTCTGCCGCCGGATCTGCGTCCGCTGGTACCGCTGGACGGTGGCCGCTTCGCGACCTCTGATCTGAACGATCTTTACCGTCGGGTGATTAACCGGAACAACCGTCTCAAGCGCCTGCTGGAACTGAACGCGCCGGACATCATCGTGCGCAACGAGAAGCGGATGCTTCAGGAAGCGGTTGATGCGCTGCTGGACAACGGTCGTCGTGGCCGTGCCATCACCGGCACTAACAAGCGCCCGCTGAAGTCCCTGGCCGACATGATCAAGGGTAAGCAGGGTCGTTTCCGTCAGAACCTGCTGGGTAAACGTGTGGACTACTCCGGTCGTTCGGTGATCGTGGTAGGTCCCTACCTGCGCCTGCACCAGTGTGGTCTGCCCAAGAAGATGGCGCTGGAACTGTTCAAGCCGTTTATCTTCTCCAAGCTCGAGCACCGCGGCCTGGCGACCACCATCAAGGCCGCCAAGAAGATGGTTGAGCGTGAGGAAGGCGTGGTCTGGGATATCCTGGACGAAGTCATCCGTGAGCACCCCATCATGCTGAACCGTGCGCCGACCCTGCACCGTCTGGGTATCCAGGCGTTCGAGCCGGTTCTGATCGAAGGTAAGGCCATCCAGTTGCACCCGCTGGTGTGTGCTGCGTACAACGCCGACTTTGACGGTGACCAGATGGCGGTGCACGTACCGCTGACCCTGGAAGCCCAGCTCGAAGCCCGTGCGTTGATGATGTCCACCAACAACGTACTGTCGCCGGCTAACGGCGAGCCGATCATCGTGCCGTCCCAAGACGTGGTACTCGGGCTGTACTACATGACCCGTGAGCGCAAGAGCGCCCTGGGCGAGGGTATGGTGTTTGCCGACGTCAAAGAGGCACATCGTGCCTACGGCGCTGGCAAGGTCGACCTTCAGGCGATCGTCAAGGTTCGTGTGAAGGAAGTAGCGATTGCTGAAGATGGCTCTCGCACCGAAGAATACAAGATTGTTGATACCACGGTTGGTCGGGCGCTGTTGTTCGACATCGTGCCGGATGGCCTGTCCTACGAGCTGATCAACAAGCCGATGGTCAAGAAGGCGATCTCCAACCTGATCAACACCTGCTATCGCGATGCGGGTCTGAAAGACACCGTTATCTTCGCGGATCAGCTGATGTATATGGGATATCACTACGCCACCGTGTCGGGCATCTCCATCGGTTTCAACGATTTCGAGATTCCGCCGGAGAAGTACGAGCTGGTAGACGCCGCCTCCGCAGAGGTGAAGGACATCGAGACCCAGTACGCGTCCGGTCTTCTGACCCAGGGCGAGAAGTACAACAAGGTTATCGACATCTGGTCCCGGGCCAACGACAAGGTCTCCAAGGCCATGATGGAGCGTTTGTCCAAGGAGCAGGTGATTGGTCCCGACGGCCAGCCGGTGAAGGGTGAGGACGGCGAGGATCTCATGCAGGAGTCCTTCAACTCCGTGTACATGATGGCGGACTCCGGTGCCCGGGGTTCCGCTGCCCAGATCCGTCAGTTGTCTGGTATGCGTGGCCTGATGGCCAAACCGGACGGCTCCATCATTGAGACGCCGATTACCGCGAACTTCCGTGAAGGTCTGAACGTACTGCAGTACTTCATTTCCACGCACGGTGCCCGTAAGGGTCTGGCAGATACCGCCCTGAAGACCGCGAACTCCGGTTATCTCACCCGTCGTCTGGTCGACGTGTCCCAGGATCTGGTGGTTACCGAGCCTGACTGTGGCACCGATGAAGGTCTGCTGATGACGCCGCACATCGAGGGTGGCGACGTTGTTGTGCCCCTGGGTGACCGGGTTCTGGGTCGAGTGACCGCGCGTGACGTGTTTACACCGACCGACAAGGACAATGCTGTTGTGCCTGCCGGTACCCTGCTCGACGAGAAAACCGTCGAGATGGTGGAGCGCGCGGGTGTTGACGAAATCTGGGTTCGCTCTGCCATTACCTGTGAGACCCGCCACGGCATCTGTTCCAAGTGCTATGGCCGCGATCTGGCCCGTGGCCATGAGGTCAACGTGGGTGAGGCCGTTGGTGTTATCGCAGCTCAGTCCATCGGTGAGCCGGGTACCCAGCTGACCATGCGGACCTTCCACATCGGTGGTGCCGCGAGCCGGGCTTCCGCTGTGGATAACATCCAGGTCAAGCACGGCGGTACCGTGCGCCTGCACAACCTGAAGTCTATCGAGAAGATCGATGGTTCCCTGGTAGTGGTTTCCCGTTCTTCTGCCCTGGCCATTGCGGACGAGCAGGGTCGTGAGCGCGAGTGGTATAAGCTGCCGTACGGCGCTGTGCTCTCCGTGAAGAATGGCGATCAGGTAGAGGCCGGTGTTGTAGTTGCCAAGTGGGACCCGCATACGCACCCGATCATCGCGGAAGCCAAGGGTACAGCCAAGTTCGTCAACATGGAGGAGGGCATCACTGTCCGTACCCAGGCGGACGAGCTCACCGGTCTGTCCACCATGGAGGTTATTGACTCTAAAGAACGTCCAGCCGCTGGTAAGGACATTCGTCCGGCCATCCAGCTGGTGGACGACAAGGGCGAAGAGGTTGAGCTGCCGGGCGGCGGCACGGCGATCTTCTTCCTGCCGGCGAACGCCTTGGTCACCATGGCCAACGGCGCCAATGTCGAGCTGGGTGATGTGGTAGCCCGGATCCCGCAAGAAAGCTCCAAGACCCGGGATATCACGGGTGGTCTTCCGCGGGTTGCCGACCTGTTCGAAGCCCGTCGTCCGAAGGAATCGTCCATTCTTGCTGAAATCAGCGGTGTGGTGTCCTTCGGTAAGGAAACCAAGGGCAAGAAGCGCCTGGTGATCACGCCGAAAGACGGTGACGCTTACGAAGTGCTGATTCCGAAGCACCGTCAGCTCAACGTCTTCGAAGGTGAAACGGTTGAGAAGGGCGAGGTGATTTCTGACGGCCCGTCCAACCCGCACGACATTCTGCGTCTGCTGGGTGTGGTCGAGCTGGCCAAGTACATCACCAACGAGATCCAGGACGTTTACCGTCTGCAGGGCGTTGTCATCAACGATAAACACATCGAGGTTATCGTTCGACAGATGCTGCGCAAGGTCGAAATCACCGATCCGGGTGATACGACCCTGCTTTCCGGTGATCAGGTGGAAATCACCCAGGTGCTGGAAGAGAACGAGAAGGCCGATGCAGCCGACAAAGAACCGGCGCGGTTCGAGCGTCTGTTGCTGGGTATCACCAAGGCTTCCCTGGCCACCGAGTCGTTCATTTCTGCGGCTTCGTTCCAGGAAACCACCCGGGTGCTCACCGAAGGTGCGGTTACCGGTAAGCGTGATTACCTGCGCGGCCTGAAGGAAAACGTTGTGGTTGGTCGACTGATTCCGGCCGGTACCGGTCTGGCATACCACAACGAGCGTCGTCGCAAGCGCGATCTGGAAGAGCAGGGCGTGACTGCGGCCGACGTGGAAGAAGCTCTGAGTGCCGAGCTCAACCGCGAAAGCTGAGTTGGGCCGGCGCACTGCCTCCGGGTAGTTACCTACCCGGGAGGTGGTCAAAAAGAGATCAGTCATCTTGACTGTCCGGGGGCGCAGGCTTACACTTGCGTCCCTTAAATTTTACCCCCTGCACAGGGGGTAAGTTTCATTGATATGGTTTTTTGGAGTTTGCTTACATGGCAACGATTAATCAGTTGGTGCGTAAGCCTCGTAAGCGCAAGGTAGCCAAGAGCGACGTTCCTGCTCTCCAGGCCTGCCCTCAGCGCCGTGGTGTGTGCACTCGTGTATACACCACAACGCCGAAGAAGCCGAACTCAGCACTGCGTAAAGTGTGCCGTGTTCGTCTGACCAACGGCTACGAGGTTTCCTCATACATTGGTGGTGAAGGTCACAACCTTCAGGAGCACAGTGTTGTGCTGATCCGTGGTGGTCGAGTAAAAGACCTTCCGGGTGTGCGCTATCACACTGTTCGCGGAACGCTGGACACCCAGGGTGTGCAGAACCGTAAGCAGGGCCGCTCCAAGTACGGTGCAAAACGACCCAAGTCCTGATGTCCCGAGCGGGTGTCTTTTATCGTTGCTTGTCAGAACGGTAAGAGTAAGGCTGAGTAGCATTTGCTATCTCAGGGGTTCCTGAAGACCTTTTAGATATATAAGGGCTTATCGATGCCTAGAAGAAGAGTTGCAGCTAAACGGGAAATTATCCCGGATCCGAAATTCGGCAGTGCACGTCTTGCCAAGTTCATCAACCACGTGATGGAAAGTGGCAAGAAGTCTACCGCAGAGCGCATTGTTTACGGCGCTCTGGATATTGTTGCCGAGAAATCCAAGGAAGAGCCGATCGACATGTTCGAGAAGGCCCTGGAGAACATCCAGCCGATGGTTGAGGTTAAGTCCCGTCGTGTGGGTGGTGCTACTTACCAGGTGCCTGTCGAAGTACGGCCTTCCCGTCAGAACGCGCTGGCCATGCGCTGGCTCGTCGAATATTCACGGAAGCGCGGTGAGAAGTCCATGGCTCAGCGTCTGGCTGGTGAAATCCTGGACGCCGCTGACAGCAAAGGCTCCGCTGTTAAGAAGCGTGAAGATGTTCACCGCATGGCAGAAGCCAACAAGGCGTTCTCTCACTTCCGTTTCTAATCAGCCGAGGTTTATACAGTGGCACGCAAGACTCCTATCAAGCGTTACAGAAACATTGGTATTTGTGCGCACGTTGATGCGGGCAAAACCACAACCACCGAGCGGGTCCTGTTCTATACAGGTATTTCCCACAAGATCGGTGAGGTCCATGATGGTGCAGCTACCATGGACTGGATGGAGCAGGAGCAGGAGCGTGGTATTACCATCACCTCTGCTGCGACTACGACATTCTGGCAGGGTATGGACAAGCAGTACCCTGAGCACCGGATCAACATCATCGACACCCCGGGGCACGTTGACTTCACTATCGAAGTAGAGCGCTCCCTGCGTGTGCTTGATGGTGCGGTTGTTGTGTTCTGTGGTTCCTCCGGTGTTGAGCCCCAGTCCGAGACCGTATGGCGCCAGGCCAACAAATACGAAGTTCCCCGCATGGTGTTCGTCAACAAGATGGACCGTGCCGGTGCCAACTTCCTGCGCGTTGTTGAGCAGATCAAGAAGCGTCTGGGCGCAAACTGTGTTCCCATTCAGCTGCCGATCGGTGCTGAGGACAACTTTGCCGGTATCGTGGACCTGATCCGTAACAAGGCCATCTACTGGAACGAAGCTGACTCCGGTGCGACCTACGAGCAGAAAGATGTTCCCGCGGAAATGGCAGACGAAGTCGCCATGTACCGCGAGCAGATGGTTGAAGCGGCCGCAGAAGCCAACGAAGAGCTGATGGAGAAGTACCTCGAAGAAGGTGAGCTGTCCATCGACGATATCAAGAAGGGTCTGCGCATGCGCACCCTGGCCAACGAAATCGTTGTTGCTACCTGTGGTTCTGCGTTCAAGAACAAGGGTGTTCAGGCGGTTCTGGACTCTGTTATCGAGTTCCTGCCTGCGCCGGACGAAGTCAAGGCCATTCGTGGTGAAGTTGACGACGAAGGCACCGAGGAAACCCGTCCGGTTGACGACGATGCACCGTTCGCCGCTCTGGCGTTCAAGATTGCTACCGACCCGTTCGTAGGTACTCTGACCTTCTTCCGGGTTTACTCCGGTAAGCTTGAGTCCGGTAATGCCGTCTACAACTCGGTGAAGGGCAAGAAAGAGCGCGTCGGCCGTATGGTTCAGATGCACTCGAAGGATCGTCAGGAAATCAAAGAAGTTCTGGCGGGCGACATTGCCGCAGCTATCGGTCTGAAGAGTGTGACCACTGGTGACACCCTGTGCGACGAGAATCACAAGATCATTCTCGAGCGCATGGAATTCCCGGAGCCGGTAATTTCCGTTGCGGTTGAGCCGAAGTCCAAGGCCGACCAGGAAAAGATGGGCGTTGCTCTCGGTAAACTGGCTCAGGAAGATCCGTCTTTCCGTGTCCGTACCGACGAGGAGTCCGGTCAGACCATCATCTCCGGTATGGGTGAGCTTCACCTGGACATCATCGTTGACCGTATGCGTCGCGAGTTCAAGGTAGAGGCCAACATCGGTAAGCCGCAGGTTGCCTACCGTGAGTGCATCCGCAAGCCGGTAGACGTCGAAGGCAAATTCGTACGTCAGTCCGGTGGTCGTGGTCAGTACGGTCACGTCAAGCTGAAGCTTGAGCCGCTGCCGCTGGATGATGAAGATGGCGAAAACTTTATCTTCGTGAATGAGATTGTTGGTGGTGTTGTTCCCAAGGAATACATCCCGGCAGTTCAACAGGGTATTGAAGAGCAGATGCAGAACGGCTGTCTGGCCGGGTATCCGCTGCTGCGTATCAAGGCAACCCTGTATGACGGTTCCTATCACGACGTCGACTCCAACGAGATGGCCTTTAAGGTCGCCGGTTCCATGGCAATGAAGAAGGGTGCCCTTGAGGCGAACCCGGCACTGCTCGAGCCGATCATGCGTGTTGAAGTTGTGACGCCGGAAGACTACATGGGTGATGTTGTTGGCGACCTCAACCGTCGTCGTGGTGTCATCCAGGGCATGGACGAAGGTCCTGCCGGTAAGGTCATCCGTGCAGAGGTTCCGTTGTCGGAAATGTTCGGTTACGCCACCGACCTGCGTTCTGCAACGCAAGGCCGGGCGTCCTACGCGATGGAGTTCTCTGGTTATTCAGAGGCGCCTTCGAACATTGCCGAAGCGATCATTAAAAAGGGTTGATCCCCAGGACTTAAGAAACAGGAAGAGGTGTAACCGTGTCTAAAGAAAAATTTGAGCGTAGTAAACCGCACTTGAACGTAGGCACCATCGGTCACGTTGACCATGGTAAGACCACCCTGACCGCAGCGCTGACCCGCGTATGTCACGAAGTTTGGGGTACAGGTACCGCCAGCGCATTCGATCAGATCGATAACGCGCCGGAAGAGCGTGCGCGTGGTATCACCATCGCCACCTCTCACGTTGAGTACGATTCACCGACCCGTCACTACGCTCACGTAGACTGCCCGGGCCACGCTGACTATGTTAAGAACATGATCACTGGTGCGGCGCAGATGGACGGCGCGATCCTGGTTTGCTCCGCAGCTGACGGCCCCATGCCGCAGACCCGTGAGCACATCCTGCTGTCCCGTCAGGTTGGCGTACCTTACATCGTTGTGTTCCTGAACAAAGCGGACATGGTAGACGATGAAGAGCTGCTCGAGCTGGTCGAGATGGAAGTTCGTGATCTGCTGAGCCAGTACGACTTCCCGGGCGACGACACACCGATCATCACTGGTTCCGCGCTGATGGCGCTGGAAGGCAAGGATGACAACGAGATGGGTACTACCGCTGTCAAGAAGCTGGTAGAAGCTCTGGATGACTACATCCCTGAGCCGGAGCGTGCGATCGATCAGCCGTTCCTGATGCCAATCGAGGACGTCTTCTCCATCTCCGGTCGTGGTACTGTTGTAACAGGCCGTGTTGAGCGTGGCATCCTGAAGACCGGTGATGAAGTTGAGATCGTTGGTATTCGTGATACCCAGAAGACCACCTGCACCGGTGTTGAGATGTTCCGCAAGCTTCTGGACGAAGGTCGTGCTGGTGAGAACATTGGTGCGCTGCTGCGTGGTACCAAGCGTGACGACGTTGAGCGTGGTCAGGTTCTGGCGGTTCCGGGTTCCATCACTCCGCACACCAAGTTCGAGTGCGAAGTGTACGTGCTGTCCAAAGAAGAAGGTGGTCGTCACACTCCGTTCTTCAAGGGCTACCGTCCGCAGTTCTACTTCCGTACTACCGACGTAACCGGTTCTTGCGAACTGCCGGAAGGTGTGGAAATGGTTATGCCGGGTGACAACGTCAAGATGAGTGTTACCCTGATTGCTCCGATCGCCATGGAAGATGG
>NZ_JAYMEW010000011.1:0-50104 GCF_037029655.1 Marinobacter sp. CH_CUG1437-1 | reverse complement strand
TCTGTGGCCTGACGGCCACTCGGAGGTGGGTCAAAATTAATGGCCAGTAGTGGGTCACTTTAATTGGCCACTAACATATGGTAAAGATGCCGCTGACCATGCGCTGATAATGGATGCTATTGAACTAACCATTAGCAATCCAAGGATCGATGCGGTGTGTATTGTTTCATCCGATGGCGGCTTTCATACACTTGCCCAGCGAGTTCGCGAAAAGGGGCTTTACGTGATGGGCATAGGTAAGAGAAATACTCCGACAAGACTTAGAAGAGCTTGCCATCATTTCGTTTACACTGATCTGCTTGAGAAAGACGAGCCCGAGCCAGTTGTAGCAGAAGAACAATCTCTCGAAGAGTTGTTGATCAGAGCTTATCGGGCGACAGATAGCGATGGGGAGGCTGTGTACCTAGGGCAGCTCGGAACTCAGCTCAAAAAGCTTGATCCGGCGTTTGACCCTCGTAGTTACTCATTCCCATCTTTAAAGGCCTTAATAAAGGCTAATGCTCATTTATTTGAAATGGAAAGTGAGACACACGACCGCTGCTTTATATCTCTTAAACATGGTGCTGTGCCGGAAGAGACAAATCAGGTCACAGAAGGAGTGGTTAGGCGCTGGCTTGGGCATTATGGGTTCATTGATGCTGCCCACGGATCGTATTACTTCGCGAAGGTAAATGTGATTCAGGAACAAAGGGATCGTCGGCTGAAGTCTGGTGATAAGGTCCGCTTCGTAGTGGCTAAACATCCAGAGCCTGCGGCAGAGCATTCCTCTGATCAGAACGGTAAGGCCAAGGAAATCGAGGTCATAAGTGATTCGTTTGTGGAAAATGAAATGGCTCAACTGTAATCGCTAACAGAAGGGGCCGTCTCGGCCCCGCATTTAGGAGGTTGCAGCACCCGCTTTTTCGTAGGATCTTGTGATAACTCAGGTCGCAAAGCGAACGCTCAGCTTTACGCCAAGTCTTGTAACATCTGATTACGGATGCACCGATTTTAGGGGATGGTTACAGTACAACGGAATACGAGATTGAGTGATAACGACTGCATTAATTCACAGTTCGTCTAGAGGTAAGGTCAACCTAGACGGGGCAGAAAACAGCATTTGTTATCTTCGCTACGACCGTGCTGCTTCTCCATGCGCATCGCCCACAATCACTTATGTGACCAAAGACTGTTTGACCAGATATCGCCATAACCCTCAAAAAGCCAACTTGTTTTTCTTATATTGCAGAGGTCGCACTTCGCCCATCCCCAAAACATTTATCCTGAAATGATAGCTTTCGGCCAAATGTGGACATTCATCACTTACAAAAAAACCCCACTCAAGGCGGGGTTTTAGATTAATGCGGATTTCATTCAGACTTTCTTTTTGCGTCTTGCCGCGCCCATTCCGAGAAGGCCAATACCCATGAGTGCAAGGGTGCCGGGTTCAGGGACAGAAGTGGCAGAATTGTACTCGAACGTAACTTCAACAAAACTTGGCGGCTGAAAAAGGTTTACGTCGTCAGAAAGATCAACAAAGATGCTTAGGAGACCGTCTGCCACGATAGAACTCACAGCTGCGGCAGATAAAGAATAAGTTCTCTGAAACTCGATATTTCCGGCAGCTTGAATCAGGTTTGTGAAATCAAACGGGCCGCCTACTCCACCGCTACCATCACTATTAAAGCCACCTACACCACTCGCTGAGGCAAATCCTTCGATGTCCCAAGACAAAGCCTCACTTACGCCACCAGTGTAGTCGCCGCCGGCATGGAGAACAAAGGTCCCGCCTGTACCGTCTGAAGGGGCTAAGCCAGAAAAATTGAAAAGGAAATCCTGACCGCTGATAGTCTGCGTTTGACTATCAGTGAGGGTTATCAGTGCAGCATTCGCCGCCATCGGTGACAGCAGAACAGTTAGTAATGCAAGAAACGAGCTTCTTGTTCTTTTCATCAGTTTTCTCCTTGATTAATGATCCTTGCTCCATTCTGCAACTGCCGTACCAGAAACGCGCGCATTTTTAAAAAACAGGGTGATAGCTGTACTTTCCGAAAACCTTCCAACTCCTGTTGGCGCGCCCTGTAAAGAAATCCGACACAAAAAGGCTGCTACGAAAGCAGCTGATAAGAGGTAAGAAGGAGCCAGTAGCCCGTTGAAAACAATATCGCCCTTCCCAGGTGCACGTGACAGCTTGAGCTGTGCGGCATAACGGCTTATTGGTTTGAATTCTTATTGAGCCGCAAAGGTAACCACCTCAATTAAAACTACATAAAAGCCCAAATAATCGTAATTATTTAGTGTCCTACGAGCCCATTTTTGCGAACGCAATCAATCTAGCCTCTTTCAAAAGTTCGCACGCGGTTATTTTTGCAGGTTTCTGCAAGTTAAACCTAGAGAATGGAAAATTTCCTGACAGCTGTGGTTGCACCGACGCAGAGCGGATGCGATTAGTGCCCCTAACCATAGTGTTTTTGAGCACATGGATGAAGCAGCGGGGATCAAAGCGACCACGTACAGCCATTCTTGGGTTCTGTTAGCCCCGAAAATCAGTCGTGTCGGGTTGTCGGCAGTTCAAGTTCGTCTGCAGCTTTCTAGTTTGACGTCCTTTCACGATAAGGCAGGATACTTGCCTGGTGGGTAGGTGCGCTGCTTGCCATCTTTTTAGCGGGCTTACCAAGGTTCGCTTTTGTTTAATAGCCGTCATTGGCCCGACTAAAGAGCAGACATCAACTCCCTACCTGACTCCGCCCGGTACTTTGTTCAGCACCAGGAAAACGCCAATTGTCATCACTCCCAGCCCGGTAAGCCTCTTAAGGCTCATCGTGAATTTCTGCACGCCCATCAAACCAAAGTGGTCGATGAGACTCATCGCGATGAGTTGTCCCAGTAAAACGAATGCAATAGCGTTGGATATCCCAAAGCGAGGCGCTACCCAGGTGATGGTCAGAATGTAAAAGAGAACAAAAAAGCCGCCGAAATAGAAGTACACGGGGACATTGGCCGGGAAAAGTTTGTCGGGAAGCCCCTCGGTGGTGACCAAATAAGAAATCGCTAAAACCAGGGCAACGAAAAAGAGGATCGTTGCGGCCAGGGCTGGGCTCTGAAGTCTCGCGCCGAGTCCTCCGTTGAGCGTTGCCATCACGGGTATTCCGATACCTGCGATCAACATGAGCAGGGCATAGACGAATGAACTGTTCATTTTTACCCTCAGGGACATTCAAGTTTCTGCAGCACTAGCCTGGGCGGGCAGGATTTCTTCAAGACAGTCCCGAATTTGTTCAGGAATAGGTACTGAGCAATTTTGGTCACGATCCACGAAAACATGCACCACCTGACCATGGGCTGCGGCTTCTTCTTCTGATTCGCGGAAAACAGCCAGCTCATAAGTGACTGAACTGTTTCCAAGCTTTGAGACCCTGAGACCGACAGAAATTGAATCTGGATAGGCAACGGGACGCCGGAATTGGCAGGATGAGCTTACGACATAGCCCACGATCCTGGACGAGTGAATATCGAGCCCACCATGCTCAATCAGGTATCGATTGATCGTTGAGTCGAAATAGGAGTAATAGGTAACGTTGTTTACATGCCCGTAGACGTCATTGTCCATCCACCGGGTATATACGGGGTAGAAAACCGTGAAGTCTTGCCGGTTCATTTTAGTCCTCCAAGATTAGAACCGGGGGCGCCCCTGTTTCTGATAGCGGGACGCCCTCGCGAAATTGAGGCGCTATTTCATACCGCCAAGACACAGGTACTTGAGCTCCATGTACTCGTCCAGACCGTAGTGGGAACCTTCCCGCCCGAGGCCACTCTCCTTCACTCCTCCAAATGGGGCTACTTCCGTCGAGATGATACCTTCGTTGACTCCAATCATTCCTGATTCGAGTTCTTCCGCTACGCGCCAAACACGATGAATGTCACGGCTGTAGAAATAGGCTGACAAACCGAACTCGGAATCATTTGCCATCGAGATGGCCTCGTCATCGGTTTCGAACCTGAACAGGGGCGCAACGGGCCCGAACGTCTCCTCGCGGGCGATAAGCATGTCCTGGGTCGCATGAGTGAGAATCGTGGGTTGGAAGAAAGTGCCGCCCAGGGCATGGGGCTGTCCACCCAAAGCTACCTTGGCACCCTTCGATGTAGCGTCTTCAATGTGCCGTTTGACCTTGTTTAGCGCAGCGTCGTTGATCAGCGGACCCTGCTGGGTTTCGCCTTCAAGACCCGGACCAACCACCATTTTGCTGACGGCAGCCTTCAGCTTTTCGGTGAAAGCGTCATAAACGCCGGCCTGAACGTAAACCCGGTTGGCGCAAACGCAAGTCTGGCCAGTATTCCGGTACTTTGACGCCATCAACCCGGCTACGGCCGCATCAAGGTCCGCATCGTCGAAGACAATGAAGGGAGCGTTGCCGCCCAATTCCAGGCTGACTTTTTTAACCGATTCGCTGGCTTGTCGCATGAGCAGCTTACCAACCGGGGTAGATCCGGTGAACGAGACCTTGCGCACAATGGGATTGCCAGTCAGTTCTCCACCCACGGCAACGGCATTCGGTTTGGAGCAGGTAACAATATTGATCAGACCGGGTGGAACGCCCGCTTCTTCAGCAAGTGCGGTGATTGCCAAGGCCGAAAGAGGAGTATCTTCAGCTGGCTTTACCACCACTGGACAGCCAGCTGCGAGTGCCGGCGCGACTTTGCGAGTGATCATTGCAATCGGAAAGTTCCACGGTGTGATGGCAGCGACTACGCCCACCGGCTGTTTGATAACAACGATGCGCTTGTCTTTTGCATGCCCTGGTATGACATCGCCGTAGGCCCGTTTGGCTTCCTCGGCGAACCATTCGATAAAGCTTGCGCCGTAACCGACCTCGCCTCGGGATTCCGCCAAAGGTTTCCCTTGTTCAGCGGTCATCAGGCGAGCAAGATCCTCTTGGTTGGCCATGAGCAGATCGAACCATTTGCGCAGAATACCCGCGCGCTCTTTGGCCGGGGTGGAACGCCATGCAGGCCAGGCGGCTTCTGCCGCCTCAATGGCTGCACGGGTATCGGTATCATCCATGTCAGGTACCGTTGCCAACTGATCACCGTTGGCAGGATTGGTCACGGCAAAAGTCTTCCCCGACTTGGCCATTATCCATTGGCCATTGATGTAAGCCTGTTCGCGCAGAAGTCCGCGATTCGTTAATTCAAGAGACATGAGTAACCTCAATCAATGCTATGGCCGAATCAGAAAGCGGCCTTGTAGATTGCCAGGGCATCCGTTTCAGACACTTCCCTGGGGTTGTTCACAAGCAGCCGAGTTTGCTTCATGGCATCCGACGCCAGGGTGGCCAGATCTGCCTCCCCAATCCCGACCTCACGCAGAGTTTGCTCCAGCCCCAGGTCAGCACTAAGCGCCTCGAGGCGGTCGATGAACTGATTGACCCTCTGATCGCTGGGGGTAGCAGCCAGATCCGGGAAGACATCGGTCGCCAGAACGGCATAGGCTTCGCCGCAGGTCTCGGTGTTAAAGCGCATCACGTGAGGGAGCACCAATGCGTTGGACAGTCCGTGGGGTACATGGAAAATTCCGCCGATCGGGTAGGCCAGGGCATGCACTGCCGCTACGGGCGAATTGGCAAATGCCTGGCCGGCCAGCATGGCACCCAGCAGCATGTCAGAGCGAGCCTTGACATCGGTTCCGTCTTTCACGGCTGACTCGATATTGGCTCCAAGCAAGCGTAGGGCTTCGCGAGCGAGTGCCTTGGAAACCGGATTGTTGTTTGCGGAAGCTGAGGTATAGCTTTCGATTGCATGAACCATGGCATCAATTCCGGTAGCCGCGGTCACGTGAGCAGGAAGCCCGAGGGTCAACTCGGCGTCCAAAAGAGCAATGTCGGGAAGCAGTTGAGGTGCAACAACACCTTTTTTCTCGGTTTCACCAACGGTAATGATTGAGATCGGGGTGACCTCTGAGCCCGTTCCTGCCGTCGTTGGAATCTGAATCAGGGGCAATCGTGTGCCTTTGGCCTGTCCAACACCGTAAACGTCGTCAAGCCTTTCTCCGCCGCCAATCAGAAGCGCAATCAGTTTGGCAACATCCATGGATGAACCGCCACCAAACCCAATGACCCCATCCACCGCTGCTTCTCGCGCGTCGGCTAACGCTGCTTCCACGACCGATACAGGGGGGTCGGCAACCACGCCATCGAATAGCGTGTATTCCACGCCTGCCTCGTTGAGGGATCTTGTCGCTCTATCGAGCAGTCCTGCTTTGATCAGGCCGGGATCCGTAACGAGCAGTACCTTTTTACCCATTTGTTCTTTTACGATTTCCCCGAGGCGCTTAATCGCGCCGGGTTCGCAAATAACGCTTTTGGTTGTGTTAAACGTAAATGCAGACATTTCTTCCTCCTAGGTCAGCGACGCAATCGGTTCGACGCTTCCACGCTCAATCTGAAAGGCTTTGTCGACAAGATCTGCGGAATGGGATTGGTCCGATTCTGAAAGTAACACAGTCAGGCCTTCATCTTTGAGTGTGCTCAAGACGCTGGCGAGCCGTCTTGAGAGTGCCGGTGCCACCCCCTCAAACGGCTCGTCCAGTAGCAACAAGTTGGTTCCAGTCATCATTGCTCGGGCCAGGGCAACGAGCTTTTGTTGGCCGCCAGATAACTGGAGCGCTCGGCGATCGGAGAAGGACTCTACCTCTGGCATCATTTCATAGATCCAGGCAAGTCTGGCCTCTGCGTTAACGAGTTGGCAGGCCCATGCTGGCGCCATGATATTTTCCTCGACCGTAAGATCTGGTACCAGACGACGATCCTCTGGCATGTAGCCAATGGACATGCCCGCTCGCTCAAAAGAACCCTGATTGGTCATGTCCTCGCCATTGATCACTATCTGGCCCGCTTTTGGCTTGATAAGACCCATAATCGATCGGAGAGAGGTGGTTTTTCCCGCGCCGTTGCGTCCGATCAGACCAACCATGGAGCCCTTGCTGACGGAAAAGCTAACGTCCCGGAGAATAGTGGTACCGGCAATCTCCGTCGTGACATTCTTAAGTTCTAGCATGATCAGGCTCCTTGCTGGTGTTGGACTCGTTTTCGCCAAGATCGAGGTGATGCCCCACCACCAATTCCTGGACCTTGGGGTCAGACAGAACGGTTTGGGTCGGACCGTCCGCAAGAACCCGGCCGTCGTAGAACGCGAGGACCCGGTCGGCGTAACGCAAAACAACCTCCATGTCGTGTTCCACGAACATTGTTGCGGCGTCACTTTTCCGAACGGCCGCCATTACGGTATCCATCAGCAGGAATTTGTCTTCGATGGCAACGCCTGAGGTAGGCTCATCCAACAGCATCAGCCCGGGTTCAGCGAGCATAGCCATGGCAATGTCCAACAGCTTGCGAACCCCTTGGGGCAGAGTGGATACGACCTCCTCCGCATACTGCTCAATTTCGTATTCGCGCAGTACCGCTCGGGCTTTTTCGACTTTTTCTTTGGACCTCAGGGGCTTCAGAAAACTCAACTTGCGATCGACTGAGAAACCGAACGCAATCAGCATGTTCTCAAGAACCGTTAATTCCTGGAATAGTTGAGGCACCTGAAAGGAGCGCCCTACGCCGGCCAGCGAGACGTCCCTGGGGGACTTCCCGATGATGGATTGGCCGCGCACGAGAATGTCGCCACCGGAGGGTTGAATATAGCCAGTCACCATATTAATGAAGGTAGTTTTGCCGGCGCCATTGGAACCGATGACGCCAACGACTTCGCCGGAATTCAGTTCGACATTGATGTCAGTCGCTGCAGTTACGGCACCAAAAGTTCGTTCCAGGTTTACAGTTTTCAGCAAAGCGCTCATGACGTTTTCCCCGCTTTCTTGTTCTGGAATCGTTCGACCAGCGACCACAGACCAGAAGGCATAAAGATAATGATTGCCAACAGGGCAAAGCCAAGAATCATCTGCCAGGTGTATGGGGAAACGGCGAACGCGTAGGTGCGCAAGGCCTCAAACAGAACAGCTGCAACCAGCGGTGCCGCGACATGAGCAGTACCGCCCATCAGAGCGATAAACACGAACTCCCCGGAAGTGGTCCAGTAAGCCATCTCCGGATCAACGTGACCGCTTACCAAAGCGGTAATGGTGCCACCAATAGCCGCCAAAGCCGCGGCGATTATGTACTTCACATACACCACGCGGAACACAGAGCCGCCCAGGTACTCCAACCGGATTTCGTTTTCTCTGACGGCTTCTCCGGCGTAACCGGAAAGCGATTTCAGGTACCGCCATGCAACGGTTCCAAGAGTGATTACAAGGATTACTGCAACAACCAGCACCAGATCTGATGAAGCTTCTGCACCCGGCGTCCAGCCCAACAGGCTCGGATTGGCAACGTTAAAACCATCGGTGGATCCAAGGAACTGGTTGCGCACCAGCAAGCCATAAAGAATCATCGAGAACGCCATTGAAAACATGGCGAAGAAGATTTCACGGTAGCGGCAGAGTAGCAGGCCGATGATGGCTGCTATGGCAACGCTGACGGCAACCGAGGCGAGCATTATGACCAGGATGTCAGTGACGTCTGCAAATTGGGTCAGCATGCCCGCAACGTATGCGCCCACGCAGTAATACAGACCTTGGCCAAAGGAGACCAGGCCGGCTCGCATGAGAAGGACCAGCCCGAGAACTACGAGGCCTTTGCCCATGGCAATGGTAAACAGGTAAGACATCCACTGTGGTAGCAGGAGGCCACCAACAATGACGGCCAACCCGAGTACAGATAAAAGCGCTAGGGATCTCGTTTTCATTAGATTTTCCTCGCGTTGGCAACAGCAAACAGGCCTTGCGGACGGAATGCCAGCACAAGCCCCATGACCGCATAGATAACGAACAACTCGACATCAGGGTAGAGATGTACAGCTGTAGCTCGGGCCATGCCCACGATCAGAGCACCTACAAGGGCGCCAGTGATGCTGCCAAGGCCGCCAATAACTACCACGGCGAACGCAAGCACAATCACTTCAATGCCCATGCCCGGCACCACGGAGAGACCCGGCGCAGTGAGAGCACCGGCTAGAGAACCGATACCAGCGCCGATCAAAAAGGTGATTGTGAAAATTCGCGCGACGTTAATGCCAAGTGCACTGGCTATCTCACGATCGTGAATTACGACTCGAAGCAGCTTCCCGTTGCGGGTGCGGTTCAGGCCATACCAGAGGGCGATACCGATCAAGATGCTCACGCCGATAAGCATGAAATCGTAATTGGCGAACGATAAGCCGGCGAGCTTGGTTCGACCCAACAGGGTATAGGGCTGGTAAGCAAAGTAGGGCTCAACACCCCATATAAGCTTGATGGCATCTTCCATGATGAGCAGGACGCCATAGGTGACCAGAATCATTACGACTTCATCCCTGCCGTACATGAAGCGCAGGAGACCGCGTTCTACCAGAAGTCCCACGGAAATACCGGCGACAAGAGCGGCAGCGATCAACGCGACGAAGCTGAACCAGGGAACGGAGCCGGTGGAGAAGTACCAGCCAACCATGGCGGCGCCCGAGTACGCACCTAGGGCGTAAAAGCTGCCATGAGACATATTGAGTATTCGCATGACCCCGTAAATCAGGGTTAGACCGGCAGAAATGATGAACAGCCATGAGGCATAGACTGAGCCATCCACCAGTATTGCAAGAAGTTGTTTCATTGTAAGACTCCCGATACTTCGCACAGACCTCGCCTGTCGTCCGGGCCATCTTCCGGTCGGGGAGGAGTGAAAGATCGTTGGAAAGTCTCATCGGGACCGGATGGTCCCGATGAGCATGTTGCTAGATCAGTGGATTCAGTTGCACTCGGCACCTGGCATGCCGGCTTTGATCCACTCTACGGTCTCTGCGCCTTCCGGCGGGTTGACGCAATCTGCCGGGTAGCGGGTAATGTCGGTAAAGGTGATTTCACCGTCTACTCGCTTGAGGCGGCCATAGACCATCTCTGTTGCAGCCTGATGACCGTTACCACGGCTCATCTCAACCCGGCCGCCCGGGCCGTCAAATTCAAGACCTTCAAAGGCAGTGATCACCTCTTCAGTCGAGGCACCGACTCCAGCCTTATCCTGGGCCAGCTTGAGGCCAATCAGCGCATGAGCCATGTGGTAGGCAGGGAAGGTGGGCGGCGTGCCGAAACGCTCAGTGAACTCGGTCTGGAACCAGGTATTCAGTTCGCTCTCTGGAGCAAAGGGACCGAAGGGGCCACGGGCACCGATGATGGCGCCGTCCGGGAGGTGCTCGCCAAGACTGTTGAGTGCTGTTTCGCCCGCAGTGAAGATAACCTGGTTGTCCGCCAGCAGACCACGAGCGGCTGCCTGGAGTACGAACGCGTCTGTGTCACCACCCCAGAAAGAGGTGTGAATTACGTCTGCAGAGTTTACCTGTAGAGCAGAAATTTCGGCACCGTACTGGCCCGCGAACAATTTGGGGAACTGTTCTGTTGTGATCTCGAGATCACCGCCACGCAGTACCTTCAGAGTCTCGGTGAAGTCGCGCCAGCTGTCGTGACCCCAGGAGTAGTTCTGGTTGATGCCTGCGACAGATTCCAGATCGGGAATGTTTTCATGAACGTAGCGGGCCGCCGCGATGTTGTCCATGCTGGCGGTGGAGTGGGTGCGGAAAACATACTCGTAGTCAGCTTCCTCGAAGACCCGAGGTGTGCCGCAGTCGAACAATACGGTGAGCATCTTTAGTTCTTCAGCGACTGCCGGGATGGCGAGACAATCACCGGAGGAAATATAGCCTACAACCGCATCGACGCCATCGCGCTCAACAAGGTTTCGAAATTCAGAGGTTTGTTTCGTCGCTCCACCAGCTTCGTCAACGTAGATAGGCGTAATCATTCGACCGTCAATTCCCTTGCCTTCGATAGGGGCGGGGAGTGTGCCGTCGTTGATAGCATCGATTACCAGGTCAGCAGCGTTCTTTGCGGGAATTCCGAAAGGCCCGGAAGCTGCGCCTGAGAGAAAGGTTACAAGGCCCAGTTTATACTCTTCATTGGCGTAAACGTTGAGGCTCATGGCGCCTGTCGTCATGGCACAGGCGACCGTCGCTGCGGTAAGCAGGGGACGTTTCATATCAGATCTCCAGACTGTTGTTCTTGTGTCGTTTTGGTTGGACAACCAGTGTTGTTTTTTTCCGGTGTCCTGCCCGACGTTTTCAAGCCGGCCTGTGACTGATTGCACGCCCTATGCCAGAAATTCTACCTTCTTAACTATTTGTTTTTATAAGAAATAGAAATCGGCGTCAGATTTTCATGAAGTCGATGAGCGGAATGCGCTCATGTTAGGTGAGCGTAAATGAGCGGATTCCGCTCATTGTGTTATCGAGTGAACTTGCTCGTAATCAGACGGGTAATAGATTCGCCAATTACCCAGCATTACCTTTGCGGGAGGAAAGCGAGGGTCCTCTACCGTCTCACCAATCGCCATTACTTGGCGGATTTGATGGGTAACCGGATCCATCGAGGATTGGAAACCTGGCGGATCCTCTGGAGTAGTCAGGCTCAATTGTTCAAAAGCTTTCTCGATGTTTTCAAGGTTTGTGTAGTCACCCCCTGCCTGGCGGGCTGCTTCGGCGATTGCGAGTATACCGGTGAATGCACCTTGTGCTCCGGAGGAGGGGTAGTAGCCGGCCTGCCGCTGAAATTCCTGAACAAACCACCGGTTAAAATCTGTTTCTGGCCAGTTGTTGTGATGCCGGGATGCAAGTAACAATCCCAGAGGCATGCGATTGCCCAGGTGAGCAAAGATCTCGTAATCGCCACCTTTTTCAAAGTTGGCGAAGCGGGAAACATCAAACAGCCTGGTGTCAGTCGCCTGGGTGACAAAAGCGACGAAATCACCTCCCCACAAGCTATTCACGACCAAATCCGGTTTTTGTCGGATCAGCTCATTGATGTAGTGACTGTAGTCTGGCTCGCTTAAACGGGGCCAGAGCGCACCAGCAATCTCGTAATCTACGCCCAGTTTATTCAAAGCTTCTCGAAAATCGGCCCATACCTGATAACCGTACTCGTAGTCGGGACCCAGGTAGGAAATTCGAAGCGGTTTTTTCTTCAAGTGGTCAGCAAAGTAGTCTCTGATAAACAGCGCTCCGGCTGTCATTGATTGGCGGGTGTCGTTCGTGACGCGGAAATATCGATCGTGGAAAAATTCATCAGTGAGCCTGGACGAAGCGTGGTCTGTACCGACAAAAAATGCATCCGCGGAAGCGGCAATTTCGGTCACCTGAATCGCAACTGACGAATTAACAACGCCACAGAGGAATGTGGCCCCTTCTTCTTCAACGAAACGTTTGGCAATCGTAACGGCGGTTGATCGTTTGGATTTGGTATCCCCGAGCAAAACCCTGAGACGAGGTAGTGCCGGCAGCTCCTGCTGTTCAATGTATTGAAGTGCGAGCCGTATACCCACCACTGAATCCCGACCCAGAACACCAGCTCGTCCGGACATGGGGTAAAGGCACCCAACAACAATATCCGCAGTGTCCTCGCTTGCCCCCAGAGACTCCAGCGCCTTGGATGGCATTGCAAATGTGACAAGAACCAACTGACAGATTGCAACCAGGATGCCGGTAAATCGGTTGCGGGAAATAGGGATCACAGTTCGTCTCCGGTGAGCCCCAGTTTCTGCATCCTTCTTTTCAAGGCATGTCTGGATATTCCGAGGGAATTTGCAGCTTCGCCTTTACGGCCATTGGATTGAGCCAATGCGTCCAGAATGCACTGGGCCTCGCGTTTTGCGATTTCACTGGTCAAGGATCCATGGCTTTCGTTGCTGTCGGCATCCTTTTCAGTCACCAGGGGGGGCATTTGATCAGATGAGTCGATGATTTCGGGCGGCAGTCGATCAACGCTAATGCTCTCGCCAGCATGCAATATGGTGAGTCTCTCAATGGTGTTGCGGAGTTCCCGGATATTTCCCGGCCAATCGTAATTACGGAGTCTGGCGAGGGTTTCGGGTGTAAGCCTGATCGGCTTGCAGCCCTCTTGCGCTGCCAGCTCCGAGACGAAGTTCGTTGTCAAAACCGGGATATCCTCCTTGCGCTCAGCCAGAGACGGGATCGTCAGTGGCATAACGTTCAGACGGTAGAACAGGTCCTCACGAAATGTTCCCGCTTGGGCTTCTGTCTGCAGATCTCTGTTACTGGCCGCTATGACACGCAGATCCGCGTCAATCTCCTTTTGACCGCCCACTGCGCGAAAACGGTGAGTCTCGAGGAAGGTTAATAATTTTGCCTGCAGGGTTAGCGGTAGCTCACCGATTTCATCCAGGAAAAGAGTGCCCCCGTTGGCTAACTCAACCAAGCCTGTCCGGCGTTTGTCGGCACCGGTATAGGCTCCTTTTTCTGCGCCAAACAGTTCAGCTTCCAGCAGGTTTTCAGGCAGCGAAGCGCAATTAACGGATACGAACGGCGCGGCTTTGTCTTTTGTGGCGTGCAGCGCTTTCGCAATGAGGGTTTTGCCGCTGCCAGATGGTCCCTGGAGAAGTATGGTGCGCGCAGAGCTTTTACCGATTCGCTCGACTTGATCGAGCAGCTTTTTCATGGCTAAGGAGTGGCCAACAAGGCCATGAACTTCAGATTCCCGCTCTCTCCGATACGCCACTTCCTCTGTAAGTTGGCGATGTTTGTGATTGCGCTGAATTAAAAGAATCAGTTCGTCCAGGTCAAACGGTTTAGTGATGTAATCCTGTGCGCCTTTTTTGACCGCCTCGACAGCAGCGCGAGTATCGCCATGGGCCGAAATCATAATCGTGATGGGCGGGGCAGGAAGTGCCTGAACCTGGTCGAGAACCTCAAAACCGGATTGGTCAGGCAATTTAAGATCGAGCAAGACCACGTCTGGTGTTTGTTTTTCAATCTCGGCGAGACCGCTTTTCCCGTCGTAGGCGGCGAAAACCGTCATTTCTTCTTCTTCGAGTGAAAACATCAGACTACTGACAAGATTTTTCTCGTCATCGATGATGAGGACGGTTGGCTTTCGCATTAAACTTTTTCCTGGTTTTCGTTGTTCAGATAAAGCGGCAGTTTCAGAGTGACTTTCAGACCTTCGCCGGAAACGCTCTGGAAACGAAGGTTTCCTTGATTGGCCTGCGCGAGCTGTCTGCAAATGGCCAGGCCGAGGCCAGTGCCGTTGGTTTTCGTTGTGAAAAACGGCTCTGTCAGGTGGCTCAGGTGGTCTGCGCTTACACCAGGGCCGTTATCGCTGACAGAAACATAAACGGCCAAGCCCTGCTGTTTGGTTCTTATGGTAACTCGGCCCCCAATACCTTCCATCGCCTGAATTGCGTTCATCACCAGATTCATCACTATCTGGCGGACCTGTGCCGAATCGGCCCACGCGTAAACAGGCTCGTGCTCGACTTGTACCAACTCGATCCCATGACGATGCGCAACGGCATCGGCAAGAATTTTAACTGTTTCAACAACGTCGATAATATTGACCTTGTTCGCCTTGGCTTCTCTGGGGCGAGCGTAATCCAGGAGCAGTTGAACAACGTCATTTACTCGGTCGATTTCATGGTCAACTGACTCCATTAATTTTTGGCGTTTGGGATCCGACTCCTTCCGTGACAGGGCCTGAATGGTTGTTTTGATGGTAGCGAGAGGGTTTCTGATCTCGTGCGCGACACCGGCGGAGAATTGCCCCAATATGGCACGTCGCTCAACGTCAACCATGCTTTTCACCAGTCGACGAAGACGAAGCCGCATACGCTCGAGAGCGAAAGCCAGATAACCTATTTCCGCCGTACCCTCCGTGTGTAGCGGAGTATCGAAATCTCCTCCAGCGACGCGGTCAGCTCCCTCAATCAGCGGCGTAACCTGCTTTTCCAATCTTCTGGAGAGGTGACGGGACAACAGGATAACGGCCAGAGCTGCTCCAGAAGCCAGAAAGATTAACCCGAATCTCGCGGATTCCAGGGGCCCTAACAACGGGTCGCCCAGCCATTGAAGGCGTATGTGCCAGCCTTCGATAAAATCGTTTGAATCGATGTCTTTAGCGGAAGAGGAGGAGTCTCCGGGTATGTTGCCTACGGCAGTTATCGGCACGTCTTGGGGGGTTACGACAAGAGGGTTCTGCAAGCCAGTGAGGCTGAGGTCCTTTACCTGATCGGTGAGGCTTGCAAGACGGACAACCAGACCTACCCAAGCTTCCGGGGTTGGATTAAGCCCCGTCGGACTGAGTCTGAGAATAAACCAGCCGGGCCGATTCTCAGTTGGCAGGGCGGGGCCGATGATTTCTCCGTTGGCAAACGGAGTGAGAGGTAGCTGATCTAATGCCACTTGATCCAGCAACGTTTGTGTCAGGTACCACAAAGGAACCTCAAATCTGGAGGGTTTTACGACTACCCCGTACAGATGAGGACTATCGAGAGCCTGGCGAAGCTGTGTCATTACCTCCGCACTTGGCTCTTCATTGGGGCTGGCAGTGGTTAACCACTCGAAAACCTCAGGTATGTCGGCAAGAGCCTCTAGCTCATAGATTCGCTCTTGAAGAAAAGTTCTCAAAAGGTTCTCGGCACCAGCAAGTCGTGCGTTTGTCCGACTTTCAGTCACCTTTTCAAGTGCTTTCACATACTGGGTGTCATACATGAACGCCAGTACGATAAGTGGCACGAGGGCAATTAACAGTGCGCTGAACAGATATCGTCTTGCCAGGCCATTCCGACGGAGCACCCTCAAGCGAGGCGGAGTCGAGGCGTCATATTTTATTATGCTTTTCATGGAGCGATCATATCGGTAGTTGAGCGGTCTTGGAATCGACCTGCTACTTCCTCCAAACCAACAACCGATTATTAGCCGGCATCCCAAAATCTTCATCAAGAACCAACCCGGTTTCTCTACCCAGCGCCTTCAGATCCTCCATATCCCGTATCCCCATATGCGGCGCCTGCGTTCTCAACGACAGATCAAACCGCGCGTTGCTCTCACTGGTGTGCCGGCCGCCATAGCTGAACGGCCCATACAGACAGAAGATTCCCCCTTGCGGCAACACCTCCGATACACCGCGAAACATTGCCTGAACCTCCTGCCAGCCCATGATATGGGCGGTGTTGGCAGAAAAAACGCCATCGATGGCGGGCAGATCGGCCCAGCTTCCACCGAGCACGTCCAGGGCCAGGGGCGTGTTGATATTGGTAAGCCCTGAGTCATCGATCCACGCCCGAGAGAGCTGGGCATTACTGGGATGATCGGTGGGCTGCCAAACCAGGTGCGGTAGGTGGCCGGCAAAGTGCACCGCGTGCTGGCCGGTGCCCGTGCCAATCTCCAGAATGGTGCCTGGTTGTTTGAAAAGTGCCCTCAGTTTTTCCAGAATCGGCGCTTTATTGTTTTCGCAGGCTTGGGAAAACGGCTTGTCCTGTTGCATGCTCGACCTTTTGAAAGGGGGTAATAGATGGCGGTATCGATGATCCGGCTCAGCGGCGATCAGATTAACCCATACATTGATGATCTCGCACGTCTGCGAATCGAAGTATTTCGCAGCTTTCCCTACCTGTACGACGGCGATATGGGCTATGAACGCAAGTATCTGGATACCTACGCCCGCTCGCCAGAGAGCCTGTTCGTTCTGGCAATGGATGGGGAGTCGGTTATTGGTGCCGCAACGGGTATCCCGATGGACCACGAAACAGAAGAGTTCAAAGGCCCGTTTATAGAGCAGGGTTATGAGCCGGAAAAGATCTTTTATTTCGGTGAGTCGGTGCTGTTGCCGGAATACCGGGGGCAGGGCATCGGGGTGGCCTTCTTTGACCACCGCGAAGGCCATGCCCGGGAGCATGGCCGTTTCACACACTGCTGTTTCTGCGCGGTAGAACGGCCGTCGAATCATCCGCTGAGGCCTTCGGATTACCAGCCCCTGGACCAGTTCTGGCACAACCGCGGATACCGGAAAGTACCTGAGTTGGCCACCACCTACACCTGGAAAGATGTGGACCAACCGGAAGAAACCGCCAAGCCAATGACCTTCTGGCTGAGGCGAATCGATTAACGCACGCTGAAATTGCTGAATTCGCCGGTCGGGGACTCCTGGGCAATATCGACCGCGTCCACCCGGGCATCCGGTGGCCCTTCCGCGCACCAGGCTTTCAGTTGATCCAGCCGGTCTTCAGGCCCTTCGGCGATAATCTCGACCCGCCCATCGGGCAGATTGCGGGCGAAACCCGTGAGTCCAAGGGAGGAGGCCTTCTGTTCCGTGGAAGCGCGGTAGTAGACTCCTTGTACCCGCCCGGATATAAGAAGTTGCCAGCGTTTGGTGTCCATGGTTTGCCCCCGCTCGTTGTGTCGTGTCAGTCTTCATTTCAATCTACCGGTTCGGGCATCACAACTTCAAGGAGCGCGAAAGTCGATGGCCAATACCCACCTGAAACACAATGCCACTGATTATGCTGATGCCCTGATCTGTGAAGCGGAGGGGTTGGAACGCCTCGCCAGCGCACTCGATGAGGCCGGGGTGACGGGCATTGGCGTCCCGCGCGTTCACCGGGTGGATGAAAATGAACTTGAAATCACCGCCATACAGTCGTCAGGTGCCTCGGATCGGGCTCCCGAGGTCCTGGGTGAAGGGCTGGCGAGAATGCACGCTTTACGTCAGAAGGCCTACGGCTGGGGACGGGACAACTACATTGGCCTGTCGCCGCAACCCAATCGCTGGTGTGACAGCTGGGGTGAATTCTTTGTTCGGGACCGCCTTGGCTACCAGGTCTCCCGTATCCGTGATACGGGCCAGAGGAGCCGTTTCCAGAAGGTTCTGGATGAGTACGGAGGCACGTTGATTGATTGGCTGAACGCCCACTGTGAGCACCCGAGCCTGCTCCACGGCGACCTCTGGAATGGCAATGTCCTCTATGGCGCTGACGGCCCCTGGCTGATTGATCCGGCTGTTTACTGCGGTGACCGCGAGGCCGATATTGCCATGACCCAGATGTTTGGCGGCTTTGGGGAAGCGTTCTACCGGGCCTACGACGCGCACTACCCACGAACGGCGGTGTATGGCACCAAGCGGGACGTCTACAACCTCTACCACTATCTGAACCATTACAACCTGTTCGGCGGCGGATACCTAGGGGGATGCCAGGCGGGGTTTGCTGTTGTCGAGTCTGTCGGGCGCGGTGAGGCCTAGATCAAACCCGCGCTGCGAAGTACAAAGACACCCAGAGTTACGGTAATACTCGCCAGCAGGGTGGTCAGCGCAATGATATTGGCCGCCAACCGGTCATTACCGCCCAACGCCTTAACCATCACGAAACTGGCGGCCGCCGTCGGGCTGGCGAAGAACAGGAACATCAGGCCCAGCTCGGAACCCCGAAAACCAGCCAGCCACGCTGCGGCTGTGCAGAGCGCTGGCAATATCACCATCTTGAACAGGCTGGACCCCAGCGCCGTCTTGCTGTCGCTGCGGATGGCGCTCAGGGAAACCGTGGCGCCAATGCACAGCAGCGCCAGGGGCAGGGTGAGCGAGGCGAAATAGTCGCCGCTGGTCATTACCCAGCGTGGCAGCGTGATATCCAGGGCGGCATAGGGGATGGCCACAAAGACCGCCAGGATGAGGGGATTGCGGACGATGTCGTGGAAAATCTTTGTCCAGTCCGTTGTCTGTCCCGGCTGGTAGGCCACGAGCACGATCACCGAGAGAATGTTGTAGGATATAATCACCAGGCCAAGCAGGATGCCCCCTGCCGAAAGGCCAAAGTCGCCGTAAAGATTGGCGGCCAGAGCCAGGCCGACGATGCCGCAGTTGCCCCGAAAGGCCCCTTGTACGTAAACCCCTCGATCTTCACGAACCACGCGCCACCGGGCCCAGAGCCAGGTTATGGCAAAGCTGGCCAGTGTCGCGACCAGGTACAACACCAGCAGGCCAGGATTGAACGCGGTATCCAGGTCGGCCCGAATGATGCTCAGAAACACCAGCGTCGGCAGCGTGGCTTTGAATACCAGTGCGGAGGCGGTATTCACAAACGCATTGTCGATCCAGCCAATCTTCCGAAGCCCCAGGCCGATAAACACCATGGCAAACACGGGCAGTGTGGTTTCCATGGTTTGCAGGAACAGGTCGATCAGGGTCATCAAGGGTGGCCGTTGGGTAGAGGGAAGTTAAGAGATCCAGCCGGATTATAAGCGGGGAGAAAGCTAGGATGCTATGGGAATACCACGAAGGTATGGGCCGGAAAGAAAATAGCCAATAAAAAATCAGGGCCCCGGAGGGCCCTGATCGATTTCACCCTTTCAGCTGGTCGCCAACCGGCAACCGCCTGATGCGTTTACCGGTTGCTGCATAGATCGCGTTGCAGAGCGCCGGCGCTACAGGGGGCAGGCCAGGTTCACCTACGCCCCCCATGGCCTCACCCGGATTGTCGACCAGATGGACCCTCAGGGTTTTAGGGGCGTCCGGCATGCGCGGAATCAGGTACTTGTCGAAGTTACCCTGCTGCGCCACGCCGTCTTCAAAGGTCACCTCGCTTTGCAGCGCGATGCCAATGCCCATCACGGTGGCGCCTTCCAACTGGGAACGAATTCGCTCCGGGTTGGCCTGGGGGCCGCAATCGAAGGCGATGTCTGCCCGGTGAATGGTGAGCTCGCCCTGGTCATCGACTTCCACGTCAAACACGATCGCGGTATAGGAGACAAAGCTGTGGTGAAACGCCAGGCCAAGCCCTCGGCCTTTACCCATGGACTTGCCCCAACCGGCTTCCCTGGTCGCGCGCTCAACGACGTTGCGCATTCGGCCGATATCGATGGGGTAGAGGTCCGGGTCTTCGCCATAGTTCCAGCCATCGCCTACGGTCAGGTTGTGGATCTTCCGGTCCGGCCCGAGCAGGTCCAGAACGTAATCCCGATGGTCCTTGCCGGCCGCCACAGCCATTTCATGGGCAAAGCTCTGGATCGCCCAGGCATGGGGCAGGTTGTAGACCGAGCGGAACCAGCCAATGCGCACATGGGCGGGTGCAGGCGGGTTTTCCAGCCTCAGGGCAGGCACCGAGAATGGCATGGTGTTAAAGCCCATGCCCAGTTCAAACTCGCCCTTGTGCTTCGGGTCGGGCGCGAATAGCGAGCCGATACTCGGTGACAGGGTCCGGTGTAGCCAGCCTGTGGCCTTGCCATTGCCGTCCAGCCCGGCCTCCAGATAATCGACAGACACGGCATGGAAGTAGGCGTGGTGGATATCGTCTTCCCGCGACCACTGCAGCCTCACGGGCCGACCTTTGAAGGCCTCTGCAATGCTGGCCGCTTCAATGGCGAAATCCGGCTTGGATTTCCGCCCGAAGCCGCCCCCAAGCAGGGTAACGTGAACGGTGACATTCTCTGCATCAAGGCCGAGCCGGCCGGCGACCGTATCGCGGGTTGCCTGCGGATGCTGGACTGGCGCCCAGACTTCGGCCTTGCCGTCCTTGATTTGTACCGTTGCAACCGGAGGTTCCATGGGGGCCTGGGCCATGTGAGGCATGTAGTAGGTGGCGGAGACACGCTTGTTGGCCTTCTCCAGGGCTGTGTCCAAATCGCCATGCTGGCGGACCACCGTGCCGGGCTGCTGCGCTGCCTTTTCCAGAGATTCTCGATAGGCGGACGAGGTATAACTGGCGTTGTCTCCGGCAGCTTCCAGATCCCAATCGATCTTCAGTGCTTTGCGTCCTTCCATGGCGGCCCAGGTATTGGAGGCCACCACGGCAATCCCACCAAGAGGGCTGAAGCCAGCGGGCTGGCCAGTACCCTCAACCTTCATTACCTTCTCGACGCCGGGCACCTTAAGGGCTTCGGTATCATCGAAGCTGGCGACGGTTGCGCCATAAACGGGTGGGCGTGCAATCACGGCATAAAGCACGTTTTCAAACGGCACATCTGCCCCATAAACCGCTTTACCGGTCACGATATCTTCGCCGTCGATCGCTTTCGGGTAAGCCGATTTCAGCTCGCCGTTGATCAGACCGGTTTCCTTGCCGACGAATCGAAGCTCTTCATCGCGCTTCAGTACCAGTGCATTGCGCCCGGGAACCTCGAGTTCCCTGGCTTTTGCGGCGAGTTCGCCAAAGCCGAGCTCTTTGCCGGAGGATCTGTGAACTACTTTATGTACACCGGCCTGAACGTCACTGGTCGAAACGCCCCACTCATTGGCGGCGGCTTGCTCCAGCATCTGCCTGGCGGCTGCTGCGGCGCGGCGCATCGGCTGGTACCAATGGCGCATACTACGCGAACCGTCGGTGTTCTGGTTTCCGTATTTGCTGTGATCGCCTTCGGCCTGTTCGACTCTCACCTGGTCCCAGTCAGCGCCAAGCTCGTCAGCACCGACCATTAACAGACTGGTCCGGATACCCTGACCCATTTCAGACCGGTTGTTCACGATGGTAACGAGGCCATCGGCATCGATATGAATAAATACGTTGGGGTCGTCGACCCAGCCGCCGGGCATTGCACCGGCGCCAAATTGAGCTTTTTCATTGCCACCCAGGGCCACGTCCCATCGGGCGGCGAGCACTAGGGCAGAGCCGCCGGCCAGGCCCATCAGGAACCGTCGACGGCTAACGTTGGCAATCATCAAGTTGTCATCGGTGCTCATGCTTCACCCTCCTTGCCGGAAGCCCGTTCAATTGCAGCAAGGATTCGGTTGTAGGTGCCACAGCGACAGAGGTTGCCTGCCATGGCGTCAACAATCTCGGCGGTTTCGGGATTCGGTGTCTGTTTCAGCAAAGCGGTCGCGTTCATGATCTGGCCTCCCTGGCAGTAACCACACTGGGCGACACCGAGGTCGAGCCAGGCCTGCTGAACCTTGCTGCCAACCGGGTCGTCAGCCATGGCTTCAATGGTGGTGATCTCGCCGGTGGCGGCAGAGACCGGGGTCACGCAGGAGCGGATTGCTGTTCCGTTGAGGTGTACCGTGCAGGCGCCGCACTGGGACATGCCGCATCCAAACTTGGTTCCTTTGAGGCCGACAACATCGCGGATCACCCAGAGCAGGGGCATGTTATCGGGAACGTCGAGCTCATAGCGCTCGCCGTTAATCGTGAGGGTAGCCATATCGTCCTCTCATTTATGAGTTTTGCGTCTCCTTCACTGTAGCCTTACGAACAAAGAAGGCAAAAAGAGCAAACTGAATGAAAGGTAATGAAATCGCTTGCGCGTACGCCTCTGGCCTGGGCTATAGTAGGCCCCGGAAACACGAGAAGAAGAGGATAAGGATGGACGCCGTTAATCCCACTCCCGAACAGCTTCAGAAAGTCCTGGCAGATACCCCGAAAGACCAGCCTGTGGTCATGCTGAATCTGCTGCGCTTCCGCGACCGGGCCAACTACAAGGAAGAGGCACCGGAGCGGACCGGCCGTGAAGCCTACACGCTCTACATGGAAGAGGCCGCTGCCTGCGTAAGATCGGTGGGCGCAGAAGTCATCTGGTCGGGCCGCAGCGTTGGATCACTGATAGCACCCCCGGATGAATCCTGGGATCAGGTACTGCTGGTCCGCTACCCGTCAATCGACGCCTTTATGGCCATGATCGAAAGCCCGGAATACAAAGGCGTGGTCAAGCACCGGACCGCTGCATTGCAGGATTCCCGGCTGGTCGCCAATCTCGAAAACAGGGTGTAAACCCGGCCAGGTCAGAGCCCGGCTTGCTGGATGGCCATGTAGCTGATGGTGCCCGCAGCAATGGAGAGCAGGGCGTTGCGGCGCCACAGGTGAATGATGACCACCAGGGCGCCGGGCAGCAGGGCATCAAAGCCCATCCATGCACCTGACCAGTCCGCCGAACGTAGCAGGAACACCGTCGCCAGCAGGGCCATCACCGCCGCAGGTAAATAACGCCCCAGGTGTCGGACCAGCGGGTGTTCCGTATGCCGCTCGAAAAACAGGAAGGGAATCACCCGTGTGGCGAAGGTGGCGAGTGCCGCGACCGCTATGAAGGCTGCCAGATAGCCGGATTCACCCATGGTTACTCTCCCTGTGCAGTGCTTGCCTGCGATGCTTCCGGTATTCCACCAAAAGCACGGCGGTTACCAGCGCTATGGCCCCGATCAACTGGTGTGCCGGCGGCAGTAGCAGCATGGCAACACCCGCTGCGGCGGCCCCAAGCCAGATCGGAAAGCCTTCGCCCAGAGCCTTGAATTGCTCCAAAGTGAGAACAATGAACAGAGCCACCAGCGCGAACTCGATGCCCGTGCTGTCAAAGGCGACGTTGTCGCCAAGCAGTGCACCGATTGCGCAGCCTGCCACCCAATAGCACTGATTGAACCCTGTAATACGGAAATCCACCTCCTGCTCATGAGCCCGGTCGGTTCCGCGCGGGCGACTGGTGAGCAGGGAATAGGTTTCATCCGTTAAACCGAAAATCAGGTACAGCTTGCGCCAGCCCGCCCCCTTGAACTGGCCAAGCAATGAAAGCCCGTAGAACAGATGGCGAGCATTCAGAACAAACATCGCGATGAATACTTCCAGCAGGCCGGCGTTAACCGCCAGAAGACTCACAGCCAGTATCTGGCCGGCGCCGGCGTAAATCACCAGGCCCATCAGAGGTGCTGCCCACCAGGCATAGTCGAGCTGGGTGGCAAACAGCACGCCAAAGGCCATGCCCAGCGGTAGGTAGCCGAACAGAATGGGTAAGGTGAGTCGAAAGACGGACTGGTTCATTAGCATCCAAACGGTCTGAAAGCGGCGATCATAGAGAATTCGTCACACTTTTTGAAGTAAGTCGCAGAAGCCGCACAGGTTTTCAACAGCTTGTTACCTTCATTCCCTGTCCGTTTATCCGTAACATGGTGGCGTCACAGGAGGTAGTATGACTGACAGCCCCGAAAACCAGCCAGAGCAAGATCCCCGGCAGGAAAAGTTCATTGTTGATACCGAGTTGCTGACCGAAGACCAGCTCCAGGGCCTGGTGGAGGAATATTGCACCCGGTACCACGGCCTGAACGATACTGAAAACCCCATGGGCGAGCAGAGCAGGGTGATGTCTGCGGTGCGGCGGGGCGAGCTGGTGGTCTGGTTCGACCCGGTTGAGAATACCGCTGGTCTGGGTGTGCCGGGTTAGGCGTCAGGTCTGTCACGGTATTTATGTTTGCACCTACCCGGGGCCGGAACTAAACGTTACAATCGCGCTGTTTTCCCGAAAGCCGTGTGCGAGGTGAATTTTGATCAGGGTACTGGTTGTAGATGACCATGAGCTGGTGAGGTCCGGCATTACCCGGATGCTGGCTGACAACCCGGACATTGAAGTCATCGGGCAGGCGTCATCCGGCGAGGACGCTATCGATTTTGTTCGCCAACAGCGTCCGGATATTGTGCTCATGGATATCCGCATGCCGGGTATCGGGGGCCTCGAGGCAACCCGTCGTATCCTCCGAATTGATGATTCCATTCGTGTGATTGTGGTCACCGCCTGCGCAGACGATCCCTATCCGACACGCGTTATGCAAAGCGGCGCCACGGCTTACATCACCAAAGGCGCTGATATCAAGGAAATGGTCCGCGCCATCCGTATGGCACATACCGGTCAGCGCTATATCAGCCCGGAAATCGCCCAGAAGATGGCCCTGAAGCAACTGGGCGGCGGTGATCGGGATGAAGACGGTGAGCTGTCTCTGTTCGACCGGCTGTCCGAACGGGAAATGCAGATTGCCATGATGGTGGTGGATTGCCAGAAGGTGCAGGATATCTCCGACAAGCTGTGCCTGAGCCCCAAGACGGTGAACAGTTACCGCTACCGCATCTTTGAGAAACTGGAAATCTCCAGTGATGTTGAATTGGCCCTGATGGCAGTGCGGCTCGGGTTGCTTGATGCCGACAAGGTCTGACCCTGAGAGCACCCGCATCGGGGAGTTTGACAGCAAGAGCTTCCTGAAACAGTTGACCGAGCGGCCCGGCGTCTACCGAATGTACGACGAGGGTGGCTCGGTTCTTTACGTGGGCAAGGCCCGCAACCTGAAAAAGCGGGTTGGCAGCTACTTCCGCAAGACCGGCCTCGCGCCCAAGACCGAAGCCCTGGTTGGCAAGATTGCCTCCATTGAAGTGACCATCACCGGCAGCGAAACCGAAGCACTGCTGCTCGAGCAGAACCTGATCAAATCGTTACGGCCGCCCTACAACATCCTGCTCCGTGACGATAAGTCCTATCCCTATATCTATTTGTCTTC
The DNA here is from genome assembly GCF_037029655.1 of Marinobacter sp. CH_CUG1437-1. NCBI lineage: Bacteria > Pseudomonadati > Pseudomonadota > Gammaproteobacteria > Pseudomonadales > Marinobacteraceae > Marinobacter > Marinobacter sp. CH_CUG1437-1. The sequence continues at coordinate 24,984 of NZ_JAYMEW010000011.1, read as the reverse complement.
CCACAGCGATTACCCCTCGCTGACGTTCCGACGTGGGCGCACAAAAAAGGGTGGCGGCACCTGGTTCGGGCCGTTTCCAAGCTCTGGAGCAGTCAAGGAAAGTCTTAATGTTTTACAAAAGATTTTCCGCATAAGGAACTGTAGTGAAAGCTTTTTCAGGAATCGAACAAGGCCTTGCCTGCAGTACCAGATCAACCGTTGCACGGCACCTTGTGTTGAATACATCACGCCCGAGGAGTATCAGCAGGACATCCGTCACGCCACAATGTTTCTGGAGGGCAAGAACCCTGCGATTCTCCACGATCTGATGAACGCCATGGAGGCGGCATCAAAGAATCTGGAGTTTGAAAAAGCGGCGGCCTACCGGGACCAGATCAACCACCTGCGCCACGTGCAGGAGCAGCAATCAATCGAAGGCGAGGGCGGCGACGCGGATGTCATTGCCATTGCCCAGGATGCCGGGGTTGTCTGTATTGTTGTGATCATCGTTCGGGGTGGCCGGGTGTTGGGGACCAAAGACTACTTCCCCCGTTACTCCATCGAACAGACCGAAGGCGAACTGCTCAGCGCCTTTCTTGGCCAGTACTATTTCGGGGGCAACACCCGCCGGGAGATTCCTCGGGACATCCTGGTGCCGGTTGAGGTGGAAGGCCAGGAACTGCTGGCCCAGGCCCTCAGCGAGTCCGCAAACCGGGAAACCCGGATTCGCGGCAATGTGCGGGGTGAACGCCGCCGGTGGCTGGAGCTGGCGATGACCAACGCCCGCCAGACCCTGCTCACGCACCTGGCGAGCAAGGAGACCGTGTACCGGCGCTTGCTGGCATTGAGGGATCTTCTGGAGCTGGCAGAAACACCGCAAAGAATGGAGTGTTTCGACATCAGCCACAGCCACGGGGAAAATACCGTCGCATCCTGTGTGGTTTTCGATGAGAATGGCCCCCTGAAGAGCGATTACCGCCTGTACAATATCGAGGGTGTCACCGCCGGCGATGATTACGCCGCCATGCGACAGGTGCTTACCCGCCGGTACAAGCGGATGGTGGCCGGGGAGGGCAAGCGCCCGGATCTGGTCTTCATCGATGGTGGTAAAGGGCAGTTGAACATTGCCCGGGAAGTGTTTGATGAGCTTGAGATTTCCGATATCCCGCTGATTGGTGTCGCCAAGGGAGTGACCCGTCGTGCAGGCATGGAGCAGCTGATTGACGCCATGACTGGCGATGTGTTCCGGGTGCCTGCCGATTCACCGGCGCTGCACCTGATTCAGCACATCCGGGATGAATCCCACCGGTTTGCGATTACCGGGCACCGGGCCCGGCGGGACAAAAAACGCCGGCAGTCTACACTGGAAGGCATTGAAGGCGTGGGACCGAAGAAGCGTCGCGACCTGATCCGGTATTTTGGCGGCATTCAGGAACTCCGTAAGGCCGGAGTTGATGAGATGGCCAAGGTGCAGGGCATCAGCAAATCACTGGCCGAAACCATATACGCAGCATTGCACGACGAGTAAGGACAGCATGAATCTACCAAACATCCTCACCCTCTCCCGCATCATCATGATTCCGGTGTTTGTGGTGATTTTTTACCTTCCGGTGGGGTGGAGCTACCTCGTGAGCGCGGCCATTTTCGGGTTGGCGGCGGCCACGGACTGGCTGGACGGCTATCTTGCCCGCAAGCTCAACCAGAGCACGCCTTTCGGCGCCTTCCTCGACCCGGTTGCAGACAAGCTCATGGTAGCCGTTGCGCTGGCTGTGCTGATCGAGGAACACTCGGCGATCCTGCTGACCATTCCGGCCACGGTGATTATCGGTCGTGAAATCGTGATTTCCGCTCTGCGGGAGTGGATGGCAGAAATCGGCAGCCGCGCAAGTGTGGCAGTCTCCTACATCGGGAAGATCAAGACTACGGCACAGATGGCAGCCATCGTGGGCTTGCTGGCCTTCCCCCCTGGCGTGCTCTGGGCCAATGTTGCACTGGCGCTGCTCTACATCGCCGCTATTCTCACGCTCTGGTCCATGGGTCTCTACCTCAAGGCTGCGTGGTCTGATCTGTTTCCCGAGAAGGCCTCAGCCGAGGCGGATAGTCACACGTCGTAGCCCAGTCAACCACCTTGGCGGCCAGCTGGCTGCCAGCGGTTCCGAACGCCTCAACAATCTGGTCAACCGATGTGCCCGCCGCGGGCTCAACAATCCGGACGGTACGTGTACACAGGTTGGCCCTCGAACGATTGTGAATCATCTGCAGGTGTAGCTCGATAACCACCTGGGGGCCGGTGTCCGGGGTTTCCGAATTAAACGCAGAGAGTTCGGTCACCAGCGTCAGCTCAGCCTGCGCGGGATTGGTATCGGTGATGACGTTTGTGAAGGCGCCACTCTGGCGAAGGCTGGCAACCAGGGTATCCCGGACCACCACAGGCGCTGTATCCCTCCATCGGATGGCCTCGTAGGCCCGAAACTCCTGCGGTATGGGCTTTGCCAGAATCAGCGAGCCATTGAAGGGCTCTGAGGCGTAGGGAGTATCCACGCGAAGGGATGCCTGAACCGTTTGCTCGACCGCGGGAATTGGCTGTACCAACGCCAGGTCCATAACCCTGGGTGGCTCGGGGTTCGGAAACACCGTGCAGCCACTGGCAAAGGCAGCGCCCAGGAGAAGCGCAACGCTTTTGATTGACCTCAATGTCACTGTGCCATCTCCTTCATGGTTTCATTGCCGAATAGCGTGCCTGTGGGATCCTGTTCCAGCCGGTGAGTGAACTGGTTCAGGCTGCGCAGGGTTGCCCTGAGCTCCCGAAGCGCGGGTGCCAACTCGCCCATGCCTTGAAGCCCGGCGTCCATGGCACCCTGATTGTCACGGGTCAGCTCATCAATTCGCCCGATGGTCGTGGTGATTACCGCCAGGGCTCTGTCCATGGATTCCAGAACCCGCTGGCCATCGGTTTGCAACAGTTCGTTGGCATTATCCGATACATTGGACACCTTTTTGGCGGCTTCTTCTGCGCGAATGGCGGCAGCGTCGAACTGTTCAAGCAGGGCGGTCAGCTGATCCCGGCGGTCGAGCAGGGCATCCGTGGCCTCGCGCGTGTTTCTCAGGATCGCAGAGGCGTTCTCGATATTGTCTCCGGACAGCAACTCCGTGGCGCTGGTAAGCAGCTGGTCCGCCTTGGCCAGCAGTTGTTCGCTGTTGGCCAGCAGGTTGTTGAATGCCGACGGCTCGGCAAAAATGACCGGCGGGTTGTCCCGGTCGCCCTTTAGCACGGGCTGGTCGGGGCTCCCACCGCTGAACTGGACGCTCATGCTGCCGGTAATATTGGCGAGCACCATGCCGGCCTTGGTGTTCTCGCGGATGGGAATCGACTGATCAACCCGCACCAGAACCCGCACATGGGCCGGATTGTTCGGATCGAGGTTCAGTTCCACGACATCGCCAATCTGCACGCCGTTATAAAGCACCGGATTACCCTCGGACAGACCGCCGACTGCCTGCTCGAACACGATCTCATAGTAGCCCCATTCCCGATCGGCAGAGGATTTCGCCAGCCACAGCGAAAAGATCAGTGCGGCGGCGAAGGCTAGGATGGTAAACAGGCCAATGATCAGGTGATGGGCCCTCGGCTCCATGGTTACTGCTCCTGCGTCCGTGTGTTCGAATGGTCCCTGAAGGCGTAGCTCGCCGCCCTGCCACGGGGGCCGTGAAAGTAATCCTGGATCCAACCGTCTTCCGTGGCGGCAACGGCCTCCAGCGTATCGGCTACCAGGACCTTTCGCTGTGACAGAACCGCAACCCGGTCACAGGTTGAGTACAGGGTGTCCAGATCATGGGTGACCAGGAACACGGTCAGCCCCAGGGCATCCCGAAGCGTCACAATCAGCCGGTCGAATGCCGCGGCCCCGATGGGATCCAGGCCGGCAGTGGGTTCGTCCAGAAACAGGATTTCCGGATCAAGGGCCAGGGCCCGTGCCAGGCTCGCGCGTTTAACCATGCCGCCGGAGAGTTCGGACGGGTAGCGAAGCGCCGCATTGGGCGGTAATCCGGTCAGCGCCAGCTTCATGCGGGCCAGCTGTTCCGCTTCGGGCCGCTTCAGGCCGGCGTGTTCAATCAGGGGAACCGCTATATTCTCCTGCAGGTTCAATGAGGTGAACAGGGCGCCCCCCTGGAACAGTACACCGAACCGTTGCTCTATCCGGGAGCGTTCACGCGCCGGGAGCTGAATAAGATCCTGGCCAAACACCCGGATATGGCCCGAGGTGGGCGTGTTCAGCCCAACAATGCTGCGCAAAAGCACGGTTTTGCCGGTTCCAGAGCCACCAACCACACCCAGAATCTCGCCCCGAAGCAGGTCCAGGTCGAGGTCCTCGTGAACAACATGATCGCCAAACTGGTTGCATAGGTCCCGTACCGCAATTACCGGTTTACTGCCGGCTTCACTACCTGGGGATCCGCTCATAGCCGCCATGATTACCAGCCCATTTCCATAAAGAATAGTGCAGCAATGGAATCCAGCAGAATCACCATGAAGATGGACTGAACCACGCTGGAAGTGGTGTGTTCGCCCACGGACTGAGCGCTGCCGGCCACCTTGAACCCTTCAAGGCAGCCAATCACGGCAATCAGGAACGCAAAGATCGGGGCCTTCACGATGCCCACAAGAAAATGCTGAAGGGCGATGTCCCGCTCAACGATCGCCATGAACTGCGTCGGCGAGATATCCAGCACCAGGGCGCAGACCATGGCGCCGCCCACCATTCCCGAAATCATACCTACAAAGGTCAGGATCGGAAGGCTCACCATCATGGCCATCACACGGGGCAGCACCAGCAGTTCGATCGGGTTAAGGCCGAGGGTGCGGATGGCATCCAGCTCCTCGTTCACCTTCATGGCACCAATGTGGGCTGTAAAAGCGCTGGCGGTTCGGCCGGCGAGCAGTATCGCGGCCAACAGCACCCCGAATTCCCGCAGGAAGGAGAAGGCCACCAGATTGACCGTGTAAATGGTCGCGCCAAAATCCTCCAGCACGGTTGCCCCCAGGAACGCCACCACGGCACCCACCAGAAACGTAAGCAGTCCCACAATGGGCAGGGCATTCAGGCCGGTGTCGTGAACCGCAGCAACGAAGGGTGTCATACGCCAGCGCCAGGGCCTCGGAAGGTTCCAGGCCAGGGTGCCGAGCGTCTGGCCGATAAAGCCGACGAGGATCCATAGCAATCGGAATATGCCTTCCACTTTCTGACCGGTCCCGATCACGAAGCTCCGGATAAGGGAAGGTGCGCCCCTGTCTGGCTCGGGCTGGTCTTTCATCGCCTCGCAAACGGCCGCAATCAGGGCAGATTTTTCCCGCGGCAAGTCGCCGGCAGAGGCCACCGCTTCCAGCAGGCGCTGAGGGCCAATGAGTGAGGCCAGCTGGGATGCTCCGGCCGTGTCAATTCTGTTCAGGCCCGAGAGGTCTATTGATAACGCGCCCGTGTCTCTGGGGGACATGGATGAAGCCAGGGACGCCAGTGACCGGTAATGACTCAACAGCCAGTCATCCGTCACTCTCAGGGTGCCGGCCTCAATGGTCACGGATCCGGGTTTGGAGGACGGTGGTTGTGGGTCGGTCTGCTCGGAAGAATCAGGACTGGGCACGTTCTGTCGAATCCCTGAGTGATTTGGCCTGCCAATTACTAGCTTACCCACAATCTCCAATAAAACAAAAACTTGATAAAAAACTGTTGACGCCCGAACGGTAATCCGTAGAATACGCAGCCGTTGACGAGGCAATGCCCCGGAAACAAAGAGCGGGAATAGCTCAGTTGGTAGAGCACAACCTTGCCAAGGTTGGGGTCGCGAGTTCGAATCTCGTTTCCCGCTCCAATTTCAAGTCTCTCAATGCCCACCTGAGAGCACAAAGATTCGATCTCTTCGATCTTTTCCGGCGCGGTGGCAGAGTGGTTATGCAGCGGACTGCAACTCCGTGTACGCCGGTTCGATTCCGACCCGCGCCTCCATTATTTCCCTAGCTTCAAAGTTCCAGACCCAAGGCCAGTACAGACCCTCGGTTGATTCCGTTATTCATCGTCTGGCGCCATCCCGTCTTCCTATGCTTCAATGATTGCAAAGCAGTCAAGCCAGCCAACAAGGCTCTACCTGGATCCCCGGCGCCTGGTCAAAAGCATGGATACGGACGAAAAAGTGGTCAAACGTCGGCGCTCCGCCCTTCGGGGCCGTCAACTGGAACCGGCTATATTGTCGGAGCTGCGTGAACTGATCGGTGACGAACGCGTCGATTCGTCATTGCGAGACCGCGATCGCCTTATCGAGCACCTGCATGTATTGCAGGACGCAGACGGTTATCTCTCCATGCCCCGCCTGCGGGCCCTTGCGGCTTTCATGAATCTGCCCATGGCCGCCATCTATGAAACCGCCACCTTCTATGCCCATTTTGATGTTGTTCACGACGAACAAACGCCACCACCGGCACTAACCCTGCGGGTGTGCGATTCGCTTTCCTGCCAGTTGGCCGGTGCCGAGGCGCTGCACCAGGCGCTGTCCGAAGGCGCTGATCTCGCCCAGGTGCGTGTGCGGCGCGCTCCCTGCATGGGGCGCTGCGACACGGCCCCAGTGGTCGAAGTCGGCCATCGTCACGTGTGCCATGCCAATACCGAAAATGTGGGTGCGGCGGTAGAGCAGGGCCAGATTCACCCGGAAGACATCCAATGGCAAGGACTGGCGGATTACCGTTCAACCGGCGGTTATGGCCTGCTGGCTGATTGCCATGAAGGTCGGGTGAGCGTTGAATCGCTGGCCGAGGAACTGGAGCATGCAGGCTTGCGCGGCCTCGGTGGTGCTGGTTTCCCCACCTACCGCAAATGGCAGGCCGTTCGGGCGGAACCGGGGCCACGCTATGCAGTGATCAACGCCGACGAGGGCGAACCGGGCACCTTCAAAGACCGCTATTACCTGGAACATGAACCGCACGTATTCCTGGAGGGCGCGCTGGTTAGCGCCTGGGCTGTTGAGGCGGAAGCTCTCTACATCTATTTACGAGACGAATACCCCGGCCTGCACCGTGTTCTGAAAGAGGCGATTGCTGAGCTCGAAGCGGCCGACATCGCGGAGCCAGGTTTTATCATCCTTCGCCGGGGCGCGGGTGCCTATATCTGCGGTGAGGAATCCGCCCTGATTGAATCCCTGGAAGGGAAGCCCGGCAAGCCACGGCATCGCCCGCCGTTTGTGGCCCAGAAGGGACTGTTCAATCAGCCCACCCTGGTCAACAACGTCGAGACGGTTTACTGGATACCGCGCATCCACGCCCAGGGCGCCGACTGGTTCGCCAGCCAGGGCCGGCATGGTCGCAACGGGCTTCGCAGTTTTTCGGTGTCCGGCCGGGTGGCGCGTCCTGGAGTGCATGTGGCGCCTGCGGGCATCACGCTCAATGAATTGATCGAGGAATACTGCGGCGGCATGGCCGAAGGCCATCACCTGCTGGCCTATCTGCCCGGTGGAGCATCCGGCGGCATTCTACCGGCCAGCAAAGGGGACATTCCGCTGGACTTCGACACTCTGCAGGAACACGGCTGTTTCATCGGCTCTGCGGCCGTGATCGTTCTGTCTGATCAGGACGATTTGCAGGCTGCGGCCGCCAACCTGTTGGGCTTTTTCGCCGATGAGTCCTGCGGGCAGTGCACACCCTGCCGTGTGGGCACCGAGAAAATGCTCACCCTGCTGGAACGCAAAACCTGGGATGAGGAAACTCTCCGGCAATTGGCGGCGGTTATGGCGGATGCGTCCATCTGTGGTCTGGGCCAGGCCGCACCCAATCCGGTACTGAGCCTGCTGCGGGATTTCCGCAGCGAACTGGCCAGCAGCAACCTGATAGCGAAAGGTTAGGGGAGGAAGCCATGATTGATGCGACCGCAAGCTTCACCCTGACACTCGACGACGTTGAAGTTCAGGCTTACCCCGGCGAAACCCTGTGGCAGGTGGCCAAGCGCGCCGGCGAGACCATCCCCCACCTGTGCTTCAAAGACGCCCCGGGTTACCGCGGCGATGGCAATTGCCGCGCCTGCATGGTGGAAGTGGAAGGTGAACGGGTGCTGGCCGCAAGCTGCATTCGCGAGGCCGCGCCCGGCATGGTGGTGCGCAGTGCAGGCTCTTCCCGGGTTCAGGCAGCCCGCAAGGGCGTGCTCGAACTGCTGCTGGCGGATCAACCTGAACGGGAGAATAGCCCCGACCGCTCAAGCCACCTGTGGGATACGGCCGACCAACTGGCCATCGATGCCGCTGCCGTGCGCCAACGCATCCCTGCGCATTCGGAACGTAATGAACCCACGGTTCACCATGTAGAGCCGAGGTCGGATTCTCTGGCTCACGCCCGCGGCCACGACGCCAGCCATTCGGCAATGAACGTCAATCTGGACGCCTGCATTACGTGCGGCTTATGCGAACGCGCCTGCCGGGAAGTGCAGGGCAACGATGTGATCGGACTGGCCCACCGTGGCGCTGCGTCCAAGGTGGTGTTTGATTTTGATGACCCCATGGGTGACAGCACCTGCGTCGCCTGCGGCGAATGCGTGCAGGCCTGCCCGACCGGGGCGCTCATGCCGGCCACCCTGATCGATGCCCAGGGCCGCGGAGACTCCGCCACTGCTGATCGCAAAGTCGATTCCGTCTGCCCCTATTGCGGCGTGGGCTGCCAACTGACCTATCACGTGAAAGACGCGCCAACACCTGCCGGATCTGAGAAAGGCGAGCAGCGAGGGCGCATCCTGTTTGTGGAAGGCAAAGATGGCCCCTCAAACCAGGGCCGGCTTTGCGTGAAGGGCCGTTTTGGCTTCGACTATCCCACGCACCCGGCGCGGCTCACCCGACCGTTGATTCGTCGGGAGGGCATACCCAAGGGGCTGGACCCGGAGTTCGATCCGGCTAAACCGTTGACGCACTTCCGAGAAGCAAGCTGGGAAGAAGCCCTGGATCTGGCAGCCAACGGATTGACCGGTCTAAAAACACAATACGGTCCCGCCGCGCTTGCCGGCTTCGGCAGTGCCAAATGCTCCAACGAGGAAGCCTGGCTGTTCCAAAAGCTGGTGCGCACTGGCTTCGGCTCCAACCATGTGGACCACTGCACCCGGCTTTGCCACGCAAGCTCCGTGGCGGCATTGATGGAATGCCTGGGTTCCGGCGCCGTGACAGCCTCCTTCATGCAGGCATTGCAGGCCGACGTGGTAATCCTCACCGGTTGCAATCCGGCGGTCAACCACCCGGTAGCCGCCACCTACTTCAAGCAGGCGGCAAGAAACGGCACCAAACTGATCATCATCGATCCTCGCGGCCAGGCGCTGGATGCCTATGCCTGGCGCAGCCTGCGATTCTCGCCCGGTGGCGACGTGTCCCTGTTCAACGCCATGCTCAATGTGATCATCAGCGAAGGGCTATACGACCAAACCTACATTGACGCCCACACCGAAGGTTTCGAGGCGCTGGCGGCCAGTGTTGAAGGCATGACACCGGAAGTGATGAGCCCGGTCTGCGGCGTGGCGCCCGATGCCATTCGTGAAGTGGCCCGCGCCTACGCGAAGGCAGATAAGGCAATGATTTTCTGGGGCATGGGCATCTCCCAGCACGTGCACGGCACCGACAACGCCCGCTGCCTGATATCCCTGGCGCTCAGCTGCGGCCACACCGGCCGGCCCGGCACTGGCCTGCACCCATTGCGGGGGCAGAACAACGTGCAGGGGGCATCCGATGCGGGGCTGATCCCCATGGTATTGCCCGACTACCAGCCGGTAGGCGATCAACAGCTGCGGGCCGCCTTCGAAGAGCTCTGGAACACAGAGCTGGACCCTGAGCCGGGGCTCACCGTGGTGGAGATCATGGATGCCATCAAGGCGGGCACCATCAAGGGCATGTATATCCTGGGCGAAAACCCCGCCATGTCCGACCCGGACCTTTCCCACGCCCGGGCCGCGCTCGCTGCCCTTGAACACCTGGTGGTGCAGGACCTGTTTGTCACCGAGACCGCCCAGTTTGCCGACGTTATCCTGCCGGCCGCCGCCTGGTCGGAAAAATCCGGCACCGTTACCAACACCAACCGACAGGTGCAAATGGGCCGTGCCGCGCTGGCGCCGCCGGGGGATGCAAAGCCCGACTGGTGGGTTATCCAGGAAATCGCCCGTCGTTTCGGGCTGGCCTGGAACTACGCCGGCCCCGAGCAAGTGTTTGAAGAAATGAAGCAGGGCATGCACTCACTGGATCATATCTCCTGGTCTCGCCTTGAGCGCGAGGGGTCCGTTACTTATCCATGCCCGGCCGACGACGCCCCGGGCAACGACGTTGTCTTCTCCGATGCCTTCCCGCGAGCGGGAGGCCGCGCCAGATTCTCACCGGCCAGCCCGCTACCGCCGGACGAGCCTGTGGATGAGGCCTATCCCATCGTACTAACCACCGGGCGATTGCTTGAGCACTGGCACACCGGCGCCATGACCCGTCGCAGCAAGGTGCTGGACGAGCGTGAGCCGGAAGCGGCGGCGTATCTCGCACCAGCAGAGCTGGCACGCATGGGTGTAGCACCGGGGAATGACATTCAAATCGCCACCCGGCGCGGCACCATCACGCTGACGGCACGGGCCGACCAGACCATGCCCGAAGGCATGGTGTTCGTGCCCTTCGCCTTTGTGGAGGCGGCAGCGAACGTGCTCACCAACCCGGCGCTGGACCCTTTCGGCAAAATCCCGGAATTCAAGTACGCCGCGTGTCGACTGAGCCCGGTGTAAAGGAATGTGTTGGTGAGAGCTTGCAATTAATTGAAATCTAAGCAACGCTTGTCCCGTGTCCAAAAACTAGGGACATCCAACGTATGGATGGAATCAAGAGTCAAGATCTCGGCCTGTTGCTCAAATTGGTTTCGCTGCGTCAGCAAGAAGCGACCGGAAGTGGGGTAGACACATCAGCCTACACAGTGCGCAATCTTGAGCTGGAAACCGGCATCGGGAAATCCCAGGTTAGCAACTCACTGCGCCGCTGTTTTGAGGTTGGTCTGGCTAAAAAGGATCGCAATTCCGGTGTACCGCGTGTCAACACAAAGAGCTTGTTTGAATTCATAGTTTACGGTGCCAAATACGTATTCCCTGCCAAGCCGGGCCAGTTGGTGCGGGGTATAAGCACCGCATTCGCTGCGCCCGTGTTGGAAACTCGCTTGTTCAGCGCAGGAGAACTTTTTCCGGTTTGGCCAGATGCGCGGGGTAAAAACAAAGGCTTGGAGATTGTCCCTCTATTTAAAACCGTGGGCCATGCGGTTCAGCGCGACCCGGAGCTTTACGCCTTGCTAGCCCTGGTAGACGCAATACGCATAGGCAGCGCGCGTGAGGCAAATCTGGCAAAAGACCTGTTGAAAAAACACATGGAAGTGAGTGAATGAGCATACCGGTGTTACAAAAGTGGATGGTAAGCAAAGTTGCTGAGGCGCTTGGTCCCGACCTGCGAGAGCAGGTGGCCTTTGTAGGTGGTTGTACCACCAGTTTTCTATTAACCGATGAGTTCGTACTTGAGCAAGTTCGTCACACCGAGGATGTGGATCTGATCGTCCATGTCATGGGCTATCCGGGATTTTATGCGTTGCAACAGGCATTGAGAGCAAAAGGCTTTAAGGACATGCCGCCAGACCCGGAGGAAAACGCCCCCGTGTGTGCTATGAAGCTGGGCGATTTACGAGTGGATTTTATGCCGGACGATCCACAGGTCCTGGGGTTCAGCAACCGCTGGTATGGCGATGCGTTGAAGACTGCCATGCCTTACAAGTTGTCTGATGATCTCTCTATCAGACTGGTAAATCCGTCATATTTTCTTGCGACAAAGCTGGAGGCATACAAGGGCCGAGGTAAGGGCGATACACTCTCCAGCCACGACATCGAAGACTTGCTCACGTTGATTGATGGTCGTGAGTCATTGATCAACGAGGTCAAGGCTGCGCCCGAGGAACTACGAGGCTATCTGGCAGAAGAATTCAGGCAATTGTTGCAAGATCCCAACTTTGAGTATGCCGTTAACAGCCAGGCGGGTGGAAATGCAGAGCGAGAGCAAATTTTGTTTGAACGGATTGAAACTCTGACCCAGTTTGGGCATTGATGCGAAGCGATAGTGTTTTCGAACTTCAAGAATGCGGCGTGCAGGTTGAGCTCCGTTTAGGGTCCGAAGCAAACCATCTCTTCCAGAACGACCTCTAGTGTCGCGTTACGTCTGTAATGTATCCGTGTGTAGTCTAGAATAACGCCAAAATTTCCAGATCTTTCAGGTAGATAAAATGCCAAAGTTTTTGCATACGGCAGACTGGCAGATGGGCCGCGCATTTACCCGTTTCGAAACGGAGGACGGTGCCGCCCTGGTCGAGGCCCGGTTCGAGGCCATTGAAACGCTTGCACGACTGGCCAACGAACACCAGTGCGATGCGGTTCTGGTAGCTGGTGACGTTTTCGATGCCCAAACCGTCTCCGACCGAACCATTCGCCGGGTGTTCAACGCCACGAAGGATTTTACTGGCCCTTGGGTCATGCTCCCCGGAAACCACGACGCTGCACTGGCAGAAAGCGTGTGGACCCGAGCCCAACGCCTGGGTGCGGTCCCGGAGAATGTGCATCTCGCGCTGCAGCCTGGCGTGATAGATCTGGAACCCCAGCGCCTCAGCATCCTCTGCGCACCTTTGACCCAGCGCCACACGTATGGCGATCTGACCGAGCCATTCAGCGGCTATGAAACGCCCGAGGGCTTTCTCAGGGTCGGCCTGGCCCACGGCAGCGTTCAGGGCCTGCTGCCGGACGAGATTGATTCAACCAATCCCATCGCGCCGAACCGTGCCGAAGCCAGCAGGCTCGACTACCTCGCCCTTGGCGACTGGCACGGAACCAAACAGATCGATGAACGCACCTGGTACAGCGGAACGCCAGAGCCCGAACGGTTCAGAAACAACGAAGCGGGTAATGCCCTGATTGTTGAGGTTGCCGAACCCGGCGCCACACCTGCGGTAACCCGGGTTCCAACAGGGCGGTACCAATGGCACCAGTTTCGGGAAACCCTGGCTGTACACTCCGATCTTGAACAGTTACTGGAACGTTTGAACACCTTGCCCGAATCCGCCGTAGTCGACCTTCGACTTGAAGGCTCGGTGACCCTGGCCGGCGAGGAAACCCTGTTGAAGGCGCTCTCGGTTGCAGAAGCACGATACCGCAGCCTTCGCTGCGAGCGAAGTGGGCTTCAGCTTGCCCCGACCGACGAAGACATTGCGGCTCTGAAGGCCGATGGCTACGTGGGCGAAGTGGTTGAGAGCCTGCGCGATCGGCAAGAAGACGCGCAGGATGACACCGCCCGGGATGCTCTGGCGATTCTGGCGGGATTACTGCGGGACCGTGAACAGGAGGCGGGGCAATGAAGCTGCAGCGAATGCGCATCGAACAGCTGCGCCAGTTCCGCAAACCCTTTGTTCTGGATAACCTGCAGCCCGGCCTCAACCTGATTCACGGCCCCAATGAATCCGGGAAAAGCACACTGGTACGTGCCATCCGAGCTGCATTTTTCGAACGCTATCGGTCAACGGCCGTTGACGACCTACGCCCGTGGGGCGACTCCGCCGCGGCGCCCACCATTGAGCTGGATTTTGAGCACGACAACCGCGTTTGGCGGCTCACCAAAAGCTTTCTGCAGCGTAAACGGTGCGACCTGGTTGTTGGCACCGAGTCATACAGTGAAGACGATGCGGAAGAAAAACTGGCTGAACTGCTGGGCTACCAGTACCCGAAACGGGGCGCCAGCAAAGCCGAACACTGGGGCATACCGGGACTACTGTGGGTTGAACAAGGCACCGGGCAGGACATTGAGCAGGCCATAGAACACGCCGGAGATCACCTGAAATCCGCCCTGAATTCCATGGTCGGCGAGGTGGCCAGCTCCGGAGGCGACGACCTGATCGAGACCGTCCGTAACCAGCGGGACACCTTGCTGACCGGCACCGGCAAGCCCCGTGGCGATTACCTGAAACTGGAAAAAGACCGCGCCCAATACGAAGTTGAAATTGAAGAACTGAAAGAGCGGGTACACAAATACCAGGAGCAGGTCGACCGCCTGGGCAAACTCACCCAAGACTATGATCAGGCCGAGGCCGAGCGCCCCTGGGAAGAGGCCCAGCGCCATCTGGAGGAAGCCCGTGCGCGCTATCAACAGGTTGAGCGCCTGGAGCAGCAACAGAACCAGGAGAAAGCCACGCTCAGCCAGCTGCAACAGAACCACCGCCTGTTGCAGCAGAACAAAGAGCACCTGGAAGGTCTCAGTCGCCAGCTTGAAGGCCGAAAAGCCGAACTGGACTGGGCGGAGCGAGACCTCGCCACCGCAGAAGCCCAAAGCCCGATGATTGCAGGCCGCTTGAAAGAAGCCAGAGCCGCCTATGAGCAGGCGGAAAAGCAACGCAAACTCGCGGGCCTGCTGCAAACCCGACAGAGGCTGGAGCAGGATGTCCGCCGGCTTGAGCAGCAGATACAGGTGCTGACCGATAGTCTGGGCAAAGCAAAGGAATACCAACAGCAGTTGGAGCAAGCCAGGCAGCAGGCCCGGGAAAATCGGATCGATGCCGAGCTGGTCAAGAAGCTGCGGGCAACCGGGAACCAACTGAACGAAGAAACCATCCGCTCACGGACCATCGCCACCCAGGTAAGCTGGCAGTTGGAGGCCGGCGCATCCCTCACGCTGAACAACGAAGCGCTCACCGGGCAGGGCGAACAGCAGCTTCTGGAAGAATCCACACTGGTGATTCCGGGGGTTGGCACCCTGGGCATAACACCCGGCGGCGAAGAACTGGCCAGTACCCGCAGGAAACTCAAAACCCTTGAGGAAAGCCTGGAAGACCAGTTGAAGACCCTGGGCGTAGCCTCCGTGGAGCAGGCAGAGGAACGTCTTGCTGCCTTTGAAAACGCCGGAAGAGCCCAGAAGCACTCCGAAGATTTGCTGAAATCCGTAGCACCCGCCGGCATTGAGCAACTTGTCTCCGAGCACAACGAGGCAGAGAGAGAACTGAAGAAAGCCAAAAGCCAACTGGAAGCCACCCGAAAACCGGATCCGCAAGAGGATGTGCCGGCCCTGGAAGAAGCGGAGGCGGCGTTCGCCCGGGCTGGCAGTGCGCTGGACAAAGCCGAATCCGATGACCGTGAGCATCAGTCCAGGCTGTCTGCCCTGAAACAGGCCCGCGAGAACGCCAAAACCGAATGGCAACGGCTGGCCGATGAAGAAAAGAGCCCTGAGAGGCAGCAGCAACTTCGCCAGATAACCACCGACCTGGCCAACCTCGAAAAACAGCAGGCCGAGCTGGAAGCCAGCCTAGAACGCCGCGAACGGGAAATCCGCGAGGCTCGCCCGGAATTTCTAAAACAGGACATCGAGCGCTACCAGAACGCGGTCAACCAGCTCCGCCAGACCCAGGAAAATCGTGGGCGCGAACTGCGCGACATCAAAGTCAGGTTGGAAGCCTGGGGCGCGGAAGGGCTGGAAGAACAGCTCAACGAGAAAGAGGCGGAGTACGACCAATGCAATCGCCGCTATCAGGAATTGCACAGCCGTGCCCAGGCTCTGGATCTTCTCCTGACCCTGCTCACCGAAAAGCGCCAGGCTCTCACACGCCGCCTGCAAGCTCCGCTTCAAAAACACCTCAACCATTATCTGTCGGTGCTCTTCCCGGAAGCCTCCCTGGAAGTGGACGAGCAGCTACGGCCAGGCACCTTCAGCCGGGGTAGCGAACTGGGACAGATTACCGAACTGAGTTTTGGTGCGCGGGAGCAGATGGGCCTGATCAGCCGTCTGGCCTATGCTGATCTGCTGCAGGAAGCCGGAAGGCCAACGCTGGTCATCCTGGACGACACCCTGGTTCACAGTGACAGTGACCGCCTGGAAGACATGAAACGTATCCTGTTCGATGCGGCCAGCCGACATCAGATACTGCTGTTTACTTGTCATCCGGAGAAGTGGCAGGACTTGGGAGTGCCGCCTGTGGATATTCAGGCTTCGAAGGAGCAGGGCGCTTAGTCCTTTCAAGCGTACAAAGAATGGCCAAGCTCCAGCACCTTCGTCCGCTAACTGAACATGCTTCGTGTGGTGCTCAAGTCACCCGACCCTCGAAATATACCGGGACATAATTCGAGGTCAGGATCTAGCTGGGATTATTGAATAAGGCTTTAAGGTCCAAAAGGCTCTTTACATGCCCGAGCTTATGAAGCCCATCGTCGATCAAATAGCGAATAATGTCTTGAATATCTGTTTTGACTTTCTGCTCAGAGCAGAATTGACGTATAAGAGCCTCGTATTCTTTCTCGTGATCACCGAATAGTACGTCTCGGTTAATCACGTGCGTCTGTTCAGGTTTGTTTTCAATAATCGATGCAGTGCGGATGTCTCTGAGGGCCAAAGACATTGCGATGCGAGCCATCACATTGGGAGTGAGCTGGGTCTTAGTTTGCAGGTATTGCAAGCGGTCCCAAGTTCTTTTGCTTAGCTGAATTCGCGTTGGAAACATTTCAGCTTGCCTCCCTCATTTCCCAAAAATAGCCCTCAAAAACCCGTGTGGCTCCGGCTTGTGAGTCATATTCGAGCTTGTAGGCTCTTGCAATATCCGGTGCAAGGCTCGCATAAAAGGATTCATCCACCTCAGTGTCTGTCGACAATACAATCATTTGGTGGCTTGCAGTTGGGAAATACCCGTCGATCAGCTTACCTCGGTGTTGAGAGTCCAGCCGACCCAAAGGGGTATCGACTATCATAGGCAGTTGTCTTCCTGAGGTTTTGGCAAGGGCTTCAAGCATTGCGATCGCAAAAATCTGTTTTTCACCGGCAGATAGCTCGTCCTTGGCTATGGTGCGTCCGATACCACTCAAAAGATCGACATGGAAAGTTTTGGGGTCGATTTTGATCTGTAGTTGTAAGTCGTTTTTTCGTGCCAGTTTTGCAAAGCACTCGGTAAACTGAGATTCTAAATCGCGAATCTTTGCTGTCGCTGTTTGGTCCACGAACTCTGTGAGCAGACCATTTGCATTATTGATATAATTTAAGGTTCTCTCTTGGTCGCTATGTTTAGCAGCTTCCTCATATAGACGGTCTAGTCTACGCGCAGTCTCCACAGCCTTGTTGGCAACTACCTTTCCAGCCGCGCGACGTTCTTCTAACTTCCCGTCATACCGCCCGATTTTCTGCTGAAGTTGTTGAAGATTTTCAAAGTCATTTGCGATAAGTGAATCATCTGGCGCCCTGGCCAGAGAGGCACCAATGTCATCCATCGATGATTCAATCTTTTCCAATTCATCAAATAGCTGTGTGATTTCCTCTTTCTGTTTACGCGCTTCTGTGAATGAAGAGAAAATGTGGCCGGCTTGGGATGGCGTCAGGTCGTGAATAACTTTTTCTGACTCTGAATTCGAATTCGCGGCAGTGAGAGCACGAAGCTCCCTATCGACAGTAGCCAAGGCTTCCGCGGACAAATGGTCTTTTAGTCTGGCATTTAGCTGGTCACGGTACCCATCTAGTATCTGTTGTTTCTGATTCACCATTTGAGCGTTTAGATCTCGCTCTATTCTTGATTCGATTCGCTCATAAAATTTAGTGGCGAGAGAAAGAGGCGCTGCATCGGAGATCAGGTTTCTGAGGAGTGAGCTGAGCTGGTCGCGTCTGCTTTGAAGGTCATCGAGGCTGTCTTCGATTTCTTTCCGAGATGTAGAGAAGTGTCCACCTCGGTCATCAATTGCCTTTTGAAGCCTAAGAGCTTGCGCTTCTACTTCTGAGCGTTTAATCCCAATTGAAGTAATTTCCTCGCGAATAATTTCGATTTCTTGTCTGCACTGATCGAGGATGGAATTTTCGGCCTCTATTTCAGCTTGGATAGACTGAACGGCAGAGCGTTTGGTTAGATTTCGGTTTAGGACGATCAAATCGCCGGAGAGGCGTTCAACGACATCAAGCCCAAGAAGTTTTTTGATCGACTGCTCAAGAACAGCTCCTCCTGTATCATCTGCGAGCTCCGCAATTTTCTCCCCATCGAAGAAGAACAGATCTGATACACCGATGGGGATTAGCTCATTAAGAAAATTTTGTCCCTGCTCGTAGGTTAGGCCTTTAACGAGATTTCCGTCCTCATGGATGGTTAGCGTTTCCTTGACGCCTTTACCTTTACGCTCCCATTCCCTTCTAACGTGGTATTGGCTTTCAGTGCCAAGCTTGGCATAGGTGAAGGTAAGCTCAACTGACGCGGAACTTGCCGCCCGCCCGGTTTCTCTGGAATGGTGAATTGCGTCTAACAAAAATTCATCGTATCGCTTTTGCGACACGGATGCGCCTAGCGAAAGGCGGCCATATAGAGCAAGGCGAACACCAAAGAGTATGCTAGTTTTTCCTGAGCCATTTAACCCACCGAACAGAACAATGGGTCGAGTTTTGCCCGAGAGTTTTTGAGGCGTTAGATCGAAATAATTGACGCCTTCGTAAACTCGGAAGTCAGTAAGGGTAAGGTCCCGAATAAGCATTATTGCAAAAACTCTGAAAATTCTTTTTTGACTTCCTCCGCGTGGGATTTGCCACGCTTACGGAAGGCTTCATTGCGTTTGTTAATCTCGTTGAGTTCTTCCCAGTCACGCTGAAGGATGGACTCTAGTTTATTGAGAATACCTCGACGGTTTCCAAGCCCCGATACCTGAAGCTCGGCTTCAAGCATTTTGCGGATTAGGGCAGCGGGAACACCATATTTGGAGGAAAGCGTCTCCAGCGTCTCTGAGTCAGCCCGCGTAAAGGCACCCGCATCATCCTCAATCCAGTCTAGGTCCTCCCCATAGACATCTCGATAAATCCTCGGTAAAGAGTCTTCCCAGTCTGGTTCATTCGGGTCCCTTAACCATTCTCTCCTGATCATGTGGAGCTCCGGCCGGGTAATGAGTTCAATGTCTTCTCCGCCATCGTTGATTTGTTTTTCGATCGTTAACAAATCGCGAAGAAATTCCTGACGTTTTTCCAGCCAATAGGGCCCCGGAATATGCCGAACTTCGCGAACGCTGTCATCATTGATATCACCATTGTTGTAGGAGACCCGCCCGGTACGTCGACGAAAGTTGCGATACTCTTCGGAATTTTCAGGCTGACGTGATTTGTAGAGCTTATTTCGAAAGGCAAGCAATGGCCTCATCCAATCGGCTCCGTTTTCAATCAGTCCATGCAATGCTTTGTCTTCAGTGACAACTGTGCAGGTCCAGCAGCCGAAGCGGCTGTTCCCGCAAGATGGGGTGCTCTTGTCTATAACCAAGGGACATTCACCCTGATTAGATCCTTTATAGAGTTCCAGTAGATTCCTGTTCGAGCCACCCCAGGGACAGGGCGCGCTCATCAAATACATCCAGACTTCGTCATCTGACCAACTTTCAATCGGCATGTAGGTATAAGCATTGGGCAACGAACTATGTCGGCTCAATGCAGAGCCATCAATCTTATGTTTGGCGATTACTTGAGCCCGGGAAGCGCTTTCTTGACTCCTCGAACCCAAGACAACTACCGCCTCCCCAAATTGGGCAACTTTATCGAGAATAAACTCACTTACAGGGTCGATTTTCATCCGCTCCGTACACCAGCGAAAGGTCTGGTTAGGTGCGGGATAGCCCCTTCCCAAAAGATTAACCCAAAATGTTTGGTCCGTTTTCGGCACCACAGTATGGGCACTAATTGGCAAACCATCCTGCTTCGCAGATTGGTTGACCGTCTCGATAGTTCGCTTGATCATATCGACCACAACCGGCGTCTCAACCAAGGTGTCCGATGAAACGACGTAAATGTGCTTGGTGCGCTTTTCTGGCTTGACATAAAGCAGGGCCATGTAGATCAAAGAAAGGACGCTGGTAGAGTCCTTCCCGCCACTGAAGCCAATGATCCAAGGTCTATCATCCGACTGATAGATGTTTTGAATCTCTCGGACTAGGTCAGCCAGAGGCCGATTGCCGAGAGATAGTTCTTGAATCATAGAGGTATGGTCGGAGAACACGAACTGCTCTTGTGCTGTCATTTTTTCAGCGACTCCTCGTACTCTTGCTCACTCGCAGTCAGCGGAATTCCCAGTTGTTGCTTAATGTAGTTACCAGTAAGTACGACGCTGCTCCTTGCTTTGCTGATGCGGCCATGGTGCATTGCACGTCCTTCCCAATGCTGATTAGCCCTCGCCCAGTCAATGTCTTTCAGTGCCTTTAGAACTCCCGCCCACTGGGTTTTTGGACGTACAAGAAGACCCGCGCCAATATTGCCCATCGCTTGCAGCATTACTGCGTGAGCGTGAATGTATTGCTCACGCAATTCTGACGTAGCCACCTTTTTCTCAAGAGCCAATTGCCAGTCAGGCATATTGGCAGCAACTTCATTCCAATATTCTCCAGCAAGCGCCGCCTCAGTATCCTCAACAGAGTCGTTCTTGCCCTTTGCTAGAAGCGACTTAGAAGCATTTTTAATCGCAGAGAGTGTGAAGAGTTTCGTACTACGATTTGAAATGCTTGATCTTTCCATCTCAGTAAGACGCGAAAACACCTTTACCTGTTTGACCATCTGGCGAGCAAGCTCAGCCGTTGAATCTCTACGGTCATAAAGGGTGCTGATTGAATCGCTTGGCCGCACAGCATGTTTGTTGAGGTCCGCAAACATCTGTTGACTTTTCTGAAGACCTTCATCGATGAAAAAAAGGACCGGAATATTGTCATAGCCGAGCTCTGGGTTTTCCTGGATTGCGTACTCAATTGCGGCTCGGCGGTGTTGGCCATCGTTTATCAGGATCTTTGCATCCATTGAAACTGAGAGAATACCGAGATTTTGTCCCAGTCCAGTGTCCTCATACGGTTCAAAGGTTATTTGCCCGTCGATTGATGCAGTGATTGCCGAGAGCGTGTAGTCTTTACTGTTCTCAATAAGATAGCTTACGATTTCGGGAATTCTTGCTCTATTCAGGGTGCGCTGAGCTCTCAGTTCTGGCGGAACTTCCTCTTCGTCAAACATAAAAATTTTGGGGATAAGCCGCATCGGGCACATTGCAACATAGCAAGGTCGTCCGGCTTGGCTTCCTCTTGCAGCAGGGAAGGTGTGTGAAAACTCTGAAATCATGTGTTCTTCCAAGCGTCAACGTTATGGACGTCATTTTCGTAGAGGACGTTTTGCTTTGTCAATATTGACTTCCAAAAATGCGGTAACTGTTGCGCTGGCGGCATCTCGTTCAATTGAGGAGATTCCTGAAATGCCGGGAGTCTACGCCTTCTATTCAGCGATAACGTCCAGAAGGGCGATAGGTCTATACAGTGGGGGAGTACCGACTGCAGATGAGATAGCAAGAGCCAGAAAAATTTTTTCTAGGAAGCTCCAAGCTCTTCTTGCTTTGAGGAAAGCGCGTGCATATTCGGGCGAGGTCAAGGACCCCTCTAGAGGCGTGCATCTATCTCCTGCATATGACGTCACCTTGCAAGAAAAAGTATCGCTGGATGCTATCTATCCTATTCTTGAACTCGATGACGATACGTTTATTAAGGCGGTCGATCTCCTAGAAGAAACTTTCTTCTTACAAGTACCGGTCTATTTTGGTATCACAAAATCACAAACACTCAGAGACCGTTGCCGCCAGCACAGGTATGATTTTCGAGCATATAACCAAAATAGTACCTTTGGTTTTCGAGCGAGAGAGGCCGGACTAGACTGGTCCGACCTGATATTTTCAGCCTGTCCATCAAAGGCTTATGGAAGTGAGTTAGTCCAAGTTGAGCGGATTATGCATTTATTAACGAACCCGATCTTAAGTTTGAGGTAATTATGAAAGAAGAAATGGAAGTCAATCTAATTGATGATGAAAAAGAGTACGATATTGAGAAAATTGGTTCTTATGGTAAATTCTCGACGAAAACTTCGTACCCCATCGAATACATTCTGACTTCCCTAAGGCCAGATCAGCTTTCAGAATACTTGACTTTTGCGAAAGATGTGAGACCAAAAGAAATAGATTTTGACCTTCTAATGCAGCGTGACTTAGATGAGGATAGAGTTCGAAACGAAATAGCGCCTTACCTCGATCCAGATACATACACAGATCCTAAGAACCCTGACAGCTCATTGCCCAGAGCGTTATTTTTTCCCCCTTTATTGGTGGCTGTTGCTCCAGTAGAGGGAAAAAGCATGGGCGGCTATTATGATAATGAAGTCTGCAGCTTTAGCGATAATAAGAAACTTGCGTATAGAAAGTGGGGAGACAACCTTTTCAAGATTACATACCAAGTGTCGAACTCTGCAACAGCGCCATTAATTAATAGTTATGACGCAAATGGGGACAGCGTCAATATAAAGGTGAAACCAGGGCAGGTTTTATTTGAGGGTTGGAGATCTAAAAAGAGTTCGCCTGGTATTAGGCTAATTGTTATCGATGGGCAACACCGGCTGAAGGCACTCCAAGATATTTACGAGAGAAAGCCAGAGGCAATTGACGATTTGCAGGTTCCTGTCTGTTTACTGTTTGCGCCGAACTCCCAGGATCGGCTAAAAGACAAGGGTGTTCTGTCGGTACCTGAAGTTTTTAGGCAGCTTTTTGTCGACGTTAATAATACAGCTGAAACTGTCGGCGGACACTTTAATATACTCCTCTCTGATAATAATATTGGCAGTCTAGTGTGTCGACAGTTTTGCTCCAACCTGTTGAAAAAAGAAGATGGAAAAAAGAGGCTTTCGGTAGTCGAGTGGAATACGAAAAAGGCAAAAGACTCCTCTAACGTAGTAAGAAAGTACTCTTTAACCTCAATTGGTGTAATCGAAAAGGCTCTACGAGAGTGCTTTAAGAAATCTCCCTCTGAGCTTGAATACTGGCTTAACTTAAAGGCTGTCGAAAGTAATCTCTATCCTGACGATGAGGAGAAGGGGTCAATAGAGTGTCCCGTGGTCGATTGGGATACGTTTAATTCTGTTCAACGGAAATGCTTAGCAGAGCAAGTAAATAAATACGCAGTCCCACTATTTGAGAATATTTTCTTCGGTTCCAAGCCCTATAAAAAGGCTTTTGAAATTTTTGACCAAGAGCTGATCAAACTGGAACAGAAATTAGAGGACGACAAGAAGGGACTTACAGTCTACACGCCTGCGTACGAACAAATAGTCGACTATATGCAGATTCCCGATGATAAACAGAGAGATAACAAGGAAGCGCTCGCCGTTGTTAAGGCAATCGGAAATGCTGTTGAAGAAAAATTAGAGGATTCAGGCTTGAGAATTCTTCAGTATGCTCTTTATCAGCGTGCACTCGTCGCATTCTGGTTTGAGCTCTTACAAGTCGGAAATATCTTTAATGTGGATCCAGAAATAATTACTAAGATACTTATTTCAATTCTGGATGAACAGCATTCTGACGAGATGAAAGGAGTATTGAGCTATAAAAGAGGATATATGCAGTACTCAGTTTTTCAAGGCAGTACTATAATTACATTGGAAGAAACAAGGAAAGCCCTTAAAAACCTTTTTCTATCTTTTCTTGGTCGCGAGCAAACTCTTGCCCATATTCAGGACATTGTGAAAGATACGGGGATAAATGATCACGATTTCCTCGCCAAACTTAAGGAGAAGGGTGATTTGGCACCGTCAGAGTTTATTAAGTCGTTTGAGAAAGGATTCATAAAGGACTTCAAGCGTACCTATACGCTTAATCAGTCATTGAGCCCTGCTGAAAAAGATAAGATTCAGCAGGCTGAGGCAAAGCAAAAACAACACAAGAAAGAATACAGAGATAAAACACGAGCGAAAGAAGACATTTCGCATGAGTTCGATGATCTAGTTGGGAGTTATTCTATCAAGACAAGGGAGAGAGCTTCTGCCGAGCTAAAAGAAGCTCTGAATCTGTCCCTAGACATAATATCTGAAGATAGCTACGAAGAGTATGGGGATGAAGAGGCTTGACTCGTTGGGTTGTAATGTTGTGTTGCTATCCGGAGCAACATGATTATTCGGATTACATCGAGCTTGTCACGGGACAAGCTCATGAATCTGATGAATTTGCGTTTCTGGTACAGTGTGATCAAGCGGTTTTTCAGAACTTAGAGTCCGGTTGGCCCGCTCACAAATTTTGGTTTTTGGGGGCGCAGAGAAAGAGTCGCGCAGAGTGCGTCATAAGCGCTCTCAGATTTTGGGGCGATTTTGATATGATCCTGGACCCGTTCGAAAATTTTGAGTGTAAATCAAGAGATTACCTCGCCTACACTGTTCCAAAGCAGATCTTTTACGAGATTCAATGCTTAATGGAGAAAAGTAGCGTTTCTTCCGTAGTAACTAATTTGATAGCGAATATTAAAGCTCAGTTGGATCAGCTGAAAGCTTTGGCAGTTGATTCAAGCCTTCTTTTAGAGGAGTGGGTAGATCAGGTTTCAATTATTTGTGATATAGAGAGGAAGTTATTTAAGGGTTACTCTAATTGTTCGTTGGGTGAGCTAGCCTCATGCACGGTGTTCAGTCTTTCCAAATATAATAACATCGAATTCTTGACTTCTAATATCAGGCATTTTCGTACTTGGAAACATGTGGATACTGAGAATATTGAATCTAGACTAGAGCTCTGTATTGCGTTGGGATCCCCGGTCAGAACAAATCCAGTAAACTACTTTATTGATTACTATTCGGTGTTTTCAGCTTTCTTATTTTCGAATTCAAAGTCTTATTTAGGAGCAAATGCAAACCTGTCAGCTCTTTATCTATTCAGATCTTTTGAGTTGGCAGTTGTCTGCTTGGCGTTGAAGAAAAATTTAATAGCGGCCAATGTTATAGATAAAGAAATTGTACTTCGGTGGATAGATCCACCCCCGAGAGCAAAACAAGGGGATAGCGTTGATGGCGTTGGTAGAATCTGGTATCGGTTGAGGGATAAGAAGATTCTGCCTGCTTCTGTAGTAGCCCCCATTTAAACCGGACACCTTGGTAGAAGCAAAGGCCTAGGCATAGACCTAGTGCAAAGGAGTGTCC
>NZ_JAYMEW010000010.1:0-65001 GCF_037029655.1 Marinobacter sp. CH_CUG1437-1 | reverse complement strand
GGTCTTGTTTTTTGTCATTATTACTTCCCCTTTTTATCAGGTTTTATTTAACTGCATGCTCGTATCACTATCTCTGTGGGAACTGCCTCTGGATTCCGGCATACCCTTACTCTACGGACCAGACAAAAGCTCGTCTGTTGTTCTAATGCTCCTTTTTCCGTTGGAACGAGTACCATCAAACGGGCAGGCGTAATACATAGGACTTTTAAGTCTTTAGATTTAGAGTAATAATATTCGATGATAAAAAGGGGTATTTCAGCTCTATCCCGTTTTCATGAGCAATTTAAAATCAGACTGGACTTACCTCTGACCCTGCCCCCGTTTCAGTACCGCTCATTGCCGGAAAAATCCGGCTCTAATTTCGGTTCCAGGTGACCTGAAACAGCGTATTTTCGGGCGTAGTCATAGGGTGTGGACCACCCCAGTGCGGAGTGGGGTCTGACTTGGTTATAGAATGTCCGCCACGCTTCAGTTTTCTCCCGGGCATCAGCCAGTGACAAGAACCGGTTTTCGTTCAAGCACTCCTGCCGGAGTCGACCATTGAAGGATTCCACAGTCGCATTGTCGGTGGGCGGTCCATGACCTAGACAGCGAACTCGGAGCCGTTGTCCGCTTTCAGTAGTTTCGGGTTACCTCGAAATCGAGCGATCCGTGTCAGTGCTTCTTTGACGTCTTCGCTTTTCAGGCTTTGCCCTCGGATGATGCCAAGGCACTCCCTAGTGAATAGGTCAATGTTGGTCAGCAACCGTAGCCGGCGGCCGTCAAAAAGGGCATCAGATACGAAACCCATGCCGCAGGTGTGATTGGGGAACTCGCCCTGAGTTACGGGCTATCGATTCTTCGCAGCCTTGTTCTGTCTGGGGCGTTTCAGGCGCAGAAACAGACCCTGCTCACGGTACAATCGGTACACCCCTTTGGCCTGTCCTGCCATCCTTCGCGTTGCGACAACACGTGGACACGACGGCAGCCATAGTGCATTTGCACCGGGGTTATCTCCCGGATCCGTATCGATAGCGCAGAGGCGCCACGAGCCACCAATTTGTAGTGGTAGGAGGCTCTGGAGAGTCCCAGGACCGCACAAGCCTGCCGCTGGCTGGCCGCAAATCGCTTCTGGAGATCATCGACCAGCTGATGCTTGCGAGGTGATCTCAGATCTTTTTTGACAGCAAATACTGAAGTATGGCCTTATCCAGACTCAGATCCGCCACCACCCGTTTCAGGCGCTAGTTTTCCTCTTCCAGCTACTTCAGGCGTCTCAGTTCAGAAGGCCCCAGTCCGCGGATTTTCTTGCGCCAGGCATATAACGTGGCGTCGGAAATGTCCATTTTCCGGCACACTTCCGGCACCGGCGGGCCCAGCTCGGCCTGTTTCAGGGCAAGGACAATCTGCTCTTCGGTATAAGGGATCGCTTCATGACATGATCTCCTTTCTCAGGCTTTATCATGCAGGATTTCCCAGCTTTAAACGGTTAAGAATTCTGGGTCAGGGTCAGTGATGAACATTACTAAGCCGAAAACGGTTAAGCCAGAGGAGAGCAGTCCAGCTACTTTAGACCGCCGTGAGTGAACATCAGACCTATGTTTTTTTTGACATTTTAGTCTACAAAACTCTTCATCAATACACCTCTCTGTATGGTTTGAGCAGAAAAGTGCGTCGTCTTGGCTCTTTGAAAAACTGATGTGGAATCCGCTCGGTTATACGCAAAGTGGGTTCACTTTGCGTATAACGCCAAAGCTGGCCGGCTGCACTGACGTGAAACGTAGTTGCAGTCCTTGAGCACCTGCCGGGCCCGACGATCATTGAGTTTGAGCCAAGAACTCATTGATTTTCGCCATCCAGGCCAAGACGTCACCATCGGCGTCAATTGCATCCAGACGTGCTTTGGTCATGCGCGCCGCCCCGGCACTACACAGAAATTCTTTTACGCGGCTCTCGCCCCACTTATTTCCCTGGTGCGCCACCGCATTCAGCTCATTCTTAACAATGTTTGGGACGTCGTTGAAGTCTTCCGGTTGCTGCCCAATCCGGAGGTCAATACCAGCATCAGCAATCGCCTCGTTTATTGCATCCACGTGTAAATAATTTTCTATTTCCAGTTTATTTGTCGAAGTGGCAAAACAATTTGGACGAGCATTTACTTCATCGATGTATCGCTGGTACTTCGGAAGTTCTGGGGGCTGCGTATCTCTGTCATACAGATGAAACTCAGGCCTATTAAGGTTTGCCAGGCGGTTGCACCAAAGCGCAAGACCGGAACCGCCGAATGGCGTAAAAATAATCTCGCCTTCGACCTCTAAGCGCTCCAAGTCAGGTACATCTTCGCCAGCCTCAATCAATATACGAGAGATGTTTTTCAAAAAAGGAATATCTGTCTTTCCTTCGACTCCGATAAACACTTTCACCGTGTGGTCCGGAAGTACTCCAAGGCTTGATGCGATTAGAGCGTTTGTTTCTTCCGTACCACCAACAGCGATTTCTTTGTCGCCGTTCTCGCGCTCTGTCACGAAACGTAAGGAGTCAGTGGGAACAACCCTGGCAAGCATTGGAGTATGCGTTGTGATGATGACTTGGTCAGTACTTGCCAGCTCCGTAAGAGCCGAAACGAGTAGCCTCTGGTTGCGAGGATGCTGACTTGTCTCAGGCTCTTCAATGGCCATGATCACACTCGCCTTGCTCTGTTCTGCAATTGCCTTCTGGGCCTTGGCTCGGAAGAAGTTCAACAGGATAAGTCGCCGGACTCCGCTACCACGTTTGTTTATAGGGATATTGTCATCGCCCGTGATACTGGCCTTGAAGAGGCTGCTCCAGTTGGGCTTCGTGAAAGATGGCGTTAGTGTAGAAGCTAGCGTAGGGTCCATTTCCTTGAGCTTTGCCAGAGTGAGATCAGCAATCTTCTTGACCTCCTGTTGAATATGCTCCGTAATCAAATTGAGTTCTGCCTCTTTTGACTTAAGAGCCTCTTTGATGGCCGATTTCAACGGGTCCTGAGCTTCTGGGTCCTGATCTGTGCTTGATCTATCAGATTTGAAAAGGGCGAATGCGGGGAGAGCCGCCTGAATTCCTTTCCATATGTTACTCCCGTTCCCTTCCATCAATGACACCGAAACAGGGGCAAGGCCTAGCTCTTTCACCGAACCTCGCAAAACTTCACGGAGTTGCGCATTCACTTTTTTGTCGATGTTGCTTGTATCAGCACGGAGTTCCTGCGCCAGCTGTTTCAGATCGATATTGTTGAGAGCTGTCAGAGTAGCCACGTGCATGTCTGTTGGGTGATATGCGTTTACATATAACGAGCTCAGCTTTGGCTTTTCGAGTTCACCATTGAAGGTCTTTTGTATTTCCAGCATTCCTTGCTGGTTAGTCAAATATTCTGCCTCAAAAGACGTCTTAGCTGTCTGATCGAGTACTACGGTCTCAGGCAAATCAGAGAAAATGCATGTGATCGTTAGATCTTTTGGATTGCCGAATTTGCAAGCATCATCTTTATCCGGCGCCCCGTCGTTTAGAAATATATCTAGTGCGTCCAGAATGGTGGACTTGCCGGCATCGTTTCTTCCGACCAAGGTGGTTAAATCGTCAAAGGTGATCGAAATCTCATCCTTGTAGCCACGGAAATTTCTGATGCGGACTTCCTTGAGCTTCATTGCATTCCCTCTCTAGAAACCAAATACGACCCTAACCACTGAGTCACAGATCGATAATTATAGGTGGATTGACTGGCTGGCTTGTATCGCGAATCGCATGTGCTTGCGTTCGCAAACATAACCCATCTGATTCGCCTACCGCAAAACCCTAAGACTCATTATGCCCACAGGTATGCGCCTTGAGGTGAGGCAGCTGATTGATCCTCTGTGCCAGGCCGTGGCATCCGATGTGAATTCGTTCTTGGGGAATGTAATCGAAGATGCGTATTGCTGGACCATGACTTATCAGAACATCGGTATCATCCGGCACCTGTCTAACCTCCATTCTAGCTTTTCCTCTCGGGCATTGAATGCCATGAGCCTATGGATCGGCTGCCATTAGGAGACCATACAAGTTTATTCCTTCGACTGAAAATCACGCAGTGCAGGGCCAGAGGTACTGATAAGCACCGGGAAGTAACAGCCTCTAGCCAATCCTGACGGCTTTCAAGCTTTAAGCCCTGTTAGTCCTTGATCTTTGGACTGAGCGAAATCTGAGGTTATGGTGAACCGGTTTTTCGGGGGAGAGGGAGCCAGGCCTCTCCCTGGCGCGTCACACCACTGGGCAGGTGTCGCGCTTGCCTGGCATCCCTGCCGGCACTGAGCCCCGATCCTCCTGATCAATTGACTCCCAACCAGTATCTGCGACTTGGACCCCCGGCGAAAGCCGATATCACTGCAAAACGATTGGGATATCTCCTACAGCGAGACATGCGAGGCCGTGCCCGATACGATGGCCGCCAAATTACGCTTTTTGTATTTAAGGAGAAGTAGTTGCGGTATCTCCCGTCTTCCTTACTGGCGCTCATAATCGTCATTGGGTTTGCACCCGTTGCAGCTGAGACAATCAAAAAGACGTCTTCAGGCATTTGTCACCCACCTGAAAGCTCATATTACGATCGCACCGAAAATTTCCTAGCCTTTGACTCACTCGAGAAATGCGTAGCCAGTGGCGGTCGCCTACCCAAGCAGTTGGCCTCTAACAACGCACCCAAACTGAACAAACATGGGACCAATTCATACAGACGATCGGCCTTCGGTCATGGCTGGGACGATGCCGATGGCGACTGCCAGAACAGCCGCGCTGAGGCGTTGATCGCAAGTTCCGGTACGCCAGTGCGTTTCGCGAGCGATAATCGTTGCCGGGTCGCTGCTGGTCGTTGGATCAGCCCCTTTACAGGCAACGTGATCCAGAATAGCCAGGGTATCGACATTGATCATGTTGTACCCCTCAAATGGGCATGGGATCGTGGCGCTGACGAATGGTCCTTGGCGAAGCGGGAGAGTTTTGCTAATGACCCGATCAACCTTTGGCCGGTCGAGTTGGCCTTGAATAGAAGCAAAGGTGCAAGGCCGCCGAACGAGTGGCTACCCCCCGCTGGCCAATGCGGCTATGTCGCACGCTTTGTGCGGATCGTTAAAGGTTACGACTTGAAGCCCTCTTCGTATGAGTCCTATTGGTTACGGTCATTTTTAGATGCCTGTCGCGGATGACCAGTTGCGCCATAACGGCTGGAGCGGGCTTGAGATGGACTTAAGTGCTAAAGGGAAGTGTCATTGCCCTATCGTACCCTGCGTAAAGTAAGCTGGCTGAGCCCGTATACGGTGGCGTTTTAAAGTTATGGCAATCGACCAAGGCAACACTTGGGGTCGAAGATTACGAAAGCCGCGAATTCATTGTCGAGCCTTTCTGAAAGGGTCAGAAAATGAGGGTCGAATAGAGAAAGCTTGTTAAAAAGAGCTAAACCCACACTGAGATATAGCTGGAGATGGCGCGATTCTGTGCACACCCGATCATCCGCTCGACAGCTGCCCCTCGGAATACGCAATAGGTTTGTCGAGGTTAATTGCCTCAAAATGGCGTTGGTGTGATGCTTTGATCTTTCCAACCTGCCAAGGATTCTATTGGTGACGCAATAAGGAACCTCGCACTACGCACGCAGATATGACTTCATAACGAGGTATATGCAGCAATGAGCCAATTCCCCGGGGAAACAACAATCGAGCAGCATCGTGCCGGCCTGAGGGCGGCCATACGAATTTTGAAGGCGTGGGGTTTTGAGCGCCCCGATCAAGCCCGTATTTTAAACATTGATCACGCGCTAATCGACGCCCCTGAAACCCTCGAAAGAACGGATCAAACTCAATTGAAGAAGATTTCCTACCTACTCAACATTCACGCCTCCCTAAAAGAACTCTTCCAGAACCCGGAAAACCACAGCGGTTTTATGATGTCTGTCAATCAAAACCCGCCCTTCTACGGACAGAGACCGTTAGATTTCGTTTATACCGGCGAAGTCGATGCCATCAAGGAAGTGTTCGAAAGCCTGGAGTTATTGAAGTATGGACAATGACAAAGAACGATTTATTCGTTCCGTAGCCGAAGAGCTGGGTGTCGCTGGTGACAAGTTAGTTGAAATCGCTTCTTCAAACCGCTTTGCCGGTGAAGATGTCGCGCAGCTCTTCGAAAGACTCCGGCATAGCATGGTCGCAGCTATTGGTCACGACCCGGAAAATCTCGCTCATTGGCTGCAAACACCGAACGCTGCGCTGAATGGGAGACCGATTGATCAATTGAACAATGCCCAAGGTTTTCAACGAGTCATCGAATATCTTGATATCGCTTCCTTCAAATGGCGGTGAGTTACGAGGGCTGTCTCACAAATACGAGAGCTCAAGAGTCTAGCAGGCCGACTACTTCGATTTCTCGGAGATAGTCTTAGAGCACCTCAGAGCGAGCCAGCATCGCCGCCTTTGGCCTAGGGATAGGGGCAATCGGGACTTCCCCATTCCAGCCCAACCGGGCCTCCAAAAGCACCCTGAAGCTTCCGGTACTTGAGCCATCTGATCGCTATTTCGTCCAGCACCTCAGAGGGGATCCCAATGGTCAGGCTCTCAATGATCTGATCGTTGAAGGTTTCTTTGGAAAACTCATAAGACGAAGGTTTTTCGAGGTTGAGGAATACTGACCGACGCTCCGAGGACAGAAGCTCTTCTTTGTACAGATGGAATGTATCACCTGCGGCGATTGACGCTTTCGTACTCACTTGTGATCTCCCAGTTCTCGATGATTGCTGAACCTGATAGCTTCCTCAGGGCTAGAACTAGATTAGTGCGGTCTAATAGTTTTATCGCCGAGCAAAGTGCCTCAGATCATACGGTGGTTGCCCATGCAACGCTTCTTGGAAACGCCAGCTAACGCCATGGTTGACTGAATTCTCGTCGATAACGACCACCAACCTCTACTTTTCTATCTCCATAGCGGTTAAAAAATATCACCGACAGCATTTTTAGTTGCAAGCAAGTTAACTTGGACGAGAACCTGCGTAGACCATACCCGTGGTGAATTTCTCCTTCTATATATGAGCAGCAGCACTTGGTGAAGATCGCTGTGACTATGCATGAACGCCTTCTGGATAAAAATACAGATCTATGGTGCAAAGCTGAGTCTATATATGAGCAGATATCGCCCAGTCTTTTTCCCAGAGACACCGTTGAAAAGGTGTGGTGATTTTCTGAGGCTATGCTTGGGCAGACTGAACTCCAAATTTTTCATTGACTTACTGACTTTCATCTAATCCCTTCGTCCGCTCATGCGGCCGGCTCCTGCGAATTAAGGTTGGTGGGATCGCTGAGTAGCACTTACTCCTCTTACACAACTTTTGAGTAGCGGTTTGTTCTGCTTACACCACGACAATGCCCGTAAACAGGGGGAACTTCGGGATAACGGGTTAACAAAGCACTCTGCTTACACCATTTTGGGAAACGGAAGGGCTTTTGCTTACACCATTGGGGTAAGAGCCAGCTTTCGTGCTGCTTACACCATATTTGGAGCCGCTATTGTGATGCTTACACCATGCAAATTTAAGATTTGGGAGGCCTGCCTTGATGACCGATAAGGATAATATATGCTTAATCAGGTGATGGTCGCCTAGACCCTAACCTTAGGAGAAAGCGAGGCTTCAATGCTCTATAAAAAGCGTAAAATGTAAGCGTTAAACAAAAAATCCAAGTCATTTCAGGATATCCCGTGCGACTAACTGGTATTGAGCCAACACCGTTTCATTCGCTGCCCTACTGGACGAGCGGGCCCGGCAAAACCCCTTATCAAAGAGGGCTGCCGTTTTTCCATGCTAAAGCTGAAGGACTCCCAGACGGCATTGAGTCTCTGGTTCTGTTGTCAGACCTGCAAGGAAGGGAATACTTGTCTGTTAATTTAGAAGGCACTGAACGCTTACTCGGCGAAGCGGTTGCGGAGGAGCTCTCGCTGCTTAAGGGCCTCGGTGAAATACCCGGCATCAGCGCGATACTGATATGCGGTGATCTATACGATTACCCGGACTGCCGTAAACCTGGGGGAACTGGCCCTGTTGAAACTGTACTTCTATCGCTTTCAGAGGTCTCTGAAGAAGTGATCGCCGTTCTGGGGAACCACGACACGTTGGACTCTCAAACTCAACTACCCTCCAAAATCAGTGTTTTGGACGGAAAGGTCATTACAACTAACTTTGGTCTGCGGATTGGTGGTCTCGGTGGAATCATTGGGGATCCTAAACGCCACAATCGTCGTGATGAGGACACCTTTCTCCGTCACATGAAACTGTGTACCCAAAAGCGTCCCCATATTCTTATGCTGCATCAGGGCCCCGAGGACAAGGAAAGAGGCCGGGAGGGCAATCCCGCAATTACTCAATCGTTGGAAAAGAGCTTTTCAGGCCTCACTTTATTCGGTCACACGCACTGGCCTGATTGCCCATTAATCTGGATCGGGGATGGCCAAGCACTGAATCTAGACGCGAGAGTAGTAGTAATTGTCCCGAGCAATCATTGATGCTGAACTTGGTTGGCCATTTCGTGTTTATGAGGCATCCGAGTGTCAACTTCTCGTGACTTAATCGCAAGCCTTTTACAGCTTCGCGTTTATCCGGAATGTGACCTTCTGCTTTCCTGCCAATTCACGTCATTTGATTGAGAAGCGTTGACAGCAGTGTTTTTTTGCTTGAAAGCCTTAAGTGGTGCGTCAACCACTTTACGGAAGACCGAGAGGGAACCAATGATTTGAACTTCTACCTTATCAAAAGAGAGGGCTGTGTATACCCTAATTCGATCCATAACTCTCCCTGCTTTCAGTAGAACGATTACACGCCGGAACTGGTCGCCTTGAGCTTTATGCAGGGTCATCGCGTAGCCAAGTTCCAGCGCATCCAGTGACCCACCTGCGGTTTCGACAGAATCCCCTGTGTCCAGCTCTACGATACCCAAAACGTCACCTTTTTGCTTAACTCTTACCAGCTTCCCGTGCGACCCGTTTCGCACACCGGCCCCGGGATTGTTTTGGGTAAACAAGATCTGACTGTTCAATCGCAGTTTTAGGTAATATTCTTCGCCTTACAATTTGAAACTCATAACCGGTGAGTCGCCGTTGTAAGCGAGCCCAAAGCTGGCGAGCTTTAGACTCTCCGATCCCCGCGAACGCTTTGTCCTTACCAACAAAGGTGATGAAGCTTTCGAGAGTCGCCAGTCTCAGGCATGTGAAGCTAGAACACTTCCTGCCGGTCATAGGCGCGTTCGTTGGTCTTGTAATGGCCATCATCCGTTTTTTTGACCGTCTTATTACCATGCACCTTCCAAAGCTGCCCGGAAGCTAGGTTTACCGGAAGAAACTGGGTTTCCGCAATCACTGAAACGAAATAGGTTGCCGACTTCACCCCGTGGTATTGGTTGACCAGCACTTCCCGAATCACTGTTGTGAAGCTGTGCCGGAATGGCACACTGGCGACCCGAATCTTTTCTTCGCAAGGGTTCAGTTCGTCGCACATTGCGTAAATACCGCTAAACCATCAGTGATTGCTTCGACTGTTTCCTTGCTTGGTGAGAGCCTGGATCGAAGCGCCTCGTTTTCTCTATCAAGCTCTCCGATTCGCACCCTCAGGTCATGATTGTCGGACTCCAGGTGTGCGACTCGTTGAAAGTCCATGGAGGCACGTCGTGCCTTCTTGTCATAGAGCGTTGGCCCCAACTGGGCCTTTTCACCTTCTTCGGTGAGTGGAGGCACCCCCCGATCCCTTGTGTCGCTCTCGAGATTGCTTAGGGCAGATGCCACCCCGGGATTTTTCTTGATCATACCCCCCCTCAAAAGGCCCTCTAAACCACAAAACGACCAAATCCGACCGAGTTGACGTGCCCAAACCAATAACGGCCTTGCAGAGCCTTTCCGAAGGCTCAGACGGAAAAGGGATACTTAATATGCTCGTGATGTTGGTAGCCGGTTACCTCAAAGTCATCCACGGCCACCCAGGTCTCAATGTCTTCGAGAGTCCTGATGTTCGGGTTGATATAGAACTTGGGTGATGGGTAGGGCTCTCGTTTAAGCTGGACATCCCGCATCAGATCCACCTGATCTTCGTAAATGTGGGCGTTCACGATCTTGTGATAAACCTTACCGGGCTTATGGCCGGTGATCTGAGCCATCATCGCAAGCAGGGCCGCACACTGAGGCGCATTAAACGAAATTCCGAGCGGCCAGTCTGCCGATCGCTGAGTGCTCGTTAAGAACAGCGTATCTCCGAGCAGGGAGAAATTGTGCGTGTGCATACAGGGACGAAGGCATCCCAAATGGAACTCACCGGGATTGTAGAAGGTGACGATTTCACCGCGGTCATCAATGCCTTTGGATAGGTTGTTAACCACCTTTCGAAGTTGATCAATGGTTTCCCCGTCCGGCCGCTTCCAGCGCCGGCCTTGCACGCCATAAACCCTGCCCATATCGTCCTCGCCCTTGCGAGCAGGATTATTCAGCCAGGCTTCATTCTGATTGGCATTGGCGTTCCATGTGTTGCACCCTATAGCTCGAAACTGAGCCGCGCTATCGTAACCTCGGAGGTAACCCAGCAGCTCTGCTATCGCCCCCTTCCAGAAGGCCTTTCGCGTCGTTACAAGCGGGAAATCGTTGTTGCTGATATCGTACTCCATGTCAGCATTTATGATCGTCAGGCATCGCTTTCCTGTCCGCTCATTGGTGACCCAGATGCCCTCATCAAGGATCCGCTGGGCTATCTCAAGATATTGCTTCATTTGTCCTCCACCGTAATCGTGTTGAGAAGGTCGCAAACGCGCCCGTACTCTTGCTCAAGCTCACGAACTCGCCCTTTCAGGGCTTCCACTTCTTGCTTGTAACTTTCCCGAGTTTTAGAGAGATACTTGACGTTTTCATTAGCACTCTCGTAGAACGCTTTGACCTCGTTGTATTGATTAAACCAATGCAAAGTTTCAAGTCGGGCCATTTCCAATTTCGATGTCAGAACATCCAGAGGATTTGGCATATCTGTCTTGTCGGTTTTCCGTTCTCGTTCAGCCTTTCGTTCAGCCTTAATCGCCTTGAGTCTCTCAGCCGGCCACTCTCGGTTCCTGATGGTATTTCGATGTACTTTTGCTCTTTTCGCCAATTCAGTAATCGTCGCTTTGACTTTCGAATCGGACGCAATTTCCAGAAGAGCCTCGTTGATCCGCTCAGTGACATCCTCAAAGTCTTCCTGGTTCCGCTGATCGAATGGTAATTCGGTCATTCAAAATGCCCCTAAAGACTGTAAAACCATTCGAGCTTCATTGGCTGCCTCCCGAGCGTGTTCTGTGGACACATCTTCACTTCCACTTTCAACAACTCTCATATTCTCGACATACACCTCACGCCACTTCGGAATGTGGGCCTCCGTGACGACAGCATTTGAGCATCGAACGGGATTGCATCTAAGCCCGCCAATACAAGGAAGGCTTTCATCGAAATCTTCGGTTTTACCCCCGTAACACATCCCAGTCCCAACGTTTGCGATTGCCATACCTTGCTCTGCCATAGCCTCAAAGATCTCTTCTTTAGTGAAGCCAGATGCCTGGTAGCCCTCAAAAACTCTTATCATTCTATTTTTGTGGTCTTCACCATTTACTCCTGCATAGGCTGCATCCGGATCGAAAGCGGCTCGCACAGCATCAACTTCTGCCTTATGGCGGAGATTTCTCGCTCTCCCGGATCCACTCAGCTGCTCGCCGATCTCACCGTAGCTCAGGGTGTTTACGGAAAAGCCTTTATTCGATGCTGTACTAAACGCACCCACGAGATTGCCGAAATGCTTGAGCTGGTGACTGATAAACGGAAGCCCTAAGTCGGCCCTGAAAAGCTGGTATGCAAGGGTGTGTCGCAGGAGATAGGGGTAGACCTCAATCTCTTCATAGTCCTCGGGAACAATTTGCTGAAAATGCAGCTTGAGCGGGGTTTTCAGCCCGTTTGCAGAGTAATGAGATGGCTCGCCACCGAAAGCTGTTGTCCCGTCTTTTGAAAGCAGATAGGGATTTACTCTGATGCGTGAAATGACCTTCGCTGCGTTAAGGGCATCAACCATTGCGGGAATGCAAACCCATTTATCGTCGAACAGCGATCGCTCAAATTCCTGGTGTTTTTTTACATGCGACACAATGCAAGGAACGCCGAAGGACTCTTCAAGAGGCTTGTCCAATCTAATTTCGAATAGCTCTGATGGACGCATCCCTGTGTATTGAGCAATGATATAGAGCGCTGATCGATAGACCAGAGCCAGATAGTCTTGAACAAGAGCGGATCCATTTCTAGCGTCAAAACGCTGGTTTAAAGCCCCGCGCATCGAGGCAACTTGCTGACCTTTCGTCAACAAGTTTGAAACATCGTTTAGATACTTAAGTGCTTCATCGTAGGGATAGCCTCGGCCTAGCAACCTATTCATTGTGTAGGTATCTATGACACCCCAATCAACATCTAGCAACCCCAGATCTTCAACTTCGAACGGAAAATTTCGCCTCATCTTTAGTGCAGTTTTGTCCGTAACTTCGACTCCAAGCTTTGTTAGAAAATCAGTTATAACATACCCCGAAATTGCAGATACTTTCTCAAAGACCTCACCTGGTAAAACCTTATCGCGGTCTCGCTTCGTAGACTCAGAAACTACTGCTTTTGTTTGGGCTAACCGAGGGAGAGCGAGCTTTTTGGCAAATACATATTCGCGAATACGCTTAGCATGAAAAAAACCAAAAGCTCGCTCAATCAGAGTTGCAGTTTGGCTTGTGATCTCAAAACCCTCGGAATACTCAACGAAGTGGGTCCTTTTCAGGTCCTGCAACGATTGGAAGTTATCGCTCACGACATCAGCACCAAAAGCATCAATCAAAGAAGAAAAGATGTGATCAAAATACCTAAGGGTAGCCTTGAACATGCTCGTGAGGGACTGAATTTTGAACAATGTGTTCTTTTTCTCAATCCTTTGGAGTTCAGAGCGTGGGAGTAGAGAGACCATCAAAATAACCATTTTTAACTCAAAAATGATGGGCTCAGGAATGTTTGGGTAATCATCAAAATTGAACTTAAACCTATCCTTTGATATTGATTTTGCAGACTTTTCTTGGGCTTCCTCGAAATG
The DNA here is from genome assembly GCF_037029655.1 of Marinobacter sp. CH_CUG1437-1. Taxonomy (NCBI): domain Bacteria; kingdom Pseudomonadati; phylum Pseudomonadota; class Gammaproteobacteria; order Pseudomonadales; family Marinobacteraceae; genus Marinobacter; species Marinobacter sp. CH_CUG1437-1. The sequence continues at coordinate 51,878 of NZ_JAYMEW010000010.1, read as the reverse complement.
CCAAACTTTGTCTGAAAAAATTGAGGAACCAGATACTTTCAGATTCAATATTTCAAGTAGAGCCTTGACCTCTTTCGATTCCGAAGCACTGTTAGCCTTCTGTCCTTTCAGACTCAGTATGAGGAGCGCAGAGGATATTTGGCGGTACTGCCTTAAACTCTCAAATACATTCCCAATATTCATACAGCCGCCCCATCTATCATCACCGCAGAATCAATGTACCTGGAGAGCCGTTCGGCCTTTTCCAATTCGCTTTTCTGGAACTCCGATTCGTCTCCCAAAATCAGTTCTAGGATTTCAATATTCTCACGAATGACTGAGCCGTACGGCGTTGCTGCAACGCTTCCGTTTTTCCAAGCGACTCGGTAGTCGCGCAGCAAGGCAAAAAGATCTGGAAGGTGGGAAGTAGTGATTATCACATTTTCGCAACTCAAGCACTTATTGAAGTTAGAACATGCACCACCATCATAACTAGCTGAACTTTTTATGAAATCTGGCGGATTAAAGATATTCGCACACCCTCCCAAAGGAGTCTTAAAAATAACCTCCCCATGATCCTTTTCCTTCTCAGGCAGTTTATCCTTCTCCTGAGGAACCCAGGCGTTGTTATAAATTATCTCCAGCTTTTCGAGAATCATTTGGCGAGATTGTTTATTGAAATCCATTCGATCCAAATAGCTAAGGGTAGTTTTTATCGAAGAGTGCCCCATCATTAACTGAATTTCGCGCACAGACACTCCTGCCTCAATCATCTCGCTGACCATAGAGGCTCGGAAGCGCGTAGCAACAATTGAAACCATCTCGCCCGTATCAGAGTCTGTGAGCTCATTGATATATCTCGTTTCGAAAATATTTCGATACTTGTCGTAGCCAGAGGAGTAGAAACGAAGCACCGTGCCAAGGGCCTGTGGCGGTTTTGCTTCGGCTATAAACAATAGGTTTTTGTTCTCGTGATCTTCAGGGAGGCTGTCTCTGAGATTTTTTGTAAGAGCTTTTACTCTTTCAATAATTTCAGAAATCTTGGATGCTTGAGACGCTGAGAGCCACGTTATCTCAGAGCGAAAGATATCAAGGTGCATTTCCTTCGCTCCACTGCTTCGTTCTTTCCAATAACGCAAGCATGGCTTCAGTGTCGCCGGATGCTTTGGCTCGAATGAATCGACCTCTAAGTCCAAAGCGGACATGGGGTTCATGCCTGTGACTTGGACCAGACGCATGTAAAAAGCAAAAATGTCCTCTCGGTAAGGATTCCTTGGAACACCCCAGCAGTCGTAGAGCTGCGACAAAGTCATTTGCTCATCAGAATAACGCCACCGGTATTGCTCAAAGCCTGATCGGAAAAGCTTCTCGTTTGATTGGGCCTCACTCCCTATAAGTTCACTTAGACGGAATGGCTTACTCCCAAGTTTGTGATCGAAAAACCAACGCAAGTTTTCTTTCGTACAAAGGCTTCCGTCGATCTGGAGTCCACTTTTCGTTTCAACCACAAAGGTTTGACCACTCTGTGTAGGTTCGTAAACGCTAGAATATTGCTCCCATACTCGCCGCATATCTTTTTCCAAGACACCGGCGATAACTTCGCGTTCCGTTCGAGAGTAAGGCTGGTACTTCTCAGTTGTCCTTCCCATCACCTTAAAGCCAGAAGCTTTTATAAAATCGAAATGTTCCGCCCCGACCAGCTCAGAGAAGCGTTGAAGCGACCTCAGGAGATTCGAAACTTGTGTCGAGCCGTAGGTTGGAGAGATGTCTTTTGCAGCAATTAAATCTTCCAAATAGGCTCGAAACTTCACTGCAAGATAATCACTCAAGACTTCTCGGACAGTTTCAGAACCATCCATACCTTGAGATCTCAGGAAGCTTTCTACGAACTGCGCGGTTGTCCTGTATTGTTCTATTGCTGACAAAGACGATACACCTCGCGCACCAAGTGCGAACAAAAAATAGACCGAATCAAAAGGCTTTTTGCAAAGAGTCTCGAACTCTGAAACTGAAGAGATATCGATGCCATCCCTAGTTTCCTTAAAAGTATTATTTGCTGGCTCAGAACGCGGTTTTCTATTTGAGGCTGTAAATATTTCATCGCAAAGACCAGCCTTTTTGAGCTCATTAACAACTTCCGGCGCAAAAACACTGTGGAAATACTCGTATGAAACCCTTGACGATCGGTTGAAGGCAGACTTTGTGAAAATCGTTGGAAATTCGTACTCAGGAAACTCGTGGATAAATCTCGTAACCTGAATTTTTCTCCCGTGCATTGGAATTCTTTTTAGCAGGGCCGGATTCTTTTTAGCCCTCAATAAAAACAACTTCAGTTTGTTTATATGATTCATATTCTGAGCAGTGGCACCCGGGGTAACCAAGCCCTCAGAGCGCATCATCTCAAGAATTTGATCCAATTCGCCCCGACACATGCTGGGCAATACCCGGACAGCTTGCCTGCGCGAAAGACCAATCTTGACCCCTAAGTCGCCACTGCTAACTATCGGAACCTCGGTATTTCCCCGATCGGTCAACTTCACCTGGTAGAGAATCCCAGGATCTTTGGAGGCTTCTCCTATCCACTCCTGAACAAGCCTTCGGCATAAGTCCTTATTTTTTCGGCTCTTCAATTCCATCACTTCCTGTCTCCCGGCTTGATTCTGAGCTTGGTCTGTTCAACAACCTTTTCCATCTTGTCGATTTTGGTCCTCAGCGCGCCAAGTTCAGAATCTGCTATGGAGTTGTATATGTCGTGGGGAATGCTTGTATAACGCTCAGTGGTCGTAATCGAAGAATGACCAAGCGTCTTCTGGACATTAACCAAGCGATCAAGAAAATCCTCACCAAGATCGGGGTCTTCCAACGTCAAATAAGCTGATGCGTGTCGGAAAAGATGTGCGTGGATCGTTTTCGAAATACGTCCCTTTTTAAGAGCCTTGTCTGAGCGCCGCTCTATCATTTTCGCCAAGGAGTCTTCGTTGTAAGGGTTGCCTTCCGTGTTTAAGAAGGCAGGAAAAGTGTGTCGATTACGATATTTCTGCTGATATCGTTTATACAGTGGAGTCGAGTGGTACGAAGCGATTCTCTTCAAAGTCGCCGTCGTAACTACGGCAAACCGCTCTTTCACCGAGCCCCCCCGGCCCTTTGCGCCACGTATGAGCACGGGCGCATAGCCAGGACGAACAGGCACATCGACTTTCTCTGAATTTACAAAGGCCGAGTTCGTAAATCTTATAGCCTTTTGGACGTCCCCAAAGGTAATTCGCTCTACCTCGCTGATTCTGACACCAGCGTCGTACATAAACTGGAGAAGCAGTCGATCTCTCTCGTAACGACATTCATACATCAGCGCTAGGAGATCAATTAAAGAAGCACTGACAACCTGCTTCTTATGTGGTTGAGCGCTAATGTATTTTTTGGGGAAAGGGCTCTTTTCAAGAACAGAATCTTGCCGTTCATTGTCAGAAAGGAAATCATATAATGATCGCACTGAACTCTCGCGATTTCGGATCGTTGACCGATCCAACAACCCCGAATCCTGCTGTCTGATAATCCAGTCCTCAAGAACCGAGCGATTTACTCGGAGAAGAATTTCATCAGGAGCTAATCCAACGTATTCCGGCCTCTCAATCAAAAATTTGAGGAAATAGATCGTATTTCGCCCGTATGTCTCGGCGGATTTATATGAGATTTCCTGTAAATCAAGAAGCGTAGACAACCAATTGGAAGGATATCTGATAACTTTTTCATCATCATCCAGAACCAGAGCACCTGAGACGGTCTGCGAACCTAGACTCAATCCATCGATCTGGCTCTTGGATAAATTTTGTTTGTTAGCGATGAATATCTGCACAGCTTTCTCCCATCTTAACGGAGATGATAGCTACGCATTGTGCAAAATTCAATTGTCGGAAATAAATAGGAGTAAGACTTGGTGAGCGTTACGCAGCTACCATATATTGTGCATCTTTTTCTTGTTCGTCTAAAAGGAACAGGTCGGCGCTGCGCTGGTAGAGCTGGCAGGAAAGCCTGCCGTCGGCCACGTAGAACTGGAACAGGCAGTGACAGGGCGCCAGGGCCATGCGGCCTTCGCGAACGTTGTCCTGGGGACCAATGGATTCGTCCGGCAGTTCCGCCGGGTTCCAGGCGGAGACAATCAGACGGCGGGAATTGGGCTTGGTGCGGATCTGTTCGATCACTTCGCTGATCTGGTCGACCACCTCACCATTCGGGCACTGCCAGCTACGCCACTGTTTGCCGTAGATGGGTCCGAGGTCACCATTCTCCAGTGCCCACTCGTTCCAGATGGAGACCTTCCGCTCCTGCAGCCAGGTGTTGTCGGTGGAGCCCCGGAGAAACCAGAGCAATTCATAAATAATGCTGCGCAGGTGGACCTTCTTGGTGGTCACCAGGGGAAAGCCTTCCTGCAGGTTGAAACGGATCTGGCGGCCGAACACCGACCGGGTGCCGACACCGGTACGGTCTCCCTTGTCGAATCCGTTATCAACAACGTCTTGCATCAGGTCCAGATAGGCTTTCATCGGGCTTGTCTCCGGTAGGCAATAAACATCAGGGCGGCGCCGGCAACGATCATCGGGAAGGACAGTACCTGCCCCATGGTTAGCCAGTCAAAAGCAAGGTAGCCCAGTTGCGGATCCGGCTGGCGCACGAACTCCACCAGGAACCGGAATACGCCATAGCAGACCAGGAAAAGACCGGAAACCGCCATGGTCGGCCGCTGCCGGGATGAGAACCACCAAAGGATCACGAACAGGGCGACTCCCTCCAGGGCAAACTGGTACAGCTGCGAGGGGTGCCGGGCGAGCGAGTCCGGCGCCGTACGAAATACCATGCCCCAGGCAACATCCGTAGGCTTGCCCCACAGCTCGCCGTTGATGAAGTTTCCGATCCGCCCTGCGCCAAGACCCAGGGGTACCAGCGGCGCTACAAAATCGGCCATGCGCCAGAAACCACTACCCACCTTGCGGCCATACCACCACATGGCAAGCATCACGCCCAGCAAACCGCCATGGAACGACATACCGCCCTCCCACACCCGGAGCAGCCAGAGAGGATCCGCCAGGAAGGCGTCAAAGTTGTAGAACAGGACATAACCGAATCGACCGCCGAGTATCACCCCCAGAGCCAGATAGAACAGCAGGTCCCCCATCTGCTCTTCGTTGATCGGAGACCAGGGCTTGCGGGTACGAATGCGCCCAAGCCACCAGCCGGCCACGAAGCCGAACAGATAGGTCAGACCGTACCAGTGAATCTTGAACGGGCCGATGGCGATGGCCACCGGATCAATCTGGGGATGCTGCAGCATCAACTACCTCTCAGCTCAGTAGAAAACGAAGCCCCACCAGCAGGAGCATGATGGAGAAAGTGCGCTTGAGAATCCGGGCATTCAGCCGATGGGCCAGGTTGGCACCCACCCGGGCAAATAAAACGCTGGTGAGAATGATACCGATCAGGGCCGGCAGATAAATGAATCCGGCACTCAGCTCCGGCAATGCGGGGTTGCTCCATCCGGTCCAGATGTTACCCAGGGCACCGGCGATGGCAATCGGCAGGCCACAGGCCGCCGATGTTCCCACCGCCTGCTGCATCCGCACGTTGCACCAGCTCAGATAGGGAACCGTAAGGGTTCCACCACCGATTCCGAAAATCGCGGAGGCCCAGCCGATGCCGCCGCCGGCAACGCCCAGACCGGCGACGCCGGGGACATCGCGACCGGGTTTGGGGTCGACCTGGAAAAACATCTTGAGACCCACCAGGATCACGAAAATACCGATCACCAGTTCCAGGGCGCGCCCGCTCAACAGGGATGCTGTCCAGGCACCAACCAGAGCCCCGGCCACGATTCCCGCGGTCATGGGTCGGAACAGGTCCCAGCGCACGGCCCCATGCTTGTTATGGGATCGGATAGAGCTGACCGAAGTGAAAACGATGGTTGCCAGCGAGGTACCAACGGCCAGATGGGGAATAATGTCCGGATTGATTCCCTGCAGTCCAAAACTGAACATCAGCACAGGCACAATGATCAGCCCGCCACCAATGCCGAACAGGCCCGCTACGGTGCCCGCCAGGGCTCCAAGGGCAAGATACGATGCAATTACATAAAACAGGGTCATAGTTAGAGGCACACCGGGGAAAACCAAGGCTGGTATGATACACAGCGCAAGAGTCAACTTCATTAACTCCGGGAGCGCCATCTTCCACCATGTGCCTGATCGCCTTTGCCCTTGGCCAGAACCCTCATTTTCCGCTGGTAGTCGCGGCCAATCGGGATGAATTCTTCCGTCGCCCGACGGCCGCCATGGACTGGTGGACCACGGACTCCGGCACCCGGGTACTTGCCGGCCGCGACCTGCTTTCCGGGGGCACCTGGCTTGCGGTGAATGCCAAAGGCGAGGTCAGTGCTGTGACCAACGTTCGCGAAGGCACACCGGAAACCGGTCGAATCAGCCGGGGCGAACTGCCTTTGCGGGCTCTGACCGAGTCGCGGGAGCAGCTTGAGGGCTATCTGCTCGATAAGGCCGACCAGTTTTCCGGCTTCAACCTAGTGCGCCTGTCTGCTGAAAGCGGCTGGTATTTCAGTAATCGGGATGCACACCCCGGTCGGCATGTCCACCGTGGGGTCTATGGCCTGAGCAACCACCTCCTGCAGACACCCTGGCCCAAGCTTCTGCGTCTGCGCGAATCTGCAGGCGAGATCATTGGCGCCGCCGGCCAGAACGCCGAAAAGCTGCACAACGACCTGATTCCCCTGCTTCAGGACAGCACGCCGGCACCGGACCATCTGCTGCCCGACACCGGCGTTGGACTGGAGACCGAGCGTTTCCTGTCATCGCCCTTTATCGTCGGGACCGATTATGGCACCCGGGCAACCACCGTGGTGACCGTCTCTGCAGGGGGCGAAATCCAGGTGACCGAACAGAGCTGGGGCCCGGACGCCGAACCCGGTGAACGACGTCACTTCCATTGGCAGCGATAGCGATCAGGCTCTGGTATAATCCGCGAAATTCTGCCACCCGATCGGAGGGCCCCTGATGGCCGGTGAACAAGGCGCCACATCGATAGCCGATTTTGAGAAATCTCTGGATGAGCTGGAAAGGCTGGTTCGCGATCTGGAACAGGGCGAGCTGTCTCTGGAACAGTCCCTCACGGCGTTTGAGCGAGGTGTAAAGCTGACCCGTGAATGCCAGCAGGCGCTGAAGAGCGCCGAGCAACGGGTTGAACAGCTGGTCCAGAACAGCGACGGCACCCTCGAAACCCGCCCGTTTTCTCCGGATGATGCTGACTGATGCCCGGACCAAACCCGCTTGCCTCTGATTTTCTGGAAACCTGCCGGGCCCGCGTCGATGCGGAACTGGACCGTTGCATCACCCGTGATTCCGCCTCCGGCCGATTGCAGGAAGCCATGCGCTACAGCGTACTGGGCGGCGGCAAGCGGATCCGGCCAGCCCTTTGCCTTGCCGCGGCAAAGGCACTTGGACAGACCGGCGACGAGGCCCTGATCCCGGCCTGCGCGGTGGAATTGATCCATGCCTATTCACTGATCCACGATGACCTGCCGGCCATGGATGATGACGAATTGCGCCGCGGACGGCCCACCACCCACATAGCCTTCGACGAAGCCACAGCCATCCTGGCCGGAGATGCCCTGCAGGCGCTGGCATTCGGCTGGCTGGCCGAAGCTCCGGGACTGCCAGAATCCGTGCGCCTGATCATGGTGCGGGAATTGGCCCGGGCCAGCGGCCACGGTGGAATGGTTGGTGGCCAGGCCATCGATCTTGAATCCGTTGGCAAAACCCTGGCACTGGCCCAGCTCGAAACCATGCACCGGCACAAGACTGGCGCCCTGATCGAGACCAGCGTGCGGATTGGTGCCCTGACCGCACCCTCTGTCAGCGAACAGGCTCTGGCCTCCTTGACAGAGTACGCCAAGGCATTGGGCCTGGCCTTCCAGGTTCAGGATGACCTGCTGGACATAGAAGGCGACACAACGGTCATTGGCAAGCCCCAGGGTTCGGACGCGGCCCGAGCCAAGCCCACCTACCCCGCTCTATTGGGCGTGGCCGGCGCCCGGGAGCATCTGGCAGATCTGCTTGAACAGGCCCAGCGAAGCCTGAAGGATTTCGGCGCCGAAGCCGACCCCCTCAGGGCCATGGCCGATTACGTGGTGGCAAGAACCCATTGAACCCCGGCGCCCCGAAGGCGCACACTGGCCGTAAATATTTTCGTAACAACTGGCCCGCTTTGTGTGAAACAGCTTCCCCTGTTCCCTTATAATGCCAGTCAGTTACTGAACGTACCGGAAAAGACCCGAGCAGATGCAGGACACTTATATTTTCAAGGAAATCCCGTCGCAGCGGCCCAACACGCCTCTGTTGGACCGGATTGATGAACCGGCCCAGCTGAGAGAGCTGGCCCCGGAGCAGTTGACCCTGCTCGCCCGGGAGCTCAGGGCATTTCTGTTATGGTCAGTGGGCCAGACCGGCGGCCATTTCGGCGCGGGCCTCGGCGTGCTTGAGCTTACCGTTGCCCTTCACTATGTCTTTGATACGCCCAGTGACCGCCTGGTCTGGGACGTCGGCCATCAGGCCTATCCCCACAAGATTCTGACAGGCCGGAAGGAATCAATGGGCAGCATCCGGCGCAAGGGCGGGCTGGCCGGCTTCCCGAAACGGGCCGAAAGCGAATACGACACCTTTGGCGTTGGCCACTCGAGCACTTCCATCAGCGCAGCACTGGGCATGGCCATCGCCGCGCGTCTGCAAAAGTCCGGCCGCAAGAGTATTGCCGTTATTGGTGACGGCGCCATGACCGCAGGTATGGCGTTCGAGGCCCTGAATCACGCCGGTCACCTGCACGCCGACATGCTGGTTATTCTCAACGACAACGACATGTCGATCTCCCGCAATGTGGGGGGCCTGTCCAATTACTTTGCCAAACTGTTGTCCAGTCGCACCTACAACCAGGTCCGCGACAGCAGCAAGAAAGTTTTGCAGGGAGCGCCACACCTGATGGCGCTGGCCAAGAAGACCGAGGAACACTTCAAGGGCATGATTGCCCCGGGAACGCTGTTCGAGGAACTGGGGTTCAACTACATCGGCCCTATCGACGGTCATGATCTGCCCCTGCTGGTGGATACCCTGGAGAACATCCGCGAACTTGAAGGTCCGCAGTTCCTCCACGTGGTAACCACCAAGGGCAAAGGCTTTGCGCCTGCCGAGGCCGACCCGATTGGCTACCACGCCATCAACAAGATTGAACCGGTGCCACCGAGCAAGCCCGAACCGGTCAAGCCGACACCGAAGAAGCCCAAGTATGCCAACGTGTTCGGCCAGTGGCTCTGCGACTCCGCCGAGCAGGATGAGCGCGTGGTCGGCATCACCCCTGCCATGTGCGAAGGGTCGGATCTGCTGGCATTCTCACAGCGCTTCCCGGAACGCTATTTCGATGTCGCCATTGCCGAGCAGCACGCCGTCACTTTAGCCGCGGGCCTGGCCTGCGATGGCGCCAAGCCGGTTGTCGCCATTTACTCGACGTTCCTGCAGCGGGCTTACGACCAGTTGATCCACGATGTCGCCATACAGAACCTCGATGTCCTGTTCGCTATAGATCGGGCAGGGCTGGTCGGAGAAGACGGCCCGACCCATGCCGGCGCCTTTGATATCAGCTACCTGCGCTGCGTGCCCAACATGGTGGTGATGACACCGTCAGATGAAAACGAAACCCGCCAGATGCTCCAGACCGGCATGCTGTATGAGGGGCCGGCGTCAGTGCGCTATCCCCGCGGTACCGGGCCCGGCGCCGAAATACAGCAGGAATTGACCCCTCTGGAGATTGGCAAGGGCCGCAAGCTTCGCCGCGGCAGAGGAGTTGCCATCCTGAACTTTGGCACCCTGCTGGCCCCGGCGCTGGAGGCGGCGGAGGCAATTGGTGCAACAGTTGCCGACATGCGCTTCGTAAAGCCCCTCGATGAAGAACTGGTTCTGGAACTGGCCGAGCAGCATGAACTGCTGGTGACGCTGGAAGAGAACGCCATTGCCGGTGGCGCGGGCAGCGCTGTAACCGAGTTTCTGAACAGCCGGCTGGTGTCCATGCCGATTCTTCAACTGGGCCTGCCGGACACCTTTATGGACCATGGCAAGCATGGAGAACTGCTGGCCGAATGCGGTCTGGATGCAACCGGCATTGAATCTTCCATTCGCACGCGGATGGAAACCCTCCGCCACCAGAGCCTGAAAGTCGTCAAATAAACGAGCAAGTTGCCCTAAAAACGCAAAAAGTCCGCGAAACTCGCGGGCTTTTTCGTCAGCAGATCAGTAGCGGGTCGAGTCACACCTCGGGATCATCGTCCTGGTGTGTCTCCAACCAGTGCCCCAACTTGCTCTGCTTGGTATCGAGATAGTGTTCATTGTGGGGGTTTCTGCCCACATGCAGAGGCACTCTCTCGGCAATAGCAATACCGTAGGAAGATAACGCCTTCACCTTGCGGGGATTGTTGGTCATCAGCCGCAGGCTCTTGATACCCAGGTGCTCCAGCATGTCCTTGCACATGCTGTAATCGCGCAGATCCGCCGCAAACCCCAGGCGCTCATTGGCTTCAACTGTGTCAGCACCCTGATCCTGCAGGTGGTAGGCGCGGATTTTGTTCAGCAACCCGATGCCCCGCCCTTCCTGACGAAGATACATCAGAATACCCCGACCTTCCCGGGCGATGCTGCGCAGAGCCTCTTCCAGCTGATAACCGCAATCACAACGCATGCTGTAGAGGGCATCGCCAGTCAGACACTCGGAATGGGTGCGGGCAAGCATGGGTTCGTCACTGTCCAGGTCGCCCAGAGTCAGGGCAACGTGTTCCTTTCCGGTGTCCGGTTCTTCAAAGCCGTGCATATCAAACACCCCGAACGGGGTCGGCAACCGGCAGGTCTGGATGTAACGAACAGCCACAGTGTTTCCTCGTGGTTCAGTCAATCGGGCCGCGCATTCTAGCACGGGCCCGCCCGCTTGGCGTAGTCTCGGCACTGTCGCTCCTCCGGAGTGGTTCTGATAACCAGCTTTTACGAGCGCAGCGGTTCGCCAGATCAGGCGTTATCGGCGACCCAGTGGCCACTCCGGCCGCCTTTCTTCTCCAATAGACGCACCGAACCGATCTCCATGCCACGGTCTACGGCCTTGCACATGTCGTAAAGCGTCAGTGCTGTAACACTTGCTGCTGTCAGCGCCTCCATTTCGACACCGGTCTGACCGGACAGTTTGCAGCGGGTGAGAATATGCACAGATGCCCCATCGCTGCCCGGGTTCAGTTCGACTTTCACGGAGGTCAGGTTCAGTGCGTGACACAGGGGAATCAGGTCATGGGTTTTCTTGGCCGCCATGATGCCGGCAATTCGGGCAACGGCCAGCACATCACCCTTGGGGTGCTCACCCTCAATAATCATATTCAGGGTTTCCGGCGCCATGCGTATGGTGGCTTCAGCGCGCGCCTCCCGCTCAGTAGCCGCCTTGTCGGTTACATCCACCATGCGGGCTTCGCCCTTGTCATCGAGATGGGTCAGTTTGCTCACGGAATCCCCCGGAATCGGTTGTGCAAGATAGTGAAAAATGCAGGAACGACAGCATAACAGAGATGGGCCCGGCGTCGCTGACAAGCGTCAGTTCCGGGGCCACCAGAAGCCGATGCCGGCTATTCCCTGGCCGCCACATTGACGGGCTTCCTGAATATCGCCGGACGACAGCCCGCCAAGCGCAAAGACCGGCAGCGCAGCTTCCGACACCAGCTCGGCAAAGGCCGGCCAACCGAGGGTGGGCGCACCCGGGTGACTTTCCGTGGGCTGAACAGGCCCCAATGTCACGTAGTCCGCGCCAATAGCCTCTGCATGATCGATTTCCTGCCGGCTATGACAGGAAACTCCCAACCACACCTCTTGCGGAACCGGCCGGGCCGAGAGCGCCGCAGCCTCGCGCCAGGGCAAATGCAGCCCCCGGGCACCGGGGGTCGCACGGAATATCTCGGGACCACCGTGAACCATGAGCGCGACTCCGGCCCGGTCACAAACCGACACCGCTTCCTCAGCCAGCTGCCGGTACGCCCGCTCGCTCAAGGCCGGGGCCCGGAGCACCACCAGGGGCGGCCTCGCGAGTTCAAGCCCCATCTCAAGGCGTTTAACCGTCGGCTTCAGGTCACCGGTTTCGCCAGTGATCGCAAGCTGCCGGGGTAACCGCAGAGCACGAATGATTGGCCGGTTGGCGGCCGGGAAATCCTCGTCCCGTAGCTGATCCGGGGCGAGCCATTCAACGGGTTGCCCCTCGCACCCTGTTGCTTCGCCTTCCGCCGCCCCGGTTTCCCAGACGTCCAGAAAGACTCGCTTGTCACCGTAGTCGTGGCGAATTCCGATGACAGGCTCCAGGGAATCCTCAGGCACACGAAGACCGGTTTCTTCGGCAATCTCACGCACCAGTGCAGCCTGGACACTCTCCCCCGGCTCAACCTTGCCACCGGGAAACTCCAGCAAACCGCCCTGGTGGACATGGTCTGGCCGCCGCGCAATCAGCACCCGTCCATCCCGGACAATAACCGCAACGGCAACGTGAACTTCTTTCACCCCGGCTTCCGACGCAGACGCAGAGTCAGACATGGTCAGGTACGGTACTCGGCGTTGATGGTGACGTAATCATGGGAGAAGTCGCAGGTCCACACCGTCTCCCTTACCTCTCCCCGCTTGAGGTCAATGGCAATGGTGATCTCTTCCCGATCCATCACGGCCTGGCCACGGGCCTCGGAATAGTCGTCAGCGCGACCACCGTTGCGAACCAGGCAGACATCCCCCAGGTAGATTTCCAGGGCCTCAAGGTCCAGTCCGTCGACACCGGCGCGCCCGACTGCCGCGAGGATCCTTCCCCAGTTCGGGTCCGAGGCGAACAGCGCCGTCTTGACCAGCGGCGAATGTGCCACGGTGTATGCCACATCCAGCGCTTCCTGCTGGCTGGCAGCGCCGCTCACATCAATGGTGACAAACTTGGTAGCGCCTTCACCGTCACGGACGATGGCGTGAGCCAGTTCCAGGTAGACCTTTTGCAGCGCCTCCCGCAGCTTTGGCAGCGTCGAACTGGAGGCGGTAATCTCGGGGCCGGAATACTGGCCACTGGCCATCAGCATGCAGGCATCATTGGTGGAGGTATCGCCATCAATGGTAATCCGGTTGAAGGATTTCTCTCCCAGCTCGGAGGCAAGAGTCTGCAGCAGCTCTGGCGCAATCCGGGCATCGGTGGCAATAAACCCGAGCATGGTCGCCATGTTCGGGCGAATCATCCCCGCGCCCTTGCTGATGCCAGAGATGGTGACCGTGTGACCGTCCAGCTCAACCTGACAGGAGGCGCCTTTTGGGCGGGTGTCCGTGGTCATGATGCCGCTGGCGGCCTGTGCCCAGCGGTTCTCGGCGGTGTTCGCGAGGGCATCCGGAAGGGCGCCGACAATCTTCTGCACCGGCAGCGGCTCGCCAATCACGCCCGTGGAAAACGGCAGGATCTCGGCTTCGGCAACGCCCGCCTGGCTTGCCAGAGCCTGGCAGCAGGCCACGGCATCCCGCATACCCTGCTCACCAGTGCCGGCATTGGCGTTACCAGTATTGATAAGCAGATACCGGGGCGAGGTCTCGGCCAGATGTCGGCGGCTGAGAGTAACCGGTGCCGCGCAGAACTGGTTTTTCGTGAAAATCCCGGCAACCCGGCTTTCCGGGGCCAGCTCAAATACAACCACGTCCTTCCGTCCCGGCTTCTTGATGCCTGCACTGGCTATACCGATCTTGACTCCCGCCACCGGGTGAAACTCAGGTAAGGTTCCCGGACCTACCGCCATTCTGCCACTCCTCTTGTCTGGGATTGCGCTCGAAGTACCGCCCAACCCGCTGGAAACGAAAAAACCCGCAGCCCACCAGTCATGGCTGGCAGATTGCGGGTTCCGATGGTGCAGTCAGTATTCTGTATTAGCTGACCTTGCCATGACACTGCTTGTACTTCTTGCCGGACCCGCAGGGGCAGGGTTCATTTCGACCCACCTTGCGCTCCTGTCGAACGAAGGTTTCGGGGGTCGACTGGCGGGAATCGTCGGCGTTGCCCTCGCCCTGACTCTGGGCCGTGGCGCTGGTCTCATCGTGGCGCAGGCGAGCCCTGGCAAGCTCTTCTTCCAGTTCCTGCTTGCGACGGCGCTCGACTTCTTCCATTTCTTCACGGCTCTGGACACGAACATGACAGAGCACGCGGGTGACGTCCCGCTTCATGGTATCAAGCATGGTTTCAAACAGATTGAACGCCTCGCGCTTGTACTCCTGCTTGGGGTTCTTCTGGGCATAACCCCGCAGATGGATGCCCCGGCGCAGATGGTCCATGTTGGAAAGATGCTCTTTCCAAAGGGTATCCAACACCTGCAGGAATACCTGCTTCTCGAACTTGCGCATGGCCTCGGAGCCCGCGATTTCTTCCTTGGCTTCGTAGGCGGCGACAATCTCGTCCAGAATCTTCTGGCGCAGGTTTTCCTCATACAGCTTGTTATCTTCTTCCAGCCACTTCTGTACTGGAAGATCAATGGCCATCTCGGACTGGAGCTGTGCTTCCAGACCAGTGATGTCCCACTGTTCGGGCATGCTCTGGGGCGGGATGTATTCACTGATCAGCGAATCGACAACGTCCTCCCGGATGGTCTTGACCATGTCCGAGATGTCGTTTGAGGACATGACCTCATTACGCTGGTCGTAGATGACCGTCCGCTGATCGTTGGCCACGTCGTCGTATTCCAGCAGCGTCTTCCGCATATCGAAGTTGCGGCCTTCGACCTTGCGCTGGGACTTTTCGATCGCGTTGGTCACCATCCGGTGTTCAATGGCCTCACCCTTTTTCATGCCCATTGCCTGCATCAGGCTCTTGACCCGGTCAGGTGCGAAGATACGCATGAGGTTGTCTTCCAGGGACAGGAAGAACCGTGAGGAACCGGGATCGCCCTGGCGACCGGCACGGCCACGAAGCTGGTTATCAATCCGGCGGGATTCGTGACGCTCGGTACCAATGATGTGCAGACCACCGGCCTCAAGAACCTGATTGTGGCGCTCGGTCCATTCCGCCTTGACCCGGGCAACCTCCTCTTCCGAGGGATTCTCCATGGCGGCGACTTCGTGTTCCCAGTTACCGCCGAGTACGATATCGGTACCACGACCGGCCATGTTTGTGGCGATGGTGACTGCGCCCGGCCGGCCCGCCTGGGCAATGATATGGGCTTCGGATTCGTGCTGCTTGGCGTTCAGGATCTTGTGTTCGATCCGCGCCTTTTTGAGCAGCACAGAAAGAAGCTCGGAGGCCTCGATAGACGCGGTACCCACGAGGATCGGGCGCCCTTCGGCGGTGACATCCTTGATCTCATCAATGATCGCGTGGAATTTCTCTTCCTGAGTCAGATACACCAGATCGTTGTAGTCGGTCCGCTGAATCGGCTTGTTGGGCGGAATGACCACCACGTCGAGCCCGTAGATCTGACGGAATTCGAAAGCTTCGGTGTCTGCGGTACCGGTCATGCCGGCCAGCTTGTCGTAAAGCCGGAAATAATTCTGGAACGTCGTGGACGCGAGAGTCTGGCTTTCGGCCTGAATCTTGACGCCTTCTTTGGCCTCAACCGCCTGGTGCAGACCTTCGCTCCAGCGGCGCCCCGGCATGGTACGGCCGGTATGCTCGTCCACGATCACCACCTGGCCGCCCTGAACAATGTAATCCACGTCTTTCTGGAACAGATGGTGGGCGCGCAGTGCCGAGTGCACGTGGTGTAACAGGCTGAGGTTGGCCGCTGAATACAGGCTCTCTCCTTCCTTCAGAAGGCCACGCTCAAGCAGCAATTCTTCAACTTTCTCGTGACCGCCCTCGGTCAATTCCACCTGGCGGGATTTTTCGTCGATGGTGAAGTCGCCGGTAGGCTCACCCTCTTCAGGCACCTCACCTTTTTCCAGGCCCGGAATCAGCTCATTGATGGCCTGGTACAGTTTTGAACTGTCCTCAGCCGCACCCGAGATGATCAGCGGCGTTCTGGCCTCATCGATCAGTATCGAGTCCACTTCGTCCACGATCGCGTAGTTCAGCCCGCGCTGGACCTTGTCCTCGGTACTGAACGCCATGTTGTCACGCAGATAGTCGAAGCCAAATTCGTTGTTGGTACCGTAGGTAATATCCGCCTGATACGCCGCGCGCTTTTCTTCCGCCGGCTGGCCCGAGGCCACTACACCCACCTGCATGCCCAGGAACCGGTAGAGCTTACCCATCCACTCGGCATCACGGCGGGCCAGGTAATCGTTCACGGTAACCACGTGGACGCCTTTGCCGGGCAGCGCGTTCAGATACACCGCAGCAGTGGCAACCAGAGTTTTACCCTCACCGGTTTTCATTTCCGCGATACGGCCTTCGTGCAGGGTGATACCACCGATCAGCTGGACGTCGTAATGGCGCATTCCCATAACGCGACGGCCTGCTTCACGCACGGTCGCGAAGGCTTCAGGCAGCAGGGCGTCGAGGGATTCGCCTTCATCAAGCCGGCGACGGAACTCCGCGGTCTTACCTTGCAACTCGGAGTCGGACAGATTGCCATACTGCTCTTCAAGCTCATTGATGCGTATGACAGATTTACGCATTCTCTTGATTTCTCTGGCGTTTTTACTGCCGAACATCTTAGTTGCAAGCTTTGTGAACATAGACCACTGCTTCTTTGATTAAACGGAGGAAGCCGGCATTCTAACCTTATTTTGTAACAGGACAAAAGGCAGGCCTCACACAGGCGCAAGAAGTCGCCGGTGAGGCACCGGATTCACAGATAAAAACCGGCCCGGAGCCGGTTGACGGAGAGATTGTGAAAGCTGCGGCGCCGGGACCGGATCAGCGGCTGGCACGCTTGATGTAGGTTTCCGGGTTTTCAGACTTGCCATTCCGAATGACTTCAAAATGCACATGAGGACCGGTGGAACGCCCGGTACTGCCCATCAGCGCGACTACCTGGCCCTTCTGAACAACATCACCCACTTCCACTTTGATCGTCTTGCAATGAGCATAGCGGGTGATCAGACCATCGCCATGATCGACTTCAACAAGGTTACCGTAGCCATAGCGCTCGCCGGCATAGGTCACCACACCGCCCGCAACCGAGATAATATCGCTGCCATCCTTACCGGCCAGATCAACCCCGGCATGCCAGGTACGCTTGCCGGTAAACGGATCGGAACGGTAGCCGTACTTGGAGGACAGCCAACCCCAGGTTATCGGGCGACCTTCAAGGTACAGTTCGTCCTCAAGCCGTTTGCTGGATGCCAACTGGTCGAGCAAACGAAGTTGCTGTTCACGGTCTTCGATTCGCCATTCCATCTCCTCGATCATGCGGGTCAGCTCGGGCGCGGAGAAGGAATCGCCGGACAATGCATCCTCCGGGCCACCCACCGCAGCAGGCTGATCGAAGTTGAATTCATCGCTGGCCACCAGGCCGGATTCCACAAAACGCTGGCCCAGGGCATCCAGGCGCAATAACCGGCCCTGAATCTCGCCCAGGCGCAGAGTCAATGCATCTACCTGTTGCTGGACGTTCTCTTCAATGTTGGCCAACTCCGCCTTCTGCTCTGCCAGCTTCAGCTGCCACTCGGCCACCAGTTCGGCGTTGGTGGGCTCCCTGGCCTCTACCTGCTCAATCGCCGTCTGGTAACCGGCCCAACCCGCGGCAACCAGCAGGGAAAGCACCAGAAACAGCAGAGCAACAGCAAGCGTACTGTTGATAGACAACACCCGGGATTTTCCGTGGTGTTTGCCAACGAAAATAATGTTCATATCATCATCAGGTTTCATCGTTGAGCCGCAACCGCATCCTGTAGTGTTGCGCCCCGGAAAAATCCGAAGGGGGTCTGCCATCCTTTGGCAACAGCTACATACTGAAAAAATTGCAGCGCCCGGTAGACATACTCATTTATCACAATGTAAAACGAGTGTAATACAGGCACTACGCATAAACCGTGCCGAAGTGTAACTAATCGTAAACGGAGCCGTCGAGTAAAAACGCCACCATGAAACGCAAAAGCGAGCAAAAAATGACCTTCGACAAGCTGGGCAAGACCCCGGTACTCAAGGATCTAGTGGCAAAGGCCGAACTTCACCGACAGGCAGAGGCAGAAGTTCTCGCAGCCCTACCGCAGGATCTGGTTAAGGGCACACGCTTTGTCAGCTGCAAAGACGGCGAACTGGCTCTGACAGCCGAAACCGCCGGGAAGGCCAGTCAGATCCGGTTCCGCCAGCACGAGATCATGGAAAAGCTTAGAGAGAATGAACTCTTCCGGTTCGTCTGGAAACTGAGGGTCAAGGTTGCGCCGCCACGATTCCGGGAAAAACCGGTGTTCAAGAAAGAGCCCTTGAGTAAAGAAAATGCCCGGCTCCTCAAAGAGGAAGCCGGGCACACGAAGGATAAAGCATTACGCGAGGTTCTCGAAAAACTCGCTAGCCACGTCCGGGATTAAAGCGTCCGGCTTTAACCCGCCGCCAGCACGGGCTTCATGTAGGAAATCGGGGCAGTGGCCTCATCATCAAAGGTAACCACTTCCCAGGCATCCTCTTCTGCCCTGAGCTTGCGCAACAGCTTGTTGTTCAGATCGTGACCGGATTTGATACCGCGGAACTCACCAATCAGGCTGTTACCCAACTGATAAAGGTCACCGATGGCATCAAGCAGCTTGTGCTTCACGAATTCATCGTCATAGCGCAGACCGTCTTCGTTGAGGATCTTGTAGTCATCCACAACGATAGCGTTATCCACACTGCCACCAAGGGCGAGGTTCATGGCACGCAATTTTTCGATGTCACGCATGAACCCGAAGGTCCGTGCGCGGCTCACTTCCTTGACAAAGGAAGTGCTGGAAAAATCAACGGTTGCGGTCTGGGCGCGGCCTTTGAACACCGGGTGATCAAAGTCGATTCCGAAGCTGACCTTGAAGCCCTCGAAAGGCAGCAGGGTCGCTTTCTTGTCGCCTTCTTCAACCGTAACCTCACGCTTGATGCGGATAAAACGCTTGGCCGCATCCTGCTCGGCAATACCGGCGGATTGCAGAAGAAACACAAACGGACCGGCAGAGCCGTCCATGATGGGCACTTCCGCGGCGCTAAGCTCGACGAAACAGTTGTCAATCCCGAGACCAGCCATGGCCGAGAGCAAATGCTCAACAGTCGCCACACGGACACCGTCTTTTACCAGCGTCGTGGACAGCATGGTCTCACCCACATTTTCCGCAGAAGCACGAATCTCAACCATCGGGTCCAGATCGGTACGGCGGAAGATGATACCGGAGTCCACCGGGGCGGGCTTGAGGGTCAGATAGACCTTCTCACCCGAGTGCAAGCCAACACCGGTGGCACGGATGGTGTTTTTAAGTGTCCGTTGTCTGATCATCGGTACATAATTCCGTCACAAAAAGGCGATATTCTAGGCAAAAATCTGCCCGGAGAATATCAGAAAATAAGACTGAATACCATTTAACCAATCCGTTGTTGCCGAATGTTCATTCAGCGCGCAACTATTGGCAATCGGTGCACGTATTCACCGGTTTTCGGGTTCCATATTTCGATGACAAACCGGAACCGGATCACAATTGCACCAGATTATCAGTCAGCCTGACGACGGAGGAATGCGGGAATATCGAGATAGTCGACACCCTGCTCCTCGCTGTCCTTGCTCTGGTCGATAGCTACGTTCCCGTGGGAAACGGCCCGGCGACGCAGAACAGCAGGACGATCCAGCTGGTTGTAATCGGTTTTGCCGTCCAGGGTGCGGGTGTTGTCCACTACCTTGGTCGGCTTCTCGCGATCACCGCCCAGACCGGTCGCAACAACCGTTACCTTGAGTTCGTCGGTCATCTCCGGATCGATGACGGTACCAACAACCACCGTGGCAGAATCAGACGCAAACTCGCGCACAATGTCGCCAACCTCGGAGAATTCGCCCAGGTTGAGGTCCATACCGGCGGTGATGTTGACCAGAATACCTTTGGCACCCTGCAGGTTGATGTCTTCCAGCAGCGGGCTGCGAACGGCCGCTTCGGCGGCTTCCCGCGCACGGTTTTCGCCAGTCGCGCGAGCTGTGCCCATCATCGCCATACCCATTTCGGACATGACGGTCTTCACGTCGGCAAAGTCGACGTTGATCATACCGTTGCGGGTAATCAGGTCGGCGATGCCCTGAACCGCACCCAGAAGCACGTCATTGGCGGCGGCAAAGGCGTCCAGCAGGCTGGTTTTCTTGCCCATCACGGCCAGCAACTTCTCGTTGGGGATGGTGATCAGGGAGTCGACGCTTTCTTCCAGCTCTTTCAGACCGGATTCGGCAACGCTCATGCGCTTGCCACCTTCGAACATGAACGGCTTGGTGACCACGGCAACGGTCAGAATGCCGAGCTCACGGGCCACTTCCGCCACGATCGGCGCAGCACCGGTACCGGTGCCACCGCCCATACCTGCGGTGATGAAAACCATGTCCGCGCCCTTGATGGCCTCGGCAATGCGATCACGATCTTCCAGGGCGGACTGACGACCAACCTCCGGATTGGCGCCGGCACCCAGACCCTTGGTGATGTTGCCACCGAGCTGAATGATCTGGCGCGCGTCCATATCGGTCAGCGCCTGCGCATCTGTGTTGGCGCAGATAAATTCCACACCTTCGATGTCGCTGTTAAGCATATGGCGAACGGCGTTACCGCCACCACCGCCTACACCGACGACTTTAATGACAGCGTTTTGCTGGACATTATCGACGAGTTCAAACATTTCCCCTACTCCTTCGTGCTGTTTTCAGCCCTTGTTCCGGGCTGTTTGTTCGAGATTGTGTTTTCGAGATACCTTCGTGTACTACCCACCCGGTTCCGTCAGAAATGACCGGTAAACCAGGCTTTCATGCGCTCAAACAGCGAGGGTGCATCTTCACCCTTGAGCACCGGTGCCCGCCCCAGGTCCATCTGGCGGAAACCATGAATCAACAACCCGACGCCGGTGGCGTAGATGGGGTTATTGACTACCTCCGTCATGCCGGAAACTGCCTGCGGACAGGCCAGCCTTACCGGCATGTGGAAGATCTCTTCGGCCAGTTCCACCACCCCTTCCATGGTGGACGAACCGCCGGTTATCACGATGCCTGCCGGAATCAGATCCTCGAACCCGGACCGGCGCAATTCCGACTGCACCAGGGTGAACAGCTCCTCGTAACGCGGCTCCACCACCTCAGCCAGGGCCTGCCTGGAAAGATCCCGCGGTGCGCGATCGCCCACACTGGGCACCTTGATGGTTTCATCCGCGCCGGCCAACTGGGTCAGGGCGCAGGCATACTTGATCTTGATTTCTTCGGCGTTCTGCGTGGGTGTGCGCAGTGCCATGGCAATGTCGTTGGTGACCTGGTCGCCGGCGATCGGAATTACCGCCGTGTGTCGAATCGCACCGCCGGTAAACACGGCAATGTCGGTGGTGCCGCCACCGATATCGACGACGCAGACCCCAAGTTCCTTTTCGTCTTCGGTGAGGATGGCGTGACTGGAAGCCAGCTGCTCCAGGATGATGTCATCCACCTCGAGGCCACACCGCTTGACGCATTTCTCGATGTTCTGGGCGGCATTCACCGCGCAGGTCACCAGGTGAACCTTTGCCTCCAGGCGCACACCGGACATCCCCATGGGTTCCTTGATGCCTTCCTGGCTGTCGATCACGAACTCCTGGGGCAGAATGTGAAGGATCTTCTGGTCTGCCGGAATCGCGACCGCCTGGGCGGCATCAATCACCCGGTCAATGTCGGCCTGGGTGACTTCACGGTCACGGATGGCAACGATCCCGTGGGAGTTCAGGCTCTTGATATGGCTGCCCGCAATGCCCGCATACACCGAGTGAATGCGGCAACCGGCCATCAACTCTGCCTCTTCCACAGCGCGCTGAATGGCCTGGACGGTGGTTTCGATGTTCACCACCACTCCACGCTTGAGGCCCCGGGAAGGGTGAGAGCCAATGCCCACCACTTCGATGGTGCCGTCCATCTTGCGCTTGCCGACAATCGCAACCACCTTGGAGGTTCCGATATCGAGGCCGACAATCATGTTTTCCGTTTCAACCGATGACATGTGTTCCACCAAACCGTAGGTCTGAATTAACCGTTGCTATGATTTTGGGCTGGAGGCTGTCTCGACAGCTTTCCATTTGACCGCCACACCATTGGTGTAACGGGCATCCACCCGACTGACTTCGTCCGACCGTGCTGCCAGCCGGTTTTCATAAACCGTGATAAACCGCTCGAATCGCTGCTCCACCTGATCCCGGCCAAGCACCACTTCGATGCCATTGGCCAGCTGCAGGGTCCAGGCGCCCCGGTGCTCCAGGGCCAGGCCAGAAAATCCCAGTCCCCGGGCGACCAGCTTGTCACTCATGGTCCGCGCCATATTGATCACATCCCGCACCCTTTCATCCGGCCCCGCGAGTCTCGGTAACCGCCCCGCCACTTCCGGGTTGGACGGCGCGAACAATTCTCCAGTCCGGCTGACCAGGCGCCCGTCGGTCCAGTAAGCCAGGGGCTTTTTTTCCCGGATATCGATCACCAGCCGATCCGGCCAGACCCGGCGCACGGCAGCGGACTCAACCCAGGGCCGGCGCTCCAGGCTTTCCTTGATTTCTGAGAGGTCCGTGGCGAAATAGCTCTTGCCGATCCAGTCGCCAGCCGCACGTTCAATAGCCACCCGGCTGTCGCCCACGAAATCCCCTTTTACATCCACCGCCAGGATCTGCTGATCCATGGCCCCCAGCACCTTTCCGGTGCCCCAGGGCACCAGCGCGGCCAACAATACAATCACGGCGCCCATGCCCACCTGAAGCCAGGGCACGGCCGCCAGCACACCTTTCAACACTCCAAACCGGTCCCGCTCAGGACCAAGGGACGTTGCCCCCCGGCGTCGCGGGGGCTCGGACGGTGTCGCCCGGCTCCGGATCAGCAGTGTTTCAAGCATCGGCGCCCTCCAGGGTGTCCTTCAGTATCCGGACCACCAGCTCTTCGAAACTGATGCCTGCCGCCTTCGCTGCCATGGGCACCAGGCTGTGGTCGGTCATTCCGGGCACCGTGTTGACTTCCAACAGCCAGAACTGACCGTCGCTGTCCTGCATGATGTCAACCCGCCCCCAGGTCCGGCAGCCAACAACCCGAAACGCATCCAGAGCCAGGTGCTGGAGGCGAACTTCGTCCTCGGGTGCCAATCCACAGGGAATCTGGTATCGGGTGTCGTCCGCCAGGTACTTGGCGTCATAATCGTAAAAAACGTGCTCAGTGCTGGCACTCAGACCGATGGCCGGAAGCGCCTGATCCTGCAACAGACTGACGGTGAACTCGGGCCCCTCGATCCATTCCTCCACCAGCACAAGGCTGTCCAGCGCGGCCGCAGCTTCGTACGCATCTGCCAGCTCGGCGGCGGTATGCACCTTCCGGATACCGATACTGGAACCTTCCCGGGAAGGCTTCACGCTCAGTGGCGCGCGCAATTCACCGATAATCTGGTCCGCCTGGTCGACGCTGGTCATGGTCCGGAACTTCGGCGTCGGCAGGCCGCAACCTTCGAAGACGTACTTCGTTCTGAGCTTGTCCATGGCCAGGGCGGAGGCCAGAACCTCACTGCCGGTATACGGAATCCCGGCCTGCGAAAGGATGGCCTGCAAGGTACCGTCCTCGCCGCCCCTGCCATGCAGGGCAATAAAGACACGATCAAATTGCGGATTATCGACCGTTTTCAGAAGACAGCCTTGAACGTCCTCCGCGTAGGCATCCACGCCCGCAGATACCAGTGCTGCCAGTACCGCCTTGCCGCTTTTCAGGGACACTTCCCGCTCTGCGGAATCGCCGCCCATGAAGACAGCGACTCGTCCGAGGGCCCTTACGAGCTCGGGATCTGCCTGATAGGCCTGCGTTTCGTTATGATGCATATCACTCACCCGCAATCACTCCCGCGGCCGCCAGCCGCGAAGCCACACCGCCAATATCGCCTGCTCCCTGGGTTATCAGCAGGTCACCATCCTTCAGAACATTGGCCAACAGGGCTTCGATCTCCCGGTTATCCTCGACGAAGACCGGCTCCACCTGCCCGCGCTGGCGAATGCTGCGACACAGGGCCCGACCATCGGCACCCGGAATCGCCGGTTCGCCGGCGGAATACACGTCCATCAGCAGCAACGCGTCCACTTCAGAGAGGACCCGAACGAAGTCTTCATAAAGGTCTCGTGTCCGGGTAAACCGATGCGGCTGGTAAAGCATGACCAGGCGACGGTCCGGCCAGGCATCGTGTGCCGCCCGGATCACTGCCTCCACTTCCGTCGGGTGATGACCGTAATCGTCTACCAGCGTCACTGTACCCTTGGGTGTCTTGTAATCGCCGTAAACCTGGAACCGGCGCCCGACACCGGCAAAACCAGCCAGCCCCCGGCAGATGGCATCGTCGTCAACGCCTTCGTCTGTGGCCACGGCAATGGCCGCCAGCGCGTTCAGTACGTTATGTCGGCCCGGCATTTTCAGCTCGACGGTCAGATCGCTCCGTCCAGCCGGTCGCTTAACAACAAAGTGTGTGCGCAGACCGTCAGAGTGGATGCCTTCGGCACGGTAGTCCGCGTCCGGGTTGTCAATGCCGTAAGTAATGATCGCCCGGGAAATCCGGGGAATGATTTCCTGAACGTACCCATCGTCTACGCACATCACCGCGATGCCATAGAAAGGAAGGTTGTGCAGGAAATCCACAAAGGTCTGCTTCAGTTTTTCAACATCGCCGCCATAGGTATCCATGTGGTCGGCTTCGATGTTGGTCACCACCGAAATCACCGGCGTCAAATGCAGGAAGGAGGCATCGCTCTCATCGGCTTCCGCCACCAGATAACGGGATCCGCCCAGCTGGGCGTTGGTACCGGCGCTGTTCAACTTGCCGCCAATGACAAAAGTGGGGTCCAGACCCGCCTCGCCCAGAATGGATGCAATCAGGCTTGTGGTGGTGGTCTTGCCGTGGGTTCCGGCCACGGCAATGCCATGACGGTAGCGCATGATTTCCGCCAGCATTTCTGCCCTGGGTACGATCGGCACCCGACGACTGCGTGCGGCCACAACTTCCGGGTTTTCCGCGGATACCGCCGAAGAAACCACAACCACATCAGCACTGGCGCTGTTTTCTTCCCGGTGGCCGATCTGGACTTCAACGCCCATGGCTTTCAGGCGATCGGTCACCGCACCTTCTTTCAGATCCGACCCGGAAACGTCGTAGCCCTGGTTCTTGAGCACCTCGGCGATGCCGCTCATCCCTGCACCACCAATCCCCACGAAGTGGATGTGACGGATCCGGCGCATTTCAGGCACCTGATAGACCAGGGGCGGATTGGTTGCATCAGCCATTGGCGGCCTCCAGACAGTAATTCACGACTCTCTCCGTTGCATCGGGGCGGGCCAGCGTTCGAGCGGCCTTTGCCATATCTGTTGCCCGGCTGCGATCCCGGGCAAGATCGCCCAGAGTTTCCGCCAGCACCGCCGGGGTCATCTTCGATTGGGGGATGAGGATGGCTGCTTTCGCCGCCACCATCTGTTGGCCATTTTTCGTCTGGTGGTCATCCACCGCGTGGGGAAATGGCACCAGTACTGCGCCGATACCGGCCGCACACAGTTCGGAAACCGTGAGTGCGCCGGCCCGGCAAAGCACCAGATCGGCCCATTGATAGGCCTCTGCCATATCCTTGATAAACGGCTCCACGCTGGCTTCAACCCCGTGTTGCTCATAGGCCTGCCGGGCTGCATCTGCATGGCGCTCACCACATTGGTGACGAACCACCGGCCGATCGGCCTCCGGCAACATGGCCAGAGCCTCGGGCAGCTGCTCGTTGAACACCTGGGCGCCCAGGCTGCCACCAACCACCAGCAACCTGAGGGCACCTTCCCGTCCTGCCATCCGCTGCTCGGGTACCGGCAGGTTCGCGAGATCCTCCCGGACCGGGTTGCCGGTACAGCGGGTAACGACTTTTGGCCCAAAGCTGCCGGGAAACGCTTCCAGTACGGTTTCTGCAAATCGCACCAGAATCCGGTTGGTCATGCCTGCAATGGCGTTCTGTTCATGAATCACCAGGGGTGTGCGGTTCAACCAGGCGGCCACACCACCTGGCCCGGTGACAAACCCTCCCATACCGACGACACAGTCCGGGCGAATCCGGCGCAGGATGGTGAACGCCTCACCGAGTGCGCGCATCAGGCGGAACGGGGCCAGCACCAGGGCCAGTTTGCCCTTGCCGCGCAAACCGGAAATGTGAATCAGTGACAGCGGAATATCGGTTTCGCCGATCAGCCTCTGTTCCATGCCACCACTGGCACCGAGCCAGTACACCTGGTGACCACGGGCTTCAAGTGCCCTCGCCGTTGCGAGGGCCGGGAAGACATGGCCTCCGGTGCCGCCGGCCATCATCAGGAAGCGGCGCTGCTCAGTCATACACCGCACCTCCCCGCGTCTTCGGGCCGGTCTTTTCCCGGGCCAGTTTTTCCTGATCAAGCCGTTCCATTTCCACCCGGGCCAGAATGCCAATGCAGATACAGGTGATCATCAGGCTGGACCCGCCGTAACTGACCAACGGCAGGGTCAGCCCCTTGGTCGGCAACAGGCCGGTACTGACCGCCATATTGATGCCCGCCTGCAGGCCGATCAGCAGGGTCAGACCATAGGCAAAACAGGCGCCGAACGGCATATCCGCTTTCTCTGCCCGGCGGGCAATGACAAAACCGGTCACTACCAGCAGGGTGAACAGGCTGAGTACCAGCAGCGATCCGAGGAGTCCGAACTCTTCCGCGATAATGGCAAAGATGAAGTCGGTGTGTGCCTCTGGCAGGTAGAACAGCTTCTGGATGGAATTGCCCAGGCCGACACCGCCCCAGTCTCCCCGACCGAAGGCAATCAGCGACTGGGTCAACTGGTATCCGCTGTCGAACTGGTCTTTCCAGGGGTCGAGGTAACTGACAACCCGTTTCAGCCGATAGGGCTGGGTAACGATCAGAATGGCACCCAAAACCACCAGCGTACCGATCAAAGGTACAAACCGGCTAAGCCGCACACCGCTCAGGAAAATCATGCCCGCCGCGGCCGTCACCAGCACCACCGTGGCACCGAAATCCGGCTGAATAACCAGCAGCACCGATGCCAGACCAAGAACCACCAGCGGTTTGAGGAAGCCAGGCCAGGTATTGAGCAATTCATCCCGGCGACGGACCACGTAGCCGGCCAGATAGGCAATCAGGCAGAGCTTCGCCACTTCCGAAACCTGGACATTAAACAGCCCAAACGGAATCCAGCGAGTGGAGCCGTTAACGGTACGCCCCAGCGGCGTAAGCACCAGAACAAGGGCCAGCAGACCGATGCCCAGGAGCAACCAGCCACTGCGCTCCCACCATGCCACCGGAACGTTCACGGCGACCAGCGCCAGCAGGCAGCCAAGACCGGCAAACATCAGCTGGCGAATCACATAGTGGTAACTGTTGCCCATGGTCTCAGCGGCCATATCCATGGACGCCGAGGAAATCATGACAACCCCGAGCACCAGCAAGGCGACCGAACTGATCACCAGCATCGGCAGCGGTTGGACCTCGCCCAGCCATTGATTCCGGTTCTGCAGGGAAAGATCTGCGTGCATCACAGGCCCTCCACCAGAGATCGGAACTGGTCACCGCGATCAAGATAATCACGGAACATATCAAAGCTCGCGCAGGCCGGCGAAAGCAGGACCCGATCCCCGGGCACCGCCAGCTCCGCGGAGCGAGAGACCGCCTCGGCGAGGCTGTCCATCCGATGAACCGGAATGCCGCTTCCCAGCACATCGGCGATCGCCGATGCATCACGACCAATCAGCAGCACCGCCCGACAATAGAGCGCAATGGGGGCTTCCAGTGCAGTGAAATCGGCCCCTTTGCCATCACCGCCAGCAATCAAAACGACTTTGCCATTGGCGGGTGCAAGGCTTTCAATGGCGGCTACCGTGGCGCCGACATTGGTGCCCTTGGAATCGTTGATGAAATCCACATCGTTCACACGGCGCACAAACTCGCATCGATGCGGCAGGCCCGGGAATTCCCGGGCAACCTTCAGCATGACATCCATGGGCAGACCAGCGGCATGACCCAGTGCCAGCGCAGCCATCACGTTGCTTATATTGTGATGCCCCATCAGTTTCAGTTCACTGGCCAACACAAGGTTGTCGAAACCAAAAGTAATCCAGGTACCCTGGTCATCGTCCCGGGTACTGAAGGTCTCGGGATTCACCCGGTGGAAGCCGAAACACAGGAACCTGAGGTTGTCCCTCGCCATGGGTGTGCTCAGCGCATCGTCCAGATTGACAACGGCGTTCTTGCAGCCCCGGAAAATCCGCTGTTTGGCCTGAAAATAAGCCATCTTGTTCGGGTAACGATCCATGTGATCGTCGCTGACGTTCAGTACCGTCGCCGCCAGGGCGTTCAGTTCGTCCGTAGTCTCGAGCTGGAAACTCGACAGCTCGAGTACGTACAGATCGGCGCCCTGCCCCAGTAGATCCAGCGCGGGGATGCCGATATTGCCGCCGACAGCGACCTTCCGGCCGGCGGCCTTTGCCATTTCACCCACCAGGGTGGTGACGGTGGTTTTACCATTGGAACCGGTAATGGCCACAATGGGCGCATCGGCAGCCTCGGCAAACAGATCAATGTCGCCGCGGATTCTGGCGCCCTGGCCCGCAGCAGCGGCAATGGCAGGCTCCGAAATGGCGATGCCCGGGCTTACCACCAGCTCGTTGAAGCCGGCAAACAGTTCTTTGTCAAAGGTCCCCAGGTGCACAGGAACATCCGGCCAGCCTGCTCTCAGCTGCTCAAGACCGGGAGGGGCCTCACGGCTGTCGGCCACAGTGACGTCCCGTCCCTGTTCGGACAGATAGCGCACGCAGGAAAGCCCGGTTTTACCGAGCCCTACGACCAGTGTGCGACGATCCGAAACAATGACACTCATAGTTGCTGTGCTTTCCTATCTCAGTTTCAGACTGGCAATGCCAATCAGGACCAGAACAACGGTGATCACCCAGAACCGGACGATCACCCTCGGCTCCGGCCAGCCTTTCAATTCGAAGTGATGATGCAGCGGCGCCATGCGGAAGATCCGCCGACCGGTCAGTCGGAAGGATGCAACCTGCAGGATCACCGATATAGTCTCCATCACGAACACACCGCCCATGATGAACAGGACGATTTCCTGGCGAACAATAACCGCAACCACACCCAGGGCCGCCCCAAGCGCGAGAGCGCCCACATCACCCATGAATACCTGAGCCGGATAGGTGTTGAACCAGAGGAAACCAAGCCCGGCTCCGACCAGGGCGCCACAGAAAACGATAAGCTCACCGGTGCCCGGAAGGTGCGGGATCAGGAGGTAGTTGGCGAACTGGGCGTGCCCGGACAGGTAAGCGAAGATGCCGAGTGCACCAGCGACCATGACCGTTGGCATAATGGCCAGCCCGTCCAGACCGTCAGTGAGGTTGACCGCGTTGCTGCTGCCGACAATGACGAAGTAGCTCAGCAGGATGAACAATACCGGACCAAGAGTGAGGGACACCTGTTTGACGAACGGCACGTACAAAGAGGTCTCCTGCGGCAACGCCGAGCTGAAGAACAGAACCACGGCCGCCGTGGCACCAATGACCGACTGCCAGAAGTATTTCCAGCGACCCGGCAGACCTCTCGGATTGCGCTCCACCACCTTGCGATAGTCATCAACCCAGCCGATGGCGCCGAACAGAAGCGTCACCAGGAGCGTAACCCAGACATAGCGATTACCAAGATCGGCCCAAAGCAGCGTGCTGATGCCAATGGCCACCAGGATCAGCGCGCCCCCCATGGTCGGCGTGCCGGCTTTGCTGAGGTGGGTCTGGGGACCGTCATCCCTCACCGCCTGGCCAATCTGGTACTGGCTCAGCTTGCGGATCATCACCGGGCCGATGATCAGCGAAATCAGCAGCGCCGTGAGTGTGCCCAGAATTCCCCGCAGGGTCAGATACTGAAACACCGTCAGTGCCGAAAAATACTGTGATAGAACCTCTGTCAGCCAGAGCAGCATGAGTTATTCACCTTTTCTTTAATCCCCTCCACCACACGCTCCATGGCGGAACTGCGAGAACCCTTGACCAGCACTGTCAATGGTGTGTTTTTGTCCCCAATGGCCGATTCGACGGCCTGCTCGTGGCTCAGCCCAAGTTCCGTGGACTCTCCAAACCCGTCGGCATAACCCTCGCAACCCGGCCCCACGGTAATCAGTCGATCAATACCGCGCTCCCGGGCGCATTCCCCAACCTCACGGTGCAGGGTCCTGGCCTCGGCGCCAAGCTCTGCCATGGCACCAAGCACAGCCACTTTCCGACCCTCGCGCCCGGCCAGAACTCCAAGCGCGGCCTTCATGGAGGACGGGTTGGCGTTGTAACTGTCGTCAATCAGCGTCAGCTCCGGTGACAGCATCAGAACCTGGAGCCGCCCCTTTACCGGCGCAACACTGGCCAGCCCTTCGACAATCGCCCGATCACTGGCGCCCAGCTCGCGGGTGGCTGCGATGGCAAGCAGCATATTGGTGATGTTGTGGTCACCCTCAAGTCCCAGGGTGACCCGGCACTGCCAGCCGTCCGGACCGCTCACCTGAAGGATTCTGGTTCCAGCGTCCTGGCTCACGAGGACCGCGTGATAGTCGGCTTCGGAACCGAGACGGCTCACTCCGGCAACACGACGGGCTCCAGCACGCGTTCGCCACTGCTCGAAAGCCGGATCGTCGCGGTTCAGCACCATCAGCCCGTCTGCCGCCACGCCATCAATGATTTCACCCTTGGCCAGCACAATATTCTCGTAGCTGCCAAACCCTTCCAGATGGGCCTCGCCCGCATTGGTGAGGATGGCAACGCGGGGCTTCGCAAGGGCAACCGTATGGGCAATTTCACCCAGCCCGCTGGCACCCAGCTCGATCACGCCATACTGATGCTCTGGCGAAAGACCAAACAGGGTAAGCGGAACACCGATGTGATTATTCAGGTTGCCTTTTGTGGAAAGCGTCTTGCCCATCTGCGAGAGAATGGCGGCACACATCTCCTTGACCGTGGTCTTGCCGCTGCTACCGGTGATAGCAAGAATGCTGGCTTTGCTTTCTCCGCGGTTGCCCAAAGCAAGCTTGGCCAGGGCATCCAACGTGTCGTCTACCACTAACTGGGGCAGGTCGACACTGTTGTCAGGCGTATCGACTACCAGCCCAACCGCGCCCCTGGCCAACGCCTGTTGCAGGAACCGGTGGCCATCAAAGTTTTCGCCGCGAAGCGCCACGAACAGCTGCCCTTGTTCCAGGGTACGGGTGTCGGTAGAAACCCCAGTGAACGCCACTGACTCGAGGTCGCCCGAGGCGCATTCGGCGTCGAGCCAACCCTTGGCTTCGGCCAGCGAAAAGGCGCGCATCATGCCACACCCCCGTTGAGTTTCAAGTTGTGGCGAACCTGCTCAGCATCGCTGAATGGGTATTTCTGGCCGGCGATTTCCTGGTAGGCCTCATGCCCTTTTCCTGCGATCAAAACGAGGTCGTTCGGAGTAGCAGAACGGATCGCCGACTGGATGGCCTCGGCCCGGTCATGAATGACAGTCACCTTTGCTGAATCCGAGAATCCGGCAAGGATATCCCGCGCAATTGCTTCAGGATGTTCACTACGGGGATTGTCGTCCGTTACCACTACACGGTCCGCCAGCTTCTCGGCTTCCCGGGCCATGTCCGGACGTTTGCCGGTATCACGGTCACCGCCGCAACCGAAAACACAAATCAGTTCGCCGTCCACATGAGGTCGCAGTGCAGCCAAGGCATTGGCCAAGGCATCGGCAGTGTGGGCGTAATCAACCACCACTCTGACCCCATTGGCACCATCGAATCTCTCAAGCCTGCCAGGGGGCGGCGCGAGTCGGCCGACGGCCTGCTGTACACGATCGACCGGAACCCCGAGCGTGAGGACTGTCGCCATCGCCGCCAGGACATTACTTGCGTTGAAGCTGCCCATCAGGGGAACCGCGATAACAAACCGTCCCCACTCGCCATCCACTTCCGCTTCAAAACCGTCGTCGGTTGGCCGGAACTCGCGCAACCATAGCTCTGTCTGGGCCTCGTGAAGGCTGTAGCGCACGCGATCACATTTGCCTTCAAGCTGTTCAAACAGCTGCCGACCGAAAGGATCGTCAAAGTTGATCACCGAAAAGTGCAGCTCCTCTCGTTCGAAGAGGCGTGCCTTGGCCGCACCATAGGCTTCCATGGAGCCGTGATAGTCGAGATGATCCCGGGTGAGATTGGTAAACACGGCCCCGGTCATGGAGATGTTGTCCACCCGACCCTGATCCAGCGCGTGGGAGGACACCTCCATCACGGCAGCGCGACCTTCCTGCTTCACGATCCGGGACAGGACACGATTGACCTGAACCGCATCCGGCGTGGTGTGAGTTGCTGGTTGAAGCGAGCCAGGCATGCCGTAGCCCAGAGTGCCGAGGATGCCGCACGGGGTACCAGTTTCCCTGAGCAACTGCGCCACATACTGGCAGACCGATGTCTTGCCATTGGTACCGGTTACACCGATCAGGCGAAGACGTTGGGAGGGGTGCTCAAAGAACCGATCTGCAATTCGACCCACCAAACCGCGCAGGCCGGCAACAGGCACTATCAGGGCGCCGTGGTGCTCTGCGCACTCGCCGGCCTGTTCGGTTTCCAAAAGGATGACCGTCGCGCCAGCGGTGATCGCCTTGTCCACGTAAAAATCAGCGGGCGTTTTGGCACCCGCCAGGGCTATAAACGCATCGCCGGAGGCGACTTCCCGGCTGTCGGTTTTCAGACCGTGAATGGTCACGTCGAAGACCGATGGAACCGCCACAATACCTTGCAATAACGTGCTGAGAGATGTGATGCACATAGGCTTACCCTCGCTCTCCGGTAGCAGAAGAACCGATTTCGGCCTCTCCCACTTCCAGTTCAGGCTTCACATTCAACAGTCGCAGTGCGTCACTCATTACCCGTGAGAATACCGGCGCCGCCACTTCGCCACCGTAGTACTCTCCGGACTGCGGCGCATCAACGGCCACAACCGTAACCAGTCTCGGATTATCAATGGGCGCCATACCGGCAAAAATCGCCTTGTACTGGCTGTCTTCGTATCCCTGGGCACCAACAAGATGAACCGTCCCGGTCTTGCCGCCGGCCGAGTAGAATCCCGGCTGTGCACGTTTACCCGTTCCCCTCGACACTGCCTCGCGCAACATAGCGCGAACCTGATGGGTTACCTGCTCCGACAGCACCCGTTGCCCCTCCGGCTTTTTATCCTGCCGAACCAGGCTCAGTGGATAACGCACACCACCGTTGGCAATCACCATATAGGCCTGGGCCAGCTGAAGAGCATTCACACTCATGCCATAACCATAAGACAGCGTTGCTTCTTCCACTGGACGCCACTTGGGCGGCGATGGCAAGACCCCCACCGCTTCACCCGGAAAACCGATACCCGTTGGCTGGCCAAGCCCAAGCCTGGCGTAAAGATCGCGAATCACATCACCACCAAGATCGGTGGCAATCCGGCTGATTCCAACGTTGCTGGATTTGACGATGATCTCGGCCATATCCATCACGCCATAGTTGCGGTGGTCCCGAATGGTAAAACGACCAAACCGGCGAAAGCCCGGATTGGTATCAATGGTGCTGTTAACCGAGTAAGTGCCGGACTCCAGGGCGGCCGCCATGGTAATCGGCTTCATGGTTGAGCCGGGCTCGAACAGATCGGTGATGGCCTTGTTCCGGAGATTCTCGGCGGCAAGCTGGCTGCGATCGTTGGGGTTGTAGGACCCCTGGTTGACCATTGCCAGGACCTCACCGGTATCCACGTCGAGCATGACCAGCGTGCCCCCTCTGGCATTATGAGCCGCCACCACCGCCTTGAGTTCCCGGTAAGCCAGGTACTGGAGGCGCAGATCAATGCTGAGCGCGAGATTCTGGCCCGGACTGGCATCGCGAATCAGGGTCAGATCCTTGATGACTCGACCCCGGTTGTCTTTCAGAACACGCTTGCGGCCGGTTTCGCCGGACAACCACTGGTTGTAGGCAAGTTCGATCCCTTCCTGGCCACGCTCATCAATATCTGTGAAGCCCACAACGTGAGCGGTCACTTCGCCCGCAGGGTAATATCGGCGGTACTCCTGGCGGGCGTAGACACCATCAATCTCCAGATCCAGGACCTTTCTGGCCAGATCCGGCTGAACCTTTCGGCGCAGGTAGATAAACTCCCGTCCGGAGTACTCTTCCAGACGCTGCCGGAGGGAAGCCTCATTGATATCCAGAAGCCGCGCGAGGTTAGTCAGTCGCGCCTCGGCGGGATCGGCCTCCGAAGGATTGGCCCAGATGGTCTGCACCGGAGTGCTGACGGCCAGCGGCTCGGCGTAACGATCAGTGATCACACCACGATGGGCATCAATACTCTCAACCCGGATGGTCCGGACATCTCCCTGCTTGCGCAGAAACTCGTTGTCGACCACATGAAGGTCAACCAGGCGCCAGCCAAGCACACCTACGACCAGGAGAAAGACGCCCACGACGGAGCCAAAACGCCAGGCTGCCAGCCCGGACGCCAGACGCTGCCCCCATGTTGTCTTCTTTCCCTGATCGGACACGTCGATCACCCTGAATCGTTGTTGTTTTCGTTGACTATCGGTCAGCAACCGGCGACATCAGCGGTACCAGAACAATGTCCTGACGCCCCGGCACCACCATGCCGAAACGCTCGGCCGCCAGTTTCTCCACTCGCCCGTGGGCGCTCAGTGCGCTTTGCTCCAGCAGCAACTGGCTCCACTCGCTCTGGTAGCGATCGCGCTCGGACTGAAGCTGGGACAGGGTATTAAAGAGCTCCCGGTTCTCGTGAGCACTGACCACCACGCCGATGGAGGAGGCCAGCAACACGGCAACCAGCCCGAGCGAGACCAGCACTCTGCCTTGCTTCGTCGCAGCAAACACTTGCCTTGAAATCCGGACTGCAGTTGCAACGCCGTCCCGGACCTTCTGTTTGTTCAGCTTTGCCGTTTTTACCGGCTCTTCAATGGCTACCGCGCCCATGGTCACGCGCTCCCCTGCGAGTTTTTTCTGGTATCTGTGCGTTCCAGAACCCGCATGACTGCGCTGCGGGCACGTACGTTGTCACTTACTTCGTCAGCGCCAGCCTTGCTGGCCTTGCCAACAAGCCGGAAGTCCGACGCTTCCTGTTCCGCGGTTACCGGAACACCCTTGGGCAGCTGCGGCCCCCGGGCCAGATCCCTCATGAATCGCTTGACCAGCCGGTCTTCCAGCGAATGAAAACTGATCACCACCAGGCGCCCGCCGGGTGCCAGGTGGTCAACAGCAGACTGAAGGCCGATTTCCAGATCCTCCAGTTCCCGGTTGATAAAAATCCGGATGGCCTGAAACGTCCGGGTGGCCGGATGCTTGTGCTTTTCTTTCTTGGGCACGGCCTCGCTGACCAGCTCCGCCAACTGACGAGTAGTCTCGACCGGCGCCTCTTGCCGACGCTCGACCAGCAGCCGCGCAATGCGCCTGGAGAACCGTTCCTCGCCATAGCGGAAGATCACATTCGCTATATCCGATTCTTCCGCCGTTGCCAGCCACTCCGCCGCACTGGGCGATTGCTCGGTGTTCATGCGCATGTCCAGCGGACCATCCCGCATGAAACTGAAGCCACGTGAGGCATCATCAAGCTGCGGCGATGACACGCCCAGATCCAGCAAAACGCCATTGACTGTCTGCCAACCCTGACCGGCCAGCGCGGCGCCAAGCTCTGCAAAGGAACCATGAAAACAGTGGAAGCGGCTATCCTGGGCTTCCAGCTCCCGCGCCGCGCGAATTGCTTCCGGATCCTTATCAATGCCAAGCAGCTGACCCGACTCTCCGAGACGGCCCAGAATCAGGCGACTGTGGCCACCCCGTCCGAAGGTGCCATCCACGTAATAGCCATCGGGGTCGTTAACCAGATAGTCGACCGCCGAATCCAGGAGTACCGAGCGATGCGAGTACACCGCCCCAGCCTCCTGATTGCGATCGGAGGTCATAAGGACAGCGCCTCCATCTCGGGCGGCATCTCTTCGTCATCAGAGGACTCATCCAGCCAGGCGAACCAGCGCTCCTCGCTCCAGAGCTCAAGTTTCTTGCCTTGCCCGATCAACATCAGCTTCTTCTCCAGATGGGCATAGCTTCTCAGCGTTGGCGGAATCAGTATGCGGCCGGCAGAGTCCAGCTCCATGGGCGCAGCGTTACCCAGGATCAGGCGCTGGAGACGCCGGGCCGCTTTGTTCATGTTCGGAAGCGCCTCGATTTTGGGCCGTAAAACCTCCCATTCGGGCTCGGGATAAAGCAACAGGCACCGCTCCTCGTCAGCGTTTGCCGTCAATACAATGCGCCCACCACAGGCCTGCGCGAGCTCTTCGCGCACCTTGGCGGGGATCGCCAGGCGACCCTTCGCATCCATATTGATGGCATGACTGCCAAGAAAATTGCTCATTTACGCTGTCTCTGGGTGCCTGATATCCACAAAAAACCACTATAATCCACTTTTTCCCACTTCTGCACACTATAGAAACACGCAATACACAATGCAAGCGCCGCAAACAGCGCCACTCTTGGAAAACTTCCTTTAACGACAAGAGGTTACAGGGCTGGATTCGATGAAATCGTGAGATTACGGAAAAGAAAAGAAGTAAAATCAAATACCTGCAAAAAAGTCTGAAGACTGCAAGTGAGGTTTAAGATTTTTTGGCTATAAAGAACGCCTGCTGAGAATGACAGACGTCACACGAAGGGAAAAAAACGAGCTCGCCGATAAGCCGGGTTCTGTCTTGGACAGTCATTCATCTAGGGCCTGCGTCACCACAGGCCTCAAGCAACCTACCCGAATCCAGCGCGGGCCACGCCATTGGATTCCTATTTGGTCTTGCTCCAGGTGGGGTTTACCATCGCCGTGGACTGTTGCCAGCCACGCGGTGCGCTCTTACCGCACCATTTCACCCTTACCGGCGCCCGAAGGCGCTTAGGCGGTATACTTTCTGTTGCACTTTCCGTCGGCTCGCGCCGCCCAGGCGTTACCTGGCACCTTGCCCTGTGGAGCCCGGACTTTCCTCCCCCGGAAAACCGGCGGCGACTGTCTGGCGAGCTCGGGCGAGACAATACTCCTGCACCTATGGCCTTGCAAGAGAAACTGCCCCTGAATTCAACCATCCTTTAATGCCAAGGCCCTTTGATAAAGCTCGTTTTTCGATAGCCCGGTCAGCTCTGAAGCCATTTTGGCGACCTTTTTGACCGGCAGCTCCGCAAGCAAAACACGAAGCATACGGTCTACATCCATGGTAGCGGCCTCTTCACTACCGGCCTGAGCCGCTGCGCCGCGAACCATCACTACGAACTCACCGCGGTTTCCATGAGGGTCCCGCTCCAACTCAGCCAGAACGTCGGCCACCGAGCCAGAGTAGAAGGTTTCGAAGGTCTTGGTTATTTCGCGACCCAGCACCATCTCACGATCCGGTCCCAGCACCTTGGCAATATCGCGCACCGATTCCAGAATCCGATGGGGCGACTCATAAAAGACCAGGGTCGCCACTTCACTGCTCAGCAGGTCGAGACTGGCCCTGCGGCCAGAGCGCTTTGCAGGCAAAAATCCCACGTAAAGGAATCGATCCGTCGGCAGACCGGCGACACTCAATGCCGCCACCAGAGCACAGGGCCCGGGGATCGGGCTGACTCGATGGCCTGCAGCCCGGGCCTCGCGCACCAACACATAACCGGGATCTGAAATCAGCGGCGTACCCGCATCGGAGATCAGAGCCACATCACGTCCGGCCTGCAGCTCAGTCAGGATCCCGGCGGCGCGATCCTTTTCATTATGATCGTGCAACGCGACCATGCGCTTCTGGATACCCAAATGGCTCAACAACCGCCCGCTGTGGCGCGTATCCTCTGCTGCCACCACATCCACACTGGCCAGTGTCCGGGCCGCCCGCGGAGACAGATCGTCGAGATTGCCGATGGGTGTGGCAACAACATAGAGCGTTCCTTTCAATTTACCCTTGCGGCTGTCTGACGATGTGAAATCGCTAACTTCATCTTTCAAAGCTTCTGCCTCTCTCATGGGGAGCTCGGGACCGTGACAGTTACGTCATGTGAATTAACCCCGGAGCTGTTAAACTTGCCACCGTTAATCTGGCGCTACAAGCCCAATCATCCGGAGTATGTCGAGCCTGCCATGATAAAGATCCGCATTCATCAACGAGCCCTGGCCAGCGTATTTATTGCCGCCCTTTTGTCGGCTGGTTGCGCCACCGTGAACCTCGAAACCCACGTTGCACAAACTGCCGACCAGGCCCTGGAACTGGCGAGCAACGAGGACAACACCGAAACCGCACAGGCCTATCTGCTTCGGATCGCCAGCAGGTTCCAGGATCAGGGCAATCACGAAGCGGCCAGAACGCTACTGCAAAGTCGGCAGCTCGCGCAACCCGCCTCCGGGCTTGGCAATCAAAAACTGCTGCTGGCCATGGCGAGCGCCACCGCCCTTGGGGATGAGTCCTGGGCAAAAGCAATCGCCGGCGAACTCGCTCCTTCTACCTTTATCGACTACCCGGCTGACCTGATCACCCGGGCGGCCAACCTTCAGACCGACACATACAGCCTCGCCGGCGAGCCCATACCTGCGGCAATGACCCTAATTCTGCTGGCGCAAACCGATAACACGGCGGATGCGCAGCAGATTCACAACCGGATCTGGTCCCTGCTGGAACAGGTCTCTGAGAGCGACCTGAGCTCGGCTTCTGCCGAGGCCATCGGCTATGAAGCCCAGGGCTGGCTGGAACTGGCCAGCCTTGTCAAAACACCGGACGCCGGCATTGACGAGCAGGGACGAATCATCCGCAACTGGCAAAACAATTGGCCGGGTCATCCGGCCGCCCAGGTTCTGCCTGCGGAATTGCGACTGATCGCGACACTGGCCGAAAGTCGCCCCGAAAAAATCGCACTTGCCCTTCCCCTCGAGGGGCCGCTGGCAACGGCAGGCAAGGCAATCCGGGACGGCTTTCTGGCGGCCTACTACCTTGATGACTCTGCCGACCGGGGCGAAACAGACATTCGCATTTTCAACACCGCCGGCACAGCGTTCGCCGATCTTTACAAGCAGCTGTCCGAACAGGATATCGACCTGATTGTCGGCCCCCTCGAAAAGGAAGCGCTTGCGGGGCTTGGCTCAATGAATACGCTGCCGGTGCCTGCGCTCGGGCTAAACTATCTGCCAGCCGATACCCGGCCAGCTGACGGGCTGTATCAATTCGGGCTTTCCGCCGAAGATGAGGCCCGACAGATTGCCGACCGACTTGCCGCAGAACAACTGCGCCAGGTTCTGGTTCTTATCCCCGGTGGCGAATGGGGCGATCGGGTTGAGGCCGCGTTATTGAAGCGAATGGCCTCCAACGAAGGGGTTGCACTGGATATCGAGCGCTTCTACCGGGAGGACAATCTTCGGGCGGTAACGGCCGACCTTCTGGGCATCACCGTTTCCCGGGACAGGGCCATTCAGGTTGAGCGGACCATCGGCATGGATGTCGAGTTCGAGCCGAGGCGCCGGCAGGACGCCGACGCCATCGTCATGGTGGCAGAGCCTACCGTTGCGCGGCAGTTCAAGCCTCTGTTCGCCTTTTATTTCGGTGGTGACCTGCCCGTTTATTCGCCATCCATCATCTACGAGGGCACACCCGCACCCTCCCGGGACCGTGACCTGAACGGGGTTATTTTCACCGACATTCCCTGGGTGCTGGGAGACGACAACGAACTTCGAACCCGTGCTACAGAGAACCTTTCCGGTACCCGTGGCCAACCCGGGCGCCTGTTCGCCATGGGCGCCGATGCGTGGCACCTGAGCAAACGCCTGCCCCTGTTGAGACAGGTTGAAAGCGCCTCGATCTCCGGGCAGACCGGAATCCTGACCATGACAGCCGAAGGCAGCATTCACCGGGAACAGCTCTGGGCGCAGTTCCGCAATGGGGTTCCTGAGCTCATCCCCGACCCGGTGACCGAAGAGAGCGAGCCAGAAGTCACGAACCAGGAAACGGCCCCCATTAGCGAGTAACACGACAGGAGCAGACCAGCTGCCATGGATGGCACCAAAACCACGGGCAACCATTTTGAAGGCGTCGCAGCCCGATACCTCGCCAGTCGAGGCGTCCGGATTCTAGAGCGCAATGTCTACAATCGCGGCGGCGAAATCGACATCGTCGGCCAGGATGGCGAGACACTCGTGTTCTTTGAGGTCCGTTATCGGGGGACGGGCAGTCTTGTTGACCCTGCAAGTTCGATCAATTACCCCAAACAGAAACGCCTGATCCGTGCCGTTTCCTTTTATTTGCACCGCCATGGGCTCTGGAACAGCGTCTCGCGGATTGATGTGGTTGCCATCAGCCCGGGTACCGTTAAAAAATACCGGGTACAATGGATCAGGAACGCAATTCTGGCAGGATAGTGATACTGAAAATGACCGATACCGAACACCAGATCAATCAGTGGTTCGCCAGCCATATGGAGCATACCGCACAGACCGCCAGCACCGTTGGCCCCGACATTGAAGAGGCTGCCAATGCCTTTGTGGGAACGCTGCTCCAGGATGGGAAAATCATTACCTGCGCCAACGGCAATGCCAATATTCTGGCCCAGTACTTCTGCACCGCCCTTCTTAACCGGTTCGACCAGGACCGCCCTGCACTACCGGCCATCAATCTTGGCGCCGATGCGACAACCTATTCCGCGATTTGCCGGGATAATCGCTTCAACGACACTTTTTCCCGCCAGGTCAGGGCCATTGGCAAACCCGGAGATCTTCTTTTCGTAATCGTGGACGATGGCCACAAGGCAAACCTGATCCAGGCGATCCAGGTCGCCCATGACCGGGAGATGAGCGTTGTGGTCCTTAGCGCCAGGGAGAAATCCGACATAACATCGCTCCTGCATCCGGAAGATCACGAAATTGCGCTGAATAACCTCAGCCCCACAGAGGCAACGCCGTTACTTCTCCTCATCATCAATGCCCTCTGCGGGCTGATCGACGCCAAGATTTTTGGCGGATAAAAAAAGCCAGCATAAGCTGGCTATTTCAAGACTACGGGGTGCGGTTTATTTCACCACTTTGAGGGTTGGCCTGCCCGAAGGGCGATCCTCCTGCCCGGATGCAGACTGCTCGCCCTCACGCTCACGGGAAGTGCCATCCGGATCCGGAGAGCCTGGCTCACTGCCGAACACCATGCCCTCACCGTTCTCCTTGGCGTAGATTGCCATAACCGCCTGCAGCGGAATGAAAACCTGCATGGGGACGCCACCGAAACGGGCACTGAACTCGAGTGCACCGTTACCGATAACCAGACCACGGACCGCTCCCGGACTGATATTCAGAACAATCTGCCCATTGGCGACATGCTCGGTCGGCACCTGTACACCCTGAATGCCTGCATCCACCACGATGTATGGAGTGCAGTCATTGTCCAGAATCCATTCATTGAATGCTCGTACCAGGTACGGGCGGCTGGACGTCATAGTGTTTTTACTCTCAGCCACTGCCACTCTCCTGCTCCGGCCAGCGGAACGTTACCAAATCAGCTGCGAATGTCTTCTTCCAGGTCGGACAGGCTTGCCTTGAACCCTTCCCGACTGAAGATGCTCTCCATGTACTTCTGCAGTGGCTTGGCCTGCTTTTCGTTCAGCTCGATACCGAGGGCCGGAAGGCGCCACAGGATCGGGGCAATACAGCAATCCACGATGGTGAACTCTTCAGACAGGAAGAACGGCATCTCCCCGAACAGCGGCGCCGTCGCCAACAGGCTTTCTTTCAGCTCTTTGCGCGCCGTTTCAGACGCTTTGGCGTTCGGCTGCGCCAGGATCTGGTCCACCAGGCCACACCAGTCCTTCTGAATCCGATGAATCATCAGGCGGCTATTGGCA
Source organism: Marinobacter sp. CH_CUG1437-1 (assembly GCF_037029655.1). NCBI lineage: Bacteria > Pseudomonadati > Pseudomonadota > Gammaproteobacteria > Pseudomonadales > Marinobacteraceae > Marinobacter > Marinobacter sp. CH_CUG1437-1. Next base: position 9,801 of record NZ_JAYMEW010000010.1, on the reverse strand, counting down.
CGGGCAACCGGATACACCGGCAACAAGGGCGGGTGCGGGAACCGCTCGTCCAGGTACTCCATCATGATATTGGGCTCATAAAGAACCAGATCACGATCCACCAGTGTCGGCAGGGCGTTGTACGGGTTCAGGTCGGCCAGCTCAGCCGGCGGATTGTCCGGATCCACATCAACGATATCGACGGTAACACCCTTCTCTGCCAGAACAATGCGCACCCTGTGACTGTAATGGCTGGCCGGATCCGAGAAAAACGTCATTGATGACCGCTTGGTCACAACGCCCATAGAACTACCTCACGAGTAAACAAACCGAAATGATCCTGAAAAACGCAAAAATCCAGCGGGCCGGTTATGCCCGCTGGAACTCAGGGGACGGGATTATACCCTATTTCTCAGTGTACGTCCTTCCAGTACTCACGATTGAGCATGTAGGCGAACACGAAGAAGATGGCCACGAAGATCAGGACAAAGATCCCCAGACGCTCACGCTCAAGCTTGACCGGATCACCCATGTAAGACATGAAGTTGGTCAGATCGTACATGGCCTGGTCGAATTCCGGTCCAGACATGCTGCCTTCGATGGCGTACTCCGGGCATACGTCGGCGTTGTTGATGTTGCCACTCAAGGGCTCAACGCTGGCCGGAGTCCCGATGTTGGGCTCAACGGCACACAGCCCCTGCATCCCCACCAGAACGTGAGGCATACCCACGGCCGGGAACACCACGTTGTTCACGCCCAGCGGTCGGGACTCATCCTTGTAGAAGCCACGCAGGTAGGAATACACCCATGCTTCGCCCCGCAAACGCGTTTCCAGCGTGAGGTCCGGTGGCGGCGCACCAAACCAATCGGCAGCCATGTCCTTGCTCATGGAGTTCTTCATCAACTCGCCAATCTTGGCGCCAGTGAAGATCAGGTTTTCCTCGTACAGCTCATCGGGAATCTCCAGATCATCAGCCACGCGCTTGTATCGAGCGTACTCCATGGAATGGCAACCCATGCAGTAGTTGGTAAACAGAGCTGCACCACGCTGCAGAGAGGCTTTGTCAGAGTGATCTGACTCGAAGCTGTCCAGCGGCACGGTTGAACCCGCTGCCAGCCCGAGTGCCGGCAGGACCGCGATGAAAAGACCAAAAATCAGCTTTCTCATTATCCTGTCACCCTCTCTGGAACTGGCTTGGTTTTCTCCATACGCGTATAGAACGGCATAAGGATGAAGTAGAGGAAGTACAGCACCGTCAGAACCTGGGCAACCATGGTGCGGCCTTCAGTCGCCGGTACCAGGCCGAGATAGCCAAGCACCACGAAACTGACTGCGAAAATGGCCAGGGCAATGCGACTCAGCCAGCCCTTGTACCGCATTGAGCGTACGGGGCTCTTGTCGAGCCATGGCAGCACAAACAGAATGGCGATCGCTGCGCCCATCACGACAACACCCCAGAACTTGGCATCCAGACCGAACAGGTCAATCGTTACCGCACGCAACATTGCGTAGAAAGGCGTGAAGTACCAGACCGGCGCGATGTGATCGGGCGTCTTGAGCGGGTTAGCTGGCTCGAAGTTCGGCTTTTCAATGAACAGCCCGCCGCCTTCCGGGAAGAAGAACACGACGATGAAGAAGATAAAGAAGAATACACCGACGCCCAGAAGGTCATGCACAGTGTAATAAGGGTGGAACGGGATACCATCTTTCGGAATACCGTTTTCGTCCTTGTTCTTCTTGATATCGATACCGTCAGGGTTGTTTGAGCCCACTTCGTGCAGTGCCAGAATGTGAAGCACAACCAGGCCAAGGAGAACGATCGGCAGGGCTACCACATGCAACGCAAAGAAGCGGTTCAGGGTAATGCCGGAAATCAGGTAATCGCCACGGATCCACAGTGACAGATCTTCACCGATGACCGGAATAGCACCGAAGAGGTTTACGATAACCTGGGCACCCCAGTAGGACATCTGGCCCCAAGGCAGCAGATAACCCATGAACGCCTCAGCCATCAGGATCAGGTAGATCAACATACCGAAGATCCAGATGAGTTCACGCGGCTTCTGATAGGAGCCATACATCAGCCCCCGGAACATGTGGAGATAGACCACAACGAAGAATGCCGAAGCACCGGTAGAATGCAGATAACGGAGCAACCAGCCCCACTCGACATCACGCATGATGTACTCGACAGACGCAAACGCGCCTTCGCCGGACGGGTTGTAGCTCATGGTCAGCCAGATCCCGGTAACCAGCTGGTTCACGAGGACCAGCATGGCAAGGGAACCAAAGAAGTACCACACGTTGAAGTTCTTCGGCGCGTAATACTTTCCAAGATGCTTGTTCCAGGCATCTACGATTGGCAGACGCTCGTCTACCCAGTTAATCAGCTTTTGCATTACGCTGCCTCCGGATCAAGACCAATCGTGAGGGTCGAATCGTCGTCAAAACGATAAGGCGGCACCTCAAGGTTCAGGGGAGCAGGCTGCGCCTCATAGACCCTTCCGGCCATGTCATATCGGGAACCGTGACACGGGCAGAAAAGACCACCCAGCCACTCATCACCGAGATCCGCCGGAGCAACTTCCGGACGGTAGGACGGAACACAGCCAAGATGGGTACACAACCCTACAAGCACGGCAAACTCCGGCTTCAGGGAACGCAGGATGCCATCAATATACGGTGGCTGCTGAGGCGCTTCTGACTGGGGATCTTTCACCCGGTCGTTGAGCTTCTCGATATTCGCCTGCATCTCTTCGGTACGGCGAATGATCCAGACCGGCTTACCTCGCCACTCGACCGTAATCTGCTGACCCGGTTCAATCTTGCTGACATTGACGGTTACCGGTGCACCCGCTGCTTCCGCTTTGGCACTGGGATTCCAGGATGCCACGAAAGGAACGGCCGCACCGACGACGCCGACTCCACCCACCACAGACGTGGCACCGATCAGAAACCGGCGCCGGCCTTGGCTCACGTCGCCATTACTCATTATGGTTTTCTCCCATCAGGCGATGTCACAGCCCGCAAAACCGCCGGCGATGTGCATCTTAAAGGACTTCACAACCCAAAAATATAAGCGCCCAAATGGTAATGAAATTACCTTGGCCTTACAAGTCGGAAAGCCGGCGCTGGCGCCTCATCACTGTTCCAGATCAATTTGCTGACAAATCGTCCGAACATAAAAAAACCCGACCGAAAAGGGCCGGGTTTTCCAGGATCTGTTCCAGCGAAATTAACGCTTGGAGTACTGAGGACGCTTACGCGCCTTGCGCAGACCCACTTTCTTACGCTCGACTTCACGCGCATCACGGGTAACGTAACCCGCTTTACGCAGCGCCGGACGCAGAGTTTCGTCGTAATCCATCAGGGCGCGAGTCAGACCGTGGCGAATAGCGCCGGCCTGACCACTGATACCACCGCCCTTCACGGTGATTTGGATATCAAAACGATCGGTAGACTCGGCAACAACCAGCGGCTGACGAACGATCATTCGCAGGGTGTCGCGACCGAAGAAATCTTCGATTGAGCGACCATTGATAGAGATGTTACCGCTTCCCGGCTTGATAAAAACCCGAGCCGTGGATGTCTTGCGGCGACCAGTACCGTAATTTTGTGCTACAGACATATCCGCCTTCCGTTAAATGTCGAGTTCTTTGGGCTGCTGGGCTGCGTGAGGATGCTCAGCGCCGGCATAGATTTTCAGCTTCTTGAACATGGCGCGACCGAGCGGGCCTTTCGGAAGCATGCCTTTGACAGACTTCTGAATGATTTGCTCGGGAGCCTTGTCGACCAGCTTCTCGAAGTTGATGGACTTGATTCCACCCGGAAAGCCGGTATGACTGTAGTACATCTTGTCAGATGCCTTCTTGCCGGTAACCCGCACCTGGCTCGCGTTGATCACAACAATGTAATCGCCAGTGTCTACGTGAGGGGTGTACTCAGGCTTATGCTTGCCCCGCAGACGTAGGGCGATTTCGGTTGACAGACGACCCAGCGTCTTGCCGGCTGCGTCTACAACGTACCAGTCACGTTTTACTGTTTCTGGTTTCGCACTCAGAGTCTTCATTGATTCCGCCTTGAACGCTATATAAGAAACGTTAAAAACCACCACCGGTAAATGCAAGGCATCCGGAGGAGGTTCCATACCTGTGTTGCGCTGCCATCATTCGGGGCTGAGATAATGACATCGCCTTGAAAAGCCAGGGCGCGAAGTATACTCGAACCACCCGGGAAAGCCAACCCTGTGTCGGCTCGTTTCGTTATTCCCCTATATCCGCGCCGGACCAACCGTAAAGCCGGAACACATTATCCAGCAACACCGGCGCCAGCTGCTCTGACGTGTCACCACGAATTTCTGCAAGCACCTTCAGAATATCCGGCAAATACCGGGGAGAATTCTGCCCCTGCGGTACACCCTCCGGCGCCATGTCCGGCGCATCCGTTTCAAGCACCAGCGCTTCCAGTGGCAACCTTGCGATTGCATCACGGGTCTTTCGTGCCCGGGGGTGAGTGATCACGCCTCCCACGCCGATGAAGCACCCCAGATCGACCAGCTTTACGGCCTGCTGAAAACTGCCGCTGAAGCCGTGAATCAGGGCCCGTCCCGCCCACTGCCGACGGTTAAGCAGGCTGTGTACTTCGTCATGAGTCTTAACGGAATGAATCACCAGCGGCATGTCGAACTCGTCGGCTAGTGCCACCTGGCTGTTGAACCAGGGCCACTGCACTTCAAGGCTGCCCTTGAGGCGATCGAGCCCACACTCCCCTATGGCGACGCAGCGCTCGGGCCGAGCCGCAAGTCGCCTGCGAAGCTCCGTCAGATCCTCTTCGGAATGCTCATCAACAAACCAGGGATGAATCCCGAGACAGTAGAACAGGCCATTATGGGCAAGCGCTGTGTCACGGACCCTGTCCCAGTCTGGCCGCCGGACACCGGGTATGACCAGTCGACGGAGTCCGAGCGATCGGGCCCGCTCGAGCTCCGTTTCGCGCCGGCTATCGAACTGAGGGAAATCAAAATGGCAATGGGCGTCGATCAGTTGCACGGTCACCTCCGCCCGGAACGTTTAATGCTCCCGGGTCTTGTGGAACTGGATGTCCGGATACCTTTCCTGAGCCAGATTCAGGTTTACCATGGTCGGAGCAATGTAGGCGAGCCGGTCACTGCCATCAAGAGCCAGGTTGTCGTTGTTCTTGCGCTGGAACTCGTCCAACTTGCGCTCATCGCTGCAGGTCACCCAGCGAGCTGTGGCTACGTTGATCGGCTCATAAATCGCCTCTACCTTGTACTCACTTTTCAGGCGACTGACCACCACGTCAAACTGCAGAACACCCACGGCCCCGACAATCAGGTCGTTGTTACGCAGAGGCCTGAACACCTGAACAGCCCCTTCCTCTGACAACTGGATCAGGCCTTTCTGGAGCTGCTTGGCCTTGAGCGGGTCTTTCAGGCGAATCCGGCGGAACAGTTCCGGAGCGAAGTTCGGGATGCCGGTGAATTTCATATCCTCACCCGCGGTAAAGGTATCCCCCAACTGAATGGTCCCGTGGTTGTGCAAGCCAATAATATCGCCAGCAAAGGCCTGCTCGGCGTGCTCACGGTCCCCGGCCATAAAGGTTAGTGCGTCTGAAAAGCGGACCTCTTTGCCAATACGAACATGACGGGCCTTCATGCCCTGGTTGTAACTGCCAGAGACGATTCGGAGGAACGCAACGCGATCGCGGTGTTGCGGGTCCATATTTGCCTGGATCTTGAATACGAAGCCCGAAAAGGCGTCCTCTGCAGGCTGGACCAGTCTCTGGTCAGTTTCTCGGGGCTGTGGCGCCGGAGCCCACTCCACCAGGCCATCCAGCATGTGGTCGACACCGAAATTGCCCAGTGCGGTACCAAAGAACACCGGCGTCAACTCGCCAGCAAGAAAGGCTTCCTGATCGAATTCGTGGGAAGCGCCCTTCACAAGCTCAATCTCATCGCGCAGGTCGTCAGCATAGGCACCAATCGCCTCGTCCAGCTCCGGGTTATCGAGCCCCGAGATAACTCGCTTGTCTTGAATCATGTGCCCCTGACCGGACTGATAGAGGATGACTTCATCCCGCAGCAGGTGATACACACCCTTGAAGCTCTTGCCCATGCCAATAGGCCAGGTGATCGGCGCGCAGGCGATCTTCAAGACCTCTTCAACCTCATCCATCAGCTCCACCGGATCCCGGGTATCCCGGTCCAGCTTGTTCATGAACGTGAGAATGGGGGTATCCCGCAAGCGGGTTACTTCCATCAGCTTGATGGTTCGCTCCTCGACACCCTTGGCGCTGTCAATCACCATCAGGCAGGAGTCGACCGCTGTCAGGGTCCGGTAGGTATCCTCGGAGAAATCCTCGTGGCCCGGCGTATCCAGCAGGTTCACCAGCTTGCCACCATAAGGGAACTGCATTACGGAGGTGGTAACCGAGATACCCCGCTCTTTTTCCATTTCCATCCAGTCAGACTTGGCATGCTGACCGGATTTCTTTCCCTTGACGGTACCAGCCTTCTGAATGGCCTGGCCGAATAACAGCACCTTCTCGGTAATCGTAGTCTTACCGGCATCCGGGTGCGAAATAATGGCAAAGGTGCGGCGCTTGGCCACTTCCTGGGAAAGGTTAGACATAATCGAAAAGCAACCTGAATCTGATGTTCTGGAAAAGGCGGCCATTATAGGCCCTATGCCGCTGTGACGCTAACTCGCACTTGAGCACTCACTGGCCGAGAGCACGCATCATAACGCGTGCATCCTCCCGTCCATTGACAGCCGGATAATACCCGGGGCGCAGACCGATTTCGCGAAAACCCTCATCCTGGTACAACGCGATAGCGGCATGATTGCTGACCCTGACCTCGAGCAACAGCTGGGACATACCCTCATGAGCTGCGGTTGCCAGAACGTACCTCAGGAGATAGCGTCCCACGCCCTCCCCGCGGACTCTCGGGTGCACGCAGATATTCAGCAAATGCGCTTCATCAACGATGTAAGCCAGGACAGCGTAGCCAACAAGATCGCCGCCATGACAGGCGCCCCAGACCCGATAGTTGTCCTTGAAACAATCCAGAAACACGGATTCGCTCCAGGGATGGGAATACCCCTGGCGCTCTATATCAAGCACTGCCGGCACATCCTCAGGCGCCAGAGGACGCATGAGCAGATCGGCGTTGAGAACTTTTTGGTAGGCTTCCGGATAGGGCATTAACGGGCGACCATAGGCCGTATTTGTTGCCACAGGGATCGCTTGAGCGTCGGGTTACCGGCAATCTCCGCGAGGGTGTGCGGAAACCGAACTGCCGCATCACGGCCGAGAGCTGCTTCCACCCAGCCCTGCTCCGAATCTTCTCCGGCCTGCAGAACAACAACAGGCTTACGCTCCAGACCCGACAGAATGTGGCGAATCACCTCAACAAGGTCATGACCGGAGTTCCCGGGGACCAGCAGATTGTTGAAGATGGGCCAGACCACACGGCCCAGAACCCGGGGCTTATGCTCTCCCAAGCTCTTGAGAATATTCATCGCAAGGGTCTCCTGCAGACGACCGCTGGCATCCTCGGACATGCCTCCGATAAGAACCACATTGCTCCCCGCCCAGATCATGAGATTGGCACTCACGGTTGGGATTCGGGACGGTCGCACCGACACTTCCTCAGAAAACCCTGAATTCGGAGCTTCGGTTGGCACCTCTGGCAAAGAGGGCGTTGCGGGGGACTGCGGCGGCGCCTTTTCCGGAACGCCAGCGTTACCACCCATCAATGCCTGCAGATCGGCTATTCGGGCGACGCCTTCGGTGCGATCCGGAACAGTCGGCTTCTCCATGCCAGCGCGGCCCGAACCACTTGCCCGACGGGCTACCGGCTCGGGCTGCCCTGGAACTGTCTCAGGAGCTGCGCCCTCCTCTGGATACACAAAGTCTGGACTGGGCGCCGCACCCGGGAGCGGCTGCCGGGCATACCACATCCGTATCCCCGCCGCTCCCAGATAAAATTGACGCTCTGCTTCCGATCCAATCATTCACTTCGCCTGTCGGAACTCACCGAATTCAAACGCTCACACATCAGCAACCTGGGGATGCTGTCGAATTCCGCCCTTACTAATCAGGTTCAGAGCCTCTATGTAGGCTTTGGCGGACGCAATGATGATATCAGTATCCGCACCCACGCCGTTAACGATCCGACCACCGCGTTCCAGGCGCACAGTCACTTCGCCCTGGGCATCGGTGCCGCTGGTGATGTTGTTTACGGAATACAGCTGGAGATTGCAGCCTGAATCCACCAGAGATTCGATTGCCTTGAAGGTCGCATCGACCGGACCGCTACCTTCCGCCTCGACCTTATGTTCTTTGCCGTCCACTGTCAGGGTCAGATTGGCCTTGGGCACGACTCCGGTCTCAGAGCATACCTGCATGCAGACCAGCCCATACCGACCGTCTTCCTCTTTCTGGCGGGTATCACTAGCAATCGCCTGCAGATCCTCGTCGAAAATTTCGTGCTTGAGATCAGCGAGTGCCTTGAACCGTGTGAACGCTTCATTCAGTTCGGTTTCGGTCTCAAACTGGATCCCGAGTTCTAGCAAACGGGTACGGAACGCGTTGCGCCCCGAATGTTTACCCAACACCAAACTGTTGGTGTGCCAGCCCACATCCTGCGCACGCATGATCTCGTAGGTTTCCCTGTGCTTCAGCACCCCATCCTGGTGAATGCCCGATTCATGGGCGAAGGCATTGGCCCCCACTATGGCCTTATTGGGCTGAACAGGAAACCCGGTGATGGTGGAAACCAGCCGCGACGCGGGCACGATGTGCTGGGTATCAATACGAGTGTCGATGTTGAACAGGTCCTGCCGGGTACGGACCGCCATCACGATTTCCTCAAGGGCCGCATTACCGGCTCGCTCACCTAACCCATTGATGGTGCACTCAACCTGGCGAGCGCCCTGGGATACCGCCGCTAGTGAATTTGAGACAGCCAGACCCAGATCGTTATGGCAATGTACCGAAAAAATGGCTTTATCCGCGTTGGGGATCCGGTTCATGAGCTGACGGATGGTTTCACCGAACTGCTCTGGGATCGCGTAGCCCACGGTATCGGGAATGTTGATCGTGGTGGCGCCGGCATCAATGGCTGCCTCAATGATCCGGCACAGGAAGTCCAACTCGGAGCGCCCGGCGTCTTCGCATGAAAACTCAACGTCATCCACATGGCTTCTAGCACGTTTGACCGAGCGAACCGCCTGCTCAATCACTTCATCCGGCTGCATCTGCAACTTGTGCTTCATGTGAATAGGCGACGTGGCGATGAACGTATGAATACGACCGCGGTGTGCCGGCCGGATAGCTTCCGCTGCGCGGTCGATATCCTTATCAAGCGCCCTGGCAAGACTGCAGATTGTGGAATCCTTAATGGTTTCTGCTATCCCTTTAACCGCCTCGAAATCGCCCTGGCTCGCAATCGCGAATCCTGCCTCAATAACGTCGACCCGGAGCTTTTCCAGCGCTTTCGCAATGCGGAGCTTCTCCGCTTTATTCATGGTGGCACCGGGGCTTTGCTCACCATCGCGGAGCGTTGTATCAAAGATGACCAGATGATCAGTGGCAGGCATTGGGTGACTCCATTGTCAGAGTTTGTTCTTTGTGGAGGAAGTATATCACCGGGTTGTGGTGAGTGAGGGCGTGATTTTCAGGCAATAAAAAACCCCAGCACCGAAGATGCTGGGGTTTTTGGTATTAGGAGCCTGACGATGACCTACTCTCACATGGGCAACGCCACACTACCATCGGCGCTGGTCTGTTTCACTTCT